>NZ_NFIV01000003.1 GCF_002159555.1 Muribaculum sp. An289
AATGGGGGACACCGCTTGGCGGGTAGTTTGACTGGGGTGGTCGCCTCCAAAAGGGTAACGGAGGCTTCCCAAGGCGCGCTCAGCACGAATGGCAACCGTGCGTTGAGTGCATTGGCAGAAGCGCGCTTGACTGAGAGACCGACAAGTCGACCAGGTGCGAAAGCAGGGCAAAGTGATCCGGCGGTTCCGCATGGAAGGGCCGTCGCTCAAAGGATAAAAGGTACTCCGGGGATAACAGGCTGATCGCCCCCAAGAGCTCAGATCGACGGGGCGGTTTGGCACCTCGATGTCGGCTCGTCACGTCCTGGGGCTGGAGCAGGTCCCAAGGGTTCGGCTGTTCGCCGATTAAAGTGGCACGCGAGCTGGGTTCAGAACGTCGTGAGACAGTTCGGTCCCTATCTGTTGCGGGCGTGGGAGATTTGAGGAGCGCCGTCCTTAGTACGAGAGGACCGGGACGGACGGACCTCTGGCGTGCCGGTTGTGGCGCCAGCTGCACCGCCGGGTAGCCAAGTCCGGAAGTGATAAGCGCTGAAAGCATCTAAGCGCGAAGCCCCCTCCGAGATAAGATCTCCGTTTAAGGGCCGTGGGAGACTACCACGTCGATAGGCGGGAGGTGCAAAGCCGGCGACGGCAAAGCCGACCCGTACTAATTGCCCGTAGGTTTCGTTCCGGCGCCTCGAAGTGTCTCTTTCCTGCCGCATACGCGGGGGCAACGGTGACCCGTTCCCCCGTGACGAATAAAGGCGGCAATGGAGGCGGGGTCCCACCTCTTCCCATCCCGAACAGAGAAGTTAAGCCCGCCATCGCCGATGGTACTGCCCGTAAGGGCGGGAGAGTAGGCCGCCGCCGTCCTTGATGAGGAGGTCCCAGCGACACCGGGCTCGTCCCGTGCGCGAGGGGCCTCCTTTTTTTTCGTATCCGTCCCGCCCGTATCTTCTGGTCCGGATTCTTTTTTTTGCCTGAATCTATTTTATTGAAAATAAGGTAATTCATCTTTGATGTGCATATAAATTATATATATTTTTCCGTCCTGTATAGCTTTTCCCTCCTTATTAATTCGTATTTTTGTTTGGCAAGTAGCGTGGAATATATAATTATAATGCTTTTCATGTTGGGCTGAACTTGCTTGTCAGATGTATGGGGATGAAAGAATCTTAATATGAAATGATATGAAAAAGTTGAATTTTATCTTTTGTTTTGTATTGTCAGTTTTTCTGTTTTCCGCGTGCCAGAAGACGGAGGAATTGCAGTCTATCGAATTAAGCCATTCAGAGCTCAATATGGCGGTTGGCGACACGGTAAGATTGTCGGTGTCGGTTACTGGAAACAGCCATGATGTAATCCTTTCATGGTCTTCCTCGAATCCGGCTGTAGTGACGGTAGATGACGGTCTGGTTACGGCAGTATCTTCCGGAAATGCAGAAATATCTGTAAGTTGCGGTGATGTGTCTGATGTTTGTTCAGTGATGGTTGCCAGTGGATCAGGGGCAAATCCCGATGTAGAATCGGTAAAACTGGATAAGGATAAACGCACAATGGTCAAGGGCGAAAAATTGAAGTTTACGGCAACAATAGAGCCGGAAGAGGCGGCTGAGTGGACTGAAATCCAGTGGTTGTCTTCAGATGAGTCTGTGGCAGTAGTCGATGATGAAGGCCTCGTCTCCGCTTTGGCCGTGGGGAACGTTACAATTACAGCGAAGGCAGGTGATGTTTATGATGAATGTGAAGTGAATGTCGTGGAAAAGTCTGTGGAAGATATAATCCTTAGTGAAGTCGATATAGAACTTACTGTCGGGCAGACTCATACTTTGACCGCTACTGTAATGCCTGAAGGCTTGGACGATGTTGTCCTCGAATGGGCGACTTCAGACGGGAATGTCGCAGTTGTCGATAATGAAGGTACTGTGACTGCTGTGTCCGCAGGTAAAGCTATCATTACTGTAACGTGTCAGAGTGTAATGTCAGAGTGCAATGTTACGGTGACTGCCGTGCAATTGCCAGCTCCGCAGATTGGCGATTTTTATTATTCAGACGGAACATGGTCCTCCAATCTCGATGATGAGAAGCAGGTAGTAGGTGTCGTATTTTATGTCGGTGACCCTGCACAAGACGATGGTATTTTAAGGAATGACTATCCTGAATGTACGCATGGCCTTGTGGTTTCTTTACAGTGCCAGAAAGGCCCTTGGCAAGCGGGATATTCAAATTACAATGATCATGTAGATGTCTGGGTGCAGGAAAATCTTTCGGGATATGAAAGTCTGTTAGGCGGAATGAATGGCAATCTTCCCGAAGACAATCTTAATGAAATGCTTGGATACCAGTATACCAAGGCAATAAAGGCTTTTAATGAAGAACTGTCACATGCGGATTGTATTGTAGATGTCGTGTCCGGAATTTCTTCATTTGAAGCAGAGACTCCTGCCCCGGATTCTTCTACCGGATGGTATTTGCCGTCTATAAAGGAAGTTACCCTGATGTTTTACGGAGAATACGATGATAATATATATAATATATTTAATGAGGCTCCTAACAGAGACGTTGTCAACGCTTCGCTTTCGGAAATTTCGGGTGCGGATCTTATCGGGGACGATGATATGTACTATTGGTCAAGTTCGGAAACATACGCAAACAGTCCTGGCCAGGCGTATTCAATGTATGCCAGGTTTCCTATGATTTCGCAATGGATGAAGACATCGGAAGGAGCGTATTTTTATATTCTGGCATTTTAGAAGTGATATATTTTAAAATCGAAGGATGTGCCTGAAAACAAGTAGGGCGCATCCTTTTGTCGTAAATAATTGTATGTTTTTTTTACTTTATGTGTCGTTATGCGTATATTAGTTAAAGTTTGCAAATGATTTCGCGATTATGCTTATAATATTCTTATTTTAAGTGAAATGAAAATATTGAGCGATGCATATCTGATGCGTTTGTTGTCTGATGGATATCAATGGCCTATGCCTGTTTTGCTTAAACGGTATGGAAATATGGTGTACCGCCTCGTCTACCGAATTTTGCAAGACAGCGATGAGGTCGATGATATTGCACAGGAAGTCTTTGTCAAGGTATGGATGAAAGCTGCGGATTATGATGAAAAATACAAATTGTCGACATGGATTTACCATATAGCCTATAATCTTTCCGTGGACCGTCTGCGTGAACTTGACCGGAAAGCGGTCTTTGAATCGGAGTACGGCGTGTTTTCGGATGATTCCCTTGATTTTGAGGATCCCACAGTCAAGGATGATTTCAGAAAATTACTGAAAATTGTTTTGTCAAAACTGACACCTTCGCAGAGGGGCGTGTTCTGTCTTTCGGAACTTGAGGGCCTGTCTTATAAAGAAATTTCATATATTACAGGTATGACATACGATTCAATAAAGAGCAATTTGTATTTAGCCAGAAAAAATATTAAAAACACATTGCAGAGGAGGTATAAATGATGGATTATGAGGAATTTATAAAGAAGATGAGGAAAACGGGTCCGGTATTTCCGAAATCTTTGGTAAAGTCATTGTTGAAAGAAATGCGCATGCAAAGTATGACGGAAGATTCATCGTGGCGTATGACGTTTTACCGCTTTACTGTTTCAGTTGTCTGTGCGGTGCTTACAGTGTCCTTAGCCCTGCTTTTTTACTCCGGACAGGGAGTCCGGGCTGGAAAACCATTGTATGTGTCGCATTCTGGGGTGCCGGCTGTCTTCTATTCTGAGAAGTATCTGCCCGAAAACTCCGTCCAGTTTGAAGTACGTTTGGATACCTATAAGAAAAAATTAATTTTTTTACAGAATGAAAAAAAATAGATTATTGTGTTTTATCGCAGCAATGGTGGCTGTTTTGTTTTTGGATGTTTCGTGCGCTGAGGATTATTATTATGTAACTACGGATATTAGTCATACGGATAGGGTACATAGAAAGGTATTTCTCTCCGATACTGCCATACTTAATGATTTCAGGGCAAATGGGTGGAAGGTGTCGGAAGCAGGCGGACAGGATTCATCTTTTTTTATTAAAGGAAATGACAACAGATATAAGGCCGCGGCTACGTGCATCTCGGGCAAACCGGATTCCCTGGGTCTTTTTTTCATACCCGGGATACGGGAAAAAATCGATAAGCATTTCAAGTGGTTTACTACTGAATACGTTTATTCGGCTTATTTTCCTAAATGCGAATTGCCTGTTCTTCCGATAGAAGAATTTATCGATTTGCAGGATAGGAACATTTGGTTGAGAGGCGAAGGAATGGATCCTGCCATGAGCGGCTATGAGATTTTTTATCAACTTGACGATATAAATAATGATTTTTTGAAGTGGTATGCGTATTCTTGCCTTGAATTCGATCTCGATTTGTTCATGCCTTATGTAGACAAAAAGATGGCAGATTCGTTGGTGAAGAATAAGGCGGACATATTTTCGCAAGTTGTGTTATCCGATATATCCGGCTCGGCAGATCCCGAATATTTCAGCGATATTGCGGATGAATATTTCGACTGTTCATATTTCAATGGACTGTATGAAACGCATAAACAGGTGATTGACAGTCTTTATAATGCGACAGAGGAGCAGGCTCTCGAAAAATTTTCCTCGTATTGGTATTTTTCTGTAAAGATGCCAGGGAAGATAGTTTCAACGGACGCGAAACAGTGCGATGGGAAAACTGCCTTGTGGTACGTTTATCCTATCAGGATGATAGACGGGCCGATGAAGATTGAGGCGGTTTCCGTTAAAACGAATATATGGGCCTGTGCCGTAAGTGCAATTGTCATTGGTTTGGCCGTTTATTCGATTTTAAGAAAATCCGGTCCGCGGTGCAGACGGAGTTAACTCGGGGCAATGTTTCATTTTGGCCTGTATGGGGATATCCCATGCCGGAAAACAGGAAAGAGGATACGCTTGAATATCCAAGTGTACCCTCTTTCGCTTTATTGCTACAAGCATTTGCTATTCGGCAAATGCTATTATCTCGCCTTTGGCCACATTGTCGCCCTGTTTTGCGCAGATAGCCACAATCTTGCCGTCGAAACCTGAAACTACTTCTTCCATTCCGTAATATGCCTGGACGTAGCACAAAGGTTTGTCGGCTTCAACCTTTGTGCCGATATTAGGTGCCGTAGATGCATCGTCTACATCTATCTGCCATATTACCTGACCCTTTACAGGAGCCTGCACAGGTTTTGCGTTAGGGTATTTTTCGGTAATTTTTTCTATATCGAACTTAGGCATTTCGACTACAGGCCTTGTGATGACAATCGGTGCGCCGGCTTTGGCCCTTGCAGCTTCGAGGTCTTTCTTGAACCTTTCTTCAGCTATGCCGCTCTTGTAATCGAGATACTGCCTCTCGTGCATTGCATATTCGAAGAGTTCTTCGTCGTCTTCGCCGAAGTCCCAGCCCCTTTCCTGCATGTCTTTCCTGTACTTGTCGAGCTCGTTAGGGAAGGCGTCCTGAGGGTTGCCGGTGTAGAATTCAAGGCCTTTGCTCTTGGCAAGTTCAACGATTTCAGGAGCAAGAGGTCCAGGAAGTTTTCCGGTTTTGCCGAGAATCATGTTCCATGTATCCTTGTCTATGGTAGTCCAGCGAGGCTGTCCTTTGAGCGTATTCATGAGGTTCATGAGCGCCGTATTCTTGACATACTGGCTGAAAGGAGTTACCAATGGCGGATAACCCAGTCTCGGCCATACATACTCGACTTCCTTGAAGAGCAATACCATAAGGTTGTCAAGAGTGAGTTCTGGCTTGCCCTGGTTCTTCAGTGACAGGTTTATAGCTCCGTGGAATCCTTTCAGGTCGGCCATCATTGAGCCCATCATGCCTCCTGGAAGTCCGCAGCCTACGAGGAGGGAACTCATCTTGGAGTTGCCTTTGTCTATCCAATAGCCGAGGAAGTCGTCTATGAATGACTGTGTCAGCCTTCTGACTTCCATGTATGCGTCCATGTTAAGGTCTTTTACGAGGAAGCCGTCGGCTTTCATCATTTCACGGATTGTGATTACGTCCGGGTGAACCTTGCCCCATGACAGCGGTTCTACCGCAACATCAAGGTAGTCCGCACCGGCACGGGCAACTTCGAGCATGGAAGCCGGAGAAAATCCAGGGCCCGTATGGCCGTGGTACTGGACAGGCATGTTAGGATATTTCTTCTTGATGGCGGCCACGAGTTTTGCCAATGCGGTAGGGCGGCCTATTCCGGCCATGTCCTTGAGGCAGATTTCATCGCAACCGTATTCGACAACTTTGTCTACGATGTCCATGTAGTATTCGACCGTGTGGATCGGGGAGTGGGTGATGGACAGGGCTACCTGGGAAATCATTCCGCCTTTCTTGGCGTATTCTACAGAAAGTCTGAGGTTCCTGTGGTCGTTAAGTCCGCAGAACGATCTGGAAATGTTGGTTCCCTGTTTTGCTTTTACCTTGTACATCAATTCGCGGACGTCTGCCGGAACCGGGAACATCCTGAGCGCATTGAGACCCCTTTCGAGCATGTGTGTCTGGATGCCTACCTTGTTGAAAGGCGCAGTCCATTCACGGACGGCCCTGTTCGGGTTCTGTCCGAAAAGCAGGTTTACCTGTTCGAAAGCTCCTCCGTTCGTCTCGACCCTGTCGAAACATCCCATGTCGATTATGGCTGGAGCGACTTCTTTAAGCTGGTGGACCATAGGGACATATTTTCCCGATGATTGCCACATGTCCCTATAAACGAGGGAGAATTTTATTTCACGTGCCATTTTTTATAATTATGTATTGTAATTGTCTTCAGCGCGCATGGTTTTCCATGCAAAATTTAATCCCACAAATATAGGCAATATTATTCCAATACGGTTATCCGGAAGCGGAAAAATTGCCGTCGTAGGAAAATTTTTTGGAGGTTGTCAGATTTTTTTTGGTTCGAATGAAAAAATGTGTATCTTTGCAGTCCCTTTCAGGATTGAAAGGAAAATGGTGCCTGTAGTTCAGTTGGTTAGAGCGTCAGATTGTGGTTCTGAATGTCGTGGGTTCGAGTCCCACCCGGCACCCTGGGAAACGGGGTACTGTCCGTAAAGGCCGGCCCCGTTTTTTTTGTTTGTTAATTTGAGTTATAATTAAAACGGAAAATGAGACGTTTGTTTTTTTTGCTCTCCATCGTCATCTGTTCGGCGGTGTCGGCTTGCAGTTTTTTGGAAAATAAGGATTTTGTAGCGGCAGAAGTCACTTTTGAAGATATCTCTTTCGATACTACCGGTTTCATATCCTCCGTTCCATACTCTTTCGAAGGAGGCATAGCCGTTTTTGCCAATAATTTCCAGTCTGAATACGGAAGCTATGAAGGTTTTGCATTTTCATGTCTGAATGATACCGAAACCCCAGGGATAGTCAATCAGTTCAGCGTTTATGGGAATGGCGGGTGCGATGGGTCGTCGAATTTTGCCGTTTACTATTATAATACGTTCGAGTCGCAGCTGGAAGGCAGGAAAATAATATTTTCGGACGATATCAGGGTGAATCTCGAGTCCGTGTGCGTTACGAATTCGACTTATGTCGCGCTGGACATGCTCAACGGTTCCGATTTCAGTAAAAAATTCGGCCCGGGCGACTGGTTTCTCCTTACGGTAAAGGCTGTCTGCGCCGATGGCAGTGAAAAATCCGTGGAATATTATCTTGCTGATTTCAGGGATGGAAAATCCTACGTCTGCAACAGCTGGACGGAAATAGACCTGAGCAGCATGACGGATGTGTTGTATATGGATTTTGTCCTTACCTCTTCGGACAGCGGCGAATACGGAATGAACACTCCGGCATATTTCTGTCTTGACAATCTCAAATTCCGTTACAGGAAATATTAGAAACAGTTTCGTAGGATTACGGGACCTGGCGGTTTATCGGCTTGCCCCGGTTTGCCTTGGTTTGTCCCGTTTTGCCTGTGTTATCTATGTTGCTTGTGATAAAAATTTTGCAACTAAATAAATTGTGCTTATCTTTGCATCCGCTTTGAATGCAATAAGGCAATGGGGGTATAGCTCAGTTGGCTAGAGCATCTGCCTTGCAAGCAGAGGGTCGTCGGTTCGACTCCGACTATCTCCACGGATGATTTCAGGCAGTTACGCGAAAGTGTGGCTGCCTGTTTCCGTATCTGAGCATGGCGGTTCCGCTGGTCCTTATTTTTCACCCCACAGCCATCTGGTTTCTTTGTAAGTTGTTAATAGTCAATAATTTGTAAAAATACGGTCTAGTTGACAAAAGGAAGGGACATGACCGGACAACACTCACTCTTGTTTTAGATATATCTGTATTAAGGGGCATTCGTGTCCCTTGGTTTTCGTATCTATAGAGTGTGGGGTATTGGGTATCGTCTGTTTTCCTTTGGGTTAGCCACAACCTTCTATAAGACAGGCGGAATCGGCTCCACACTTTCTTGTTTGTAGCAAATCCGTAATGGGCCGGCGGGAAAAATACAGATGTATGAAAAGCTTTTTTACATTGTGGCGGCATTGCTGTTGTTGACGTCTTGCGGTGCAGGCAAGAGGTCTGCCGATGTTTCGCGCGAGAAAGGCAAAAGTCTTGAAGGCGATAAAGTTATGGTAGAGACGGTAAGACTTCATGGTATCGATGAGGCCGAGGTCCTTAATGAAGACGGCACGAAATTAATCAAAATGCCTTTTAAATGGTATGCCGGCATAGGTACGGCGGACAACAAACAAGTTGCCATAGAGCTGGCCCAAAGGGAAGCCTATGCAACCATTTCGCGTGTGCTGAACAATATCGTCCAGGATCAGGCACAGCGGGGGAACCTGGCCAATAACGGCAAGGTACAGCAGGCCCTCTCTTCATATTGGGAGCAGATAAGCGTTTCGGTCCAGAATGCCTGCGAGCCGTTCGGTGAAACTGTCATTGAATACAATCCTTCTACCGGAATGTACAATGTGACTGCGAAAGTCGGAATCAGGGGCGACCGTTTTAACGATTTGCTGGATACCGCCGGAAAGATACCTGAAAATGAACTTGACAAGGATGAGCTGGATGAATTTATCGATATCAATAAATCGATAATGGAAGCGGCCAAAGGCATTTGAAGGTTATGAAAATGCGGCGGTTGTTCCTTGTGTCGCTTTCTTCTCTGCTGGTTCTGTGTCCTTGTGTCCGTGCGCAGGGAGTGCCTTCCGCATGGAAAGGCTATCAGTCAGATAATTACGTATCCAACATTCAGGAAAGTTACAATGAAAAGAATGAGGGAGCGGCGGAATTTACCGGTTATCTTGCGGATATCGCTGTTGCGAATGTGGCGCGTTCAATAAAAATGAAAGTCCGTGATATGGCGCAAATCGAGAAAAAGGCCGACAACGGCAAGACGTCGGTCGAGTATTATTCTTCTACGGTTTTCATTACCGATGTGGATATAAGCCTGATAGAGACCAGGACCTATTATGACCCGGCCGACGGATACGGTGCGGCAATAGCGTTCATAGACAAGGCGGCTGCTTTGGATTTTTATCTCAAGTCGCTGGAGTTTGCCATCCGGGAGGGCCAGCAGTCATGCCGTCTATAGACAGGGATATCGGGAACGGGCTGAAAATCAAGGCGAGGGATGATTTGGAAAATGCATTGGACAACTTGCTTGAAAGCCGCGACCTGTTTTATTATCTGATGTTTTTCGGTATGGACGGCAACCGGCTGGATGTTTTGCAGGAAAAATATAATGTATTGGCCGAGAGTATGAAACAGACTTTGTCCGAACTTGACAATGGCCTGTCAATCTGTATAGTTTACAATGTGCGTTCCGAGGACGGCAATGATTTCGGCCTGTGCGGTTCCGTCAAAGGGGAGGTGGCGCGAATAGGATGCAACTTTACCGACAATGTGTCCGAAGCCGACAGGATAGTGACTGTAAATGCGGAATCGGATGACTATAATTGTGCGGAATTTTCAGGGTTCCATGTATATACATCGCATGCGACGGCAGAAATAAGCATAATGAATGGCGCTACTTCGGAAACGGTCATGACGGATAATGTTTCCGGAAGCGGAAGCCATACAGCCGGTTATGAGGATGCGACAAAGGAAGCATATAAGGGACTCGCTTCGAGTATAAGTGAAATAATCGTAAAATTTATCAAATAATCATGAGAAACAATCATTTGTTATTGCTGGCATTCCTGTTTGTGATATTGCCGGTCCTGCCTTTGCGAGGGCAGGAAGTAAAGAAAATCGCCATCCTCGAAACCGTGGACAGGGAGGATGCGGTCAGTTACGGTATAAAACTGATGGTGCGGAGCAGCCTTTCGTATGCCATAACCAATACGCCGGGTTACGAAGGGTACGACAGGGTGGATTTGGCCTCTATTGTAGGCGAGCATGATTTCCAGCGGACAGGAATGGTCAGTGACAGCCAGATAAAGCAATTGGGAGCGATGACCGGCGCAAGTTACATATTGGTTGCCGAGACAGCCATGATAGATGCTTCGAACATTTTCATTACCGCAAAGATTCTCAATGTCGAAACTGCAAAATTGGAACGCACGGCAAGTACGCAATCGGGTATAAATGCGGACGAAATAGATGAGAAGTGCGAGGAGCTGGCTGCTTCGCTGTTCGGCGACAATCCAGCTTCACAAAATTCCGAAACAAAAGGCATAAAGGGTTTGGTAGAAGGTTTCAAATCCCTGTTTGGCATTAAACAGAGGACAGAAGAGGAAAAGGCTGAAATCTTAAAGGAAAAGGAGATGCGGCAATTGGAATTAGAACTCCAACAGGAAAAATACAGATTGGAAATGGAAAAACTTAAAAAAGAGGAGGAAGAGCGGAAATTACAGGAAAAATTAAGAAAGGAAGAAGAGATTGCCGCAAAGGCTCGCGAGAAAGAAGAAAAAAAAAGCTGCGAGAATCCGTGAGAGGGAAGAAAAGAAAACAGAGAAAATCCGTAAAAGGGAAGAAAAGCGTACTTTGCGATGAAATTTGCTTATGTCTAAAAGTCCGGTATGAAGGCCTCGTTTCCCGTATTCAGGCATACAGACCATTCCTGAAATAGGTGTCGGTTTTAAGAATTGCAGCAGGGTTGCCTTCGATTTTTCTGTAAAGGGGCATATATGCGGATTTGGTTCTACTATCAGTTTTTATCCTAATTTTTTTGTTTTTGTTATACTAATGTTATATATTTGTGATATTAAATATGACTTAGATATGGAGACAATGGCACTGGACAGAAAACAGACGGCTTTCAGACTTAGGAAAGACTTGATAGAAAGGCTTAAGATGGAGGCAAGGAAAGAGAACAGAAGCCTCAACAACTATGTAGAGAGTGTCCTTATGGATGTTGTCTACAGGACTCCCAATGATGAGACACTTGCATCAATGAAAGAAGCCAAAGAAGGGAGGAATCTTGAAAAACTCAATTTGGATACGTTTGAGGATTTTGTGAAATCGTTGGAGTAGTCGGGTATGTGGGAGTTGAAGATTACAAGGCAGTTCAAGAAAGATTTGAAGAAATATCGGAACAGGGCAGACGAGATATTCTGTCTTTCTGTCGTTTTGAAGATGTTGCAGGAAACAGGTACAGTGTCAAGAGAATATAAACCTCATCTTCTTGTAGGGGAATACACTGGTTTTATGGAATGTCATGTGAAAAATGATTTGCTGCTGATTTGGCTGGACGAGAGGGAAAATATTATCAAACTGGTAAGGTTGGGCACTCATTCCGAATTGTTCAAATAAGTCAGGTTCTCCTTTTTTTGAACAATATTGAAGCAGCTTATAAAAAAACTCTGCTAATTTTGCAGAGTTATTTTTTATGTACCGATACTGAGAAGCTGTCTCAAATTTTCTGAGAAAAATTTTAAACAGCTTCTGAATGAAAATGAATATGAAATACATTTTCCTTTTGTTCTCACGTCTGGCCTTTGCCGGCGGCCTGGTTCTGCTGCTCCCGGTTGTACAGGCTCGGGTAGTGCAGGCGCAGGAAAGGCTTCGGCTGGAACCTTATTTTTCCGAAATTGATTCGGTCGCGGTGAATATGGAATATCCGAGGACTTCGTTCATGACATATCCTGACCTGGAGTCGGCCAGGACATTGAAATTCGAGGACAGCCCTTATTACATGTCCCTTAACGGGGTGTGGGATTTCGTCTATACGGACGATTACCGGGAACTTCCTGCCGCTGTCGTGGCCGCCGGCCGGCCGGACGGTGTCGTGTGGAATAAAATAAAGGTGCCGGGCAACTGGGAAAGGCAGGGTTTCGGGACGGCCCTGTACACCAACCACCAGTACGAGTTCGCGACATACAGGCCCCAGCCTCCGATGCTTCCTGAAGCCATCCCCGCTGGCGTTTACAGGAGGACTTTCGAGGTTCCGTCCGAGTGGGAGGGGCGCGATGTATTCCTGCATGTTTCGGGCGCCAAGTCGGGGGCATACGTTTTCATAAACGGCAGGGAAGTGGGATATGGCGAGGATTCGAAAAATCCGTCCGAATATATTGTGAACGATTATCTTACGGAAGGCGAGAATACCATCGTGCTCGTGATTCTCAGATGGAGTACCGGCTCTTTCCTTGAATGCCAGGATTTCTGGAGGATAAGCGGAATCGAAAGGGACATATATCTGTTTTCCCAACAGCCTTCGGCATTGAGGGATTTCAGGGTCAGGTCTACCCTCGATGACAGCTATGAAAACGGTCTGTTTTCGTTGGATGCGGAGGTGCGCAACCGTTCCGGGAAGGACGGACAGGTGGCGCTCGGCTATTTGCTGGAGGAAAAGGTGTCCGGAAAGGCCGTGGCGGCAGGCGAAGAGTCGAAAAATATCGGAGCGGGGAAGACAGGGTCGTTCAGTTTCGAGGCCGTGATAGAGGATGTGCTCAAATGGTCTTCGGAAACGCCGGAGCTGTACCGTCTCTATATTACGGTGCGTAATGGGGACTGTCCAGGAGAAACCGTCCCTTTCAATGTCGGCTTCCGGAAATTCGAGCTCAGGGGCGATGTCTTCCTCGTTAACGGGCAGCCCGTCAAGTTCAAGGGCGTGAATGTACATGAGCACGACCAGGTTACCGGCCACTATGTGTCGGAGGAGACTATGAGGCATGATTTCGAATTGATGAAGCGCAACAATATCAATGCAGTACGTCTCGCACATTATCCTCAGGACAGAAAATTCTACGAATTGGCCGACGAGTACGGGCTTTACGTTTATGACGAGGCGAATATCGAATCGCATGGAATGTATTACAGCCTCAGCAAAGGAGGAACTCTCGGGAACAATCCCCAGTGGCTCAGACCGCATCTGTACAGGACGGTAAACATGTTCGAAAGGAACAAGAACCATCCTTGCGTTACTTTCTGGTCTCTCGGCAACGAGGCCGGGAACGGATACAATTTCTATCAGACCTATCTGTGGCTGAAAGAAGCCGACAAGGGCCTGATGGACAGGCCGGTCAATTACGAAAGGGCCCAGTGGGAATGGAACAGCGACATGTATGTGCCGCAGTATCCGGGGGCTTCATGGATGGAATACATGGGAAAGAACGGCTCGGACAGGCCTGTCATGCCGTCCGAATATTCGCACGCGATGGGCAATTCCAACGGAAACATAAAAGGTATCTGGGATGCAATCTACCGTTATCGCAACCTTTCGGGAGGCTTTATCTGGGACTGGATTGACCAGGGTTTCCTCGAAAAGGATTCCTCCGGCCGGACATTCTGGGCATACGGAGGCGATTATGGCGGGGAGTACATGCCGAGCGACGGGAATTTCTGCTGCAACGGCATCATAGGCCCTGACCGTCGGGAACATCCGGCAATGGCTGAAATCCGGTATGTCTTTCAGGATGTGGCTTTCGGGCCTGCCGATGACGGCGGTTTCGGGAAAATAATGATAGTGAACAGGGCGTATTTTACTCCGGTGGACGGCCGTTATGAGATTTTCGCCGACCTTGTGAGGGACGGGAAAAAGATAAGGACCAGGCGGCTGGATGTCCCGGTCATAGCCCCTCAGGATACGGTTTCGGTGAGGACTTTTACCGAAAAGGATGTGTCGAAACCGGGAGAATATTATGTGAATCTCCGTGTATGTTCCGTTTATGATACTCCGGGAATACCGCGCGGATACGAGGTTGCCCGTGGGCAGATATTCCTCGGCGGAGAATACGTCGCCCCTGTCTACAGGACGGGAGGTCCGCGCCTGGAGATTTCTGAAGACGGGAATGCGGTCGAGGTCTCTTCCCCGAAGGTGCGTTTCGTCTTCGACAAGGCATCGGCCTCCGTGGTTTCCTATTCGGTGGACGGGATGGAATATCTTGAAGACGGGCAGGGCATAAGGCCGAATTTCTGGCGCGGCCCTACGGACAACGATTACGGCAATGCGATGCCGTCCCGGTTGCAAATCTGGAAGGAGAGCGGAAAGGAACTGCATGCGGAGAGGGTTTCCGTTTCGGATGAAGGAAAATATGTCAGGCTTTCCGTGGAATATGCGTTGAAAGCCGGAAACTTATGTACCCTTACCTACGATGTATATCCGTCCGGGGCGGTCGGAGTGGAGATGCGGCTTTCCCCGACAAAGGATTCTCTGGAAATACCGCGTATCGGATTGCGGTTCGGGCTCGGGAAAGGCACGGACAGGGTGCAATGGTACGGGCGCGGACCGGAGGAGAACTATATAGACCGCAAGGCAGGTACGTTCGTAGGCCTGTATGAATCAACAGCCGAAGACCTGTACTACCCGTATGTGCGGCCTCAGGAAAACGGACATCGTACCGATACGAAGATGTTGAAGCTATATGCCTCTTCCGGAAAACGGGGTCTGGAAATAGTGGCGGATTCGTTATTCGGATTCAATGTTTCGAGGTATTCGGTCGAGGATTTCGATTGTGAGGAATACGCGGACAGGCCTTACCAGTGGAGGAACCTCACCCCTGAAGACAGGGAACACGATGCCGGCAAGGCAAGGAACGTATATAGAAAGCAGGTACATGTCAATGATTTGGTTATGAACGACTATACGGAGGTCTGCCTCGACATGCGCCAGCGGGGAGTCGGCGGTTATGACAGTTGGGGTGCCCTTCCTGAAGACGAACATCGGATATTCACGGACAGGGATTACCGCTGGGGATTTACGATTGTGCCGTTTTAGCGGAAAATAAAAGAGGTGTCGGGAAAATAAAAAGGACGGCCATGGAATGCCGTCCTCTCCGAGCCGCAAGCGAGGATCGAACTCGCTACCTCTTCATTACGAGTGAAGCGCTCTACCAACTGAGCTATTGCGGCGTTTGGGACTGCAAATTTAACAACTAAAGGCGATTTGCCAAAAAAATATATTGTTTTTATGAAAAATAACGGCCTTTCCGTTGAAAAATTTTTCCTGGACGGGACTGTCCAGGGGCTGAAAACGATAGCCGCCGGGGCTGTTTCGGATTTCATAATGCTGTATCTGCGCGATGTCCGGGCCGATTTTCCTGAAGAATCGATGCGGAGGATGCTTTCCGTGGCCGAGGATACCGGCGCTTCCATGCTGTACTCGGACTATAAGGAAAGATTGTCCCCGGATGCGGACGGACGGGAAAAAATCATTCCGTGTCCTTTGATTGATTTGCAGGAAGGGGCCCTGAGGGACGATTTCGATTTCGGACCTTTGGTCATGGTGCGCCGTTCCGCATTTGTAAAGGCGGTTTCCATGATGGATACGGATTACAGGTACGGTGCGTTTTATGAGTTGAGGCTGAGGCTTTCGGAGCAAGGCGGAGGGTTTTCCTCCATCATCCGCATTGCCGAATACCTTTATACCGTAGAAGAAGCGCCTTCCGGGCAAGCCTCTGCCGGGCAATTCGCCTATGTCGATGCGCGCAACCGGGAAAGGCAGGTGGAAATGGAGAAAATCTGTACTGCATATCTGGGAAGGCTCGGTGCCCTTGTCCCCGGAAAGGCGGAAAAGGTGGATTTCGAACCGTCGGAAAATTTTCCCGTAGAAGCCTCGGTGATAATCCCCGTATACAACAGGGTGAAGACCATTGCGGATTCCATCCGGAGCGCCCTGTCGCAGAAAACGGATTTCGCATACAATGTAATAGTCGTGGACAATTATTCCGATGACGGCACCTCGGAGGCAATCGAAAGGATTGCTTCGCTTCCCGAAAATTCGGGCCGGCTCGTGCATCTTGTCCCGTCGCGGCGCGGGCACGGGATAGGGGGCTGTTGGAACGAGGCCGTGCGGAGCAGGCATTGCGGCCGTTTTGCCGTCCAGCTCGACAGCGACGACCTCTATTCTTCGGAAAACACCCTTTCCTCGATAATTTCACTTTTCCAGAAGATGCATTGCGCCATGGTGGTAGGGACCTACAGGCTTTGCGACTTCAATCTTGACGAAATACCTCCCGGAGTCATAGACCATAGGGAGTGGACCGATGCGAACGGACGTAACAATATATTGAGGGTGAACGGCTTGGGCGCTCCGAGGGCCTTTTATGCCCCTCTGTTGCGGGAATTCGGTTTCCCGGATACGAGTTACGGTGAGGATTATGCTGTCGTGTTGAGGTTCTGCCGGGAATATCTCGTCGGGCGTATATACGATGTCCTGTATCTGTGCCGCAGATGGGAGGGCAATTCCGATGCCGGTCTCGACAGGATACGGACCAATGCCAACAACAGGTACAAGGATATGCTCAGGACATGGGAACTCAGGGCTAGGATAAGGATGAACGGGAAAACCGAGGAGGACTGTGGAAAATGAAAATTTATCCCGAAAATACCGAGCTGTCCGTTTTTGCGGCGGCGCAACTGTCCTCGTGGCAGCTGGCCCGAGACAATTACCGTGCATTGAAGTCGGTGCGCACGAAGCGGCTGAAAATACGGGGTCTCGATGCCGTGCTCCAGTACAATCCGGCAAGGATAACATCTTCATCGGCCAAGATAGACAGCGAGTCGCTCGCTTCACGGGAATGCTTTCTGTGCCGTGAACACCGGGTTGACCAGTCGTATATCCCGTTCCATGGCAGGAAAGGTAAGGATTATGACATACTTCTGAACCCTTACCCGATATTCCAGTGGCATTTTACCGTCCCGCTGACATTCCATACCCCGCAGTCGATATGGCGCAGGTATACCGACATGCTTTCTCTGGCGGAAAGGTATCCTTCATACACAATCATCTACAACGGGCCGCAGTGCGGGGCTTCCGCTCCTGACCACCATCATTTCCAGGCCGTCCCGGGGGGAAGCCTTCCGATGGAAACTGCCGCGATGCGCGCCTTTTCGGGTGACGGTGCGGATGGGGCCGACGGGACGGACGGAGTGCTCAGGCCATTGACTTCTTTCGGAAAGGCCTCGCTCTTCCTGATGAACCTCATGACCACGGGAGTTTTTGTCATAAGGTCCTCGTCATCGAAAGATGCCGCAAAACTGTTTTACCGGCTCCTCGATTGCGTGCCGGACGACCCCGGACTGGCCGAACCGATGATTAACCTGCTCTCGTTTTCACGGGACGGCATTTTTTATTCGATTGTTTTCTTGCGGAAAAAACACCGCAGCCACCATTATTATGCTCAGGGGAAAGAAAATATTTTCATGAGTCTCGGCTCCGTGGATATGGGGGGAGTGTTCATCGCCGCCCTTGAAAAGGATTTCGAAAAAGTGACTTCCAGGGATATCGAGGATATATTGGATGAAATATCGATAGACAGGGATTTTCAGGAAAAATTAATTTCCCGCATCTGCCGGGAGCAGCCGGAAATCGAGGTGGGGATAATGTCCGCCCCGCAGATAAGGTTCAGGCTGCTGTATGACGGCGACGGTGTGAAAACCGTTTCGGCAAGGGACGGAAGGCTGCTGTATGACGGTGCCGTCTACGACGAGCTGTATTTCGACAGCCCTACGCGCTCTACATTTTTCGCCGAACCGGCATTCGAACTTTCAGATGTGACGATAGGAAAGGGCTTCCATTGGGAACGCAAGGAATGCCAGGTGTTTGCCGGGGCTCTGAAACTCATTGCGGAAGGCGGCCTGGTGACTGCCGTGAACGTGATAGGGATTGAGGATTATCTGCTGAGTGTCATTTCTTCCGAAATGAAGTCCTCCGCCCCGAAAGAATTCCTGAAGGCCCATGCCGTGATTTCCCGTTCCTGGGCCCTTCTGAAGATAAGGAACCGCGGGGCGGCTGCCGTATCCGTGCGGGAGAAGGTGTCGGACGGCGAAATCATAAGGTGGTACGACGGTGACGGGCATGAACGCTTCGATGTGTGCGCCGACGACCATTGCCAGCGTTACCAGGGCCTTACGCGCGCTGTCGGACACAGGATAAAGGAGGCCATAGATGAGACATGGGGCGAGGTGCTCTCTTATGAAGGCAAAGTGTGCGATGCCCGTTTTTCGAAATGCTGCGGAGGAAAGACCGAGATTTTCAGTACTTGCTGGGACGACACGGACTATCCTTATCTTGTTTCGAAAGACGATCCGTATTGCGGCAGGGCCGTGCCGGGCCTTCTCCGGACGGTTCTGAACGATTATGATATGGAAACGGAATCGTTTTACCGGTGGAAGGCCGGATACGGGGCGGAAGAACTGTCGGCTTTGGTCAGGGAACGTACCGGTATCGATTTCGGAACAGTCACATCCATGGTTCCCGTGCTCCGCGGCCCTTCAGACCGTATCGTAAAATTGGAGATTGCCGGTACCAAGAGGAAAATGGTTTTCGGAAAGGAACTGGAAATCCGCAGGATACTTTCCCGCTCCCATCTGTACAGCTCGGCTTTCGACATAGAATCC
Source organism: Muribaculum sp. An289 (assembly GCF_002159555.1). GTDB lineage: Bacteria > Bacteroidota > Bacteroidia > Bacteroidales > UBA932 > Merdivivens > Merdivivens faecigallinarum. The sequence continues at coordinate 18,709 of NZ_NFIV01000003.1, forward strand.
GGTGACGGAAGGTTCGTGCTGGAAGGGAAGGGCTGGGGGCACGGCGTGGGGCTCTGCCAGATAGGAGCCGCCGTCATGGCGGCGGAGGGCGCGGGATATAAGGAAATACTGGATTTCTATTATCCCGGGACTTTTATTATCTTTGCTGAACCGTAAAGATTTTCGATTATGAGAAAAATCACTCCGTCGATTACTCCGTGGTCCTGGGTGCCGTCACTGTATTTTGCGGAAGCGCTTCCGTATTTTGCCGTGAACGTCATATCCGTGACTATGTTCAAGAGACTGGGCATGAGTAATGCGGACATAGCCCTGTATACCGGATGGCTGTACCTGCCATGGGTAATCAAGCCGTTCTGGAGCCCCTTCGTGGATATCATCAAGACAAAAAGGTGGTGGGTGGTGGCCATGGAAATCCTTATGTGCTTCGCCCTTGCGGCTGTTTCCTTTGCGATAGACACTCCGGCGGGACCGGTTTTCCATTATATGCTTGCGGCCTTTTGGGTCATAGCCTTTGCTTCCGCCACACATGATATTGCGGCTGACGGATATTACATGCTGGCCTTGGATACCAACCAGCAGTCGTTTTTCGTAGGCATACGCAGCACTTTTTACCGCCTTGCCTCCATTTTCGGCCAGGGGGCAATAGTAGTGCTTGCCGGTTTTCTTGAGACAAAGGGCGGGGATATCCCGAAAGCCTGGCTGGTGACGATGCTTATCTTTACGTTGATTTTCGTCGTTATCACCTTATATCATACTCTGATTCTGCCGCGTTGCGAGCAGCGCCCCGTCCGTTCCGGAAAGGAGAGGAGCGGCAGCATCATATACATTTTCAAGGAATTCGGAAATACTTTCAGGACTTTCTTTTCAAAGAAAGGGGTGTGGGTAGCCCTCCTGTTCATGCTTCTGTACAGGCTTCCGGAAGCCTTTCTGATAAAGATGCTGTCTCCGTTCATGCTTGACCCGCAGTCGGCCGGAGGGCTCGGCTTTACGACCCAGCAGGTAGGCGTGATATATGGTACCGTCGGCACCATAGGGCTCACCGTCGGGGGAATCGTGGGCGGGATTTATGCTTCCCGCAAGGGGCTCAAAAAGTCCATGATGCCGATGGCGCTTTCGCTTGCCCTGCCTTGCGCCGTTTTCGTGTACATGGCGTATTTCCAGTCGCAGAACCTGTATCTTGTCAATACTTTCGTCTTTCTGGAGCAGTTCGGCTACGGTTTCGGTTTTACGGCCTACATGCTGTACATGATTTATTTTTCCGAAGGCGAATATCAGACGGCCCATTACTCGCTGTGTACGGCCTTCATGGCTTTGGGAATGATGCTTCCGGGCATGGCGGCGGGGTGGATACAGGAACATATAGGTTATCTTAATTTTTTCTGGTGGGTGATGGTCTGCTGCATTGCGACGATAGCCGTTACCAGACTTGTCAAAGTGGATGCCGAATTCGGCAAGAAGGATTATGACAGCAGGGATTGACAGGGGCCGCCTTTACGTGGCGGCCGTTTTCTTTTCGGTCTTCACGGCGTTTTTGTGCCTTGCGGCCTTGCCTGCCGCCGCACAGGGCGCCAAGGTGAAGACGGGAATCGAAGTGCTCGTGGAAAACGGTTTCGACATACTTGCAGGCAAGAGGATAGGCCTCGTCACCAATCCGAGCGGTGTGGACAGCCGTCTCAATTCGACCGTGGACATACTTTTCAACGCACCGGATGTCGAGCTCGTGGCTCTCTTCGGGCCGGAACACGGTGTCAGGGGCGACATATATGCCGGAGGCAAGGTGGAGGATTTTACGGATCCCACCACAGGCCTTCCGGTGTATTCGCTTTACGGGGCGACGAGGAGTCCTACGGGGGAAATGCTTGAAGGAATAGACATAATGGTTTATGACATACAGGATGTCGGAGCGAGGTCCTATACTTTCATCAGCACTCTCGGGCTGGTCATGGAGGAATGTGCCGCACGCGATATCGAGGTCGTGGTTCTCGACAGGCCGAATCCTTTGGGCGGAAACAAGGTGGAAGGCTGTGTCGTCGAACCGGGGTTCTTTTCATTTGTCAGCCAGTACCCCATACCTTATATATACGGGCTTACGGTGGGCGAGCTTGCCATGATGATTAACAATGAAGGCATGCTCCGCGGCCAGAATGGCCGGAAGGAACCGTCGCGGTGCCGTCTTACTGTCGTGCCGATGGAGGGCTGGACGAGGGATATGGTCTATTCCGATACAGGGCTTCCGTGGATATTGCCTTCGCCCAACATCCCGCATAACGAATCACCCATGTTTTATCCGGCATCCGGAATAATGGGTGAGTTGCGCAGCTATATGTCGATAGGTGTCGGCCATACCCTTCCTTTCCAGATTTTTGCCGCCCCGTGGATAGATGCGGACGAGCTTTGCGGTAAACTGCGGGAGTACAATCTTCCCGGAGTGGCGTTCAGGCCAATCTGGCTGAATCCGATGGCCGGTGCGTACAAGGGGAGCCTGATACAGGGTGTGCAGTTCGAATATGTGGATTTTGAGGAGGCCGATGTGACCGAAATCCAGTTCTGGGTGATGCAGGCCATAGCGGAGCTGTATCCGGAGCACAAGGCCCTTGAAGCCTGTGCGGGCTTCGGGCTGTTCGACAAGGTCTGCGGTACGGATGCAATCCGGAAAAAATTCGCCGAAAGGCACAAGGTAGAGGATATTCTGGAGTATTGGAGAAAAGATATTGAAACATTCAGGGCAAAAAAATCCAAGTATCATCTATATTTTTGATAAATTTGCAGTTTGTTGTTTTTTGTTTGGGCTTTTGTGATGAATAGGAAGACGATTATATATTGCAGCCTGGTAGTGGCAGTGCTGCTGCTGGCGACGGTTATATGTTTTTCGTTCCTGTTTTCCGATGAGGGGGGCAGGTCGGGACATTCACGTGACAGGAAGGATTTGCCCGTGTCCCTGGAGGCCGTGCCTTCGGATGCGGTGATGGTTTTGGAGTTCGATGATTATGCCCGGGGGGCAGAGGCGTTTTCAAGACAGTCGATGCCGCCGTATGTCTTTTCAGGAAAAAGTGCGGTGCCGAAGGTTTTGAGGGAATTGCCGGAAAAATTAAAGGAGGTTTCGGGTTCCCGTGCCTTGGACGGCCTGCTCCGTGGCGACCTTTCCTTATCGCTCCATTATTCCGGGCACAACAGGATTTCGCCGTTGGTGGCAATAACTCCGGCCGATTCGTCCATCGTCCGTCAGGTAGCCGAGGCTGTGTCGGACATTTCGGGGGACTGCGTTGTCCGCGCTGAAGGAGGCACGGTGGTGTTCACCGATTCGGAAGTCCTGGCGGAGTCTTCCCTGCGGCATCTGTCCGAAGGGGTTTCCATATTGGACAACCCGGATTTCGAGTCCATGGCCCTGTCGGCCGACAGGGGGACCAATCTCTATGTCAATCACCGGAACCTCGGAAAACTCTTTTCCGGATGCTTCAACAGCGGGTATCTCGGCTATGCCTCGTTTTTCCAGAATTTTTCATATTGGAGCTGCTATTCCCTCGAAGAAGTCGGTGAAAACGGCATGGATATAAGCGGTTTCGACATGCATAATGTCACGGTCGACGAATATTCCTATGTTTTCAACGATTTGCGCCCCAAATCCCCGACTGTTTTTTCAGTCACTCCATATTATTCCTCGATGGCACTTTCGCTTCCTGTGTCGGATCTGACTGCCCTGGTTTCGAATATCGACAGATACAGGGACGGTCAGGGACGTCTTGACAAGATGGTGGACAGGAGGCAGGAGCTTGCCCGGAAAGCGGGGATGTCGCCGGAAGAATGGGCTTCGTCCCTGTCGATTGGCGAAGTCGGCGTGATACGCTTCGATACGGGAGGCAAGGAGACTTTCGTAAATATGGTCAAGTGTGGGAATCCGTCGGCGGCAGGGGATACGGCCGTGATGAAAAAATATGATTATCCCGGTTTTCTGGCATCATTGTTCGGCTCTGTCTTTTCGCTGGCCGAGGAAGACTATTGCGTTTCCGTTTCGGGATGGCTTGCGATAGGTCCTGAAAGTGCGATGCGGGATTTTCTCAACGGAAGTGCCCTGGAACTCGATTTGGCAAGGTATCTGTCCGATGCAGGGTTGTCGGACGCCTTTCCGTCCAAATCGCTTCTTACGGTTTACCTTAACTTCGCTTCCGACCCTGACGGCCTTACTTCGCCGTTTAAGACGTCGCTTGCCCGGAGCATCGCCGAGGGGGCGGCAGGATATACGGTGGACATGTACGCATATTCGCTCGTGTCCGGCAAAAACGGGGCTGTCCCTTCGCTGAAAGTGAGGCTCAGCGATTATGAAGTGCCTACGGTGTCGAGATTCGACAGGGATACGGTCGTAGTCATTCCGAAAGGTCCGTGGAAAGTCAAGAACTGCGGTACCGGACGAACCAACCTGATGTACCAGCAGGACAACATGTATATCTGCCTTACCGAAGAAAACGGGAAGGGCATCTGGAGCGCTCCGTTCTCATCGCCGATTTGCGGGAATATAGATCAGCTGGATTATTTCGAGAACGGAAAATTGCAGATGATTTTCGCTTCCGGTTCGAAACTGTATGTCATCGACAGGCTCGGAAGGATGGTGAGGCCTTTCCCTGTTGATCTCGGGAAGGAGATATTACTGGGCCCTCAGGTCTACGATTTCAATCAGAACAGAAAATATAACGTGATGGTGCTGCACACCGACAATACATTGGGGCTGTACGATCTGAAAGGCAGGTTGCGTGACGACTGGGTCGGATTCGATACCGATGAGACCATCAAGAAGCTGCCTCGTCTGATGGAAATAAACAGTTCGCTGTATTGGGTTGTGACGACCTCCCTGCAAACGGTAATCTGCGATTTTACGGGAAAACCGGTGGCGGATTTTTCCGGTTCGAAAAAGATGCGTCCCGATGTCAGGATTGAACCGTATGCCGGAAATTCGGTCGAGATAGAGACTTATGACGGTAAAATGTGGGTGCTCGACCTGAAAAGCGGGGAGTTCAGCAGGAGATAATTGTTTATGAATACTTTCAGGAGAATTTTTTCATACGCGAAGCCGGCGGCGAAATACTGGCCTCCGTATTTGTTTTTTTCGATATTGTCGGTATTGTTCGGAATAGTCAATTATGCCTTGCTCGCTCCGGTGCTTACCGTGCTGTTCGAGGCCGACGAAGTGCCTCTCGGCCTGCCTAAGCCCGAGTTCGAGCTGTCGATAGGCTATTTCGAAGACATATTCAGCTATTATCTGTCCCACGTGATATCGTTGGCGGGCGGCAGCCTGATGGCCGGTCTGGTTTTCGTGTGTGTCGTTTTCATCGTTGCTTCCCTGTTTTCCAATCTGATGCGTTTCCTTTCACAGCGGATTCTCGTGGACATGAGGACACGGATGATGAAGGACCTGCGTACCGATCTTTTCAGGAAAATCGATTCGCTCAATGTGGGGTATTTCAATACGAGGAAGAAGGGGGACATACTTTCGAGCATCAGCAACGATGTAAACGAGGTCGAAAATACCGTTACGAGCAGTTTCCATGTGATATTCAGGGACCCTTTGCTTGTGATAGGCTTCCTTGTCATGCTGTTCTACATGTCCTGGAAACTCACAATCATATCATTGATAGCCCTTCCGCTTTCAGCCATAGTAATCAGCAAGTTGACGAAGCGCCTCAGGAGCGGGGCGGTGCAGACCCAGCAGATAATAGGCAACATCCTCAGCGCCTTCGACGAGACCATTACCGGCGGACGTATCATAAAGGCGTTCAATGCAGGAAAATATGTCGAGGGGAATTTCGAAAAACTGAATGAATCCCACAGGAGGCTGTGCCGTTCGATATTCAACAGGCAGGAGCTTGCTTCCCCTATGTCGGAGTTCCTCGGCGTTACGGTAGCGATGCTCGTACTGTTTTTCGCCGGATGGCTCAAGATTGAGGGCGGGGACGAGGCCCTCGGGATGAGCTGGCAGAGTTTCATAGTATACATAGCCTTCTATTGGCGTGTCCTTGAGCCGGCAAAACTGATTTCCAAGGCTTATTCGATGATTCTGAAAGGCCTCGTTTCGGCCGACAGGATTTTTGCGATTCTCGATGTGGACAATCCTGTAAAGGATCCCGCTTCTCCAAAACCTCTTGATGATTTCAAGAGCGGCATAGAGTTCCGGAATGTCACCTTCAGTTACGGGGACAGGACTATCATAAACAATGTATCCCTTGAAATACCCAAAGGCAAGATGATAGCCCTTGTCGGGCCTTCCGGGGCCGGCAAGACCACTCTTGCCGACCTGATAGCCCGCTTCTATGATGTGCAACAGGGCAGCATAATGCTGGACGGGAACGATATACGTGATTACAGGCAGGACGATTTGCATAAGCTGATGGGCATTGTGACCCAGGAATCGATTCTGTTCAATGATACCGTATACAATAATATCAAGTTCGGTGTCGAGGACGCCACTTATGAGGATGTGCTGAATGCGGCGAAGATAGCGAATGCGCACGAGTTCATAGAAAGGCTCCCTATGGGATACGAGACCAACATAGGCGACAGGGGTGCCAAGCTTTCGGGAGGCCAGCGCCAGCGCATAGCCATAGCGAGGGCCGTGCTGAAGAATCCTCCTATAATGATTCTCGACGAGGCCACTTCCGCACTCGATACTGAAAGCGAGAGGCTTGTGCAGGACGCCCTCACGCATCTGATGAAGAACCGTACTTCGGTAGTGATAGCCCACAGGCTTTCTACCATACAATACGCGGACAAGATAGTCGTGCTCCAGGACGGTGAGATAGTCGAAGAAGGCACGCATAATGAGTTGATAGCAAAGAAGAGCGTTTATTCGCATCTTTGTGAGTTACAGACATTTTCTTAAAAACAGAAGAATGGAAAAATCGTTGAATAAAATGTTGGAGGAAAGCTTCAGGGCCAATTGGGACAGGCCTGCGCTTTCCGATTATAAGGGAGTGACCCTGCATTATCGTGACGTCGCGAAGCATATAGCGAAACTGCACATCATCTATGACAAGTGCGGGATAAGAAAGGGTGACAAAATTGCCATTTGTGCAAAAAACCAGGCCAACTGGGGCGTGGCCTTCCTTTCGTGCCTTACGTACGGAGCCGTGGCCGTGCCGATTCTTCACGAGTTCAAGCCGTCCAACGTGCATTATCTCGTCAATCATTCGGATGCGAGGATACTTTTCGTGGACGAAGCCATCTGGGGCGGCATGAGCGAGTCGGAGATGCCGGCGCTCGAATCCATAATACGTCTGAACGACTTTACGCTCATATATTCTTCCTCTCCTTCGATGGAAGAAGTGCACGAGCATGTAAACGAGCTTTTCGGAATGAAATATCCGAAGCGTTTTACTTCCGACGACCTCTGCTATCATGAGGACAGTCCGGAGGAGATGGCCATGATTAATTATACGTCGGGCACTTCCGGTTTTTCGAAAGGCGTGATGATTCCTTACAGGGCCTTGGTTTCGAATGCCCTTTTCGCCGCCGATGCCGAGAGCCACATGGACAATCAGTCGAAAGTGGTTTCCATGCTTCCTACGGCCCACATGTACGGTATGATGTTCGAATTCCTGTTCGAAATGACCATAGGCACCCATGTCTATTTTCTTACCCGCGTGCCTGGCCCGAGGGTGATTCTTGAGGCTTTCGAGGCGGTGAAGCCGGACGTGGTGATTGCCGTCCCTCTGATAATAGAAAAGATATACCGCAACAAGCTCCAGCCGATTATCAACCGCAACAGCATAAGGCTCATGATGTCGCTTCCTGTTCTCAATGATATGATCAAGAAGCGTATACATGACGAGCTGGTAGCCGCTTTCGGAGGTGTTTTCAGGGAAGTCATAATCGGAGGGGCCGCATTCAACAGGGAAGTGGAACATTTTTTCAAGAAAATCAATTTTCCTTTCACCGTGGGTTACGGAATGACCGAGTGCGCTCCGATTATTTCATACGCCCCGTGGAATGAAAACAAGCTTTATTCATGCGGCCGTACCGCTCCCAACATGGAGATAAGGATAGATTCCCCTTCCCCTTCGACGGTAGCCGGAGAGGTGCAGGTGAGGGGAAAGAACGTCTTTCTCGGTTATTATAAAAACGAAGAAGCCACAAAGGCGGCCTTTACCGATGACGGCTGGTTCAAGACCGGTGACATGGGGGTGATGGACAGCGATGGCTTCCTTTTCCTGCGCGGACGGTCGAAAAGCATGATTCTCGGCCCGAGCGGGCAGAACATTTACCCCGAGGAGATAGAAAGCTCGATAAACAATATGCCGTATGTAGTGGATTCGTTGGTGATAGATGACGGCGGCACGCTTACTGCGCTGATATATCCGGATTTCGACCTGGCCGAGAAGGATGGCATGAGTCTTGAAATCCTGGAGCGGACATTGAACGACCAGATTAAGCTGGTCAATATGGAACAGCCGAATTATTGCCAGATAAAGAGGATAGAGGTGCTTCCGGAAGATTTCGAACGCACCCCGAAACGCAGTATAAAACGATATTTGTATCAAAGAAACCCGCAATAGGACATGTCTGAATCTAAATTTGACAGGAGATATCTGGAAATGGCCCAGGTATGGGCGAAAAACTCTTACTGCAAGAGGCGGCAGGTAGGCGCGCTCATCGTAAAGGAAAACATGATAATTTCTGACGGTTATAACGGTACGCCGTCTGGCTTCGAGAATATATGCGAAGACGAGTACGGCGTGACGAAGCCTTATGTGCTGCATGCGGAGGCCAATGCGATTACCAAGGTAGCGAAATCAGGGAACAGCAGCAAGGGGGCGACACTTTATGTGACGGCCGCGCCCTGTCTGGAATGTGCGAAGCTGATCATACAGGCCGGGATTTCGAAGGTCGTATATTCGGATGAGTACCGTGTGACCGACGGAATAGATTTGCTGGCACGGGCAGGTATAGAAGTAAGCAAGCTGGAACTTCCAAAACCGGGAGACACCTCGAAGGAGTGAATATGGACAGAAAGACTTTCAAAACATTGTTTCTCGTATTGCTGGCCGTCATAATAGCGCTGATAATCAGTATTGCGGTCCTGCATTCGAACAGTAGGGTGATGTCTGCATATTCTGCTTATGGGAAATGGCAGAAACTGGAACTCGTCCTTCAGCAGATAGAGGAAAATTATGTCGATACCGTGGATTGCGCTTCGATTTCCGAGGTGTTGATTGCCGACGCATTGCGGGAACTCGACCCGCATTCGGTCTATCTTCCGCCCAAGGATCTCGAAGAAGCAGACGAGGACCTTCAGGGACAGTTCGACGGGATTGGAATCACTTTCAATGTCCCGGCCGATACGGCCATTGTCATCAATACGATTGTGGGCGGGCCGTCCGAAAGGGCCGGGCTCATGTCCGGTGACAGGATTGTCCGCATAGACGGGGATACGGTCGCCGGAGTCAGGATGCCGCAGGATTCGATGATGGCGAGGATGAAGGGGCCGTCGGGCACCAAGGTCCTCATAGAAGTCAAAAGGGGCGGAGTGGCCGATCTGATACCTTTTGAAATTACCCGTGCGAAGATTCCGGTCAATAGTATCGATTGCGCGTTCATGGTCGACGATACCACAGGATACATAAGGCTGTCGAAATTCGCGAGGACGACCTATCCGGAGTTCATGGAGTCGGCCGCAAAGCTGAAAAAGGCCGGAATGAAACGACTTATATTCGATTTGAGGGACAATTTGGGCGGTTTCCTCGACCAGGCGCTGCTGCTCTCGAATGAGTTTCTGGACAAAGGCGACCTGATTGTCTATATGGAAGGCCGGAAACGGCCGAGGGAGGACTTTTATGCCGACGGGAGCGGGCGTTACAAGGATGTGAAGCTGGACATACTCGTAAACGAATCTTCGGCCTCTTCGAGCGAAATATTCGCCGGAGCGATGCAGGATAACGACAGGGGCAAGATTTTCGGAAGGCGTTCTTTCGGAAAGGGGCTTGTCCAGGAACCGATTTATTTTTCCGACGGTTCGGGCATAAGGCTTACCGTGGCCAAGTTCTATACCCCGTCCGGCCGGTCGATCCAGAAACCTTACAAGCCTGGTGATGACGATGAATACAGATACGATCTGATCGAGCGTTACCGTCATGGCGAAATGGTCGATGCGGACAGCATCAAGGTCAATGATTCCCTTGTCTTCAAAACGGCGGCAGGACGTACCGTCTATGGCGGGGGAGGCATAATTCCCGATGTTTTCGTGGGGATAGATACGACCGAAGTCAATTCGTTTTATATAGAATGTACGAAAAAGGGCCTTCCCGTCAGGTTCAGCACGCGGATGAACGACAGGTATCATGACCGCCTTGCCGGAATCGATGACTTCGTCAGCCTGAACGCCCTCCTTGATGAAATATGCAGCGAATCCCGTTTCCTCGAATATGCCGAATCGCAGGGGGTGAAGGGGTCTGCATCCGAGTGGGAGGCCATGAAAGGATACATAATGACCCAGGTCAGGGCCCTTACAGGGCGTTATTCGGCCCTGGACGATGAGGCGTTCTACCGGATTTTCCTTGAGATAGACCAGATATATCAGGCGGCGCTTGCGGATGACAGTCCGGTCGTCCCCGCCGATGATTCCCCGGTCATTTCTTGAATACCGAGAGTTTCCTGTCTATGATGGATAGAAGCCATTTCGGCATTATTGTCAGGAATGGCTTTCCTATATGGTTTATCGTCCCCGGCATGACTCCGTTTTTCCGTCTGAACATGGCCTTGAGGGCTTTCTCGGCGGCTTTTTCGGGGGTGATCATTACGTGGAGGGATTTTGCAAGTTTCATGTATTTGGGGCTAAGTCCGATAAGCGGGGTGGCTACCGCACCGAAATAGGCCACAGTCACTGAAACACCGCTCCCCCGGAGCTCTATGCCCAGGGCCCTTGAAAAATCCTTCGTGTATCTTTTTGTCGCGGCGTAAAGGGCTATGCCCGGGTAAGGCATCCATGCCGATAGCGAAGAAATGTTGAGTATGCGCCCTTCGCCATGTTCTTTCATCCTTTTTGCAAAATGCCTGCTCAGGACTCCCATGGTGATGTTGTGCAGTGTGGTTATTTTTGCAATATAGCCTTCCGGCTGGTCCGTTATGTCCCGGTATGAAAATATTCCGGCGTTGTTGATGAGGATGGCCACCCGCACGCCTGTGGCCTCGACTTCGGAGATGAGTTCTTCCGCCCCGGACGGTGAGGCCAGATCTTTCGTTATCGCAATGAAATCGTCCGTGCGGCTTTCCTCCTTAAGCCTTTCGAGTCCCTGGCCGTTGATGTCTACGGCGATTATCCCGTATCCCTTGCCGGCAAGCAGCCTTACGTATTCTCTGCCCATCCCTGCCGCGGCTCCCGTAACCAAAGCGTATTCTTTCGTATTAGCCATTTTTGCAATATTCTCCAATTTCTCCGAAAAATAAAACTTATAAAAACAAAATTGTCGCAAATATATAAAAAAGAGTTAATTTTGCAGGCTAAATGTATTAGATATGGAACATACGAAATGTTTGATAATAGGCGGTGGACCGGCCGGATATACGGCGGCCATCTATGCGACGAGGGCCAACCTTTCACCTGTGCTGTATGAGGGAATGCAGCCGGGAGGACAATTGACTACGACGACCGAAGTGGAGAATTTTCCCGGCTATCCCGATGGGGTGGACGGTACCGTGCTCGTGGATGACATCCGCCGTCAGGCCGTCAGGCTCGGTGCGGACATACGCCGCGGCATTGTAACGAAGGCCGACCTGTCGGTACGTCCTTTCCGTGTGGAAATCGACGGGGAGACGTCAGTCGAGGCTGAAACCCTCATCATAGCGACAGGTGCGACGGCGAAATACCTCGGCCTTCCGTCGGAAAACAAATTCCGCGGGATGGGTGTCTCGGCCTGCGCCACCTGCGACGGATTTTTCTACAGGAAGAGGGATGTAGCCGTTGTCGGCGGCGGAGATACGGCATGCGAAGAAGCCACTTATCTTGCCGGGCTTTGCAATAAGGTATACATGATAGTGCGCCGCGATGTGCTCCGTGCTTCCAAGGCCATGCAGGAAAAGGTGCTTTCGACTCCCAATATCGAGGTACTGTGGAACTGCAACACCCGCGAAATACTCGGTGACGACAGCGGTGTTACCGGAGTAAGGATTGAAAGGAGGAATGGCGAGGTTTTTGATATCCCTGTCCACGGTTTCTTTCTGGCAATAGGCCACCATCCTAATTCGGACCTCTTCAAGGAGTGGGTCGAAACAGATGAGACCGGCTATATTGTCACCGAGGGAAGAAGCTCACGCACCAATGTCGAAGGCGTTTTCGCCGCCGGGGATGTCAAGGATCCCGATTACAGGCAGGCGATTACGGCAGCGGCTTCGGGATGTGTGGCCGCCCTCGATGCGGAGAGATACCTTGCATCCTTAAGAAAATGATATAGAGAATGAAAAGATTCAGCATTGCGGTTTTTTTGTCTGCGGCCCTGCTCGCCTTGTCGGTTTCATGCAAGTCGCAGTATGATTTGTTGCTCAACAGTACGGATCATGATTTGAAATATGAAAAGGCTTTCGAATATTTCAATAATGAAAAATACCGCAAGGCCGGTGAACTCTTCGAGTCCCTTTCACAGGTTTCCGGAGGAACCGACAGGGACGATACCATCAAATTCTACTGGGGTTACAGCAATTACCTGTACAAGGATTATGTGACTGCCGAGGCGAATCTCAAATATTTCATAGACCTGTATCCGTTAAGCCCTTTTACCGAATACGCGAAATATCTGAGAATCATCTGCCTGTACAATGCCACCTACCGTTACGAGCTGGACCAGACCCCTACGTACGAGGCGATGGATGCCATAACAAGGTTCCTGATAGAGAACCCGTCGAGCGAACATTATGACGAATGTATGGAAATGCTTGACGATTTGGATGCACGTTTGGACAAAAAGGCCTTCGAAGCGGCAAGGATTTATTATGTGATGGAAGACTACGTGGCTTCCCGCGCCGCTTTCAGAAACATACTGAAGGATGATGCCGAAACCATTTACAGGGAGGATATCCTCTATTATACGGCTATGTCTTCATACGAATATGCCCTTAACAGTGTCCCTGAAAAACAGCGGGAAAGGTATCTGACTTTCGTGGACGACTATTATAATTTTATCAGCGAATATGCAGGTTCAAAGTACCGTAAGGAACTTGACGGGTGTTATGCGAAAGCACGGCGTTTCCTCGAAAGGCACAAAGACAAAGGTGGCGATGGCGCCGCAAACGAATGATTTGAAACAACTAACAATATTATAGAAATGGATTATAACAACAAACAGATTCCGACGAATACCATTACGCGCAATCTCGCCGATCTGGCGGCTCCGACCGGAAACATTTACGAGACCACCATGATCATAGCGAAAAGGGCGAACCAGATTGCAGCGGAAATAAAGGTGGAATTGAAAGAAAAACTTGACGAATTCGCATCCCATGCAGATTCATCTTTGGAAGAGACTTTCGAAAACAGGGAGCAGATAGAAATCTCCAAATATTACGAAAAACTTCCTAAGCCGACCCTCGTCGCTACACAGGAATTCATCGAAAACGACCTCGTCGTGAGAAAGGCTGTCGAGCGCAACGAAGAATGCTCGGAAGAATAAACATATCCAATTATATCCTTATCGAATCATTGGATCTCCGGCTTCCGGAAGGTCTGGTGATTATGACGGGGGAGACAGGCGCCGGAAAATCCATACTTCTCGGCGCAATCTCTTTATTGCTCGGGGCCAAGGCCGATGTTTCGATGCTTGGGGACAAGTCCCGGAACTGTGTGGTCGAGGCCGAATTTTCAGTCTCCCCGTCGCTTGAACTGCTCGATGCCTTTGAAGCTGCCGGAATGGATTTCGAAAGCGAACTGATACTCCGCCGTGTGATTTCCCCGAACGGAAGGTCGAGGTCTTTCCTGAACGACGAACCGGTAAGCATGCAGTTCCTCGCATCGATTTCGTCTTTTCTTGTGGACATACATTCCCAGCACCAGCAGCTTATGCTGGCCGATGAAAGGTTCAGGATGTCCGTCCTCGACGTTTTTGCGGACAACAAGGCGCTGCTTTCCGAATTTTCCGATTCGTACTCCAAGCTTGCCGCTCTGGATTCGTCGATAAGTTCCCTTTCGGCCGAATTGGATAATGCGGCAAGGGACCGTGAGTACAGGCAGTTCCAGTTGGATGAACTTGTAAATGCGCGGCTGAGCCCTGGCGAGATGGAAGAACTGGAAGCCGAGCAGAAAGAACTTTCCCATGCAGGGGAAATCAGGGATGCGCTGGCTTCGGCCCTGTCCCGTTTTACATTCGGGGAATATTCCTTCGTCCAGGAATTGAAGGAAAGCATAAAGGACATATCCAGGGTTTCCTCCGGATTTCCGCGCTTCTCCGTCATCGGCGAGCGGCTGGAATCCTGCCGAATAGAGTTGCAGGACATCGAAAGTGAGCTGGAAAAGGCCATTGATTCGATAGTCGTGTCTCCGGAACGTTTGGAACAGGTGGAAGAAAGGCTTTCGTTATTGTGGGGCCTTATGGGAAAACACGGTTGCAGGACTGTCGAAGCCCTGATAGAAAAGCGGGATTCGTTTGCGGAATCGCTTTCCGGCGATGAAACGGCGGCCGCAAGGCTGGAGGAGATGAAGAAGGAGCGCTCCGTCCTGGCTTCAAGGCTCGACGAACTTGCGGAACGGCTTCATGACCGCAGGGTGAAGGCGGCATCCGGACTGTCCTCCTCTTTACAGAAGTCGATACGTTCTCTGGAAATGCCATATTCCGTTTTCAATATCAATGTAGAGTACTCCGGGGAAATCAGGCATAGCGGAAAGGACACTGTCCGTTTCATGTTTTCGTCGTCTCCGTCCGTTCCTGCCGCGGATGTTACGAAGGCAGCTTCCGGCGGCGAACTTTCGAGGATAATGCTTTGCGTAAAGTCTTTGCTCGCTTCGCACAAATCCATGGCAACCCTTATTTTCGATGAAATAGATACCGGGGTCTCAGGCAGTACCGCCGACAGAATCGGGATGCTCCTCGGGGAGATGGGCAGGAACATGCAGATTGTCGCCATTACCCACCTTCCGCAGGTTGCGGCGAGGGGGACCTACCATTTCTGTGTAAGGAAAAATACGGACGGACGGCACAGGGCGGTGACTACCGTAATCCCTCTTTCGGGGGAAGAACGCACGCTTGAAATCGCCCGTTTGCTCAGCGGCGCGAAAATAACCGATGCCGCAATGAAAAATGCGGAGGCGCTTCTGAATGAAGCCGGCAATTAATCCTTTACTAAGATTATCTCGTAGTTTCCGCGGAAGATTATCCTCCTTGCGGCCTTGTTCACGTATCCTCCGGTAAGTCCGCTGCCGTCGGTCACCCTCTCGAACTTCATGTCCGACTGGATGAGCCTTGTTCTTGGAATCTGGTCCAGGCCAAGGTATTCGCCGGACTTTATCATGGATGCGGCTGTCGCGAAAAACATGAAGGTATCATATCCCTGGAATGCGAAAGGAGTAGGCTCGGTATTGAACAGGGCCCTGTATCCGCTGACGAATTTCATGGTTTCCGGCATGTCGTAATCCACATGGTATCCCATGGCAAGGTGCAGGTTGATGTTGTGGAAATGCTCCGCCTCTATCGTTTCGAAACTTTTCAGCTTGGACGTCCCGTAAGTGCGGATGTTGAACTTCCCTATGGTACACAGCGTATTGATGTTTCTGACGGCATCGTTTACGAAAGCCTCGTTCTCTGAAGCGATTACGATGTTGTTGGCCTTTTCGATGTCAAGGTACCTTGCTATGCTGGTTTCCACCCCTCTTCCCTGAAGGATGTTGTAGGAGAAACTTTCGAACCGTATCCCGGCTTCGGACAATGCGGTTTCGGCTTCGGAGCGTTCTTTCCCGGCCGTTCCCCCTACTTCCGAGAGTACGAGCACCACGTCGCCTCCCTCTTCCCTGATCCATCCGGCAATGCTTTCGAACTGTGCTTCCGTCGAAACAGGGGCCTGGACAAGGTTGGAATATCCTGCCGCCAGCGATTCCGCCTTATGGTCCAAAGGTGAAACGACACTGATGCCTTTGCCGAGGCAATAAGGCAGGATGCCTTCGATTTCCCTTGCATGTACCGGACCTATGACATAGTCACAACCGTCGAGGATGCCGGAGTCGGCTATATCCTCGGCGCTGTTGTATTCCTGGGTGTCTATGACCGTTATTTTAAGATTGAAACCTTTTTCATTCAGCTCTTTGGCTGCCATAAGGGCGCCGCTGTAGAAATCCATGTAGTTCACATTGCCCCCGTTGCCTTCCATGGCGCAGTCCAGAGGAAGTATGAGGGAAATGGACACCGTCGCATCTTCGACGTATGGGCCGTCCGGCAAGGTGGAAAGGATTTCCTCTTCCTGCCCCGGCACGGGCGTTTCCGGACTTTCGCTGCCGATGCTTCCGGCGATTATGGCTTCAACCTGGGGAATGAATCCGGCCTCCGGGATTTTCAGTTTCTGCCTCTTCCTTACGTATATGCTTTCGAGCCCGTTGAACTCAATGAGCAGTTCTTCGCTTACCTTGTATTTTTTCGCTATGGATTGCAGGTTTTCATACCATTTTACCGTGTGCGTGTAGTAATCTATCCCGTCGAATCTGTCGGCCGGGGTTTTCACGGTTTCGGCCGGCGGAGTGGTAATCCGGACGGTATCCTGTACCTGTGCAGGCTTCTTTCCGGCAGGTATGAGGATGATGCTTCCGGCTTTCAGCTGTCCGTCCGGGCCTATGCCGGGGTTGGCTTTCAGTATGTCTTCCTTCTTTACGCCGTATGCCTTGCTTATCGAATACAACGTCTGCTTCTCTATTACCTTGTGCGAATAATATGTTTCCCCCCCGATTCTTACCTTTTCCGTGGACACCGTGACCGGAGGGGCTTCATATACCTGCGCCCCGGCGGGTTCGAGCGAAAGCAGGAACAACGATAAAATAAATATAGGTATCAGCCGTTTCATCTCTTTGTCTAAAGGGTCTTGTAAAATTCAATAAGCCTGTCGCAGAATGTTCCCCAGGACAGTCTCTGCTTTTCTTTCAGAATATTTTCTTTCATCGATTCCACGAGTTCCGGTTCGGAAAAATATCTTTTAGTCGCTTCGGATATCAGGGCCGGGTCAGGCCTTTCGACAACTATTCCGGTGCCCCTGTCGCCTATCGACTCTTTGAGGCCTCCCGTATCCGTGGTAATCATCGGAACGTCGAAATGGTAGGATATGGAACTTATCCCGCTCTGGGTCGCGCTTCTGTAAGGGAGGATGCAGACATCGGCGGCGGAAAAATACCTGTTCACCTCATCGTCCTTTATGTAATCCGGGAAAACATGGATGTTTTCTTTCCTGCCGGAGGCTTCTATCATTTTTTCGTATTTTTCAAAGCTCCCGTAAGGTTCCCCGGCGATTATGAGCTGGTAATCCCCTTCAAGTCGTCCGAATGCCTCGATCAGTATGTCGAGGCCCTTGTATTCGCGGATGAGCCCGAAAAACAGGATGTTTTTCATCCCGTGCCTGAGCCCGAGCATGTCCTCAGCCTCTTCGCGCGGCAGTTTTTCGCCGAAATGGCTGTAGAGAGGATGCGGGGTCGTCATGAAGCGGGCTTCGGGTTTGAGCGAGACGAGGTCCCTCCCGACTGCATCGCACAATGTTACGTATCCGGTGCAGCCGTTAAGAAAATATTTTGTAAGCGGCGTGTCGAAAAAATGCCTCTCGTGGGGGATGACGTTGTCGAGGATGGCTATTACCTTGCAGTCCTTTTTCAGTTTTCTTGCGACATAGCCCAACGACGGGCCGAAGAATGACATCCAGTAGCGGATAATCACGAGGTCCGGCCCCCATTCCCTTATCTTCCTTGCCGTGGCGGAATATGTCAGCGGATTGATTGTGTCGAGCACCCTGGTTGATTCAATCCTTTCGGCATTGTCGTCTTCGGACACATATTGGGTCTTGCCCGGAAACAATAGTCCCGGATATTGCCTTTTAAAGTTGAACGCCTTGACGTCATGAGCCTTTCCCAATTCCTTGAATATGCACGCATTGAATTGGGAAATCCCGCCGCGGTACGGGTAAAAGCACGAGAGTATCGCTATTTTCACTTTATTTTTTAGTGTTGGTATATTCCTCGTTCAGGCCGGCGATGATTTCGTCGGTGATGTCGAGGGCCGCATCCCCGAGTATGATCGTGTTAGTGGATTCGGCTGTGGTGAATATCATGGAATAGCCCTTGCGCTGGTTGTATCTTGCGACATAATTCCTTATGTCTTCCATTATGGTATTGTTCATGACGATTTCCTCGTCCTGAAGTTCCTGCTGTTTCTGTCCGACATAGAGGTTGAGTTCCTGCTCCTTCTCCATCAGTTCCTGCTGGCGGGCTTCGGCTACCGAACGGGTCATGAGCCCTTTGTTGACCTTGTTCTGGAATGTGGTCACTTCGTTTTCGAACTGTTGACCCCTTCTTGTGATATCGTTCTGGATTCCTTGGGCCTTTGTTTCCAAAGCCGACCTCATGTCGTTGTATCTGTCGTATTCAGTGACGACCCTGTCGATTTGCATGTAAACCATGCTGCCGCTTACCGCATGTGTGACCGTACTGTCACCGGAAAGTTGGTTTTCCTGGTTGCCGGTAGCTGATTTAGGCATAAGGACGGCCATAATGATTACGGCGATAATTGATAAAATACTGAGAATTAAGGAAATCTGTTTCATTTTTATGTTTTTGTGTTTTAATTACGCTCTGCAAATATAATTGTTTTTTTTCATAGCTGGCCGCTCGTCTGCCGTCCGGTCATCGGCACAATGCCCCGAGGTATGCGGCGATGGTCTTTTCCAATCCCATGTAAAGCGCGTCGCATATTATGGCATGTCCTATGGAAACCTCGTCGAGGTAAGGTATTTTTCCGGTGAAGAAGCCGAGGTTGGACAGGTTGAGGTCGTGTCCTGCATTGAGGCCGAGACCGCACTCCCTGGCCGTTTCGGCAGCTATTACATATTCGGCTATTGCCTTTTCCCTGTCCTTTCCGTACCCCGAGGCATAGGCTTCGGTATAAAGTTCGACACGGTCGCAGCCGCATGCGGCCGCACCCCTTACCATTTCCGGTTCAGGGTTCACGAATATGGAGCTTCTGATGCCGTTTCTGTGCAGTTCGAGGCAAATCTCGCTGAGGAATGCCCTGTTTTTCACCGTATCCCATCCCGCATTGGAAGTCAGGACGTTTTCAGCGTCCGGGACCAGCGTGACCTGTGCCGGTTTTGTCGCCAGGACCAGATTCATGAATTTTTCAATCGGGTTCCCCTCTATGTTCAGTTCTACCGATATCACCGATTTTATCGCAGGTACGTCGGCGTAACGTATATGCCTTTCGTCCGGCCTCGGATGTACGGTTATCCCCTCGGCCCCGAACCTTTCGCAGTCGGCCGCCGCCTTGGCCACGTCCGGCATGTTCCCCCCTCTCGAATTGCGAAGAGTGGCGATTTTGTTGATATTGACACTTAATTTTACCATAACGGTACAAAATTATATATTTTTCTTTTTCTTATTGGTCCGAAAATACTATTTTTGAAGTTTTAATTACTTATTTAAGGTGTTTTTCGGATGAAAGCGGCTTTGTTTGCGAGGGATTCTTCGGCTACGGTGCTGAAGGCGGTGGAAGGACTGGCTTCTTCGATATTGCGGGCCGGCATAGGTTACGCCGGTTTTTTTACTGACAGGGACGGTCTTCCGGATGCGGACATCATACTGAGCCTCGGAGGGGACGGTACCCTGCTGTCGCTGCTTCCGATTATCAGGGATTCGGCCGTTCCGGTCCTCGGTGTCAATTACGGGAGGCTCGGTTTTCTGTCATCGTCTGCTCCCGAAGAAGTGGTGCAGGCGCTTGCGGCGGGCCGTTATGCGATAGAGAAAAGGACCCTTGTCCGGGTTTCGGATGCTTCCGGCACTGTCGGTGGCGTGTATCCCTATGCGCTTAACGAAGTGGCGATACACAGGACAGGGGCTGCCATGCTGGGTGTCGAGGTGTCCGTAGACGGGGTGTCCCTGCCTACATATTGGGCTGACGGCATTCTCGTGGCGACGAGTTCCGGTTCTACGGCCTATTCGCTCAGTGTCGGGGGGCCGATAGCCTTTCCCGGGTCCAAGGTCCTGATTGTTTCGCCGATAGCCCCGCACAACCTGAATGTGAGGCCGATAGTCCTTCCCGATACGTCCGACATAAGGATAAGGTTGCACCCGCGCGATCCGGAAGTCTCCCTGTCGTTGGACAACAGGCAGCTGATAGTGGGCAGTTCCGTGAATCTGGAGGTTTCGGCGGCCCCGTTCACCTTCAATATAGTGCGCATACCGGGAGGTGAGTTCATAAAGGCCCTTACAGGAAAATTGTTCTGGGGATATGACATAAGGAACAACTCTTAAAAATAAAATGGATATGGAAGGAAAGAAGACGATAAAAAATATACCGGTCCATGTGTCCATAATCATGGACGGGAACGGAAGATGGGCGAAGGAAAGGGGAATGGAGCGTATCTACGGGCATCAGCACGGGGCCGAGAGCGTGAGGGAGTGCTGCAAACTCGCCCTGGAATACGGAGTCCGTTATCTTAGCCTTTTTGCATTTTCCGAGGAAAACTGGGGGCGCCCGAAGGAAGAGGTGGATGCACTGATGGACCTGATGCTGAGCTCTCTGGTCAATGAAAGAAAACTGTTCCTGGAAAATGACATACGTTTCCGCGTGGTAGGGGAGAAGAAGGGAATATCCGCGGAAATTCTCGGGCGCATAGACGATTTGGAGCGGGAGACGGCGGCCTTCGACAGGCTTACGCTTGTGATTTTTTTCAATTACAGCGGCAAATGGGATATAATGCAGGCTGCTGAAAAATACGCCCTCGAAAGGGCTTCTTGCCCCGGAGGAGGGCCTGCTGACGTTCCGGACAGGGAGATGTTCGCCGGTTTTCTCGCGACTTCCGGCATCCCGGATCCGGACTTGCTGATAAGGACTTCCGGTGAAAAAAGGCTGAGCAATTTCATGCTTTGGCAATGTGCATATACGGAGTTTTATTTTACTGATGTTTTCTGGCCTGATTTTAGAGAGAAGGAATGGGCCTCTGCTTTGGAATCCTATTCCGATCGCGAGAGGCGTTATGGCAAAATCAAATAATTGCGTATATTTGCGCGTTAAAGTCAAAACTGTTAGTATGGTTAAATATGCGCTTTCTCTTGCGCTGGCTCTTTTGTTCAGCGTATTGTGCCATGCGCAGGAGATGGTACCGGTTACTGTAGACTACAATAGTCCTAAAGAATACGTCGTTTGCGGGATTGATGTGAACGGCAATGTCCATTTCGGCACGAAGCAGATCATAGATCTGACGGGGCTTTCTGTCGGCATGAAGGTCGTAGTCCCGGGAACAGAATTGACTTCCATAGTCAAGAGGCTTTGGAACCAGAGGTATTTCGATGATGTAAGTCTTAACATATATACCAAGAATCCGGCTTCCGACAGCGCATGGTTCGTAATCAACGTGGCCGAGAGGCCCCGTATTTCCAGATGGGATTTCACAGGCATAAGGAAGGGTGAGAAGGACGATTTGAACGAAAGGCTGAAATTCCACAGGGGAGACGAGCTTTCGGAGTATGTGATAGAGACTTCCAAGGATATAATCACGAGATATTTCAAGGAAAAGGGTTTCGGGCTCGTCGAAGTTGAGGTGAAGGCGAAGAAGGACTCTCTGATACAGAAGGGAGTGCAGGTGCTTTTCGATATCGAGAAGGGACCGAAGGTGAAAATAGACAAGATTACTTTCGAAGGGGTTTCCGGCATCAAGGAATACAAGCTGGAGAAATCCATGAAGAAGACCAAGGACCGCAGCTGGTACAACTTTTTCCATTCCAAGAAATTCAATGAAAAGGAGTACGAAAACGACAAGGCCAATCTGATAACGACCCTCAATGAGTACGGTTACCGTGACGCGAAGATTGTCAAGGATTCCATTTACAAGATGCCTAAACCTGGGCGCATAGGCATAAAGTTCGTCATAGACCAGGGCAAGAAATATTATTTCAGGAACATCACATGGACAGGAAACTCGCTCTATACGGCCGAGCAGCTCCAGAATGTCCTGATGATAAAGAAAGGCGATGTCTACGATGTGGTTACGATGAACCACCGTCTGTACGGCGGAGGAAAACAGAACGAGGCGGACATTACGAAAATCTACATGGATCAGGGCTATCTGTTTTTCAATGTCTCCCCGAAGGAAGTGAATATCGAAGGTGATTCGGTGGATGTTGAAATACGTATAGCCGAAGGGAAACCGGCGACTATCAACAATATCATAATAAACGGCAATACCATTACCAACGAGCGTGTAATCCGCCGCCAGGTCTTTTCACGCCCGGGATACCTGTTCAGCAGGAGCGAATTCGAGAGGTCTCTGAGGGAAATCGCTTCCCTCGGCCAGTTCGACCCGGAGTTTTCGCTCAGCGAGTCCGGCTATTCGATGATTCCGGATGCGCTAAGCAGCACGGTGGACATAGCATTCAATGTTAAGGAAAAGCCGAGTTCGCAGTTCGAGCTTTCGGGAGGTTGGGGCGGCAATACCTTTGTCCTTACCCTCGGTCTGAGCTTCAACAATTTCTCGGCAAGGCGGATGTTCGAAAAGCATGCATGGAGGCCGGTGCCGTTGGGCGATGCCCAGTCGCTTGCCATCCGGTTCCAGACAAACGGTACTTATTATACGGCCCTGTCCGCAAGTTTTACCGAGCCGTGGCTCGTCGGGAAAAAACCTACTTCCCTGAGCATGTCGGTGTATTATACCCGTCAGACCAATTCCAACTATTTCTTCCTCACCAACGACGAGTTCATGGAGGTTTACGGATTTGCCGCCGGCATCGGTACGAGGCTGAAATGGCCGGACAATTATTTCGTCCTGTACAACCAGCTCAGCTGGCAGTCGTACAATCTAAAGGATTGGCCTTACAATTTCATCTTCGATACGGGCGTGTCGCATAACGTAAGCTGGACGATAAACCTGTCGAGGAATTCTACCGACCAGATTATCTATCCGCGTTCGGGCTCGGAATTCGTGCTCGGTCTCCAACTGACACCGCCTTATTCGCTGTTCAGGCCGAAAAACACCAATTACAATGCAATGACCGCCCAGGAGCGTTACCGCTGGATAGAATATCACAAGTGGACATTCAAGGGTACAGTTTATACGAAACTTTTCGGAGACCTGGTGCTCATGGCAAGGGCCCAGTTCGGATATCTGGGATATTACAACAGGAACCTCGGCTATTCTCCTTTCGAAGGCTTCCTCCTCGGCGGTGACGGAATGTCGGGATACAGTACCTACGGAACCGAGGTGATAGCCCTGAGGGGATACGAAAACTACTCCCTTACGCCTTATCTTCCGTCAAGGTACAACAGTTCCGGATATGCATACGCCGGCAATGTATACGACAAGTTCACCATAGAGCTAAGACATCCTGTGATGTTGCAGCCGCAGTCTACGATTTACGTGCTTGCCTTCCTTGAAGGAGGTAATTCGTGGGCCGACATCAGGGATTTCAACCCGTTCCAGATCAAGAGGTCCGCCGGTATCGGAGTGAGGGTCTTCCTGCCTATGATAGGCCTTCTCGGTGTGGACTGGGGCTATGGTTTCGATGCGCTTCCGGGACAGAAGAAGAGCCAGATACACTTCATCATAGGACAGCAGTTCTGATGTGTGTGAACTGTTAGCGGATGAATGGTTTATGTAAAATAAAGTTAAAAATATCAAAACAATAGATGCAATATGAAAAAATTTTTATTTGTTATCGCAGCGCTTGTGGCATCTGTCGCCATGGCTGATGCTCAGAATCTCAAATTCGGTTATGTGAATTACAATGAAATCATAATGCTCATGCCGGAGACCGATTCGGCAAGGACAAATCTGAGCGTTGCGCAGAAGGATGCTGATGAGATTTATCAGGGAATGGTCGAGGAATACAACATAAAACTCGAACAGTACCAGCAGAAAGTAGGCTCATGGACTCCGGCCGTAAGGGAGAGCAAGGAGCGCGAACTGGCTGAAATGCAACAGCGTATAAATGATTACACATCTTCCATACAGATGGAACTGAACCAGATGCAGCAGAACCTTATGGCACCTATCGTGCAGAAGGCGGTAGAGGCTGTAGGCAGGATTTCGAAGGCCCAGGGACTGGCTTTGGTATTCGACACCACGACCCTTCTGTATTTCGACCCGGCCCAGGGTACCGATATCACCAAGGAACTGAAGGCCGAACTCGGAATACCTGAGGACAAGGTTGTCACGAACAATATGGGACAGCAGATGTAGCCGAATATGCACCGCAGATGAAAAGCCGTTGGTTTCCAGCGGCTTTTTTTATCCATACGGGATTTATGACCGCACGCATGGAAAGGGACATCCGTCACTTCATGGCCGGGCGGATTGTACCCGGCACGGCGCCTCGGGAAATAAGCGCAAGCAAAACCCTCCAATTTTATTGAAAATAATCAGTAAGATTAGAAAAATTGTTTACATTTGCGCATTATTTTATGGTAAATAATAAAAGTATATAAGTTTATCTGATTTATTATGCAACACAAGGTTATTGATGTTAATGATGTTGTGATAAGATTCGCCGGTGATTCCGGTGACGGTATGCAGCTGACAGGAACATTGTTTGCGGATACCTCCGCTTTATTGGGAAACCAGTTGTCTACTTTCCCGGATTATCCAGCGGAAATCAGGGCTCCTCACGGCACCATATCCGGAGTCTCGGGTTTTCAAGTTCACATAGGGCATACGGAGGTAACGACTCCGGGAGACTATTGCGACGTATTGGTCGCTATGAATCCGGCAGCCTTGAAGGCAAATGTAAAATGGTGCAAACCGACTTCGACTATCATCATCGATTCAGATACTTTCAATGAGGAAGGCCTTTCCCGTGCCGGTTACAAGACCGATGATCCTGTCGCAGAACTCGGAATAGGGGACAGGAATCTGGTATTCTCGCCGATTACCACGCTCACGAAGGAAAGCCTCAAGGACAGCGGGATGGACAACAAGGCGATTCTGAAATGCAAGAACATGTTCACCCTCGGAATGTGCTGCTTCCTTTTCGGACGTCCTCTCGAATTCATAGACAAGTATCTTGAACGCAAATTCGCAAAGAAACCGGCGTTGATAGAGCCGAACAAGAAAGTCCTTTTCGACGGCTACAATTACGCTTCCAACATACAGGCCATACCTAATACATACGTAATAGCTCCGGCCGAATACAAGAAAGGCACTTACAGGAACATTACAGGCAACCAGGCTACCGCATGGGGACTGATTGCTGCATCCGAGAAATCCGGCAGGCATCTTTTCTGCGGCTCGTATCCTATCACTCCTGCAACTGCCATCCTCGAAGAGCTTGCCATACATAAGAATCTCGGGGTGAAGACACTCCAGGCCGAGGACGAGATTGCCGGCATCTGTACGGCTATCGGTGCTGCCTATGCAGGCGACCTTGCGGTTACTACGACCTCGGGTCCGGGACTTTCGCTCAAGTCGGAGGCCCTCGGCCTTGCCATGATAACCGAATTGCCTCTTGTGATTGTCGACGTGCAGCGCAGCGGCCCTTCAACCGGCATACCTACGAAGACAGAGCAGACCGACCTCAATCAGGCCTTGTACGGAAGGAACGGCGAATGTCCGATAGCCATAGTTGCGGCGCATTCCCCTTCCAACTGTTTCGATGCTGCATTCAACGCGGCAAAACTTGCGCTTGAGCACATGATGCCTGTCATATTGCTTTCCGAAGGTTTTCTCGGAAACGGTTCCGAGCCGTGGCGCATACCTTCCATGAAGGATTATCCTGAAATCAAGCCGCCTATCATCGATTCATGCGAAGGCGCTTTCAAACCATTCGAGCGTGACCCGGAGACGTTTGTGCGCAAATGGGCGCTTCCTGGTACGAAAGGACTCGAACACAGGGTCGGCGGACTTGAAAAGAACCATGACGGCGTGATTTCCTCGGATCCTCTCGTGCATGAGATGATGGTACGCGAAAGGGCTGAGAAAGTCGCCAAGGTGGCGGACTTCATACCTGAGCAGTCCATAATAGGAGAAAAGACGGGAGAAGTGCTCGTCGTAGGCTGGGGCGGAACATTCGGCCATCTTTATTCGGCTGTACATGAGCTCCAGATGGAAGGCAAGAGTGTGAGCCTTGCGCATTTCGACTACATAAACCCTCTTCCACGCAATACCGAAGAGGTCCTTGGCGGATTCAGGAAAATAATAGTCTGCGAGCTCAACAGCGGACATTTTGCCGCATATCTGAGGAACAAGTTCCCTCAGTTCGAATACAGCCAGTACAATAAGGTGCAGGGGCAGCCTTTCATCGTAGCCGATGTAGTGGCGGCCATAAGGGCAATCATGTAAAAACCGTTTTGGAAATATTTAGTTATGGAAAAATATACTGTACAAGATTTTAAGAGCAATCAGGAAGTGAGATGGTGCCCTGGTTGCGGGGATCATGCAGTCCTTGCCTCTATCCAGAGGGCCCTTCCTGAAGTAAGCGAGGCGCTCGGGTACTCAAAGGAAAGATATGTGTTCGTATCCGGAATAGGATGTTCCTCACGTCTTCCTTATTATATGAACACTTACGGTTTCCACAGCATACATGGCAGGGCGACTGCCATTTCTACAGGAATCAAGGTCGCAAACCCTACACTGACTGTTTGGCAGGCTACCGGTGACGGAGACGCCCTTGCAATCGGCGGAAACCATTTCATCCATGCCATAAGAAGGAACATCGATATCAATATCATATTGTTTAACAATAGGATATATGGTCTTACGAAAGGCCAGTATTCGCCTACTTCGAAGTTGGGCGCAATTACCAAGACCTCTCCTTACGGTACCGTGGAGCATCCGTTCAACCCGGGCTCTCTCGTGCTCGGCGCGAAAGGTACGTTTTTTGCACGTAGCCTCGACGTTGAAATAAAACTGTCATCCGACATAATGTTGAGGGCTGCACGCCACGACGGGACGTCAGTCATTGAAATGCTGGTCAATTGCGTGATTTTCAACGACGGTGCGCATAAGGAGATTTCCGACAAGGAATGGAGGGCGGACAGGACTATCGTTCTTCAGGACGGTGAGAAGATGATTTTCGGAAAGAACCGCGACAAGGGTCTTGTCATGGAAGGGCACAGGCTCAAGGTCGTCACTATCGGTGAGAACGGCATTACCGAAGATGACATACTTACCCACGATTCCCATGCGGACAACCTCGGGTTGCAGATGATGCTGGCGGATATGAAGTATCCGGAGTATCCTGTGGCTCTCGGTGTAATCCGCGATGTAAAGGACATTACCTACGATGATGCGGTACGCGACCAGTTGGCTGAGGTGGAAGCCAAGGCCAAGGTCCATTGCGTGGATGACCTGCTGCATAGTGGTTCTACCTGGGTTGTCGAGTAGTTTTAAAAGGGATTTTTTAGTTTATTAAAAACACTTTAAATAATTTAAAGAGATGAAAACATCAGAAATTATGGCTAAGCTTCAGGCGAAGTACGGCCAGGAAAAAGAGTACCTTCAGGCAGTTCAAGAGGTTCTCGAGTCTATCGAGGATGTTTACAACCAGCATCCTGAATTTGAAAAGGCAAAAATCGTAGAGCGTCTCGTGGAGCCTGACCGTATCTTCACTTTCCGTGTAACTTGGATTGACGACAAAGGCGAAGTGCAGACTAACCTCGGTTACCGTGTGCAGTTCAATAGCGCCATCGGCCCTTACAAAGGCGGTCTTCGTTTCCACAAAGCGGTTACTCCTTCAATGTTGAAATTCCTCGGTTTCGAGCAGACTTTCAAAAACGCTTTGACTACTCTTCCTATGGGTGGTGCGAAAGGTGGTTCCGATTTCGATCCTGTCGGAAAATCAGATGCTGAAATCATGCGTTTCTGCCAGGCTTTCATGCTTGAACTCTGGAAATGCATCGGTCCTGACCAGGATATTCCTGCCGGTGACGTAGGTGTCGGCGGACGTGAAATCGGCTTCCTCTATGGAATGTACAAGAAGCTCGCACGTGAGTACAATACCGGTGTCCTCACTGGTAAAGGCGCTACTTGGGGCGGTTCAATCCTTCGTCCTGAAGCAACCGGTTTCGGTGCCCTCTATTTCACTCAGCACCTTCTCCACAAAGCCGGAAAGAACATTGAAGGCAAGAGGGTAGCACTTTCAGGCTTCGGTAACGTTGCATGGGGTGCCGCTACGAAGGCTAAACAGCTCGGTGCCAAGGTTATCGCTATCTCCGGTCCGGACGGCGTTTGCGAAATTCCTGACGGTATTACCGATGAGATGATTGACTATATGCTTGTTATGCGTGCTTCCAACAGGAACAAGGTTGAAGACATGGCTGTGAAATTCCCGGCTTTGGCTAAATTCACCCCTGGCAAGAAGTCATGGAGCGTTAAATGCGACATCGCTCTCCCTTGCGCATTCCAGAACGAGCTTAACGGTGATGATGCAAAAGAACTTATCGCTAACGGTACATGGTGCTGCTGCGAAGTTTCGAACATGGGATGTACTCCTGAGGCAATCCACACCTTCCAGTCGAACGGTATCCTCTTCGCTCCTGGCAAGGCAGTGAATGCGGGTGGTGTTGCCACTTCAGGCCTTGAAATGACCCAGAATGCTTCACACATCAGCTGGTCTGCACAGGAAGTTGACGATAAGCTCCACTTCATCATGCAGAGCATACATGAGGCATGCGTTAAATACGGTACCCAGCCTGACGGTCATATCGACTATGTCAAAGGTGCCAACATCGCCGGCTTCATGAAAGTCGCTACAGCTATGCTTGAGCAAGGAATCATCTAATCAGAAGCTGATAGAAATTTTGGAGACTGCGCCCACGTGGTGCGGTCTCTTTTTTTATTGAATATCGGATTTTATTGAATGTCGGACTCGACATGTACCGGTCCGTCCCATATGGCCTTGGCCATCCGGATCAGGACGGAATTGTCTCCGGACGATATGAGGGTCAGAGAGCCGGTTTTTCTTCTTTCCGCGTTTTTATCTCTTCTTCCCGCTTGCAGCACTTCAAGCGTGTGTTTTGCCACGGCCGGGGCGGGGTTGATGATTTTCGCGTTAGGTGCGCATTTTTTTATGACTTCTTCGAGGAACGGGTAGTGGGTGCATCCCAGGACTATGCGGTCTGCTCCCATTTCAGTCATGGGGCCTACGCATTCCTTTACGGCTGCGGCCGCCTCGTCATAGCCTGTCCTTCCGTTTTCAACGAGTTCTACCAGGCCTTTTCCCACCCTCTCTATCACTGTTACGCCTTTGGCATATTTTACCGAAGTGTTTTTGTAAAGCTCGCCTTTGAAGGTGCCGGCGGTGGCCAATACTCCGATGATCTTGCTCTCCGATTCGAGGGCGGCGGGCTTGATTGCCGGTTCCATCCCGATGAACGGGATTGTGAATTTTTTCCGCAGGAAATCGATTGCCGCCGCCGTGGCAGTGTTGCAGGCTACCACGACGATGTCGGCACCTTTCCCAATAAGCAGTCCGGATATGCGGAGGGCCCTTTCCCTTATTTCCCCGACAGGTTTTTCCCCGTATGGACAGTTGGCATTGTCCGAATAATATATGTAATCTTCGTCAGGGGCTATTTTGACGAGCTCCTTAAAAACTGAAAGTCCGCCGACTCCGGAGTCAAATAATGCTATCATGTCTTGCAAGCGGGAAAATGCGGCAAAAAGTGTTTAAAAATCGCACTAATTACGAAAATTGTTATTCAAGTTGTAAAAAAAATGATTACATTTGCGGATATTGTTTAAATGGTATTGTGTGTCCAAATGTAACAATACATGGAATGCAATTAGGATGCCAAACTTTTTAACAGGAATATAAATAATTGATTATAAAACCGTAGTATTATTGTTTAATTTAAAGATCAACGTATGAAAAAAATCAGACTTTTTTTCACGGCCGTTATGGTGATGTTGTGCTCGGGAGTAGTTTTCGCGCAGAACATTACGATTACGGGTGTCGTGACCGACGAGGATACCGGCGCACCGGTGTCTTTTGCTTCGGTTATCGTTAAAGGCACCACTAACGGTGTCAGCGCGGACATCGACGGTAATTATTCCATTTCGGCTCCGAGTGATGCCGTACTCCAGTTCAGCTTCATGGGGTATGAGACTATTGAAATCCCTGTTAACGGACAGGCTATCATCAATGTATCCTTGGCAGCAGATGCTGAGATACTGGAGGATGCGATTGTCGTAGGTTACGGTACTGCGAAGAAGATAAGCAGTGTCGTAGGTTCGGCATCTTCGGTTTCCGGATCGAAGTTGGCTGACAGGCCTGCCGCGAATGCCGCCGATGCACTCCAGGGTATGGTCGCAGGTATGCAGGTGCTTTCAAGTACCGGTGAGCCTATGTCTACCGTATCCATGCGTATCCGTGGTGTCAACTCCATCAACTCTTCGAACACTCCGTTGTTCATCCTTGATGGTACGCCGGTTTCATCTGAGGTCTTCCTTTCATTGAGTGCCAACGATATAGAAAGTACAGTCGTTTTGAAGGACGCTTCTTCCACAGCTATTTACGGTTCACGTGCGGCCAACGGTGTCGTTTACATTACGACCAAGAAGGGAGTCCGTTCCGAAAAGGCTACTGTCCAGCTCCGTGCGCAGTACGGTATATCTTCGGTAGCGCAGTCGAAGTTGAAGATGCTCAATACAAACCAGTGGTTCAGTTATTTGCAGCAGGTAATGCCTGACCAGTATGCGCAGCCTGCTATGCAGGGTCATCTCGAAAGAGCGAATATGTATGGTATCAATACCAACTGGCAGGACTATTTCTTCAATGACGCAGCTCCTACCTGGAGCGTGGATTTGAATGTATCCGGTGCGACAGACAGGACCGACTACTTCATATCTGCTTCCGTTTTCGATCAGGAAGGTACCTTGAGGTATTCCGACATGAGCAGGTATTCCCTCCGTTCCAATATCAACGTCAAGGCTAATGATTGGTTGAAACTGGGTGCCAATATGCAGTTGACCTATCAGATGGCAAGGACTAACGGTACTTCCTTCCAGGGAGGTGGCGGATATTCGCTTACAAACCCTATGGGTGCGGCGTTGTCTACCGTTCCATGGATTTCTCCGTACAAGCTTGTCGAAGAAGCGGACGGTTCTTGGCATTGGGGCGAGGAACTCGACCAGTATCCGGAAAACAATCAGTGGAGTACTTATTATCTGAACTCTATTCAGCCAAGTACCAATAACTATGCACGTCTGAACGGTAATACCTATTTGGAACTCACTCCGTTGAAAGGTCTCGTGCTGAGGGCTGTACAGGCTGTCGAAGCATACGACTACAGGTATTCATACAGAGTATATCCTGAAGGTCCGTTTGAAACAGGCGGTAATGCGAACGAGCAGTTCACAAGGTATTATCAGTTTACACTGTCAAATACTATAGAGTATAAGTTCAGCGTAGCTCAGGATCACCATTTCAATCTGTTGGTAGGTCAGGAGTCTATTATGAGATCATCTGAAGGCTTTGCTGTAGGCGTAAGCGGTATCACGGATGTAAGGCAGAACAACCTTTCCGACGGTGTGGCTCCGTTCTCTGCTCCTTCATGGGCTAAGACTGATGCTGTTTATAACTCATTCTTCGGACGTGTATCTTATGATTATGCTGACAAGTATTATTTGGATGCGACTGTCCGCGGTGACGGTAGCTCGCTCTTCGGACAATCCGGTAAATGGGGCATATTCTATTCCGTAGGTGCCATGTGGAATATTTCACGTGAAAACTTCATGGCCGGTGCAGGCTGGATAGATGATTTCCGTTTGAAAGCAAGCTGGGGAACGACAGGTAACTCAGGACTTCCTTCCGACTATCTTTCCATCGGTACTGTCGGTAGCGGTTCGTCATACAATGGCGAGGTTTCATGGGGTATTGGAAACGTGAACAATCCTAACCTGACATGGGAGATCGTACGTTCTTTCAATATAGGTCTTTCCGCACGTCTCTTCGACTTCTGGAATGTAAGTGTCGAATTCTATGACAAGTATACGACCAATATGTTGATGGAAATCCCTTATTCCTATACTACCGGTCACAGTGCAGGCTGGGGTAACATCGGAGAAATGCAGAATACCGGTGTCGATATCGATTTGAGTTTCGACATATTCAGAAACAAAGACTGGTATATCAACTTGTCGACCAACTTCAACTACAACCATAACGAAATTACGAAGCTCTTCGCTACACGTGATTCTTATGACCTTCCTGATTACTTGCAGTCATACAGGGTCGGACATGCGTACGGTGAATTCTGGATGCCTCTTTCGGCAGGCATAGACCCTCGTGACGGATATCAGATGTGGTATGATCTCGATGGTAACAAGACAAAAGTCTTCTCTGAGGCTTATTCGAATTATACCGGTAAGAACAGGTATGCTCCGGTTGCCGGCGGTATTCAGTTCTACTTGCAGTGGAAGAACCTCGGTTTCTCCATGGATTGGGCTTATGTCGTAGGAAAATATATGGTTAACAACGACCGCTTTTTCTTCGACAATCCGTCTCAGATGCTCCCGAGCTACAACGTCTCTACAAACGTTTACAAGATGTGGACTCCTAAGAATCCGAACGGAACCCTTCCTCGCTTCGAAGCTACAAGGTATTTCGATACCCTTTTGCTTGAGGACGCTTCTTTCATCCGTTTGAAGAATGTCCAGATTACATATACCTTCCCTGAAAAACTTATCCAGAAATCCGGTTTCATACAGGGATTCAGGATTTATTTAACGGGACGTAACCTTCTCACCTTTACTAAGTACTCCGGTTGGGACCCTGAAGTCGATAGCAATATCAGTGCCCAGAACTATCCTAACTCAAGACAAATCGTAGCTGGTGTTGAATTTACATTCTAATCATCTAAAGAATAGGAAAATGAAGAAAATTTTTATATCATTGATTGCAATAGCGGTATTGGTGAGCTGCGACATGAACAAGCAGCCATACAGTTCAATATCGCCGGACAATGCTCTTTCTTCGATGTTGGATGCATCGAAACTGAGAAATTTCATATATGCCAATTTCAGGGGTCTTACATCCGGTGGCTATGTGTACAGCGGTGAAATCCAGGCGGATTTCTTCAATGCTTCGCTTGAATACGGTAATAACGGCGGTGACCTTCACAGGTGGAATTTCTCCAATAACCTCGGTACTGCGTTATCATTCTGGTCTTCTGCTTATTCTGTGTCTGCAAATGACAATTTCTTTATAGAAAAGATCAATAGCTATATGGCAGCGCAGAGGAAAGACGGTACACTTAGTTCAGAGGACAGCACGACCCTTATGAGGTATAAGGGAGAGGCTTTCTTCTCACGTGCGTATGCGTATTTCTTCTTGGCTCAGTATGTATGTAAAGACTATGATCCGGCGACTGCCGCAAACGAATACGGTTTGCCGATAGTACTTACGTACAATCCTACAAGTGACGAGACAAAATACCCTGCACGCGAAAGCCTGCAAGCGACTTTTGAAAGGATTAATGCTGACCTTGACAGTGCTGAACTCTATATAGATACTGAAGCAGCAGGCGACGGTGAAATTTATTTCACTAAAGATGTTGTTGCAGCTTTCAGGGCACGTGTCGCTTTGTATATGGATGATTACAAGGCTGCTATAGAGTATGCCAAACCTCTTGTGGATATGAGCCGTGAAGGTTCCCGCTATGCTCTGCTTACCGATACTGCTTCATTTAATGATTTGTGGCTGAATGATAGCGGCAAAGAGTGCATAATGCAGGTTTTTGCAAGCTTTAACGAATTGCCGTCCTCATCATCCTACAATTATGTTGCGTACAGTGTAGCCCAGCGTCTGTATAAGCCGTATTATATCCCTACTAAGAATGTAATTGACTTATATAGTGCGGATGATATCCGTTTCCTCTCATGGTTTATAAACGTTCCGGTTACCTATACCGGTGTTTCAGCCCCTGTTTACCTGTGTAACAAGTACCCTGGTAATCCTGATTTCTGGGTAGGAGAAACAAATTACTGTAACTCTCCGAAACCTTTCAGGATTGCTGAACAGTACCTTATTCTTGCAGAGGCATACGATAAAGACGGGAATGAGTCAGAGGCTGCATCCGTGCTCAACGCTCTGAAGAGTGCGCGTATACCTTCGCACAGGGAGACTCAATATAGTGGAGAGACCCTTGAACTCGAAATAAAGAATGAGCGAATCCGTGAGTTGTTTGCAGAAGGTTTCCGTCTTCCTGATTTGAAGCGTTATCATGAAGGTTTCAGCAGGGGTGAGGCACAGAACAATACTGTGATATTCCTGCCTGGCGGTTCAGATACGGAGGCCTTGTCAGTAGATGCCGATAACTATCGTTTCACGTGGCCTATTCCATACGAGGAAATCATAACCAATCCTCAGATAGCTTCACAGCAAAATGCTGGTTATTAATAGTTAGCATATCTAACTCATAACATTTTAAAATAACTTGTAATATGAAATATATTAAATTGTTTTTATTATTGGCAGCCGTAGGTTTGGTCTTTTCATGCCAGGAGACTACCAAGACATTCGAAGGGACTGCCAGTATAGGGTTCGATAGCGATACATCGTGGTTCTCTTTCCCGAGTACGTCGCATGATGTTAATTCTATTCCTATTACTTTTACCGGTTCTTCCAATTTGTGGCCGATTGAGGTAAAGGTAGAGGTAGTCACCGACTATGACGGGGATGGATATCCAGCTGTTGAAAATGAGGACTTTCTCATAACTACGACTGATTTGATTTTCGGTGAACCGTCGGATTATGCAGATTCCGTTGCCGTAAATCCGAATTATTCTACTACAGTAACGAAGTATATCGAGTTCACATATCCTGATTCCGTACTGGTTAGCAGGGAGGAAATCCGTGTTAAGCTGAGGATTGTTTCTTATTCCCACAGTGATGAGATACAATTGTCCAAGGAGACCACAGTGGTTTCAACTGCTATCTCGGACATCGAGCGCTTGGTAGGCGTATATGAGATGACGGGTGAATTGTACACCATGAAGGTTGACGAGAGGGAAGTCCCGGGAGAGAATCCGGATGACGATCCTGTTATAATTCGTGATACTTCTTACGTGCAGACAGGTACGACTTCTTATCCTGTTACCATATCGATAAGCGAGGCCGGCTCATCTCTTATCGTAAGGGGACTCTTTAACGAGGAGTACGATCCTGTAATGGATACAACTTCGCAGGCACGTCCTGATCAGGGCTTCGTTACACAGTTCCGTATAGATTTCGTTCAGAGTGATGACGCATACCGCGAACTTTACCTTGATTTGGGATGGACAAATGGTCTTGACGATATGACAAGGAATTATACCTGCTGTCTGGAAGTCGTTTCTCCGGATAACAAGTTTGTCGACGGTCCGGTATCGGCATTCTACGATTCGTCTTATTCCCGTATCGTTTTCGGTCCGGAAGTCACTGATAATTTCTTGACCCTGTACTATTATGCAGATTCCGAGAATATAGCAAGGCCATATAAGGAGACTTGCTTCCTGAAGAATGCAAAATTGCAGAGAGCGGAATAAAAAGAATTTATAATCATAGTGAAAGGGGTGGGAAGTATATCTTTCCGCCCCTTTTATTAAAAAAAAACTGGCAGAGTGTTGTTTGTTTGATTTTAATTCTTAACTTTGCCTTGTTTTATGAATAGTAGCGAATGATTCATAAATATTATAGTACAGTTATTAATTAAATTTATTAGGAGGTTTTTTAAATGAAAAAACTTTATTTGATTTTGGCGGCACTTGTCGGCTTGGCTTTTGTCTCTTGTCAAAAGTCTGTCGATATTACTGTGGATCCGTCGACTCTCGAGTTCACAGCCGAGGGTGGTGAAGGTACTTTCATGGTAAATGGTGCAGTAGGTGGTGGTATAACTGCCGAATCCAGCAATCCGGAGTGGTGTACTACTGAAATTTCAGGTACAAGGGTTACTGTAAAGGTTTTGCCTACAGGCAGTGAGGAATCCCGTACAGCGACGATAACTGTTGGCTATAGGAGTGCCACTCGTACAGTCACAGTGACACAGTCGGCTTTGTCTGTTGACTTTTCCGGTTTGAAGACAGAAGTAACTGCTTCTTACGCAGGCGGTAATGTATCTCTCGGTACGGTCGTTGCAAATGCGAAGGTAAATGTTGAAATACCTAGTGAAGTAACCTGGATCAATACTCCTACCGTGTCTGAAAGCGGTGAGGTTACAGTCAAAGTAGAGGCGAATATGGAAAGTGAGGAACGTAACTGTGTTCTTGGCGTTTCTGTTGCCGGTTCCGAACCTAAGCAGGTTAATTTGACACAGGAAGGAGTTAACTTTGCCTTGAAAATCGCGATGGAAGAAGGTGAAGCTTCATGGGGTAACGAAAAGAACGTGGATGTTCTCTTGACAAGAATCGGTGATGTGGCTGATTACAGATTCCTCGTATTGGAAGATGGCAACTACACAGATGAGCAGATAATCAGCGCATTGTTGCAGGAAGGCAATGCCTATACAAGTGAGAATACGTCCCATGGTGAAAATGGAGCTCCTGATACGTTGACATTCTCCCTTCCAGGCGGTCTTACCTATGTAGCTTTCGCTATTCCTTTCGACTCTGAAAACAACAGGGGTGATTTGGTTGATGCATCTATTTCTTTGAATGAGAACAGCCCAGGTGCAAGGTATAACAACTGGATTGGTGACTGGGAATTGGTACACAGGGCTTATAATGAAGAATACACTGTTATTTCAGGCATCAAGGATACGATTTCAATCGCTGCCAATGAGCAGGGTTACACTTACTACATCTTAGGATATGAAGGCGTATTCCTTGGTAGCTCAGAAGACGAATCAGCAAAATCTCCGATGGCTATGGACGGTGCATTCAACTCATCGACCGACGAAATCGCTTTCATGGGCGGTCGGCTTGAACCGGGTGTCCTCCTTACTTACCAGGATGGTAGGCAAGAAAACGGATATGCTATTCCAATCATGTTGTCTGATGACCCTACTCCTGACGGACAGTTCAGTGCTTATTTCTTGGATGCTGAAATAGCTATTATGACTGCGGCATGGAAAGACGGTGCAACCGATATCTTCATTTCTCCAGTAGGTCTGAATACTCAGGAACAGGGTGCAAACTTTGTGGGCCCTGGTATAATTCTCTATCTGATGAGTGAAGATATGACAACTCAGCTGGGAACTCTGTCAGCCGGAACCGATTGGTGGTTGTTCGACTTTGAAATGACAAAGATTTCTGATACGCCATCATTAGGTGTTGCAATGAATGTCGCTGCTACAACTAAATACGGTGCTTCCGACAAGACTTCTGTAGGCGCTCCTAAGTTCTACACAGAGGCTAACCTCAATGCATCCAACGAAATCAAGTCGATAAAGGCAAGATAATTTGTTGATACGTACGATTTAATCGAAGCCGCCTGACAGGGCGGCTTCTTTTTTATTTTATGGCCTGCGGGGTGGTTTTTGTCTTAAATTTTGTATTTTTGTAGGTCATAATATGTTTTTCTATGAAAGCTGATGTTATTTTAGGATTGCAGTGGGGCGACGAAGGCAAGGGAAAGATTGTGGATTTGCTTGCTTCGCGTTATCCTGTCGTGGCCCGTTTCCAGGGAGGGCCGAATGCGGGACATTCTATACATTTCGGTGGTAAAAGCTATGTGCTCAGGTCGATTCCTTCGGGGATTTTCAGAGAAGGGGCGCTTAATATCATAGGTAACGGGGTTGTGCTCGATCCTATAACTTTCCGTCAGGAATGCGAGGCTTTGATTGCGGATGGCGTTCCGGTGAAGGACAGGATTTATATTTCGAGGAAGGCACATCTGATCCTTCCTACCCACAGGATACTTGATGCGGCCTCGGAAGCTGCCAAGGGCAAGGCAAAAATAGGTTCTACGCTCAAGGGCATAGGCCCGGCATATATGGACAAGACAGGTAGGAACGGCATGCGTGTCGGGGACACTGAGGCTGCGGATTTCATGGACAGGCTTTCAGTGCTGAGGCAGCGGCATTTCTCCGTCCTGCGCCAGTATGACTATGAATATGACCCCGATGCGGATTTGAAAGAGTGGCTTTCTGCCGTGGAGTATATGAGGGGCTTCAAGTTCATAGACAGCGAATATTTTGCAAATGAAGTGCTTGCTTCCGGAAAGGCAATGCTTTGCGAGGGGGCCCAGGGGACGATGCTCGACATAGATTTCGGCTCGTATCCGTTCGTGACCTCTTCGTCTACCGTTTGTGCAGGTGCCTGCATAGGCCTCGGATTGCCGCCTCATAGTATAGGCGAAGTATACGGAATCTTCAAGGCATATTGTACCAGGGTCGGCAGCGGACCTTTCCCTACGGAACTGTTCGATGCCACCGGGGAAGAGATAAGGAAGAAGGGTTTTGAATTCGGGGCGGTGACGAAACGTCCGCGCCGTACAGGCTGGCTGGATTTGGTCGCCTTGAAGTATGCCGTCATGATAGACGGTGTTACGGCTTTGGCCATGATGAAATCGGACGTACTTGCTGGTTTCGACAAAGTGAAGGTCGCTGTGGCGTACAAGGTCGACGGGAAGACAGTTTCGCATGTACCTTATGATACATACGCAGAAGTGGAACCCGTATATGAGGAGTTCGACGGTTGGGGAGACCTTACGGAAGCCCGTTCCTATGAAGAACTTCCGGTCTCGTTCAGAAAATATGTCGAGTTCATAGAGTCCCGGACGAATGTCCCTGTGAAGATTCTTTCAGTAGGGCCTGACAGAAGCCAGACAATCATCCGGTAGTAAATGTCTTTGCTTGAAAAAATAAATTCTCCGGAGGATCTCAGAAAATTGAAGGTCGAGGAGCTTCCTGTCCTGTGCAAGGAAATCAGGGAGTATCTTGTCGCGTGCTGTGCGGTTAATCCGGGGCATCTCGGGTCGAGTCTCGGCGCCGTTGAAATCGCCGTGGCTGTCCATTATGTATATGATACTCCTAAGGACAAGCTTATCTGGGACGTGGGGCATCAGGCCTATGCGCATAAGTTATTGACCGGAAGGAGGGAGGCCTTTGTAAATAACCGGAAGCTGGGAGGTCTGAGCGGATTCCCGAAAATGTCCGAAAGCGTTTATGACTCTTTCGGTACGGGGCATTCGTCCACTTCGATTTCAGCCGCGCTGGGTTTTTCCCTGGCGGCCTCGATGAGGGGTACGGGAGAAAAATGCGTGGCGGTAATCGGCGACGGGGCGATGACCGGAGGGCTTGCGTTCGAAGGTCTGAACAATGCCGGGGCATCCGATGCGGACCTGCTTGTCATACTCAACGACAACGGCATTTCCATAGACAGGAACAGCGGAGCCCTGAGCAATCATTTGCTGAAGATTACCACGAGCCAGACCTATAACCGCCTGAAGAAGAATGTCTGGGATATCGTGGGGGCGACTTCCCTGCGCCGTTCGATCCAGCGTTTTGTGAAGAACCTGCGGCACGCTTTCATCCAGACGCCTTCAGGACCGTTGTTTACTGCCTTGGGGTTCAGGTATTTCGGTCCGGTGGACGGCAATGATGTGATAAATCTTGTATCAGCGCTGAGGCGGTTGCGGAAGATGCACGGGCCGAGGATTCTGCATGTTGTCACGAAGAAGGGCAAAGGTTATTCGGCCGCGGAAGAGGACCAGGTGACATGGCACGCGCCGGGGATGTTCGATCCTTTGACAGGCAAAAGGCTCGGAGGGAATTCGTCAGTAAGCAGGTATCAGGATGTTTTCGGCGAGACTCTTCTCGAACTGGCCAGGAAAGACAAGAGGATTGTGGGGATTACTCCGGCAATGGCTTCCGGATGCGGAATGAATCTCCTGATGAAGGAGATGCCCGAGAGATGTTTCGATACAGGTATAGCAGAGGGGCATGCAGTCACGTTTTCCGCCGGTCTTGCTGCCGCCGGGATGCTTCCGTTCTGCAACATATATTCTTCATTCGCACAAAGGGCTTACGACAACATAGTCCATGACGTAGTCCTCCAGAATCTCAAGGTCGTTTTCTGTTTCGACAGAAGCGGCATCGTCGGGGAGGACGGCTCTACCCATCACGGGATGCTTGACATAGTTTCACTACGCTCTCTGCCGGGAATCACCATCTGCTCTCCGATGAACGAGGCCGAACTGCGCGACATGATGTATGCGGCGGCCTTCCAGCCATGGGGCCCTACTATTATAAGGTATCCCCGTGGCAAAGGTGAAGGTATTCCATGGAGGTCGATGCCGATGGAAGATATTGTGAGAGGAAAGGCCGTGAAAATCAGTGACGGCGATTCGATAGCCGTGCTCTCTTTGGGGCCGTTGGGCAATAGGGCGGTGGAAGCCATCGGAAAATACGTGTCCGAAGGCGGCGGGGCCGTCCTGCATTACAATATGCGTTTTGCCGCCCCGTTGGAT
Organism: Muribaculum sp. An289; assembly: GCF_002159555.1. Classification (GTDB taxonomy): domain Bacteria; phylum Bacteroidota; class Bacteroidia; order Bacteroidales; family UBA932; genus Merdivivens; species Merdivivens faecigallinarum. The sequence goes on from NZ_NFIV01000003.1 coordinate 59,225, forward strand.
ACGGAGGCAGTCAGGCATGCGGCGAAATCCGCGGATGTAATCATAACGGTCGAGGACGGCAACGTGGAAGGAGGGCTTTACGGAGCCGTATCGGAATACATTGCATCGGAAGGCTATGGTGTCAAGGTCGTGCCTCTCGGCGTGAAGGGGGCGTTTATCCCGCAAGGGACTCAGGCTGAGCTGTACAGGCTGTGCGGCAATGATTCGGACGGTATCTATGAATGTCTGGTGTCCCATAAAAAAACGAAAAAATAATTATAATAATTTTGCAATTATAAAAATTAGTTTTACCTTTGCAATCCCATTTGGGGAGAAGGCCATAAGAGTGGCATATTTTTGAAATTTTGCCGGTGTAGCTCAGTTGGCCAGAGCAGCTGATTTGTAATCAGCTGGTCGGGGGTTCGAATCCCTCCACCGGCTCCAAATGTTTGATTTTTTGAAAGATTGGGGAGATACCAAAGTGGCCAACTGGGGCAGACTGTAAATCTGCTGGCGTATGCCTTCGTAAGTTCGAATCTTGCTCTCCCCACTTTTTTTTGTGTAACGCGGAAGTAGCTCAGTCGGTAGAGCATCAGCCTTCCAAGCTGAGGGTCGCGGGTTCGAATCTCGTCTTCCGCTCTAAATAAAAAAAAAAGGCCAGTGTAGCTCAGGGGTAGAGCGCTTCCTTGGTAAGGAAGAGGTCATGAGTTCAAATCTCATCACCGGCTCTATATTGCTTTTACGTATGCATATTTACTCAATAAAACAATAGAAAATTATGGCAAAAGAGACATTTAAAAGAGACAAACCGCATGTCAACATCGGTACCATCGGACACGTTGACCACGGTAAGACAACATTGACGGCTGCCATCACGACTGTATTGGCACGTCAGGGCCTTTCAGAGGTTCGTTCTTTCGATTCAATCGATAACGCTCCAGAGGAAAAAGAGCGTGGTATTACCATTAACACCGCTCACGTAGAATATCAGACAGCAAAACGTCACTATGCGCATGTGGACTGCCCGGGCCACGCCGACTATGTCAAGAACATGGTTACAGGTGCAGCTCAGATGGACGGTGCTATCCTTGTCGTTGCAGCTACCGACGGTCCTATGCCTCAGACCCGCGAGCACATCCTTCTCGCCCGTCAGGTGAACGTGCCTAAGATTGTCGTTTTCCTTAACAAATGCGACCTCGTGGATGATGAAGAAATGCTTGAACTCGTTGAAATGGAAGTTCGCGATCTTCTTTCATTCTATGATTTCGATGGCGAGAACGCTCCGGTTATCCGCGGTTCCGCTCTCGGCGCACTCAACGGCGACCCTGCTTACGAAGCAAAGGTTATGGAACTTATGGATGCTGTGGATGAATACATTCCGCTCCCTCCTCGTGACAACGAGAAACCGTTCCTTATGCCTATAGAGGACATCTTCTCCATCACCGGTCGTGGTACCGTGGCTACCGGTCGTATCGAAACCGGTATCGTTCGTACTGGTGACGAGGTTCAGATCGTAGGTCTTGGCGAAGAGCCTAAGAAATCTGTCGTTACAGGTGTCGAGATGTTCCGTAAGATACTTGACGAAGGTGAAGCCGGCGACAACGTAGGTCTTCTTCTCCGTGGTATCGACAAGAAGGAAATCAAGAGGGGACAGGTTATCGCTCATCCGGGCACCATTACTCCTCACACCCGCTTCCAGGCTGAGATTTATGTCCTGAAGAAAGAAGAGGGTGGACGTCATACTCCATTCCACAACAAATACCGTCCTCAGTTCTTCATCCGTACTCTGGACATCACCGGTGAGATTACTCTTCCGGAAGGAGTGGATATGGTTATGCCGGGCGATAACGTAACTATCACTGTTACCCTTATCTACCCAGTGGCTATCAACGAAGGTCTCCGTTTCGCTATCCGCGAAGGTGGACGTACGGTTGGTGCAGGCCAGGTTACCAAGATTCTTGAGTAATTTTGCATACACTGATTTGAGGGAGGTTCATAGTAGCCTCTCTCAAATTTAAATTAGTACAGGGACATAGTTCAAGGGTAGAATAGTGGTCTCCAAAACCATTGATGGGCGTTCGAATCGCTCTGTCCCTGCAAGAATATGCCTTAGGTTACGCTGAGGCCATGTTTAACAGGCAATTTCATCCGCTTCCAATTGGGATTGCCAATCAAATGTTGAAATGAGTAAGTTTACAAACTATTTTAAAGAGTCTTACAAGGAGTTGACCCAGAAAGTCACATGGCCTACATGGCAGAAGCTACAGAGTTCGGCCATCGTGGTGATGGTGGCATCCGTAATCTTCGCAGTGGTGATATTCTTGATGGATTATGCCTTCCAGAATATTCTTACTGCCATTTACTCGTTGTAACAATTAATTTTCCTTTAGCCTTATGAGCGAGAGTACGAAGAAATGGTATGTGGTGAGAACGGCAGGCGGAAAGGAGAAGAAGGCCAAGGAATATCTTGAAAAAGAGATTCAGCGCAGAGGCCTTCAGGACATGGTTCCACAGGTGCTGATTCCGACCGAGAAGGTTTACACGATGCGTAACGGCAAGCGTGTTGCGACGGAACGGATGTTTTATCCGGGTTATATTTTGGTTGAATGCCACATGACCGGTGAAATACAGCACATGATACGTAACGAGATTCCTAATGTCGCCGGTTTCCTTACGGAAGGCAAGGGCAAGGACAAAGAGCCGATGCCTCTCCGCGAATCGGAGGTAAACAGGATACTCGGACGTGTCGATGAGGTTTCAGAGTCCGACATAGAAACCGTCACTACGTTCGATATCGGTGAAGCCGTTAAGATAATCGACGGTCCTTTCAGCGGTTTCAACGCTACCGTGGATGAGATTCACGCAGACAGAAGGAAACTTAAGGTAATGGTAATGATTTTCGGACGTAAGACCTTGATAGAGTTGAACTTTTCTCAAGTCACAAAAGAATAGTTTTTGTTATGGCAAAAGAAGTTACCGGATTTATTAAATTGCAAATCAAAGGCGGTGCGGCAAATCCTTCACCTCCAGTGGGACCTGCTCTTGGTTCCAAGGGACTGAATATAATGGATTTCTGCAAACAGTTCAATGCCCGCACACAGGATAAGGCCGGAAAGGTCTTGCCGGTCGTTATTACTGTCTACAGTGACAAGTCATTTTCTTTCACTGTAAAGCAGCCGCCAGTAGCTGTCCAGTTGAAGGAAGCAGCTAAAATCAGTTCAGGATCGGCCGAGCCTAACCGTAAGAAAGTGGCTACGATTACCTGGGATCAGGTACGCGCAATCGCTCAGGACAAGCTTCCTGACATGAACGCTTTCACGGTTAAGTCTGCCATGAAGATGGTTGCCGGTACTGCAAGGAGCATGGGTATCAATATCGAAGGCGAATTCCCTTCCGATTTAAATTAATGCGGAGCAATGAGTAAGTTGACAAAAAACCAAAAGATTGCACTTGAAAAGTACGACAGTGCTAAACTTTATAATATGTCCGAGGCATGCAGGCTGGTAAAGGAACTTACCTATACCAAATTCGATGCTTCGGTCGAGATTGCCGTATCTTTGGGCGTGGATCCGCGCAAGGCAAACCAGATGGTTCGTGGCGTCGTGACCCTTCCTAACGGTACCGGAAAGGAGACTTCCGTTCTCGTGCTCTGTACTCCTGACAAAGAGAATGAAGCCAAGGAAGCCGGAGCCGATTATGTCGGACTCGATGAGTACATCGATAAGATCAAGGGCGGATGGACGGATGTCGATGTGATTATCTGTACCCCATCCGTGATGGCAAAGGTCGGTGCCATAGGACGTATCCTCGGCCCGAGAGGCCTGATGCCTAACCCTAAGACCGGTACCGTTACCATGGATGTCGCTTCAGCAGTCAGGGAAGTCAAGGCCGGAAAGATAGATTTCAAGGTAGACAAGACAGGTATTGTACACGCTGCCATTGGAAAGGTGTCTTTCACAGCCGAGCAGATTTTCCAGAATGCGCTGGAATTCCTCAACGTAATTGTAAAGCTTAAACCTCAGGCTTTGAAAGGAACATACATCAAATCCATCTCATTGTGTTCGACTATGAGCCCTGGTGTCAAAGTGGATGTTAAAACTTTCAGTGCTGCTGAATAAATAATTTCGGTCATGAGAAAAGAAGAAAAAGCACAAATTATTGATGTAATTGCAGCACAGCTTAAAGAAACTCCGAGTTTTTATATTACGGATATAGCCGGTTTGAATGCGGAGCAGACTACACGTCTCCGCCGTGCTTGCTTTGAAAAGGAAATCAAGCTTATGGTCGTGAAGAACACTTTGTTCCGCAAGGCCATAGAACGCAATGCCAACAAGGAAGTCGAGAGTCTGTATCCATTGCTGAAGGGATCGACCGCCATCATGTTCACTGTCAGCCCTAACGCCCCAGCAAAACTGATTAAGGAGCTCGGTGCGGATTTGGGCAAACCTGAGCTGAAAGGAGCGTATGTACAGGAATGCGCATACGTCGGCGCTTCAAACCTTCAGGTTCTGGTGGATATCAAGTCCCGCGAGGAACTCATCGGCGATATCGTCGGATTGCTCCAGTCTCCTGCACGCAATGTCATTTCGGCCCTTCAGTCGGCCGGCGGCAAGCTTGCTGGTATAGTTAAAACCCTTTCAGAAAGAGAATAAATAATTAAAAACAATTAAATAAGTAAAAATTATGGCAGATATTAAAGCATTGGCAGAGCAGTTGGTAGGACTGACTGTTAAAGAAGTTCAGGAATTGGCTCAGATTCTTAAAGAAGAGTATGGTATCGAGCCGGCAGCCGCTGCTGTTGCAGTTGCAGCTGGTCCGGCAGCAGCCGGAGCTGCTGCTGAGGCAGAGCAGACAGAGTTCGATGTAACTCTCGTTTCAGCCGGTACAGCCAAACTTCAGGTAGTTAAGGCCGTTAAAGAGATCACCGGTCTCGGCCTTAAGGAAGCAAAGGAACTTGTAGACCAGGCTCCGAATGCTAAGATTAAAGAGAAAATTTCCAAGGCTGACGCAGAATCTATCAAAGCTACTATCGAAGAGGCCGGTGGAGAAGTTGAGATTAAATAACTCTCTCCCCCTCTCGAAGGGAATGATTTCAGGATTAGGGCTTAAAGGGCTCTAATCCTTTTTGTCGTATTAAGTTTTTCTTTTCAATCAACGAATATATAATGTCGCAAAAGACTAATAATCAGCGTATCTCATTCGCGCGTTCAAAGTCGCTTCTGGATTATCCCGATTTTCTTGAAGTCCAGTTGAAGTCTTTTAAGGATTTCTTCCAGCTTGATACAACAGCAGAAAACAGGAAGAACGAGGGGCTTTACAAGGTATTCCAGGAGACCTTTCCAATTACCGATACGAGGAACAATTTCGTATTGGAGTTCATAGATTATTTTATCGATCCTCCACGCTATTCTATCGAAGAATGCTTGGACAGGGGCTTGACATACAGCGTTCCGTTAAAGGCAAAACTCAAGCTTTATTGCACGGATGCCGAGCACGAGGATTTCGATACCGAGATACAGGATGTCTATCTTGGGACAATCCCATACATGACTCCTGGAGGTACTTTTGTGATAAACGGTTCAGAACGTATCGTAGTATCGCAGTTGCACCGTTCTCCCGGCGTATTTTTCGGACAGAGCGTGCACGCGAACGGAACAAAGCTCTATTCAGCGAGGATTATTCCGTTCAAAGGTTCATGGATAGAATTCGCTACTGACATAAACAATGTCATGTATGCGTATATAGACAGGAAAAAGAAGTTGCCAGTAACAACGCTTTTGAGGGCAATCGGCTTCGAAAGCGATAAGGACATCATAAATATTTTCGGCCTTGCGGACGAGGTCGAGGCCACCCGCGAGAATCTTCAGAATTACATGGGTAAGAAACTAGCTGCCAGAGTGCTTACCACATGGAACGAGGATTTCGTGGATGAAGATACCGGAGAAGTGGTTTACATAGAAAGGACGAGGGTCGTTGTCGAGAGGGAGACTGAAATCGATGACGAGGTAATCGACGCCATTCTTGAGTCGGGAGTAAGCACTATCCTGATACACAGGGAAGATGCTAACGCCAACGAGTACGCCATCATCCACAATACACTCCAGAAGGATACCTGCAACACGGAGAAAGAGGCTATAAATTATACATACAAGCAATTGCGCAATTCGGAACCGCCTGACGAGGCTACCGCGCGCGATGTCATTGAAAAGCTTTTCTTCTCCGACAAGAGATACGATCTCGGCGAGGTCGGACGTTACCGTCTTAACAAAAAACTGAATCTGAAGACCCCTGACGATGTTCGTGTCCTTACCAAGGAAGACATCATAGAGATTATAAAATATCTCATACAGCTGATAAACTCAAAGGCCGTAGTAGACGATATCGACCATTTGAGCAACCGTCGTATCAGGACTGTCGGCGAGCAGCTCGCCAATCAGTTCAGCGTGGGCCTTTCGAGGATGGCGCGCACTATCAGGGAAAGGATGAACGTAAGGGACAATGAGGTTTTCGCACCTATAGACCTTATTAATGCGAAAGCCTTGTCTTCGGTTATCAATTCTTTCTTCGGTACCAGCCAGTTGTCCCAGTTCATGGACCAGACGAACCCGCTGGCCGAGATGACCCACAAACGTCGTCTTTCCGCCCTCGGTCCTGGAGGCCTTTCCCGTGACAGGGCAGGTTTCGAGGTCAGGGACGTCCATTATACCCATTATGGAAGGCTTTGTCCGATAGAGACTCCGGAAGGACCTAACATCGGTCTTATTTCATCCCTTTGCGTTTATGCCCGTATCAACGACCTCGGTTTTATTGAGACTCCTTACCGCAAGGTGGAGAACGGCGTTGTCGACCTTAGCGACAAGGGATACGTATACATGAGTGCGGAGGAGGAAGAGCACAAGAGGGTGGCTCTTGCCAATGTGGAGATAGACGACAAGGGAAATATCATTACAGAGCGAATCCAGTGTCGCGAAGAGGCTGATTTCCCTGTCGTGACAAAAGACGATGTGCAGCTGATGGATGTGGCACCTAACCAGATAGCATCCATAGCCGCTTCGCTTATACCGTTCCTTGAGCACGATGATGCCAACCGTGCGCTGATGGGTTCCAACATGATGCGCCAGGCAGTGCCTCTCGTGGCTCCTGAAGCCCCTATCGTAGGAACAGGGCTCGAAGCGCGCGTGTGCCGTGATTCACGTACCCAGGTCGTTGCCGAGCGCAGCGGCGAGGTAGTTTACGTGGATGCACGTGAAATCCATGTGAAATACGATTATACCGAAGAAGAGAGATTCGTAAGTTTTTCTCCTGAGGTCACTGTCTATAAATTGCCTATCTACAGGAAGACAAACCAGAGCACTTCAATTTTCCTGAAGCCTATCGTGCGTAAGGGAGACAGGGTGAAGGCCGGCGATATCATGACTGAGGGTTATGCTACCCGCAATGGAGAACTTGCCCTCGGACGTAACCTGAAGGTAGCTTTCATGCCTTGGAAAGGATACAACTTCGAGGATGCCATCGTGCTGTCCGAAAGAGTCATACGGGAAGATATCCTTACTTCCATACATGTCGATGAATATATAATGGAAGTCCGTGATACCAAGAGGGGTATGGAAGAACTGACTTCCGATATCCCGAACGTCAGCGAGGAGGCCACAAAGGAACTCGATGAAAACGGTATCATAAGAATCGGCGCGAATGTCGAGCCGGGAGACATCCTGATAGGTAAGACAACCCCTAAGGGCGAGAGCGACCCTTCACCTGAAGAAAAACTGCTCAGAGCCATATTCGGTGACAAGGCCGGCGATGTGAAGGACGCTTCATTGAAAGCTTCTCCGTCGCTCAGCGGTACTATCATCGACAAGGCCCTCTATTCGAAGGTTGCCGCCACCACGGACAAGGACAAGTCAAAGAAGGATGCGCGCAAGGATGCCAAGTTGAAGATAGAACTTGCAGAGGATGCCTTCAACAGGAAAGTCGCAATGTTGCGCGAGAAATTCATAGGCAAACTGAGCGCCCTGCTGGCTGGAAAGACTACCAATGCGATTTCGGACCTTTACGGAGTGGAGCTTTTGCCTGCCGGAGCTAAGGTGGAGGACGAGTTTTTATATACAATCAATTATGAAAACATCGATCCTACCGGATGGACTACAGACGGACATTGCAACGAGCTCATAAAGACTCTTATAAACAATTATGTCATATCATACAAGGAATATGACGCCGAACTCAAGAGGCAGAAATACAATATTACAATAGGCGACGAGCTTCCGACCGGAATCATGCAGCTTGCCAAGGTATATGTGGCGAAGAAACGCAAGATACGTGTCGGTGACAAGATGGCCGGCCGTCATGGAAACAAAGGTATAGTCGCGAAGATAGTACGTGACGAAGATATGCCTTTCCTTTCGGACGGTACCCCGGTAGATATCGTGCTCAATCCGTTGGGTGTGCCTTCACGTATGAACCTCGGACAGATTTACGAAACAGTCCTCGGATGGGCTGGAAAGGAACTCGGATTGAGGTTCAGTACCCCTATCTTCGACGGTGCAAGCCTTGAGGACATCTGCGAATATACCGAAAAGGCCGGTGTCCCGATGTACGGCAAGACCTATCTCAGGGACGGCGGTACGGGTGACTGGTTCGATCAGCCGGCGACTGTGGGCGTTATCTACATGATCAAGCTCGGCCACATGGTCGATGACAAGATGCATGCCCGTTCGATAGGTCCTTATTCGCTCATAACCCAGCAGCCTCTCGGAGGTAAGGCACAGTTCGGAGGACAGCGTTTCGGAGAAATGGAGGTATGGGCACTCGAAGCCTTCGGTGCCGCCCACACCTTGCAGGAGATACTTACCGTCAAGTCCGATGATGTGACAGGCCGTTCAAGGGCATACGAAGCGATAGTCAAAGGCGATCCTATGCCGGCTCCGGGAATCCCGGAATCGCTCAACGTATTGTTGCATGAGTTGCGCGGCCTCGGACTCAGTGTCAAACTTCAGTAATAACGGTAACAATTTTTAGGACAATTACTACAGAGATGAAAAAAGATAATAAAGTCAAAAGCAATTTCACTCAGATCAGCATCAGCCTGGCGTCTCCAGAGGAAATCTATGAAAGGTCTTCCGGAGAAGTCCTGAAGCCTGAAACCGTTAACTACAGGACTTACAAGCCGGAACGCGACGGTCTTTTCTGCGAGCGTATCTTCGGGCCGACAAAGGATTACGAGTGCCATTGCGGAAAATATAAGAGAATCCGTTATAAGGGCATCATCTGCGACCGTTGCGGTGTGGAAGTGACCGAAAAGAAAGTCCGCCGCGAAAGGATGGGGCATATCAAGCTGACCGTCCCTGTAGCGCATATCTGGTATTTCAAATCGAATCCGAATAAGATAGGTTATCTTCTCGGCATACCGTCGAAAAAACTCGAAGCCATTATTTATTATGAAAAATACATAGTGGTGAATGCCGGCGCGGCTTCAGAATACGGAGTATCCAACGGAGACCTGCTCTCGGAAGACGAATATCTGGATTTGCTGGACAAGCTTCCTGAGGAAAACAGGTCGCTTCCTGAGGAAGATCCGGAAAAATTCGTTGCCGGAATGGGTGCGGAAGTAATCTACGACATGTTGAAGAAAGTGGATTACGACCAGTTGTCATACGACCTCCGTTACAAGATTGAAACCGAAACATCGCAGCAGAGGAAAGCCGAGGCTTTGAAACGCCTCAGCGTGATAGAGGCTTTCAGGGAGTCGAGGGATGTGAACAGGCCGGAGTGGATGATAATGAAGATTATCCCTGTCATTCCGCCGGATTTGAGGCCTCTCGTGCCTCTTGACGGAGGACGTTTCGCCACTTCCGACCTCAATGACCTTTACAGGCGTGTGATTATCAGGAACAACAGGCTTAAGAGGCTCATCGAGATAAAGGCTCCAGAAGTGATTCTACGCAACGAAAAGCGTATGCTTCAGGAGGCCGTCGATTCGCTGTTCGACAATTCAAGAAAATCGAATGCGGTCAAGACAGAGGCCAACAGGGCATTGAAATCCCTGTCCGACAGCCTTAAAGGTAAACAAGGACGTTTCCGTCAGAACCTGCTCGGTAAACGTGTGGACTATTCGGCCCGTTCCGTCATCGTCGTCGGTCCGGAGTTGAAGATGCATGAGTGCGGTTTGCCTAAATTCATGGCTGCGGAACTTTACAAACCATTCATTATCAGAAAACTGATAGAGAGGGGCATTGTGAAGACCGTCAAATCGGCAAAGAAGATTGTGGACAGGAAAGACCCTGTTATCTGGGATATACTCGAAAATGTAATGAAAGGGCATCCGGTATTGCTTAACCGTGCCCCTACGCTTCACAGGCTCGGAATCCAGGCCTTCCAGCCGAAACTTATCGAAGGAAAGGCAATCCAGTTGCACCCGTTGGCATGTACGGCGTTCAACGCCGATTTCGACGGTGACCAGATGGCAGTCCATCTCCCTCTCGGAAATGCGGCCATACTTGAGGCCCAGTTGCTGATGCTCGGTTCGCACAATATACTGAACCCGGCCAACGGAGCCCCTATCACCGTGCCTTCCCAGGACATGGTGCTCGGCCTCTATTATATAACGAAGCCTCGTGAAGGGGCCAAGGGCGAAGGTATGAAGTTCTACGGTCCGGAAGAAGTAATCATAGCGTTGAACGAAAAGGCTGTTGACATGCATGCCAACATCGAAGTCCGCATTACGGACAAGGACGGCAATGTGTCGATGATAAAGACTACCGTAGGCCGTGTGATAGTCAACCAGCTCGTACCTAAGGAAGTAGGCTTCATCAATACGCTTCTGACAAAGAAGAACCTGAGGGATATAATCTCTAATGTGCTCAAGGCTACAAGCGTTGCACGTACTGCCCAGTTCCTTGACGATATCAAGAACCTTGGTTACACAATGGCGTTCAAGGGCGGACTTTCTTTCAACCTCGGTGATGTGATAATCCCTGAAGAGAAGAAGGATCTTGTCGAGAACGGTTACAAGACCGTAGGCGAAATCATGAACAACTACGGAATGGGTCTTATAACCAACAACGAGCGTTACAATAAGATAATCGACCTTTGGACTACGGTCAACAATAAACTGACGAGAATCGTCGAGCAGCGTATTTCAAATGACCAGCAAGGCTTCAATCCTGTATTCATGATGCTCGACTCCGGAGCCCGTGGTTCCAAAGAACAGATCCGTCAGCTTTGCGGTATGCGAGGTCTGATGGCGAAACCGCAGAAATCAGGTTCTCAGGGTGCGGAAATCATCGAAAACCCTATTCTTTCAAACTTCAAGGAAGGTCTTTCGGTCCTCGAGTATTTCATTTCCACCCACGGTGCCCGCAAGGGTCTTGCCGATACGGCCTTGAAAACTGCGGATGCAGGTTATCTGACTCGCCGTCTTGTCGATGTCTCCCATGATGTGATAATAAACGAGGAGGATTGCGGTACGCTCAGGGGACTTATAGCGACAGCCGTCAAGAACAAGGACGAAGTTGTCGAAACCCTCGGCGAAAGGATTCTCGGACGTACTTCCGTCCATGATATCTACAACCCTCTTACGGGCGAGCTCATCATAAGGGCCGGAGAAGAAATCAACGAAGACATAGCGGACCTCATAGAGAGCCTGCCGATAGAGCAGGTAGAGATACGTTCCGTGCTTACCTGCGATTCTCGCAAGGGCGTGTGTGCTAAATGCTACGGCCGCAACCTCGCTACCGGAAGGATGGTAGAGAAGGGCGAAGTCGTCGGCGTGATAGCCGCACAGTCAATCGGAGAACCGGGTACCCAGCTTACGCTCCGTACGTTCCATGTCGGAGGTACGGCTTCGAGCACGGCATCGGAAAGCGAAATCATAGCCAAGTATGACGGCCGTCTGGAATTCGAGGAACTCCGTACCATCCAGAGCAAGGATGGCGACAAGGAGCGCGTAATAGTGGTAAGCCGTACTACCGAGGTGAGGGTGATAGATGAAAATACCGGCATTACCCTTTCACAGTACGATATCCCGTATGGTGCGACACTTTATAAGAATAACGGCGACAAGGTAAGCAAAGGCGACAAAATCTGCGACTGGGATGCTTACAATGCCGTTACGATTGTCGAAACTTCGGGCCGTACGCAGTATGACAGCCTCATAGAGGGCGTTACCTACAGGGAAGAAGCGGCGGATGAATACTCTCTCCACAAGGAGAAGGTCATCATCGAGTCCCGTGACAAATCCAAGAACCCTACGATACATATCCTTGACAAGAACGGCAATGACATCAAGCAGTACAACCTGCCGGTCGGAGCCCATATCATGGTCGAGGACGGAGCGGATATCAATATCGGAGATGTCATCATAAAGATTCCGAGGGCAATCGGAAAATCCGGAGATATTACCGGAGGTCTTCCTCGCGTTACTGAGCTGTTCGAGGCCCGCAACCCTTCCAACCCTGCCATCGTTTCCGAAATCAACGGAGAGGTCATCATGGGCAAGGTCAAGAGGGGCAACCGCGAGATAATCATACAGAACAAGTCCGGAGAGAAGAAGACCTACCTGGTTCCTCTCTCGAAACAGATACTTGTACAGGAAAACGATTATGTGAAAGCGGGAATGAGGCTTTCCGACGGTGCCATTTCCCCTACCGACATCCTGGCCATCCAGGGTCCTATAAAGGTTCAGGAATACATTGTAAATGAAATCCAGAGCGTTTACAGGATGCAGGGTGTGAAAATCAACGACAAGCATTTCGAAATCATCGTAAGGCAGATGATGAGGAAGGTGCAGATTGTGGATCCGGGCGATACGAGGTTCCTGCCGGAACAGATGGTGGACAAATGGGACTTCATCGAGGAAAACGATACCATTTTCGACAAGAAGTTCATTACGGATGCAGGTGATTCTACGAAACTGAAGCCGGGAATGATTGTTTCATTGCGCGAGCTCAGGGATGAGAACTCTTCATTGAGAAGGCAGGATCTGCGTCTGGTAGAGTCCAGGGATGCCATTCCGGCCACTTCCAACCAGGTACTCCAGGGTATAACCCGTGCGGCGTTGAGGACAAACAGCTTCATGTCCGCGGCATCTTTCCAGGAGACGACCAAAGTGCTCAGCGAAGCTGCCATAAGGGGCAAAGTCGATACTTTGGAAGGCTTGAAGGAAAACGTTATCTGCGGTCATCTCATACCGGCAGGTACCGGCCAGAGGGAATATGGGGACCTGATTGTAACTTCAAAGGAAAGTCTGAAGAGTTTTTCCGCGAAGGGTGCGACAATAGACGAGGAGTAGGAACTCTGACAGATGATAATTGGCGGCCGGATATCGGCCGCCTTTTTTCATTATGGATTTATGTGATAATTTTCATTAAGGATTTATAATTTTAAAAATACTCTGACTTTATTGGCAGTTTTGTTTTATATTTGCCGTGTTATTTGTGAAATCAGTATGGCTATAATCAGGGAAGTGCTCGGATTTGTCCCGAAAATCGGCAAAGGGTGTTTTATCGCGGAGAATGCGGCAGTCATAGGCGATGTCGTCATGGGTGACGATTGCAGTATCTGGTACGGGGCGGTGCTTAGAGGGGATGTGAATGCGATAAGGCTCGGCGACCGTGTGAATATCCAGGACGGGGCGGTACTGCATACTTTGTACAGGCGTTCCGTAGTGGAAATCGGAAACGACGTTTCGGTAGGGCACAATGCCGTAATACACGGTGCGAAAATCGGCAACAATGTTCTTGTCGGGATGGGGGCGGTCCTGCTCGACAACGTGGTAGTCCCGGACAATACGGTGATAGCGGCAGGGGCGGTGGTCCTGAGCAATTCGGTGCTTGAGCCGGGAGTGTATGCGGGGATTCCTGCCAGGAAAGTCAAGGATTCTTCGGAATCGGTGGCACAGATGACGAAAAACAATGCTGCCGGCTATCTGAGGTATAAGGAATGGTTCCTCAATCCCGATGCACGGGATGAAGCGAGGAATGGGAGCCCGGAAAATGCCGGTAAGGAAAATTGACAATGGATTGACAGTGTTTTTTAATAAATGTAGTTATGAAACTGAATGTTCTTTTATGTGCTGGAGCCATGGCGATATTGGCTTCATGCGGTCAGAACGGTTATGTAATCGAAGGTACTTTCTCAAATGCCGATGATACCGTATCGGTACAGAGGAAAGCATATCTTTACTCCGATTTCAGCAGTGTCGCCGATACGGTGGACATCGTGGACGGAAGATTTTGTTTCAAGGGTCATGTAGACCAGCCGCTTCCATATCTCATTGGCGTGGAAGGAGTGCAGGGCGAAGTCGAGATATTCCTTGAAAATGCAAAATATACTGCCGAATTGGTTCAGGAAGGGCCATATCTCGGGACTGCACTCGTAAACGGAGGGGATACCCAGAGCCTGTATTATAAGATAGCCACGTCCCATCAGGGAGTGCTCGACAAGTACGGTCTGGATGTCAATTCCTTCATGGAGGAATACATGGCCGAGGAAACCACCGATGAGAGGCGTGCCGAACTGGACGGGCTTCTTCAAAAAATATATACCGAGTCCGATTCACTGCGCCGTCTCATAGTGGATGAATACAGGGCGGCCCACCCTTTGTCTTATTTCGACCTGGCCGGCATCTATAACGAAATGATGTCCATGTCTCCGGATGAGATAGCGGAAGCTTTGCAGCCTTATAAGGATGCGGCCGAATATGCATCCCATCCTATTGTAGTTAGGATTACCGAATATCTCGAAGACAACACCCATCTGATGCAGGGCGAACCTGCCCCTGACTTTACCGTTCCGGATACCAAAGGAAAGGATGTGACCTTCTCGTCCATTTATCCGAAATACAAAGTGACGATGATTGATTTCTGGGCTTCATGGTGCGGACCGTGCCGTAATTTCAACCCTGTCCTGGTGGAGATTTATGAAAAATACCATGACAAAGGTTTCGAGATTGTCGGCGTTTCCATGGACAATGACAAGGAATCATGGTTGCAGGCAATAAAGGACGATGGCCTCGGCTGGATACAGCTTTCGGACCTCAATTACTGGAATACTGAGCCGCGCGAGCTTTACAATGTATCCTACATCCCTCAGAACGTCCTTGTGGACAGCGAAGGCAAGATTATCGCTTCCAAACTCGGTGAAGAGGAACTTGAAGAGGTACTTGACGAATATTTAGGCGAATAATCAGGCCGGCGGCAAGGGACTGGCTGCGACAGGACTTGCCAGATGGAAATTTGAAAGGGGCGGTTCACGAAGAGCCGCCCCTTTATTGTATCCGCTTCTACATATCAGGTTTTACGTTGTTTATGTTGTCACCGCTACGTTGTTTATGCTGTCACCGTTAGAACGGAAGATCGTCTTCTTCAAGCTCTATGTTCAGAGGCTCGCTCTGCCTTGCCTGCTGGGGAGCCTGGACAGCCTGTGATGGCTGGAATGCTTGTGGCGCTTGTGATGCTTGTGGTGCCATACCGGGCGCGGCGGCAGGGTTGTCCTGCTTTCTGCCGAGAAGCTGTATGTTGTCGGCGTTTATTTCGGTTACATAGTGTTTGATTCCGTTCTGGTCATCCCAGTTGCGTGTGCGCAGGCGCCCTTCGATGAAAAGCTGGGTGCCTTTTTTTACGTATTGTTCCACGATGTCGGCGCTGCGCCTCCAGCACACGATATTGTGCCACTCCGTAATCTCTTTAAGTTCATTGTTCTTGTCCCTGTACCTTTCCGTCGTGGCAAGGGTGAACGAGGCGACTTTCGTGTTGTTCTCGAGATATCTTACATCAGGGTCTTTCCCGACGTTTCCTATCAATAATACTTTGTTCAGCGACATGGTTCCTGTGTTTTGATTATGTATTTACTGTTTGTTTTCCCTTATGCGCGGCCTTGTGTTTTTCTATGTGTGGCCTTGTGTTTTCTTATGTGTGGCCGGGCCTAAATTATTTTTCTCGTTTCGGACATGTAGCGCAGCATGGCCCCCTCGTCCGGATCTTCTCCGGTCAGAAGCCTGAAGCCGGTTATGGCCTGGGCCATGAGCCAGATTTCCCCGGAGAGGTAATAGCACCGTTGCGGTATCCCGATGGAGTCCTTCCTGAAAGTTATCCCGTTTTTCCCGAGCCTCATTCCCCTGTATTCGCGGGTGAATGACGGATTGCGGTAGTTGGCTTCGAAAATGCTTTTCCCGGTGAAGAAGCGTTTCGGAAGCCTGCACAGTTCCTCCATTACAACGGGAACGGTATAGATTATGAGCTGGCTCGCTTCCATGAGCTCATCAAGGTCGTGCATCTTTCCGGCTATGATTTTCTCGTTGCCGGGTCTTGATACGAACCTTTCGACGGCGGCGTATGTGCGGTTTACGATGACGGTTTTCATCCCGAGGTCGGATGAAGCGCAGGCGGCCGCCATCCCGGCTCCTCCGCAACCGATGACGAGGGTTTTTATTTTCTTTATCCCGTTTTTGTTTTCATCTATCTCGAAATGGTCTCCCAATACCATCTTGATGCCGGAATAATCGCTGTTGGCGGCGACTATGCCTCTGTCCGCTGTCTTGAACAGGATGTTGGCTGCCCCGATTCTCCTTGCGGTATCGTCCGTGGTGTCGGCTTCTTCGAAGGCCAGCCTTTTGTATGGGGAGGTAATGTTGATGCCGTCATATCCGGCTCTGAACCTTTCGATGGAGCCTTTGAAATCGTCCGCCTCAATCAGATCGTATGCGTATTTTCCCCCGTATGCGGCATTGAACAATGCCGGACTGAGCGAATGTCCGATAGGTTTGCCTATAAGTCCGAATCTTTTAGTCATGGTAAGGTCCCTTTAAATGTTAAGTCTGTCATCGTCCGGCAGAACGTCTCTGCCGCAGCGCTTCAAATAAAAGTACGGCTGCTGATACGGATACGTTCAGCGAATCGAGTTTTCCCGACATCGGTATGCGTATGTGGCAGTCCGCCGCTTCCCTCCATTCCCGGCCGAGCCCCTTGTCTTCGCTGCCGAGGACTATGGCGCAGCCTGTTTTCATATCCGCATCATAATATTCTTCCGAATCCTGCAATTGGGCCGTAAGGATGCGTATGCCTTTGTACTTCAGCCATCCGATGGCTTCCTGCGAGGTGCAGGTAACCGTCGGCACCGTGAATATCGCGCCTATGCTTGCCCTGATCAGGTTGGGATTGTAAAGGTCGCATTTCGGATTGCAGATTATCAGCGCATCCGCACCGCAGGCATCGGCACTTCTCAATATGGCACCGATGTTTCCCGGTTTTTCGACAGCCTCGGTAACAATCACCAGCGGGTTTTCGCATATCGGCAGATTGTCCAATGCCAGAGGCTCTTTTCCGTATATTTCGGCGACAATGCCTTCCGTGCCGTCACGGTATGCTATTTTGGAATAGACGGGCTGCGATACTTCGAAAATCCCCATGTCCGGCCATGCCGCGGCATCGATGCCGAGAACTCCGAGTATGTCGTTCCCGGCGATTTCCGGCGAGTAGAATATGGCACGGGGGACATATCCGGCCTCGATACTGTGCCGGATTTCCCTGATGCCTTCTGCTACGAACAGCCCTTTTTCCTTTCTTTCGCGTGCCTTGTCCGTCAGGGACAGAAGCTCACGTATTTTTGGATTGGACGTCGATGTTATCCTTTCATTCTTCATTTTTTTCTTCTTTGTCCTCCCTTTTCTCCGGTCTCATCTGAGGGAAGAAAAGCACATCCTGTATGGTCGGCGCCCCGGTCATGAACATGGTAAGCCTGTCGATGCCGATTCCCAGTCCGGATGTAGGCGGCATTCCGTATTCGAGGGCTCTGATGAAATCCATGTCTATGAACATGGCTTCGTCGTCGCCTTTGTCCTTGAGCCGCAGCTGCTCCTTGAACCTTTCAAGCTGGTCGATAGGGTCGTTGAGCTCGCTGTATGCGTTGGCGAGTTCCTTTCCGTTCACGAAAAGTTCGAATCTTTCGGTAAGCGAAGGGTCCTTGCGGTGCCTTTTCGTGAGAGGGGAGGTCTCGACAGGATAATCTATGATATAGGTAGGCTGGATGAGGTTTTTCTCGCAGTATTCGCCGAAAATCGCATCGATCAGTTTTCCTGCCCCCATTGCAGGGTCGGTCTCCACTCCGAGCTTTTTGCAGGTTTCCCTGAGCTGTGCTTCGTCCATTCCCTTTACATCCACGCCGGCATATTCCTTGATGGCTTCGAGCATCGGCAGGCGGCGGAACGGTGCCTTGAAGGAGATTTTCTTTCCGTCGAGCTCTACGTCCGTCGTCCCGTGAAGCTTCAACGCTATCTTTTCGAGGAGTTTTTCGACGAATTCCATCATCCAGATATAATCCTTGTAGGCCACGTAAATCTCCACGCAGGTGAATTCCGGATTGTGGGTCTTGTCCATGCCTTCGTTGCGGAAATTCTTGGCGAATTCGTATACCCCGTTGAAGCCGCCGACTATGAGCCTTTTCAGATACAACTCGTTGGCTATCCTGAGATAGAGGTCGATGTCAAGCGCATTGTGGTGCGTGATGAACGGCCTTGCATTTGCCCCTCCGGGTATCGATTGCAGGATAGGGGTCTCCACTTCAAGGCAGCCGGCCTCGTTGAAATATTCCCTCATGGTGGATATGATGATGCTTCTCTTTATGAAAGTATCCCTTACCTGAGGGTTTACAATCAGGTCCACATACCTCTGCCTGTATTTCAGTTCCGGGTCGGAAAAGGCGTCGAACACTTCACCGTCCTTCTGTTTTACTATCGGAAGAATCCTCAGCGATTTGCAGAGTACGGTGAGTTCTTTGGCATGAACGGTCAGTTCTCCGGTCTGGGTTATGAATGCGAAGCCCTTGATGCCGATGATGTCGCCTATGTCGAGAAGTTTCTTGAACACGGTGTTGTACATGGTCTTGTCTTCTCCCGGACATATTTCATCCCGCTTTATGTATACTTGGATACGTCCGCTTTCATCCTGCAATTCGATGAACGATGCGGCTCCCATTATCCTGCGGCTCATGATTCTTCCGGCTATCGTCACATCGGAGAAATTGCCCTTTTCTTCAGAGTAATTCTGTTTTATCTCGGCCGTAGAGACATTGACGGGATAAAGGGGTGCAGGGTACGGGTCGATGCCGAGTTCCCTGAGTTTTTGCAGCGAAGCCCTTCTCTGAAGCTCCATTTCGTTAAGATTCTCCAAGTTGCTCATATTCAAAATATGTTTTATATTTTATTAAAATAAACCACAAATTTACTCAAAAAATGGTAACTTTGCCAACGATATGGCTATAACGAAAAAATGGGTATTGAAACGGCCGGAAGATCCAGAAATCGTCGGCCGTCTTTCTACGGAGCTCGGTATCGACAGGGTTCTTGCCGAGTTGCTCGTACAGCGCGGCATTACCACCTTCGAGGCCGCACGGGAGTTTTTCCGTCCGGACCTGTCGAGGTTGCACGACCCGTTTTTGATGAAGGATATGGACAAGGCTGTGGCCAGGCTCGGAAAGGCCGTCTCCGAAGGTGAGAAGATACTTGTCTACGGGGATTATGATGTCGACGGCACTACCGCCGTGGCTTTGGTCTATTCCTTCCTGTCGTCGCTTACACCTAATGCGGATTTCTATATTCCGGACAGGTATGTCGACGGTTATGGCCTGTCTTACAGGGGGTTGGACTGGGCAAAAGAGCACGGTTTCACCCTCGTGATAACCCTCGATTGCGGCATAAAGGCCAATGCGAAAGTCGATTATGCAAGGGAAATGGGGCTCGATATCATCATCTGCGACCATCACCTTCCGGAGAGCGAACTCCCGGCGGCCGTTGCGGTACTCGACCCGAAAAGGTCGGATTGCGGCTATCCTTTCGACGATTTGTCGGGTTGCGGCGTGGGTTTCAAACTGGTGCAGGCATACGCCGCCACTTACGGCATCCCCTTCGAGAAAATCCTCCAGTATCTTGATTTGCTGGCGGTAAGCATAGCGGCGGATCTTGTTTCGGTAGTCGATGAAAACAGGATTCTCGCATATTTCGGTCTGAAACAGATTAACGAATCCCCGCGCAAAGGACTTCTGTCGATGATAAGGTTTTCCGGTCTCGACCGTTGCAAGATTACGATAGACGACATTGTATTCAAGATAGGCCCGAGAATCAATGCGGCCGGGAGGATGGAGTCCGGGCGCCGTGCGGTAGAGCTCCTTGTATGCGACGATGACGAGGTCGCAAACAGAATCGGGAAGGAGATAAACGAGTACAATAACGAGCGCAAGAGCATAGACCGCGAAATAACCGAGGAGGCCAAGGAGATGGTAAGGGCCTCGGCCGATTTTGCGAAGAGCAGTTCTACGGTGGTTTACAATCCGGAGTGGCACCGCGGGGTCGTGGGGATAGTGGCATCGAGGCTGGTTGAAGCGTTCTACAAGCCGACAATAGTACTGACGAGTTCCCAGAACGGGCTTATAACGGGCTCGGCGCGCAGTGTCGCCGGCTTCGACCTTTATGAAGCCATAGAAAGCTGTTCCGACCTTCTCGAAAATTTCGGAGGGCATATCTATGCAGCCGGACTTACCTTGAAGGAAGAAAATCTCAAGGAATTCAGCCGCCGTTTCGAAGAATACGTGTCGGCGCATATTTCGCGGGAGACTATCACCCCTGTGGTAAATATAGATTCTTATCTGAATTTCAATCAGATAACTCCTAAATTTTTCAGGATACTGAAACAGTTCCAGCCTTTCGGGCCGGGCAATACGGCGCCTATGTTCATGACCGAAAACGTTTATGACAACGGGAACGGCAGAAGGGTAGGGGCCGATGCCGGGCATCTTAAACTGGAACTTATACAGGAAGACCAGCCGTACAGGCACATTTCGGCCATAGCTTTCAACCGCTCGGAGCATTTCGAGCATCTTGCGGCCGGCAATCCCATCGATGTCTGCTACTCGATAGTGGAAAACTATTACAGGGGGAATGCCACGATACAGTTGAGGATTGCCGACATCAAGGCACGTGAGGACATCATCTGATTGGGGAAAGTCCTTTCACGATGGCTTCCTCCAGTCCGGAAGGACTGACGATGAGCCTTGCGCAGTTCCCGTATGCCGCCTCCCTTTCGGAGAGCAGTTGCCTTACCCGCGTTTCCAAATCATATCCGGCGAGCATGGGCCTGCCAGCAGTGCCGTCTTCCTTCAGGTTGGCGATGAGTTCTTCTGGGGAACATTTGATATATATCGGGAAAGTCCGTTCCTTTATGAGCGTGGCCGTGGCTTTGTAAGTGACGGCCCCTCCTCCGAGGGCGAATATCAGGCTTTTTGCCTTGCCGTCTCCGTCCCTTTTCCAATCGGCACGGCCTCCGTACGACCGGACTGTCCTGTCTATATAGCGGTATTCGATTTCTCGGAATCCGGTTTCTCCGTACCGGGAAAATATTTCCGTAACGGTCATTCCTTCCCCTTTTTCCACGAGGATGTCGGAATCTGCGAAATCACAGCCGAGCTTCCCTGCTATGTGTTTTCCGATGCTGCTTTTTCCGCATCCCATGAAGCCTATGAGGGTGAAAATCATGATGTCTTGAACCCGGAACGCTGTTTTCAGAACAATGTGCCTTCCCATTCGTCGCCAGGGGCTTCCGTGTCTCCCGTTTCGGAAACGGTGTCCGGTTCCGGTGCATCCATTAGCGAGGTATCCGGGACGGGACTGGTGTCAGGGGCTATATCGCTATCAGTGACAGGGTCGGAAGCCGGGGCTGGGTCGGTGAATCCGATGGTGTCGACGATGTAGTTCGTCGCTCTCTTCCCTTTGGCCGTGAAAAGTTTCTTGCCTATGAATGTTTTGGCATCTATTATCTCAGGAGCCCGGCCGCTGTTCTTTCCTCCGAAGACAATTTCGATCCGCGGCCTTTCGTCCTCGGACACCGCTACCAGGTATGAGCCGGCCTTGTCGGGAATGAAGCTGCCGTGCTGGTTCTTGTCTATGCCGAAGCGCTTTATGTAGAACGAGCCGGCTTCGCCGTCGAAATATATTACCGTGAAAGTCCTGTTCACGTCAAGTTTTTCAACTATGAGCAAATCTCCCTGATACCTGTTGCTCAGGTCGTAGTTGGTGGTGTAGAACGTACCGTCCTTGCAGATGGCAAGTATCCTGTCGTCATCGGAAAATTCGCCGAGGAGCTTTCCTCTGGAGTCTTCGTTCAGCCTGTTTATGTCCTGGTCGAACCATATCGACTTGCCGCCGATTGTGGATGTTCCCTTGGATTTGAGGACTATGCGGGAAATCTGGTTCTTCGTAAGGATGTTCCCCATTGCCGCACGTCCCTTTATCGCGAGGGAGGCGAAATCGAATTCGTCGCTGAGTTTTTTCAGTTTCGCCTTCGCCTTGAAATATACTTTCAGGGTTTCGGCTTCCCCGTTCGGATTGGCGGTGAACCAGAGTACTGACGAATCGGGGGTCCCCTGGGTGAGGTCGTATTCCTTGTCCCTCGTTATCCCGCCTACGGCAAAACGCTTCGCATACGCCGTACCTGCCTTTCCGTCCCTGTAAACGGCATTGTATATGGTCCTTGTGTCGTTCCTGTTGAATACGGCCGCATAGATGATGTTCTTTCCGATGAAAGCCTTTTCCTGTACCTTGGTGATGATGTATTTTCCGTTTTTCATGAAAACGATTATCTCATCCATGTCGGAGCAGTCGCAGACATATTCGCCGTTGTCCTCCTTTTTGAGGCCGGTGCCGATGAAACCCTCGGACTTGTTCACATACAGTTTGGCATTGGCGGTGCGCACCCTCGAAACCTCGATGTTTTCGAAGTTCGCGATTCTTGTCATGCGCGGGTGGTCCTTGCCGTATTTCTTCTTCAGGTTCTCGTACCATTTGATGGTGAATTCGGTTATGTGTTCGAGATTGTACCGGCATTCTTCCATTTCCTGTTCGAGGGTCTTTATCTTTTCATCGACGGCCTTGACATCGAATTTCGAGATTTTCCTGACTGGCTTTTCGACAAGTTTTCCTATGTCCTCCATTGTTATGTCCCTGCGGAGCAGGCTGCGGTAACGGTTCATTTCTTCGAAAGTCTCTCCGAGCTGTTCTTCCCATGTCCGCGCATCGTCCTTTTCGAGGATTTTGTAAACCCTTTTTTCAAAGAAAATTTTCTCCAACGAAGAATAATGCCACTCGTTTTCAAGTTCCCCGAGGCGTATTTCTATCTCCTTCCCCAGAAGGTCTCTGGTGTGTTCGGTGTTGTACCGCAGCAGTTCGTCCGTGTTTGTGAAGAAAGGCTTGTCATCCTTTATCACGCACATGTTGGGACTTATCGAGGTCTCGCAGTCGGTGAATGCGTAGAGGGCGTCGATAGTCTTGTCGGGGGATACGTCGTTGTTGAGGTGGATGACAATCTCGGCGACTTTGGTGGAAAAATTTTCCACTTTCTTGACTTTTATTTTCCCGCTGTCGTTAGCTTTCAGTATGCTGTCTATCAGTACGGGCACTGTCTTCCCGTATGGGACTTCACGGATGACGAGGGTCTTCTTGTCGAGTTTCTCGATGTTTACGCGCACCCTGACACTGCCCCCGCGGCTGCCCTTGTTGTATTTCGAGCAGTCTGCGGTGCCTCCCGTAGGAAAATCAGGATACAGTTCGAAGTCTTTTCCCTTGAGGCAGGCTATGGATGCGTCGATGAGGTCGTTGAAATTGTGGGGGAGGATTTTCGAGGCGAGTCCGACGGCAATCCCTTCGGCTCCCTGGGCGAGCAGAAGCGGGAATTTGGCCGGAAGTTCGACAGGTTCCTGGTTACGGCCGTCGTATGAATTCATCCATTCGGTCGTTTTTGGGTTGAACAGGATTTCATTGGCGAATTTCGTGAGCCTTGCCTCGATGTACCTCGGGGCCGCATTCGGGTCTCCCGTAATGATGTTTCCCCAGTTTCCCTGGCAGTCTATGAGCAGGTTTTTTTGTCCTAACTGTACGAGGGCCGCGCCGATTGAAGCGTCTCCGTGAGGGTGGTACTTCATGGCTTCCCCGACCAGTGAGGCGACTTTGGTATATCTTCCGTCATCGGCCTTCTTCATCGCGTGGAGGATTCTTCTCTGTACAGGTTTCAGCCCGTCTCCGATATGGGGGACGGCCCTTTCGAGTATGACGTATGAAGCATAGTCGAGGAACCACTCCCTGAACATTCCGGACAATTTGTATCTGTTGTTGTCGGACTGTCTGGTGAGGTCGTCGAATTTTCCGGAAGGGTAGTTGTCTATAGTCGTTTCGTCGCTCATATTGCCTCTGCCTTTAAATTTTATTTACGGTTCGTATTGTTTTTACGATTCATACCCGAACCGTTTCAATTCCTTTTTCTCGTTTCTCCAGTCGGGCTCCACTTTTACGAAAAGTTCCAGAAAGACCTTCTTTTCGAAAAAATCTTCCATGTCCAGACGGGCTTCTGTGCCTATCTTCTTCAGCATCGAGCCCTTCTTGCCTATGATTATCCCTTTCTGGCTGTCGCGCATGACGTTTATCACGGCGTTGATATCGTATCTGTCCCTGCTTTCCTTGAAACGCTCTATGGTAACTTCGCAGCTGTAAGGTACTTCCTGGGAACAGTTGAGGAAGATTTTTTCCCTGATGATTTCAGAAGCGAAGAACCGCAGGCTTTTGTCCGTGAAAGTCTCTTTGTCGAACCACGCCGGAGCTTCCGGCAGATTCGCCAATATGGAGTCGAAGACATTTTCGAGATTGAACTTCTCCTTTGCCGAAACCGGGATAATGGTGGCATCCGGCAGTTCCTTCCTCCATTCTTCCATCATTCCCATGACCGCGGCCTGGTCGCTGATGTCTATTTTGTTGAGGACTATGATTACCGGACATGCTATTTTCTTCAGTTTTTCGATATATCCGTAGTTCTTGTCCCTCTTTTCCACGGTATCGGTAACATACAGGATGATGTCGGCATCGCTCAGGGCCGTATCGACAAAGTCGAGCATGTCTTCCTGAAGACGGTATGCGGGTTTCAGGATTCCCGGAGTGTCGGAGTACACTATCTGGTAGTTTTCCCCGTTCACTATCCCCATGATTCTGTGCCTTGTCGTCTGTGCCTTTGCCGTGACTATGGAAAGCTTTTCGCCTACGAGGGCGTTCATAAGGGTCGATTTCCCCACATTCGGATTTCCGATGATGTTTACGAAACCGGCCCTGTGCCTTTTGATTTGAGGTTGAGAATCCATTATTCGTATGCCCCCATCAGCAACATGTTGACTTCCTTCTCTTCGAGATACCGCCATTCGCCCCTTGTGAGCCTCTTCTTCGTGAGGCCTGCGAAATATACCCTGTCGAGTTTCAATATTTTGTAGTTGAGGGACTCGAATATCCTTCTGATGATGCGGTTCCTTCCGGAGTGGATGGAAATGCCCACGACTTTCTGCGTATCATCGGTGTATGCGAGTTCATCGGCGTGGATTTCCCCGTCAGGAAGCCATATTCCTTCAAGTATTTTGTCAAAATCGGGCTTGCTGAGTTTCCTGTCGAGGGTTACCTGGTATATCTTCTTTTTATTGTAGGCAGGGTGTGTCAGCTTGTCTGCAAGCCTTCCGTCATTCGTGAACAGAAGTACCCCGGTAGTGGATTTGTCGAGCCTTCCCACAGGGAATACCCTTTGTTTGCAACCTTTTAGAAGATCCATTACGGTTTTCTCGGCATGCGGGTCGCTCGTAGTGGTCACATAATCCTTGGGCTTGTTCATTACGATGTATATTTTTTTTTCGCCCAACAGGCGCTCGCCGTTGAACCTTATGTCGTCAGTCGGTTTTACCTTGACTCCCAATTCGCTCACGACGTTTCCGTTTACCGTTATGACACCGGCCTGGATGTATTTGTCGGCCTCTCTCCTGGAGCAGATTCCAGAATTGGCTATGAACTTGTTCAATCGTACCTCTCCGGTTATCTCTTCTTCGCGTTTGTAGATTTTCTGTGCGCTCTTGATTGTGGCCCTCGGGTTCTTTTTCCTCGTTATTTCGAAACGTTTTTCCTTGTCGAATCCGAATTTGCGGCTTTCTCCCCGGAATTCATGTCTTTCGAAAGACGGCCTTTCCCCGTCATTGCGCCTGAAACCTCTGTCTTCATCCCTCCTGCGGCTGAAGCCCCTGTTTTCGTTTCTTCCGAAACCCCGGTCTTCATTCCTTCTGCGGTCGAAGTCTCTGTCTTCGCTTCTTCCAAAGCCTCTGCCTTCATTCCTTCTGCGGCTGAAGCCCCTGTCTTCGTTTCTTCCGAAACCCCGGTCTTCGCTCTTTCTGCGGCCGAAGTCTCTGTCTTCGCTTCTTCTGAAGCCCCTGTCTTCGCTCCTTCTGAAGCCTTCGTTTCTTCCTTCCTCCCTTCTTCTTGGATTGTCGTTGAATGAACGGTTTTCCCTTTTCCGGTAAACCCTTTCAGGGGCTGCGCCATCAGCGGCGGAACTCCCTTTGCGTTGAAAATCTTTGAGCATTGTCTTATTTTAATTTATAAATGTATGTTATAGTGCCTCTTTGCAATACCGGAGCGTTTGAGCTCCTGTTGAATTTCGCCTTGTACGCCGCTTTTACCGCGGCATCCCAAAGCTCCTTGCTCGTTATCGTGCATCCGTCTCCGGGCACTGCATTCTTTACGTTTCCGTATTGGTCGACCCAGATGTCGATTATTATTTTCCCGTCAATTTGTACGCCGTATTCCGGCATGGACAGCGAAGCCTGTATCACTTCACGGCCTTCGAGCCTTGCGTTGGGCCCCTCCTCGTTTTCGCCTTCGGTAGTATTTCCGAGGGGGTGTCCTTCGCTCAGGGCTTCCGATACGAAGGCGGCGGTCTGGGCGGCAAGCGTGTCTTTGGCTTCCATGTTTGCCGCTGAAGGGAAGAGGGCCCTCTTGTCTATTTCCTTTTTCTTCTCTTCTTCCCGCGGCTCGGGAGTTTCCACATCTCCGAAATCGTCATTTACGGCTTCTTCCGCCACATTCGGCTTTTCTCCCTCATAAGGGGCCTGTGAAGCCTTTGCAAGCCTTATGTCTTCTTCGGGGTCCGCGGCAGGGGATTCAGGTGCCGGTCCCGCCGATATTTCTATGGTCTCTTCCGGTTCGTTTTCAACCTCCTCTTCCTCGAAAGAGATTTCGATTCCGGTCTCCTCCGGAGCGGGACCGATGTATTTTATCCCGGCAAGGAATAAAAGCAGAAACAGGAAGGCGTGGAAAGATACGGCCGCGACAAGGCCTGCCGCAACCGATTTCTTCCTGTTTTCTTCCCTCTTCTGTCTATAGTCTCCCATCTTGCCATCCGGTATTAGCATTATTCGGGCGATGTGGCCAGTATCACTTTGTAATGGTTGCGCTTGGCGATGTTCATGACTTTCACGACTTCGCTTATCGGTACTGTCTCGTCCGCGTAAATCGAGAATGTCGGATCCTCCTCATTGCCGAGGATGACGTTGAGCCTTTCTTCGATTTCATCGAATCTGACCGGTGTCATGTCTCCGTTTATATGGTAGGAAAACGTCCCTTCTTCCGGGTAATGCTTGATTGATACGCTGGCCGTCGCCTTTGCTGCCACCTGGCCCGTGCTCTTCGGGAGCAGCAGTTTCAGTGCGTTGGGATTGATCAGAGTCGATGTCACGAGGAAAAATATCAATAACAGGAACACTATGTCCGTCATTGATGACATCGAAAATGATGCTTCTACGCTCGTTCTTCTCTTTATGGCCATGGCAAATTATTTTTCAGCCGGTTCGTTGAGTATGTCCATGAAATCGATGGTCGTGCTTTCCATCCGGAAAACGAGGTCCGAAATGCTGGACGTCAGATAATTGTATCCGAAATAAGCCAGGATGCCGACGATGAGTCCGCCTACCGTGGTCACCATGGCCGTGTAAATACCTCCCGAAAGCAGGGTTATGTCGATATTGTTACCTGCCTGGGACATGTTGAAAAACGCCTGTATCATACCCATTACCGTGCCGAGGAAACCTATCATCGGCGCCCCTCCCGCAACGGTGGCCAGCAGCGGAATGCCCTTTTCAAGCCTTGCGACCTCCACGTTTCCGGTGTTTTCCACCGTAGTCTGAATGTCCTGGAGCGGCCTGCCGATTCTTTCTATGCCCTTCTGTACCAGTCTTGCAATCGGCGAATCGTATTGCTCGCACAGCGATACGGCGGCCTTGATTTTCCCGTCATGGATAAGGTCGTGTATGTCGTTCATGAAATTCTTGTCGATTTTTCCCGCCTTCCTTATCATCCACCATTTCTTTCCGAAAATATAGATGGCTATGATTGAAAGCGCGAGGAGCACAAGCATCAGCCAGCCTCCCTTTACGGCCATGTCGATTAATGAAAAACTCATTTCCTCCTCTACCGGCAAGACCTCGGCCACGGCTTCCGAAGTGGCGGCATCGATATTAGCAGACAATAAAGACAAAATCATATCGTTTTAAAATTTGTTAAAAATAAGACAGCAAAGATATGAAGTGTTTTCAAATTATGAAAAATTAAATTTCATTTTTGTCGGGATAATCGACTCTTGTGAGGAAAAGGGCTTTCCCGGGGACGGACTGCCCCGCCTTTCCCCTGTCTTTCGAGGCGATGACCCCTGTTATCCATTCCGGCCCGTGTTTCCCCCTGCCTATTTCGAGGAGCGTGCCGACAATGGCCCTTACCATGTTCCTCAGAAAACGGTTGGCCGAGATTTCGAAAACCAGATAATCGCCGTTGGCTTCCGGGGCGAGTCCGCACGCCGACAGATGGGAAGGGACATAGTTTTTCCAGCCTGCGGAAAATACATTGCATACGGACGTGGCATTGTCGGCCCCCGTCTTTTCGAAGGCGCTGAAATCCATTTCGCCCTTGAGCAGGACCGCCGCTTCGTTCATGGCCGCTACGTCCAGACCGTAGGGATAAAAATATGAAAATTCATCCACGAAAGGGTCTTTTTTTCTGTGGATGAAATAATTGTAAGTCCTCTTCGTGGCATCGAACCTTGCGTGGAAACCGTCGTGGCACCTCTCTATCGAGTGAAATGCAATGCCCTTTCCTACAATGGCATTTAATTTGTATAAGAGGTACGTTGCGTCAATCGGTATGTCAGTATCGAAATGTGCCGGATAGGCGAGTGCGTTCACGCCTGTATCCGTCCTTCCGGCTCCCGTTACTTTCACGGGGCCGCCGAGCAGAAGCGCGAGGGCCCTTTCGACTTCCCCCTGTACCGTGGGCGCATTGTCCTGTGACTGCCATCCGCAGTATGGGGCTCCCGAATATGAGAGAGTTATTTTATAGCGCATATATTTTTGTATTAAAAGAAACATGACAAAATTATAAAAAATTGGATTATGGACAGTGTAAACATCAAAGAGTTGAACGATAGGATACAGAGCGAGAGCGCTTTTGTCGACATACTTACGATGGAAATGGGCAAGGTGATTGTCGGACAGAAGCATCTGGTAGAGAATCTGTTGATAGGTTTGCTCGCCAACGGGCACATCCTCCTCGAAGGTGTCCCGGGGCTTGCGAAGACATTGGCGATAAATACTCTCGCGAATGCTGTGGACGCGAAGTTCAACAGGATACAGTTTACCCCGGACCTTCTTCCGGCCGACCTTATAGGTACGATGATTTACAGCCAGAAAAGCGAACAGTTCCAAATCAAGAAAGGTCCTATTTTCGCAAATTTCATCCTGGCCGATGAGATTAACCGTTCTCCGGCGAAAGTGCAGTCGGCCCTTCTCGAAGCGATGCAGGAGCGCCAGGTGACAATAGGCGAGCAGACATTCAAGTTGCCGGAACCGTTCCTTGTGATGGCTACCCAGAACCCGATAGAGCAGGAGGGAACCTATCCTCTTCCGGAGGCGCAGGTGGACCGTTTCATGCTCAAGGTGGTGGTCAGTTATCCTAAGAAGGAGGAGGAACGTCTGATTGTGAGGATGAACAACAGCGGGGCTTTCCCGAAACCCAACGCGGTCCTGAAGCCGGAAGATATTGTGCGTGCCCGCGAAATCGTAAGGGATGTCTATATGGATGAAAAAATCGAGCGCTACATAGTCGACATAGTGTATGCGACAAGGACTCCTGACGATTACGGACTCAAGAAGCTTTCCGGGCTCATTTCCTACGGAGCCTCGCCGCGTGCTTCCATCTCGCTGTCGATGGCCGCCAAGGCCTATGCCTTCATCCGCAGGAGGGGTTACGTGATTCCGGAAGACGTCAGGGCCGTATGTTACGAAGTCCTCAGGCACAGGATAGGGCTGACTTACGAGGCCGAAGCGGAGAATGTCACTTCCGAACAGATTATTTCGGACATAATCAATACCGTGGAAGTTCCTTAATGGTTGTTTGCAATGGCTGCTAATGATCTTCTGAAGAAAGTAAGGAAAATAGAGATAAAGACGAGGAAGCTTTCCCACCAGATTTTTGCGGGCGAGTATCACTCCGCCTTTAAGGGCCGGGGCATGGCCTTCAGCGAAGTCCGCGAGTATCAGTACGGGGACGATGTGCGCAATATGGACTGGAACGTGACCGCGCGCATGAACAATCCCTATGTGAAGGTATTCGAGGAAGAAAGGGAGCTGACCGTAATGCTGCTCATAGACGTGAGCGCTTCCCGGCTTTTCGGAACGGTGGGGGAGAGCAAACGGGACATGATGGCGGAGATAGCCGCCGTAATATCCTTCTCGGCCTCGATAAACAATGACAAGGTCGGGGCCCTGTTCTTCAGCGACAGGGTGGAAAAATTCATCCCTCCGAAAAAGGGAAGGACCCACCTTCTGAGGATAATAAGCGAAATCCTCGAATTCGAGCCCCAGGGCCGGGGTACCGACATCGGCGGTGCGCTGCGTTTCCTTACGAATGCCATCAAGCGCAAATGCACGGCTTTCCTGCTTTCGGATCTGATGGATCTGGACAAGGACGGCAATCCGCGCTATGAAGACGTGCTCAAGGTGGCCGTCAACCGCCATGACCTGGCGGCCATCAATGTCTACGACAGGATGGAGAGGGAAATGCCTTCCGTAGGCCTGATGCATGTAATCGACTCGGAAAGCGGAGAAGGAATGTGGGTGGATACTTCGAGCCGCAGGGTGAGGGATTTCTACAGGGAATGGACCCGAAAGGCATACGAATCCACACGTAGCCTATTGAACAAATACAAGATAGACAATGTCAGCATAGCCACGGACCATGACTATGTCAAGGGACTGATGGCTCTTTTCAAAAACAGGTGATATGTTCAGGTTTTTAAGATTGTTGCTTCTGGTGCTGTTTGTACAGATTCCCGCTTCCTCCTTATTCGCGGAGGCGGACGGGGAGCCTGTTTTCAGGAATTTGCAGGGACGTGATTCCGTACTTATCGGAGACCAGATACG
This sequence comes from Muribaculum sp. An289, assembly GCF_002159555.1. Classification (GTDB taxonomy): domain Bacteria; phylum Bacteroidota; class Bacteroidia; order Bacteroidales; family UBA932; genus Merdivivens; species Merdivivens faecigallinarum. The sequence continues at coordinate 90,506 of NZ_NFIV01000003.1, forward strand.
GTACGGCCTCAGGTTTTCGGTAGAGGACGGGAGCATACTCCGTATTCCGGACTTTCCAGCCGTGGACGGGGTTGAGATTATCTCCGGCTTCGAATTGGATACGTTGAAATCGCGTAAGGGAATGCTGGATATGGAAGGCTCCGTGGTACTGACTTCGTTCGACAGCGGTTCTTTCGTCCTGCCTCCTGTAAAAGTGGAGGTGGAACGGCCGGACGGTACCGTCGACACCCTCGCTTTCAGGGGCGACACCCTCCATGTGACCACCTTCCCGATAGATACGGCATCATTTGTAAAACACGACATAAAGGGACAGATAAGGTATCCCATTACCTTCATGGAGATACTGCCGTGGTTGGGCGGAGCCATTGCCCTGTGCCTTGTCGTGCTGGGACTTGTCTGGCTCTTGAAGCGCAGGAAGAAAGCCGGCAGTGCGTACCGGGAGCCGGCACATATCACGGCTTTGAGAAAACTCGATTCGTATCGCGGCTCCAAATACTGGGAACCGTCGAAACAGAAGCAGTTCTATACGGGGGTTACCGATGCCGTTCGCGAATACATAGCCGCACGTTACGGGATATCGGCCATGGAAATGACTACTTCCGAGATTTTCCCGGAACTTGAAAAGGAAGTCGGCGACAAGACGGTGTGCGGCGACCTGAAAACCCTTTTCGAAAGGGCCGATTTCGTCAAATTCGCCAAATACGTGGCGAGCGAGCAGGAGAATGCGTCGGCAGTACCTGTCGCGGTAAAATTTGTCAATGATACTTATCAGCATGATATAGAGGAGGGAATGTGATGTTTTTCGAATATCCGGAGTTGCTGTGGTTGGAATTGTTGCTGGTGCCTTTGCTCCTCCATTATTTATATATGGAGTACAAGGGGAGGATTCCGCATGTCAGGGTTTCATCCGTGCTTCCGTGGAAGGGCCGGGGAGGATATGCCGCCAAGATTGCCCGTCATGTCCCCTTTGCCATGCGAATGTGCGCAATAGCCCTGATAATAGTGGCGATTGCAAGGCCGAGGTCTTCGGACAATTTTGAGAATGTCGACACCGAAGGGATAGACATAGTGCTGGCGATGGATGTCTCCACTTCCATGGCCGCACGCGATTTCGTTCCGGACAGGATAGGCGCGGCGAAGGACATAGCCATACAGTTCATATCGCAACGTCCGTCCGACAGGATGGGCATAGTGGTTTTTGCTGGTGAAAGTTATACCCAGTCCCCGCTGACTACCGACAGGCAGACCCTGATCAACCTGATGAAAGAGGTGGAGATAGGCCTGATTGATGACGGTACCGCCATAGGAAACGGTCTGGCGACCGCCGTGGCGAGGATGAAGGACTCGGATGCCAAAAGCCGTGTGATAATACTTCTTACGGACGGTGTGAATAACAGCGGAGAGATTTCACCCCAGATGGCTGCCGAGATAGCCGAAACCTATGGCGTGAGGGTATATACCATAGGTGTCGGGGCGGAAGGTGTCGCACCTTATCCGGTCATGACCCCGTGGGGAGTGGAACTCCAGCAGGTAAAGGTCGAAATAGACGAGCAGTTGCTGAAGGAGATAGCGGAAAAGACAGGAGGAAAATATTTCCGTGCCACGGACAATACGAAACTTATGGAAATATACGGGGAAATCAACCAGATGGAGAAAACACGGACGACCGTGGACAGTTTCCCCGTTTACAAGGAACTGTATATGGATTATGCTTTTTGGGCTTTGGTGGCGTTGTTGGTGGAAATGCTCTTCAGGCTTTTAATTGTTAGGAGGTTGCCGTAATATGATAAATTTTGCCAATCCGCAATATATTTTTCTGTTTCTGCTCATTCCCGTTTTCTTCATAGTATACGGTATAATGCGCAGGCTGCGCAAACGCAAGATAGCGAGAATCGGCAATCCGGAACTTGTGGGGTCTCTGATGCCTTCGCGCTCGAAAGCGAAGGGGTGGGTCAGGATTTCCCTGTTTTCGACCGCATTTTTCTTCTTTGTCATAGGCCTGATGCGCCCTCAGATAGGGGCGAGGCTGAAGGAGCAGGAAAAACGCGGGGCCGAAATCGTCATAGCCCTGGACGTTTCCAACTCGATGCTTGCAGAGGATTATTCCCCCAACAGGCTTGAACGGGCCAAACTTTCGATATCGGCCCTTGTGGACAGGCTCCGGGACGACAGGATAGGGCTTGTGATTTTCGCCGGTTCGTCCTTCGTACAGCTTCCAATAACCGCCGATTACGTATCGGCGAAGATTTTCCTGAATTCCATTTCGACCGAATCGATTCCGGTACAGGGAACCGCAATCGGGGACGCCCTGATGACTTCCATAAGGAGTTTCAGTTCCCAGAGCGAAGGCAGCAGGGCCATCATACTGATAACCGATGGAGAAAACCATGAAGACGATCCCGTGGCAGTCGCGAAAGAGGCTGCCGATATGGGCATCAGGGTCTTCTGCATAGGGGTGGGCTCGCCCGAGGGAGAGCCGATACCTTACGACGGCTCGCTTTTGAAAGACAAGGACGGGAACATAGTGGTGACGAAACTCGACGAATCCGTCCTGAAGGAAGTGGCTTCCGTGGGAAACGGGCTTTATGTGCGGGCCGGAAACAGCGAATTCGGACTGAACCCGATAATAGATGAAATCCGCAGCATGGATGCGGAAAGATTCAAGTCCGTCGTATTTGAAGATTTTGACGAACAGTATATGTATTTTTTTGCAATAGCCTTGGCGCTCCTTGTCATCGAGATGCTCATAGGCGAGAGGAGGACGGGCAGAAAACTTTTTGCTACGGCGCTGGTCCTTGCCCTGTCGGTTACAGTCGCTTCCGCCCAGCCGGACAGGAGCGAAGTACGCAAGGGCAACAGGGATTTCAAGCGTGAGTCTTACGGCAAGGCCGACATCGATTACAGGAAGGCACTGCTCAAGGATTCCATGTCCGTGGCGGCCAATTACAACCTGGCCAACACCCTCTACAGGCAGGGCAATTTCGATGCGGCCGCTTCATTTTACGGAAAGCTGGCCGATTCGACGGATCTCGGGAAGTATTTTTCCGACTATCATTACAATGTAGGCAACCTGGCTTTGGAGAAAAAGGATTATGCGAAGGCTGTAGAGTCTTATAAGAACGCCTTGAGGCGCAATCCTGCCGACCTGGATGCCAAGGAAAATCTCGCATACGCCCAGAAAATGCTGAAAGACCAGCAGAACCAACAGAACCAGCAGCAGAACCAGGACAATCAGGACAATAAGGACAATGACCGGAAGGACAATCAGCAAAATCAGGACAACCAACAGCAGAATCCTCCTGACGACAACAAACAGGACGACAGGCAGAGTCAGGACAACCGGCAGCAGTCCCAGTCCTCTATTACTCCTCAGGCTGCCCAGCAGATGCTTCAGGCAATCCAGGCAAAAGAGAAGAAGACCCAGGACAAGGTAAACAAGGAAAAGGCGAAAGCGCTTAAGTCCAAGGAAAAAGAGAAGAATTGGTAAAAATTAGAGGTGCGAATATGATAAATAGGTTGAAATTAACCATGCTGCTGGCCTTTATGGCCATCTGCTTCCCGCTGTTTTCACAGAACCTTTCGGTGCAGGCCCCGAGAGTGGTCGCCGTAGGGGAAAGGTTCAGTGTCGTATTTTCGGCCGAAGGCTCCAAAGTAGAGGATTTCAAGTGGGAGCCGGGAGGGGATTTCAATCTTGTATGGGGCCCGGTTGCCGGATACAGTACCAGCTATGTAAACAACAACGGAAAGAGTTCGAGAACCGAAACCCATACGTTTTCATACGTGATTGAGGCCAAAAAGGAGGGAAGGTGTTCGATTCCTTCTGCTTCGGCTGTCATAAGCGGAAAAGAGTGTTCGTCTTCGGAAGTGTCCATAGAGGTCATAGCGGCCTCCGCACCATCTTCCGGCGGGAGCACATCCGGGGAAACTTCATCGGGGCAAACCTCCCGCACTTCATCGGACGATGTGTTCATTTCGTTGTCTCTCAACAAGAAAAAGGTTGTCGTCGGAGAGCCTATAATCGCTACCCTGAAACTCTATACAAATGCGGACCTCAGCGGTGTGGAAAGCCCGCAGTTCCCTGTGTTCAACGGTTTCTGGAGTCAGGAAATAGATGCTCCGGTGAACCTCGATTTCCAGAGGGAAAACGTTGGCGGCCGCCTGTACCAGAGCGCCCTGTTGAGGCGTTATATGATAATCCCGCAGCAGAGCGGAAGCCTCGTGATAGAACCGGCGGAGATGGTAGCCGTAGTGATTGAAAGGAATTCCCCGAGGGGCGGGGCGAGCATTTTCGACAGCTTTTTCGACAATTATCAGTCCATACGCAAACGTCTCAGGACTGAAAGCATAACGGTGGACGTATCCCCGCTGCCTTCGGGCGCGCCCGAGTCTTTCAAGGGCGGAGTCGGAAAATTTTCCATGGAGGTGTCGGTAAACAAGGATACTCTGAAAACCCATGAAGCGGCCACGCTTAATGTTTCCATTACCGGAACGGGCAATATCGTACTTACGGAGCCTCCGCAGGTTTCTTTCCCTGCCGATTTCGAATCATACGACGTCAAGACCCTGTCGTACGGAAATTCGGGCAAAAATCCTTTGACGTCGGGTGTGAGGTCATACGAATATCCTTTCATCCCGCGCAGTACGGGCACATTCGACCTGGAACCTGTCGAATATACGTATTATGATATCCAGTCGCGCAAATACGTCACTTTGCGCAGCAAGCCTATCCGTCTGACCGTCCTGCAGGGCGAGGAGGACAAGGGCGGGGTTTTCGCTCCGGGAGTCAACAGGCAGTCGGTGAAAAATCTTAACGAGGACATACGTTTCATTGCGACAGGGGAGCCGGGTTTCCGCCGTTCGGGGCATTTCTTCATAGCTTCACCGGCGTTTTACATATTGACCGGGGCGGTTATCGCCGTTTTCGCCATAGTTTTGGCGGCCGGGAGGAAACTCATAAAGAGAAATTCGGATCTGGTGTCGGTAAGGAACAGGAAGGCGACGAAAATGGCCCTGAAGCGCCTGCATGCGGCCGGAGAATATCTGAAAGGCGGCATGTATTCGGCCTTCTATGAAGAGTTGCACAAGGCTTTGCTGGGCTATGTGTCCGACAAGCTGTCCATGGCCGCTGTGGATATGACAAAGGAAAACATTGCCGGAGGGCTTGCCGGGCGTGGCGTGGATGAAAGCACGAGGGATGCTTTCCTCGGCCTGATAGATGCGTGCGAATTTGCAAGGTATTCTCCCGATGCCGGGAACGATGCCATGCAGAACCACTATAATGAAGCTGTAAACGTGATTTCGAAGATAGACGGTATGATAAAGGCAAGGAAAAACGGCAGAAGCGGCGGTGTCAGGACGGCTGTCCTCGTGTTTGCCCTGGCGGTTGCCGGTGCGGGCACCGTGCATGCGGAGTCCGCTGCGGACAATCCGATGGATGCCTGGGCGGCAGCCAATGCCGATTATGAGGATGGAGACTGGGCCGGCGCGATAGAAAAATACGGTTCCGTGCTTTCGGCAGGTTACGAGTCGGACAGGCTGTATTACAATATGGGCAATGCGTATTACAAATCGGGCAATCTGCCGTATGCCATACTGAATTACGAAAGGGCCCTGAAACTGAATCCTTCTTTCGAGGATGCCCGCAACAATCTGGAGATGGCCAACGGCTTTACTGTTGACCGTATAGAAAAAGTCCCGGATTTCATTCTCAAAACATGGGTTGACAATCTCGGCCTGTCGATGAGTTCCGACGGCTGGGCCGTCCTTTTCATCGTTCTGTTTGCCGCTTCGGCTGTGGTTTTCCTGATATTTTTCTTCGTCAGGGCCGTAAGGGCAGGCAAGGCGGCGCTTTTCGTCACCGGAACGGTCCTGTTCGTTTTCTCGTTGATATCCCTGTCGTTTTCATTCGCGAGGAAGGCTGATTATATGTCCGAAGACTATGGCATAGTGGTCTCTGCCGTATCGTCGGTGAGGAGCTCTCCGTCGGATGAAAATACGAAAAGCCTTTTCGTCCTTCACGAGGGGACGAAAGTGGAAATACTGGAAGTCCTCGGCGACTGGTCCAAGGTGGAAATCGCCGATGGCCGCCAGGGCTGGATGGAAGGGAAGGATATAGAGACAATCTAAAGCATCGTGGCGAGTTTCCGCATGCCGTCGGTGGCTTTCATCGCTATTGAGGTTATCCTTCCGTCGTTAAGCAGTGCCGGTTTCGGGTCTATGATGTAAATCGGGGTGTCGAAGCCGGCGTATCTGTATAGTCCCGCGGCCGGATATACCTGGAGGGACGTGCCTACTATTACCAGGATGTCCGCGGCGGCCACGATGTCTATGGCTTTCTCGATATTCGGCACCGGTTCCCCGAACCAGACAATGTGGGGGCGTAACTGGGCCCCGTTTGGTGCCTTGTCTCCCAAATGTATCGGTTCATAGCCGATGTCGAATACGGATTCCTCCGAAAAGCCGTCCCTGTCGTTGTAACAATTTTCCGGACGGACTTTCGTCAGTTCCCCGTGCAGGTGGAGCACATGGGTGCTGCCCGCCCTTTCGTGCAGGTTGTCTACGTTCTGCGTTATGACGTCGACCTTATATTTTGCTTCGAGTCCCGCTATTGTCCTGTGGGCCTCGTTGGGCTTGCTTCCGGCAAGCTGCCTGCGGCGTTCATTGTAAAATTCGAGCATCAGCCCGGGATTGCGGTGCCATCCTTCGATGCTTGCGACCTCTTCGACGGGATAATTTTCCCAAAGGCCTCCACTGTCCCTGAATGTTTTGATGCCGCTTTCCGCGCTGACTCCGGCGCCGGTAAGAATTGCTATGCGTTTCATTTTACTGTATTGCGAAATAATATTTTTTCATCCAATATTTGAAAAGCGGGTCTATGATGCGCGGGACGTCGTCCCCGTCGAAAACCACGATTTCCTTTTTTTCAAGAGCGTCCTTGAGCCTGCGGACATTGGCCGAAGAATTCAGTCCGTATTTTTCTATCGTATCGGAAGAACTCAGTTTTACCGTTCCGTCGAGTATGGCCCTCAGCATGTTTATCTGGAAGCCGGTCATCCCGTCGGCGGCCTCGCGGAAACGCAGACTGTGGGCGGAAACGAGCATTTCGAGGGCTTCCACGAGTATCCCTTCATTGATGAACCCTCTTGAAAGCGAATCGCAGATTGACAGGAACTGGTTTATATACCAGCAGTTGCTTTCGAACAGCCTTGCGATTCCGAGGCAGAGGTCCCTTTCAATGATTTTCCCGCCCTTTGAAAATCCCCTGATTATGTATTCGGTGATTTCTTTTTCATCTATCGGCTCCAGCGGTACGTATTCGGCGAAACGGTAGAAATGTTTCCTGTTTTCGAAAATATCCTTCATCGCGTTGATTTTCGACCCCGAAAGCACGTATGTCGCCCTTTCCCGTCCGCTCCATGCTATTTCGAGGGTTTCAAGCATGTCTTCCCAGTCGTCGAACAGCATGAAGTTCTGGAACTGCTCGATGATTACGATGACCGGCACGGAAAAATGAAGGGCCAGTTTCTCGGGGAGCGAAAGGGCGGCGGTCTCGAAATCCGTATCGGAAAGATATTCTCTGGCAAGGTCTTCGGCTTCGCCGTCGTCGGCAGCGGCGGATTTCAACAGGGTAGAGGCGTATTCGCGCAGGAACGTGTCCCTGCTACGGATGCAGGCCAGGCTTATATGCCCGGCGATGAACGGGTAGGAACTGATTTTCAGGTCGTAAAGTGCATGCCTTATGAGCGAGCCCTTCCCGGTTTTCGGGGCATCGTAAAGCAGGACGTTCTGGTTGCTTCTCAGCATGCTTTCGATTGTTATCGATTCTCTTCTACGTCCGATGAAATCCTTTCCCGTGGCGTATTTGTCGTATTGGAACGGTTTGTCCATTGTCCTTCTTGGTTTTTTACAAAAATAGAGAATATTTTGCAGATTAAATAAAAAATACTAATTTTGCACCCTCAATACCGGAAGGCCGTGGAGCCCGAATAAGTGCCGGAAGTTTCCGGACGCTTGCGGCCTGAACTTTTAAAGTTTTAGATATTAATGTACGCAATCGTAGAAATGGGCGGCCGCCAGTTCAAAGTACAGGTCGGTCAGAAAGTTTACCTGAACCGTCTTGCTGCGGCCAAAGACGAAACAGTGGAGTTCGACAAGGTACTCCTTATCGACAATGAAGGGGATGTAAAGGTCGGGACTCCTTACATTGACGGGGCTATGGTGAAAGCCACAGTGCTCGACGATACCTGCAAAGCTGACAAGGTTATCGTATTCAAGAAGAAACGCCGCAAAGGCTACCAGAAAAAGAACGGCCACAGACAGTATCTGTCGCTGATCAAGATTGAAAGCATTGCTTAATTTAACGAAGAGGAGATTTACATTATGGCACATAAAAAAGGTGTTGGTAGTTCAAAGAACGGACGTGAATCGCATAGCAAAAGACTTGGCATAAAGAAATTCGGAAGCCAGGTGGTTAAAGCCGGCAATATACTCGTGCGCCAGAGAGGTACGGTACACAATCCGGGCCTTAACGTAGGCATGGGTAAGGATCATACGCTCTATGCGCTGATCGACGGTGTCGTTGTTTTCAAGAAGACCACCGGCAAGAAATCCTACGTTTCCGTAATGCCTTTGGAAAACTAAGATTCCGGCACGGGAAAGTTTCCTGAGCGCCGAATATCGGATAAGGCCGTTCCCATAGTGGAACGGTTTTTTTGTAATTTTGCCTTCGGCAGAAATACTGTAGCGCCTCGGCAAAGCAAATAAATTTGCTCTGTTCTCGGCTTCTGCGTATATTTTTCATATATTTGCCTTGCAGAAATTTTTGGCTTATGGCAAACAATAAAGACATGGGATTCCTTACAATCAAGCACAGCAGCAAAATGGCCGACATCCTTGACAAGGATGTATTCATCCTGCCGCTTCTTTATCATTTCGGCATTGACCTCGGTTTCGGGGAGGCCTCTGTGGAGGACGTGTGCTTGAAATACGGTATCAAACCGGAGCTTTTCATTACGATGTGCCGGGTCTATGCGCTCAAGGGCTATGTCCCTGACTGCTCCGCCTTTGACAAGGACGACCTCGGTACTGTTTCCAGATACATACACCAGTCGCACGTATATTATCTTAACGAAGCGTTGCCAGAACTTGACAGGCAGTTTGCCGAAGTCCTCGGTTGCTATGAAGAGGTACACAGGAAAGTTCTGAGCAAGTTCTATTCGGACTACAGGACGGAGGTGGACAAGCATTTCGAGTATGAGGAAAAGACCGTGCTGCCGTATATAGGGAAGCTGTTGGCCGGCGATACGGACGGGGCCTATTCGATAGCGGATTTCGAAGACAACCACAGCGACATAGAGGAAAATCTGTACGATTTGAGGAATATCATAGTCAAGTATCTTCCGGGAGACGCCCCTTACCGTATGAGGTACGGGCTGCTTACGGATATCATAAGGTTCGGGAACGAGCTGGACAAACATACTTTTATCGAAAACAGGATTCTCGTTCCGATAGCATTGAAAATAGAGAAAAATGGATAACAGGCAGATAACAGTCGTATTGGCGGAACCTTCTGCTATAATATCGGCGGGATTCGCTTCGGTTCTGGCCAATTACAATACGTTCAGGATTGTAGAGAGAGTATCCGATTTGCGTTTTCTTCCGGATGTGGTCGCGCGGTATTCTCCCGAGATAATAGTCGTAAATCCGGTTCTCTTCGACTACAAATCAAAATTTTCCGTAAGGAGCATTGTCTCGGGTACGGACGGTCCGGCTCTTGCCGCTCTGACGTCCACCCTGTATGATGAGATGGTTTTCAGTCAGTTCGATGCGGTAATCTCGATTTATGACAGTCCTGCCGCAATAATCAAATCGCTGAGAAAGGCCGTGGATGCTTCCAAAGGAGGGACTTCACGCCTGAAAAACGAGGATTATGATTTGTCGGAGAGGGAGAAAGAAATACTCGTTGCGGTGGCGAAAGGCAAGACAAACAAGGAAATAGCGGACGAATTCAACATATCCGTATATACTGTCATATCCCACCGTAAGAACATCAGCCAGAAGACAGGAATCAAGAGCATAGCCGGCCTTACCGTATATGCAATGCTGAACAACATGATAGACAGCGATGAACTGTAAATTGCCGTCGGCAGGTTTTTTAAGGCTTTTTACTGCCTGGTCTGCCGCAACAGCAGCCTGCCTTTCCGTTTTCTTCCCCGCAGTGTGAGCAGCAGGAGCAGCCTTTGCCTCTCCGCTTGAAAAAACGGAAAATCCTTGCCGCAATCACCGCGGCAGTGGCTATGCCTATCACCATCACTATCGCTTCCTGCGTTCCCATCCTCTTCCGGTTTTTATAAAATTATGTGATTATCCGCAAAATTATCATAAACGTTATATTATCAACGAAGTCACGAGCATTCCGATGAATGCCACTATCCAGGCTATTACCGTATTGTACAGTACGGAGAAAGCCCCCCATTTCCAGCTTCCGGCTTCATTCGCTATTGCCGAAACGGTAGCTATGCATGGACAGTACAGAAGTATGAATATCATGAACGCCACGGCCGAAGGGAGGGTGAAATCCCCTGATGAGGCGAGTTTTTCCGAGAGGCCTTCCCCCTCTTCTTCGGAGTTGTAAAGCACTCCGAGGGTCGATGCCACGACTTCTTTTGCCGGTATTCCGGCCACGAGGGCAACTCCGGCTTTCCAGTTGAGTCCCAACGGTTTCAGTACGGGTTCTATGCCACGGCCGAGCCTGTCGAGATACGAATAGTGCCCGGTTTCCGTGCCGGTACCGTCAGTAGAGGAGGCTTCGCGCGGAAAATAACTCAGGAACCATACGGCTATGGATGCTATCAATATGACACCTCCGATTTTTTTGAGATACTGTTCGCTCCTGTCCCACATGTGCCTGAGGGTCGCGGCAACTGTCGGTATGCGGTAAGGCGGAAGTTCCATTACAAACGGGGTCTCATCTTTCCCGAAAATGAATTTTCTGAGGAGTTTTGCCGTAATTACGGCGACAGTCGCTCCGAGCAGGTACAGCAGGAAAAGTGCGGTTCCGGCATGTTTCGGGAAAAAGGTTCCGGCGAGGACTATGAATACGGGCAGCCTCGCGCTGCATGACATGAATGGGTTTATCAGTATGGTTATCAGGCGGCTGCTCCGACTTTCGATTGTCCTTGTCGCCATTATTGCGGGTACGTTGCATCCGAAACCCATCAGCAGCGGAATGAAGGACTTGCCGTGCAGACCCATCTTGTGCATCAGCTTGTCCATTATGAATGCGGCCCTTGCCATATATCCGGAGTCCTCCATGAGGGAGATGAACAGGTACAGGATGAGTATCTGCGGTAGGAAAACAAGCACCGAGCCGACACCGCCGATGATGCCGTCGACCAGGAGGTCTTTCAGCATTCCGTCGGACATGATTCCGGAAAGCCATTCTCCGAGCCATGCGACACCGGACTCTATCCATGCCTGCGGGTAGGCGCCTATGTTGAAAGTCGCCCAGAACATGAGCCACATGAGCAGCAGGAAGATAGGGAAGCCGAACCATCTGTCGGTGACAATCCTGTCAATCAGCGAGTCCTTTTTGTTCCTGGCCTGTTTTGCCGGCGTGTATGTTTCCTGCAATGCGCCCGATATGAATCCGTATTTTTCATCTGTCAGGGCGGTTTCGATGTCCTCGTTCAGAAGCCTTTCGGCATTTTTTGAAGCCTTGGAGGCCATTTCTTTCCATTTGGGATAACTCTTGCATGGCGAAAGCAGTTTTTCGACTTCCTTGTCCTTTTCCAAAAGTTTGATTGTCCAGTATCTCGGCGGGAAGTATTTCGGAAGTTCTTCCGAGGCCTTCATCTCCGATGAGATGTTTTTTATTTCCTGTTCGATTACGGCCGAATGGTTGATGTGTATGTGCCTTACGCGCTGGTCTTTCCCTTCGTATACATTGATTACGGTGTCGAGCAGTTCTTCGAGGCCCTTGCCGTTTTTCGCGACTACCGGTATGGCCGGGACTCCGAGCATCCTTCCCAGTTGGTCGTAATCCAGCCTTGCCCCGCTCGCTTCGAGTTCGTCGTACATGTTCAGGGCAATCACCATGCTGTGGCTGATGTCAATCAGTTCCGTGGTAAGGTAGAGGTTCCTTTCGATGTTGGATGCCGCTACGACATTGACTATCACGTCCGGGTCCTGTTCTACGATGTGTTTGCGGACATACAGTTCTTCGGGAGAATAGGCCGACAGGGCGTATGTGCCCGGAAGGTCCGTGACGGTGAAGCGGTAGCCTTTGTATTTGAAGGAACCGTTCTTGGATTCGACCGTGACCCCGCTATAGTTTCCGACATGCTCATGTCCTCCCGAGAGGTGGTTGAACAGGGATGTCTTGCCGCAGTTCGGATTCCCGACGAGGGCTATGGATATGTTTTTCCCTGTCCTTATATAATTCCTTTCGGCGTTTTCGTCTTCGGCATTTTCGTTTTCGGTGGTGCCGGAATCGGCCGGTTTTCCTGTTATGCCGCCCGGATTTTCCTCTTCGTTTTCAGGATATACTTCAATCATGGCCGCCTCGCTTCTGCGCAGCGAAACTTCGTACCCCATGATGTTGTATTTTATCGGGTCGTTGAGGGGGGCGTTGAGTACGGGGACGACGGTTTTTCCCTTGACGAATCCCATTTCCATTATCCTTTTCCGGAATCCGCCGTAACCGTTTACTTTCATGATTATGGCGGACTGTCCGTTTTTCAGCTCAGACAACTTCATCTGCAAATCCTGCTTTAAATAAAATTTCCGCAAAATAAACAATAAAAACCGAGAGTGCAAATCATAATTTGTGGTTAAATGCGGTGCGGGCTATCGCCGATTGTGGTTATGCGGGAAACAAGGGAATCTTCTTGTTGTGGGGAACAAGAAAGGATTTGCTATTTATTGGGAATTTTCACCGTTTTTTTCCGTTTTCCCCCGTTTTTCCCGGGAAAGTGAACCATTTTGCCGCGAATCTGAGGCACTTTCCCGCCGGAAATATTGATTTTACCGCCATTTCGCCGTTTTTTTTCCGGGAAAGTGAACCATTTTGCCGCGAATTCAAGGCACTTTCCCGCCGGAAATGTTGATTCTACCGCCATTTCGCCTTTTTTCCCGGGGAAAGTGAACCATTTTGCCGCGAATTCGAGGCACTTTCCCCTCGAAAATATTGATTCTACCGCCCTTTTTGCCGTTTTTTCCGGGAAAGTGAACCATTTTGCCGCGAATTCAAGGCACTTTCCCGCCGAAAATGTTGATTTTACCACCATTTCGCCTTTTTTTCCGGGGAAAGTGAACCATTTTACCGCGAATCCGAGGCACTTTCCCCCTCCCTCCCTCAGCCCCCCAACACACACTACCCCCAATACGAGGCCTTCGGCTCCTCCGGAAACAGGCTCGTGGCTTTTCCGGAAACAAGCTCACTGTTCCAGTGGAAACAAGCTCTGTCCATCCTCGTTTTTTTTTATTTTACATTTTATCGATTAATGATTACCTTTGTAGGTTGTTTTGGGATTGAAATAAAACAGATATGCTTACACTTAAATTGTTGAGCGAGTGTCCGGACTATGTAGTAGAGAGACTCGCCGTGAAAGGGTTCGATGCGAAAGAAATAGTATCGCGCATCAATGTGCTGAATGCAAACAGGAAATCGTTGCAGGCCGAATTGGATTCCTGCCTGGCGATGCAGAAACAGAAGGCTTCCATGATAGGGGCCCTGATGAAGGAGGGCAAAAAGGCTGAGGCGGATGCGGCCAAAAGCGAAGTGGCAGCCTTGAAGGACAAATCGAAAATGCTTGAGCAGCAGTCGGAAGAGAACAATTCCGAGCTCGAATCGCTTATAGTGCTCCTTCCAAACATCCCGGCGGAGATAGTCCCTCACGGCCTGACGGCGGAAGACAATGTCGTGGTCAGGATGGGAAACACTGTCCCGCAGCTCGACGAAAACGCCCTGCCGCATTGGGAGCTCGCGGCAAAGTACGGTATAATTGATTTCGACCTCGGTGTCAAGGTCACCGGAGCGGGTTTTCCTGTGTACAAGGGCAAGGGGGCAAGGCTCCAGAGGGCGCTGATCAATTTCTTCCTCGATGCCAATACGAAGGCCGGCTATCTTGAGGTCGAGCCTCCAATCATGGTGAACGAAGCCTCGGGTTTCGGTACGGGCCAGCTTCCCGACAAAGAAGGGCAGATGTACCATGCAAATCTGGACAATTTTTATATGATTCCTACTGCCGAAGTGCCAGTGACGAATCTTTACAGGAATACGATAGTCGCCAAGGAAGATTTTCCGATAAAACTTACCGCATACACCCCTTGTTTCAGAAGGGAGGCGGGTTCATACGGCAAGGATGTCAGGGGGCTCAACCGTCTGCACCAGTTCGACAAAGTCGAGATAGTCCGTATTGAAAATCCGGAAAAATCCTATGCGGCCCTCGATGAGATGGTGGCCCACGTGGAAAGCCTTGTGTCGTCTCTCGGGCTGCCTTACAGGATAGTAAGGCTCTGCGGGGGAGATATGAGCTTCACCTCGGCCCTTACCTACGATTTCGAAGTCTATTCGGCGGCTCAGGGAAGATGGCTGGAGGTAAGTTCCGTATCGAATTTCGAGTCGTACCAGGCCAACAGGCTGAAACTCAGGTTCAAGGATGAAAACGGCAAGATGCAGCTCGCCCATACGCTGAACGGGAGTTCGCTCGCCCTGCCGCGCATCGTGGCGGCTTTGCTTGAAAACAATCAGGAGGAGAAAGGCATACGCATCCCCGAAATCCTGAGGCCTTACACCGGTTTTGACTTTATAGATTAAGTCCGGTGGAACACGCAGGACAGCGAATCATAATGGGAATAGATCCCGGGACCAACATACTCGGTTTCGGAGTGGTGCTTGCCGACAAGCGCAAGGCGCATTATGTGGACATGGGGGTGGTGGATTTGAGGAAAAAGAAGGACCATTTTGAAAAACTGGAGGCCATTTTTTCAGAAGTGGGTGCGCTGATAGAGCGCTACCGTCCGCACGACCTTTCCATCGAATCCCCGTTCTACGGCAAGAATGTCCAGGTGATGCTGAAGCTCGGCAGGGCCCAGGGAGTGGCCATAGCGGCCGCGCTTTCCAAAGGTGTCCCCGTGTTCGAATATGCCCCTCGAAAGGCAAAGATGGCCATAACCGGAGTAGGGTCGGCGTCCAAGGAGCAGGTGTCGCTTATCCTACAGAAAACCCTTGGCGTGGAATTCGAGCCCCGTTTTTTGGATGCTTCGGATGCCCTGGCGCTTGCGATGTGCCATTTTTACCAGCTTACCAATCCTCTCCTGTCCGATTCGGCTTCGACAGACTGGAAGAGTTTTGTCGCTTCGAATCCCGAAAGGGTGAGGTGACATTGAATGGTGAGGTGACATTGAATGGTGGGGTGATGACGTAGGAAGGAAGATTTGCGGCGGGCGCCTTTTCCGGTTTTAAACCATTGCGGTTCCGGAAAGTCTAAATTGATTGTTTGACATTTTAGATTGAAAGATTGATTTTTGCAGAAGCTTGATATAGTAGCATGAAGGCCAGAATTTTTTTGACTGTAGCTTTGATTTTCGCCCTGTCCCTGTCCGTATACGCGCAGAGGGGGGCTATCGTCAGAATGTCTTTTTTCGATTCAAAGAGCGGCGACCCTGTGGAGTTCGCAACGGCATCGCTGACAGTGAAAGGCAAGGATAACATATACAAATACGTTCTCACCGGTGCCGACGGTTCGGCGGTTTTCACCAGCGTGGCCTATGGGGAGTATATCGTAAAGTGCGAGTTTATGGGGTATAAGCCGTTCGCTACGGAAATCAAGGTGGACAAGTCCGAAGTCTCCCTCGGAAAATTCAAGATGGAGCTGGAGCCCAATCTGCTCGAAGGTGCTGTGGTGACCGCGGTCGCCAATCCGGTCGTAATCAAAAAGGATACGATAGAATATTCGGCATCCTCGTTCAAGACCACCGACAACGACATGCTTGAGGACTTGCTGAAAAAACTTCCGGGCGTGGAGGTGGATTCCGACGGAAGCATAACGGCCAACGGGGAGACCATAACGAAAATAACCATAGACGGCAAGACATTCTTCCTCGATGACCCGCAGCTTGCATCCAAAAACATTCCGGCCAATATTATCAACAAGGTCAAAGTCCTCGAGAAAAAATCCGAGCAGGCCGAATTCACCGGAATCAGCGACGGAAACGAAGAGACGGTAATCGATTTGAGCATAAAACCGGGCATGATGGACGGTTGGTTCGGCAATGTGTCGGCCGGCGGTGGCCTCGACCTTATGAAATCCGTGTCCGAAGACGGAAAGACTTCGTGGCAGACGGATCCGAGATGGCAGGGCGGAGCGATGGTGGCAAAATTCTCGGACGATATGCAGCTCAGCATGATAGTGAATGCCAATAATACGAATAACCGGGGTTTCAATGATATATCGAGTGGCATGATGTCCACAATGAGGGGCGGCCGCGGAATGGGCCGTGGAGTGGGGGGCTGGGGAGGCTTCAACGGTATCACGACATCGTGGATGGCCGGAGCCAACGGCAACTTCAACCTTCTTGACGACAGGATGGAACTCGGGGCCAACTATATGTACGGCGGCTCTTTGCAGGAGGTGGAGGAAGATGTTTCCAAGACCACTTTCAAGACGGACGGGACCTCCCTGTTATATAATGAAAACGGATATAGCATGACCCGCAGCAACGGGCACAGGTTCGGTATAGAGCTCGACCACAAGTTTACCGAAAACACTTCCATATTTTTCCGTCCGCAATTCAATTTCGGGTCGGGATATTTTAAGGAAACTTCCGACTATTCCACAAATACGGACATATCGGCCCTGACCGGCAATCAATCGGACATACTTGAAAGCAACAGCGGAAACAGTTTTACCGACGGTATCAGCAATTCGTGGGAGGCGAGGGGCTTTTTCCTGTTCAGGCAGAGGCTCGGGAAGCCGGGAAGGACACTGTCGGTGAGCCTGGACTACAATTTCAGCGAAAACAATATGGACGGGACAAACCGTTCGGAAACCGTTACCCAGCTTTATGACGACAACTATGGCTTTTTGGGCACCGAAACTGAAGAAATAGACCAGAAGTATTTCCAGTATGAGAGCGGGAACCGGTTGGGAGGCCGTTTCTCCTATACCGAACCGCTTTACAAGGAAAGGCTCTTTCTGGAAGCGACATATTCGATAAACTGGAGCCGGTCGCACAGCGTAAACAATACGTACAATTACAATAAGGCTACAGGCCTGTATGATGACGGCCCGGATCCTGTCTATTCGAGCGAACTTATAAACGAATATATAGACCAGAGGGCAGGGCTCAACCTGCAATGGCAGAAAGACGGTACCGTTTTCGCCCTTGGGGCATCGGCGCAGCCTAACCATACTATGAATGTCACCACGTCGCAGGGAGTTACCGATTCGACTGATTACAAGGTAGTCAATTGGGCGCCTACCGCAAGGATTGACTGGAGGCCGGATGACGGGACTTTCTTCAGGCTTTTCTATATGGGGTATTCCGACCAGCCGTCCTCGACACAGCTGCAACCGTCCATGAACGTATCTAACCCCCTGCTCATAACTCTGGGTAACAACGGGCTGAATCCGACATTCAACCACATGCTCAGGGCCCATTTCAGGTACAGCAACAAAGAGACTTTCCTGACACTTAACGGTATGCTCGGCGGAAATTATACATCCAACAGTATCATAAACGCCACATGGTACGATGCCGCCGGAGTGCAGTATTCGATTCCGGTGAACTCGGAAGGGACTTATTCGGCCAATCTGAGATTCATGATAAATTCCCCTATAGCGAAGTCGGATTTTTCGGTTTCAGCCTTTACAAATGCAAGGTATTCCAATTCGACGAGTTATGTCGGTGCATGGGACATGCAAATCAATACTGAAGACTTCGTTTATGAGGATTTCATAGCCGAATTCCATGAGGCTTTCGCGGACGGTCAGTCTTTCGTGAAGAACAAGACCAATTCACTTTCCGTTTCGCAGATGCTCCGTTTTACTTACAGGAATGACGAACTTGAGGTGACTTTGGGGGCCCGTGCAAGGTATAACCAGGCCTGGTATTCGATAAACAACGAACAGAATACCACGACATGGAACAACAATGTGAACGCCTCGGTGACATACAGCCTTCCTCTCGGCTTTACTATAGCCACCGATGCGAGGTACAATTATTATATAGGTTATGACGAAGGCTTCAACGAGCCTCAGCTGATATGGAACGCCCATATAGACAAACTGCTGTTCAAGGACAAGTTCACCCTTTCAATAAGGATGTATGACATATTGAACCAGTCGAGGAACGTCTACCGTACCACTACGGACAACTATGTCCAGGATACTAGGAACAATACTCTCGGACGTTACATAATGATATCGCTGACATACCGTTTCGGAGACTTCGGCGGTATGGGGGGCGGCGGTAGCCGCGGCCCTATGGGGCCTCCACCGCGGAGGTAACGTACCTCCTCCATTTTTCTATGAGGGCGGTCATGTCCTCGGGAAGCGGGCTGTCGAAAAACACTTCCTCGCCTGTGCGTGGATGGACGAATCCGAGGGTCTTGGCATGAAGGGCCTGTCTCGGGAGGATTGCGAAGCAGTTCTCGATGAATTGCCTGTATTTTGAATAAATCGTCCCTTCGCGGATTTTATTTCCTCCGTAACGCTCATCATTGAAAAGCGGGTGTCCGATATGGTTGAAATGCACCCTTATCTGGTGTGTGCGGCCGGTTTCAAGTTTGCACTCGACTACCGTCACATAGCCGAAACGTTCGAGCACCCTGTAATGGGTCACGGCGTGTTTTCCTCTGTCGCCGTCTTCGAAAACCCTGAAACGCAGGCGGTCGTTGGGGTCGCGCCCGATATTCCCGGTGATGGTGCCGCTGTCTTCTTTCAGATTCCCCCATACGATGGCGATGTACCTTCTTTCGATGCTGTGGTCGAAGAACTGTTTTGCCAGTCCCAGCTGGGCTTCATCGTTTTTTGCGACTACTATCAGCCCTGACGTGTCCTTGTCTATCCTGTGTACCAGGATTCCGAGCCTTTCATCGTAATTTCCGTCCGTGTCCATGCCGAGATGCCATGCAAGGGCGTTCACGAGCGTGCCGCTGAAATGTCCGTGTCCGGGATGGACGACAAGGCCGGGTTCCTTGTTTATGACAATCAGGTCTTCGTCTTCATAGACTATGTTCAAAGGGATGTTTTCCGGCCTGATTTCCCATTCGTGCCTTTCGTATGGCATCATCAGCGTGATGATGTCGCCGGGTTTTACTATATAATTGGATTTTACTGTTTCATCGTTTACCCGGATGAATTCCTGCTTGATGGCAAGCTGTATCCTGTGCCTTGAAGTGTTCTCCAGATGCGATGCGAGGTATTTGTCTATGCGCATCAATGACTGGCCTTTGTCTACGGCAAGCCTGAAATGCTCGAACATTCCCGCCTGGCCTTCTTCCTTTCCGAAGATGTCGAGCCCTTCTTCGAGCCCTTCTTCGAGCCCTTCATCAAGGCCGTCCGTCCCTTCCAACCCATCGAATATATCATTCATTGCCGTCAGTCGTTTTCTTCGTCAGACAATGCGTTTTCACCATCTTCGGTCCTTACCGGTATTTTCGAAATATCGGTCGTAAGGTAGATTATGGCTTCGGCCCCAAAAGGTATGGAATATTCGGACGGTTCAGGTATCTGTTTGTATATCACTGCCTTTATGGAATCTTCGTTTGTCCTTACAGTGTTGTCGTATATGATTTCCCCGATATTGAGTGAACTTTCCAGCAACAGTTCCACTGCATTGCGTGCGTTCATTCCAAGCATGTCAGGTATGAATGTGGCGTTGTCGGAAGGGTTGAGGCCTAAAACCAGGTCTATTGTGGAGCCGGTACGTATCCTGCTTCCAGGGGCGATTTCCCTGCCTTTGTGCATCTGTCCAAGCACATTGTTGGTAGCAATGTCTTTTTCGTATATCAGTTTTCCCGTATTCAGGCCTATCGTGGAAAGTTCCGCCCGCGCCTGTCTCATCGAAAGCCCTTCGAGATTAGGCATAAGGACGGTTTTCGGCATATATGCGTTTATCGTGAGCCTTATTTTCCTTCCCTTCTTTACTGCACTGCCTGCTTTCGGAACCTGCCTGTATACCGCTCCAGGCTTCAGTCCGGACACGTATATGGAGTCGATCACTTCGACCGTCATGTCGTTAAGCGCCGCCCCGGCAGTTGCTTCGGCGATGCTCATCCCGTAAAAATCAGGGACTTCAAGCTCTTTGCCGTGCCGTGTATAAATGTTCAGGAATATTATGGCTCCGGCAATCAGCAGTCCGATGGCCAGTATTGCCGACAATAGATTCTTCACTATCCAGTTTTTGAAAATGTTTTTGCCCATAAAACCCGTTTTTTAGGATAAACTCGCTTTTGACGAGTTGCAAAGATAGGAAAAATTTATACTTTTGCCTTGTACTAATCGATAAAGGTCATGAAAGGTTTGAAACTTGTTGCAATCCTGCTGTGTCTGTGTCTTGTCTCAGGCTCATGCGGGAATATGGGCCGCGGCGGGGCGGATTTCGTTAAGGTAGAGGAAGGAAAATTCGTCAAGGACGGGAAACCCTATTATTTCATAGGCGCCAATATGTGGTATGCAGCGTTGCTCGCTTCCGAAGGCGAGGGGGGAGACCGGGAACGGCTGGCCGTGGAACTTGACAGCCTTCAGGCAATGGGTGTGGACAACATAAGGGTGATAGTGGGGTCGGACGGCCCGCATGGCGTAAGGACCAAGTTCGAGCCTGTCATGCAGACCTCCCCGGGCGTGTATAATGATACTTTGCTGCAAGGACTTGATTATCTGATGGCGGATTTGGGCAGGAGAGGCATGAAAGCCGTGCTATACCTTACCAATTCGTGGGAATGGTCGGGCGGTTTCGGACAGTATCTCGAATGGGCTGGTTTCGGTACGGCTCCGCTCTCGTCGGAACTCCCGTGGAAGGACTATTGCGATTTTCTTACGCAGTTCTACGAATCGGAAGAGGCTGTCGGGATGTATTATGACCATCTGCGTAAAATCGTTTCGAGGATAAATACGGTGACCGGGGAGCCCTATTCCGAGGACGAGGCCATATTTTCATGGCAGATATGCAATGAACCGCGGCCATTTTCCTCGGCCAATAAGGATGCTTTTGCCCGGTGGGTGGAGGAAAGCGCTTCCCTGATCAAGTCATTGGACACCAATCACATGGTTTCAACTGGCAGTGAAGGCCTGTATGGCTGCGAGGTTGATATGGACCTGTTTGCCAGGATACATTCCATTCCCGAAATAGATTATTTCAATATCCACATCTGGCCGTATAACTGGAATTGGGTGACGAAGGAAAATCTCGACAGCGTGGAGATTGCGATTTCGGAAAGTGAAAAATACATAGAAGCACATCTTCCGGTAGTCCGTTCTGTCGGAAAACCATTGGTGATAGAGGAGTTCGGCTATCCTCGGGACGGCTTTTCGTTCGAGCGGGGTACGTTGGTCGCGGCGCGTGACAGGTATTATGAGTATATCTGCGGGCTCGTAATCGAGAGTGCTTCCTCCGGGGGCTGCATCGCGGGCTGTAATTTCTGGGCCTGGGGAGGAATGGCTCCGCGCACACACGGGCAATGGCTGCCGGGGGACGCTTTCAGTGGCGATCCGGCCCATGAACCCCAGGGTTTTTATTCCGTTTACGATGATGATGCGACCACGATTTCCGTCATCAGGAGGGCCAACAGGGAACTGTGATACCACCGCGCACATGAACCATGCCTGGAGCGCGTTGTAAGGCACATTGCCGTGCTCGGTGGTGGTGTAAAAAAATCCGGCCGGAGGTTTTCCCCCGGCCGATGTTTTTAGAACCTGTCTTCTGAAGATACAGTGAGTTTCTTTCTGCCATGACGGCGGCGTGAAGCCAATACGCGACGTCCGTTGGCAGAGGACATGCGCTCGCGGAAGCCGTGTTTGTTGCGGCGTTTGCGCTTGGAAGGTTGGTATGTTCTTTTCATCTCTATTTATTTTATTTATTATCACTGATAATGCGCTGTCTTGTTCCGGCTATGGATTGCGAGCGCGCAAAAACGGACTGCAAAGGTAATGTTTTTAATCCTATTTGCAAATAAAAATTACCCTTTTCTCTGAAAAATACTCTTCGGAGAACCATTTGTCTATCGGAATGGCGGAAATGTTGCTCATAAGGAGCCTGTTCATCTTTGCGGCGTTTGTGAGTTCTTCCACCATGTCGCCGCCTTTCAGGTAGATTATGCCTTTGGTATATTTTCCTTTGATCCAGCGCAAGAACGTATCCAGCGAAGTCACTGCACGGGATATGACGAAATCGTAGCGGCCTTTCAGTTCTTCGCCCCTGACATTGGCCGTGACGACATTTTTCAGTCCGGCGGCATCGGCCACCGCCTGGGCGACTTTTATCTTTTTGCCTACCGAGTCGCATAAGGTGAAATTCACCCCCGGGAGCAGAATGGCGAGAGGGATTCCCGGAAAACCTCCTCCGGTGCCAAAGTCGAGCATGGTGATGTCCGTCCCGCCGGGTTCAAGGGCCCTGGCATAAAAATCGGGGTATTTTTCACGCAGGAATGCGGCTATGGCAAGGGAGTGCAGTACATGGTGCAAGTACAGGTAATCGATGTCCTTGCGTGATATTACGTTGATTTTCGAATTCCAGTCGGAATATGAGGCCCATAGCCCTTCTATGGCCTGGCGTTTCCCGGCATCCATTTCGGGAAAATATTTGAATACGATTCCGGCCCCTTCGGCCCCGGTGTGTTCCATATCGGTGTGTTTTTGTTAAGTTATTTGTCTTGCCGGAAGTGCCATGTTCCGGCCGTTCTGTCTATCTTTTCAGCATGGTTATCAATGCTACTTTCGCCCTCATTATCCTGATTTTTACGGTATTGAGCGGCAGTCCGAGTTCCTTTGCGATTTCCTCGTAACCGTACTCTTTGAGGAATCTCAGTTCGGCTGGTTTACGGTATATGTCCTGCAATGAACTCAGGTGTTTTTTCACCTCTTCCGCCATCTCGACTATTACCATTTCCTCCTCGGGGGTCAGGGATACCATTTCGCCGTTTTCGGCCTGATGGTCTACGGAACTGGCAAAGACGTCGTTTTTCTGTTTTTTCAGATGATCGAGGGCCGTATGCGCCCCGATGCTGTACAGCCATGTCGTGAATTTGTATTCAGGATTGTAGGAAGGCAATTGTTCGAATGCCTTCTTGAAGCTTTCCTGGCAAAGGTCTTCGATGTCCTCTTTTCCCTGGACGTATTTGGATATGTGGACATACAGGCCGTTCTTATGCTTCTCGTAAAGCATTCTGAAGGCATTCTGGTCGTTTTGCAATGCCTTTATTATCAAATCCTTATCCCCTAAAGTCTTCTTTCCCATGCTGATGGTCGGTTTATGCTGCCCGTATCAGTGGGCGTCCAGCCAATTGGATGCCCAGTTGCATTCGACGGTCAAAGGTACGGATAATTTTGCAACTCCCTCCATCTCTTCTTTCACAAGTGAGGCGAGCCTTTCGGCTTCATGTGCAGCAGTGTCGAAAACAAGTTCGTCATGTACCTGCAATATCATCCTGCTTTCGAAGCCTTCGCGCTCCATCCTGCGGAATATCCTTACCATCGCGAGTTTGATGATATCGGCTGCCGTCCCCTGGATAGGGGCGTTTATGGCATTCCTTTCCGCCAGCGAGCGTACTGTGTTGTTCTTGGAGTTGATGTCAGGAAGATATCTGCGCCGTCCGAAAAGGGTCTCGACATAACCTTTTTCGCGGGCCATTGCTATGCAGTCCTTTATGTAGGCTTCGACTCCTTTGAAATTGGCAAAATATTCTTCTATGAGTTCTTTCGATTCCGAGCGCGGAATCCTGAGCCTCTGCGAGAGCCCGAATGCGGAAATCCCGTACATGATTCCGAAGTTGGCCGTCTTGGCCCTGCGCCTTTGCTCTTTCGTGACGGAACCCGGGTCGGTCTTGAAGATTTTTGCGGCTGTCATGGCGTGTATGTCTTCGCCGTTCCTGAACGCTTCCACAAGGTGCCGGTCGCAGCTGATATGCGCCATTATCCTGAGCTCTATCTGGGAATAATCGGCCGAGAGTATGTATCCGTCCGGCCTGCACGGCACGAAGGCCTTTCTGATTTCCTTGCCCTTGTCTGTACGTACGGGGATGTTTTGCAGGTTCGGCCTGGAGCTGCTCAGCCTTCCGGTGGCGGTAAGCGCCTGATTGAAGGTGGTATGCAGCTTGCCATCCGTGCCCATCAGCGCCGGAAGAGGATCGATATATGTGGATATAAGTTTTTTCAATCCTCTGAAATCCAATATTTTCTGGATTATCGGGCTTTTGTCGAGAAGGCCGTTGAGGGTTTCCTCGTCCGTAGGATAATTGTTCTTCCCGTTGGCCTTTATTTTCGGATTGAGGTTCATTTTCTCGTACAATACGACCCCGAGCTGTTTCGGGGAAGACAGGTTCAGGGACGGTTCTTCCGCAATTTCCCTGACTTCGCTTTCGATTGCAAGCATCTCCTTTTCAAGTTCCCTGCGGTATTGCTGCAACTGCCCGATGTCCACCTTGACTCCCTGGCGCTCCATGTCGGCAAGGACCTCTATAAGAGGTTCTTCGATATCGTTGTAGAGGTTGGTCATTCCGTCCTTCGCGAGTTTTTCCGAGAGAACCTTTCCGGCTTTTTCCGACAGTATGGCTTCGGCGGCCATCGAGGATATGTCTGCCGTTTCGGTTTTCTGGTTGAAAAGGTCCGGAGCTTCGCCATCGTCCTGTGCCGGGGCTCCGAAACCCGAAAGCGTGTAGTCCGAAATCTTCTTTCCGGTGCATCCCTGGATAATCATTTCCGCCTTGTGGCTCATTTCGGGGTCTGAAAGATAATGCATTATCTCTATGTCGCGGATTTCGCCTCCGATGCGGATATTTTCCGCCAAAAGCAGTTTGCAGGCGGTTTTCATGTCGAATCCGGTCTTCGTTATTCCGGGGTCGGAAAATATTTTTCCCAATAATATATAGGTGTCGTCTTTGTCCTTTAAAGGAAAATTTACTTCCGATACGTATTTTGTCTTTTCTCCGGCGGCAATGACAATCTTCCCGTCCTTCGCGGATACTGCGACATGCCCTGATTTGGAGGCTTCTGACACGACAGTTTCGAGCGGTGAAGGATTGCATTCGATTGTCTCCCGGGTGACGGCAGGTGCGGGCTCCTGCGACATGTATGCCGGAAAATATTTTACCAGGGAACCGAATTCGTACCTGTCGAAAATCTTTTTTGTCTCGCTTCCGTACTCAAGGGAGGTTTCCAGCTCTTTTTCCGGCACGTTCACCGGCAGGTCCCTCTTGATTTCGACAAGCTTGCGGCTCAAGCCTATCCTGTCCTTCGCCTCCTCGAATGCTTCCTTCTGTTTCGGCTTGAGTTTGTCGAGGTTGGCATAAATCCCTTCTATGGAGCCGAATTGCGATACGAGTTTCGCCGCTCCGACTTCCCCGATGCCTTTTATCCCCGGGATGTTGTCAGAGGTGTCCCCCCAGACCGTAAGTATGTCTATGAATTGTGCCGGATTGTCGATGCCGTATTTCCGGCAGAGCATTTCCGCGGTAATTATTTCGTTTTCATTACCCGATTTTCCCGGCTTGTATTGGAAAATCCTTTCCCCCAGCAGCTGGCCGTAGTCCTTGTCGACTGTCACCATGTATACTTCGAAGCCGTTCTCCGCTTCGGAGGTCGCAAAGGAACCGATTACGTCGTCGGCCTCGTACCCCGGTTCCATGAGCACAGGTATCCTCAGGGCGCGGCAGATGTCTACAAGCGGACCGAGTGCGTCGATTACGGGTTGCGGCGTTGCGCTGCGCGTGCCCTTGTAGTCGTGGAAAAGCTCGTGGCGGAAAGTTTTCCCGGGAGGGTCGAAAGCTATCGCCAGATGCGTGGGGTTTTCTTTTCCGATGAGTTCGAGTATGTATTTGGTGAATCCGAATAATATCGATGTGTCTTCGCCCTTGGAATTAATCATCGGTCTGCGCAGGAATGCGTAGTACATTTTGAAAATCAACGAATGTCCGTCTATGAGGAAAAGCTTCTTCATATGAATGATATTTGAGTTTTCTTATGGTGTATTCTGTAATTTTCTTATGATTCTTTAAACACTCTTTTAAAATGCTTCAAAAAAACAAAGTTTTTGTTTGGAAATGCTTACAATTTATTATTTTTGCATCCAAAATAAAATCTTAGATAATGAGTGTAAATATACAACAAATCTTATCAAAAAACGCATTGAACATGAGAAGATCTTCAATCAGGGATCTTCTTAGCGTTATCACGAGCCCCGATGTCATATCTTTCGGAGGCGGTTTTCCTAATGCCGAGACTTTCCCTGTCGAGGATTTGAAACAGATCATGATGGATATCATGAACGAATGTCCTGCCAAGGCGTTGCAGTACAGCACGACCGAGGGACATCCGGGACTCCGCAAGGAACTTGCAAAGATGGTAAAGCGTACGCAGGGCGTTGATGTCGATATCAAGAACATCCTCATCACTACGGCTTCTCAGCAGGCTCTCGACCTTGTTGCAAGGATTTTCGTCGATCCGGGCGATACTGTTCTTTGCGAATTGCCTTCTTATCTCGGAGCCCTTCAGGCCATTTATGCAGAGCAGGGCGAACCTGTCGGCTTCAAGAGCTACGATGAAATGGACAAGGTCATAACCGACCTTACCGCGCAGGGCCGCAAGCCTAAGTATATCTACCTCGTTCCTGACTTCAGGAATCCTTCCGGAACGACCATGACTCTCGAAGAAAGGAAACTGGCTCTCGAGGTTGCCCGCAAACACGATATGATTATTATAGAGGACAGCCCTTACAGGGATATCAGATTCGAAGGCGAACCTGTACCTACAATCCTCAGCCTCGATACAGACGGCCGTGTTGTACAGCTGGGTACTTTCTCCAAGACTTTCGTTCCAGGCTTCCGTATAGGTTGGGTAATCGGTCCGGACGAAGTAATCAACCGTCTGATTGTCGGCAAACAGTGCTCCGACCTCTGTACACCTATCATGTCGCAGATGATTGCGGAAAGATATCTCGCTTCAGGACATTTCGACAAGAATCTTGTAAACATCACAAGCCTTTACCGCGTGAAGAAGTCCAAGATGATAGAAGCCCTCGAACGCTACATGCCTAAAGGCGTTACCTGGACCAATCCGGAAGGCGGACTGTTCCTTCTCGTTTCACTTCCTGAAGGCTTGAGCACCCTGGAACTGTTCAATATCGCCATCAAGGAAAACGTCGCATTCGTGCTCGGTACTTCATTCTATTGTGATGGCGGCGGACAGAACTCGATGAGGCTCAACTTCTCGTATGCTTCGGACGAAAAGATAGACGAAGGCATTTGCAGGCTTGCCAATGCAGTGAAGAAACTGTACGAGGAAAAAGGTTACAGAGCCTGAGGGTTTGTCTTAAAGGAAAATAATAATTAGGGGGAGGCGGCTGAATTCCAGCCGTCTTCTTTTTTATCCTGCCGGCATAGCAATTTGAATAAATTCATTTGCTCTGCTCTCGGCTTCTGCGTATATTTGGCCTGACGGCCAGAAATACTGTTGCGCCTCGGCATAGCAATTTGAATAAATTCATTTGCTCTGCTCTCGGCTTCTGCGTATATTTGCCTGCGGCAGAAATACTGTTGCGCCTCGGCATAGCAATTTGAATAAATTCATTTGCTCTGCTCTCGGCTTCTGCGTATATTTGCATCGGAATCAATATATGGTTTTAATCAATATAGTTTTGTCATGAGGAAGAAAATCGTTGCGGGCAACTGGAAGATGAACACGACAGTTCCGGAAGGTGTGGAACTTGCGAAAAATGTATTGGCGGGAATTTCCGAAAAGCCGTCGGATGTTGAACTCATACTCGGCGTGCCGTTTACTCATATAACAAAGGTGGCGGATGTCATTTCGGGCAGCGGCATCGGTCTTGCCGCACAGAACTGTGCTGACCGGGAAAGCGGAGCATATACGGGTGAAGTCTCGGCTGCCATGCTGAGGTCGGCAGGTAGCGGCTATGTCATATTGGGCCATTCCGAAAGGCGGCAATATTATGGTGAAACGGACGAAAAGCTCGTGCAGAAGATGGCTCTGGCCATGAAAGAAGGACTGATACCTATTCTCTGTGTCGGCGAAACCATTGCTGAAAGGGAAGCCGGAAAACATTTCAGTGTCGTGGACGGACAGATAAGGAATGTGCTTTATACTGTCCCGCAGCAGTCGGTTTCAAATGTAATAGTGGCATACGAGCCGGTATGGGCCATAGGGACCGGAAAGACCGCTACGGTCGATCAGGCTCAGGAAATGCACAGACATATACGTGCAACCATTGCGGAAAAGTTCGCATCTGCCGCCGACAGTGTATCCATACTGTACGGAGGGAGCTGCAAGCCTTCGAATGCAAAGGAACTTTTTGCCTGCAAGGACATAGACGGAGGTCTGATCGGAGGTGCTTCCCTTAAAGCAGAAGATTTCCTGTCGATAGCAAAATCATTCAGATAATGTCTTTTTATGGAATATACGGAAGTCAGGATGAGCCTTTCTCCCTTTACTGAAGATAATGCAGATTGGGTCGTGGCTGAAATAGAATCTCTCGGTTACGAATCGTTTTGTACCGAGGCTCCTTTCCTTTTTGCATATATCCGAACGGACAGGTTCGATGAACGGGCACTTTCCTCCGCCCTTACGGTTTTCAAAGGTCATTTTTCAGTAACTGAAACGCATGTTCCGGTCCAAGAGCAGAATTGGAATGCTATTTGGGAGGCTTCTTTCAGTCCGATTGTCGTTGATGGGAAATGTACAGTAAAGGCGACATTCCATAAAAATCTTCCCGATACCTTATATACTATAACAGTAGACCCTAAAATGGCTTTCGGCACAGGACATCATCAGACGACTTATCTCATGGTGTCTTCGCTTATGAATGAATCCGTTTTCGGCAAGAGAGTATTGGATATGGGGTGCGGTACAGGCATACTTGCAATACTTGCCGTCATGATGGGTGCTTCGTCTCCTGTAGACGCCATAGATATAGACGATGTAGCCGTGGATTCAGCACTTGAAAACTTCGCACTCAACAATGTCGCTGACAATGTTTCCGTGAGGTGCGGCGATGCTTCGTCGATAGGGAATGTGGAAAAATACGACATTGTCCTGGCGAATATCAATCGTAACATACTGATGTCTGATATGGGAGCGTATTCAAAGGCGATGCTTGCCGGTGCCACCCTGCTTGTGAGCGGTTTCTATGCAGATGACATTCCGATGATTGTTGCTGCGGCGGAAGGCTGCGGGCTTGAATATGTCTCCGACAGTTTGAAGGATGAGTGGGCGGTAGTGAAGTTCGTGAAAAAATGAGTATTCCACTAACTAAATTCCGACAGATATTGTCGGTGTAATAAAAGATTTGTTATCTTTGTAATTCTTTTTGCGGGCGTGTTGTAATTGGTAGCCAAGCCAGACTTAGGATCTGGTGCCGGAAGGCGTGGGGGTTCGAGTCCCTTCGCCCGCACGATACGGAGCATGGGCTGATTTCCAGCCCATGCTCCGTATCGTGTTAAGTCATGATGTATGTCCTGATTACTTTCCAGATTGTCAGTATATTATGGAGAAATGTATAAATTATGTACTATTTTATCTTTCCCTGATTTTATCGGCAGAACAGGCCTGGCTGGAAATATTTTGTAATTTCACATGCAATTTGGATTTTAAATATTCAAAAATATGATGAGGTTTTCTTTAGTGAAAGGCATTTTGCCGGTAATGGCATCTGTGTGTTGTCTTGTGTGGTCTTGCGAAAAAGGGGAACAATCCTTTTCGGTTGACTTGAGCAAATCGGAGGTTTCTCTGCAAGCAGGTGAAACTTATAAGTTGGAAGTATCCGTGTCTCCGGCCGGTGCGGAACTTTCCTGGTTTTCTTCGGATGAGACTGTCGTTACAGTAGATCAGGAAGGTACGATTACCGCCGTGGCTGAAGGCAATGCCGTAGTGACAGTCGCATGCGGCGATGCAAAGGATGAATGCAGCGTTACGGTATCTGCCGCTTCTGTCCCGGTTGAATCCGTCACTCTTGATGCAGAAGGGCTGGAACTCTTTATCGGAGAGACCGATACCCTGACCGCCACCGTCCTTCCCGAGGATGCGAGCGACAATACTGTGGTCTGGACTTCTTCAAATGAAGCAGTCGCAACCGTATCGGGCGGTGTCGTTACAGCCGTTGCCGTGGGCGAGACTAAAATAACCGCCTCTGCAGGAGGATATGATGCAATATGTACCGTTACGGTCATCGATGCTGTCGCAATGGGCGAAGATGAAAATTTCCGTATAGTGGTAGAGCGTTTTTTTGATGAGGACGATGTAAGGTATGTCCAGATTGCCTGGTATCCTACGGACAAGGAAATGGTTTATTTCCCTTTTATGACACAGGCCACGCTTTATGAAGGACGCACCGACGAGCAGTTTGTCGAAGAGTATTATGCTACCTTGGCCATGATGGCTCAGATGTATGGCTATTCATTCGAAGAGTATCTGGGCGCGTTCCTTAAGACCGGCGATTTTGCGGGAGCTTCCGTAGTGCCTGCCAAAGAAAAGTACTATGCAATAGCTTACGGTTGCGGTTATGACGGTACTTTGACCACTTCTTTGTTGGCCGTAGGCTTTGTCGCCGAATGATTGTCATGAATTGATTATTAATTAATTGTAAACAATGATACGATGAAAAGGTTTTTAATGGCGGCAATGTCGATATTGCTATTGGCCGCATGCAAAGAAAATGAGCCGGAAAAGGTACTTGTCGAATCCATAGCGGTAACTCCGGACAATGTCGTTATGACCGTAGGGGACAAAGATACCCTGAGTGTCGGATATGTCCCGGAAAATGCCGAGAACAAGTCTGTAGTGTGGTCTTCATCCGATGAAGCGATAGTAACTGTTGAGGAAGGTGTTTTGACTGCCGTAGCGGCCGGCGATGCCGTGATTACCGCTGATTGCGATGGTGTAACGGATGAATGTACCGTAACGGTAAATGAAAAGGATATTGAAGTGGAATCTGTGGAGTTGAACAAGACGGAAGCGGAACTTGTAGTAGGGGAGACTTTCAGGCTCGAGGCAACAGTCCTTCCCGAAGAAGCTTCCGGGCTGACTGTGACCTGGTCGTCTTCGGCTTCCGAAATCGTGTCCGTGGATGATGAGGGGAATGTGTCCGCCTTATCTGAAGGCAAGGCGACAATCACTGCGGAAGCAGGCGGGGTAACGGCTACCTGCGATGTTACAGTGTCTTCTGCGTCCATCCCTGTCGAATCTGTCACTGTCAGTGAAGAATCAATCGAAATAAAAATCGGCGAAACCTTCACGCTTACGGCGACTGTCCTTCCAGAAAATGCTGAAGACAAGACTGTTACATGGTCGTCTTCCGACAATGCCATTGCAACGGTAAGTGACGATGGAGTAGTTACCGGCGTAGCCGTAGGCAGTGCGACTATTGTAGCGGCTGCAGGCCAGCGTACTGCGGTATGTTCTGTAAAAGTGAGCGGAGCGGATTCGGGTGATGACCCTATAGCCGATATCAAGACGGACTGGACCGTAGGTGAGTTGTTCGATGTACCGCAATACGGCAAAGGTGTTGTTTTTCAAGTGGGTGAAGATTTCATAAAAGTGGTTTCCATGGTAGAAAATATCTATAGACAGTATTCTTTATACGATCTGGAACTGAAATGTACCGATGTCGAGCTGGCCGATGGCAAATCTGTAACCGACGATATTGAAAACGCGGGAGAGATCGGTAACTATCCTGCCATGCAATGGTGCAGGGGCAAAGGCGACTTATGGTATCTTCCGACATTGGTGGAACTTGAAGAACTGTATTCCCAGAGCAGTGCGGTAAATGCTACTCTCTCTGCCAACGGTTCGGGAAATCTGCCTATAATGGTATGGAGCTGCATTGAATCGGATGCGACTTATGCCTGGGCTTTCGTTGCGGGCGCCCCCACTACTTATAGCAGGATGCAATCATCCAATGTGGTAGCGGTCATGAAACTCCGTTTCAAATAATAAATTAGCGTAATCAGATTGTTTTTTTTCGAGAGAAATAAATGAAAATGAATTACTTTTCAAGCAATGCCGTCCTTATGATGGCGGCATTGCCTTTGTTTTTTATGTTTTCTTCGTGTTCCCCGGTAGAACCTGCCGTTGATGATCCCATACTTGAATTGCAGTCGGCGGACAGTATGTACGTTCCGGCTTCCCGTTGTGATACTGTCATAAATTATTCTCTTATTAATCCGGCTTCCGGAGAGATAACCGTTTCAACGGAAGAAAGCGTATGGATTAAAGGGTTTGATGTGGAAACCGAAGGTGTCATAGCGTTTTCCGTTCTGGAAAATACTTTAGAAGATTCGCGCGAAGGAGAAGTGGTGATTGCATATCCCGGAGCGGAGGACCTTGTAGTCACGATTATTCAGGATGGAGCCGAAAAAAACGAGCCGGTTGTAAGTGAGCATTTTACAATTTCGGATATAAATCCTACGGCTGTATCGGTGACAGCCCATGTAAAGCCGGCCGATTCAGAAATGAGGTATATCGCGCTGTCGAGGCCGAAGGCATTGGTGGATGAACTCGGTGATGATGAAAGTCTTTACAGGTATGATCTTGAGTATTTCAACGATTATTCCAAAGCATACGGCATATCCTTGTCCGAAGTATTGATGCGTTTCGGATCGGTAGGCGAGAAAGACATACAGGTCGTCGGCCTCGAAGAAGGGCAGGAATATTATTTTTATGTATACGGGACGGATATTTACGGCGAAAGGCTTACCGATATATGCAAAGCCTGTTTCATGACGGATGTGATTGAGCTAATAGACGTGACTTTTACGTTCGATATACAATGCGAAGGATTTGTAGCCCATGCAAAGATAAAGGCATCGGATCCTGAAATCCCCTTCTATTTCGATTTGACGGAGGGTTATGATTTCCGCAGCAAAGAACCTGATGAATTCGTATCGGACTTTATAGCCGATATTTTTGCGGAATACGCTTCTTTCGGTTTTTCTCCTGAGTATGTAATCGAAAAGCTCGGTTCGTTCGATGAAGACACTTACGATTTCGGCAATCTGCAACCTGAAACCGAGTATGTAGTATTCGCAGCCGCTTTGGATTATGAAGGCATGGTGGTCTCCAAGGCAGGTTATGAGGCCTTTTGGACTGGAAAGCCGGGAGATGCTTCAAAACTTACGGTTTCATACAAGATCAGCCGGATAACCTCACGCGGAGCATACGTCGAAACTTACCCTTCGGACAATACAGTCAAATACTTTTATGATGTGGTACCTGCTGGCACAGATGCCGATTATGTAAAACAGATAATCAAGAATACTGCAGACTCCTATATCGAAGCTGGACAGGCTTCCGATTTCAATGATTTCATGGCCAACCTGCTTGCATTAAGGGGAAACGATGCATATGAATACAATACGCTTGAGAGTGATACGGAGTACGTGCTATACTCTTTCGGTATAACGGAAGACGGCGATTATGCTACCGATATCATGTTCGGGGATACTTTCACCACTTTAGAGGAAAAATTGTCCGATGCTGCAATAGAGGTCACTTTCGACAAGTATTTCGATTCCCAGGAAGTGAATGCCCAGTATCCTTCGATCCCGGGTGTTCCGGGAATGGCTTTGGTACCGAGCATAATCACGGTAAATGAATCTGCGGAAGGTTATTATTATCTGGCTTCCCACGGCGATATAACCGACATCCAGACTTATCCGGACGATATCATTTTGGGCGAACTGTTGGAGATGGGTGAGTCCCAGCCTTCGCCTTATTGGTTAAGCTACGGAGAGTTCACATATCTTGGAGTCGCTTATGACAAGGAAGGGAATTTTGGTCCGATATTCAGGGCCAAGCATACCATTACCGAAGACGGGGTTTCTCCTGTCAGTGATTTCGATCCGGGCATAATGTCGGCCGGTGCATCGGTAAAGCCTTATTCGGCAGATTTGGAGAATGAGGCTGTCACTGTAACAATAAACAGAAAGATAGAGAAAACGGACATTGGACAGGCAAGTAAAGGTACAAGCATATGAGAAAATTATTGCATTCATTTCAGTTTTTGACCGTCGTATCGCTTTTATCCGTTCTTATACCATCGTGTACGGATGAACCGGCGGCGAATGAAATTTTTCGTATAGAAGACGGGTCTGATATCATAGCCGATTATGCGGGCGGTGAATATACGATATCTTATACAATAGAGAATTTTGCTTCACGCGGTTCCGTCTATGCGGAATGCGGTGCGGATTGGATAAAAGGTCTGTATTGCGGCGAGTATGGAAAGGTGAGTTTCATCGTGGAGGAAAATGACAGCGGAAGCCAAAGGGAAACCTCGATAACCGTCGGTTATTCGGTGACCGGAGATAAGGATTCCGTAAAAGTCATCCAGACGGCGGAGACTGGAGGGACAGGAAAAGAGCCCATTTTGACACTTATCTCACCTGACACTCTTTCCGTTCCTGTCCTTGGCGGCGATTATGATTTGCAGTATGCGGTTTTCAATGCTTCCGATGAAAGCGGCATGGTGTCTGTCATCCCTTCGGAAGAATGGCTGAGTGTGTCGGAGGTTTCGGAAAATACGGTATCAATAGTTGCCGAACCCAACATTTCGGATGTTCCGCGTTCTGCAACCCTTAGATTCGAATACGGGACGGCCGAGCCCGTATCGGTTTCGGTAGACCAGGCAAGCCTGACTTCGGAAAGACTTGAAATTACCGTGGACAGCACAGGTGTACGCGGCGCAAAGGTTTCCGTAGCACCTACGGACCCGATTTATATGACGTATGTGGTTTTCGTGAATTTGAAAGAGTACATAGACGCCCTCGGAAGCGATTATGATATTTTCATGTCCGATCTTGCACTTATTCAGCAATATGCTTTAAGTTACGATCTGACCATAACGGAAGCGATGTGGATTTTCCTCAAGCAAGGCAACAAGTCCCTTGTGTTTGAAGACCTTGCTCCTGATACCGAATACTATTGTTATGGATACGGAGTTACGGACAGTCTGGATTATCTTACCGTTGTATGCAAGGAATATTTCGAGACAAACGCAATCAACCGTGTTGACTGCACATTCTCGTTGTCGGCAGAGGCGACACACAATTCCGCTGTAGTGACAGTAGTGCCTTCGGACAACGACGTTCCATATATATGCGGTCTGATTGATCCCGATGTCTTCACATTGCTTTACGGAGCATTTTCCAACGAAAGCATGCAGGGCCTGCTGACTTCCATAATCGACGGATTGGCGGAAAATGGCGTTTCGATTCAAGATTATATCGAAGGTTACGCTTATACGGGGAGTCAGGAAATTTCTTTCGATGACCTTGAGCCGGAAACTTCCCAGATGGCATACTGCGTGGGACTCGACATGAACGGCGAGATGGTAACTGATGCATACAATCTCATATTCGAAACGTCCGAAGATCCTACGGTCCCTCCGATGACTTTCATATTTGAAGCGAAGGAAATAGAAGCCCGTTCCATAACGGCTTCCGTTACCCCTTCCGACAATGAAATTCCGTATTGTTGGGATCTGGTGGACGCTTCCTTGGAAGAAGATGACATTAAGGCCGCAATACAGCAAGAGGCGGATCTGTATATTTCCCTCGGGGCAGTAGGCACTCTTGCAGAGTATGTAGAGGTTTATCTGGCCGTGAATGGTTACAGGGAAAAGACTTTCGGAAATCTTGTACCGGCGACGGCATATAAGTTATATGCTATTCAGCTTAATTCTTCCGGCGAATATTCGCGTCCGATGGTATTCTCACGGATTTATACTACCGCCGATGCCGTCACAAGCGATTGTTCCGTAACCGTATTGTATGACAAGTATTGGAACGGTGCCGATTTGGCAGAGTTGTACCCTGATGATTTCGGAGGATATGAGGCCTATGCGGTTCTTCCGGTTGCCGTGTCCACCGAAGGTGATGTGGCATCATTCGGATATGCCTTGCTGGCAGCAGAGTGGGCCGATCCTTCGCTATACAGTGATGACGATGTGATAGAGTATCTTAACAGGCACGGATTCTCATCTCCGACACATTATTTCTTTGTTACATGGGATTATGAATTCGCTATCGTTTCCGTAGCCGTAGACAGCGAGGGCAATTATGGCCGTGTAATCAGGAAGACTGAAATTCTCCGTAGGGAAGGGGCGGCGGATCCTTCCGAATTCGAATTTTTATAAAATACGACATTAAGAAATGAATAAGAAGATATTGTATTTAATGTTTTTATTGTCCGGACTTATTTTCCAATCTTGCGAAAGGGAAGAGGCCGCGGTTCCGTATATAACGGATGATACGGTTTATTTTACTGCGGATGCCGGTTCAAAGTCTCTTACGGTTTTCAATGCGGGTGACAATGTCCTTTCGGTTTCCCCTGTATCGGAAGACTGGTGCAAGGCATCTGTCGATGGCGATGTTGTCGTTATAGAAGTATTCGCAAATACGGACGAAAACCAGAGAAACGTTTCATTGGAGATTGTTTGCGGCAATGAATCCTTGACTGTGGAGGTTGTCCAGTTCGCTGCCGGTGACACGCCGGACGACGCTTTGCCTAAGGAGATACCAGTCGATTGCGGTATTTCAAGAATCGCCATAGGCTATGTGGAATCACTGTCGGGACTGTCAGTGGATAGCGATGTGGACTGGATAGACCCGTTCGTAGAGAAAGGGACGGTCATTATGGCCGATATTGCGGCGAATACGGAAAACAATTCGCGCGCAGGTGCAATCACGGTGTATGACGGTGAGGATTTCTATGCTGTCGTGCATATAATACAGGAAAAATATTCTGATCCGAAAGTTTCATATACATACGAATGTTATCCCCAGGGGTTGGAATATCTTCTGGCGGTAGATGTTGAATACCTTAGCAATGCTACTGATTACAGGATGCTGATAATCAATCCTTCAGGTTTCAACCGCCCTGACAGTGAGATATATGAGAGACTTACAACGGGCACGACCGCGGACTATGTGTTTTCGCGGGACGATGAAGATTCCGAAGGAAAGATAGTGTTCGGCGGTTTCGAGCTCGGTCAGGAATTCCAGGTGTGCATAGTCGCGGAAAGTTCTCTTGGAACATTCGGCGCAATGACGAGGGAGACTCATGTTATAGAGGATTCCGTTTCAGGAGAAGGTTCACAGGAATACAATTCATGGATTGGCGAATGGTCAATCACGGGCTCCAATGCGGGTGCCAAATGGAATATTTCGATAAGTGCGGCTGTCGTAGACGAGATTTTTTATATGCAGGGATGGGATGGAATCTGGGGCAATTTTAAAGTTCCGGTATATTTCGACAGTGAAACTGGCGCCCTTTCGTTCAGGAGCACGTATGTTTCCAATGCGACCACCGGCACAGGACGTCCGTGTGATTTGTATTTTTTCGCAATGTATGACATGACCCCTGCTGCCGATACGAAGATAGCCGCGCAGACCGGCGATGAGATTGCACGTGCGGAATACGGTGAAAACGGTTCTACCGTAATAACTGCGGTTCCATTCATGTTCGAAGGTTCTTCGGTCACTCCGGACGGTATGGGATATGTCGGCCAGTACTCTACGGGATATGAGATTGTTTCCGATATTGTACTTATTCCGAGGTTCCCTATGTCGATGGTGCGCACAGGCGGAGCTGCTTTGGCGCCGGCCGGGACGGACCGAGGAGATGATTTTGTAAGTTTAAAATAGTAATAAGAAGAAGATAAATCCGATATGAAAACTGTAAGAACGTTTCTTTTTGTTGCCTTCGCAGCCTGCCTGGCAATAGCAGGCTGTGAAAAAAACGTGTCCGTTCAAGTGGATAGTGTCGTGGTCGAACCGGAAAGCCTTTCTCTCGCAATAGGTGAAGAGCGCGTACTTTCTGTTTCTGTCTTACCGGAAAATGCCGAAGGTACCGTCGTTTGGTCAAGCAGCAATCCCGAAACGGCCGATGTCACCCAGGATGGGACAGTTACGGCAAAAGCCGTCGGTGAAACGGAGATAACTGCCGCCATCGGCGGAAAATCGGCTGTATGTATCGTTACCGTATCTGAAAACGGGCAGGGCGGAGATGAACTTGATATTGCATTGGAAGTACTTGGGTCCGGTCTGTACGATGTCGATTACAGGATAACTGCCGATCCGGAAAATGCCACTTATTTGACGGGGGCTGTCACGAAAGAAAGATTTTCGGCTTTCGCTTCAGAATCCGAGTTTGTCAATGACGAAATTGAGAATATCCGTTCTTCCGCTGCCGATATGGGAGTCGACTCTTC
This sequence comes from Muribaculum sp. An289, assembly GCF_002159555.1. Lineage (GTDB taxonomy): Bacteria > Bacteroidota > Bacteroidia > Bacteroidales > UBA932 > Merdivivens > Merdivivens faecigallinarum. The sequence continues at coordinate 128,942 of NZ_NFIV01000003.1, forward strand.
CGAATATCTTTCCGGCATGCTGAAATCCGGTTCTTCGGAATATACCCTGACGGGACTTTCGGCAGGGACTGGATACGTGCTGTATGCCGTAGGAATGGATGCTGATTTTACCGTGACCTCCGGAATAGTCACCGAGGAATTCAAAACACAGGAACCTCAGGCCGATGCATTGTTCCTTTACGAGCCGGAATTTACGGATTCGCTCGGAGTCAACGTGACGGTAACCCCAGGTGAAGATATGGGAATGTATTATTTCATCATATTGGATGAATCTGTCGTCAATTGGCGATACGGTGGTGCCGATGAAATGGTCAACGGAACGTTATATGAAGATTTCAGAGCGACTGTCAATGAACTTGTAGTATATATGGAGATGAGTGTGGCGGAGGCACTCAACACGCTATGCTGGAAAGAAAAGCAGATTTTCCCATATACGAGGATGATACCGGATTCCGATTATTATATGATAGGTGTGGGTGTAGATCCTGATACGGGTGAATTTGTGACGGATGTTTATTATGAAACCGTCCACAGTCCAGAAAGCGGGGATCTTTCGGAATTCTCGGTAGAGTTCCGGCTCGGCGGCATAGTTCTGAATCAGATAAAGGTAGTAACTGTCCCATCGGACAAAATGGTCAGGTATTATTTCAGCAAGACTTCAGCAGATGCGACGGAAGAGGAAATAATAGCCGGAATCGAAGCCTTGATAGAGGGATATATTTCGGACGGACTGATAGCGGATGCCAACGGGTTCTATTCAAGCTGGTGTTCTTGCGGTTCTGACGAATTTACCTTTACGAATTTGGCGAAAGGTGAGACTTTTGTCATCTATGCCTATGGCATCGACAATGAAGGCGGGATAGGGACGGAGCTCATGTTCAGCGAAGAATTCACCAACGAATAAGATATTTGGCTGTAGTCTTCAAACCGACAGACTGTCAGGTTTGAACCGAAAGATTATCAATGACAAAAGCACACGCCAGGGTTTTGCGTTTGAAAGCCGGTACGTGTGCTTTTGTTTATGTATTTCCCGCATAGCGGAAATGTTCCGCGGCAGTATTTCCGCATGCGTGGCTTTTACCAGCCAAGGATGTATGCGAACATCAGCGGAGCCACGATTGTGGCATCGGACTCTACGATGAAACGCGGAGTGTCCACATCGAGTTTGCCCCATGTGATTTTCTCATTGGGAACAGCCCCTGAATAAGAACCATACGAGGTGGTGCTGTCGGAAATCTGGCAGAAATATTTCCACAGAGGTGTGCCGGTCCATCCCAAATCCTGTTCCATCATAGGTACGACACAGATTGGGAAGTCTCCCGCCGTACCTCCGCCGATTTGGTAGAATCCGACTCCTTCTCCGCCTGAATTCTTCTTATACCAGTCGGTAAGGAACATCATGGTTTCGATTCCGTTCTTGATGATATGCGGATCGAGTTCGCCTTTGATGCAGTGTGCCGCAAAGATGTTTCCCGTCGTGCTGTCTTCCCAGGCAGGAACGACTATCGGAATGTTCTTTTCGCAGGCGGCAAGCACCCAGCTGTCCTTAGGGTCGATTTCATAATACTGTTCAAGGACACCGCTGCGGAGCAACCTGTACATGACTTCGTAAGGAAGCAGCCTTTCCCCCTTTGCCTGCATGTCTTTCCATACATCGAGCAGATGGTGTTCCAGGCGGCGGAACGCTTCTTCTTCAGGAATGCAGGTATCGGTTACACGGTTCATGTGGTTGTCGAGAAGCTCTTTCTCCTGTGCGGGAGTAAGGTCTCTGTAACCCGGAACCCTGTAATAATGAGAATGGGCGACAAGGTTCATGATGTCTTCCTCAAGGTTGTTGGCCGAGCAGGAGACTATCTGGAACTTGTCCTGGCGTATCATCTCGGCAAGCGAGAGTCCGAGCTCCGCCGTACTCATGGCTCCGGCCATCGCAAGCATCATTTTCCCGCCTTTGTTCATGTGCTCGTCGAAGGCTTTGGCCGCATCCACCAATGCCGCCGAATTGAAGTGGCGGTAATGGTGGAGTATGAATTGTGAAATAGGGCCTTTATCCATAATGTCAATCATTTATTATCTGTTGAGAAGTTCCATCATCTTGATTACAGCATAGCTGATAGGGGTTCCAGGGCCGAAGATTGCCGCTGCTCCCGCTTTGTAGAGGGCATCGTAATCCTGAGGAGGAATGACACCTCCGACAACGACTATGATATCTTCACGTCCGAGTTTCTTGAGCTCATCGATAATCTGAGGAACGAGTGTAAGGTGGCCGGCGGCGAGTGAAGATACGCCCACTACGTGTACATCATTCTCTACAGCCTGTTTTGCAGCTTCTTCCGGAGTTTGGAACAGAGGTCCCATATCCACATCGAAACCGCAGTCCGCATAACCTGTCGCAACGACTTTGGCTCCGCGGTCGTGGCCGTCCTGTCCGAGTTTCGCAATCATTATACGAGGCTGGCGGCCTTCTTTCTTCGCAAATTCGGCAACCATTGCCTTTGCCTTCTCGAATTCGCTGTCGTTATGTACTTCTGATGAATAAACGCCTGTGTTCATACGGATGGTTGCTTTGTAACGTCCTACTACTTTTTCGCATGCATCGGAGATTTCGCCGAGGCTCGCCCTTACCTTGGCAGCTTCCACTGCAAGTTCGAGGAGGTTGCCTTCGCCGGTCTCCACGCATTTTGTAATGGCATCGAGGGCTTTCTGTACAGCGTCATTGTTACGTTTTGCACGAAGCTCCTTGAGTCTCTTGATCTGGCTTTCGCGGACAGCCGTGTTGTCAATGGTAAGCACTTCGATAGGGTCTTCATGGTCGAGACGGTATTTGTTGATGCCTACGATAGTGTCCTGGCCGGAGTCGATTCTTGCCTGTTTGCGTGCCGCTGCCTCTTCGATACGGAGTTTAGGAATACCTGTTTCGATAGCCTTTGCCATACCGCCGAGTTTTTCGACTTCCTGGATGTGCTCCCAAGCCCTGTGGGCTATGTCATTGGTGAGGGATTCCACATAGTATGAGCCGGCCCATGGGTCGAGGCTGCGGCATACATTGGTTTCCTCCTGGATGTATATCTGGGTGTTGCGGGCTATACGTGCGGAGAAGTCTGTAGGAAGAGCTATAGCCTCGTCCAGTGCGTTGGTGTGCAGCGACTGGGTGTGTCCGAGGGCGGCTCCCATTGCCTCTATGCAGGTACGTGCCACGTTGTTGAACGGATCCTGTTCCGTAAGAGACCATCCCGAAGTCTGGCAGTGCGTACGGAGAGAAAGCGATTTAGGGTTCTTAGGATTGAACTGTTTCACAATCTTCGCCCAGAGCATGCGGGCTGCACGCATTTTCGCTATTTCCATGAAATGGTTCATTCCGATTGCCCAGAAGAACGAAAGCCTCGGGGCGAATGCGTCCACGTCTATGCCTGCCTTGATACCGGTGCGGAGGTATTCGAGACCGTCGGCAAGGGTATATGCCATTTCGATGTCGCAGGTAGCTCCGGCTTCCTGCATGTGGTAACCGGAAATGGATATCGAGTTGAACTTAGGCATGTATTTGGAGGTATAGGCGAAGATGTCGCCTATGATTCTCATGGAAAATTCAGGAGGATAAATATAGGTGTTACGTACCATGAATTCCTTGAGGATGTCGTTCTGGATGGTACCTGCCATCTCTTCGAGTTTCGCTCCCTGCTCGAGTCCCGCCACAATGTAGAATGCCATGATAGGAAGCACGGCGCCGTTCATAGTCATTGAAACGGACATCTTGTTGAGAGGAATCTGGTCGAAGAGCACTTTCATGTCCTCGACACTGCAAATGCTTACTCCGGCTTTGCCGACATCGCCCACTACCCTCGGGTGGTCCGCATCGTATCCGCGGTGTGTCGCAAGGTCGAATGCCACCGAAAGTCCTTTCTGGCCGGCGGCAAGGTTCCTGCGGTAGAAGGCATTGGATTCCTCGGCCGTGGAGAATCCCGCGTACTGGCGGATGGTCCAAGGTTTCTGGACATACATTGTGGAATAAGGTCCGCGGAGGTACGGAGGTATGCCGGCCGCGTAGTTGAGGTGCTCCATGCCCTCAAGGTCGGCTGCTGTGTAAAGCGGCTTCACTGGGATTTGCTCCGGAGTGTTCCATACGGAAGCCTCGGCCGTATTGGCGTGAGCGCAACTTTTGTTGCTGAATTCGATATCTTTAAAATTCGGTTTCATCTCTTTTTCCTTTTAAATTAAAGCTCTTTGATGCCCATTTTTGCCTGATACTGTTTGAGCGTTTCGAGAACGTTGCATTTTACGTTGATAAAATGGGTGATGCCTTTGGCGATGAGTTCTTCGTTTTCGCCTCCGGCAACTACGAGAAGCGCCTTGTCCCCTAATTTTTCAGCAATCTGAGGAACGGCCTCCGGATATTCTTCATCTGAAGAGCAGGCAACCACTATGTCGGCCTTGGCCTCGATGGCGGCTTTGACACCTTCCTCGATAGTCGAGAAGCGGTTGTTGTCGACAACTTTGAATCCGGCTACAGCGAAGAAGTTGCAAGCGAACTGCGCCCTTGCCCTGCACATTGCGAGGTTTCCGAAAGTGAGCATGAAGGCCATAGGCTGTTTTCCGCTCTTGTCGGTCGAATAGCGCAATTCCTCGAACGGCTGTGCCGCACGGTATTTTTCCAGAGGCTCGGCAATCTGAGGCCTGTTGATTTCCGGTTTCACAGCCCCGCGTTTTACGGTTTCGAGGGCGATGCCGTCATGGATTTTCTCGAGGAAGTTAGGGTACTGGTTGGTGCCGAGGATTGTCGCGCGGCGTGTTTCGAATTTCTTGTCGCGGTCTGCCGAAACGGCCTTGATTTCTTTCTGTACGTGCCCGGACTTGAAGGCTTCGATGTAACCGCCTTCATCGATGGTCTTTTTGAAGATGTCCCAGGCGACTTTCGCTATGGAAGCAGTAAGGGTTTCTATATAATAGGAACCTGCGGCCGGGTCAACTACCTTGTCGAAGTGGCTTTCTTCCTTCAGTATGTTCTGCACGTTGCGTGCGATATGCGAGCTGAATTCGTCAGGCTTCTGGAAAGCATGGTCGAACGGGAGCACTTCGAGCGAATCTACGCCGGCTATTGTGGCGCTCATCGCTTCGGTAGTGTCGCGGAGCATGTTCACGTATGCATCGTATACAGTCTGGTTCCATGCGCTTGTAACCGCGTGTATCCTCATCTTCATCGCACATCCGCATTCTACGCCGTAATCTTTGACGATGTTGGCCCAGAGCATGCGTGCCGCACGGAATTTGGCTATTTCCATGAAATAGTTGGAACTTACGGCGAAAGTGAATTTGATGCGGCGGGCGGCTTCTTCAGCCTCTATTCCGAGGTCGGTCAGCCTGTCCATGTATTCGACTCCCATTGCGAGGCCGAATCCGAGTTCCTGGGTGATGGATGCTCCGGCATCGTTGAAAACGTATGGCCTTACTCCGATTACCCTTATTCCTTTATAGTCTTTGACAAGCCTTATGCACTCGGCTGCCGTTTCGAAAACGTTGTCGTTGCAGAAATAACCTTTGGTGTTGAGTGTCCTGATAGGGTCGAAATCGAAGGAAGCCCTGATGGCATCCTTGGCGTAACCTTTCGATTCCACGTATGATATGAAGCGCCTGATGGTTTCAGGGGCTTCAGTGCAAAGTGAAACGAAATTGACTTCTACAGCGGAAAGTTCTATCCCGTTCAGGAGGGCGGCCATATCGGCATCCGAAACCTCTCCCTTCATGATGAAGCCGATTGAGTCGGCCCCTTTCATGAGTGCGTCGAGGGCGTGTGCGTTTGCCTTGTCATAGCCTTCGCATACGCAGAAATCCTGACGTATGAGCCAGCGGTTGTCTTCTTTCGTACCGCGGACATAAGGGAATTCACCCGGCTGGGTGCCGAGGTGTTTTACCTCCTGAAGATCTTCGGCGCGGTAATAAGGACGTACTTCGAAACCTTCACCTGTCTTCCAGACGAGTTTCTTGTTGTAGTCAGCGCCTTTGAGATCCCTGTTGATGACCTCCTCCCACTCTTGGGTGGTTACAGGAGGAAATTCAGCAAATAATTTCTCTGCCATTTTTTAATATTTTAGATAAAAACTTATTGTCTTTCCCAATAATCCCGGCAAAGTTACATAATTTTCTGACAGTTTGGACAGTTTTAAAATATTCCTTAGAATTGTATGTCACTAATCGACAAATATCGATAATAATTTCGAGGATGTCTTTTCCTTTACCTTGATGGATGGTTTCTATGTTGCCTATCCGTCCTAAACGTGTATAACTATAGCCCGAGGAAAACGTTTTGCAGAACAGTACGGCGCAGGACGAGCCGTATAACATCGAGTCTCATGTCTGAATCGTTCCGGGCGATAACTTTCTGTCGGCAGGCTTTTATGCCCTCTTCCTAAAAAAAGACAGTGGTGGACTTTCTTTATATAACGATATAACCAACTGTATTACAGCAAATAGCACTTATTACTATTTCTTGAAGTAACAAGACAGAAACAACATAGGTGATTTATGAGAACTCAAAGGAATGTTTGCCAGACTTGCCTGATGGATGCGAAAGAGGGGGTGTCTAATGCATCGACTTCCTGAATCTTGGATTCAGGTGCAATGCAGCATTTAACTATTCTGTAAAAACACAACCCTATGGTTGTTCGGTTCTGGATAATTATTGTACCTTTGCAATCAAGACAGGAAAAGGATGTATTTCAATGGACACAACGGCAGATAAAACGCTTTCCGTTGCTTCGGTGCCGGAAGCGCAAAGGATGGAACAGGATATAAAGGATTGGGCGCAGTATTCTCAATGGATTGCCGCCGCCATGTTCAAACGGATGTCGGAACTTGGCTTGACACAGAAAATGCTTGCCGGAAAGATGGGCTGCACCCAGCAGTACATATCCAAGGTGTTGAAAGGGAAAAAGAATATGTCGTTGGAAACCATCTGCAAGATTGAAAACGCATTGGGCATTGAGATTATCAAAAACCTGAATGAAATTAAGTAGTAAAAGAGGTATGGCTAAAGACAGGGAAAAGATAGAGGACAAGGCAAATGAACCGGTCGCAAATTGCGACCAGTTACCTATGGCTGCCGATATACAGCCGATGATTCGAGTAATCAGAGGTCAGCAAGTTATTATTGACAGGGATTTGGCTTTGTTGTATGGTGTGGAAACCAGAGCATTGAATCAGGCAGTAAAACGTAATATCGAGCGATTTCCTGACGACTTCATGTTTCAACTGGACAAAGAAGATGTAGAAATCTTGAAATCACAAAATGTGACTTCAAGTTGGGGTGGCGACAGAAGGTTGCCTTATGCTTTCACCGAACAAGGTATCGCCATGCTTAGCTCCGTCTTGAAATCACAGACTGCGGTGGAAGTGAACATCCGCATCATGAGAGCCTTTGTGTCCATGCGCCGTTTCATCGCTACCAATTCCCAACTGTTCCAACGGCTTGAAACGATAGAATATCATCAGCTTGAAATGAAACGGCATCAGGAGGTGACGGACAAGCGCATCGACGAGGTGTTCAAACGACTGGAAGCCAATATTCCTCCCATGCAGGGTATATTCTACGACGGGCAGGTGTTTGACGCTTACCGTTTTGTATCTGACTTGATACGAAAGGCAAAACGCACCATTGCGCTGATTGACAACTATGTGGATGATACGGTACTGACCCTGCTCGACAAAAGGGAAAAAGGAGTGACTGCCACTATCTACACACAACGTGTAAGCGACCGGTTCCAACTGGATGTTGACCGTCACAACGCTCAATATCCGCCAGTCAGGATAGAGCGGTTCAACAAAGCGCATGACCGTTTTCTGCTTATAGACGACGAAGTGTACCACATCGGGGCATCGATTAAGGATTTGGGCAAAAAGTGGTTCGGGTTCACGCTTATGCGTGACATTCCGGTCTCAGAAATCATCAATAGAATCAAGGATTAGCCAATGTGCAAATTGGTTTTAAAACAACAAGGTAATAATGGATTATACAATATACGAATTTTCGCTTTTCATTGCGTTGCCGTTGATGCTGTTCTTCGGCTTTTATTTTTTGTTGGCTAAAATACCGGAAAAAGTCATTTTCGGAAATTATCTGCGCTCCCGTCGGATCATAGGGATAGCGTTGCTGCTGCTTGCCGCCAATTATTCGGTGCATTTCTTTTTCGGAATCCGGTTCAAGAACGCCGATGCTGCCATTCTGATGAACCTTTCGACCTACTTCCTGTGTTACTGGCTTTTCAGTTCGGCACTCACAATTCTGTTAGACCGTTTTTACATAACGAAACGTCGATTATGCACACATATCAGTCTTTGGATTATATATTCTATTCTTTCCTGTATTGTATTGCTGCTACTGCCGAAAGGAATCTTCCAGACGGTTGCATTGCTGGTTCTGGCTGCTTGGCTGGTCATTTATGGATTGGTTCTGGCTTGCAGACTTCTTCGGGCTTATAATAAGGCGATCCGGATTTTTAAAGACACTCAAGCGGATGACATCGACGCGTATATCAAATGGCTTTCCATATTCACTTACTGGGCTATTATCTTCGGTGTCGGATGCGGACTATTGACATTCCTTCCGGATAAATATGTTTACATCTGGATTCTGTCATCGATACCGTTCTACAGCTACCTGTTTTATTCTTACCAGAACTATATGATATTTTATGAACAGGTTGAACGTACTTTGGAGATAGGAAATGAACCGGTTGAAGAAGTAAAGGCTGAATCAGAAAAGGAATTGCCTAAATATTTTGAAAACATCGAGAACAATCTGATTCCATGGCTGGAGCGTAACGGTTACACGCAGCCGGGGCTAACCATACAGGATTTGACACAAATGCTCGATACAAACAGAACATATCTGATTGCTTATATAAAGGAGAAATATAAGGTCTCATTCTGTGAATGGATAACCGGACTAAGACTGGAATACGCCAAAAAACTACTGAAGGGACATCCCGAAATGAGTGTGCAGAAATTGGCTGAATCATCAGGCTTCTTATCCCGTAGTTACTTCATCAAATCTTTTACCAAGAAAGAAGGATACACACCGGCCAAGTGGAGAAAAGCCAATATGGAGTAATTTTATGATAAAACCAGAATTTTCTATTGACTAAAAGTGCTCTATTGACAAAATAAAAGTGCTCAATCAGCAAAAAAGTGCTCATACAACAATTTGAAAAGTGCTCAATCGGCAAATAGTATAAAACGCTAAAATTTTGCAGAAAAAGTATTTATAATATTTGTGCCGGTAAATGCTATTTATTACCTTTGGGGAAGACAAAGATAATCAATTCAAGTTTATATGAGCAGAAAAATCACTTTTCTTACCCTGTTTCTGTGGCTGATGACGGTAACTTTTCCTGTCATTGCGCAGCAGAAAGCAGACACGACCTACACCTTCCGCTTCGTTCCGCAGAAGGACATGTTCTACGTGCCTTGGAATGGGAATGACACGGAGCTTGCCCGCCTGCTGGAGTGTATCGAAAGCAACAAAGCAACAATTCTTGACGGCAAGCTGCCGCTATTGGTTGACGGCTACTGCAACTCATTAGGCAGTGAAGCCGAGAACCTTGCCACGGCAAAGATCCGTGCCAACCGTGTGAAATCCGAACTGATTACACGCGCGGAAATAAAAGAGGAGAATTTCATCACCCGCAACCATGCGACTGAGGGTGACTTTGTCACCGTACGCCTGACGGTACCGGTCAAGGAAACAGCCGCGACGGATGCGGAAGCGGAAGCACGACGCAAGGCGGAAGCCGAACGACTGGAAGCCGAGAAGCGTGCCGAACAGGAACGACTTGCCGAAGAGCGGCGCAAGGCGGATGAAGCCCGACTTGCCGCTGAAAAGGCAGAGGCAGAGAAAGCCGCTCAACAAAACACACTTGCCGACACTCCGTCGGAAACCAAAATCACAAATGATTGTCATCTCTCCCTGCGTGCCAACCTGCTGCGCTGGGCCACCCTGACACCCGATTTAGGGCTTGAATGGCGCATCTGCCCGTCGTGGGGCATTGCCGTAAACGGCTCGTGGACTTCATGGAGCTGGAGCGACAAAGACCGCCGCTACGCTCTGTGGGAAGTGGCTCCGGAAGTGCGTTACTACATGGGCGAGAAGAAAGCCTGGTATCTGGGTGCGATGTTCAAGGCCGGACAGTTCAACTACAAGCTCTCCGAAACGGGCAAGCAGGGCGACCTGATGGGTGGCGGCATCACTGCCGGCTACCAGCTGCGGCTGAACAAGGCATTAGATCTTGATTTCAACCTCGGTCTGGGCTACCTGAATGCCGACTATGAGAAATATGAAGTCATCGACGGTGTACGAGTGCGCAAAGGCAGTGAGACAAAGGACTGGTGGGGCCCCATCAACGCCGGTGTGACATTGGTGTGGAAACTTTTCTAACAGAGGGAGGAAGACGATATGAAAGTAAGACAATATATAAATATGATGGGAATGGCAGCCGCCGTGCTGCTCTCTTCCTGCGTGAAGGACACGCTCTATGATACGCCGCACCCCGACCACGGGAAGATTGCGGTGACAGCCGACTGGTCGGCCCGCGGTGAGGGCATCGACATACCTGCCACATGGACGGTCACCATGGGCGACTACACGGGTACGGAGACTTCCGCCACCCATGCCCCCGACCATCTGTTTGCTCCGGGCAGCTACACCCTTGCGGTGTGGAACCCGGCTGAAGGAATCACGGTAAGCGGTACCACCGCCACCGTTGCCGCAGCCACGGGAAACCGGGCAGGCATGGATGCCTTTGTGAACAATGCTCCGGGATGGTTCTTCACCTATACGGAACAGGTGAGCATCGAGAAAGACAAGGACTATCCGCTGACCGCCGCGATGAAGCAGCAGGTGCGCGAGCTGACGCTTGTCGTCGAGCCGACGGGTGATGCCGCCGGACGCATCACGGAGATTGTTGCCCATCTGACGGGTGCAGCCGGAACACTCGACTTCGCAACCGATACCTACGGAGCCGCTTCGAACGTCGTGCTGCCCTTCACGAAGATTACCGAAGGAGCCGATGCCGGCAAGTGGAAAGCCACGGTGCGGCTGCTGGGTGTGACCGGCACGGAACAGCTGCTGACGGGCGAAATCCGCTATGCTGACGGCAACCCGACACCCACCACGCTGAAAAGCGACCTTACGGAAGCTCTCGCGGCCTTCAACACCGGAAAGGGCGAATCGCTGACCCTCGGCGGAACGCTGGTTGAGACTCCCGAAGGCATGGAAGTGGACGGAGCCGGAATTACCGGCTGGGAAGAAGTGAAAGGTGATGATGTAAATGCCGATTTGTAAATAATTAGCAAACCGAACGCAGAAGCAAAGCTGGATTTGATTATGCTGAGGTACAGCAATTATTGAAATGGAATTTAACAAATATAATGACAGATATAATGAAGACAAGATTTTTTGCACTTGCGGCGCTCGCCCTCGCACTGGCAGCCTGCAATAACGACAACGAGATTCTGAACAATGACGGTCCCGTGGCCGCCCGGTTTATCGCCGACATCGCCCCTGCCACCCGCGCCAGCGGAACCACATGGACTGGCGGAGACCGCATCGGCGTCACCGACATCGGTAACGATACCCGGTACGGCAACGTGCCTTTCATCCTGAAGAACGGGAAATTTGAGGCAGAAGAAAAGGTCATCTATATCGAAGATGTAAAGACCCATACTTTCCGCGCCTACTATCCGTACAACGCGGCGGGAGGCACCCTCGCAGCCACGACCGATGCCACGGCGCAGCAGAACCAGCCTGCCATCGACTTCCTCTTTGCTTCAGGAGCCACGGGAGACAAAAACAGCCCGGTGGTGAGCTTCACCGACAAAACCGACAAAGGCGGTGCAGACAACTCCTTCCACCACCGCATGAGCCGGATAACCCTTACCTTCGAGGTGGGCGACGGTGTGGATTTCAGTGTGGTCAAGCCTGAACGTTACACGCTGGGCGGATTGATACTCACCGGTACGTTCAATACTGCCGACGGTATTGCCACCGCAGACGACGGGGCACAGACCGGAGAACTGACTATGAATCTGGCCGACGGCAACCTCACGTCATCGGTCATCCTCTTCCCGCAGACAGCTGCCTCCCTGCCGTTGACTGTGAATTACAGAAGTCAGAATTATCATGCCACGCTCACCGTGCCCGAAGGCGCACTGCAGGCGGGAAACAACTATACCTATACCGTCAAGGTACGCAACAAAGGCCTTGAAGTCAGCGAAGCCACCATTGCAAAGTGGAACGATGTAGACGGCGGAGAAGTGGGTGCTGACCTGTAAGACATTACTAATTAAGAATGAAGAATTATGAGACATAGATTATTTATCCCCGCAGCCACCGCGCTGCTGCTCGGCCTTGCTGCCTGCACACAGGACGAACTGGCTGACGGTAACCGTCTGCCCGAAGGTGAATATCCCGTAGTCATCCGTGCCACCGGACTGTCCGTAGAGGCAACGCCGCTGGCAGCCCCATCCACCCGTGCCACCGTGGACGGCGACTGGCAGGGCGTACAGACCGTAGCACTCAAGATAGGCGACGCAGTAAAGGAATACACCGTAACGGCTACGGATGCCGACGGATACAAGAGCGCCACGCTCTCATGCGAGAACGACCCGCACTACTGGACCAGCCGCGACCCGATTACCGTATCGGCATGGTGGCCCCTCGATGATACAGACATCACACGGATGCCTGCCGTGAAGGTGGCCGAAGACCAGAGCAAATTGGCAGACTTCCAGAGCAGCGACTTCATCTCCGCCATCGACCAAACGGTGGAATTTGACGACCCGACACTTGAATTTACCCACCGCACGGCACGCGTGGCCATCGAACTGAAGCCCGGTACGGGATTCACGAGCGTCGCCGGTGCCACGGTGAGCCTCATGAGCCTGTCCGCCGATAACGGCAACCCGACCGCCATCCAGACCTACCACGCAAGCGGCAACAGCTACGAGGCACTGACCGCCCCGCAGACCGTTGCGAAAGGCGAGCCGTTCATCCGCGTGGAACTTGGCGGCGGCAACTTCTACTTCCGCCCGCAGAACGACGTCGTGCTGGAGGCGGGCAACCGCTATACCTACACCGTCAGGGTGAACGCCACCGGCCTGACGCTGGAGGGCTGCACCATCGGCGGCTGGGAACCCGGCCAAGGCGAGAGCGGCGCAGCCGAGGATTTGGGCTACATCTACGACAACACCACCAAGACCTACACGGTCTATAACGCAGACGGCCTGCTGGCATGGAACGAAGCCGCGCAGAGCGACCTCAGCATCAACTGCACCCTCACAGCCGACATCGACCTGACTGACGAGACATGGACACCGATAGGCAGTGGGTTCGGTCCTGATAACGGTTATCAAGGCACCTTCGACGGGCAGGGACACAGCATCACAGGACTGACCATCACCACAAACACAACAGACGGCGAGAATGCCGCATTGTTTGACGGTATCGGGAGTGACGGAACGGTGAAGAACCTGCAAGTAGAGGTGAACTACACTGTGCAGCAAAACGGTGCGGCCGGCGGCATAGCATATGCCAACTACGGTACCATTACCGCCTGCTCCGTAAAGGGAGATATTACTGCAAATAGCGGTGCTGTCGGTGGCATTGCTGTTAGTAACCTCGACACCGGCATCATCACTGCCTGTTGGTATAACGGACAGTTGAAGGAGCGCAATATAGGAGGCATAGTCAGTAACAATAATAACACCGTCACCGCTTGCTACTGGGGCGGCAATGCCGGACAAGGAGTAAATAATAATATGGGAGGAACGGTAGATGCCACGAAGGTGGAGGGTGCGACCACTTGGCAGGACGCTGTCGAGGGCATGAACGCCGCCCTCACCGGCAACGACTACCAGTGGGTACTCGGCCCCGACGACCTGCCCGTACTGCAAAAGAAACAATAACAACCCCTAAACAACACACATCATGAAACGAACAACCATCCATATATCCGCAGCCCTCGCCCTGCTGCTCGGCCTAGCCGCCTGCACGCAGGACGAAGCGGGCTTCCTGTCGGAAGGCACACCCATCGTCTTCACCGCCACGGGGCTGAACCCCGACGCGACCGCCACCGCCGGCACCCGTGCCCCCGTGGACGGGAACTGGGAGGGCGTGCAGAGCGTGGCAGTCCTGATGGACGGCACGGTGAAGGCATACAATGTGACGCCCTCCACCTCCGACCACACCGGCGCCACGCTGACCTCCACCGACCCGCACTACTGGACCAACCACGATAACATCACCGTCACGGCGTGGTGGCCCTACACCGCTGGCGAGACAACCCCGCCTGCCGTGAAGGTAGCTGCCGACCAAAGTGCCCGGAAGGACTTCGAGGGCAGCGACCTCATCGTAGCCAAGGAACAGACGGTGAGCTACGGCAACCCCACACTCCGCTTCACCCACCGCACGGCGCGGGTCACCGTCATCCTGACGGACTACACCGAGGGGATGGCGTCCGTCAAGTTGACCGGCCTCTCCACCGAGAACGGCAACCCCGCCCAAATCATCCCGTATGACAAGGGTAACGACACCTACACCGCCCTCGTAGCCCCGCAAAGTGTGGCAACGGGCACGGCCTTCATCACCTGCGCCTTCACCAACGGCAAGGTCTTCGTCTATAAGATGCAGAGCGATACCCACTGGCAGGCGGGCGAGGAATATACCTACACTGTCTCCCTCGCTGCGGCAAAAGACCCGGGATACACCGTATCTGAGGACGGCAAGACCTACGAGGTCTACAACGCCGAGGGCCTGAAGAACATCGCCGAACTGGTGAACGAAGAATGGAAGTTAGACATCAATATCACCCTGACCAACAACATCGACCTGACAGGCATCGACTGGACACCGATAGGCAAAGATGATAACAAAGCATACACCGGCACCTTCGACGGCAATGGCAAGACCATCACGGGGCTGACCGTTACGAGAAGTAACCGATATACGGGTCTGTTCGGCTTCATCAAAGGCACGGTGAAGAACGTAGTGCTGACAGAAGTAAACATAACAAGTGGCACGTTCGTCGGCGGCGTGGCGGGATGGAGCTTTGGCGGCAACATTGAAAACTGCTCGGTGTCGGGCAGCGTCAGCGGTAGTAGCGGTAGCGACGTAGGTGGTGTGGTGGGCTATCAACAGGTCGGTTCCATCACCGGATGCAGTTCCTCGGCCACAGTGAAAGGAACGGAGCGTGCCGGCGGCGTGGTAGGTGTAACGAATGGTGGTACTACTCCCCTGACCGCCTGCTATGCCACAGGCAACGTGACCGTTGAAAATGACGGTACAAGCAACGCCTGGGCCGGCGGTATAGTGGGAATGAACGGAACTGGCACTCTCATTGCCTGTTATGCCGCGGGCAACGTCAGCGGTAACATTGTAGGCGGCGCAGTGGGAGTAAACTATGCCACCGTGACCGCCTGCTACTGGAGCGGCCTCCCCGACAATGACAACGGCGGAGCCACGAAGGTAGACGGCACAACCGTTACCTGGCAGAACGCCGTTGATGCCATGAACAATGCCTTGAACGGCTCAGGCTGGCAGTACGAACTTACCGGAGCATTGCCTACATTGAAGAAACAGTGAACCGTTAGGCGGGAAAAAGTCCCGCTTGAAACGGAATATAACCGAAGTATAACCCCAATAAAGAAAGGAACTCCCATTCCGGGCGGGAGTATTGTGCCCGGTAACATCATACAGACACCGCAGCCCGCTACCGTAAGGTCAGTGGGCTGCATTTTCTTACACCTGCGCACCAAGATAGCGGCAGGATATGTGCTGATACTATTCGTCATTTTCGGCATCGTCTATATTTGGCTCAATGAACAGAACAGACAACAGGAATTGGAAGCTACTACCTACAAAATAAGAAGTCTCCGCAAGGATGTACACGAGGTATATATAAGTCCAGAACCTGCCGCAGCGAGCGTATAGACAGCATATGCCAGCTGCTGGCTGAAAAGGAAAAATTGCTGAATAGAATCATGCTGGTACTCTACGAACAAGAAGAGATAAAGGAAAAGATAGCAAAGCAAGTGCCGGTCATAGCTCGGAAAAGTACGCGCGAAAAACCGCAGAAAAGGAAACGTACCGGTTTTCTGGGACTTTTCGGAAAGAAAGAAGAAGCCAAACCGACCGCAACGACCCCATTTGGGTGCAAGGATAGATGCAAGTTTTACAAAAAGCTATGAATAAAGGAAATGCCTGTATATAAAAGAATGCATACTATTCCTGCCAGTTGGCAAGTTCTTGATAATCGAACTCGTTGTTGAAGAAGCCGAGCACCTTGTCGGGCAGAAATCCAGACGGTTGCTCTTTGCCGAATAGTCGCGCCAGAGTCGGGTGGCTGCACTTTTAGCTTCCTTGTGCCTCAGTTCAAAAGGTTTGATGTGCTCCTCGAAAATGCGTTCGAAGTCTGCTGCATAGAGTCCTTACCTGTCCGACGACAGGTATCCGTCCGTTTCCGAAAGCAGGGAAATGGAACATTCCAATAACCGGGCGGGATTATCCCGTGCGAGATTTTCCGTCTCCTTGACAAGGCTGTTCGTGTCGTTGAAGTCCCGGTAAAACAGGGATAATGACAGGGCCCGGCCAAAAGAGAAACCATCCTGGTTGCAGGTGGCGACAAGCGTGTTTACCTCGCGCACCCTCTGCGGGCTATTCGATAGCATATCTTTCATAATCAAAGGAACATTGTCATATATGCCGGAAGGTACAGGATATCCTCCTCTTTGCGCATGTCTTTCGTGTAAATCAGATACTTGTTTCTTATCCTTGCTGAAAACTTATTGCAAAAGGCATCAAGCGAAGCATGTGTCTTGTACCCGGAAGATTTTACCTCAATGGGACTTACCTTGTCCCCGTCCGCAATCAGGAAATCCACTTCATAGTTGTGTTTCCCGCTCTCTGTAGGGAAAGTATAATAGTACAGTTCATGCCCGGCTGCTTTCAGCATCTGTGAGATGACGTTTTCATAAACATAGCCGAGATCCGCGCTTAACTTGTCACTGAGAAGTTTGTGGTAAATCGTATTGTCGGTAAACTTCTTGTCCCAAAACGCGAGTGTAACGAACAGACCCGTGTCTGCTGCAAACATCTTGTACTTGTCGGGATTCTGATGCAATGCCATCCCTGTACCCGGATCATTGGCATGGTAGGCCATGTTGACCACCATCGACTCTCTGATTTCAGATATGATTTCAGCCAGGCTTGAATTACGTGTGCCGTCAGTCGCGCTCCATGCCAGGTATCTGTTGGCGTTTCCCGTCAGCTGAGCCGGAATCTGACGGAATATCTTTGAGGCGTTTCCTGTCGGGTCTATCTTGTTGAAATCGTCTTCATACAAGGTTATGACAGACCGTTTCACGCTGTCAACCTTTTCAAGATTGTTGGTATCCAGATAGGCAGCTACGGCCTGCGGCATTCCTCCGACAAGCATGTACAGACGGAAATCGCGCATCAGCTTGCGGTTTGTCGCGTCCCCCAGGGATGTCCTGTTCAAAAAGCATCCCTGAAGCAGTTTTACTGTGGCCGTATCTCCCAGGGCCCATTTGAACTCCTCGTAGTCCATCGGGTACATGTAGAGCTTGGTTTCTTCACTCGGTATCAGGATATCCCTGACGTTCTTGCGTATGGATATGAGCGAACCGGTTTCTATATAATCATATCTGCCGTCTTTTACAAGATACTTGATGGCTTGTCTTGCCTTAGGGGCAAGCTGGACTTCGTCGAAAATGATGACTGATTTCCGCTCTTTCAGCTCGACACCGTATTCAAATTGCAGCCGCCTTATCAGCGCCTTGTATCAGTACGGCCGTTCTGCCTTCATCCGTCCGCTTCCAATGCAGCAGCTCTTCGTATATTTTTCTTTTGAATACCATATATGATGTTGTTAGCAAGTACAAAGATAACACATAATTACACGAATCTCAAAATCTATATAGGCAAAAATTACACTAATCTCAAAATTACAATAGTGCGGCAATGTCAAAGTAGGGAGAATACCTATGACTCCGGTTCTCCACGTTCCGGAAGCCATGACAATGCCTTGACAGGAAGCGGGAGTGATATGGGTTTGGAGTTTTTCTGCATCACCACCGACACGAAATGTCGCCCGCCATTGACGGATATGTCCCTCCAACGCAAATCCGTAACATCACCCACGCGTAGCCCGCAATAGCAGGCAAACAGGAATCCTTGCGTATATTCTCCTTTACATAAGGGGTATTCTCCGGCTTGCGGAGTGAGAGGCTCGGATTGTAGCCACCCGGCATAATCGACACAGAATTTTTTGCCCATGTCACATGTGATAAATGAAAGAAAAATTTTGTAATTGCTGAAATATCGCTAACTTTGCGCCCCAGAATAAAGGAGGTGTAAGTTAAGTGATTATTGTACCGATAAAAGAAGGCGAAAACATAGAGAAGGCTTTGAAGAAATTCAAAAGAAAATTTGAGAAAACGGGTGCTCTCCGCGAGCTTCGCGCAAGGAAGACTTTCGTAAAACCGTCAGTGAAGAGGAGGGAGGAAATAAAGAAAGCCATCTATGTTCAGAAAATGCAGCTCCGTGACGAATAATGCTCATTCTGAAGAAAAACGATAGTGCCGTGCCTTTCAGGGTGCGGCTTTTTTGTTGCCGTCGGCCGGGCCTTTGGACGGACTGGCCTTTGGATGGACAGGCGAGACTTTCGTTTTCCACCTCACGTCCATCCGTGGTTTTTGTAAGTGTGTAATAATCAGTATTTTATCAAAATTGCTCCTGCTTTTGGGTACCTCAGAAAGTACCCAAATCCAGCCCTGTTTTTGTAAGTTGTTGATTATCAGTCGCTCCAAAATAAGACGATGGACGTGGGGTGGAAAAATATGCAGGCAAAATCGGATTTTCCCTCCTCATTCCTCTCCCTTAGGACATAAGCACACACACATTTTCATGACCTTCATGCTGCATTTTACTGTATTTTTTATAACTTGCATTGTTTAAGGGAAGTAATGGATATCTATGGGGAAAGGCAATGTCACAAGCGGCGGCGGTTTTACAAGCGACAATAACAGTCTCATAAGCAGTTATATAGATTATCTGGCTTTTGAGAAACGTTATTCCGTGAATACGCTGGAAAACTATCTCAGGGACGTGGAGGACTTTCTGTCGAAATGCGGTCTTGTGCCGGCTGTTGCGGGGGATAAGGTGGAGAAGGCGGAGAGGGTTTCGCCCGATACGCAGCCCGAGGCCTTGCCCCGTACCCTGTATTCCATTCTGTCTCCCGGCGATGTGGCCATTTGCGCCCGCCTGCTCTCATACAGTACGGCGGATGTCGTTTCCTGCCTTAACAAGGACATGCTGCGTTCCTATATGGCGGCCAGTGTAAAGGCCGGGATGTCAGCAGCCACTGTGAACAGGCGCCTGTCTTCAGTCAGCGGATTATGCCGGATGGCTGTGAAATTCGGCCTGATAAAGTCCAATCCCGTGCTTGCGGTCAAGCATCTGAAACAGCCGGTGCGCCTGCCGTCGTTCTACACGGAAGAATCGGTTTCGGGCTATATCGACAATAATCAGATAGGAGAGGGTGCGACCGTTTCGGAGTCGAGGGACAGGCTCATAGTCGTTCTTCTGTATTCGACCGGAATACGCCGTGCGGAACTGATTTCCTTGAAAGTCGAAGATGCGGATTTGTCGAGGAAAATACTTCGCGTGATGGGAAAGGGAGGAAAAATGCGAGAAATTCCGTTGACGGATGAAGTATGTGAAAAAATTTTATTATATTTACGCAAAGTTGGTGCGAAACCTGGGATGCCGTTGTTTGCGACGGATTCGGGAAAGCCTCTGTATCCGGCCTTTGTCAACAGGGTAATCAAACGCCAGCTGACGGATTTCGGAGGTTTCACAGGCAAGAGGAGCCCGCATGTACTGAGGCATACGATAGCGACCCACCTGCTCAACAGGGGCGCGGACATAAATGCGATAAAGGAGATGCTCGGACACGCCTCGCTGTCGACGACACAGATTTATACCCACAACAGTTTCGACCAGCTGAAAAAAACTTATTTAACCGCTCACCCAAGAGCTAAAAAAGGAGGGAAACATGGAGATTAGAGTTCAATCTGTCAAATTCAACGCTGATCAGAAGCTGTTGGATTTCATTGACAAGAAAGTTAACAAACTTTCCAGATTCTTCGATGATGTAATCAGGACTGAGGTCATCCTCTCGCTGCTTCCTGATGTGGACAACAAAAATGTCAAGATTAAGGTGATGATACCGGGCAATGACCTGGTTGTCGAGAAAAATGCATCCACATTCGAGGATGCCGTCGTAGACTGCGTGGCAGTGCTGAAAGACCAGCTGGTGCGCACTAAGGAGAAGAGAGGCGATGTGCGGAAGAAGATGCCCGTGGATGAATTGATTGGATGATTCGGATGAGATTGTATGTTATATTTTCATGATTTATAATTTTTTGATTTGATTGAGTCAGGGGGGTGCTTCCGCATTCCCCTGTTTTTTGGGGATTGTTTTATGGAAAATGCGGGTGCCGGGATTTTAGGCTGTATGCTGGAAATCATGTCCGAACACGGTTTCGGGCGGGATGTTGTTTTTACTGTGTTTGCCGGAGAGGGCGGAAACGGCAGGGACGGCCGTGACCTGGCCGCACTGCTTGCCGTGCAGGGCTTCGAATGCAGGGTGGTGCATGCCTGTGATGCCGGGGCATACCTGTCCGGACAAGCCGGAAGGAAGGCTTTGCCTTGTGAGATCTATGTCGATGCCTTGCTCGGTACCGGACTCGAAGGCCGGATTTCGGACGGCCTTGTCCCGCTTGTCAGCCATATCAATGGCTCCGGAGCCTTTGTAGTGTCCATTGACATCCCTTCGGGAATGCCTCCCGAGCCTTTAGCCGGCAATGAGGACTTCGGCTGTATGGTCAGAGCGGATGCGACGGTGGCGCTCGGTTTTCCGAAACTTTCCATGCTTCTGCCACGTTACGGAGACAATGCAGGACGGATAGCCGTCGTCCGCATGGAGCCGTCAGAAAAATTCATTTCCGTCCTTCCAGGAAAATATTATTATACGGATGAGGCTGCGTATGCGGCGACCGTCAGGGACGAGCCGGCATTGGGCAGACCACGCAAATTCGCCCATAAGGGAGATAACGGACATTTGCTCTGTGTCTGCGGTAGTACCGGTATGATAGGGGCGGCCATTCTGGCTGTCGGTTCGGCCTTGCGTTCCGGCTGCGGCCTGGTTACTTCGCGTATCCCGGCTTCGGAAAGGCTTGCCATGTATGTGTCCAATCCCTCGGCCATGGTAAGCTGCGATTCCGGTGACTGTTTTGCCGCTTTGCCGGATGATATGTCGAAATACACTGCCGTATGCGTAGGTTGCGGCTTGGGTACCGATGAGAGCACCGTATCCGCGCTTTTATCGCTTTTTGCCTGCGGGAAGCCGATGGTCATCGACGCGGATGCCCTTAACCTGATATCCATGCACGGGCATTTGCGCCGTGCGGTCCCGGCAGGCAGCATACTTACTCCGCATCCCGGAGAATTGCGCCGTCTGACAGGTGGCTGGAGCTGCGAGTGTGAAAAACTCGCCAAGGCGGCAGCCCTGGCGAGCGAATTGTCTTCGGTGGTGGTCTTGAAAGGTGCGCATACGGCGGTCGTTTCCCCTGATGGCAGGATATTCTTCAATTCCACCGGCTGTCCCGGCATGGCCAAGGGAGGAAGCGGCGACGTGCTTGCGGGCTATGTCGGAGGCCTTCTTGCACGCGGCTGCGCTCCATTGGCGGCAGCCATAACAGGCGTATACCGTCATGGCCTTGCCGGAGAAAAGGCCGAAAGGCAGTTCGGCTGGGAGGCGATGTCTTCGGCCGATGTAATGCGCTGCCTCCAATAATCGCCGTGGCTGTTTGCAGCCTTCGGAATGCTGGTGTTTACAGCCTTTCGGCTACTTTATCCCAATCTATGTGTTCCCATACGGCCTTGAGATAATCGGCGCGCCTGTTGCGGTAGTCTATGTAGTAGGCATGTTCCCACACATCGAGGGTCATTATTGGCCTGAGGCCTCCGCGCAGAGGGTTTCCTGCATTGGACTCGGTGGTTATCACCAATTTTCCTTCTTTGTCGACGGAGAGCCATCCCCAGCCGGAACCGAACTGTGCGGTCGCCTTCGCTATGAACTGGTCGCGGAACTGTTCTTCTGAACCGAAGTCGCGCCTTACGAGGCTCGAAAGTTTTTCAGGCATCGTTTTCTTCGCCGGTGTGAGCGTAAGGAAGAAGAGCGTGTGGTTCCATGCCTGTGCGGCATTGTTGTAAACCGGTCCGTCGGCCTTCATTATGATTTCCTCCATGGACATGTTTTCATACCCGGTCCCTTCAATCAGTTTGTTCAGCGTGTCTATGTAAGTCTGCAAATGTTTTCCGTAATGGTAATCGAAACTTTCTTCGCTCAGGACAGGAGCGAACGCTTCCTTTCCGTATGGAAGCTCGGGCATCAAATGTTTCATATCGTTTCCTTTTTTATTGTTAGTAATTGAAAAATCAAATATAAGGATTTTTTGATAATTTTGTGTCCGGGTATCTGTCGAATTTTAATACGGTTTAATACTGATTTCTATTTTTAATGCGAATTTAAAATAAAGGTATCGGATAATTGGGGACATCTGGCGATGGAAAAATTTTTTTCGGAGGCTTTGGAGGATTTCGGAAATTATTTGAGGCTTGAACGGGGCCTTTCCGAAAATACGGTATCATCGTATGTCAGCGATGTGGCCTTGTTTTTCGATTATCTGTCTTCCGTGGAGGGCGGGTCCGCTCCGGAGAGGCCCGAAGACTGCGACCGTTATTGCGTGTCGTCATATCTTGCCGGACGGCTCGATACCCTTTCTTCCCGCTCGCAGGCGAGGGTGCTGACCTCGATAAGGACGTTTTTCAGTTTCATGATGGAGGAAGGACGGTGCGATGAAAATCCGTGCGAACTTATCGATACTCCGAAGCCTCAGAGGAAACTCCCTGTCGTGCTTTCTGTCGAGGAAGTCGGGAGGATGATTTCTTCCGTAGACCTTACCGACCCCCTCGGGCACCGTAACAAGGCCATACTGGAGGTGATGTACGGTTGCGGGTTGCGTGTAAGCGAGGCCGTTTCCATCAGGGTTACGGATATATTTGCCGACGAACAGTTCATCCGTGTGATAGGGAAAGGGGATAAGCAACGTCTTGTCCCGATTGGCGAATGCGCCCTGTCGGCCATAAGGTATTATATGCCGGACAGGAAGCGGATACTCGACTCATGCAAAACGGCGATGAAGGATACGGATGTGCTCTTTCTGAACCGCCGTGGGAAGCCGATGACCCGTGTAATGGTATTCAATATAGTCAGGGAGGCTGCCGCACGTGCCGGCATAACCAAGGACATCTCCCCGCATACCCTAAGGCATTCCTTTGCGACCCATCTTATCGAAAACGGGGCCGACCTCCGTGCGGTACAGCAGATGCTCGGACATGAGAGCATAATGACTACGGAAATCTACACCCATGTCGATGCCTCAAAATGGCAGAAAACAATCCTGTCCCACCACCCGAGGGAAATTTGATGAAGACGGTAAAGCCGGATTTGTCTGGCGGGTGGCTTTTCTGGTAGGTTTTCTGGAGGGTGGATTTTCTGGTGTTTTTTCTGGGACGGATTGATTTTTTGCGGATTTCTCACCCCATGTCCAAGAGGTGTTTTGATAAAACATTGATAATCAATAAGTTAGTTGATATAGCCCTGCTTTTGGGTATGTCGTGAAGTACCCAAAAGCAGCCTGTGTTTTCGCAAGTTATTGATTGTCAGTTGTTTCTAAGAGAGCAGGATGGCTGTGGGGTGGAAAATATGTCGATAGAATCCGGAAATCCCTCTTCGTCCATCTTCTGAATGTTTGGAGCGAGTTGTATTTTGCTAAGTTATTAATAATCAGCGAATTGTGAAAATTTAACTCGCTTTTGAGGGGTGTGCGGACATGGTCGAAAGCGAGTTGTGTTTTCTTAAATAATTGATTATCAATCATTTGTAAATATTTTACTCGCTTCAAGCATTTGCCACACTCCGGAAGTGCAAATCGAAGTGCAAATTAATCAAATTCATTTGCTTTGCTCTCGGCTTTTGAGTATATTTGCCTGCGTACTAAAACATAAGCCGTTTTGAACATGGTTAAAAAGGAGTGTTTATGAAACGGTTTGTCTTGATTCTATCGTTTTTCATTGCGGCCTGTTTTCTGATGTCCGGTCAGACTGTATCGGCCGCGGAGATCTCGGAGGACGATGCCCGTCCGTCCATTGCGCATGATACCGGCACTGAAGGTGACAAGGTGAAGTATGCCGGAAATGCCGCCGTTTATGTCAATTATATAGGAATCGCTTTCAGTACTACTCATGGCGTTATTTTCCCGTCCTGCAATATTTATGTCGGAGGCAGTGCGGAGTATTCCTACAATTGGGGCTATAATTACACTGATTTCGCGGCGGAAGGAAGATGGTTCTATCCGCGCAGGGGGAAAGTACAGGGGTATATAGGCCTTGAAGCCGGAGTATCTGTGCAGTTGCCGGGCATTGTATTCGACTCTGCAAGCGGAGATAATGTGTATAATACATGGAGAACATGCTTTTTTGTCCGTCCGGCTTTGGGCATGGCCGTGAATTTCAGAAAGGTGTCGTTGGATATCGGTTTCAAATGCGGCTTTTCGCCCCATGTAATGCTGTATAAGGGCGGGAATTATTATTGGCATCCGATTCCCGCTTTCGGTATCGGTCTGTGGTTTTAACCCGGCCTTATTGCGCAATAATAAGAAGCCGACCTCAATAAACACTTTGAGGCCGGCTTCATTTATGTCCTTTATCCGGGAAGTCCTACATCCCGAAGGAAAACATGTTGATGCAGTCGTATACGGAACTTACGATTCCGAGCACCAGTACTCCGGCAAGGCAGACGAGCAGGCCGATGCGCGTGCTGCAATCGCTTCTGAATGCGGCTATAGGGCTGTCATTCCGGTTGATGAACATGGCCTTTACTACAAGCAGGTAATAATACAGCGAAATCACCGTATTGATAAGTGCTATGAATACGAGGATGTGGAAACCTTGCTCGAAGGCAGCCGCGAAGATGAAGAACTTCGAGAAGAAGCCTGCGAAAGGCGGTATTCCTGCAAGTGAGAACAAGGCAAGCATCATGACGACTGCAAGCTTCGGATTGGTCCTGTAAAAGCCGTTGTAATCGTCCATTCCGACTTTCCCCCCGCTGTTCTGCTCGACAGTGCCAATCACTCCGAAGGCGGCGAGGTTGGCTGCCATGTAGACGAGTATGTAGAAAATCAGCGATGTCATTCCTATCGCGCTTCCACTGATTACCGCAAGCATGATATAGCCGGCCTGCGAAATCGATGAAAAGGCGAGGAAGCGTTTCAGGTCTTTCTGGCGTAGTGCGAATAGGTTGGCCACCGTGATGCTGAGCACTATCACTATCCAGAGCATCAGCTGCCAGTCATGTACCATAGGTGCGAAGACCTTCATGAGTATCACCATGAGGGCGAAGGCCGCCGCTCCCTTGGATATCACGGAAAGGTAGGATGTCACGGAAGTAGGGGCTCCCTGATATGTGTCGGCTGTCCACAGGTGGAACGGCACGAGGGAAATCTTGAAGCCGAGTCCCGAGAAGAAGAACACCATCGCCATTATCTGCAACGGGCTTCCGTCGATGTGCGCCGTCATGTCGTTGAAATAGAGCGTACCGCAGGTGCCGTAGAAAAACGATATTCCGAACAGCATCAGTCCGCTTGCGAACAATGCGCTGAGGATGTATTTGGCTCCGGCTTCCGCCGAATTGTTCTTGTATTTGTCGAAGGCCACGAGGCAGGCCATAGGGACTGATGCGAGTTCCATCCCGAGGAAGAACATCAGGAAGTGCCCCGCGCTTATCATGAAATACATTCCAAGAAGCGTGGAGAGGGTCAGTACGTAGAATTCGCCCCTTTTGAATTCGGTGTCGTCCCTTCTGAGCCAGCTGTCCGCCTGCAGGAACACAATCAGTGTCCCGACCGCAAGGATGCCCTTCAGTATGTTGAATACGGGGGTGTAGACAAACATCCCTCCGAAAGTTTCCCCGGTCCCGTCATGATACGGTACTATGGTCGCCGCAATGAAGGCGGTCATCAGCACGCACATTACAGGGTGGAAGAAACGGCGCCCCCTTTTCCCTGAAATCAGGTCATACAGGAAAACTGTCACAATCACCGCTATGAGGGCGATTTCCGCATACATGTATGTGAATATCTGTGAAAAATCCATATTCATTTTAATTCAAAATATGAGCGATTATACTTGTTACACTGTTGCTGATCATGTCATTCATCCAGATAGGGTAGAGGCCCAGCCCCGCGATTGCTATCACGAGTACCGTTACGGCGATACGCTCGTCCCAGGTGGCATCCTTGAGTTTGAGATGCTCCGGATTGTTGCATGTGCCGTAAAGTATTTTTCCTATCAGACGGAGGATGTACACTGCCGTTATTACTATCGACGTGCAGGCTATTATCGTAACGACCCTGTGGAAGGTGTCGTGATTCATGAACGCGCCGTTGAAGATTGTCATTTCAGCCACGAATCCGCTGAAGCCCGGAAGTCCGAGGTTGGCAAGTCCGGCGATGACATAACCGACCGAAAGGAACGGCATGACTTTCATGAGCCCGCTGAGTTCCCGGATGTCCCTCGTGTGTGTCCTTCCGTATATCATTCCGATAAGGGCGAAGAAGAGGGCCGTCATGAGTCCGTGGCTCAGCATCTGCATTACTGCTCCGGTGGCGGCCGTCGTGTTCATCATCAGGATTGCGAAGAGCACGAGCCCGCAATGCGATACGGACGAGTATGCATTGATGTATTTCAGGTCCGTCTGCACACAAGCGGAGAATGCGCCGTAGACTACGGAAATGGTTGTCAGGATGATGAATATCCAGCTAAGCTGCTGTGCGGCTTCCGGAAGCAGGTACATGGCTACGCGGAAACAGCCGTATCCGCCGAGTTTCATAAGGACTCCGGCATGTAGCATGGAAACCGCCGTAGGCGCCGATGCGTGGCCGTCCGGGCTCCATGTATGGAACGGGAACAGGGCTCCGAGCACACCGAAACCGATGAATACTATAGGGAACCAGATTCTCTGGAGAGACAACGGTATATTGTGCAGTGCGGCAATCTCCGTTATGTTCATGGTAGTGCCGCCGGAACCGAAATATATTCCGAGTATGCCAATCAGGATAAGGGCGGAACCTCCCATGAGCATCAGGGTGAGTTTCATCGCAGAATACTCTTTCTTGCCGCTTCCCCAGACTCCTATCAGCAGGTACATCGGTATCAGGGCCACTTCGTAGAACATGAACATCGTGAACAGGTCTACGGAAATGAAAAATCCGAATACACCCACGCTCAGCAGGCAGAACCACATGAAAAATTCCTTGACTTGCAGTTCCATCCTCCATGAGGCGAAAGTCCCGGTAAACACTATGACTGCCGAAAGCAGGATCATCGCTACCGAAATCCCGTCCACTCCAATGGAATAATGTATGTTAAGCGGCTCATACCACATACGGCTGTCGGTAAACAGCATCTCGGCCGTCTGGCCGTCCGCCCTCATCCCGAGATAGGCGAAGACGAGATATACGGCGAGAGCCAGCAGTACGGATGAACCTGCCACCATTACCGTGCGGATTTGCCTGATGTTTTTCGATATCCACAATCCGAGCATCATCAATAACGGAATTGCCGGAAAAAGTGATAATATATTCATAATCAAACGTCGGTTTAATCAATTAAAACAATAACAGTACGACAATGAGTCCGAGCGCTCCGCCAAGGAACCAGACAGTGTATTTCTGGATGTTTCCGCTCTGCATTCCGCGAATCGCGCCGGAAGCCGAAACCGTACCCTTGCCGAGCAGGTTCATGAATCCGTCCACCACATGGCGGTCGAACCATGCTATCGGTGTCGATATGCATGCGAAAATTATTTTATGAGTGACGAACTGATATATCTCATCGATGTAGAACCTGTGGTAGGCGGCCTTGTACAGTCCGCTGAATCTCGAAGCGAGCCCGTCGGCCACCTTCCTGTCTTCCCTCAGGTACATCCATGTAGCGAGGGCGATTCCGATAAAGGCTACGCAAAGGCTTATGCCAGCCACTGTCCAGTCTATGTGTATGTGGTATGCCTGCCCGTCGCTGCTTACGAATTCACCGAAAGGTATCCATCCGGCGACGAGGGTGACGGCTGCAAGGAAAATCAGAGGGACGGTCATCGATGCAGGGGCTTCGTGAGGCCTGTGCTCCGCATGGAGTTCCTTGTTCTCCTTGCCCCAGAATATGCTGTAGTAGAGACGGAACATGTAGAATGCGGTAAGGCCGGCTATGAATGTCATCAGTGCGCCCATCCACGGACTGAAATCGAAGCAGGCCGCAAGTATCTCGTCTTTGGAGAAGAAGCCGCTCAACGGCCAGATTCCGGCTATCGCAAGGCAGGCTATAAGGAAGGTAATGTGGGTGACAGGCATGTATTTCCTCAGGCCTCCCATTGCTGACATCTCATTCGAGTGTACCGCATGGATGATGCAGCCTGCCCCGAGGAAGAGCAGGGCCTTGAACATCGCGTGGGTGAAGAGGTGGAACATGGAAGCCATGTAGCCGAGACCTCCTTCATGAGGGTCCGCCGACGTACATACGCCGAGGGCCACAATCATGAAGCCTATCTGGGATATGGTACTGAATGCCAGTACCCTCTTGATATCGCTCTGGACACAGGCCACTATAGCCGCATACAGTGCAGTAAAGGCTCCGACGTATGCCGTAATATGCAGGACATCGGGAGCGTAGCCTATGAACAGCGGGAACATCCGGGCGACCAGGTATACTCCTGCGACGACCATCGTTGCCGCATGGATGAGTGCCGATACCGGAGTAGGGCCTTCCATGGCATCAGGCAGCCAGATATGCAGCGGGAACATCGCACTCTTTCCGGCACCTCCGATGAACATTAGCCCGAGGGCGAGAGGAAGCATTGTCTTGGCCATTCCGAGTGCCTCCGAGCCCGGCTCGAAGGAGAACGAGCCTGTATAGTATCCGTAAATGAGTATGCCGATGAGGAAGCCCAGGTCGGCGAACCTCGTTACTATGAATGCCTTCTTTGAAGCGGCAATGGCTTCTTTCTTAGTATAATAGAAGCCTATCAGCAGGTAGGAGCTTACTCCGACGAGTTCCCAGAAGATGTACATCTGGAAGATGTTGGTGGCCACTACGAGACCGAGCATGCTCATGGTGAACAGCGAAAGGAAGGCATAATATCTCTGGAAACCTTTTTCGCCCTTCATGTACCCGAAGGAGTATATGTGGACCATGAGGGACACCGTGGAAATCACGATGAGCATCATGACCGAAATAGGGTCGAGGAGAAAACCTATGTCGATATGGAGGTTTTCAGTGAACGGGAGCCATACGGCATTCCAGGCGACCTGCGTAGGGAAAACACCGCTTGCATCCCTGCCTGCGCCGAAATATGATATGGCCGTCCAGTAGCTGAGAAAAGCCACGGCCGCGGTTACGATGGTTCCTATCCATCCTGCGACTGAAGGTTTCAGCCTTTTTCCGAGCAGGCCCGTAAAGACGAAGCTCAGAAGAGGAAGCAAAAGTATCAGAATCGTATATTCCATAATCTCCGTTTTCCTTTGTTAAACTGTTACCACTTCATGTTTTTCAGATTTTTCACCTGAATGTTCCGCACGTTGCGGTATATGTTTATGATGATGGCTATAGCCACGGCGGTTTCGGCCGCGCTTATTCCGATTGCGAACATGGTGAAGAAAAACCCTTCCAACTGTCCCGGAAAGAGGAAGCGGTTGAAAACGACGAAGTTTATGTCTACGGAATTCAGCATCAGTTCTACGGAAATCAGCATGGCGAGAAGGTTGCGCCTTGTGAAAAAGCCGTAAATGCCCACGAACATCATTATCGTGGAGACTATCAGATAATATTCCATTGGTATCATAATGAATCCTCTTTTATCGGTTTAACGTTTTCTCGCTATCATTATTCCTCCTATCATGCAGGCGAGGAGCAGGATGCTTATCACTTCAAAAGGAAGCACATAGCCGTTTTTCCCGCTTTCCATCAGAGCGTGTCCTATCGTGCGGACCGGAAGTTCTCCGTGCTCGAATACCGAAGGAACGAACCTATGCTTCAGTAATACGAACAGGCAGATGGCCAGGCCCGCCGCACTTGCTGCGAAACCTGCCGCGAACCGGCTTTTTTTCAGTTTTTCCGCCTTGTCGCCCTCGCTGGAAGTAAGCAGTATTGAAAATACGTAAAGTACGGTGATGCCGCCGGCGTAGATGAGCAGCTGTACCGCTCCGAGGAACGAGTAGTTGAGCTGGAAATATATGCCTGCGGTTCCGAAAAGGACGAAGAGCAGGTATGTCGCCGCCCTGAGTATCCTTTTCGTCGTTACGGCAAGGACGGCGCTTACCGTGATGAACAATGCAAGTATTGCGAATACAATCAAATCAAGTGTTATGTTCATGGCTATTGCTTATTCAGGATTTTGACGAGTTTTTCCCTCGTGAATACGGAATGTTCGAAATTTGTCGAAAATTTTATTGCATCATGAGGGCATACGTTGACACAAAGATGGCAGAACATGCACGAGCCGAGGTCATACTCGTATTTTACGAGCCTCTTCTTCGATTTTCCCGTCTCCGGATCGGTTACGGTTTCCGTGGTAATCCGGATTGTCCCATTTGGACAGTTCATCTGGCATAGCCCGCATGCGATGCATTTGTTGTTGCCGTTCTCGTCGTGGGGCATGGTCAGTTCTCCGCAGTATCTGTCGGACAATTTGAGCGTAGCCCTGTTTTCCGGGTACTGCTCGGTGATTTTTCTGGTGAAAAATTCTTTCCACGTGACTCCCATTCCCGTCAGGAGCGTTCCCAGACCGTGGAAAAGTCCTTTTATATAATTGCTCATGGTCTAAAAATGCAAATTGAATACAACAACTATTACCATCAACAGCAGGTTGGCCAACCCTATAGGAACGAGGTACTTCCATTCGAGGGTAAGTATCTGGTCGATTCTGAGCCTCGGGAAGGTCCATTTTATCCACATGAGAAGCCATACGATGAAGAATGCCTTGGCGAAGAACCAGACGAAGCCCGGAATGTAGTCCATTACCTGGTTGAATCCGTCGAGTCCCGGGATATGCAACGGCATCCAGCCTCCGAGGAAAATGGTTGCGGCGATGCTCGATACGATGAAGAGGTTGACGAATTCGGCGACGTAGAAAAGTCCGAAATGCATTCCGGAATATTCGGTATGGTATCCGGCGGTAAGTTCGGATTCGGCCTCCGGTAGGTCGAAAGGCCCCCTGTTCACCTCGGCATTGCCTGCGATTAGGTAGATGATGAATGCGATGATTGCCGGGATATGGCCTTTGAAAAGGAACCAGCCGTCAGCCTGCCGTGCCACTATTTCGGAAAACTGCATTGTGTCCGTGAGGACGACGACCGTAAGAATCGAAAGCCCTATCGACAGTTCGTAGCTTATCATCTGCGCTCCGCTTCGCATCGCCCCGATGAGGGAAAATTTGCTGTTCGAGCTCCAGCCTGCCAGCAATATGCCGACGACTCCGATGGAGGAGGCCGCTATGAAGAACAGGACTCCGACGTTGAAATCGAGAATCTCCATACCTTTATTAATAGGTATGCAGGCGAAGGCCATTACCGATGCAAGTATTACCATGTAAGGGGCGAGGTTGTAAAGGAACCTGTCCGAATGCCTTATCGTAATGATTTCCTTGGTAAGCATCTTGAAGACGTCGCAGAATACCTGCAACGAGCCCCATTTCCCGACCCTGTTCGGGCCGAGGCGGCACTGGAAGGACGCGCAGACCTTGCGCTCCATGTAAATCATTATGATGGCTATGATTACGTACAGCAACAGGAGCCCTATCCCTATTGCCAGACATTCAATGATTATGGCGAGCGTTTCCGGCATTACCGAAGTCAGCTGCCCGTGTATCCAATTTGTTACAACACCGAAATCAAACATATTTTCTGCTGTATTGTGTTTTTCATTTTAACTTCAGTTACCTGTCGATGTCCGGTACCACATAGTCGAGGGTGCCTCCGATGGCTATGAGGTCGGCGATTTTCGCGTTTCTCGATATCGTATCCACGCAGGAGACGAGAGGCAGGCCTGTGGAGCGGAATTTCAGCCTGTAAGGACTGCGGTCCCCCTTGCTTTCGAGGAACACTCCGAATTCGCCCCTGCTGCCTTCGACTGCCGAGTACCAACTCCCGACAGGCAGTTTTATGACAGGTTTTACCTTCATCTGCCATTCTCCCTCAGGGATGTTGTCTATGAGCTGTTCGATGATGTTCATACTTTCTTCTATCTCCTTCATCCTGACCATGTACCTGGCGAAGCAGTCGCCTTCGGTAAAGGTGATTTCCTTGAAGTCCACTTTGCCGTACATGGCGTACGGATGCCTTTTCCTGACATCGCAGGCCCAGCCGGAAGCCCTTCCGGTTCCTCCGGTCGCACCGAATGAAATGGCATCCTCGCGGCTCAGCACTCCCGTGCCTTCGAGCCTTTTGCGGGCGATGACGTTTCCGGTGAAGATGTCATGGTATTCCTTCAGCGCAGGCCTCATGTATTTTATGAATTTCTTCACGTTCGCCACGAAATCCGGATGTATGTCGGCCTGTACGCCTCCTATGGTGTTGTAGGTCTGGATAAGCCTGCCTCCGGTAGTCTGTTCGAGTATGTCGAGGATTTTCTCCCTGTCCCTGAAGCCGTAGAAAAATGCGGTGAGGGCTCCCATGTCCATGCAGAGGCACGAGAAGAACAGCAGGTGCGAGTCTATCCTCTGCAATTCGTCCATGATGGTACGGATATACTGTATCCTTTCCGAAACTTCGAGTCCCATCGCCTTTTCGATGCACATGCAGAGGGCATGCCTGTTCTGCGATGCCCCGAGATAGTCGAGCCTGTCGGTGAGGGCGAGTGTCTGCGGATAGGTGAGGGATTCGCACATTTTCTCGATACCCCTGTGGATATATCCGCAATGGACGTCTATTTTCCTGATGATTTCGCCTTCGAGTGATACGAAAAACCTCAATACACCGTGGGTGGCCGGGTGTTGAGGGCCTATGTTTATGATGTATTCTTCGTTTTCCCAGAGGGGCTTGTTCTTCAGCGTGAGTCTTCCGTCTTCGGCGATGTCGTATTCCGGAGCCTCTTCCGTATCCTCCTCGTTTTCCATGTTCAGGGGATTGGAGGACATGTCGTAGTCCTTGCGGAGAGGGTAGCCCTGCCAGTCGTCCCTGAGATAGAGCCTTCTCAAATCGGGATTGCCGGTAAATTTGAGCCCGAAGAAGTCGTATGCCTCCCTTTCATTGAAATGGGCGCCTTTCCACAAATCGTGTACGGACGGGATGCTTGCATTCTCCCTGTCCGGATTGACGGTCTTCAATACAATGTTTTCACCGGTGGCCGTGTTTTCCAGATGGTACACGCATCCGAGGCCTTCTTCGCCCCAGTCCATGCCGGTAAGGCTGCGCAGGAAATCAAAGCCTTCCTCGTTCCTGAGCCGTTCCGCCATGTTCCTGAATGATTCCACAGGAATGCTGAACATGCCGTCTCCGGCATCCGACCATACGGCGGCCGGCTCTATGGCGGTTATTCTGTCTTTTATGGTTTCCATCATATTTTTACGCTAATCCTGATTCATCATAATTTTCAGCCTGTTCCGGTTTGATAGGCTCTTCCCTCATCAGCCTTTCGTATTCCTTTTCGCTGATGCCTTTGTTGAGCCCTCCGAGGAACCGCTGTGTCTTTACTTTCCTCTGGAGCTGCATCAGTCCGTACAGCATCGCCTCCGGGCGAGGAGGGCATCCTGGAATGTAAACGTCCACCGGAAGTATCTTGTCCACTCCCTGCACCACGTGGTATGATTTCTTGAAAGGACCTCCGCTTATGGCGCATCCTCCTGTCGCCACCACATATTTCGGGTCTGCCATCTGGTCGTAGAGGCGTTTGAGCACCGGTGCCATCTTGTAGGTGATTGTGCCTGCCACCATGATGAAGTCGGCTTGTCTCGGCGAGGCCCTGGTCACTTCAAACCCGAAACGAGCGAAATCGTATCTTGCGGCTCCGACAGCCATGAATTCGATGCCGCAGCAACTTGTCGCGAAAGTGAGAGGCCACAGGCTGTTGCTGCGCCCCCATTCTATCACGTCGTCGAGACATCCTATTATGACATTCGTGCCGTTCTCACGCAATTCCTTGAGCATGTTTTCGATATACTCATTGTCGTTGAAATCCTCATATTTCATCGACTTTATCTTGACACTTCTTTTCATGTTTTCTCTCCTTTAATAAAATATTCCGAAATGTCATTTCCATTCGAGCGCCCCTTTCCTCCATGCGTAGGCAAGCCCGAGCACGAGTATGAGAAGGAAGAACAATACGCTTATCAGGCCATATACGCCCAAATCCTGTACTACGACGGCCCATGCGAACAGGAATACGGTTTCCACGTCGAACATGAGGAAGAGGATTGCGAAGAGATAGTAACCGACCTTGAACTGCATCCATGATTTTCCTTTGGTAGGGATTCCGCATTCGTATGCTTCGCCTTTCTGGGGATTGTACGACCTCGGGGCTATGGCTTTTGCTATTCCGACGGCCAGTGCGGTCAAGCCTATGGCTATCAGTATGACAACTACCAATAATGTGAAATTCATAACATTATAATTTTTATCAAAATTTTTTGAAAAAAAGCGGTGCAAATTTACACAAAAAAGAATATTTTTGTGCCGATTATTGAAAATTATTGTTGAAACTAACAGTTGACGTATGAAAACAGATTTGTCGAAATTGCTTTCGATTTCCGGCCTCAGCGGCCTTTATACTTATCTCGCACAGGTGAAATCCGGTGCATTGGTGGAAAACATCGAGACTAAAAAGAGAAGCTGCGTGGCCATGAACAATAAAATCAGCGCCCTCGAAGACATATCGATATATACCGATGACGGAGAAACAAAACTGTCGGATGTCCTGCTTAAAATGAAGGAAAAGCTCGGGGACTCTCCGGCTCCCGCTTCAAAATCCGACCCTTCCGTGCTCAAAAAGTTTTTCGGGGAAGTGCTTCCTGATTACGACAGAGACCGTTTTTATGTATCGCACATGAAAAAAGTGGTAGACTGGTACAATATCATCGCCAGGAACGCTTCGTTCGATTTCGGAAAAGAGGAGGATGCTTCCGAGGGGCAGGAGGACGGTGCCTCCCGTGAAGAGGGGGCTTCTGACGGTAAATGAGCAGTGTAAAGGTAATAACGCTCGGCTGTTCGAAAAACAGGGTGGATTCCGAGCATCTTATGAGGCAGCTTCAGGCTGCTTCATTCGAAATCATACCCGAGGAAGACGGCCGGCCGGCGGACATATTGGTCCTCAATACCTGTGCTTTCATCCAGGATGCGAAGGAAGAATCCATAGCCGCGATTTTCGATGCGGTGGACAGGAAGAACAGGGGGGAGTCGTCGCGTGTCTACGTATTCGGTTGCCTTTCACAGCGATACGGGAACGAATTGCGCGGATTGATACCCGAAGTGGACGGATTTTTCGGAGCTTCGGACAAGGACCTTGCCCTGATGACGGAGGCCCTCGGCGGGCAATACGACCCGGCGCTGGCGCAACAGCGTTACCTTACCACACCAGGACATTACGCATATCTTAAAATCTCCGAAGGCTGCGACCGCAAATGCGCATACTGTGCGATTCCGGGAATACGCGGCAGGCATGTGTCCGTGCCGATGGACGAGCTTGTCGAAGAGGCTCGGCTGCTGGCCGCCAAGGGAGTGTGCGAACTGATAGTCATTGCCCAGGACACGACCTATTACGGGCTCGACCTGTATGAGAAACGCATGATAGCGCTGCTTCTGCACCGCCTTTCCGAAATTCCGGGCATAAGGTGGATAAGGCTGCATTATTCATATCCGAACGCCTTTCCGGACGACCTCTTGGACGAGATGGCCTCGAATCCCAAGATATGCAAGTATCTCGACATTCCCCTACAGCACTGTTCTACAAAGGTCCTCGGGAAGATGCGCCGCAATATCACGGGAAAGGAGACGTCGGACCTCATAAGGAAAATCCGTGAAAGGGTTCCGGGAATAGTGCTGCGCACCACATTGATTGTCGGACATCCCGGCGAAGGAAAGAGGGAGTTTGCCGAACTCCTCGATTTTGTCCGTGAAATGCGTTTCGAAAGGATGGGAGCCTTCGCATATTCGGAGGAAGATGGGACATACGGGGCTGAAAACTACAAGGATTCGGTGTCCCGCAAGGAAAAGCTCCGCCGTCTCGACGAGCTTATGTCCCTCCAGCGCGGGATTTCGGCTTCCTGCAATGCCGCCCGCATGGGAACCAGGACGACCGTAGTTGCGGATGCCGTTGCCGACGGATATTTTGTATGCCGTTCAATGAATGAAAGCCCGGAAGTCGACGGTGAGATATATGTCGAAATTCCCGAAGATGAAAAAGAAGCTGCCGTTTCCGGTAGAATAGGCAAGTTTTTTGAGGTGGAAATCCTCCGTGCCGGCGATTACGACCTGTACGGAAAAATTATTTAACGGAATTTATATGGGAAAGAAAATATTTGCGAAAATTGCGTTCTGCGTGGCGGCCTTGTCGCTTGCCGTTTCATGCGGGCCTGCCTCATACCGTTTCGTCATGGAGCGGAGCGAACCTTCGGAGTCCGGTTTCAACCTTTCGGGAAAAAGCATATCCGTGGTTTATGCCTATCCCGGCGAGCCTTATGCCGATTCGTTGCTGGCGGCAGAGATAAGCCAGGGTTTCGTTTCGGAAATGGAAGGGGATTATTTTCTCGGGGCGGATGCCATGCCGCTTTTCAATGTAAAGGCGCAGGCCGGAGCGGATTATGCGGACAAGGATTCGATTGTGGGCCTTATCATGGACACGGAGTCCGATGTCGTCTTCATGTTCCATTCGTTCTCGACAGGGACACTGGCCGTTTCCTCTGCCAATGTGGTGGAATTGCCGTTTACCGCGCGGCTTTCCGTCTACGATTCCATGTCGGAAACGGATACTGTGAAGAATTACGATTTCAGCGATTCGTTCCTGTGGAGCGTTGCGGGAGGAATGGACAGGGAGTCCATGGAGCAGGCCGTCATCAAGGATTTGCCTAACGCGGCCTTCAGATTGGGCGGCGAGATTGCTTCGTCATTCGCTCCCGGCTGGAGGGAAGAGTATTATACCATCATTCTGTACGAGAATGACGGTGCATGGATGGATGCTGCCGAAAATGCGGTCTTCAATATGGATTGGGCCGGAGCCATAAAGGTCTGGATGAAAAAGGCCGATACCGGAGACATACGGAAAAGTTCTTCGGCGGCGTACAACTGCGCCCTCGGCTGCTATATCCTCGGACAGACGGAACTTGCGGAAAAATGGCTGGATTACAGCGATTCCCTGTACAAATTCACGGCTTCTTCCACCCTGCGCAACAGAATCGATGCCGCGAAGTTGAGATGACATGCCGGCCGCTGTCCGGTTATAAGGTATTCAGTGTCTGCTCCTTGATTTTTTCAAGCTCGTCTTTCATGCGCACGACGGTCTTCTGTATTTCGGCATGGTTGGCCTTCGAGCCGAGCGTGTTGATTTCACGCCCCATTTCCTGGGCGATGAAGGCGAGCTTCTTGCCCGGATTTTCTTCATTGAAAGTCTCGATGAAATATTTGCAGTGCTGGCGGAGCCTTACCTTTTCCTCGTTTATGTCCAGTTTTTCTATATAATAGATGAGTTCCTGTTCGAGGCGGTTGCGGTCGTAGTCCACCGGGAGGTCTGCGAGTTTGGAAACTATGCGCTCGCGTATTGCCGATATGCGCTCCTGCTCGTGTTTTTCTATCTCGTCCACGAAGCCGAGGATGTTCGAAACCCTTGTGGAGAAATCCCTTTCAATCGATGCCCCTTCGGCAGTGCGGTATTCGTCCAGCCTGTCGGCGGCCTGGGAGATGCAGGCTATCAGCTGCTGTTTTCCTTCGTCGTCGGGCTCGAATTTTTTCACCTCGATTACATCCGGCATTTTCAGGAGGGCCTGTAGCATCTCTCCCGTGTCCTGCCTGCCGAAAAGTCCGGAAAGGTCTTCTCTTGTCGAGAGTTTCCGCAACTGGCCCCAGTATGCGGCCAGTACGTCTCCGTTTATCTCCTTCGTGTCCGGCGAAGCGGAATTGTCCGCCGTGACGAACAAATCGATGTTGCCCCTGTACAGTTTTTCCGCTATGAGCGAGCGGATTGCGGTTTCCGTCTCCTTCGGTATTATCTGCGATTTGAGGCTTATGTCCGCACTTTTTCCGTTAACGCTCCTTATTTCGATTACGAGTTTCTGCCCGTTCACTGTGCATTCGGATTTTCCGTATCCGGTCATCGATTTTATCATGTCCCTAATGAATATTTGATTGATTCGTCTTTTGATTAACGCGCAAAATTACGAAAACAATGCGTATATTTGCATGTTTATTCGTTAAAATATTCGATTATGACTGATGAGACTGCCGGCATGAATGCCGCCGAACCGCGTAACCTTAATTTCATTGAAGAAATCATCGAGAACGACCTCGCCTCAGGAAAATACGAGAGCATAATGACCCGTTTCCCTCCGGAGCCCAACGGGTACCTGCATATCGGGCATGCCAAGAGCATCTGCCTGAATTTCGGTCTTGCGAAAAAATACGGAGGACGGACCAACCTGCGTTTCGATGACACGAATCCCGTAAAAGAAGATACCGAATATGTGGATTCGATCAAGGAGGATATAAAATGGCTCGGTTTCGAGTGGGCCGGCGAGTACTATGCATCAGATTATTTCGAGCAGTTGTACG
Source organism: Muribaculum sp. An289 (assembly GCF_002159555.1). Lineage (GTDB taxonomy): Bacteria > Bacteroidota > Bacteroidia > Bacteroidales > UBA932 > Merdivivens > Merdivivens faecigallinarum. Next base: position 167,927 of record NZ_NFIV01000003.1, read on the forward strand.
AATGGGCTGAAGACCTGATAAGGAAAGGCCTTGCTTACGTGGACGACCAGTCTCAGGAAGAAATACGCGCCGGAAGGGGCACGGTGAGCACTCCGGGAATTGAAAGCCCGTACAGGAACCGTTCTGTCGAGGAAAACCTGCGCCTTTTCAAGGAGATGCGCGACGGAAAATACGCCGATGGCGAGAAGGTGCTCCGTGCGAAAATCGACATGGCGCATCCGAACATGCTTTTCAGGGATCCTCTGATGTATAGGATCATCCATACTTCGCACCACCGTACCGGGGACAAATGGTGCATATATCCGATGTACGATTTCGCCCATGGGCAGTGCGACTCGATAGAGCACATCACCCACTCGATATGTACTCTGGAATTCGACGTACACAGGCCCCTGTACGACTGGTTCATAGAAAAACTGGGGATTTTCCCTTCGCATCAGTACGAATTCGCCCGTCTGAACCTTACATATACCGTCATGAGCAAGCGCAAGTTGCTGGAACTCGTGAAGAACGGTTATGTCAGCGGTTGGGACGACCCGCGCATGCCGACCATCTGCGGCATACGCAGGCGCGGTTACACTCCGGAGAGCATACGCATGTTCGCCGACAAGGTAGGTGTGGCCAAACGCGAAAACATAATAGATTTGCAGTTGATGGAATGGTGCGTAAGGCAGGATCTGAACGAGCGTTCTAACCGTTATATGGCAGTGCTTGACCCTGTGAAACTGACCCTGACCGATTGGGAACCGGGCAAGGTGGAATGGTTTGAAGTCCCGCTGAACCCTGCATCACCTGACGGGCCTTTCCGCCGTGTGCCTTTCAGCGGCGAGCTTTACATTGACCGCGACGATTTCATGGAAGAACCTCCGAAGAAATATTTCCGGCTCCGTCCGGGCGGGGAGGTACGTCTGAAATATGCCTATATAGTAAAATGCGAGGAGGTCGTCAAGGATTCCGAAGGCAATATAGTTGAACTCAGATGTACGCATGATCCGGCTTCGAAACCGGGAGGAGGCGAATGGCGCAAGGTGAAGGGAACCATACACTGGGTTTCGGTGCCTCATGCCGTAAAAGTGGAAGCCCGCATTTACGACAAGCTCTTTACGGAGGCGCAGATGGGTCAGATTCCTGAAGGCAAGGATTACAAGGATTATCTTAATCCGGATTCGCTTCTGGTACAGGAGGCCTATGCCGAGCCGGCATTGCTCGACGACACGTCCGGCATCGCCGTGCAGTTCGAGCGTATAGGCTATTTCTTCAAGGATCCTGACTCAACTCCTGAAAAGGCTGTGTTCAACAGGACCACTACATTGAAGGATTCCTTTAAAATAGAATAGTCAGGAACAACAAGCTAAGCGGCTTAAGGCCGGTCCGCCGGACCGGCCTTTTTGTGCTCCCTGCAATACGCCGAGATGCCGCATCCGTCGCATTTCGGCTTGCGGGCCGTGCAGACATAACGTCCGTGGAGGATGAGCCAGTGATGGGCATCGGCGCGCAGTCTTTCCGGAAATCCGGCCGTAAGGTCGGCTTCGACGGCTTCCACGGTCTTGCCGTCAGAAAGTCCGATACGGCGGGCTACCCTGAATACATGGGTGTCCACGGCTATGACGGGTTTGCGGTAGATGATGGAGGCGACGACATTGGCCGTTTTCCGTCCCACTCCCGGCAATTGCTGCATGGTTTCCACATCTTCCGGTATGATTCCTCCGAAGCGTTCCGTCAGCATCCTGGCCATGCCTATGAGGTGGCGGGCCTTGTTGTTGGGAAAGGAGATTGAACTTATCAGCCGCAGGACTTCGTCGAAATCAGCCCCGGCCAGAGAAACGGCATCGGGGAACCTCTTGAAAAAAGCGGGGGTTACCATATTCACCCTTTTGTCCGTACATTGGGCGGACAGTATTACGGCTACGAGGAGTTCGTAACCGTTCATGTAGTCGAGCTCCGATTTGGCTTCGGGCATGTTCGCCTGGAACCAGCCCGTTATGCCTTCATACCTTTCCTTCCTTGTCATAATATCTCGAAATCGATTTCCCTTGCCGACTCCAGCTCGTGACAGGTTTCATTTTCGCAAATCATCATTTTGGCCGGAAAGTCCTCGCAGAGACGGCGGTTGTGGGTTACAAGCAGTATCGCGGTGTCAAGCTCCTCGTTCAGTTTTTTCAGGAGGAGCATGATGCCGTTGGCGGTTTCGCTGTCCAGGTTCGCAGTCGGTTCGTCCGCAAGTATGATTTCCGGATTGTTGAGAAGGGCCCGCGCTATGCAGATGCGTTGCTGTTCCCCTCCGGAAAGCTGGTGCGGCATCTTGTGCATCTTGCCTGTCATTCCCACGGCATCGAGAACCTCGATTATCCGGCGTTCCTTTTTCCCCTTGTCTTTCCAGCCTGTGGCTTCGAGGACGAATCGGAGGTTTTCTTCTATGTTCCTGTCCATCAGCAGCTGGAAATCCTGGAACACCACGCCCATTTTCCGGCGCAGCATCGGTATTTCCTTTTGGGTAATCTTCCGCAGGTCGAAACCGAGAACGCTCGCATTGCCCCTTTTAATGGGATTGTCCGCGATTATGGCTTTTATTATCGAGGTCTTGCCTGTCCCCACTTTCCCGAGAAGGTACAGGAATTCTCCCGGACGGATGTCCAGGTTGAGGTCATGGATGACCGTCAGGCCTCCTCCTCCGATGTCGGCATGTGAAAAACTTATTATTGGAGATCTTTCTTCTGGCATAACTGGTGTAAAAATATGTTGAAAGTGTTTTCGTTTGGGCAAATATAGCAATATTTCGTTATTTTTGTAGTTTGTAACGTGATTACTATGTTTAAGGTTTTGTTCAGAAGGATTTTCACAGCGTTTTTGGCTGTTTCCATATTGTCCGCGGCGCTGTTGCCGGCATACGCTTCGGAGGGGGATTCGCCGGGAAAGTTCCGCCGTGCGGTCAGACTCTATGACAAGGGGGCCTTTGCGGCCGCAAAGGCCGAGTTCGCCCTGCTTCTCCGGGATGACCCGGAAAACGAGGCGGTGGCTTCGTATTATGTGCTGAGTTCCGTCAGGGCCGGAGACCCGGGGGCGGAATACGGGGTAGAGGCGTTCAGACACAATTTTCCGGATTCGAAGTCAGTTTATCTCATGACTTATTATCTGGCTTACGGCCGTTTCGACTCCCAAAGGTATGAGGACTGCATCTCCATGCTCGGAAGCTTGGACACAAGGTCCCTGCCTGCCGGTGAACGCGACCGATGCCGTTTCATGCTGGCCTATTCGTATCTGGCGGAAGGGTTTTACGAGGAGTCCGAAACCGTTTTCAAGGAACTGTCGGACAAGGGTAAGAGGGAACTCGGCGGCCTGTATGCCCCGGTAAGGTATTCCCTCGGCTATCTTTCATACCGGAAAGGGGATTTTTCCGGGGCCCTGCCTTATTTTGAAGAAAGTTATTCCGATGCCCGTTTCCGCGGCCTGTCGGCATATTATATTACTGAATGCAACTATATGCTCGGGAATTATGCCGAGGTGGCCAGGACGGGCAGCCGTGGTTTCGGCCTGCTGACAGGCGAATATATGAAAAATGCCGCGAGGATGATTTCCGAATCCTATATGGTGCTGGGAAAGACCGAGGAGGCGGGAGAGTTCTACGAGCGTTTTTCCGAGTCCGCCGACGATTTCGGAAGGGACGACTACTATTCCGCCGGAATGGTGGCATACAGGCTGAAAAAATACAAGGATGCTGTCGAAGCCTTTGCGAACGTGCTTCCCGGAGACGATTCGATAGCCCAGTCGGCTTCATATTACCAGGCCTATTCGTATATACAGACGGGCAACAAGCTCGCGGCCCTCGATGCGTTCAGGAAGGCGGCTTCCATGGATTTCGATGCCGACATGAAGGAGGACGCGATGTTCAATTATGCGAAACTCGTTTTCGATGTGAACAAAGACATTTCCGGTTTTAATGCATATCTCGATGCGTACAGTTCTTCTTCCCGCTCCGATGAAATATATTCGTACATGGCTTCGGCGTACATGCTCGACCGCAATTATGCTTCTGCCGTAGATGCGTATATGAAGATAGGCACCCTTACGGTATCGGCAAGGGAGGGCTTCCGCAGGGCCCTGTTCCTCCGTTCGATGCAGCTCGTGTCTTCGGGGGCCTACAGCCAGACGATACCGCTGTTGAAAAGGGTTTCCGCCCTTGCAGGAGGGGACAGGCTTGCCTTTCTGGCCGATTATTGGCTTGCCGAGGCATATTACAGGAATGACATGTTCGACAAGGCCCTGGAGATAAACCGCACCCTTGTTTCCGACGGGGCGTACTCCTCGTTACGGGAGTTCGGGATGCTGGATTACAATATAGGCTACAATTATTTCAAATTGGAAGATTATCCGTCCGCCGAAAAATATTTCCGCCGGTTTTTGGGGGCTTCGCCTTCCATGTACCGTAGGGAGGCGCAACTGAGGCTTGCCGATTGCATGTTCATGCAGAGGAACTATGCCGGTGCCGCGGAGGCTTATGAGGCATGCGCCGCCTCGTTTTATGACAGGACCGACATTTACCCTCTGTACCAGTCGGCCGTCTCTTACGGGCTTATGGAGATGGATGCCAAGAAGATAGCCCTGTTGGAAGAGGCGAGGGGGTATTCGCCGGATGTAAAATACTATGATTATGCGATGTTCGAGCTCGGACGTTCATACGTGAAGATAGACGATGATGAAAAGGCGGAGGATGTTTTCATGATGCTGAAGGAAAACTCTTCGGACAGCACGATGATTGCCGCTTCGACCGTGGAGCTCGGCTCGCTGTACAGGAACCGTCTCGAATATGGGAAGGCCCTGGAGTTCTATAAGGAAGTGGTTTCGGAAATGCCGGCCTCCGTATACTCGCAGGATGCCCTTGCTGCCATAGAGGCCATCTATACGGCTTCCAACGACCCTCAGGGATATCTGAAGTATATAGACAGCATGGGCAAATCGTATCTGAAATCCGAAGGGGAAAAGGAGGAGATGGTCTTCAATGCGGCCGAGCAGCTTTTCCTCAAGGGGGATTATCAGTCGGCCCTCGTTTCATTGGCGGACTATCTTGAAAAATATCCTTCGGCCTCGAAACGGTCACAGGCCTATTTCTATATCGCCGAATCCCATAAGGCTCTCGGCCGTTATGAAAAGGCTTTAGACGCATATTACAAGGTGATGCAGATAGGTGAAGGAGCTTTTGCGGAATCGGCTACCGCAAACTATGCGGGGATTTCGTACAGGCTTGAGCGTTATATGCAGGCATACGAAGGTTTTTCCACACTTGCGGAAATAGCCCGCCTCGACAACAACAGATATGCCGCCCTGCTCGGGCTGATGCGTTCGCTGTACAAACTTAACGATTACGAAAGGGCCATTGATGCCGCGGCCGATCTTGAAGCTTCGCCTTATTGCGATGCGGCCGCCCTCAGGGAACTGACCTATATCAAGGCCAAGAGTTACATAGCATTGTCGGACCGTAACTCGGCCGCTCCATTGCTTGCGGCCCTTGCCGAGGAACCTGGCACTCCAGAGGGTGCAGAGGCTTCCTACCTCATCATCCAGGAGGTCTATGATTCCGGTCGTTTCGAAGATGTGGAACAATTGGTTTATGATTTTGCGGAAAAAGCCGGAGGACAGGCATATTTTCTCGCCCGGGCCTTCGTGGTGTTGGGCGACTCGTTCGCCGAGCGGGACGAGTGGGAGCAGGCCGAAGCCACTTTCCGCAGCATTCAGGAAAACTACAAGGCTCCTCAGGGAGGAGATGATATCGAGGCCCAGGTGAAGATGCGTCTGGACATGATGGAAGAAATGGGATTGTTGAAAAATTGATCGGGTATGGGAAAGAAAAATATTATAAGGATATTGTCGGTTTGGATGTTTGCGGCCGTGTTGCCCGCGGCGGGTTTCCCGGGGCAGGCTTCGGCCCAGTCGCTCAATCCTACAGTAGAGGTGACACGCCGTTTCGAAACCTCCTTGAAGGAGATTCACAAATCGCCGCTGGCGCTGTCCGCCCTCGACTCTTTGATGTCGGGAACATTGGATTTCGATTATTCGGTTTTCGACCGGGGGCTCGGTGAAGGACGGAAGTTCATCCCGAATGCCTTCGGGGCGGTGAACCTGCCATCGGGGAAAAAAGAACCGGTTTTCCTTTTCGATGCCGGCCTGGGTACGGGTGCGGCGTTTCCGTTCCTGAGCCATGCCGCCATGGATCTTGCCCTGCCCATTGGGAAAAACTTTTCACTGGCGGTGTATGGCAGCCACAGGGGGTATTTCGGGAATCTCAGCCAGCTGTCCTTCGATACGGGAGTGTCGGAAAAGACAGGTGTCGAATATAACGATGTCATAGATATGGGCAATTCGGCGGGAATCTCCGGCAAATATTCGTGGAAGACGGGGGCTTTCCGATTCGGTGTGGATTATTACGGGATAATGTCGAGACAGTCCGCCGCAAGAAGGGACTTCAATTCGCTGTCGGGTACCATAGGGGTTTCTTCGTGCAGGACGGATGCGGATTATTTTTATTACAGGGCCGATGTCGGCTATTCGTATTCGGATGACAGGTATTCATATCCGGGGGCTGCCGTATCCGGCATTATAGAAAACAAGGCGGATGCCCTGGTTTCCATCGGTCCGGTCTTCAGGCGCCATCACGGGGTGATTGCCGATATCGGGCTGCGTTTCGCCGCCTATTCCGGATATCGCGACCTTACGGTTGCGGCCGTGGATTTTGTCCCGCGTTACCATTATTCGAAGGGGAGGTGGAATATAGCCGCAGGCGTGCGTTTTTCGGTGTGCTTCACCGATGCGGCGGCCTCTGCCGCCATGCCTGACGGAACCAACGGGACGAACTGGATTTTCCCTTCCGCAGATGTCAGCTTCATGGCCGTAAAGGATTATCTGTGGCTGGGAGTCGCGGCCGACGGCGGCAACGGTCTGAACCGTCATTCGGAGCTTGTCGAAAAATATCCTTTCCTTGCCCCTGGCGGGATTTACGGGTCTTTCCAGAATTTTACGGTAACTCCTTACAGACTGTCTTTCAAACTGTCGGGCCGTGTCAGGTCGTGGCTCTCCTATGAAGCCCACGTGAGGTACGGCAGGCAGAGGGGCATGGCGACATTTGCGATGGCGGACGCCCTTACCCCGTATATGTCCTATACGCTCTCTTCGGATTTTTTCAATGCCGGGACTTCGCTGTCTTTCAGTTCGAAGACTGTCAAAGTGGAGGCCGGTTTCGAGTATGACGACTATTTCAATGTCCGTGGCAACGGCAATGAGCTGCTTCCTCCCGCGGTCAGGGGTAATGGCTCTGTCGAATACAACTGGAGGCAGCGGGTTTTCATTTCCGTGGGGGCGGTTTTCTCGGGAAAATGGGGGACGGCGCCTTATGTGATACCGGCATGGGTGGACCTCCGCGCCGAAGTCGAATACCGTTTCAATGAAAAATTCTCTGTTTTCGTGTCGGGAGGGAACCTTCTGAACGATACGATTCAGTACCAGCCTTTGCAGGCGGTGTCCGGAATTAATTTTATGGCCGGAATCGGCTTGAAATTGTAAGATTTTTCGTATCTTTGCCTGTTTCAAATTTAAAAATGACAGAATGGAGGAAAATCGTTTGAATGAGGCCGCGCAGAATTATTCGGCTGACAGCATACAGGTGCTCGAAGGGCTTGAGGCCGTGAGGAAAAGGCCGTCCATGTATATCGGGGACATCGGGGAGAGAGGATTGCACCATCTTGTATACGAGGTTGTGGACAACAGTATCGATGAGGCACTTGCCGGGTTCTGTACGGATATAGAGGTGACTATCAATCATGACAATTCCATAACGGTCGAGGATAACGGCCGAGGCATACCTACAGGGATGCACGAGAAGGAGAAGCGTTCGGCCCTCGAAGTCGTGCTGACGGTGCTTCATGCCGGAGGAAAGTTCAGCAAAGACAGTTACAAGGTTTCCGGAGGTCTTCACGGTGTCGGAGTGTCCTGCGTGAATGCCCTTTCGGACTATCTGAAGGCCCAGATTTGCAGGGAAGGAAAAATTTTCGTCCAGGAATATTCCAAGGGAAAGCCTCTTTATCCGGTGAAGACCGTAGGCGAGGCGGACAGGACGGGTACCATCATAACCTTCCATCCCGATCCCGAGATTTTTACGGTGACTACCGTTTACGATTACGATACCCTCGCTTCGAGGCTGAGGGAACTGTCCTACCTCAATAAGGGCATCAGGCTTACGCTTACGGATATGAGGAAGCCGGTCGAGAACAGGGACGATTTCAATGTTACGGCCGACGGTTACAGGCAGGATGTGTTTTATTCAGAATACGGTCTGAGGGAATTCGTGAAATATCTGGACGGAGGGGCCGAGACCCTGACTCCGGAGCCGATATGTCTCGAAACCAATAAAATCATCCCTATCGAAATCGCCTTGCAGTACAATACGGGCTTCAAGGAGACTATCCAGTCATACGTCAATAATATCAATACCATAGAAGGCGGAACGCACCTGACAGGATTCAAGAGGGGCCTTACGACCACGCTTAACAAATATGCGGACAAGAACGGCTTCCTTTCAAAGCTGAAATTCAAGCTCGAAGCCTCGGATTTCCGCGAAGGGCTTACGGCCGTGATTTCCGTCAAGGTAGCGGAACCGCAGTTTGAAGGCCAGACGAAGACGAAACTCGGGAACAGCGAGGTCGATGCGGCTGTATCGCAGGCGACTTCAGCCGCTTTGGAGAATTATCTCGAAGAGAATCCGCGCGAGGCCAAGCTTATCATAGACAAGGTGATACTCGCGGCTACGGCAAGGCATGCGGCAAGGAAGGCCCGTGAAATGGTGCAGCGCAAGACCGTCATGACGGGCGCCGGGCTTCCGGGCAAGCTCGCGGACTGTTCCGACAGGGATCCTGAAAAATGCGAACTCTTTCTTGTCGAGGGAGATTCCGCAGGCGGAACCGCAATCTCCGGCCGCGACAGGAACATACAGGCCATCCTGCCCCTCAGGGGAAAAATCCTGAATGTCGAGAAAGCGATGCAGCACAGGGTATTCGAAAGCGAGGAAATAAGGAACATCTATTCGGCCCTTGGGGTGACGGTGGGTACTGAAGAAGACCCGAATATGTTGAACCTCAGCAAGCTGAGATACCATAAAGTGATAATAATGACCGATGCCGATGTCGACGGCAGCCACATAGCCACGCTGATTCTGACATTTTTCTTCAGGTACATGCAGGATTTGATTTTCAACGGATATGTTTATCTTGCGACCCCTCCTCTCTATTTGGTGCAGAAAGGAAAGGAGCAGGTGTACTGTTATACGGAGGAACAGCGCTCGGCAGCCATCCAGAAACTCGGGGCTGGAAGCGACAAGGGTGTCACCGTCCAGAGGTACAAAGGTCTCGGAGAGATGAGCGACGTCCAGCTGTGGGATACTACCATGGACCCTCAGCGCAGGATACTCCGCCAGGTTACGATAGACAATGCCGCCGAAGCGGAGCGGACTTTCTCCATGCTGATGGGGGACGACGTGCTTCCGCGCAGGGAGTTCATCGAAGCCAACGCGAAATATGCCAACATAGATGCCTGACGGCAGACCGGTGAGATTTTGGCGAGCCGGTAAGATTTTATAGATTATTCATCCTTAATATTTTGTGTTATGACAGATATTTTCGACAGGATCGAGAAGGATTCAGGTGGTCCTCTCGGGCAATATAGGAAAAAAGCCTTCGGTTATTTCATGTATCCGAAACTTGAGGGGGAAATAGGCCCTCACATGCGTTTTAACGGTAAGGAAGTGCTTTGCTGGAGTCTCAATAACTACCTTGGCCTTGCAAACCATCCGGAAATAAGGAAGATTGACGGTGAAGCGGCCGTAAGATGGGGCCTCGCCTATCCGATGGGAAGCCGTATGATGAGCGGACATACTTCCCTTCATGAGCGTATGGAGCGCGAGCTTGCCGATTTCGAGAAGAAGGAAGACGCTTTCCTTTTCAACTTCGGTTACCAGGGCATCATTTCCACTATCGATTCCCTTTGCACGAGGCACGATGTGATAGTATACGACTCTGAGGCGCACGCCTGCCTTATAGACGGTTGCCGCCTGCATCAGGGAAAGAGGATGGTTTATCCGCACAACGACATCGAGAAATGCGAGAAGACGATACAGAGGGCTTTGAAAGTCTGCGAAGAGACAGGCGGCGGAGTCCTCCTTATCACGGAAGGCGTGTACGGCATGACGGGCGCCCTCGGGATTCTGGACAAGATAGTGGCCCTCAAGCAGAAATACCAGTTCCGCATACTTATTGACGATGCCCACGGCTTCGGCGTGATGGGCGAGCACGGCCGCGGTACTTCGGAGCATTTCGGTTGCATGGACGGCATCGATCTCTATATCGGCGCGTTTGCAAAGTCGATGGCGATTATCGGAGGTTTCGTAGCCGGACCTCACTCGATAATAGATTACCTCCGGTACAATCTCCGTTCACAGATATATGCGAAATCGCTTCCTATGCCTATAGTCGAGGGATGTCTGAAACGTCTGGAGATTATCCGCAGCGCGGAAGGCGATGAACTCCGCAAGAAACTCTGGACTGTCACAAGGGCCCTCCAGGACGGTTTCAGGAATCTCGGTTTCGATATAGGTCTCGCGCAGGCCTGCGTTACGCCGGTCTTCGTCCACGGGACTATCCCGCAGGCTACGAACATTGTCGTGGATCTTAGGGAAAATTACGGAATATTTTGCTCGGTAGTGACTTACCCGGTAATTCCTAAGGGGTTGCTGATGTTCAGGATAATACCTACGGCAGTGCATACGCTCGAAGATGTCGACAGGACTCTGAAGGCCTTTGCCGAAGTCAGGGACAAACTCGCCCGCGGCTTTTACGATGCAGACGATATTCAGGACAGAGCTATAAGATAATGAATACTGACGGTAAGGTCGTGATAATAACGGGAGCCAGCTCTGGTATAGGGTTGGCTTCTTCGAAATTATATGCCTCCCGCGGTTATCGGGTGGTGATGGCCGCACGCTCCGTGGACAGGCTGACGGAAGAGGCCGCTTCCTTCGGATGCGACATGGACAATATCCTGTGTGTCAAGACGGATGTCTCGGTAGAGGAGGATTGCCGCAACCTCGTGGAAAAATGCGTGGAAAAGTTCGGCAGGATAGACATACTGATTAACAATGCCGGCATTTCCATGCGGGCGATGTTCAGGGACCTGGATCTGTCCGTGCTTAAAAGGCTTATGGACGTTAATTTCTGGGGAACAGTATATTGCACCAAGTACGCTCTTCCGTATTTGCTTGAAACGAAAGGCTCCGTAGTCGGTGTGATAAGCATAGCCGGCTATTCCGCCCTTCCGGCCCGCAGCGGGTATGCGGCTTCGAAGTACGCCATAAGGGGTTTTCTGGATACGTTGAGGATAGAGCACCTTTATGACGGTCTGCATGTGCTTGTAATGGCTCCGGGCTTTACTGCTTCGAATATCCGTAATACCGCCCTGGCTGCCGACGGTTCCCAGCAGGGGGAATCCCCGCGCGATGAATCGAAGATGATGAGCGCGGAAAGGGTGGCCGAAATAATGGCCCGTGCCATAGACAGGAGGAAATCGAGGGTGATACTTACGCCGATAGGGAAACTGACCGTACTCATGCACCGGATGTTTCCGGGGCTGACCGACCGGCTTACGTTTTCCTACATGGCCAAGGAGCCCGATTCCCCTTTCAAGAAAAAATAAAGAGTTATGGAAAAGGATATTTTCCCGAAAGGGTGGAAGGTATATTTGCCTCTCATCGTGATTTTCGTGATAATGCTGTTCTTCTTTCCGAATGTCGGAAAGTTCAAGTACCATTATCAGATAGGGCGCCCGTGGGCGTATGAGACCCTGATCTCCCCGATAGATTTTCCTATCCTGAAGACGGAAAGGGAACTTATGGATGAGCGCGAAGAGCGTTCTTCTTCCGTAATCCCGTATTTCAGGTATGACGAAAAAATAAGGAAGGAGGTGGGCGAGAGGCTGTCCAAAGCCATCGATACGCTTTCGGCCGATGCGGACCTCGTCCTGTCGCTTTTCGATGACGTGTATGACTACGGGGTTGTCTCTTCGCTCTCCGCCCAGGAGATAGAAAACGGGATGGTCTTCGTACATAAGGACAGGAGGGCCGCCGAGGTTCCTGTGGAAAACATTTTCGATATAGCCCATGCGGGGGAATATATAAGGAAACAGCTTGCGGCCGGGATGGGTGAGGAGCGGGCCGATTCGCTTTACGCGGCAATGGGGCTTTCGGATTACCTTGTCCCGAATCTTATTTTCGACCAGGCTACTACCGACATGATTCATAAGGAGGCCGCCGGCTATATCTCCCCGACGAAGGGCATCATATATACCGGACAGCTGATTGTGTCCAAGGGCGAGATTGTCACTTCCGAAATCGCCCAGCTGCTCGATTCGTACAGGGCGGAATACCTTTCGGACATGGGCATAGCGGGCAATACCATCCTGATTGCCGTAGGAAACGGGCTGTTGCTCCTCCTGTCGCTTCTGGCGTTTTTTGCTGCAATTTTATTTGTCGACAGGACTGTCTTCAGCGATTCGCGGAAATATTTTTTCCTCCTTACGCTTTATGTGATTTCGACACTTATCATCGAATTGCTCGGGGCCGTGGGCAATACTTCCTACATGCACCTTATCCCGTTCCCGCTGTTCGCCCTCTACATGCTCGCATTTTTCAAGAGGAATTTTGTCTTTCCTCTTTATACCGTGCTTCTACTGCCTCTGCTCGTGGTTACGGCGGAAGGTACCGAGCTGTTTTTCATAAACCTGCTGGCCGGTATCGTGGCAATAATATCATACTCCCGTTTCAACAGGGGCTGGTTGCAGTTCGTGAACGCGTTCTTTATTTTCATGACCCTTTCGCTTTCCTATACCGCTTTCGTGTTTTTGCAGAACGAGGATCTGGGGCAGTACCGCGATTACCGGGACATATTCTACCTCGGACTCGCGAGCCTGTTCTGTGTGGCGGGTTATCCGCTCATCTTCCTGTTCGAGAGGGTTTTCATGCTCGTTTCCAATTCGAGGCTCCTTGAGCTTGCCGATACCAACAACAAGCTTCTGAGGCTTATGGCGGAGAAGGCTCCGGGGACATTCCAGCACGTGCTTCAGGTCATGAACATTTCGGATGCCTGCGCCCGTGCCATAGGGGCCAACGTGCAGCTTGTGAGGACGGGTGCGTTGTACCATGACATAGGGAAGACGGTCAATCCACAGTGTTTTGTGGAGAATGCCGCTCCTGGTGTAAATTACCATGAAGGGCTTACTCCGGAGGAGAGCGCGAGGGATATCATCAAGCATGTGGACGACGGTGTTGCCCTTGCGAAAAAGTCGAAGATTCCGCAGATAATCATAGATTTTATCCTGTCGCACCACGGGACGACGAAGACGGAATATTTTTATAATATGTATCTCCGCGGCGGTGGCGACCCTTCGCAGGCCGGACTTTTCCAGTACCATGGATTCAAACCGAAGACGAAGGAGCAGGTAATCCTCATGTTCGCCGACACCGTAGAGGCCGCGTCGAGGTCCTTAAAGGATTATTCGCAGCAGAGTGTCACTGAACTCGTCGACCGTGTAATCGGAATGAAGATGGATGACGGGCAGCTGGAGGATGCCGAAATATCCCTCAAGGAGGTAAGCGTGCTGAAGTCCGTGCTGGTGGAATATCTGATGCAGATAAACCATGCGAGGATAGCTTATCCGAAGAGGCCGCAAAAATAGATTGCGTATTATGCGCGTTTTTCGTATATTTGCGCCCTGTTTTGCTGAAAATAGAAAAAATAGTATATAGATTATGGAAATTAAAAGCAACAAAATCGATGAGCTCGATATCAGATTGAGCGTCAACGTGAATGAAGCGGATTACGCAGACGATGTGAAGAAAAGACTTTCCGCTTACAAACGCAATGCGGAGATAAAAGGTTTCAGGAAAGGAATGGCTCCGATTTCCCTCATACAGAGGCTGTACGGGGTGTCAGCACGCAGCGAGGCCGTGAACGACATCCTCTCCAAGGCCCTTCAGGATTATATTCAGGAAAACAAACTGAACATTATCGGCGAGCCGCTTCCGTCCGAGGACAGGAAAGCCGTCGATTGGGAGAAGGACAAGGATTTCGAATTCGATTTCGACATTGCCGTTTCGCCTGAGATAAATCTCGAGATTTCTAAAGAGGACAGCGTGACCTATTATAATGTGAAAATAGACAAGAAGGCCAAGGATTCCATGAGGAACAGCCTGCTCGGCCAGTACGGTTCGCTTGAAGACGGCGAATCGGTCGGCGAGGACGATTTCTTCACTGCCGATTTCGAGCAGGAAGGGACAAAGGTCGAGGATACTTACGTCGCTGTCAGAAGCATGTCGGAAGCGGGGAAGAAGGAGATTGTCGGGAAGAAATCCGGGGATGTCATCGATGTGGATGTGAACCTGTGGTTCGAGAACGAGACCGACCGTGCTTCCATGTTGAAACTCAAGAAGGAAGAACTGTCGGGGATACAGCCTGTATTCAAAATGACGGTCAAGAACATCAAGCATTTTGTTCCGGCCAAGGCCGACCAGGATACATTCGACAGGATTTTCGGAAAGGACGTTGTCAAGACCGAAGAGGAATTCGATGCGAAAATAACGGAGAGGCTGCGTGAGGAGTATGACCGCGAGCGCGATTACAGGTTCATGCTCGATGTAAAGGAATATCTGCTCGATAAAGCGGCCATTTCGCTTCCTGAAAACTTCATGAAGAGGTGGATATATTATGCCAATGACGGAAAATTCACCATGGAGGATATCGAAAAAGAGTTTGATCTGTTCCTGAAGGACTACCGCTGGCAGATGCTCCGCAGGTATTTCCTGGACAAGTTCGAGGTCAAGGTGTCGAAGGAAGACCTTCTTGCTACGGCCAAGGAATTTGCCGTATACCAGTTCGCGATGTACGGAATCAGCAATGCTCCTGAAGACCAGTTGCAGAAGTTCGCCGAGCAGATGCTCGCCCATGACAAGGAAAGTTCGCGCATATACGACAAGACCGAAGACGATAAGTGCATAGCTGCCGTCAAGGAGCACATAACCCTTAAAAAGAAAGACATTACCATAGAGAAGCTCCGCGAGCTCAACGGATAGTCATGGAGACCGAATTCGAAAAATATGCAAGGGGCCATCTTGGCATAAGTTCATTGAACTTGTACCGGTACCGGTCCGCCTTCGATGATTATATCAATCCTACGATTATCGAGGAGCGGAAGCTGAATGTGGCCCAGATGGATGTGTTCAGCAGGCTGATGATGGACAGGATTATTTTCCTGGGAGTGCCGATTTATGATGACGTTGCCAACATAATCCAGGCCCAGCTGCTGTTCCTCGATTCGAGCGATTCTTCCGACATTCAGCTTTATATCAATTCCCCCGGAGGTTCGGTAAGCAGCGGTCTCGGGATATACGATACCATGCAGCTCATACGTTCGGACGTTTCCACCATCAACACGGCGATGTGCGCGAGCATGGCTTCAGTGCTTCTTTGCGCCGGTGCCAAGGGAAAACGTTTTGCCCTCCCTCATTCGAAGACCATGATTCACCAGCCTTTGGGAGGGGCCCAGGGGCAGGCTTCGGATATCGAGATTGCAGCCAAGGAGATTTCCAAGACCAAGCAAGAGCTTTATAAGATACTTTCCGAGCATACCGGGCAGACAATCAAAAAGATTACTTCCGACGGGGACCGCGATTACTGGATGACTTCACAGGAGGCCCTCGATTACGGGATGATTGACGAGATTTTGGTTAAAAAGAAATAATTTGGGAAGGCGGCTATTTTTAGTCACCTTCTTTTGATTGATTATATGGCTAAAAAAACGACAAATACCGGCAACGGCAGTCTTCCCCGCTGTTTTTTCTGTGGCAGGACCCAGGATGACGGGGCCATGCTGCTTCAGGGCGAATCCGGCTTTATCTGTACGGATTGCGTTTATACGGCTGCCGATTATTTGAAAAACATGGGCGTGCCCAACCCCGGAGCGTACCAGCAGGAAGAGGCGGAACCGGGAATAGACAAGAAGAAAGGTTTGCAGCTTCTCAGTCCGAAGGAAATCAATGATTTTCTCGACCAGTATGTCATAGGGCAGGACAGGGCGAAAAAACTGCTCTCCGTCGCCGTGTACAACCATTACAAAAGGATAAAGTACAACGAAAGCCAGAGCGGCCGTAAGGACGGGAAAAAGACCGGCAGGGGACTCCGTGAAATATCGGATGTCGAGGGTGTCGAAATCGAAAAATCGAACATCCTTCTCGTCGGCCCTACAGGTACAGGCAAGACATTGTTGGCCAGAACCATAGCCCGTCTGCTCAATGTGCCTTTCGCAATAGTGGACGCCACGGTGCTTACCGAGGCGGGATATGTCGGCGAGGATGTGGAAAATATCCTTACGCGCCTGTTGCAGGATGCGGATTATGACGTTGCAATGGCGGAAAAGGGCATTGTCTTCGTGGACGAGATAGACAAGATAGCCCGCAAGGGCGACAACCCGTCCATAACGAGGGATGTTTCCGGTGAGGGAGTGCAGCAGGCGATGCTGAAACTTCTCGAAGGCACCGTTGTCAATGTCCCTCCGAAAGGCGGGCGCAAGCATCCCGAGCAGGCAATGGTTCCGGTAAACACGAAAAACATCCTCTTCATTTGCGGAGGCGCTTTCGAAGGCATAGAAAAGATAATAGGCCAGAGGCTGAATACCCAGGTGATAGGTTTCGGGGCACAGAAGATAAGGGACAATATCGATACGGACAATCTTCTGAAATACATCGCTCCCCAGGATTTGCGCTCATACGGCCTCATCCCGGAAATCATCGGACGTTTGCCAGTCATCGCCACCCTCGGTTCCCTCGACAGGCAGGCCATGTTGGACATACTGACGAAGCCGAAGAATGCGATAATGAAGCAATTCGAGAAGATTTTCGAGCTCGACGGAATCAAACTCGTCGTGGACGGCAATGTCCTCGACCTGATTGTGGATACGGCCATAAAGCACAAGCTCGGCGCGAGGGGGCTGCGTTCCATCTGCGAGGCGATAATGACGGATGCCATGTACGAGGCCCCGACATCTTCGAAGAAAGAATTCCGCGTTACAATGGATTATGCGAAAAAACATCTTTCTACCATAACCGGCGAGGTGCTTTCGTAATCCGATTGCCGTCCGTGGCCCGATTGTCATTCGCGTTACGATTGCCATTCGCGACCGATTATTATAAAAATTAAATGAAAATTATATTAAATCCATATTTATGAAACAGTATATTGACAAGAACAGGGAGCGTTTTTATGATGAATTGTTTTCATTGCTCCGTATTCCTTCGGTAAGTTCCCTCCCGGAGCACAAGCCAGATATGCAGCGTTGCGCCGTGCGTTTGACGGAACTCCTTCTTGCTGCCGGAGCGGACAGGGCTTCCGTATATCCTACTTCGGGGCATCCTGTCGTATTCGGTGAGAAAATCATAGACCCTTCGGCAAAGACGGTCCTGGTTTACGGGCATTACGATGTCCAGCCGGTCGACCCTATCGAATTGTGGAATTCCGATCCTTTCGAGCCTGTCATCAGGGACGGTGCCATCTATGCGCGCGGTGCCAATGACGACAAAGGGCAGTCCTTCATGCATATAAAGGCTTTCGAATATCTTATGGCTACGGGACGGCTGAAGCACAATGTAAAATTCATTTTCGAAGGAGAGGAGGAGATAGGTTCCCCTTCCCTTGCAGCTTGGGCGGAAGAGCATAAGGAGCTTCTGAAAGCGGATATCATCCTTGTATCCGATACGACCATGATTTCGGAAAAAGTCCCTTCAATCAATTGCGGAATGCGTGGCCTCGCCTATCTCGAAATAGAGGTGACCGGCCCGGACAAGGACCTGCATTCGGGACATTACGGCGGAGCGGTATACAATCCCATAAATGCCCTTTGCGATATGATATCCACTCTGATAGACAAGGACGGGCATATTACTGTAAAAGGTTTTTACGACGATGTGGTGGAACTTTCCGCAGAAGACAGGGCAGAATTGGCCCGTGCCCCTTTTGACGAGCAGGAGTACAAGAATTTCCTGAAGATAGATGCCGTCAAGGGCGAGAAAGGCTATACGACCCTGGAGCGTACCGGAATCCGTCCTTCGCTCGATGTCAACGGAATCTGGGGCGGTTATACCGGAGAAGGTGCCAAGACTGTAATTCCGTCGAAAGCCCATGCGAAAATCTCGATGAGGCTCGTGCCTAACCAGGATTGCGGAAAGATAGCGGATTTGTTCATGAAGCATATTGAATCCATAGCGCCTGCCGGTGTCAAGGTAAGGGTATTCCCTCATCATGGAGGAAACGGTTTCCTGATTCCGATATCTTCGGCTGCTTACAAGGCTGCTTCAAGGGCCATGGGAGAGGTTTACGGAATCCAGCCTGTACCGTCACGCGGCGGCGGAAGCATCCCTATCCTTGCCGACCTTCAGCGGATTCTCGGAATAGACCCTCTGCTCATGGGCTTCGGCCTTGAAAGGGATACGATTCATTCTCCGAATGAGAGCTACCTTATCTCGCAGCTCGAAGCCGGAATGGAATCCATCGTACTTTTCTATGAATATTTTTAACGAATCCGTCCGGGAAATCCGTTGAGAATCCTTTCCCGGATTTCCAGGTTTTGCCGGATTCCCAGGATTTACCGAATTTACCGGATTTACCGGATTTACCGGATTGTATAGTTATAAGTTAATAATTGGGGGACATTAGTATGGACAGATTGGGGCTTCACAAACAGATATTATCGAAAAAAAGCATGCTGTGCGTAGGGTTGGATACGGACATGAAGAAGATTCCGGCAGGAATCACGATGTATGATTTCAACCGCGCCATAATAGATGCCACTGCCAGATATGCGGTGGCCTATAAACCGAATCTCGCGTTTTACGAAGCCGAGGGGGCGGAAGGCTGGAAAGCCCTTGAAAGGACGGTCGAATACATTAGGCTGAATTATCCGGAGATATTCATCATCGCCGATGCAAAGAGGGGAGATATCGGGAATACGGCAAAGATGTATGCCAAAGCGCTTTTTGAAAATCTCGACTTCGATGCTGTCACCCTGGCACCTTATATGGGCTCGGACAGCGTGAAGCCTTTCCTTGAATATAAAGGAAAATGGGCGATAGTGCTTGCCGTCACCTCCAATGCCTCCGCTTCCGAGTTCCAATATCTCGATTGCGGTGACGGGCCTCTGTATCATAAGGTGGTGAAAGAAATGATGAAAATATCCACTCCGGACAACATGATGTTCGTTACCGGTGCTACACATGTGGCAGAACTTGCCGAAGTCCGCAGAATAGCGCCGGACAACTTTCTGTTGGTCCCAGGCATAGGGGCCCAGGGAGGTTCCATGGAAGATGTAATCAGATATGGTTCCAATGGCAAAGGCGGGTTGCTGATAAATGCATCCCGTTCGATACTTTATGCCGGAAACAGAATCAACGATTTCGAATATGCCGCTTCGGAAGCCGCGAAGGGCATGGTTGAAGGAATGAAAATAGCATAAGTCCAGCCCGGGTCCCGGGTAAGAATCCCGCTTGTTACGAATCCCGCTTGTCAATCATTCGTCTGTATGTAGCTGGCCGATTCGGGGTAATCAGCTGATTTTTGAGTAGTCGGCGGGGGTGTCGCGGTATGTGGCGAGGCTTCTGAGCAACAGGGCATTGCTTTCCATCTGCAATAGCGGGTCGGTTGAGAGTACTTCCCTTGCTGTTTTCCTGGCAAATTCGAGGATGTCTCCGTCCTTGCCGAGGGATGCTATTTTCAAGTCCACCGGCATGCCGCTTTGCATGGTTCCTTCGATGTCTCCTGGGCCGCGCATCTTCATGTCTTCCTCTGCGAGAACAAAACCGTCTTCCGTGCTGCACATCAGGTCGATGCGTTTTTTGGATTCCCTGCTAATCCTGAAATCGGTCATGAGGATGCAGTATGAACTTTCCGAGCCCCGCCCTACGCGGCCGCGGAGCTGGTGCAGCTGGCTGAGACCGAAACGCTCGGCGCTTTCTATGACCATGACTGTGGCATTTGGGACGTCTACGCCGACCTCTATGACGGATGTGGCTACAAGTATGTCGGCCCGGCCTTCGACAAAGGCTTTCATGTTCCGGTTTTTCTCCTCGTTAGACTGTTTTCCGTGGACTATGGCAGTCCTGTATTTCGGGAAAGGGAAGGCTTCGACAATGGCTTCATATCCCTTTTCGAGATTGGCATAATCCATTTTCTCGGATTCGAAGATAAGCGGGTAGACTATGAAAACCTGCCGCCCGAGGGCAATCTGTTGCTGTATGAAATTGTACATAGCGGCGCGTTTTGTTTCCGTAGCGTGTATTGTCCTTACAGGCTTTCGGCCCGGTGGAAGTTCGTCTATGACTGAAACTTCGAGGTCTCCGTACAGTGTCATGGCGAGTGTGCGGGGAATAGGGGTGGCTGTCATTACAAGTACATGCGGAGGGGCGGAACCTTCCGTCTTGTTCCATAGTTTCGAGCGTTGCGCGACTCCGAAACGATGCTGTTCGTCAATTACCGCAAGGCCGAGGGAGCGGAAGACCACGTTGTCTTCAATCAGGGCGTGAGTGCCTACTATGATTTTTATATGCCCCTCGCGCAGCCCTTTGTCTATCATGCGGCGCTGCTTTGCCTTGCTGCTTCCGGTAAGCAGGGCTATCCCGAATCCGCCTTCGGCCTCGTTTTCGGTCCAATCCACGGGAAAGAGCGGCGCAAGATATTTTTTCAGATTGCCGAAATGCTGTTGTGCGAGGACTTCGGTAGGGGCCATGATGCAGGCCTGGTAACCGTTGCCGATGGCTATGAGGGCCGTCATCAGTGCGACGAGGGTTTTTCCGCTTCCCACATCGCCCTGAAGCAGCCTGTTCATCTGCCGCCCGCTTTTCATGTCGTCCCGTATTTCCCTGATTACCCTTTTCTGCGCTCCTGTCAGATCGAAAGGCAGGGCGTTGTAGCATTTGTTGAAGGCTTCCCCTACGGCTGGCATCCTGATGCCGTCTTCCTCGTACATGCGGCTGTACCTCTGTTTCAGCAGGGACAGCTGCAAGAGGAAAAGTTCTTCGAATTTAAGCCTGAAGGAGGCTTTCCCGAGTTCCGCCGTTCCCGGAGGAAAATGTATGGATTTCAGGGCTTCGCGCCGGGGGATTATCCCGCTTTTCCTTACGATATATTCCGGAATGTTTTCCTGAATGCCGTTTCCCACGATTCCGAGGAGGGTAGCCATTAACTTGGTAAACACCTTGTTGGTAATCCCCGAATTTTTCAGCCTCTCGGTACTTGGGTATACTCCCGTAAGCGAACTTCCATAGGTCGCGGCCTTGGCCCCCGGCGATTCGAGTTCCGGATGCACCATGTTGATTTCACCCCCGAATACGGACGGTTTTCCGAAGACGATATATTCGTCACCTATGCGCGCCCTGTCGTTCATCCACTTGATTCCCTGGAAGAAAACGAGGTCGAGCCTTCCGGTTGCATCGGCGACCGTTATTACAAGGCGGCTTTTCCTGCGTTCTCCGGCGATGGTCTTGGCAACCACCTTGCCTTTTATCTGGACGTATGCCATGGTCGGGACGATATCTGCGATGTTCTGGATATTCGTCCTGTCCACATATCTGAAAGGGAATGTGTATAACATATCCCTGTATGTGATGATATTCAGTTCTTTGGCAAGCAATGAGGCCCTTTTCGGCCCTACGCCCGGGAGGAACTGTATTTCTGTATTCAAGATGTCCATTGAAAACAAAGATACTCTTTTCACCAGAAAAATTCGTAACTTGCGCCGGATTTTGTGAAAAATGAGATAAAGGATAGGATTATGATAAACGGGAAAATAGTAGTTGGAATAACCCAGGGTGACGGGAACGGAATCGGATATGAAGTGATTATCAAGGCTTTGTCCGATACGAGGATGTTGGAAATGTGCATACCTGTCATCTATGGCTCATCCAAATTGTTCGGATTTTATAAAAAACAGCTGCACGAGATAGACCAGATTAACACCAACATCATAGCCGCGGCTTCGGATGCATATCCAAAAAGGGTGAATATCGTCAACTGCTTGCCTGAAAATGTTTTCGTCGAGCCGGGAAGGGCGACTCCGGAATCTGCCAAGTCGGCGATGAAATCCCTGGAAACGGCTGTGGAGGACTTGAAGGCCGGGTTGATAGACTGCCTTGTGACTGCCCCGATAAACAAGCGCGCCATGGTGAACGAAGGTTTCGGCCATACGGGGCATACGGAATATCTCATAAAGGCTTTCGGAGCGGAGAATGCCATAATGATTATGTGCAGCGACAGGCTCAGGGTAGGAGTGGTAACGGGCCATATCCCGCTTGCCGATGTGCCTTCCGCCATTACTGAAGAAAAGATTTTCATGAAATTGCTGGCGATGTGCGATTCGCTGGAAAGGGATTTCGGGATAAGGTCCCCGAAGATAGCCGTGCTCGGCCTCAATCCGCATTGCGGGGATGGAGGGCTGCTCGGAAACGAGGAGCAGAACATCATACTCCCGGCCGTGAAGAGGGCGCAGAAAGAGGGCATCAATGCATACGGGCCTTATTCTCCTGACGGATTTTTCGGCCTCGGCAATTACAGCCGCTTCGACGCTACCCTGGCAATGTACCATGACCAGGGGCTCATTCCGTTCAAGGCCCTTTCATTCGAAGACGGGGTGAACTTTACTGCCGGCCTTCCTGTAGTGAGGACTTCTCCGGATCACGGAACAGCTTACGAAATGGCGGGAAAGGACATGGCGGATCCGCAGTCGATGAAGTCGGCGATTTACATGGCCATCGATATTTTCAACAACAGGCTCTCCTATGACAGGCTGATGGAAGGCCGCCTCATAGAGGAGAAAAAAGAGGAAGACACTCCATCCAACAAACCGCAGATAGCATAGTGGGCAAGGGTGCGATATATCTTTATACGGACGGTGCCTGTAGCGGCAATCCCGGGCCGGGAGGTTATGCGGCGATACTCCGTTATGGGGGATATGAAAAAGAATTTTCAGGAGGTTTCCGCCGCACGACGAACAACAGGATGGAACTTCTGGCCGTGATTGTCGGGCTGGAGGCTATAAGGTGGGAGAGCGCGGATGTCGAAATATTCAGCGATTCGTCATACGTGGTGAATGCGGTAACGAAGGGCTGGATAGAAAAATGGGTGCTGTCCGGGTTTTCCAAGAAGAAAAACGAAGATTTGTGGCGGAGGTATCTCGCGGTCGCTTCCAGGCACAGGGTCGTTTTCCACTGGATAAAGGGGCATGCGGGGCATCCCGAGAATGAGAGGTGCGATGCTTTGGCGGTCAAGGCCGCATCGGCGGACGGACTTCCCGAAGATACGGGTTATGCCGACTGATTTTTATTGATTTTTATTGAAAAAAATAATGCCGCCTGCGCAAAGGGCGGCCGTGTATTCCAGGAGAACCACGTAAAAAACAGGAAAAATGAAGACAAAGACAGTATCAGTATCGTTCATGCTGCTCGGCATCGTATTCTGCGTATGCCTCGTAGCGGCCAATTTTCTGGAGGCCAAGGTAGTAAGGCTCGGGCCTCTTGCAATCACGGCGGGGATGATAGTTTTCCCCGTATCCTACATAATCAATGACTGCATAGCGGAAGTATGGGGGTTCAGAAAGTCCCGCCTTATCATCTGGATGGGTTTTCTCATGAATTTCATGGTGGTAGGCTTGGGGCAGATAGCCGTCATGATGCCTGCCGCCCCTTTCTGGGAAGGAGAGGAGAGCTTCAATTTCGTTTTCGGACTTGCACCGCGGATAGCGGCGGCCAGCCTTGCGGCCTTTCTTGTCGGGTCCTTTCTGAATGCATACGTGATGAGCAGAATGAAAGTGCGCTCCAAAGGAAAACATTTTTCCGTCAGGGCGGTAGTCTCGACCCTTGCCGGCGAAAGCGCTGATTCGCTCATATTTTTCCCGATAGCTTTCGGAGGGCTGATGCCGGTCGGGGAGCTGTTGAAAATGATGCTTGTCCAGGCATTGCTGAAAACCCTTTATGAAATAATCGTGCTTCCTGTCACGGTACGTGTCGTGAAGTATATAAAACGTATCGACGGAAGTGATGCATACGACAGTGATATTTCTTATAACATACTTAAAATAAATGAATTATAATCCCTCTATGAATAACTCCTCCGCCCTTGTGGTTTTCAGTGGCGGACAGGATTCGACTACCTGTCTCTGGTGGGCGAAAAAGCATTTCAGCGAGGTTTCGGCCCTGAGTTTCGTTTACGGGCAGAAGCATCTGTCGGAAATCGGGTGCGCCAGGGCCATAGCCGACAAGGCGGGCGTGCCTTTGGAGATAATGGAGATTCCAGTCATAGGCCGTCTCGGGAAAAATTCCCTTACCGACACGTCTGTTCCCATGGACGAAGGCTCCGTTCTTACGGGCAGCGGCCCGATTCCCATGGACGGCGGCTCTGTTCCCATGGACGGCGGTGTGCATGACAGCAGTGTGCATGGCGGACTGCCCAATACTTTTGTTCCGGGCAGGAACCTGTTCTTCCTCTCGGTTGCGGCCGTAAAGGCAAGGGAACTTGGCATTAACCATATAGTTACGGGTGTCTCGCAAACCGATTTCAGCGGTTATCCCGATTGCAGGGACACTTTCATCAAGTCATTGAACGTGACCCTGAACCTTGCAATGGATGCCCAGTTTGTAATTCATACGCCTCTGATGTGGCTCGACAAGGCGGAGACATGGAAAATGGCCGATGAACTCGGGATATTCGATATTGTACGTAACGAAACAGTGACATGTTACAACGGCATTCCCGGGGACGGCTGCGGGCATTGTCCGTCCTGTCGGTTGAGGCGTGAAGGACTTGAAAAATATCTGAAGGAAAAGTATGGAAAGGAAAGATGAACTCAAGGCCCTTGGCCGAAAGACCGTATACAGGGATGATTATTCCCCGGAAGTCCTTGAGACTTTTGAAAACAGGCATCCCGGAAATGATTATTGGGTGCGTTTCAATTGTCCCGAATTTACGAGCCTGTGCCCGATAACGGGACAACCGGATTTTGCCGAAATCAGGATATCCTATATCCCGGACAGGCGCATGGTGGAGAGCAAAAGCCTCAAGCTCTATCTGTTCAGCTTCCGCAACCACGGCGATTTTCATGAAGATTGCGTGAACATTATCATGAAAGACCTGATAAGGCTCATGGAACCCAAATATATCGAAGTCACCGGTTTATTCACTCCGCGAGGAGGCATTTCAATCCATCCTTACTGCAATTACGGCCGTCCCGGTACCGACTATGAAAAACTTGCCAGGTACCGTATGGACAATTACGGCATGTAAACTTACAGTAGTGGTCACAAAAATTGACCAGCGGATAATTCCGGTCGGAATCTTCCGTAGCCTCATTTTTCGCCCGTGACCCCGGAAAAAAAAATCAACTTTTTTCACCCCATAGCCAGCTGGTGTCTTTGCAATGTGTTGATAGTCAATATTTTATTAAAATTACCCCTGCGCTTGGGTACCTCAGAAAGCACCCAAAAGCAGCCTGTATTTTTGTAAGTTATTGATTATTAATTATTTCGGAAGAGGTTGGATGGCTGTGGGGTGGAAAATTACACGACAAAATCCTATTTTCCCTCCTCATTCCGCTTCCATTCGCTTCCATTCGCTTGCATTCCGCTTGCATTCCACTTCCATTCGCTTCCATCCCTTTTCCCATCATTTTTCAGGCAGAGATGTGGTTTCTCGGGCTACCGGAAGCGGAATAGTGGCGTGCAAAAATAGTGTCAAACCGGGAAGCCCCGACTTAACCGCATTGTCTGTAAACGACTATTTTTTGTGGCCGTTACTGCAAGGTCCCGGCAGTGCCGGCGATTTTCATAGCGCACCTTATCCCGTCTAAGGCGGATGAAACAATGCCGCCCGAGTAGCCGGCCCCTTCTCCGGCCGGGTAGAGGCCTTTCAGGGATATGTGCTGCAAGGTCTCAGGATCCCTCGGAATCCTTACAGGGGAGGAGGTGCGGGATTCCACGCCGAGAAGCAGGGCGTCGTTTGTATAGTACCCTTTCATCTTGTAGTTGATTTGCGGGAATACGCGTTTGAGCCTCATCGAGATGAACGGAGGAAGCATTTCATGGAGCGGGGCGTTTGCCGTTCCGGCAAAATATGATGATGCCGGGAGGTTGTCCGACGGTTTGCGCCGGCAGAAATCCATCATCCTCTGGGCAGGGGCCTTCAAGGACGAGGAATAATCGAACATGGATTTTTCCATGTCCTGCTGGAATCTCATCAGGGCCAGCGGGCCTTCCTTTGCGTATTCAGGGCAGTATTCAGCTATGTCTTCCGGCTCTACCGACACCACGATTCCGGCATTGGCCCATTTCGAATTTCTTTCGGAATTGGACATTCCGTTCAGTACTGTCTCTCCTGGCGCCGTGGCGGATGGGATGAGCAGGCCTCCCGGACACATGCAGAATGAAAATACCCCGCGCTCGCGGCCTTCGAATTCGACCTGCTGAACGAAGGAGTATTCGGCATTCGGAAGGTAAGGCTGGTATTTTCCGTGGTATTGGATTTTGTTTATCAGCGATTGGGGATGCTCGGCACGTACTCCGAGAGCGAAACCCTTGCACTCTATTTCCCAGCCCTTGTCATAAAACATCCCGTAAATGTCCCTTGCCGAATGCCCGGTGGCGAGTATGACATTGCGGGCCCCGAAAGTCTTGCCGTCGGAGCATGCGGCTATCCATCCTCCGTCGCTTTGCGACAGGTCTGTAACCCTGCATCCGAAATGGTACTCTCCGCCGTGCTCCGTGATGCACTTGCGGATATTTTCCATGATGGCCGGCAATTTGTCGCTGCCTATGTGCGGATGGGCTTCCAGCAGTATGTCCGGGCTGGCTCCGAAACGCACGAGCTGGTGCAAGACTTCCCTTATGTCGCCCTTCTTGGTCGAGCGGGTGAAAAGTTTTCCGTCAGAGAAAGTGCCTGCACCTCCTTCTCCGAAGCAATAATTCGAATCCGGATTCACTGTCCCTTCGCGGCTGATGGCCGCATTGTCCGCCTTTCTCGAATGCACGTCCTTGCCTCTTTCGAGGATGACGGGTCTGTAGCCTTCCATGAGCAGGCGGAGGGCCGAAAAGATTCCTGCCGGCCCGGAGCCTATTATCAGCACCGGTTCGGCTTCGTGTACGTCGCGGTATTCTCCGAGGACATAGTCGTCCTGCGGCTTCTCGTTTTTCAGGTATGCGGCGCACCTGTACCTGTAAACTATGTCTTTACGGGCGTCCAAGGATTTGCGCAGAAACCTGATTTCGCCTATGTTCCCGACGACGGTCCCCATGGTTTTCGCCGCGGTTTCCCTTATCGTCTCCATGTCCGGGCTTTTGCTCGCCGGAAAAGCTATCTCGAATTCTTTCATTTTACCGGTTTATATTTCAAAATCCCTCGCCCTTGAAACAGGCGCTACGGACAAAGGCGTCCTGCATCCTTCCATGAATTTGTAGTAGCCCGAAATGGCAATCATCGCCGCATTGTCGGTAGTGAACCTGAATTCCGGAAGATAGGTGTTCCATCCTTTTTTCTTCCCGAGCCTTTCCACCTCGCTCCTGAGTCCCGAGTTTGCGGAAACCCCTCCGCCCAATGCTATTTCCTTGATACCAGTCGATTCCGATGCCCTTATGAGTTTCTTCATAAGTATGTCTATGAGCGCTTTCTGGAAAGAAGCGCAGATGTCTTCCTTGTTTTCCTCGATGAAATCGGGGTTTTCCTTGAGGCGGTCCCTGAGAAAATACAGAAGCGATGTCTTTATCCCGCTGAAACTGAAATCCAGGCCCTCCACATGCGGTTTCGCGAAGGAAAACCTTTTTGGGTCCCCCTCTTTTGCAAGCCTATCCACAATCGGGCCTCCCGGATAGCCGAGCCCCATCATCTTGGAGCATTTGTCGAATGCTTCGCCGACCGCGTCGTCTATCGTGTGCCCGATGATTTCGAAATTGAAATAGTCATGTACGGCCACTATCTGCGTATGTCCTCCGGATACGAGCAGGCAGAGGAAAGGAAAAGCGGGGTGCCTGTTCTCTTTCCCGTACTGTTTGATGAAGTGGGAGAGTATGTGTCCCTGGAGGTGGTTTACTTCCACCAACGGTTTTCCGGCAGACAGGGAAAGCCCTTTGGCGAACGATGTCCCCACTATCAGCGAACCGAGCAGGCCGGGTCCTACGGTAAAGGCTATCGCATCTATGTCGTCCATGGTCGTCCCGGCCTGTGAAAGGGCCTGGGATACGACGGGTACTATGTTCTGCTGGTGGGCCCGTGAAGCGAGCTCCGGTATTACGCCCCCGTATTGTCTGTGTACCTCCTGGCTGGCAAGGAGGTTGGAAAGCAGGTAACCGTCCCTGATGACCGCCGCGGAGGTGTCATCGCATGACGATTCGATTCCGAGTATAGTGATAGCCATATCTTCCTTTAAAATTTTATGTGCCTGCAAAAATACTTTATTTTTTGCTATTTTTGTAAGTTATTATCATCCGTAATTGTGAGAAGAAGGTTTTTTAAGATATTTTTGAGGGTGGACGTTGCCGTAATAATTCTGGCGGCGGCTGTCTTCGTGGGTTTGCAGACGTCTGTGGTACAGACCTATGTTGCAGACCGGATGCTTTCTTCCCTCAGCAGCGGACTGTCCGGAAAAATAAATGTCGGGCGCGTGTATGTGCGGTTTCTGAACAACGTGCTGCTTCAGGATGTTTCGGTGATTGATGATGCCAAAATGTCCCCGATTGTCTCCGATACGCTTTTCTATACAGAAAAAATAGCCTTGCAGTATTCGCTGCGCGGCCTCTTTTCGAAAGAAGGCCCCAAAGTGTCGAGGGTGTCCGTGAGCGGCGGCGGAATGAACCTCGTCCTGGAGGATTACGACACCCCTGTGGACGGCAAATATTACAATACCAATCTGACGAGGATTTTCGGACTCGCGAAGGATACTTCGAAAGTCGTAAAGGACACGGCGGCGGTAAAGGGAATAAAAACGCTTTTCAATCTGAAAAACGTGAAAATCACGGACTTCGCCTTCAATATGTACGATTTGACGGCGGATGTGGAAAAACAGGAAGCCAAGGGAGGGATAAACTGGCGCAACATGAATATCAGCGACATAAATTTTCATATAAAGGATATGAAAATGGTCGGCGGAATCATGTACGGCAAGGTCGTTTCGGGCTCTTTCAGGGAGCGCAGCGGTTTCAATTGCCGCAATATTTCCGCTGATGTGCGTGTTGGGGACGGTCTCGCCTCGATTGACGGGTTGAGGATAGTGGACGACTATTCGGATGTGCGTGTGGGGAATTATTCCATGATTTACGAATCCGGCAAATCCTTCTCGAAATATCTGGACGAGGTGGTCATGTCGATAAGTTTTCCCGATACGTGCAGGCTGAACATGAAGACTCTGGCCTTTTTCGCCCCGGCGGTTTCCGGACTCGGTTTCGATGCGGCGCTTTATGGAAGCGCTTCCGGGACTGTCAGGAACCTCCGCACTTCTTCCCTGTCCGTGGGCATTGACGGATATGGCATTTCATTCGAGTTGCAGGGAGGCGTGGAAGGCCTTCCGGACATAAGGTCTTCACGCATGGATATCCGGCTGCTCGGGCTGTCGTTCGATGCCGCATCGGCCTACAGGGCCGCGGAGATGTTCGGCGCGGGGGAGAGCGTGGACTTCCTGAAAGATTTTTCTTACCGCGGCGGTTTTGTTTTCGACGGAACATTTTCCGGCGGGATTTCTTCATTCCACGCAGTCGGGGAGATGTCGTCGCTTTCGGGAAAACTCGGTTTCGATGTTTCGGTCTCCGGCCTCATGGATGAAAGGAGGCCAGTGGGCGTTTCGGGGAAAGTGTACGCGGACAGGGCGGATATCGGAAAATTTTCCGGCGTGGATTTTCTTGGAGAGCTCAGCATGGACGCGGATTTCGGTTTTTCATCGGCGGAAGGCGGGAAACTCGATGTCAGGAGGCTGGATGTTTCGAGGCTCGTGGCAAACGGGCATGCATATTCGGGAATCCGGGCCAAAGGCATGCTCGAAGACGGCGTTTTCAAAGGGAGAATCGTCAGCGATGATCCCGCGCTGAGTTTCCTGTTCCAGGGAAGCGCCTCCATCGACCCGTACGCCGCAGGTGCCGCCTATGAGTTTTATGCCAATGTAGGTTATGCCGATTTGAGCGCGATGAATCTCGACAGGAACGGAAGGTCGGCGGTATCTTTCGAAGTCAATTCCAACTTCATGCGGGACGGGAGCGGAGAAGTGGTTGGAAAAATCAGCATTTCCGACCTGGTTCTGGAAAATGATTCCGACAGGGAAAA
The DNA here is from genome assembly GCF_002159555.1 of Muribaculum sp. An289. GTDB lineage: Bacteria > Bacteroidota > Bacteroidia > Bacteroidales > UBA932 > Merdivivens > Merdivivens faecigallinarum. Next base: position 198,343 of record NZ_NFIV01000003.1, read on the forward strand.
TGCCGGCGGCATATATATCGAAGCGGTCAATAATCCCCGCGATTACGTAATCTCGATGCGTTCGGACTTTTTGAACGCCGAATTTTCCGGGACGGCCCCTTTCCGTCAGTTCCTCAAGGATGTCCAGGCACTTTCGACCGGTATGGCCGCCGATGTGCTCTGCCCGCCGGATGCCCTTGTGTGGAGCGGGCACAGTTATTCCCTCGGCCTTTCTACCGGCAATTCGATGGCTGTATGCGGCTTCATCAAGCCCGGGCTGTATGTGGCGGAGGGAAGCCGGCTGTCTTTGGAGCTGGATGCTGAAGGGAACATAGATGCCGAAGTGAATTCGCAGAGAATCGCCCTCGGCGGGAATTATTTGAAGGATTTCGCTTTCAAGGCGTTCAATCCGGACAGTACCCTGGACTGCCTCATCCGTACTTCGGAGGCAAAGGTGGCTTCTTTCCTTTTTGAAAGGCCGCGCCTGTCATTGGCCCTGCTGGACAATTCGGCTTATGCAAGGCTCGTATATTCGGATCCCGGCAAGGATACCGTAAACAGCGGCCGTCTGAACGTGTGGGCGGATTTTTCACGGGATACCCTGGACGGAAAACTCGTTTCTGATATCAGGATAGGAAGTTCCGAATTTTATGTGAACGGGGACAGATGGGACATAATCCCGGCCCGTGCCTCCGTTTCCGGAAAGAGGTTCGATATCGACTCGCTGGCGATATGCTGCGGCTTGCAGAGCATAGTGGTAAATACTACCGGTTTCGGTGCGGGGCCGGTACGGTCGGATACCCTCGATATATCCTTGGGCGGTTTCGACATGTCTTCCCTGTCGCCTCTGCTCGGCGACGGTTACGATATAAGGGGGACGGTTTCCGGCGTGGCCAGGATAACTGATATTTTCAACAATCCCGGGCTGATTGCCGACATACACTGCGATTCCGTAAGTGTCGGCGGGGTGGAGGCCGGAGATGTCGAAATCATGAGCCGTTGGGACGAGCGGAACGAGAGGTTCAACGTGTACCTCAGAAACTACATAGGAAGGAAAACCACGGTGAACACTACGGGCTATTTCCATCCGGAAGACAGGTACGTCAATGTCAATATGGGGCTTGACGGTTTCAATGCAGGATATTTCCGCCCGCTGCTGGCATCTGTGGTGTCGGATGTGTCCGGACGTTTTTCCGGATACCTCATGCTGTCAGGCCATCCGGGAAAACTGGCCTTGCGCAGCCGGAGGATAGCGATGGAAGATCTTGTATTCAAGGTAAATTATACAAATGTCCAGTATAAGCTGAACGGGTCCCTTTCGATGGACGAAACCGGAATAAGGGCCGACAATATCATAGTCGAAGACCGTTACGGGCACCGTGGAATCCTGGGCGGCGGCGTGGACTATGAATATTTCAAGAATATGGACTTCGGTCTGGATCTGAAATTCAACAGGATGGAATGTATCGACATTCCGAGGGAAAGGGCGGAGTCCTTTTACGGAACGGCATTCGCGACCGGTACGCTGCGCCTTACCGGGCCGTTCGACGATTTGTCTCTCAGTGCAATGGCCACAACGATGGAGAATACTCTGTTCTATGTGCCTGTGGGTTCCGGGGCCGAAGCCGGCAGTTCCGGTATACTCTCCTTCAAGGATTATTCGCAGGACGAGACCGAGGCGGACCCTTATGACGTAATGCTTTCGAATCTTAACCGCAAGCAGTCACGGAAAGGCGGCCTGTCGGTGGGCATGCATCTGTCGGTGACTCCGGATGCGGCTGTCTTTGTCGAGATGGGCGGCATGTCCGGAAGCCGTTTCAGAGGGCAGGGAAGCGGAACTGTCGACATTACGGCAGGAGGCGACAGTCCTTTTGACATCAAAGGGGATTATACGCTCGAAGAAGGCAGTTTCCGTTTTTCGGCCGGAGGAATCATCTCAAGGGATTTTACCATAGACGAAGGGAGCTATATCCGCTTCAACGGCGACATAATGGACTCCGATTTGAGCATCAATGCGATATATTCTACGAAAACTTCGATAGGCACGCTAATAGCCGATACGTCTTCGGTCTCTTCGAGAAGGACGGTGGATTGCATGATAGGGATTTCCGGAAAACTGTCGGATCCTGCCCTCAAGTTCGGCATAGATATCCCGGATGTCGACCCTATGGTGCGTTCGCGTGTGGAAAGTGCGCTTTCGACCGAGGACAAGGTACAGAAACAGTTCCTCTCCCTCATAATTTCCAACAGTTTCATCCCCGACGAGCAGTCCAATATTGTGAACAACTCCTCCATGCTTTTCTCGAATGTGTCGGAGATAGTGTCCGGACAGATAAGTTCCGTCTTCCAGAAGCTCGACATACCGTTGGATTTGGGAGTGAACTACCAGCAATCCAATACGGGCACGGATATTTTCGACGTAGCCGTGTCCACGCAGCTGTTCAACAACAGGGTCATAGTGAACGGCAACATAGGGAACAGGCAGAACACGGTCACCGGCAATAACGGCGTGGCCGGAGATATAGACATAGAAATAAAACTGGACCGTCGCGGAGTGTTGAGGCTGAATCTGTTCTCGCATTCGGCCGACCAATATTCGTCTTATCTGGACCAGTCGCAGCGGAGCGGCGTGGGTATTACCTACCAGCAGGAATTCTCCACGTTCAGAGAGTTGTGGCGGAAGATGTTCTGGAGCCGCAAGCGCAAGAGGGCCGCCGAAGAAGAGGAGCTCAGGATGAGGCAGGAGCGGCAGGAAACGGACGATGACAAGATAGTTATAGAGATTGAGTGATGAAATACGGAAAACTGTTTTTAATTCCCTCCTTTATCGGGGACAACCTTCCGGGGGACGTGCTTCCGCAGAAGACCGTGGATACGGCCTGCTCGTTGGACTGTTTCGTAGTCGAGGAGACGAGGACAGCGAGGCGTTTCCTTTCTTCAATCGGAATGAAGGGAAGGCTGGAGGGCGTGGAGTTCCATGAACTTAACGAGCATACTCCCGATGAAGCGGTGGAAGGATACCGGCATCTTTTCGAGGAAGGGAGGAATGTAGGGCTCGTTTCGGAGGCGGGTTTGCCGGCAGTGGCCGATCCGGGAGGAAAACTGGTGGCTCTGGCGCACCGCTGCGGGATTGAGGTAGTCCCTCTGGTCGGGCCGTCTTCCCTCATGCTTGCGCTCATGGCCTCCGGAATGAACGGACAGTCTTTCGCCTTCTGCGGCTATCTTCCCGTCAAGGCGGATGAAAGGAGAAAGAAACTGAAAGACATCGAACGGATATCGTCATTGTCCGGACAGTCGCAGATTTTTATCGAGACCCCTTACAGGAACGATTCCATGCTGTCCGACATAGCCTCTCATTGCAGGCCTTCCACGATGGTTTCCGTTGCCGCCGACCTTACTCTGGAGTCCCAGACAATCCTCAGCATGGATGTCGCCGCCTGGGGCAGGAAGCTCGCGGGGGGATTCAGGATAGGCAAGCGCCCGTGCGTATTCGTATTGTCGGCTTCGGACGGTTTTTGATATATGACAATTTATGGCAAACAGCGGTACTATGGAAAATTTAAAGCGGTCCGGACGGAGGTTGTCCGGCACGATTGCATTGAAGGGATTGAGATTCCATGCCTTCCACGGATGTTTCGGCTTCGAAAGGGAGAAGGGCGGTGAGTATGTCGTGGATTTTTCCGCCTCCCAATGCGGGACGGACGGGCGTGCGGGCGGCGTAGACCTGGTAAGGGCGGCGGCGAGCGATGCCCTCGGGGATACTCTGGATTATTCTGAAATATACGGTATAATATCCGATGTGATGTCGTCTCCTTCCGACCTTATAGAAAATGTGGCTGGAAGAATCATGTCCCGGGTGTCGGAAAAATATCCGGATCTCGGGGAGGTTTCCGTGACGGTGAAAAAACTGTCGCCTCCGATAGAGGGGATAGGCGAAGGTTATGCCGAGTTCACCCTTGTGTCCGTATTGTGAAAATCTGTTCCGTATTGAAAATCAGTTTTATGGAAAAAAGTGTCAGGGTTTCTTTCATAACGCTCGGCTGCAAGCTGAATTATGCCGAAACGTCCACAATCGAGAGGCAGTTCGTCTCCTTGGGCTGCAAGGTCTCCGACTGGCGGGACGGGGCGGATATTTTTGTAGTGAATACCTGTGCCGTGACGGAGACTTCCGAAAGGAAATGCAGGAGCATAATCAGGAAACTGCACAGGATTTCGCCTTCCGCATGGATTGTCGTCACCGGCTGTTACGCACGTCTGGGCAAGGAGCGGATATATGGGATAGAGGGAGTAAAATACGTTTTCGCTTCCGATGAAAGCAAAAAGGGGATAGCGGCGAGGGTGCTCGGGGATTATCTTGCCGGCCCCGTATCTCCGCTTGCTCCGGAAGTCTCGGGGGATTCCGGGGGATTTTTCCTCGCCTATTCTTCGGGCGAAGAAAGGACGAGGGCCTTCCTCAAGGTGCAGGACGGCTGCGATTACCACTGCTCCTACTGTACGGTATGCATCGCCAGGGGGGAGAGCAGGAACGCCCCTGTAAGTGACATTGTTTCGGAAGCCTCTGCCATAGCGGCTTCCGGAGTAAGGGAAATAGTCCTGACCGGGGTGAATACGGGGGATTTCGGTAAAACCACCGGAGAGTCCTTCCTTGATTTGCTGAAGGCCCTGGACAGGGTGGAGGGAATCGACAGGTACCGCATATCGTCCATCGAGCCAAATCTGCTCACGGAGGAGATTGTGGACTGGATAACCTCGGGGACTAAATTCATGCCCCATTTCCATATCCCCCTCCAGTCCGGTTCCGACAGGATACTGAAAGCCATGGGGCGCAGGTACGATGCCGACGGATTTTTGCGGAAATTGGATTATGTCAGGAAGGCATTCGGGGATTTTTATGAAAAACGCGGCGAAGACGGAAGCGACAGGGTGTTTTTCGGAATAGATGTGATAGTCGGTTTTCCCGGAGAAACCGAGGCCGATTTTATGGATACGTACAATCTCCTTTCGCGGATAAAGCCTGCCTTCCTCCATGTTTTCCCGTACTCGAAACGTCCCGGGACACCGGCTGCCGCCATGCCGGGGCAGGTGCCGGAAGAAGTGAAGAATTCGAGGGTCGAAAGGCTTATGGCCCTGAGCGATATCTTGCATGCGGATTTCGTAAAGGCCAATTCGGGCCGCAGGGAGGAAGTCCTGTTCGAAAGTTCCGACAAGGGCGGCAGGATGTACGGCTATACGAGGAATTACATACGTGTCGAGCGCCCGTTCGACCCGGATGCGATAGGTAGAATAATCGAGGCAGTGATTTGAAGATAAGTTGAACAGGTGAAGATAAGATGAACAGGTGAAGATAAGATGAACAGGGCTGTATTTTTAGGGACCGGCACATCGCAGGGGGTGCCCATGATAGGATGCAAGTGCGAAGTGTGCATGTCATCCGATTCCCGCGACAAGCGGTTGAGGTCTTCCCTCTATGTCGAATACGGAGGCTGTCGCATCCTTGTTGATGCAGGGCCGGATTTCAGGCAGCAGATGCTGAGAGAAGACATATTGCATCTCGATGCCATCCTTCTGACACACAACCATAAGGACCATACCGGAGGACTGGATGACGTCAGGGCCATAAATTATCTTGAAGAAAGGGCGGTGGACATCTACTGCGAAAAATATGTCGAGGATTCCCTGAGGTGCGAGTACTCGTATGCTTTTTCCGAGCCGCATTATCCCGGCATTCCGCTATGGAACATACACCTTATATCGTCGGAAACCCCGTTTCCCGTATCTCCGTGCGGCCCTTCTGCCGGGAAGCCCGTCACTGTCATACCCGTGCGCGGAATGCATTTCAGGCTGCCGGTCCTCGGCTTCCGTTTCGGAAAACTGGCCTATCTGACCGACATGAACTGCATTCCGGAAGACCAGTTCCGCAAACTGGAAGGTCTCGATGTCATGACAATCAATTGTGTACGACACGGAAGCCATCTGTCCCATTTCAGCTTCGAACAGGCCATAGCCGTTGCGTTGAAGGTCGGCGCCAAACGTACATACCTTACCCATCTGTCCCACCAGCTGGAAAAACATTCGGTCCTTGAGGGACTGATAGTGGAGGAGGCCTCCCGCCAGCTTGTCTCCGCCGGAAAGCCTGTTCCCGATGATATCGGACAGCGCATCATGCCGGCCTATGACGGTTTGGAAATAACATTCGGGGATTGAGCGGTACCGGCGCTTCCGGGGAACTTCTTGTGAAAATAGATTTGTCTGTTTCGGAAAAAAGCCTTATTTTTGACGGTTATTTTGATTTAGAAAAACAGCTTCAAAAAATATAGACTTGATTATGGATATGGATCAGAACCAGACGACGGGGACGGGGCGGATAGAAACCGTGAATATAGACAAGCAGATGAAAAGCGCGTATATCGACTATTCGATGTCCGTTATCGTCTCTCGTGCCCTGCCGGATGTGAGGGACGGTCTCAAGCCGGTTCATCGCAGGGTTTTGTTCGGAATGTCCGAACTCGGCCTTACTTACGACAAACCGACTAAGAAATCGGCCCGTATAGTGGGTGAAGTCCTCGGTAAGTACCATCCTCATGGCGATACGAGCGTGTACGATACCATGGTGCGCATGGCACAGGACTGGTCGATGCGTTATACGCTTGTTTACGGCCAGGGTAATTTCGGATCCATAGACGGGTATTCTCCGGCTGCAATGCGTTATACCGAAGCGAAGTTGCAGCGCATAGCCGAAGAGGTCCTTGCCGACCTGGACAAGGATACGGTGGATTTCCAGAAGAACTTCGACGAGTCCCTGGACGAGCCGAAGGTATTGCCTGCAAAAGTTCCCCTTTTGCTCGTAAACGGTTCTTCCGGCATAGCTGTCGGCATGGCGACAAACATGGCGCCTCACAATCTGACTGAAGTGTGCAATGCCATAGAAGCGTATATAGACAATCCGGACATAACCACGGAAGGGCTGATGCAGCACATCTCCGGCCCCGATTTTCCTACCGGAGGCATTATCCAGGGAATCCAGGGGATTAAGGACGCATTCGAGACCGGCCGCGGAAAGATAGTGATAAGGTCCAAGACCGAAATCGAGACGGATGCCCACGGAAGGGACCAGATAATCGTTACCGAAATACCTTATATGGTAAACAAGAGGGAGCTGATTGAGAAAATAGCCGAACTCGTGGAGGCCAAGAAGGTGGACGGAATCACATACGTCAATGACGAGAGCAACCGCCACGGCATGCGCATCCTCATCCGTCTGAAACAGGGTGCGGTTGCCAATGTCGTGCTGAATACGCTGTTCAAATATACCCAGCTGCAATCGAGTTTTTCAGTAAACAACGTGGTTCTCGTGGACGGACGTCCGAGGCTTCTGAACCTGAAAGACCTTATTAAATATTATGTGCGCCACAGGCATGACGTGGTAGTGCGCAGAAGCCGTTTCGAGCTGGAGAAGGCACAGAAGCGCGCGCACATACTCGAAGGCCTCCTGAAGGCATTGGATTTCATAGATGAAATCATAGCCATGATCCGCGCTTCCCGTACAGTGGACGATGCGAAGTCTTCAATCATAGCCCGTTTCGATTTTACGGAACCGCAGGCCGCGGCAATAGTCGCGATGCGCCTGTCGCAGCTCGTAGGTCTGGAACGCGAGAGGCTCCAGTCCGAATATGACGAGCTGATGAAGGTAATCAACCGTCTGGAAGCCATATTGGCAAGTTACGACTTGCAGATGGGGGTCATTAAGGAGGAACTTGAATATCTGAAAGAAAAATACGGGGATGCAAGGCGCTCGGTAATAGAGCCTTCCGAAGACGAGTTCAATCCGGAGGACTTCTATCCGAACGAGGATGTGGTGATAACCATATCCCACCTCGGTTATATCAAACGTACCCCGCTTACGGAATACCGTCTCCAGAACAGGGGAGGAGTGGGCGCCAAGGGCAGTACCACGAGGGACGAAGACTTCATAGAGCATATCTACGTGGCCAACATGCACAGTACCATGCTGTTCTTTACGGCCAAGGGAAAATGCTTCTGGCTCAAGGTCTACGAGATTCCGGAAGGGGCCAAGTCCTCGAAGGGCCGCGCATTGCAGAACGTGATAAACATCGAGCCTGACGACAAAATCTGCGCGTATATCAATGTCAGGAGCCTGAAGGATGAAGACTATATCAACAACAACTACATAATCCTCGGCACGAAGCGCGGAACCATAAAGAAGACCTCCCTCGAAGCCTATTCGAGACCGCGTGCCAACGGCATAAACGCCATAACTATCCGCGAAGGCGACGAATTGCACGGGGCCGTGCTTACGAACGGCAATTGCGAGATTCTGCTTGCCGGAAAGAAAGGACGTTGCGTGCGTTTCGATGAAAAGGATGCAAGGGCCATAGGCAGGACCGGTGCAGGTGTCAGGGGTATATCCATAGATGAAGACGACGAGGTCGTAGGCCTTGTATGCGTGGATCCGGCATCCGAGGACATGTCCTCCAAGACCATCCTCGCAGTGAGTGAAAACGGTTATGGCAAGCGTTCCGTTCTGGAAGATTACCGTAAGACAAACCGTGGCGGTAAGGGTGTGAAGACCATAAACATTACGGAAAAGACCGGAGCCCTGATTGCGCTGAAGGAAGTCTCCGAAGATGACGACCTTATGATAATCAACCGTTCCGGCATAACCATCAGGCTGTCCGTGTCCGCCATAAGGGTGGCAGGCCGTTCGACACAGGGTGTCAGACTGATAAATATCCGGGAAGGGGACGGAATAGCCGCCGTATGTACAGTCGACAACAAGGATACCGACGGAACCGGTGCCGCGGAAGAAAAGGAATGATGTCTGAAAATATGAATATTAACCACAAAAATGATATTTCAATGAAAAGATTGTTTATTGCACTTTCGTTGCTCCTGTCCGTACAGCTGGCAGGTGCACAGTCAAAAGCAGTAGTCGACGCCATAAGCGATGTCGATAAGGCAAAGGAGGCATTGGCCAATCCGAAGAAAGCCGTAAAACCGGCTTCATGGATAAACCTCGGCGAGGCCTATATCAAGGCTTTCGAAGCACCGGCCCCTGCCGTAGTCACAGGCATGCCTCAGCCGCAGATTGCCATGCTTCTCGGCGGAATGGCCCCGGTTTCTTCGGAAGACAGGATAATGGGCGGAATCCCTTACCATGTTGACATCTATCCGGAGTTCAACCTTTATTATGACGGTACCGGCGTACTGGCCATAGTCGAGGTCACCAAGGCTGCATATACCGACATCGACCCTCTCGCTGAAGCCATCAACGCATTCGTGAAGGCTGGCGAGCTCGAGACCAAGGAAAAAGGCATTGAGAAGGTGAAGGCACACCTCCAGAACGTATCTTCCCTGTATTTCAGCGATGCAATGACCATGTACAGCCTTGAAAAATACGGTGCTGCTTCGGACGACTTCATGAAATGCGTGGAGATTTCAGAGCTGCCGCTGTTGGGCAACATCGACACCCTCTCCGTTTTCAACGCCGCATTTACGGCCAACCTCGCTTCCGATACCCTGAGGGCCATCACGATGTTCGAAAGATGCGTGGAACTGGGTTACTATGAAAACGGTGACGTATTTGCGAGCCTCGCAGGCCTGTATATCGGCAAAGGCGACAACGCAAAAGGAAAATCCATCCTCGAAGAAGGCTTCAAGCTTTTCCCTTCGAGCCAGGCCATAATAATCGGACTTATCAATTATTATCTTGACAACAACGAGGATCCTCAGACCCTCTTCTCCCTCATAGCCGAGGCAAAGGCCAACGAGCCTAACAATGCTTCCCTTTACTATGTGGAAGGAAATGTCTACAAAGGTCTCGGAGACATTCAGAAGGCCCTGGAATGCTATTACAAATCGTATGAAATCGACCCTAACTACGTATTCGGCCTCTATGCGGCAGGTACTCTCTGGTATGACGAAGCTGTAAGGGTTTCCGAAATTGCACAGAGCGAAATGGACGATAAGAAGTACAACGCCCTCGTGGAAGAATTCGAAGGCTATATGGTCAATGCCATCGAGCCTTTCGAGACACTTTTCAATGCTACCGAGGATGTCGAGTTCAAGACAATCGCCGCAGAATACCTGAAGAGCATCAATTTCCGTTTCCGCGACAGGGATCAGAAATACATGGACGGATATGAAAAATACAATTCATATCTCAATTCGCAGCAGAACCAGTAACCGGCAATAATTAAGATCTAGATAAAAATCAGAGGCGGCAGTGTGAGGTTTCCTTTGCCGCCTCTTTACTTGAAAGTCGTATGAGATATCTGTTTAGCATTTTACTTGTCCCGCTCGTTTTCGCCATCTTCCCTGTAAAGCTTTCTGCCGATGAGGGAATGTGGCTTCCGGTCCTCATATCGGAAAGGATAGACGATATGAAGGCAAAAGGTTTCAGGCTCGATGCGGAGGACATTTACAGTATCAATCAGGCATCATTGAAGGATGCCGTCGTGCTGTTCAACGGCGGATGTACCGGAGAACTCATTTCCAATCAAGGGCTCCTGCTTACCAACCATCACTGCGGTTACGGTGCAATCCAGTGCCACAGTTCCGTGGAACACGACTATCTTAAAGACGGTTTCTGGGCCATGTCGCTCGATGAAGAACTGCCGAACGACGGGCTTTGGGTCAGCTTCCTCATAAGGATGGAGGATGTGACGGATGCGGTGCTCCAGGGGTACGACAGCTCGATGGACGAGGCACGGAGGGATTCGCTGGTAAGGGCCAATTCCGCGGCCATAGAGGCCAGGGCGATGGCGGAAGGACCGTCGTATCAGGCATCGGTCGAATCCATGTATTACGGCAACCAGTATTTTCTTTTCGTTTATCAGAAATTCGATGACGTAAGGCTTGTAGGCGCCCCTCCTTCTTCGGTGGGAAAATTCGGAGGCGACACGGACAACTGGATGTGGCCTCGCCATACCGGGGATTTCTCGATTTTCAGGATATATGCGGACAAGGACAACAATCCGGCAGCCTACAGCGAGGACAATGTCCCTTACAGGCCGAAAAAATTTTTCAAGATTTCCACGGCAGGAGTGAATGAAGGCGATTTTACCTTCGTGTACGGTTTTCCCGGCAGTACCCAGGAATATGTGCATTCCGATGCCATCGGATACATCGAGGAAATGAATCCCAAGAAGATAGCGCTCAGGGACGGAAGGCTGGAAATAATGAAAAAATACATGTCCGCCGACCAGGATGTGAGGATACGCTATTCTTCGAAACAGGCAAATGTCGCCAATGCCTGGAAGAAATGGCAGGGCGAGCTGAAAGGTCTGATAAAATTAGAGACACGTTCGGTGAAGAAGGAGTCCGAGAAGGCTTTTACGGAATGGGCACTCAGCGGAGGACATGACGAATATGCCGGCGTAATAGAGGAACTTTCACGGCTATACGCCCAGGTCCGTCCTTATTCGTATGCGATGGACTATTATGTGGAGTCGCTGAACGGTGTCGACGCATTCAGGTTTGCCATGAATGTGGGGCGTTATATCGGACTGAACGGTACGGAGGGCCTTGCCGATTATGCGGAAGCCTTCTTCAAGGACTATTATTATCCTATCGATGAGGAGATTTTCATCTTTACGGCCGACAGGTTCATGGAAGACGTGCCGGACGAATTCAAGCCGGAATATCTGAAGGAGGAGTTTACCCGTCTGGGCTCGACGGCCGCCGTGGCCGATTCGGTATTTGCCGTGTCCATTTTCACGGACAGGGAAAAGACACTCGCCCTTGCCGCCCTCGATTCGGCGAAGGCGATGGAGGCGGTGGCTTCCGACCCTCTTTACAGGCTGGCCGACTCGTTCTATGCCGAATATGCCGCACTGTCCGGACCTGCAATGGAAATCAACAGGCGGATCGCCCTTATGAACAGGACATATATGCGGGGGCAGATGGAATTCGATTCGGAAAAGGCCTTCTATCCGGATGCCAACCTTACCCTGAGGGTCTCATACGGGGAAGTGGCCGGCTTCGAGCCTTCGGACGGCATCGAATATCTGCCGGTCTCTACCCTTGAAGGAATAATCGAAAAGGACAATCCCGATATTTTCGATTATGACATCCCTCAGAAACTCAGGGATCTGTATGCGGCCAAGGACTATGGCAGATGGGAAACGGAAGGTACTGTTCCGGTATGTTTCCTTGCCACCAACCATACTTCCGGGGGCAATTCGGGCAGTCCTGTCATAAATGCGGACGGCAATCTTGTCGGGGTCAATTTCGACAGGGTATGGGAAGGCACCATGAGCGACCTTGATTTCGACCCGGAACTTTGCCGTAACATATCCCTCGACATAAGGTATGTGCTCTTCATCATAGACAAGTATGCGGGAGCCCGTAACCTTATGGACGAAATAGTTTTCGCGGATTGACACGGCTCACGGGAGGGCGGATACGGATTCCGTAATCCATACGAGGATGTCTATGGAACATGACAGGATTTTTCCGCAGAATATCCCGGCCGGAGGCCAGATTGCGAATGCCAGCATCGAGGTCATTATCAAGGCGAGTATTACGGAGCTGAGCGGTACGCAAAGCAGGTTGGTGACCAGAAAATATTTGGGAAAATAGCCGAAATACCACAGTATCAACGGCAATGTGGATATTTGGCAGGCTACTGACAGGGCGATGGTGTTCCAGATGTACTTCATCGCCCTGTTTTTCGTATATATCAGGTCTTTAAGGTATGGGAAAATCGTGAAAATCCCTATCATGGCGCTGTATGAAAGCTGGAATCCCACGTCGGCGGCGGCTTCCGGATTGTAGGAAAGGATTATTATCGCGCTGAGCGCGAGTACCCACAGGGGCTTCTGCTTCCTTCCGAGGATTTTTCCGGTCTCGTATATGAATATCATTACGAAGGCGCGTGCAATGGAATTGGCCATTCCGGTCATGAGGGAATAAATGAAAAGAAGGGAGACATTCACCGTGCTTCTGACGGCGGTCCCTGCCCTGCCTGAAGGGATGAAGGAGGTCAGGACGGTGAAAATCCCGTATAATATGCTGAGATGCATTCCGGAAAGGGCAAGCAGGTGGGATACGCCGCTTATGCGGAAATATTCCTTGTCCTCCCTGGATATTTCGCTTTTGTCGCCCAGAAAAAGCGCCTTTGCGAAGGCACGTCCCCTCGGGTCTTCCGGCATCGTGCCTTCGATGGCCGTCTCGCATTCCGCGTAAAGGGCCGCGGAGATGTTTTTCCTCATCTCCGGCAGTTCCGAGCCCGATATTATCCTTATGTAAACGAAGGCCGCGAGATATAAAATGCCGATGCAGGCCGCGGCTGCCCTGATTCCGAATCCTTCCCCTCTCATCTTTCTCTCTCTTAAACGGAATTTCGTTGCAATTTAATTATTTAATCTATATTTTTGCGATAATTTTTAATTTTTATCGAGATGAAAGTTCTGGTATTGAATTGCGGCAGCTCTTCCTTGAAGTATCAGTTGCTTGATATGAAGAGCGCGGATGACTATGAATTGAAGGCTAAAGGCCTTGTTGAGCGTATAGGGATGGACATGTCCGTCCTCACGCATCGCAAGACCGGCGCGGACAAATTCGTAATCGAGAAACCGATTGCCGACCATAAGGTCGCCATATCCTGCGTTTTCAAGGAATTGCTGGACGAAGGCCACGGCGTGATTTCTTCCGTACAGGAAATAGAGGCGGTAGGCCACCGTGTCGCACATGGCGGCGAGTATTTTACCGAAAGCGCGTTTGTGGACAAGGAGGCCGAGAGGAACATCGAGGCATGCTGCGATCTCGCCCCTCTGCACAACCCGGCCAATCTTCTCGGAATCAGGGCGATGTCCGAACTTCTGCCGGACGTTCCGCAGGTGGCCGTATTCGATACTTCCTTCCATTCTTCAATGCCCGACTATGCATATCTGTACGCCATACCGTACGAATACTATGAGAAATACGGCGTGCGCCGTTACGGGTTCCACGGGACTTCGCATAAATTCGTGGCGGAGAAGGCCTGCAAGATTCTCGGCAAGGATATCGACAAGATGAAAATCATTACCTGCCATCTCGGGAACGGAAGCTCCATTACCGCCATCCAGAACGGCAAATCCATAGATACCTCAATGGGATTCACCCCTCTTGAAGGCCTTATCATGGGAACGCGCAGCGGAAACATAGACCCGGGAGCGGTTTCCTTCATCGAGGAGAAGGAGGGGATAACTCCGTCCGAAATGAACACGATACTCAATAAGAAGAGCGGTTTCCTCGGACTTTCGGGAATTTCTTCCGACTGTAGGGATCTTACCGACGCCGCCGATGCGGGAAGCGAAAGGGCGAAACTCACTCTTAAAAAGCTTGCATACGACATACTGAAATATATAGGTGCGTATTCGGCCGTCATGGACGGTGTGGACCTGGTGGTGTTTACCGGAGGAATCGGTGAAAACAACCGCAGCATGCGCCGCATGGTCTGCGAACACCTGGATTTCCTCGGGGTCGAATTCGATTACGAGGCGAACGACAGCGTTTCCGGCGAAGACGTGATACTGACTAAGCCAGGGGCGAAGACCGTAGTCATGGCATTGACTACCAACGAAGAACTCGTTATCGCAAGGGATACCCTGAGAATCGTTGGCGAACGTATGCGTTCTTAATTCCGATTTTGATAAGTTTTATATAAAAATCAAATCTATCTTATGATTAAAAGTTTCGAGGACATTTTTACCGAGCTTAAGTCCAAACAGAAAAAAAGACTCGTAGCGGCATGGGCAGTCGATGACCATACCGTGACTGCCGCCTACCGTGCGGCGGAAATGGGAATCGTTGATGTTACCCTTGTGGGCGACGAGAAAATGATCCATGAAGTTTGCAAGGCGGAGAAACTCGATCCGTCAATCCTGAATATCGTAAACAATACGGACGAGCTTGCTTCGATAGCGGCAGGTGTCGATATGATCAATGCCGGTGAGGGCGATATCCTTATGAAAGGCCTGTGTTCTACGGACAAATTCATGAGGGGCATCCTTAACAAGGAGCGCGGTCTCCTTCCTCCTAAGGCGGTGCTGAGCCACGTTGCCGTAGTGCAGTCTCCAAATTATCATAAACTCCTCATACTCGGAGATATGGCTGTCATTCCGCTTCCAGACCTGAAACAGAAAGAGGCCATAGCCAAGTATCTTATTTCGACAGCCCATGCAATGGGTATCGCGAAACCGAAACTTGCCATCATCGCCGCTACCGAGCAGATGCTTCCGGGCATGCAGGCATGTGTCGATGCGGCCATCATCGCCAAGGAAGCCGACAGGGGACAGCTCAAAGGCTGCGTAGCCGACGGCCCTCTTGCTTTGGATGTCGCCATAGATGCCGAATCCGTAGCAGTCAAGAAAGTCGTAAGTCCGGTTGCCGGAGATGCGGACTGCCTGCTCTTCCCTAACATCGAATCCGCCAACGTATTCTACAAAGTCAATTCGAAACTTTGCAAGGGTGTCAAGATGGGTGCGATGGTCGCAGGTGCAAAGGCTCCGTGCGTACTTGCAAGCCGTGCCGATTCCATCGACACCAAGTTGAACTCGATAGCCCTCGCGGCCCTGTCGGCTAAATAATCTTTATCGGCATGGCACACAGGATATTGGTAATCAATCCAGGCTCCACTTCGACCAAGATAGCGATTTTCGAAGGAAGCAATCAGATTTACAAAGAGACTTTGAGGCATTCGACCGAGGTCATATCTTCATACCCTAACGTCAGTTCACAGAAGGATTTCCGTTACGAGGCCATAGTAAAGGCTTTGGAAACGGCCGGTGTGGGCGTGGAGACCCTCGATGCTGTAATGGGCCGCGGCGGTCTTGTAAAACCTAACCGTGCAGGCTCATACATGGTGAATGACAAGATGATATCCGACCTTGCTAATGCGGTTTACGGAGAACACGCCAGCAATCTCGGGGCGATACTCGCCGATACCATAGCAAGGCAGGCCAATCTGAAGAACGGCAACGATGCATGCAAGGCATATATCGCCGACCCTGTCACCGTGGATGAACTTTCGGACCTTGCCCGTATGACAGGCCATCCGAAATTCCCGAAACAGAGCATCTTCCATGCCCTTAATTCAAGGGCGGTAGTAAGGCGCTATGCAAAGGAATGCGGAAAGAAGGCCGATGAACTGAATGTCATTGTCGCACATCTCGGAGGCGGTGTATCCATTTCCCTCCACGAGAAAGGCATGACGACCGATGTCAATGACGCCCTTAACGGCGAGGGGCCTTTCAGCCCTGAGCGTACAGGCGGAGTGACGGCGCTGACAATGGCCAAGATGTGTTTCAGCGGCGAATACACATATGACCAGATCAAGAGGATGATAGTAGGAGAGGGCGGAGCAGTGGCCCATCTCGGAACCAACGACTTCTTCAAGGTCGAGGATGATTACAAGGCCGGAGACCCTGCAACCATCAGATTCGTGGATTCGCTTGCCTACCACGTTGCAAAATCCATAGGCGGACTTGCAGCTGCCGTTTCCGGGAAAGTCGATGCGATAATCCTTACCGGCGGCATTGCATATTACAGGCATCTTTGCGACATGATAGCCGAAAGGGTAAGCTTCCTGGCTCCGGTGGTTCACTATCCGGGTGAAGACGAGATGCAGGCCCTTGCCGAGTGTGCCGAGATGGTACTCGACGGCGAGACCAAAGCAAGGATCTACGAATAGATTTCCGAGAGCGGCCGGACTGTATGATTTTTTTACAGCCGGATACGGAAGTGTAAAAATTTTATACATGACTGAAACTTCGTCCGGATTGGAACTCGCTGGAAATCAGTATCGCAAATAAATTATATAAAAATCATACGGTTTTTGCTGCAAGGTTTTCCCGGAAGGCCATGAGGCTTTCCGGGAAAATTTTTATGTGTAACCGCGATATGATAAAGGCTGCGATATGATTTCTTTTTTCAGATTCCTCGGAAGGAACAAACTTTATACGGCTGTGGAGGTGGCAGGCCTGTCCATAGCAATGATATTCATAGTTTTCATTTCATACTATGTTTTTTCCGAGCTGTCATACGATTCCTGTCTTGAAGATACTGAGGACATATATTTGCTCAGCGATGGTGTCTTTCCGTCCGGCAGTGCGACCATGATGGAACAGATTGAAGGGGCTTTCCCGGAAATCACGGAAGGGACGAGGATGGTTTCGACCGCTTTCCTCGGAGGCCTTACTTTGACCGCCACTGTGGGGGAGGAGACTTTCAAGCAGCAGGCCCTGGGGGTCGATGCCGACTTTTTCGACTTTTTCACCTTCCCGTTCATTGCCGGGGAAAGGGACAAGGCCCTGACGGAAAAATATGCCGTGTCGGTTTCCGAAAGTTTTGCCGCGAGGTATTTTCCAGACGGCTCCCCAATAGGGAAGACATTCGATATTACAATCGACAAAGAGACGGTTTCCCTTACCGTTACCGGCGTGTTCGAAGATTTCAAAAACAGCGTTTTCCCGTATGTGGACATGATTTACAGGATTGAACTGTACGAGCAGGCCTTTCCGGCATTGCTTTCCAACGGCAACGGGACTGCGAATACTTTTCTTCGCATAAATGCAGGTGCGGATTTGCGCGGATTGGAAAAAGGGATATTGGGGATTTTGAACAAAGAAGACAATCTTTATGTGTCGGGAATATCCACGCGCGTCCTTCTCGTACCTTTCAAGGAGATTCATTTCGGGGCTATGGAATACAGCGCGCCTTTCACCGACAGTGTCGACAAAGGATTTATCAACCTGTTCGTGGCGGCCGGCATCCTGTTGTTGGTTTTCGCCATACTCAACTATATATCGCTTACCGTCGCCCAGACGGTTTTCCGTGCAAAGGAAATGGCCGCAAGGAGGCTGCTCGGAGAACGTAAGTCCGGGATAGTGGCAAGGTTCCTGTCCGAAGCCTTTGTAATGACGGCTGTCGCTTTCCTGCTCGCACTTGCGCTGATTCCGGCTTTTTCGCCGATGATGGGCAGGCTTTTAGGCAAGCAAGTGGATGTTTTTTCCAATATGGACATATCGCAGGCCTGTATCCTTGTCCTGTTCGTGGTTGCGGTTTCGTTTGTCGCCGGCATAGTCCCGGCCCTGATTTTCTCGCGTTTCAGACCTGTGTACCTAATGAAGGGCCAGTCCGTGGCAGGAGGAAAACAGGTGCTCGGAAATATTTTCGTCTTCATCCAGAATTTTGTCGCCGCGGCCGCATTGTGCATTGCGATAGCCATGTCCGTCCAGTTGAAGCACATGCTCGATGTGGACAGGGGGTATTCACGGGACGGCGTAATCTATGTGAACGGGGTGAGCTCCGCTGCGGAGTTTTATGCCGATGAGCTGAGGGCCATGCCGGAGGTGTCGGATATAGGTTATGTTCAGTTCGATCCTGTCGACGGTGGACGGACTTCGGGCAGCTATGACCTTGAAGACGGTTCGCGGGTGAGCATAGAATGGTTTTACGGCGATATGGCCGCTTTCAGGATACTCGGTTTCAGGCCCGTGTCCGTAATGTCCGAGCCGGTTGAGGGAACGGCGTGGCTTACCGAAAGCGCAATGGAAGGCCTCGGGGCCGATTACGGTTCTTCCGGCCCGAAGCTGAATTCCCTGGGTCTCAATGTCTGCGGTATCATGGGGGATTTCGTCAAGGGCAATATGGCGGAAGATGACTGCAAGGGAATGAATATATGCTATTATGTCATGAATATGGATTCGCCCGAGGATTTCATGTTCCTCAGGGAGATGATAGTGAAAGTATCCGGGGATACGGAAAAGGCGGTAAGGAAAATAAGGGAGTTCTATGAGGACCGCGGGCTTGCGACGGCAGTGACGGTCGGGTCGTTGGACGAAAAATTCAGGTTTTATTATGAGAAGGAAAACAGCAACGGATGGCTGATTGCGATTTTTACGGCGCTGACTCTGATGCTTTCGGCTATGGCCATGCTTGCGATGAGTACTTACTATGCCCATCAACATGCACGCAATGTCGCCATAAGGAAGATATTCGGCCTTTCGCGCAAAGCGGCTTTCCGGTCGACGGTTTCAGGTTTTCTGAAGATAGTGGCCGCTGCCGCCGTGCTCTCGGTTCCCCTGTCTTACGCCATCGTTTCGAGATGGCTCGAAAACTATCCCGACAAGGCGGAGGGACTGTGGTGGGTATATGCGGCAGGCTGCATCGTGGTGCTGTCCGTGGCTTTCATTTCGATTTTCAGGCAGGTTTACATGCTTGTGAACATAAATCCGGCGGAAGTTCTGAAAAAAGATTAGGACAGATGCAGTTTTTTTAAAATTTCTGCTTAATTTTAATTCGTGTAATTTATTTATTGAAATGAAAAACTTTCTGCTTCTGCCACTCGCCATC
The DNA here is from genome assembly GCF_002159555.1 of Muribaculum sp. An289. Taxonomy (GTDB): domain Bacteria; phylum Bacteroidota; class Bacteroidia; order Bacteroidales; family UBA932; genus Merdivivens; species Merdivivens faecigallinarum. The sequence goes on from NZ_NFIV01000003.1 coordinate 217,678, forward strand.
TGCTGCTGCGCCGCATGTACGCAGACTCCTGAGCCGGATGACGAGCCGTTCGTTATCACATTCGATTCTACCGAAATCAATGTGTCTGCCGAAGGCGGCTATGCAAGGGCGCCTTATTCCTTTACCGGAAGCCGGGACAATATCGCTTCTATCGGAGTTGATTGCCCGAGTTCCTGGATTACCGAGAAGATTTACGATGTTCCCGGGGAGATTATCGTCAGTGTCGAAGCCAATCCCGACACTACGGACCGTGTTGCCGTCCTCAATGTAGGCTGGTACGGCGGCTCCGAAACGGTTTATGTCATGCAGGACGGGAGGGACCCGTCTTCGCCCGATATCCCAGATGATGGCGAGGATGCCATTTTCGAGATAACCGTCAACCAGATAAAGGAATCTTCCGTCATTTACAGTGTCTATCCTTCGGATACGCAGATGACTTATCTCAATCTTCTGATGGATAAGGCATCTTACGACATGTTCGAGGATGAAGACACACGTTTTGCAAACGACATGGCTTATTTCAACCAGGTAGCCCAGGCCAATGGCCTGAGTCTGGAAGAATTGCTCAGGCAGAACCTGAAAACAGGAAATACCATAGGCGTTTCCGTGACCAGCCTCACTCCGGATACGGAATATTGCATATATGTCTATGGTGTGACTTCAGGGGCTGAACGTCTGACCGGATATGTGCCGGAATTCTTCGTTACCGAGAGCGTGCCTTTCGTCGACATTGATTTCGATCTGAATCCTACAGTGGACGGAAACCATGTGGTGATAGAGGCCATCCCTTCCGATGATACCGTGCCTTATGTCATGGACGCATATTCAGGCCGCGGCATAGACGGGGAATGGCTCAAGGAAAGCTATCAGACTTATATCAATGACGTGATTAATATATATACCATGCTCGGACAGTCGGCTGCGGATGCGGTGAAGAGCATCGCCCATGTCGGTCCGGATGCCATAGAGGCGGATCTTAATCCGAATTCCGACTATACTGCCTTTGCCGTAAGTATAAGCTTGTCCGGGTATCTCAATTCCGAGGTGTCCACCAAGGATTTCAGTACCGGGTCCGCACAGCCTTCTGACAATGTCATAACAATCGAGATTACCAAATTGGAGCCGGACTATGCCGAGTATGCGATATATACGACAAATAACGACCAGTATGCACTGGCCGCCCTGGATTCCAGGCAGGTGGAAGGCATGGCGGACGATCAGATCATAGCCGCTCTGATTAACGACAATCTGATAACACTTGTAAACGGGGATGTTACGGGAAGCCTTTCTCCGCTTGCCCCCGGAACAGAATATGTGATGTTCGCTTTCGGTTATTCCGGCGGCACGGTTACAACCGGCCTTGTGAAGGAATATTTTACCACTCCGTCCGGCGGTACGTCTTCCGTGGGAGCGGGACGCCTTAATCTTAAATTGGACCGTGAAACTCCGGTTCCAGTACTGACTGACTATAAAATCAATAAAAAATAATGACTGAAATTATGAAAAACAGGATATTGGCCATATCGGCATTGTTTCTCGCGATTTGTTCATGCGGGCAGAATGAAAACATTCCGGTGGAGGCTGAGAGCATAAAGCTCAGCCGTGAAACTCTGGAACTTACAAAGGGAGATACCTTTAGGCTTACGGCCGAAGTCCTTCCCGAGGATGCGGAAGACAAGACAGTACGGTGGACTTCTCTGAAGGAAAGCATAGCTTCGGTGGACGAGACCGGTCTGGTTTCGGCCGTGGCGATAGGTGAGACTGTCATCAAGGCTACGTGCGGAAATGTATCGGCACGATGTCTGGTTACAGTTACGGCAATTCCCGTGACCGGTGTGAAAGTGGTCCCTTCCGAGATAACCATAACGAGGGGAAGCACGCAGCAGCTGTCGGTGGAAATAACCCCGGAAGATGCAGATAACAAGGAAGTTACCTGGAGTTCGTCAGACGAGTCCGTGGTGCTTGTGGATGCAAACGGGATGATATCTGCCGTGGCTATCGGAAATGCGGCTGTCAAGGCGGCTGTCGGAGGTCTGGAAGCCGAGTGCCAGGTGACCGTAGCGGGCGTAGGCGTTGAAAACATAACGCTGGAGCCGGTTTCTTTGGACCTTATGGTGGGGGAGACTGCGGTGATAAACGCTTCTGTCCAGCCCGAAGATGCGGATTATGACGGGATTACCTGGACATCTTCCAATGCGGCGGTGGCGAGCGTGGATGCCGGTTCCGTCGTGGCACTGTCACAGGGAGAGGCAGTGATTACTGCGACAGCCGGAGGCAAAGAGGCTTCCTGCACCGTAACTGTGTCGGAAGTTCCGGTTACGGATGAAATCAATATAGGGGACATTTATTTTTCTGACGGTACCACGTCTCCGGTACTTGTCGAGGGCAAGACCCCCGTGGGCGTTGTCTTTTATGTGGGAGACCCTTCCGTAAACGATGCAGCGCTGATGAGGGATCATCCCGACTGTACGCACGGCCTTGTAGTGGCTCTGAAGGATGCAGGAATGCAGTACTGGCAGTTGAGAATCCAGTTTTATCAGAGACATGTAGGTGACTGGGTGACAGCTTCCGGTACCGGATATAAGACGACGGTCGTGGATGATGAGACAATAAATCTGATAATGGGATACAATAACACCAAGGCTATCGAGGCTTTCAATGAAGACGAGGCCAATTGGGACTGGAACGTGGACGCCATTCAGTGCGTTCTGGATTATAGGGAGTCGGTTGCCGCCCCTGAAACCAGCAGCGGATGGTACTGGCCTTCTCCGAAAGAGCTTTCTTTGCTGTGTACGGGAGAATACAATGGAAGTATAAACGATATTTTCAATGAAACCGACAATCTCGAAGTGATAAACGGGAAACTGTCCGCTATCGGGGGGACCCCTCTGAACAACACTACGCCGAGCGGGACTTATGAATCTTATTATTGGTCGAGCGCGGAATCTTCCGCATATCAGCAGGCCATTTACGTACTCATGTCTAACGGCAGTGTAGGCCCTCAGAGCAAAGGCTATCCTCCTCGTAGTATCAGATGTGTCCTGGCGTTTTAGTCATGAAGCGTTTTTTGTACATGCTGCCGCTGCTCATTGCGGCGGCCGTATTGCCCTCCTGTATGGAAAAGGCCGTCGAGGAAGAGCCTGTGCAGTTGTCCGTGGACATCTATGAAAGCGATTTGTCCCTGATGCAGGGTGATACATACCAGCTTACCCTTGTAGTGGAGCCGTTGGATGCGGAGTACTTTTCCGTGGAATGGACGAGCCTCAATCCTGAGATTGTCTCCGTTACGCAGGAAGGTGTGATTACCGCTGAAAATATGGGGGAGGCTTTGATCAAGGTGACCGTGGACGGGGTATCTGCCACTTCCATAGTGACGGTGGGGCAAAGTCCTCTGAAGTCCGTGGGATTTGCGGAAAGCGAATATGAAGTTGCCCTCGGTGAAACGGTGGTTACGGGCATTGTATTCGAACCTTCATCGGCTGATACCTCCGGAACCGTATGGACTTCTTCCGACAGTTCCGTTGTGATGCCCGTAGGGCCCGGCGAGTTCAAGGGACTTTCCATAGGCGAGTCTTTCGTGACGGTGAATATTGCCGGAAAGACGGCGAACTGCAAGATAAGGGTGGCGCAGGGGCCCATAAAGCCGGGAGACTTCCTTTTCGATGACGGAAGCGTATGTTCCGTCCTGCTTCCGGGAAAATATCCTGTGGCAGTTGTTTTTTATGCTGGCAATCCGACAGCGGAAGATGCGGCATTGAAGGCCGAACATCCCAAGTGTACCCACGGCCTTGCGGTTTCGATAGGCGAGGATTTGACTTCGGCATGGCAGCCGGCCTATTCGGCCTGCGGGAAGACCGTAGGGGACTGGTGCGATGACAATTCGGATTATGAGTCGCCGATTACTGGGACAGATTCCGGCGCCCCGCTGAACAGGATTTGCGGTTACAACAATACCATGGCCCTGCTGGATTTCAATTCCGATCTGGCGAATCGCGGCTGGAAGGTCGCTGCTGCGGTAGAGTATTGTTATTACATCATTGAAAACGGATGGTCCCTTCCGGAAGGTACGAGCGGCTGGTATATTCCGTCGGCCAAGGAGATGTCCCTGCTTGTGCGCGGTGTCCATGAAGGGAACATTTGGGATATCCAGGATGATTCTTCGCCGAATCTGGATATTGTGAATGCTTCTATCGGAAAAATTCGTCCCGACTGCGTTATAGCCGGAGGAAGTTATTGGACTTCATCGGAGTATGATGAATCCTACGCTTATTTCGTCAATGTTTCCGGAGGCCGTGCGAGCATAGCTCCGAAGAATTTTGAAAACGGCCTGCTGCGTTTTATCGTCGCATTTTAGATTAAGAAATTTTAATAAATGAAAATAGGTAGATTTTTATTATATGTTTCGGTTTCCGTTCTGATGCCCCTCATGTTCCAGGGGTGCGCGGAACCCGAGGAAATGATTGTCGTCGGCGATGTGGTCGTCGATACGGACATGGCACAGCTTTGCAAGGGGGAGACCCTGCAACTGACGGCTACCGTTTATCCGGAGGATGTCGCCGGGAAAGTCGATGTGGAATGGTTCAGTTCGGACGAGTCGGTGGCAACGGTTTCGCCGGACGGTCTGGTTACTGCCATTGCTTCCGGGAGGGCGTTCGTTACTGCCGGGGCCGGGAATGAATTCGCTACCGTGATTGTAGATGTGCGCGTGGCTGATTCACTTGCGATTACGGAAGAGTATGTGACTCTGGAAGTCGGCGAGGATATATCGCTTACTCTGGAAACAGTGCCTGCTACAGGTGTAGAAGGCATAGTATGGAGTTCTTCGGACGAATCTGTTGCTACGGTTACGCAGGACGGCGCCGTCTCTTCCGTCGGCAAGGGGATTGCCGTTGTCAGGGTTTCTGTGGACGGGCTTTCCGACTCGTGTGAGGTTTATGTGGTAGGAGAACCGGAAGTAGGGGATTTCTACTATTCGGACGGTACGTATTCAGGAGAACTTTTTTCTAAAAAGGATGCCATAGGTGTCGTATTCTGGGTAGGAGACCCTACGGCCGACGACCCGACCCTGCGCAGGGACTTCCCGGGCTGTACCCACGGGCTCGTCGTTTCCCTGATAGAGGAGGCCAGTACGTGGCAGAGCAATTACAGGTCGTTCAATTCGACCGTAGGGGAATGGGTTTCGGAAAACGCTCCAGAATACATGTCGCCGACTACCGGGGTGGAACTGGAGGACAACCTGAACAAGATTGTCGGTTACAACAATACCCAGGCGATCAAGGCTTTCAATTCGGATTATGACAATATCGGCTATAAGGTCGACATGGTAAAACGTTTGCAGTTTTTCCTCGGAAACAAGGAATTTGCGGCTCCCGAGGGTACGAGCGGCTGGTACGTTCCGTCTGCAAAAGAACTTACCCTTATGATAGTGGGCGACATGGAAGGCAATATCAACGGGTTGTATACCAACGATATGCCTGTGCGCGATATCCTGAACGAATCGTTCTCGCAGCTGATACTTGCCGACCAGTTCTCTCCGGAACTGTATTGGTGCAGTTCGGAATATGATGCCCAGAACGCTTTCTGTGTCGGGTTCTATAACGGCCTTGTGGCATACAATACCAAAGGTGCGATGAATTGCATGCTCCGTTACGTACTGGCATTCTGACGGTGTCACGGCGGCGGGTGCGGTTATGGCTTTATAGCTCGTTCTTGTACAGCTCCGCCATCAGAATCTGGTATCTGTTTTCGGTATTGATATAGTCTCCGAGACTTGTGAAAATATTGTCGGCTTCGACATAATAGTCCATTATCGACAGCTGACCGTTTATTACGGCCTTCTTCAATGCGGCAAGCGTATTGCGCATGAGAGGAAGGTCGTATTCTTTGAGTGCGTTGCCGAGTTCCTCCATTTCATAATAGCTCGAACGTATCGCGTTGATTGATTCGAGACGTGCGTTTTCCAGGCTGGAGAGGGCGGCGCTGTGCCTTGCCTTTGCGACTTTCGTCTTGTTCATTCCGGAAAACAGAGGAATCGAGATGCCTACTATGAATCCGTCGGATGCTTCGTTGAGTGCCGTGTTCCTCCTGTATCCCACTTCCAGTTTCGGCAGCCAGTTCTGCCGGTTGACCTTTATTTCCTGTGCTGCGGCATCCACGGAAGCGGCTGCCGACTGTACGCCAAGGTCTGCTTCTTCGATGTATTTGCAATATTGCTCGAAATCCGGTATTGCTGGGAGTTCCGGATACCCCGAGGGCTCTATGTCCAACGGCTGTCCTCCGTTGAGAGTTTCAAGGTTGCGGAGTATGCTTTTGCGGGATGCGGTATTCTGGGCTTTGAGGGTGCGGACATTCATCCGCTCCATCTTTACCTTGTTCACTTCTATTACGGTGGCCCCGCCTTCATCGAATTGCTTTTCGACAAGCGAAAGGAGCTCGTCGGCATTTTCAAGCCTGTTGTCGAGGAGTTTCTTTTCAGCGTTCAGCCTGATTAATTCGAGGCAGAGTGTCTTTGCTTCGAAAAGTATGTCCCGGCGTTGCAGTAGGTACAGGCGCCTGAGTTCTTCGCTGCGGAAGTCTCCCCATTTCTTGCGGGCGGCGTATTGCGTAGGGAAATCGAAGCCCATGGATGCAACGAATTCCGAGCTTGCGACTCCGTTGACCCCGTTTGTGAAGAACGGGCTGTAGGATACTGAAAGGTCCTGCTGTATGTTGTTTTCAGCCTTTATTTCGAGGGCGGAGGCCTCGTTTTCCTGCCTCAGGGCTTGGAGTTCCAGGTTGTTGCGTTCTATGTTTGCAAGTACCGTGTCTATTTCCTGTGCCGGGCAGAACTGCGATATTGCAGTAAAAAGCATTGCAAATGCGATTATGTTTTTCATCTCGATTCTTCTGTTTTTGTCCTTTTGTCCTTCTTTGAAGTCATCCATTCGTATACGATAGGGACTATGAATGCGTTGAGGAAAGTCGAAGTCAGCAATCCTCCGAGTATCACTTTTGCCATAGGGCTTTGGATTTCGTTTCCTGGAAGGTCGCCTCTGAGAGCCAAAGGAATCAGTGCGAGTGCGGTTGAGAGCGCCGTCATCAGGATTGGGTTCAGCCTGTCGAGCGAGCCGTGGATTATGTTTTCCCTCAGCCGGTTTCTCCCGTTTTCATGTTCCAGGGCGTTGTACCGGTTGATAAGCAGCATTCCGTTGCGGGTCGCTATGCCGAAGAGGGATATGAAACCGATGATTGCCGGTATGCTGATTTCCTTTGTCGTCAGCAGCAGGGCGAAGACCCCTCCTATGAGGGCGAGCGGGAGGTTCAGGAGCACGGCTCCGCTTTGCATTGGACTCTTGAACTCCATGTACATCAGCAGGAATATGATAACGATGCTCATCAGGGACGTGAGCAGCAATGTCCGGCTTGCCGTCCTTTCGCTTTCAAACTGTCCTCCGTATTCGATATGGTATCCTTCCGGAAGTTCGATTTCGCTGTCCACTATATGTTGTATGTCGTTCACGACACTTCCGACGTCACGTCCGTCGGTATTGGCGGAAATCACTATTTTCCTTTGTACGTTTTCCCTGTTGATTGTATTCGGGCCTGAGGATGATACTATGTCGGCCACGTATGAGAGAGGCACCTTGCATCCGTCGGCATCGTCTATCATCAGGTTGGAAATGGCTTCCCTGTCCCTGCGGTAATCTTCGTCCGCCCTGACTACGAGGTTGAAGGTCTTTCCGTCTTCATATACCTGGGATACGGTCTCACCGGCCATGTTCACGGTGATGAACTCGTAGAATGCGGGGAGAGGGATTCCGTATCTGGCCAGCATGTCTTTGCGTGGTATTATCTTGAGTTCAGGCCTTTCTATCTGCTGTTCCACATTCAGGTCGGCTATGCCTTCGACTCCGCTGATTTTCTCTTTTATCTGATTGCCGATGCGGAACATTTCGTTCAGGTTCTCGCCGAAAAGCTTTATTGCGATGCTTGCCTGGGTCCCGCTCAGCATGGCATCGATTCTGTGGCTGATTGGCTGCCCGATTTCAATGTTGGCACCCGCTATCACCGAGAGTTTTTCGCGGACATCGTTGAGCAGTTCCCTGTGTGAACGTCCGTCGAGTTCGAAAGGGGCCTCTATTTCGGATACGTTCACGCCCAAGGCGTGTTCGTCGAGTTCTGCACGGCCTGTCTTGCGTGCGACCGTCTGTATTTCCGGTATGCCGAGCAGGAGTTCTTCTGCCTGACGTCCTATCTTGTCAGACTCTTCGAGCGAGATGCCTGGCATCGAGCTTATGTTTATCGTAAAGGAGCCTTCATTGAAGGCCGGAAGGAAACTGCGGCCGAGGGTGAAGAACAGTCCGAGTGCCGTGGCGAAAAGAGCCAGTGTCACCCCGAGCACCGTCTTCTTGTGTTCCAGGGCCCAGTTCAGTGAATTGCGGTAATGCTTTTTCAGCCACCTTGCGGCGAAAGCCTCTTTCGGAACGCTTCCGTCCTTTTTCCCTTTTGCGAGCAGGTAGCTGCAAAGCACGGGCGTAAGCGTAAGGGCTACTATCGTGGATGCGAAGAGTGCGACGATGAAGGCGACTCCGAGCGGTATGAGCATCCGTCCTTCCATTCCGCTGAGGAAAAACAGGGGAACGAAGCTGGCCACGATAATCAGGGTGGAATTCAGTATCGGCATGCGCACCTCCCTCGAAGCGTCGAAGACGACATCCGTTACCGGCCTGCGTTTTTCCGCCGGGAGGGCCCTGTTTTCCCTGAGATGTTTCCATACGTTTTCGACATCCACTATCGAATCGTCCACCAATGAGCCTATCGCTATCGCAAGTCCTCCGAGGCTCATGGTGTTGAGCGTTATCCCGAATGCCTGTAGGATGAGTATGGAAATCATCAGCGAGAGGGGAAGCGTAACCAAGGATATTATGGTCGTGCGTGCGTTGGCAAGGAAGATGAAAAGGACGATTACGACGAAGATGGCGCCTTCGTACAGCGAGCTTTTCACATTGTCTATGGAATTTTCGATGAATTTTGACTGGCGGAAAATATCCGTCGAAACCTTTACGTCTTCCGGAAGGTTTTTCCCTATGTCTTCAAGGGCCGCTTCCAGTTTTCCGGTAAGTTCGATTGTCCCGGTGTCGGGCTGTTTCGTTACCGTAAGCAGGACGGCCGGTTTCCCCCTTTCGGAGGCGAGTCCGAGTTTTGGCTGCTGCGCCCCAGTTTTTACATCGGCAACGTCTCCCAATGTTATCGGGGCCCCTGTGGAATCGGTTTTTATCACGGCCGCCGACATTTTCGCCACATCGTCGGTCGAAAGCACACCTCTGACTATATATTCATTCCCGTATTCGTAGATGACACCTCCGTTCGCATTCAGGTTCATTCCGCGCGTGACCGACATGACTTCGGAGAGGGTGACACCGTAATGTTTCATCTTGTCGGGATGCAGGAGCACCTGGTATTCCTTGATGTCCCCGCCGAGTACCGCCACCTGGGCGACTCCTCCCGTGGCAAGGAGTCTCGGACGGATAGTCCAGTCCGCTATGGTGCGGAGGTCGAGCATCGATGTGCTGTCCGCCGTCAGACCGACGATGAGCACTTCCCCGAGAATGGAAGACTGCGGGCCAAGGGTAGGGTTTCCTGCCGTCTCAGGCAGTTCTCCGGCGGCTGCCGAAAGTTTTTCGGAAACAATCTGCCTTGCAAGATAAATGTCCGTGCCCCAGTCGAATTCGACCCATACGACGGAAAATCCCGTAGTGGAGGAAGAGCGTACGCGGCGTACCCCGGTAGCTCCGTTTACGGCAGTTTCAATCGGAAAGGTGACCAACTGTTCCACTTCTTCCGCCGCCATGCCGTTGGCCTCCGTCATGACTACGACGGTAGGGGCGTTCAGGTCCGGAAATACGTCTATTTCGGCGTTGACGGTGCAGTAAATGCCGGCCACGAAGAGCAGGGCGGATGCGACCAGGACGAGAAGCCTGTTCTGTAATGAAAAATGTATGATTTTGTTAAGCATCGGACCTGTTTTTAATGGTTATGGGTATGTCCCGGAATGGTATTGCCCGCCGAGGCGAGTTTTATGCGCATCGCCCCTTCGGTGACTACGACGTCACCGTCTTCGAGCCCTTCCGTTATCTCGATTCTGGTTCCGTCAGAGGCTCCTGTGCCGACATGGACCTTTTCATAGCAGTCCGCATCCAGTTTTTTGAAAACATAGTATTCCCCCTGTTCTTCAATCAGGGCCGTAAGCGGAAGCGAGATGACATTGTCCCTTGCCGTGGAAAGCAGGTAGATTTCAGCGAATGTGCCCGGGATTATCTCCCCCTTCCCGTCGAATTCGAAGGTTACAGGTATGTACGCCGATGTTTCGTCCAGGGCGCGGCCTTCGGCTATGAGTCTGCCTCCCAGTTCTTCGAGGCGGTAGATTTTGTCGCTGAACGGCAGCCTGAAGTTGGCGGATGCGATTCTTCCGAGCCTGTCAATGTATTTTCCGGAAAGATCCGCCTGCAGGAACATCCTGTCCGGGTTTGTTATTCGCATGAGTGTCTGTCCGGTAGCGACATAGTCCCCGTCCTTTACGGCTATCTTGCCTGCATAGCCCGTCGCCGGGGATTTGACCGGAGTCCCTCCGTTTTCACCGCCTCCGATGGCTTCGTATGCTATTTTCGCTGTTTCGTAATTGCTTCTGACCCTTTCGAATTCCTGCTGCGATACTATTTTGTCCTTTACGAGGATTGCGGCCCTTTCGTATTCCCTGAGGGCCGTCTGGTAGGCGATGTACGCTTTCTGTGCGGGGTCCCCGTCCTGTAGATTGCCTGAGGAAATCGTGAGAATGACATCTCCGGAGTTCACCGGGGAACCTTCGGCGACAGGGGAGGAAAATGAAACTATTCCTGCCCTTCCCGCTATTACGGCCGTTTCATGGCCTGTGGCCGGGATTATTTTGCCGCTTGTGGAAATGACGTCCCTGAAAGTTCCGGCCCGTACCGTGTCGCATGTTATTCCGGCTTCGACGGCCTTCGCCGCTTCGAAGACGATTTCATCGCTTCCGTGTTGCCCGCCGTCGGCTTCGTGGCCGTGGTCATGGTTTGCATCGGAATGCCCGCATCCGCAGATTGACAATAATATGGATATGGCCGCGGCGGCATTCATGGTCATGAATTTTCTCATAGCTGTGTGTTTTTCCATTTTACCGCGGCAAAGATATCCATATCCCGATGCAACTAAAGTGCATTCTTCTATGGGTCAATGCGTACCGCCGGAGGCTTCCTCGAATTTCGCTTTCATCGTAGGGTTGTTGCGGGTAAGGCGCTTGATTGTCAGTTCTTCGGCCTTGTTGTTCGCAAGTCTCAGATTGTTTTCCGAGCCTAACAGGGCGTCCTTGATTTTCTGGAGATGGTCGATTGTCTTGTCGATTTCTTCTATTGCCTTTCTGAATTTTTCGCTTGCGAGGCGGTAATTATTCGCGAATTTGCTCTTGAAATCGTTGAGCTGTTCTTCGAAATTCGTGACGTCGACGGATTGTTTCTGCGCTATTGCCAAAGCTTTCCGGTATCCGAGGCTGTTTTTCGCCGCCTGGGTGAGCAGGGAGATTATCGGCATGAAGAACTGCGGCCTTATGACATACATTTTTGGAAAACGGTAGGAGACATCCACGATTCCGGCATTGTAAAGTTCGCTGTCCGGTTCGAGAAGCGATACGAGCACGGCGTATTCGCAGCCCTTTTCGTTCCTGTCCTTGTCCAGTTTTGCGAAAAAATCTTCATTCTTATGTTTCACGGCGGTCCCGTCCATCTCGTTTTTCATTTCAAACATTACAGAGATGTATTCCGTCCCGTCCTCGTCGTAGTCCCTGAATACGAAGTCTCCCTTTGTGCCTCCCCTGATGTCGTTGTCCTTTTCAAAATACGCTCTCGGGTACATGGACATCCTCATCCTGTTGAATTCGGTGCTGCAATGTATTTCGAGTGTTTCCCCGACCATTTTCGTGGACATGCGTGTCTTCAGGTCTTTATAATAATCTATAAGTTCCTGTTTTTCTTTCAACTGGCTGTTGTATTTGTCGGCCAGGCTTTTTTCGCGAATGATGGCGGCATCCTTTTCCGATGTCATTTTCCCTTTGAGTTCGGCGATTTCCGTGTCCTTGGCCTGCAATTTCTCGCGGAAACTGTTTTCGGTTTCAAGCACGGCCATTTTGCGCAGGCTGTCGTTTCTGGCGACCTCCGTTCCGAGCCTTGAGATTTCCTGCTCCTTCTTTTCCAGGATTTTCCGGAACTCCAGCTCCTTTTTGTTCAGCTCCAGTTCCTGCTTTATCGTGAACCGTTTTTCCTGCTCTGCCGTGCGGCGGGCCAGTTCCTCGTTGAACTCGTTGTTGCGTATCTGGTTGGCTATCGATGCGTAGTCGGCTTCGTCCACGGAAAAAACGTTTCCGCATTTCGGACACTTTATTTCGTTCATGGTTGTTGTGCTTAAATTTGCATGTTTTTTATATATGTGTCTTTATATATGTGTCTGCAAATATAGTGATACGGAAGGCTCGATGCAAACCTTGCTGCGGCTGTCGTGCAGGTTGTCTTGCGGCGGAAGGTGAGAGATTTTTATATAAAAATTGAAAAAAAAATTCGGTTATATTATTATTTGGATTATCTTTGCACAAGATTGAATTTTCAGTGTATTTTAATAAGCAATAGCTAAAACAATAAAGGCAATGAAAAAATTTCTTTTAGCAACACTGTTGTTATCGTTTTTTTCCGTGGTTGCGTTGTCGGCTGCGGAAACAGACACGACTAAGGCCGCTGTCGACAAGTATCCGAGCTTCAAAGGGTTTATGACGAACAAGTTCTGGGATAACTGGGAACTTTCAGCAAGCGTAGGTACTGGTTTTGCCATTTATAGCGGTGGCAATTACGGTACTTTCGGGCAGAAATTCGGATTTTCCGGCGAAATCAGCGCGGCAAAATGGTTCCATCCGGTTGTAGCTGTAAGGGTCGGCCTCATGGGCGGCCAGTACGGTACGGTGCATCCTGATTTGGGAAAAGTCAATTGGCCATATATTTTCACTCATGTGGATGCAATGGTTAACCTGTCCAACTGGATAGGTGGCTACAGGGAAGATCGCGTTTATTACGCTGTTCCTTTTGCTGGAATGGGTCTGTTTGCATCCAATTTTACTGATAAGGCGCAGGCTGCAACCCAGACAGGCAACCGTCTGCTCGATTTTGCATTCACGGCCGGTATTATCAACAAGTTCCGTGTGTCCCCGAGCGTGGACATAAATCTCGAATTGAAGGGAATCCTCGGAAGGGCCAAGATGAATCCTGTCGTAAGTCCTTCAAGGGGCGCTTTCCTCGGAACGGCCAACATATCGGTGGGCGTTACCTACCGCTTCGGCAAGAGAGACTTCGTGAGGGGTGCTGCCGGATATTCTCTGGAGGATATCGATGCTTTGAAGCAGGCTGTAAAGGAAGCCAAGCAGAATGCAAAGGATACCGAAGAGAAGATGAATGCCAAACTTGCTGACTGCCAGGCTAAACAGGCCGCAGCACAGAAACGTGCCGATGATGCGGAGAAACGTATGGCCGAGCAGAAGGCACAGTATGAGAGAGAGGCTTCGATACCGTCCCAGACAGTATTCTTCGATTACGGAATGGCAGTCCTTTCAAAATCAGACAAGATACGCCTTGAGGTGTTCAAGGATCAGGTTCTTGCAGGGCCTAAGGACCATGTATACACTGTTACCGGATATGCCGATTTCAAGACCGGTAAGGACAAATACAATGTAAAACTGGCAGAGAAACGTGCCCGCGTGGTTTACAATTACCTTGTAAAACTCGGCGTTCCTGAATCACAGCTTACATATACCGGTACCGATGCTGCCGAGCAGCCTAATATCGGCGAAGGCAACCAGTTCGTTACTGTAAAATAAGCCTGAAGGCGCGTAACCTGAGGACACGTAACTTGGGAGTGCGTAGCTTGAAGGCGTAAGGTCAGGCCGGATGGTATCAGGTCGCCAACGTACTTCAACTTCAGGAAAGTAAAATGAAAAATGGGTCTGACTCAGATATGAGTCAGGCCCATTTTATTAAGGTATTCATTTGAGGGTGCCCATTTGCAAAGTCGGGGTAATTTGAGGCATACATTTACAAATTCGGGTAATGCGGTGCCGCGTGAGTTAGTTCTGGGGGAAAGTGAACCTGTTTGCCGGTCATTTGGTGCACTTTCCCCTCGAAAATATTGATTCTACCGCCATTTTCGCTGTTTTTTCCGGGAAAGTGAACCGTTTTGCCGCGAATCGGCGGCACTTTCCCCAACTACATTCCAGTACAACGGTCACACATGCTCCCTATCGGTTTAATACGCCGGGAAAGTGAACCATTTTGTCGCGAATCGGAGGCACTTTCCCCGGCTATATTCCAGTACAATGGCCGCACAGGCTATCCTGTCTGTTTAACGCGCCGGGAAAGTGAACCATATTCCTGCAAATTCGCGGCACTTTCCCCCACGGTATGCGCATTGTGGCCTTTTCTTTCTTCGTTTCCACAGGGAACGTGAACCGTTTTGCCGCGAATCGGAGGCACTTTCCCCCTTAGGTGAAATTTGACAATCGCTTCTACGGCCATTCTGCCTGCATTCCTCGTCCGTCTTATCAGGGAAAGTGAACGTAGTGGAAGTCCGGGTGCGGGCAATTTTGTAATAAGTTGAATGTCAATACATTAAAAATTTAAGTGCACATTTCGAAAGTTTTAAACGACCGAAATGTGCAGCAATTTTACTAATTAACTGACCATCAATGCATTCAAAAATCATCATGCACCGACTGTTCCAAAATTACATGGAAAACTTTCCACGAAGGTGCGGATAAGGTGCGGATGAAGAATAGCGTTCCCCAAAGTGCGGATGATGTCAGTGTCCTTTTTAGGGATGTCAACGTTCTTGGGGTGGCGGGCATACGATTTCCGCGATACGCTTCATTTTTTTCGAGGAATTTACGAGGGATTTGTCTGTAGCATCTGGTTTTGCAGGGACTCCGAAAATTTTCATGAAAATTTTTATAGACAGTTTTTTTGCTAAGATTGAAAGATATTTCGAACTTTGTCAATTCAATACCCATGAGTGTTGTCCGTGTTTGAAAATATTTTATATCTTTGCAGTGCTGAGCAGTCAGCATACATTTTGATGAAAGTGTTTTTCGAACAGTCCTTGTAAGAAAATGTGGTGTTTTCTGAGTGAGAGGGCAGCGGACAACACTCTTCCTTGTTTAGATGTAAATTATCATGGCATGTCTTATGCCATAGGTATATCTTTTCAAGTGTGGGGTATTGGAGCGTTTATTCTCACTAAGGTCTCACCACAACCTTCTTACAGATAAACGAAATTCGGCTCCACACTTTCTTTTATGCACTACTAAGGCAACGCTTTCTTGAAGTCGGGGAAGCTGTGAAAAAATTATGAAATCAAAAATGTTTTTCCGGATGGCGGCAATGTTTCTGGCACTGCTGGCTCCATTCTTCGTTGTCGGTTGCGATGACAATATCGGTTACGATTTTTTCTCGGCCATACAGGGCGCAGTGTATGATGCTTCGACGGGAGAAGCCCTTCCAAATGCCGCAGTCGTGCTGAATCCTACGAACCGTACTTTGCAGACGGGGGAGGACGGCACTTTCATTTTCGAAAATCTCGACCCCGGACAGTATACGCTTTCAGTCCAGAAAGAGGGTTATTATGTAGACCGCAAGGCTGTCACTGCCATCAGCGGAGAGACTGTCCAGACGGATGTTTTACTCAGGAAAATATAATATAAAAGGTATATATGATGAAGATTTCATTATTCAAGGCAGCCTTGTTGCTGTCGGTTTTCGGGTTTACGGTCTGCTCCTGCAATGACGATTTGGGGCAGGAACTGACTGGCAGCATCATCGGTACGGTGGCCGATGCAACTACCGGAGAGCCTGTACCGACTGTCAGCGTGTCGTTGGAGCCGGGAGGCAAATCCGCTGTTACCGGCAGCGACGGCAATTATCTGTTTTCGGAATTGGAGGCCGGAAATTATACTGTTTCAATCAGCAAAAAAGGGTACAATCCCGACAGCCGGGTCATATCCGTCGAATCTGACAAATCCGCCAACGGTGACTTCCTGATTGAGCGCATCCCTTCGGTAGTTACGGTAGACCGCGATACCCTCGATTTCGGTGACGGGTCCGATGTGAATTCCCTGTCTTTCAATATTGTAAATAGCAGTTACGAAGACCTGGAATGGAAAATAGAATACGATTGCGACTGGATAAAGGAAATCCGCGATTCGTCCGGAGTATTGGCATACGGCAGAACCCAGTCCATTGTGGTATTCATCGACAGGGAACTGCTTTCGGAAGGGAAAAATGAAACCGTGGTCGTCGTTCGTTCCTCCAACGGAAGTTCCGACCTGACGGTTCTTGCCACAGGTGCGAAAAGAGAAGAGGTGGTGCTTAACACTTTGTCTGTCGGGGATATTACTTCAAATTCCGCGACATTCTACGGCAGGATAATAAACTCAGGTATGCCGAAATACACTGCCAGAGGATTCGTGTATTCAACATCTTCAAAGCCTACCGAGGCAACGGCTATAGAAGTGCTGACTTCGCCTGTTACTGTGGATTCGGTGTTTTCATCCAGAGTATCAGACCTTGAATTAGGCCAGCGTTATTATGTCCGCGCTTTCGCCAAGAGCGACCTAGGCACTTTCTACAGCACTAACGAAGAGTCATTTACTGTGCAGGGGACAGATCCGAAGGTTACTGTGCTGGATGTAAGCAATGTCAACGTAAGGGAATTGACAGCCACGTTCAATGCAACAGTTGAGGCAGTGGGAGATCCTGAATATACAAGTCGAGGCTTTGTTTACGATACAACCAGCAGTCCTACTATATATAATAAGGTATTAGTGGCAACAGGGACAGGGGCCGGGACATATAGTGCGGATGTGAAGAATCTTGAATTTGATAAGGTCTATTATGTGCGTGCTTATGTTGAAAGTGAGGTGGGTATCTTTTACAGTGACAAGGAGGTTGTTTTCAATACAGAAGGGGAAGATCCTGTGGTGTCGGTACAGGAGGTAAGCGGTATCAGCGTTGCTCAGCATACGGCTGTTTTCAATGGGACTGTTGAGAATGCAGGATATCCGGAATATGCAGAGAAAGGATTTGTATACGGGACATTGCCAAATCCGGATATGTCAGATAAGTGTATTAAAGTTTCTGGTACAGGAATCGGCTCTTTTAGTGCAAGTGCGGATGAATTGAATGATGATGTGATATACTATGTGCGGTCTTATGTTAAGACAGTAAATGGAAAGGTGATATATAGCTCAGAGGAGGTTTCATTTATGTTGTCCGCAGTGTTACCGGTTCTTACTGCAGGGACTGTTACTGATATCAGTGTGGCGACGATGTCGGCTGTTCTGAATGGAACCGTATCAGAGATAGGAGATCCGCCGTATACTGAAAAAGGATTTGTGTATGGTCTTATGCCTAATCCGACGGTCAGTGACAATGTGCAGCCGGTAGCCGGCACTGGAAAAGGTGATTTCAGCACTCGGGTTTCAGGTGTAGAATCTTCAAAGGAATATTATGTCCGCGCTTATGCAAAGGTTGGTACATTGGTGATATACAGCAACAATCAGGTATCTTTCATAATTGAGACAGTAGCACCGGAGGTTTCGGTACAGCCAGTTGGCAGTATTAACCTGACATCCAGAACTGCTGTACTCAACGGTGCTGTACTTAATGTAGGAAATCCTCCTTACACAGAGAAAGGTTTTGTATATAGTTTGACAAATAATCCCACATTGGAAGATGCGAAAATAGCTGTGCCAGGTAGTGGCTTAGGCCCTTATAGTGCAGTGGTGGAGGATTTGCAGTTAGATGTGACTTATTATGTAAGAGCCTATGCCATAAGTAACGGAGAAGTGGTGTATAGTCCTGAATCCGTGCAACTTTCAACTAAATCATCACTGCCAGAATTGACTGTCCAGAATGTGACAAATATCAACATATCAGAAGGGACTGCAATTTTTAACGGGACGATTACCAATGTGGGAAGTCCGGAGTATTATGAAAGAGGATTTGTGTTTGGGCAGATATCTAATCCTACGTTGAATGATAATGTGATAATCTCAGAAGGAGATGGACTCGGGGCTTACAGGTCTGAGGCAAAAGGCCTGGAGATGAATGCTCAATATTATGTACGTGCTTATGCGGTAAGCAATGCCGGAACTGCTTATAGCAGCAACGAGGTCATATTCACTACAGAACCGGGATTGCCGTCTGTTTCAGTCCAGACAGTAAGCAATATCAATATTGCGAACAGAACGGCAATATTCAACGGAACAGTGGACAATGTCGGGAATCCGGCATATAGTGAGAAAGGATTTGTATACGGAGTGAAAGAGAATCCGACAATATACGACAATAAAGTCACAGTAGAGGGATCCGGCAGTGGTCTTTTCAGTATACAGGTCTCAGGTTTTGTTTTAGATCAGAAGTATTATGTCAGGTCATACGCTATTAATGAAGGAGGAGTTGCCTACAGCAGTACCAACACTTCGTTTATTATATCCATAATACCAGCCGAGATATCTGTATTGCCTGTTATAGGTATGGATTATACAGATAGAACTGCTGTCCTGAGAGGTTCCGTGCAGTCTGTTGGTAATCCGCCATATATAGAAAAAGGATTTGTATACGGGACTTCCAGCGAAAGTCCTGAGTTATGTGAGAATAGAGTACAAATCAGTGGTACCGGTATCGGAAATTTCAATGCCAAGGTTCAATCACTGTTTCAGAATACTCCATATTATGTGTGGGTTTATGCTATTAATGATGGTCAGATTGTTTATAGTGATAATTGTGAGTCGTTTAAATTGTTACCTGTTTTGCCCAAGTTAAAAACATTTGATGCCATAAATGTGGATATGTCTAATGGCAAAGCGACATTGTCTGGCATGATAACAAATATTAATGAGGCTGATTGTACGGAAAAAGGATTTGTATATAATTCCGTCGGAAATCCAACCATAAATGATGTGAAGATTGTTGTTAAAGAAGATGTCAATGGTCTGTTTAATACTGATGTTTTCGATCTGCCTGTTTCTAAGAATTGTTATATTAGGACTTATGCTATTAATGACGATGGAGTTGCTTACGGCAATCAAGTAACAATTAGCCCTGATATCATTATACTTCAGAATGCTGGTATAGCAGTCCAGAGCCAGGATGCCGGGATTGGAACATACGATTCAATAGAAGTATCCTGTGAGGCATCCGATTTGGGTAACTACAATGACTGGAGATTGCCGGAAATAAGTGAACTGCGGATACTCTATATACGAAAGGATGAAATTGGCGGTTTTATAACAGATCCTGAAAGCAGCGGACATGTTTATTGGTCATCGTCAATTTCTGATAGTTATTCGAAACATTTGTCCATTGATTTCTCTGACGGCACAGAAGGTTATGGCCTTGAGGCCTACAGCAAATTCAGTGGACGTGCTGTGCGAACATTGAGTTTGCCTCCTGAATTGTAAAATCGTGCAACATCCTTCTACGTAAGATATAATAAGATATATACGCTATGAAAAAAGTATTGTGGATATTTCTGGTGACTTTGATGTTGGCCGGTCTGTGCTCTTGCAATGACGATTTGGGGCAGGAACTGACGGGCAGCATCATCGGGACGGTGGCCGATGCAACTACCGGAGAGCCGGTGCCGACTGTCAATGTGTCGTTGGAGCCGGGAGGGGAGTCTGCACTGACCGGCAGTGACGGCAATTATATGTTTACGGACCTGAAGGCCGGGAGTTATACCCTGACTCTGACCAAAGAGGGGTACACGCCGGCAAGCAAGACTCTGGAGGTGACAGCCGGAGGACAGGCAAACGGCTATATCCTTATCAGCCGTATTCCTGCCATGGTTACCGTGGACAGGGATTCTCTGGCCTTCGGTGACGGGTCTGATGTCAATTCGCTGTCATTCAACATAGTCAATAGCGGCTATGAAGATTTGGAATGGATGATAGAGCATGATTGCGACTGGATACGCGAGATAAAGGACGAGGAAGGTGTGCTGCCATACGGGAAGACTCAAACCATAGTAGTGTTCATCGACCGCAGCCTGCTACTTCCGGGGTATAACGAGACCGTGGTAGTGGTGCGTTCTTCCAACGGAAGTTCCGACCTGAAGGTCACGGCCATCGGGGAGGACAGGGACGATGTGGTGCTGAATATGAGCGGCGTATCGGAAGTGATGATGAACAGCGCGAAGCTGTCGGGGCTGCTTATCAGCGAGGGTGTGCCGCGTTATGACGAACTCGGTTTCGTCTGCTCCGGTGAGTCCATGCCGACATTGGAAACCGCCTCGGAAATACTGACTGTCGGGACAACTTACAAGGCGGGGGACGATTTCGGAAGGGAGGCTTCGTCCCTTGCTTCCGGCAGTACCTATTATGCAAGGGCATACGCAAAGAACGCCAACGGGGTGTTTTACAGTTCAAATGAACTGGTTTTCCAGACGATACAGGAATATTCCGAGGTACGTACCGACGAGGTCGCGGGGGTGGATGTGCTTTCCGGACAGGCGACATTCAATGCTACGGTGTTAAGCGCGGGCGTTCCCGGTTATACCGAAAAAGGTTTTTGCTACAGGACAGGAACGGCGGCCCCTACGTTGGACGATGAGGTAATAAAGGTCCCGGGTGCCGGAGGAGGCTCGTTTTCCACCAAGGTTTCCGGTCTCGGATTGCAGGCGACATATACGGTGCGCGCGTATGTTATCCAGAATGAAAATGTATTTTACGGCGAGTCCCGGACTTTCAACACTGTTTCGGGGGCGCCTTCGGTCACTACGTCCGCCGTTACCGGTATAGGCGCCTCCGAGGCCGTTTTCAACGGTTATGTTTCGGATGAGGGCATCCCGGCCTATACGGAGCGGGGCTTCTGTTATTCTGAAAACGGACAGCCGGACATATCGGACAACAAGCGCAGCGTGTCTGGTGGAGGGGAAGGCAATTTTTCCCTCGAAGTTACCGGTCTGGAGTACGATACCCGTTATTATGTAAGGGCTTATGTCATACAGAACGGCAGCGCCTATTACGGCAATACGGTGGATTTCAGCACGGCTTTCACTCCGACGAGGGTGACGACCTATGCCGTGACTGACATAGAAAGCAACAGTGCGGTTTTCAACGGCGAGATAAACGAAGTAGGCGACCCGAAATGTACCCAATATGGTTTCTGCTACAGTACGAATTCGTACAATCCTACAATCAATGACCGCAAGGAAAGCAAGTACGGCGGATACAGGGGGCGCATAACAATGGATGTCGATGGTTTGCAGGAAGGTACTATTTACTATGTGCGGGCGTTTGCCATTCAGGACGGAGAACCCGTTTACGGGGAGACTGTAAGTTTTACGACAATAGAACTCCCTGTGGTTGAGACTCTTGATGCTACAGGTGTCGGGCCTGTCGACATGGTCGGAGGGCTGTATTTCCAATACTCGGCCACATTTAACGGGCGCGTGGTTTCCGCCGGGGAGCCGGCATATACGTCGAGGGGCTTCGCTTACGGCACGACACGGTATCCTACCGCCACTTCAGGCAACTCGGTAACGGTTTCCGGCCGTGGCGCTACGGGGCAGTTTTCGACCACGGTAAACAACCTGAACGCCAACCAGATTTATTATGTACGCGCCTGGGTACGCACCGAATCCGGTTACATCTACGGTGAGGACGTTGAAATCCGGACATTTTAACAGAAATCGATTCAGAAAAATAATAACCTAACAAACCAAATGTTTAATTTTTAAAAATTTATTGTCATGAAAAAAATTTTAGTGATTGTTGCGGCTGTTTTTGCAGCATTCGTTTTAAGCGCTCCTGTTGTGGATGCCCAGACGAAATTACAGAAGAAAGAAGCAAAAAGGGCAGCTAAAGTCTTGGAGAAAGAAGGCTGGAAATCGGATGGAGGAGCACATACTATTGAATACTATCTCCTTCAATATTATGCTCTCGAAGCCGAGAATGAACTTGTTCAAGGGCGGTCTGCCGATGTGGACGGTAATACACGGGTAGCTGCCGATCTTGCAAAGCAGAATGCGGCTCAGGAATATGTAAGGCTCAATACTTCGTATTTTAAAGGAGTCGGTGCTGAAACAATGGGGAAAATGAATGGCGCCACTATTGATGATATCGAAAATTCTGCGATAAGTCAATTTGAGGGAGCCATTGACGGTAAACTTTCGGTTTCATTTCTGTTGTTCAAAGAAACGAATGGTAAAATCAGTTGTATCGCATATTGTTACATAAACAAGGCTAAAGCTGAGGAACTTCGCAAAGAAGCTATAGAGAATGCAACTGATGATGCGGAGCGTATCGGAGAACATTATGAAAGTGTAAAAAGAACAGTAGAAGGTGAATAAACTGTTTAAAATCTGCTTGGTTCTGGCTTTGGTTTTCGTTGTCTTATCGAAAATTGAAGCCAGAGCCCAGTTTGCCGATGATGGTCCGAAGCCCCAATGGTTGCGGAAGCTTCCAAAACCGTCAAACACTTCATATCTTTTCCGAACCTTCAGGTTGGACGGGCATAATTTGCAAAATGCAAGAAAATTGCTTCCTGCGGCTGCTTCAACTTATATTGAACGGGAATATAATATAAGCGGTACGACTATCGAAACATTCAATCTGCACAATACTTATGTTAATGGGAAGAAGCAGAGTGTTCAGGTTGAAAATATACAGGATTCGGTAAGAACCGAGGGAAGCGCGGTGGCGGTACAACTTGCTATCATAGATGAGTATGTTTCAAAAGACGGTATTTGGTTTCTTTGTACTATGTCCGAACCGGGAAACGGCAATACGGATTATGATAATATAGAAATTACAACTCAATACGGTGCGCGTGGCTTGTGGCGGTCGGCCATAGTTCCCGGATGGGGCCAGTTTTACAAAGGAAGTTACCTGAAAGGCGGTCTGATTCTGGGAGGTACGGCTGCCCTTGTCGGCGGAATAGTTGCGACCGAAACCATAAAGTCCGATTATGTCCGGAAAATCGGCGAAACGCATAATGCCGATCAGAAAAGGCTGTATGCCAAGAGGGTGGATCAGTTTTCCACTACACGGAACATCTGCATAGGTGCTTTGGGGGCTTTGTATATTTACAACCTGATAGATGCCATAGCATCTCCCGGAGCCCGCCGCGTTGTAGTGAAAGAGAGAAAATCCTCTGGCGGACAATCCGGGTATTCCTATAGTTTTTATCCGACCTCTCCCGACGGCCGTTCAATCGCCATGGCGTTCAACCTTACGTTTTGAGATAAATTGAGACAGTGGCTTAAGATATTGATTATTATTTTGTCGCTTCTGGCAGGACTTGTAATATATGTGTTGTTCAGGGAGCCTATATATGCTTTGTCGTGGATTGATTCCGGATTTTTGGAGGCGATTTCGCTTGATGTAAGGTATGACGGAAATTATTTAATGTATTTCATAATGTTCTGTTTGCCTGATATGTTGTGGTATTTTGCTCTTTTGTTATCGCAGACTTTATTCATATCAAATGGCCGAAGAACATCAAAAGTCATATTCTGTATCGCGGCAAGTATCCCTTTTATACTGGAATTTTTACAATATATGAAAATTATTCCGGGAACGTTCGACATCATGGATGTCTGTGTATATGTTTTTACCTTAATTGTATTTGTGTTATGTTGGAGAAAAAGAATATTATTCAGTTAGCAGTTGTTATTTCTTTTGTTCTGTTTGCCTTATCGAGCGGTTCTTCCAGGCAGACTACGTCATCGCACGGTGGCGGAGGGTCTTATTATAATGACGTAATGGGAGCCATTCGTGATTTTGCATTCGGATATCAGATAGGTGCGAGAACTGCGGCACTTGAAAAATCTTCCGGAAGGTATATCGGAAATGCTGAAAGCAAGTCTGAAGCTGAGCAATTGACTCAAAGTAAAGGATATAACTATTATATCTGGGATATTGACACGAAAAGGGTGTATGCTTTTAGTTCCGAATCTGAATTCAGAGAGACTTATAACAGCTTATTATAAAACTTGTTATTAATCTTTAAATTTTATTGTTATGAAACGTTTTACGACTTTTTTCGTTTTGATGGCCGTTTTATGTCTGTCGGCTGTCATCAGTGCATCAACGACTATCAGTGCCAATTCCGAAACATCAGAGTCGGTTTTGTTTTCGGAACGTACTTATGATGTTTCTGTAGTGAAAATAAAGCGCATGAGTAATGGTATGCTTGTTAAAAATAGTCTCAGAGAGAAAGGAAAATATAATCCTGACGAGAATACACTTACTGTCGAAGGCGGCACTTACAGGGTAGAAAAAAATCATTATGAAGATAAAACCAGAGGAGGTTACAAATATGTAGCTGGCGATATTTATTTCTTCAATTTTTAAGTGCGTTTATAGTATCGTATAGTACCGCTTAATTTGTACTTCCTCCGTAGGTCTGCTGAGATAAACCTGCGGTGGAAGTCGTGGCCGACAGCAGTTTTTTTCCTGTTGCCGGCCACAAATTTTAGTCACTTGGACATTTGGAGGTGATGAAAAGGCAAAAGTCAAGTGCGGAGCGAGCCTCTCCAACGAGCTCGGCGCAGTGCTTGAGCTTTAGCTGCTGCAAACCAACAAGGTCGAATGTTCCGGAGGCGGTATCGATGTCAATAATGTCTTTTCAGTTCGGGGGGGGAGTGTACCAAATTCGCGGCATGCTTGTTCCTCTTCCGGTTAAGTGAATGTAGTGGAAGTTCGGGTGTAGACGATTTTGTAATATGTTGAATATCAATATGTTGAAAATTTATGTGCACATTTCGGCCGTTTAAAACTTTCGAAATGTGCACTCGTTTTACTAATCAATTGATTATCAGTGTATTCAAAAATTGCCATGCGCCGACTGTTCCAAAATTACATGGAAAGCTTTCCCCGAAAGTGCGGATGAGGAATAGCGATAGGAGCAATATTCCAGGAGGGTGGCATGTGTGGCCATTGTATTGGAATGTAGCCCGGGAAAGTGCCGCAAATTCGTGGAAATTTGGTTCACTTTCCTGGCGCGTTAAACAGACAGGATAGCCTGTGCGGCCATTGTACTGGAATATAGCCGGGGAAAGTGCCTTAGATTCGCGGCAAAATGGTTCACTTTCCCGATGTGACTTTCCCGGCGTATAAACCGATACAGGGGCATGAATTCCCGGCACTTTCCAATTTTCTGCCGGAAAAAATAGAAAATTGAAATTATCCAAACAAATCAATTTCTTCGTTGTGGCGGCCTATTGTCCTATCACGGCTTTCCGGTATCTGTATCCTTTGCGTTTCAGTTCGATGGCGGCGCCGATTCTGAACAGGGCCCTTGCGGAGCGGGCGAATGCATGGAAGGCCAGTACGCTCTGGGCCTCAATGTTTTCATGACGTATCCTGTCTATGGCCGACTGGGCGCAGCACAGCAGGGTCTTTGATATTACTTCGGCATCGGCGGAACCGCGCTCAAGGCCGAGTATGTTTTCCATGATGTGCTCGTCCATATCATCGAAGCCTCTCGGTCCGAGAAGGCTGCTGTATTCTTCGTTATGGTGTTTTCCCCAGTCTTCATCCCACCATTTGGCCGTTGCGAGTCCTATGTAGCCGGCCCATCCTATCGCGGCTTCCGGAAATTCCCTGATATTGGGGACAGCATCCGCCATGTATTCCGGTGCGAATTCCTTCCATTTGGCATTTATGTCTTCCGATTCGAGCAGCATGCCGTCAAGCATCCCGAAAGAAGTGCAGAGGCGGAGCAGTCCATCGGTGAGCCGTGCCTCGAAATCATCCAAATATCCGAGTTCTTTTTCTTCCATGATTCTTCTTGGTTTTTAAGAAACTGTCTCAAATTTTCTGAGAGAAAATTTTAAACAACTTCTAAATTGCCGCGAATATAATAATTTATGACGGTTCTGAAAACTGTCCGACGGGGAAACAGGGCTGTCTGTCGTACAGGATTTGTGCCCGATGATTTTATTTTCTTATCCTTGGTTTTACATATTTGTCTTTGGAAGAAGTGAATTGTATTCCCGGGACTCTTTCCGCCCAGGATGGTTCTGATGGATATTCCATAAACGAAATGAGGCTGAAATCATTGGCGTTTATGGCATAATACCGTGTCGAAGTTTCTGAATTAATCCTGACAGTCCAGTCTATGAGGTTGCCTATGATATAAATGCTCTCTTCTGTCGGGTCGAATGTGCAGCCGGCCGTATCGGAAGTACGGCAGGTTTTGTCAATGCCGCTTTCAGGTATGTACCCTATCCTGACCGTAACATAGCCGGGCATGCATACAGCGTACATCCTGTCATATGTGTCGGTAAAAAAAGCTATTGTACGCCTGTCTCCGAATTCGGTTATGAAAGCATGTTCAGGAACGACTCCTGACGGTAAATCTATAAGTCTGATATATGGCCTGCCCTTAACCATTTTTAAATGAAATAACTTGTCGGCAGCATCAATAATTATGTATCCCTCATCGTATTCTTTGCGCGTGCCGGGATTTCCCGACAAGCATTTTGGCGGAAAGGAAAAACCGGCTTCCGCCATGGCGGAAGTAAACATTTCACTCTTTTCCCTGAGTACATCATTCTTTTTCATGTCTATGAATTCTATTCCTCCGTTATCCTGTGCCATGCCGTCTGTCCATGCTTTCCCGCCGATTGTGCCGTTTCCGGAAATGAAGCGGAACGCATCGTCCGGCATTTCCAGATCGACCCGTCCGGAACAGCTTTCCATAAGAAAATATATTCCTGTTTTCTTACAGTTGATATCGGAAGGGTGGGAGTTGAAGAAAAAATTGTGTTCCAGCACTTCGTGTATGTTTACTGCCCGTCCGGAGACACTGTCGGGAAAACGGCCTTCTGAGTTTAGTTGCCGTGCATAGAACAACGGCAGTATCGAATCGAACCCTTTTTCCGTATAACGGTGACCTGCCCTGTCGATGAACTCCAGTTCATCCCCTTCTGTGCGTATCATTGCAAAATCTTCTATCACAGTGCTGTAGAGTGTAAAAGGGACATGAGAGGGAACTGCCGCGAAATATCTTATGAGCCAGGGAATCTGCCATGCCGCCAACATGGCAACCAGCAGCCAAAGGAATATTTTACCGAAAATTTTCATTGTGCTTATAAAAATCATTAATTATAATCAATCCTGAACGCCTGCCTTGAACCGTAAGACAGAAAGCCATATAAGGGATGCCGAGAATATTACGGCAGCGCTCAGCCACGGTAAGAAAACGTTGTATGCTTCCGGTCCCGGAGCAAGGAAAAAGATTCTGAGTGCGAGCGCCGAGATAGCTATGTAGGCTATCCGCATTTTCCATGATGGCTCGATTATAATCCAAGAAGTGAAAATATATGCGCTGTATCCTCCGAGAATCCATGGCAGCATGCTTAGGAATATTCTTGATACCATTTCGTGGGGAAAGAGCCTTCCAAGCGGGAGTATGCCGATGAGAGACATGACCGTGAAACATATTGTAAGGCAGCAAAGCCCGTATGCAATCATTACCGCCGTCGTTTTTAATATGCTGCAAGGAAGATGCAATGTGAGTTTCAGACATTTTTTCTGCATTTCAGGAACAAATTGTACTATGGCAAGGGCGAATCCGGCTGCCAAAGGAACATATCTGAGTATGTCCACGAATATTGCATCTCTTGTAACCATTACTTCCCAGATATGTCCGGCACCACGGAGCTCCACTGCACGAAAAGCCCCGCTTGCAGCGTATGCGGCAAAACCGATCATTACCGTAAGGCAAACGAGCAGATACCATCTTGTCTTTATCCACTCCTTGAATATCAATGCTTTTGTCATATCTTGTCTTTCTTTCGACTTATTAATTATCAGTATTTTCCTGTCATGGAAATGAAGGCGTCTTCCAGAGTGGCCTTTTTGTCGGATAGTTGTCCGAAACGGATATTGTTTCCGGCAAGAAGTGCCGCAACCTCGTTTTTACGTAAAAATGAGCCGAATTCAAGCCTTCCTTTTATTGAATACGGATGATAGATTCCCGGAATGTCCGATTCCGGCACTCTGTCCGTCTCGCAGGAGTAGAGCCGGAAGTTGTCGAGTATCTCTTTTGTCGGGCACTGTATGAGTATTTTTCCGTAATCCATTATGATACAGTCATCCACAAGTCTTTCCATGTCCTGTATTATATGGGATGTAAGGAAGACCGTCTTACCTTCTGCTTTGGCATATTCACGCAGATAGTCGACGAAAAGCCTTCTGTATCCGGGGTCGAGCCCGAGGGAAAAATCATCAAGCACTAAAAGATCCGGGTTTTGCGCGAGTATGAGTCCAAGTGCGACCTGTGATCGCTGTCCGCAGGACATGCGCGAAATCCTCTGCCCCGGAGCTACTTTCAGTTTTCCTATCAATTCATAATAAGCCTCTTTTTTCCATTTTGGATAAAAGGCAGAGTAAAATCTTTCTATTTCCTTGATTGTCATGAATTCATACTGTACGTGCCCTTCTATGAGAAGGCCTATTCTCGCCTTTGTGCCAGGCCTCATTTTCCTGATGTCTTCTCCGAATATCATACATTTTCCATCGCGCGGCTCCAGATATCCGCTCAATATGTTTATGGTAGTGGTTTTCCCGGTCCCGTTTTTGCCGAGCAGTCCGAGAATGTGTCCTTTAGGTACGTCAAAAGAAAGATTTTCATAAATCATCCTTTTCCCATAATAATGTGACAGATTCCTGCATTCGATGATATTTTCCATATTAATTAATTTACAATGCAAAATTACTGTATGCCCGAAACTCGCAGATTAGTTATTTATGATGCTTTTTTCCCATATTTTAATCATATTTGAGGATTGTCGCCGCACACGGGCCGCTATAATTTTGCAGCCGTTATGAGATTTGCGGCAATACATATCCTGGAGAAGTTTCTGCTTGTGTGCTGTGTCCTTTGCATGGACATGCAGCTGTCCCGTGCGGATGTCGATGACAGACACGTGTTTTCAATATCGGTCGTCGATAAGGTTACTGGTGAGCCTTTGGTCTATCCGAATTGTTTTCTCCGCTCTGAAGAAGGCGGGCGCAAGTTGGTGGCCGGAGGAGATATGCACGGAGTCTGCCGGTTCTACAATCTTCCGGACGGAGTCTATGGAATCACGGTCCTTTATATGGGAGAAATGTTCGATTGCGGTAAAATGACGGTAAAATCCGGGCTTTCGGCCTTTACGGTGAAAATAAATATCAAACCTATGCTGATAGACGAGGCTGTGGTCATTGCTACGGAGCCGAGAGGAAGTGTCACCAAATCCGTCATAGGAGTCGATGCCATGAAACATCTCCAGCCTTCGAGCATAGCCGATGTCCTTGAGTTGATTCCAGGCGGGCGGGCTACGGACCCGGCCTTTTCGTCTGCCCAGATAGTTTCTCTGAGGGAAGCTTCTGTTCCCGGAAGCAATTATACCACAAGTTCTCTCGGAACACAGTTCACCATGGATGGCATACCTTTAAGTACAAATGCCAATCTTCAGTCCACACCTGCATACAGCAGTTACGGCGGTTCGTTCGTAAATCAGGGAGTTGACATGCGTTCGATATCTGCCGACGATATTGAATCCGTCGAGGTGGTGCGTGGCATAGCCTCGGCTGAATACGGCGACCTTACCAGCGGAATGGTGAACATAAAGCGCAGGCGGGGAGGTCGTGACCTGACTGCCCGTTTCAAATCCGATATGAAAAGCAAACTTTTTTATGTAGGAAAAGGTTTCGAGACATCCGGAACGAAAGATCCTGTAAAAATCAATATCGGTGCAGGCTATTTGGACGCCAAGGCCGATCCCCGCAATACAAGGCAGAACTACAGACGGCTGTCGGCTTCGTTCAGGGTGAACAGAAGTTGGACAGGGAATGATGATTTCGTATTTTCTGCCGGCGGTTCTTTCGATTATTCCGGTTCTTTCGACAATGCCAAATCGGACCTGAATCTGGACTTCGGAACGCACGGTCCGGTAGAACGCTATAAATCACAGTACAACAGGTTCGCCCTTTCCGGAGATTTCAGGCTGTCTTCCCGCAGGAACGGATTTTTCAGACGTTTCGATTTAAAGGCGGCCGTATCTGCCGACATGGATGTGATTGACAGGTGGAAATATGTGGCCCTCGGGAGCGAAGTGCCGCTTTCGACGGCAAGGGAGGAGGGAGAATACAATGTCGAAGCCCTTCCGGCAAAATATGAGGCCTCTATGAAAATAGAAGGTATTCCGTTCAATGCTTTTCTTAAAAGTACGGCGCATTTCAGGTTCGGCGGCCCGAAATTCGGCAATAATCTGCTTGCCGGTGCGGAATGGAGCATGGACAAGAACTATGGGCGGGGCCTGATTTTCGATGTTACAAGGCCGTTTTCCCCGGACATGAACGTGAGGCCCCGCGCTTTCAATTCCATTCCGGCCATGCATCAGTTTTCGTTATATGCTGAAGACAATATGAACATTGTGCTTGGAGGCGGTTTCAGGCTGGACGCCATGTTGGGGCTAAGGGCATCGATGTTGTTGAATTTGTCCGGTGCATACGACCTCAGCCGCAAGGTCTTTGCGGATCCGAGGGTGAATGCGACTTTGTATTTTCCGTCCTTCGACTTGGACGGGGGCCCTTTTGAAGTGTCATTGTCGGGAGGTTTCGGCATGCATACCAAATTCCCGACATTGGACTATCTGTATCCCGAGTATATTTACTACGATATTCCTCAAATGAACTTCTGGCCGGCTGATCCTGAAAAACGTCTTATCAACCTGAAAGTGTTCAAAATAGATCCTGTCAATCACGCCCTTGATGCAGCAACCAATCTGAAATGGGAAATAAGAGGGGATTTCTCATGGAAAGACAACAGCCTGTCTGTTACCTATTTCCGTGAGGATATGACTTCCGGTTTCAGATATCAGGGCCGCCTTGTCACTTTCGTTACCAAGGACTATGACGAGCAGTCGGTCGATCCGTCACAGCTTACCGGACCTCCGGACCTTTCGAACGTGCCATACGTGCTCGATACACTGCTTACTACATACAGTGTCCCGGACAATGGAAGCCGGACATTGAAAGAAGGGGTGGAGTTCAGTTTCGTTTCTGCAAGGATACGTCCAATCAAGACCCGTATCATCGTGACAGGGGCGTGGTTCAGGACTGTCTACCGCAACAGCCTTCCTGATTTTTACCGCCCGCTTTCCAATGTCGGAGGAAAAACCTATCCGTATATAGGATATTATGCCGAAACGGACGGATACCTAAGGGAAATGTTCAATACCAATTTTACTTTCGATACGCAGATCCCCCGTCTCGGACTGATTTTCACTACCTCCTTCCAGTGCCTTTGGTTTACCGGAAGCCAGACACTTTACGTAAATCCGTATCCGGAGTATTATATAGACAATTCGGGAACCTGGCACGAGTTTACGGACGAGTCGGCGGAAAACGATTTGCTCGCTCAATTGATTCAGGACAGCGACCCTTCGGTATTCAGATACAATACGGTCCCTTTCAGTATGAATGTCAACTTGAAAGTTACCAAAACCCTTTTCCGCGACAAATTGTCCTTGTCCGTTTTTGTCAATAAGATTCTGGATGTGACCCCTGCGTACCGGACTTCGGCCGGAGTGCTTGTGCGCCGCAGTGTCCAGCCGTATTTCGGAATGGAACTTAATTTTAAAATATGACACGTTAAAATATGCCACGCCATGGGAAGGTTGAAAATAGGAAATGTCTTAAAATATAAGGCGGCGGTTTTGGCCGTCTGCATGTTGACGTCCGCAGGTTGCGCGAGGCTCGATGAGGAGTCTGTTTTTACGGAAGTGGATATCGAACTCGTGTTGCCTGACGGACGTAATGCCGTACTGCTCACTGTAGAAGGCGATGAAAATGTATCGTTTTTCCGTAATCTGAATACGAAGGAAAACTATGCCTATCCGCGTTTTGTGAACTGCCGCGGGTCGATGCGTGTGCAGAAAGGTGTATATCTGCTGGGTTTCGACGCCTTGGCGGATTTCGGCGACGGTACGGTGAGAAGGGTCAGGAGCGCTTCACACCGCCAGCCTGCCGATGCCGTATACCTGATCGGAGACAAGGAAACACTTGTGTTGAAACTTACTTATCTGAATTGATATGAAAGATGTAGTCAGGATATTGTCTGTGGCGTTTTCTGTTTGCCAAGCATTGTTTTGCTACGGACAGACGGCTTCGGATACGGTGGATGTAAATGAAAAGACCTTTATGTTGTCCGGTCCCGGAGCGGTTTTCGGAAAGGGCATTTATGAGGCATCTCCGGCCGCTTCCCTGTACCGTTACGGCGTTTCATATACCGAGATAGGGGCCTCGTACAGGATGAGGGACGAGAATGAGGCTTTGCTGATGCAGCTCGGCGACCGTTTCGATGCCGGTGCTTTCACGGCGGACTCCTGGCTCAGGCTTGACTCTGCCTCGGCGGCTTTCGCATCTGTCGAATATGTGAACGGGCGCACGGCCGGCGTGCTTTGGAACTCTTCTTCCGATTTTCTCCTGCTGTATCCTTATGTTACGGCGGATACGGTAGGGGGCAGCCTTTCGTATGAAAAATATTTTTTCTCCGGAGGATATTCGCGCCGCGACGGGGTTGTCAGTTATGGCGTTTATGGCTCATATCGTGCACTTCATGAGTATCGTCGGATTGATCCGCGTCCCCGCAATATTACTTCTGATTTCAAGGCGGCTGTTTCCGCCGGCTGTTCTTTCGGAGAATATATTCTTGAAGCCGCTTTCTCCGTAAGGCTGTACAGGCAGATATCCGATGTGGATTTCTACGACCCGTCCGGGGCAAATACTTCCGAGATTCCGATGACGGGACTCGGTACTTATTATGAGCGGTTTTCAGGAACGGGAGCCTATCTCGGGACCTATCACAAGGGAAACGGTTACTGTGTATCCATAGGGCTTGTTCCCGAAAACCGCCGGGGTTGGCTGGCGGGTGCGGAATATGATGTTCTGACAATCGGAAGGCTGCTCAGCAATCAGAACGATGTGCCGATTACGTCTCTTGCGCTTTCCTCCCTGTCGCTTTATGCTGCGTACAGGGGAGACGGCCTGGGAGTCTACGTACAGGGCCGTCTCGGGCAGAGGCTTGGTTATGAGAATGTAATAGACAACGGTTCTTCCAACATGTTCAATGTGCTCGGAAGTTATGGGATGTATCTGTCAAAGAATTTTTCCGTAATTGCCGGCGGATACCGGGAGTGGAAGCGGGGTTCTGCCTTATGGTCCGTTTCTCCGGAAGCAGGCTGGAGGTCGTTCTTGTCCGAGTATCTGTATCCACGCAGGGTCATGGATTGCGGCGGCGTATCTTTTCGTTTCCCGGTAAGTTTTACGGTTGTAAAGGGTCCTTGGCTTATAAGGGCGGGGCTTTCTCCGGAGGCTTATGTCTCTACCGGCGGAACTCTGGACATTTCCCCTTTGGGGGCCGAGGCTGCCATGACAGAGATGGTCGGGGCCGTATTTTCGACACTGTCTTCCTCTGCTTACGGCGGCAGGGCTTCGTTAAGGCTACAGCGTTCCCTAAACCGGACGATGGCCGTTTTCATCCGTGCGGATTATGGATTTTTCCGTTATTCTTCCGGCAATGTCCGGAATCGGGCGGATATTAAAATGGGGATATGTTTTTAAAATATGTTCAATCAATTAAAATATTTTTAAAATGAAAAAATTACTTTTGTTTTCAGCGATTGCCTTCCTTTTTACAGGATGTACGAAGGAAATTGAAAAACCGACTGTCGGGTTTGAACCGGACGAACTGACATTTACTGCCGATGGAGGGACTTTGTCTTTAAAGATAATCACTTCCGGCGAATGGTCCGTCGATCCAGGCTCTGCCGGATGGCTGACATTCGTTCCGGCTTCAGGTTCCGGAGATGCGACTGTCGAGGTTACGGCTGCGGCTTATGCCGATGCTACGGACCGTACGGCTTCTGTCAAGGTCGTTTCTGTGAACGAAGGAGGTTCTGCGGAAGGCAGTCTGACGGTGGTACAATCCCGCAAGACACCTCCGGTACAGCCTCAGGTACGGGAAATTACTGTCAGGGCACGCGGCGGGGAAGTTACGCTTGATGCTCCGCAAGGATATTCTTACGTAGTGGCCGTCCCGTCCGCTATCGATTGGATTACGGTCGGAGAGCAGGGGCAGGATACCTTTGTCCTTGTGTTTAGGGAAAATGCATCGGAAGAAGACCGCACTGCCTCGGTACAGTTGGTAAACAGCAAGGGAGAGACGTTGATGACACTCGACATCACCCAAAGCTGGCGCAACGTCTTCCCAGGCGAATTTCTTATAGAAGAACTTTTCTATACGAGCAATATAGTCGAGGAAACGGGCAGTCCGGACAGGTACCATGGTGATCAATACATAAAGATAACCAACAATACCGATGAACTTCTGTATGCCGACGGCCTGATGGTCATGGAAGCGAAAATCAATTCCGCCCAGGATGTCACGTACACTCCGGATGTACGTCCCGAGTCTTGCGGAGTGCAGGCCATCTATGTAGTGCCGGGCAATGGTACGGATGTTCCTGTCGAACCTCATGGGTCTCTGCTGATTGTGAACAATGCACAGAATCACAAGGCTACGAATCCGAATTCTTTCGATCTTACCGGCGCGGATTTCGAGTGGTATGACGAATCCACCAATTCGGCTTACCTCGATGTGGATAATCCCGATGTCCCTAATATGGATAAATGGTTCTGCTACACCATGACAGTATGGTCCATGCATGACAGGGGCTTTTACGGTTATTGCATAGCCATGCCTCCGGCAGGTACTGAGATGGATACTTACCTTGAAAATTACCGTTGGGAGGGGCAGTACATACTCCAGACCGTAGCAGGGGATTTCACGATGGATGTCACCAATGCTTACCTTGTTCCGAATTCATGGGTGCTCGATGCTGTCAACCTGAGTGTTGAAGAAGTTTTTTATACTCTTTCGTTCGATACATCCCTTGATGCAGGCTATACATATTGCGGTACTACCGACCTTGATCCCGGACGTTACGGCAAGGCAGTCATAAGAAAGAAGGACGGAAACGGTTATCTTGTCGATACCAACAACTCTGCATCGGATTTCATTCCGAATACCACTCCGTCCCTTGCCGAATAGAAGCTGTTCTGGAAACCGTCAGAATTTTATACGCTTATGATAAGCCGGACTTGCCGTTTTTTATTAATTTTGCATCTATAGTCAAAATAAAGATGAAGGAAAGATTATATATTAAGAATTTTGGACCGATAAAGGAAGCCGAAGTCCATATTGACAAGGTTACAATCCTGATTGGTAGGCAAGGGTCCGGCAAGAGTACGGTTGCGAAACTTTATTCCTTGTTTTCGTGGTTGGAAAAATCGTTGATGAGGCATTCCCTTACCGAAAAACATATAACGCAATATGCCAGGTTCAGAAAAACATATTGCGCTTATAATGGCATCGATGACTATTTTTCAGACACAACTGTTATAGATTTTGACGGTTTCCATTATTCTTTTTCATACGCTGAGGGGGTTTTGCGCGTTTGGGAAAGGGAACTCGGAAATGATGTGTTTAACATATCGAAAGTGATGTATGTCCCTGCCGAAAGAAGTATACTGGGCAGTGTGGATCACCCTTCTTTGATTAAAGGTCTGGGACAATCCATGGCGGCTTTTTCCGAAGAATACGGGCTGGCCAAACTGAATATCAGAAGCGGTTATATGCTTCCTTTTGAAAGTGTGGGTTTCGAATATGACGTATTGAACGATATGCCGAAATTGAAGTTGGAAGAAGGCAAGGAAATCAAATTGTCGGCAAGTTCGAGCGGTTTCCAGTCTTCCCTGCCGTTGTTGCTGGTATCGAAGAACCTGTTGGATATGGTGCGCAACAGTTCGGAGGCCAAGGATTTGTCCGTCCGGGAACGCGAGGCTTTGCAAAAAGAAGTAGAGTCGATACTTACCGATAATCAATTGAGCGAAGAGGTTAAAGCGGCATCTCTTCGTACAATTTCATCCCGTTTCAGATATACGCGTTTCGTGAATATCGTGGAAGAAATGGAACTTAACCTGTTCCCTGATTCTCAAAAAGGTGTCCTGTATGAACTTCTGGAAAATGCAAAATCACTGGACGGGAACCGCCTGTTGTTAACGACTCATAGCCCGTATGTCATAAGTTATCTGACTCTTGCAGTCAAGGCCGAGTCGTTGGCCCGTATGGCTGAAGGGAATACAGTGTTGCGGGCAAGGATTAATGAAATAGTTCCGGAACACAGCCAGATAGCATCCTCGGATGTCGTCGTTTATGAGATGGACAACGGTAAAGCATGCAGGCTTGATGATTACGAAGGACTTCCGTCCGATGACAATTTTCTTAATGAAAGATTGAACGATACCAATGTTTCTTTTGATGCTCTATTGGAAATAGAAGATGAATTGAGGGGATAGATGATGAAAATAGATTTTTTCAAAGATGAGCAAATCGTTTCGGACAACTATTTCGGTCTTTGTGACGATGAGGATGAATCGTCTAAAACTCCGGCGTATGTAGATACGAATCCAGGGAATAAAGACAGGTGGATTGCAGATGTCAGAAACATTTCCGGCAAATCAATCGGTTTTGCGGCAGTAGATAATAAGATTGAAATCATTCGGGATGACGGAAGTATGGAAAATCGCTGTGATGCGATGCTCCATAATGACGACTATATAATTTTTGTGGAATTGAAGGTGCAGGGAAAGGATTGGATCAAACATGCCGTGGAAGAGCAGTTGCAGACTACTATCGATATATTCAAGTCCTGCCATGATATAAGACAGTTCAGGCGGCGTATTGCGTATGCATGCAATAAAAGGCATCCGGCTTTTGCGGTTAGCCACAAGGAATATATGCAAAGATTCAGAAAGAGGAACGATGTAAGGTTGATAATAGGGTGCAGTATATTGCTTAAAGCTTAAAAATATAATTTGAATTGTGAAAATCCAAACGATGGCCATGTCCGGACATCAACCGGCTATGGCTATCGGTGTTTATCGGGCAATATGTGCCCTCGTGGAATGTCGCAAGTGGAATGTCGCCTTGCTACTTCAGAGTCATGCTTTTCCAGGCGGACTGCATTTCGGCGCTTGTCGCTATTACCGGAGTCTGTAGCTTTTCATTTGTGAGGAAGGCTTCCTTACGGACATTGTCTTTGAGGTATTCGGCGAGTTCCCCGTAATTTACCTGTCCCTTCGTTTCCTGAAGTTTTTTCAAAAGATAATACGTGAAAAGCCCGTGCGACTTGTCTTCAAACGGCATTGCCGTTTCGTCTCCGGAGGCAGCCGAGAAAACAACAGTGTGCCCTTCGAGTTTTTCCCGCTTTGCCTCACGCGCTATTCCGCGGGCTGCCACGAGCATAGAGCCTTCCCTGTCGGCTCCGCTGAAACATGCGTCCAGGAAATACGTTACGCTCGTCGCCTGCGATTGTGCCAATGCCTTGTACAACTTGTTAAGGCTGTAGCAGGTTTCGGTGTTCGTCCCTTTTCCGTCCGTAGGGACTATGTAGGCTTCGGCCGTTTTTTCATCGGGTATGCCGTGCCCGCAATAATACACTATGGCCTTTGCGTTTTCGAAGATGCTCATGGCCTGCACCATTTTGTCTACGCCTCCAGATATCACCCCGGCGGTCGCATCCTTGTACAGCCAGACCTGCCTTTCCGGGATTCCCAGTGTCTTTATGCAATATTCCCTGAACACTTCGCCGTCGTGGAGGGCGTATTTTACATTGTCGACATACGAATAGTTTTCATTCGCTATGATTAGGACGAATGTGTTTTCCGCCTTTTGCGATGTTACCGGAATATTGATGTCCACATCGGATTTTTTTATTACGGCATTTTCCTTGGATTTTCCTGAAACGGCTCCCGGGCTGTCTGTCTCTATCTTTTGGGCTACGGCATCGGCAAGCAGTTCATAATCGAGGTTTTTGTCCCCGATGTTGGCCGGGTCGTGCAATGCTTCCGAAATATCGTCGTAGTCGAAAGATACGTCCCTCTTGAATTCGTCCATTATCTTCCGGCACAATTCTATGGTCTTGACCGAGACATCTTCTCCGTAATAAAACCCGAGGGCGCTTTTCCCTGTTTGCGAATAATCGTATGTCCTGATGATGTCGCCGTTGAGGTTCTTTATCGTAAATGACAGCTCCAAATCTATCTTTCCGGTAGAAAAAGGCATGCCGAGCAAGTTGCCGATGAACAGAGTGCCTCCGGAAAGGATAGGGAACAGCAACCCTGATTTCAAGTGGAATTTTTCGCATTTGACCTCTAAGGTGCCTAACGGGTTTTCACCCTCTTTCATTATGTTCCGCTCTACTTCGCTGTTGACTACATTGTTGATGAACTGGGCGTTGCCTCCCAATACATTGACATACGAATAATCATATTCCAGAGTCGGTATTTTATTCGGAATCGGGTCGTATTGTGCCTGTTCCATCCCGGCCTTGTAGGTCGAGCATGCGGTTGCCGCAGCACATAGTGCCAGACAGATTAAGATTATTTTATTTTTCATGACGTTATGTTTTTCAATTGTTTTCATTTCTTATTTCAACGATTTTTCCCATTATCTGCAAATCCGGGTCTCTCATCCTGTTGCGATACAGCCACTCGCTGAAATCATCGCTGCTGAGTTGCGGGACATATTCTCCGGTTTCCGTAATAGGCATTATGAACCCGTTTTCGGAAAATATGATGACAAGCCTGTTGTGTTCCATGTCTCCTTTGCAGGTCAGTATCGTTTCTTCGTCATACGGGTAAAGCGGGTCTTCGGTGCAGAGCAGCCTGTAATCCGTGTTGCCCTTTATTTCCCTCGCTTTTCCGTTTCCGTTCTCATAAGGGACCAGGCAATAGGCGGTTCCGGCTTCGTCGTCGAGGAGGTATACGGACAGATAACCATTTACCGGAGACTTGAAGCCTATGGAAAAATGGTCGTTGTTTTTAAAGGTTTCGCTTTCGATGCCGTTGCGGAGTGTCTTCACGAGCAGGTCGAAATCGGCATTGTCGCGCCGGCGGGCTTTGCCGTACACGCTCGCTGTTATTATCAGTTGTCCGTCCTGATAACTGATTTCGATTTTAGGCTCCTCGATGTCGGACAGCCATTCTCCTTTTACTTCGGTCATGCCGATGGAGCGGAACCCGGTCTGCGATTCTTCATTGTGCGAGGATATGGAGACTGTGTTTATTTGCGAGACCGATGTCCCGAACTCTTTGGCCAATGCTTCGAGCCGGGCCCTTTCGATTGCCGTGTTCCTGGCCTGTTCCATAGAGACGTTCTCAGGGACGAAATAAGTATATGTCCCCCTTATTTTCACGCTCTTGGGCGGCTGGGAGGCGTTTGCCCGGAAACATAACGAGAGCAGGCAGACTGAAAGGATAATGAAGGTTTTCATTTAAGAAAATCAATCAGAAACCTAAAATGCCGTCAATCTGTTCGACAAGAGCGTCCGCCCTGTTTTCCATTTCTTCGCGCATGGCCTTTTTTGCATCGGCCTTTGCCATATCGGCGTTATAGAATATCATTACGCGCACTTCCTTGTTCTTGTCGGGCAGTTCCCGGTACAGTTCCAGAACGGTTATGGTCCTGCCGATATTCTGGGCTATTATGTTTTTCGCACCCATTACGCTTTCCGAGCCCGAAACCGCCTGCCCGGCTTCCAGCTGGTTGTTGGCTACGCGGCTTTCTATCAGGGCGCATATCTCGGTGGCGATATTGCCGGCCAGTTCTATTTTCGCGAGATTTACCGCCTGCATCCTTGCAGCATCATAGTTGCTTCCTGTCGATTGGCCTCCTCCGCTTATGTATTTTGGAAAACCTGTTTCGGCATCGAATTCATATTGCATCATATATACCTTGTCGAGCTGCCTTTCCATTGGAAGGGAACCGGGTGCGGCTTTCCATCCTTCCCTGGAATAGGCCTTCGCTTCCTTTCTCGCATCTTTGGATACTTTACGGGTCAATTGTTCCTTCGAATACTTCGATACGCTTTCGCGCTCTTTCATGAAAGCTTCGTAATCGCCAGACTGGGCGTAGGACAGCACTGTCATGGAAATGACCATTGCTGCGAGAGTGAAAAATTTTTTGAACATAGCAGAAATTATTTATTGGTTAATATTCATGCGCCGTTGGAAAACATAAAAAAGTGTGAGTTATCTTTGCTGCAACCTAAGGCCTACCACAGCCTACACCGCGTACAAGAATACTCACACTTAGCGCATGAGTATTTACTTATTGTCGATGCGGTGTTTTCTTAATTGTGGTAGTTTAAGGTTACACTCTCAACAGTAAATACCTTTAATATGT
The DNA here is from genome assembly GCF_002159555.1 of Muribaculum sp. An289. GTDB lineage: Bacteria > Bacteroidota > Bacteroidia > Bacteroidales > UBA932 > Merdivivens > Merdivivens faecigallinarum. The sequence continues at coordinate 258,060 of NZ_NFIV01000003.1, forward strand.
CTTACTATGTCATGTCCGTTACATATCGTCCGTCTTTTTCAGGAGGCCACCCTCCTCAATGTTAAACCATATTTGTCACAAATATATGCATATTTTTGAAACCGCAGGCAAAAACTTTCCCGCTACCTCTCATTCCGTCCCGATTCCTTTGACCGGGTTTGCGGTTGCGGCCCTCCAGCTCTGTACCGAAACGGAACCCAAAGCGATGACGGCGACTATGGCTCCGGCGGCAATGAAGATCCACCACCAGATGTGGATTTTATATGAAAAATGTTCCAGCCAGCGGTGCAGGACGAGCCACGATACGGGGATTGAAACGATAAAGGCGACGGCTATATACCGTATCAAATCCAGATTGAGCATTCTGACAATGCCGGGCACACTCGCTCCCTGCACTTTCCGGATGGCTATCTCGCGGGTTCTCCTCTTTATGATGAAAGCCATGAAAATAATGAGTCCGAGGTCGGCAAGTACCAGGCACAATATGGAAAACAGCCTGGTCAGCCGCCTTGCATTCATCTCGTTCCTGTATTGTCCGCTGAAAATGTCGCTCATGAGGGTATAATCCGGTTCGCGCTGCGGGTTTACCCCGGCCCACACCTTGTTGAAAACTTCCAGCCCGTCTTCCGAACATTCCGGAGCCATGCGGATCATGATGCAGGACTGGAAAAGGTTGCGTTGCATTATCAGCAGCGGAACGGAATCCTCGAAAACTCCGGTGTAATTGAAATCCTCGCACACTCCGACAATCGTTCCTTTGCGTATGTAGTCGATAGTCCCCTGGCTTATGCCGAGAGTCTTTCCGAGCGCTTGCCGAGGGTCGGAGAACCCCAAGGCCCTCATGGCCTTTTCATTGATGATATATTCTTCGGTGCGGTCGCTGAATGAGTTCCCCGCGATGCGGTCGTGCAGCAGGCCGTTTTCTGTCTGATAATCCATGTCCATAGGCGAGAACCCGTTGCCCCCGATCATGCGGATGCCGAAAAATTCCATGAAGTCCTCACCGACAAGGAGCAAGGGGAGCTTTACCGGATAGCCTGAACCTTCGGCCGTTACCTGCGCACCGTCCCTTATGGCATCCCCCGGAATCTGGAACGCCGAAGTGACGGCTTCTATTTCCGGATGTTTCAGCAGGCTCTCCTTCAGAAGGGCGTAATTTTCCATGACCTGGTCATCCTGCCATTTCAGGACAATGGTGTTTTTGTCCGCCCCTCCCGACTGTGTCTTTTCGATGAGTCCCATCTGCATTCCGATTCCTGATGCGACCGTGATTACCGTAATCACAATGAAAAACTGGACGGAAACCATCCATCGCACGTTGGAATAGGAGAAGCGCATCTGTTCCAGGACTTCCCCGGTGTTTGAAAAACGGGTGCGGAGAGTGTCTTTGAGGGCAGGCAGGAGCGAAACCGTCACGATGGCCGCGAGGAATGCAATGCAGATGATTGCTGCCGCCACCGGAGGGATTTTCAGCGGTATTAGCCCGTAATGTGCCGCAAGATGTGCCAGACACAGGCCGGCCGCCGTCGATATGGTCCCTGTGACGAACGCAATCCGTGCTTCGTTTGCGAGCACTGCCGATACCGGTGCGCCGTGCAGCCTCATGATATAGTAGAAGCGGCGGTTGTATGAAAATACGATGCAGCCGTTGAGCCAGAGATTGAAAAGAACTACTATCGCAAGCACCATGTTTGCGCCTCCGATGAGCCACAGGAACGTGGCATTCCCGTTCACCTCCATTTCACGCAGATTGTGGCTGTGGAGATGGATGTCGGTCAATGGAGTCAGTATGGCTTTCGGAACAGTGCCCTGAGGGTATATTCCGGCCTCGTTCCACAGGGAGGATATCTTGCCGGCAAGCTCCCGGAGATCCGTACCTTCCTTGACCAGGACATATACGTATGCGAAAACATCGCCCAAACCTTCTGAACTGTAAATGATTGCATCAGGATGAAAATGCGAGGTCCCGGGAAAATCCTCGAAAATCCCGGTAATGAAAGTGTCGGTCCTGAGTTTTCTCGAATCCGTCCTGACGGGGGACATGAGTACGTCGCGGCCGCTTTCTCCTTTGAGTTTCGAAGCAAAACTTTCACTGACCATTATCTGTTCCGAGCCGGGGATTCCGTCCGCGCTTTCGAGCATCCGGACATCGAATATTCTGAAAAAACCGCTGTCCACGGCAAAAACATCCGGTGCGGTCACGAGCCTGCCCCCGTAATCGAATCCGCAGGACTGTATGTGGAAAACCGATGCGGTCTCTTCGATTTCGGGAATCTCTTTTAGCAGCATGACGGGAATTTCGCCCCAGATACGTCCGTCGACGGGTTCGTCCTGAAAACCTATCGAGAGTCTTGCCGTCCTTTCGGATTCGGTGTTGTGCCTGTCATAATTCAGCTCCCTGTGCAGGTATCCTGCCGACAGCAGGAGGGAGGCGGTCACAATAGAAAGCCCGGCGGCATTTATGAAGTGAAGTGAGATGTTTCTGCGTATTATCCTGAAAACGTTCATTTTATTTCTTTCCCGGATTTATTCCGTCATATAATTTATTCCGTCGTATAATTGAATACTTCGAAATCCGTAATCCTGCTGTCGAAATCACCGGCCTTTCCGAGAGGGAAAACGAGGGTAGGTACGTAGTACATCACGCTTTTCCCTCCGTCGTGCCAGCGTTTTTCGACTTCAAGGCGGTCTATCGTCTTGCCGTTTACAATCAAGGTGGTGGAACGGCAGTCTCCCTTGACTGTTATTTCTGCCTTTTCGCCTTCGTGTACGCGGTAACGGAAAGTATTGAGGTAACCGTCTCTTGCAAAACCAAGCATTCCGCTTATTGGGTCGGAGAGGTAGAATACGGCATTGTCGGAACGGAACAGCTCTGTTCCGGGTGTTTCATGCCCTCCCTCGATGGTGAAATTTACCGTATAGTCATAACCTATTTCCCCGTACGGCATCTTCTGCCCGCTGCTTACTTCGTCCATGGCGAGAACGCAGGACCGCGGGGCCCCGATACGTCCGTTCTCATTAATTCCCGGTGCTTCCCTTACATCCCTCCTTGCCATATCGAATTCGTCATAGGTCAGCGTGACGTTTTCACCGCTCCACATCTTTGCGGAAAGTGTCTGCATTGCCGTAAACAGCCTGTAATGTATGTCTTTCACGGAGATTCCGTTCCCTGCATGGTCGTTCCATACGGCGAACATTCCCCCGGCAATGGCGGGGTCGCTTTCCTCGAAGACGGTTTCGCCGACATGGGCCGGAGTCCAGGATTCATACAGGAACCTTTCGTTCAGGAAATCGTAATAATATCCTGCCGCCGGGACGATGTATACGTATCCGTCCGGGATGCTTATCAGCCTGTAGCCCTGCCTGACCATCTCTTCCGGATCGGCGTAGCCGTTGTACCAGGCATTCATGAGCACATTTTCCGATTTTACCGGAGTTTTCCCGTCCGCATGCGTAAGCGCTCCCCAGATTACGGCCTGTTTTCCGTAACTTTCCACCAACCTGATATAATGGTCGGTGAATTCCCTGAATTTTTCTACAACAGATGAATCCCTGTTCGAATATTCGTCTGTCCCGATATGGACTTTCGGCCCTGTGAATACGGGATCGTCACCTCCCAAATATTCGGTGAAAAGCGAGTCGAGGAAGGAGTAGGTCGCGGGACTGAACAGGTCGAGATGGTCCATACCGTACTCCTCGCTGCCGGTCTCCGGGCGGTATCTTGTAAGTGCGAGCGAATGTGCGGGTACGTCTATCTCCGGGATTATTTCCACAAACATCCCCGAAGCTTCATTCTGAAAATTCCGGAATTCTTCCTTGCCGTAGCTACCGTCCCTTGCGGTCAGTCCGGGAAAATACTCGCTTTCAAGTCTGAATGCGGCGTATGTCTTGTCCCAGTCCTGACCGAAATACTGCTTGAATCCGTTGTCGTTCAGATGTATCTGGAGGGTGTTTATCTTGTAGTACGCCATAATCCGGACGAGTTTTTTCAGATAACCCATAGGGATGTATTTTCTTCCGCAATCCATCATGAATCCCCTAATCCCGTAGTCCGGCCAGTCGGTAATCCTGCCTGCCGGAAGGCTTTTGCCCGAACTGTTGTCGGCCATCTGGAGCAATGTCCTTGTGGCCCAGAAGATTCCTGCCGGGGACGGGGCCGTTACGGTTACTGTTTCGGTGGAGATATCTATGCTGTAGCCTTCTTGCCCGTAATGTTCCTCTCCGGGGCCTGTGCCTTTGTCCGTCATGAAGATTATGTCCCCCTTTCCGGCCGTTATTTTAAGCCTGTGGCCGAACATTGCCTCCCAGTCTTCTGAAAAATTTTCGGCTATTTTCAGGAGTTCCGGATCTTCCGACGGAACGGAGATTGCGAGCTTCCGGTCTGTTTCAAAATTTCCTTCGCCGGCAGTCCATGACTTCAGTTCCGGTATGACGAACGGTTTTACGCCGTTGGAGGATGGTGCGGCAGCGGCGTACGGGATGGCGAGCGACAGAAGACAGAAGGCACTGAGCAGCAGATACTTCATTGTCTGGTGGGTTTTAACGGATTTGTCAGTGTAATTTATTATCATTCAGTGTTATTAGTATCATAATTTCCGTAAAGTTAAGTTAAATTCCGGAAAATTTCCGATATGTAATTTTATTGTAACAATTTTCTTTCGTGCAATTGGCTTTTTATCCATATTTTTGCGGGAAATCTCATTTTGTAAATTTTTCTGCCAATGAACAGAATTTTGCTGGTCGTCATTTTTTTCGTGATTATCCCTGTGGCTGCTTTTGCACAGGAGGACAATCGTAAGAAGAGGGATCTCGACTGGTTGCAGTCATATATTGCCGATTCCCTGGACAACAGGGAGGAGCTTCTTACACATTTGGAAAACCTTCCTAATATCGAGGTCGGAAAAGGCATAACCTTCCGGCCTAAAAACAATATGTACGAAATGACCCTGCGTTTCAGGATGCAGAACATGGTCGGGCTTTCATTCGGGAAGGATTTCTCCCTTACCCGGACCGAGGCCCAGGTGAAACGTCTCAGACTGCGTTTTGACGGATATATCTTTTCCCCTAAGGTGATTTATTCGATTCAGCTCGGCTTTTCGGGTTATGATGCGGCGAAACTTCCCAACGGTAACATGAACATTGTGCGGGACGCCATTGTGTATTACAGGCACAGTGCGGCCTGGAACATAGGTTTCGGCCAGACAAAAATCAAGGCGAACCGTGCACGGGTGAATTCGTCCAGCGCCCTGCAATTCGTGGACAGGAGCATAGTGAACAGCGAATTCAACGTGGACAGGGACTTCGGATTTTTCGGCGAGTACAATTACGGTAGCCTTGAGGGTTTCGCTCTCTCGGCCAAGGCTTCGGTGACCCTTGGGGACGGGCGCAACTGGAATTCTTCGTCCATTGCGGGCTTTGCCTATACGGGGAGGCTCGAACTCTATCCTTTCGGGCGTTTCCACGGGAACGGGGAACTGATGGAGGGTGATGTTTCGTATGAGCAGGAGGTGAAGATGATGATTGCGGGCGCCTATCAGTTCAATGACAATGCGCAGAGGCTCCAGGGGACGAAAGGCGGGCTGATGCCTGACGGGCAGCACAGGGACATTAATTCGTATTTTGTGGATTTTATCATTAAATACCGCGGTTTCGCGGCCTGCATCGACTATATGGGCCGCTATGTGGCTGACCCGTTTTTCGAAGGAAGTCCTGAGGCGTATGTCTTTACCGGTTCGGGACTCAATGTGCAGGCGAGCTATCTTTTCGATGGAAAATGGGAGGTCGCCGCACGCAATTCGACGGTTTTTGCGGACAAGAGGCCTGCAGGATATGCCGGATACGACAGATGGAACCAGACGACCCTCGGTGTGACGAGGTATCTGATAGGGCACAGCCTGAAAGTGCAGTTCGACATATCGTACAATCATTATCTGAATCCGCTCGACCCCGGTTATGACAGGTGGATGATGCGTTTTCAGGTTGAGCTCGGACTGTAGCGGGGCTGCCGCCGTCAGCAATCCGTCCGGCCGCTTTGGGCCATCCGGTTGTATAATCCGATTGTATTTGCAATATTGTCATAAGTTGTCATGAAAAATGAAGTAGGGAACATTCTGTTGGAGAAGGCTTTGAAACTGGCCATGGAAGCTCATGAAGGTCAGGTGGACAAGGCGGGTGCGCCTTATATATTCCATCCGATAAGGGTGGCGTGCCGCTGCAAAAACGATACGGAGCGCATAGCGGCCTTGCTCCACGATACGGTGGAGGACTCGGACATGACTCCGGAACGCCTGCTTGCGGAGGGTTTTCCGAGAACGATTGTCGAGGCGGTCATTTCGCTGACCCATTATGATGATGAAAAATATTCCGATTATGTGAGGCGTTGCAGCCTGAATGCCGTGGCCCGTGCCGTGAAAATCCATGATCTCGAAGACAATATGGATATTTCGCGGTTGAAACAGGTCACAGAAAAGGACCTGAAACGTCTGAACAAATATCTCGTTGCGTATCGCTTCCTTCTGTCCGTAGGGGAAGAATAAGAAGCCGTTTAAGTAGTTTCTAAACATTTGGTGTTGGCTTCTGGGATGCTGTCTCGAATTTTCCGAGAAAAATTTTTAAACAGCTTCTGAATTTTCATAACTTTGTGTTTTAAATGTGTTTGAAAATGAGGCTCGCATCCCGATTCTGTCCATTGGTATTTTTGTCTTTTCTGTCCTTCGCTTCCGTGGCGGAGGCCCAGCATAAGGATTCCGATTTCGGTGTCTGGGGTTCAGTGACGTTGAAGAAACAGTTTGTCGGCGGTTTCTCCGGCTCGCTCAACTGCGAGATACGTTCCGACAGCAATGTCAGCAATATCGCCCTGTGGTGGATAAATCCGGAACTTAAATACAAATTCAACGACTATTTTACTGCGGAAATAGGTTACAGGTATTCGAATGTAGACCGTTCCGATTATTACGAGCAGGCGCACCGCTGGTATACGGGCGGGACTGCCGGAGTGGACTGGGGCCCGTTCCGCCTTACCTGGAGGGAACTCATAGAGCAGATTTACTATACCGACCGTCCCGAAGGTTCTTCCGGGCGGGTCGTATCGTATCTCCGTACGCGGCTCGGCATAAAGCTCAATGTCGAAAACATGCCCATCGACCCTTATTTCGATGTCGAGAATTTCTTCCACATTTCGGATTACCGTGCCGGCGAGGTCGGCATAATGCGTTATACGGCAGGACTCCGCATCCCGTTCGGCGGCGGTATGCACACGCTCAACATCTATTACCGCTACCAGCAGTATTTCACTTCCTCTCCAGATGACCATATCCTCGGACTCGGCTACGTGCTGAGCCTGTAAGGAAGAGGTTCCTCTCGGGCGCTTCCGTTGTTTTGCGGTAGGAAAATGACGGCTCCGGATTCTTGTTCATTCACGAGAATCCGGAGCCGCCAGCCGGTGCAATTATTTATTTTGTTGTAATTGTTATCATGAATTGTTTTCAAATTTATTAATTTTGTTTCGTTGAAAACAGTCTCCAGGTCAACAGTCTCGCCAGCGTCCTGTTGTGAATCGCTTTCAAATTTGTTAATTTTGTTTCGTTGAAAACAGTTCTCATAAAAAGATTACTCAGATTTTACTTGTTGTGAATCGCTTTCAAATTTGTTAATTTTGTTTCGTTGAAAACAGTACTTATTTTGTCTATGCCAAAGGGGGTATTGTTGTGAATCGCTTTCAAATTTGTTAATTTTGTTTCGTTGAAAACAGTTACACAAAACTGCTGATGCTAAAACAGCAAGTTGTGAATCGCTTTCAAATTTGTTAATTTTGTTTCGTTGAAAACAGTATATGGATTATCAGCACCAATGCCATAACCAGTTGTGAATCGCTTTCAAATTTGTTAATTTTGTTTCGTTGAAAACAGTTTAAATAGTTTGAAATGTGCTTACACAAATGTTGTGAATCGCTTTCAAATTTGTTAATTTTGTTTCGTTGAAAACAGTTAAAAACTCTCTTATGTCAAAGGGGGGGTTGTTGTGAATCGCTTTCAAATTTGTTAATTTTGTTTCGTTGAAAACAGTC
>NZ_NFIV01000030.1 GCF_002159555.1 Muribaculum sp. An289
TCTTCTGCGATGTGAGAATAGACCCGATGCATCCTCTGACGAACTACAAACTTCTGGACGACGTGTTTTCGGAACTGGCCCGCGGGCTGAAGATCCAACAGCAGCAGGAGATACTGGCAAGAGCCTGGAAACCGTACATGAAGGACCTGGACACGATGTATACGGATGCAACCTGTTACGAGAGCGAGATGCGCTATCCTACGGATGCGAAGCTCCTGTGGGAAGGAATAGAGAAGTCATATGAGATAATGTGCACTCTGAGTGCCAAGCTGAATGTGCACCGTCCGAGGACGAGGTACGTAGACGTAGAGAAGGCCAACCTGTCGTACAGGAAGCGGCGCAGGCATACGAAAGTCCAGACCAGGAAACTGACCAGACGCCTGCTCAATCTTTTGGGGAAGATACTGAAGGAGACCCGCACACTGGAGAGGGAGAATGCAGGCGCGGAGAAATTGCTGACAGCCAGACAGAAGAGCGATATTGAAATCATCACAAGAGTGTACCGCCAGCAGAAGGCCCACTTCGAGAACAACAATCCTCGCGAGAGTGTCAAGGACAGGATAGTGAGCATCAGCAAGCCGTATGTGAGGCCAATCGTGAGAGGCAAGGAAGTGAAGAGCGTAGAGTTCGGTGCGAAGTGCAACAACATCCAGGTTGACGGACTCTCATTCATCGAGAAGCTGTCATTCAATGCCTTCAACGAGGGAACCAGGCTTACGCACTGCCTGAAGATGCACCGAAAGCTCTTCGGTGTGGACGCGAAGAAGGTCGGAGGAGATGCAGGCTATGCCGGCAGCGCCAACAGGGGGTACTGCAAGGATAGAGGAATACAGACGTCATTCGTCAAGCGTGGCCGTCCGTCCTTGGAAAAGAAAGAGAACGACATCATCCGCAACGAGCTGGCGAGGGTGAGGGCAACGAGGATGGAAGGCTCGTTCGGAACGCAGAAGG
>NZ_NFIV01000031.1 GCF_002159555.1 Muribaculum sp. An289
TTAAGCCCGCCATCGCCGATGGTACTGCCCGTAAGGGCGGGAGAGTAGGCCGCCGCCGTCCTTGATGAGGAGGTCCCAGCGACACCGGGCTCGTTCCGGTTCGTACGCGAGGACCTCCTTTTTTTCGTATCCTCCGTCCACTCCCGGCCCGTTCCCGTTTCAGGCGGGGGCCAGGTTTTCGGACCAGCGGATAATTTTGGGGGGAAGTGAACCATTTTCCCGCTTTTTTGGTGCACTTTCCCGCCGAAAATGTTGATTTTATCGCCATTTCGCTTTTTTTCCGGGGGAAAGTGAACCACTTTGCCACGAATCAGGTGCACTTCCCCTGAGGTGAATTTATTTAACGCATCCATAAAGTTGACTACACTTCGCGGTTCCATTTCATGACAGATAAAGCAACATCCCGAGAGAAAAATGACAAAGGCCATGATGAAGGAAGGAAAATCGGATCTTATCGGCATATTTTTCACCCCATGTCCATCTTGTTAAGTTTGATAATATTGATAATCAGTAAGTTGTAAAAATAAGGGCTGGCTTTGGGTACTTTCTAAGGTACCCAAGCGCAGGGGTAGTTTTGGTAAAATGTTGATTGTCAACGTATTGTAAAGGCGCCAGCTGGCTATGGGGTAGAAAAAAGTGTCCCGTCCGTTCGCACTTCGCTGTACGACCTTACATATTAAAAAGCTGTTCTCCCGAAAGGATGGCAGTTGATTTTGTTCGGGTCATGGAAGAGAAATAAGGACACGGAAGATTCCAACCGGAATTATCCGTTGGTCCAGGTTTTCCACCCCAC
>NZ_NFIV01000033.1 GCF_002159555.1 Muribaculum sp. An289
AATCCTCATTGGCAGGCATGCCTGCCAATGAGGTAACAGATAAATTGATATATTTGCAGAACTAAGAGGTCTGAAGGCTTACTCCGGACACACTGTTTGAAACACTACCTTTTAATTGTACGAGATGTATTTATAGAGCTTGCAGGAAAAATGGGGCAGACTTAAATAAACGATAAACGGCTTACCCCCTAAGCGTTGACTTGGGGATAAGCCAAAATAACAATTCCTATTATTGGGCTAGCAAGACTATAGTCTATAAATATATAATAACCCTGGTAGGTTTACTTTCAAGCCTGATTCGGTTTTCTGCATTTAGTGTAGGGACTGTCGTAAAAAGAATAAAACTTCATAACGAATTAATTGCCAATGTAATATAAAATTTGTATCTTAGCTAAAGATAAAAAGAATACCTCCAATTGCCCTAGAAAAGCCAAATTTGGAGGTATCGCAAAAATTAATCTGCATGGCTAAGGTACAAAATTTCTCTGAAATATCACCCGATCTCCCTTTCACGGAGTTCGATTTTTATGAATTGTATAGGCGGACGTTCGAGACTAGCGAGCTGGGAAAAATCAGGAAGAGGCTGCCGCTTGGTGAGATGGCAGAGAACTTTGGACTGATAAGCAAGAGCATGAGAGCGAAGAAAGGGCGAAAAACATAC
>NZ_NFIV01000034.1 GCF_002159555.1 Muribaculum sp. An289
CCCCCTCCGAGATAAGATCTCCGTTTAAGGGCCGTGGGAGACTACCACGTCGATAGGCGGGAGGTGCAAAGCCGGCGACGGCAAAGCCGACCCGTACTAATGGCCCGTAGGTTTCGTTCCGGCGCCTCGAAGTGTCTCTTTCCTGCCGCATACGCGGGGGCGACGGTGAACCGTTCCCCCGTGACGAATAAAGGCGGCAATGGAGGCGGGGTCCCACCTCTTCCCATCCCGAACAGAGAAGTTAAGCCCGCCATCGCCGATGGTACTGCCCGTAAGGGCGGGAGAGTAGGCCGCCGCCGTCCTTGATGAGGAGGTCCCAGCGACACCGGGCTCGTTCCCGTACGCGAGGGCCTCCTTTTTTTCGTATCCTCCAACCCCTCTCGGCCATCCGCATGCACTCCCCGCTCCCGGGTGCCGCATCCTTCCACCTTTCCCGCTCCGTCCCCGTTCCCGTTTCAGGCGCGGGGCAGGTTTTCGGACCAGCGGATAATTTTGGGGGGAAGTGAACCATTTTCCCGCTTTTTTGGTGCACTTTCCCGCCGAAAATGTTGATTTTATCGCCATTTCGCTTTTTTT
>NZ_NFIV01000035.1 GCF_002159555.1 Muribaculum sp. An289
TCGAGAACAACAATCCTCGCGAGAGTGTCAAGGACAGGATAGTGAGCATCAGCAAGCCGTATGTGAGGCCGATCGTGAGAGGCAAGGAAGTGAAGAGCGTAGAGTTCGGCGCGAAGTGCAACAACATCCAGGTTGACGGACTCTCATTCATCGAGAAGCTGTCATTCAATGCCTTCAACGAGGGAACCAGGCTTCCGCACTGCCTGAAGATGCACCGAAAGCTCTTCGGTGTGGACGTGAAGAAGGTCGGAGGAGATGCAGGCTATGCCGGCAGCGCCAACAGGGAGTACTGCAAGGATAGAGGAATACAGACGTCATTCGTCAAGCGTGGCCGTCCGTCCTTGGAAAAGAAAGAGAACGACATCATCCGCAACGAGCTGGCGAGGATAAGGGCAACGAGGATGGAAGGCTCGTTCGGAACGCAGAAGGAACACTATGGCTTGAAACGCATCAAGGCAAGGACGAAGTTGACCGAAATCCTGTACATCTTCTTTGGCATCCACACGGCGAATGCAGTACAGCTCGTCCGGC
>NZ_NFIV01000036.1 GCF_002159555.1 Muribaculum sp. An289
TTTCTTTCTCCTCCTGCGGGTACTGGGATGTTTCGGTTCCCCGCGTTCGCCCGCCTTTCGGCGTACGCGCACTCACTGCGCGTGGGTTGCCCCATTCGGACACCCCCGGATCATTTCGCGCTTGCCGATCCCCGGGGAGTTTCGCCGCTCGCCGCGTCCTTCATCGCCTCCGGAAGCCCAGGCATCCACCGTGCGCCCTTTTCCGTTTCGCTCCGGTCTCCCGCGCGGGCGTCGCCGCCGGCGCGAGACCCCGGCGGGGACATCAGTCCCCGCGGTGATTCCTTCAACCTATTATCTTAATTACATAATCTGTTTTGCCTCTCGTGTTCTTTCCTGGTAAGTCAATGAACTGACGGCCCGCCCGCATAGGGACGAGGGCCTCGTATCGTATACGCCCAAACGGGCGCACGCGTCTTTCAAGAAAAATTGAATCGGGAGAGGGAAGCCCCACCAAAAAGGAGGTGTTCCAGCCACACCTTCCGGTACGGCTACCTTGTTACGACTTAGCCCCAGTCACCGGTTTC
>NZ_NFIV01000037.1 GCF_002159555.1 Muribaculum sp. An289
GACTTTCGTCTTCTTTCCTTGCACCGGCCGGAGTTTCCCCCGGCCGGAGGGGGCCGGCTCTGCCGGCCCCGCTCGGGCTTCCTTCTTCCGATTCAATGAACTTCCCCCGATCCGCGGAGGAGCCCCAAGGGCCCCCTTCCCGAACGGGACTGCAAAGGTAGCGCTCTTTGCCGGATTTCCAAACTTTTCAAGGACTTTTTTTCGACTTTTTTCGGTTTTTTTCGATTTTTACCCGCCTACCATACGCTTTTCCCAGCTTTTTCCAGCCTGCCGCCGCCTTCCCTCCGCCTCCCCAGGGCGCGGAACGCATCCGCAAGGGCAGACGACGGGCAAACACGGCATCGCCCCGCGACACATCCCCTGGGCACGCAACGGGCACACGACGGGCAGGCAACGGGTCGTACACCTTTATTATATATAATGCAGCATTATTATGCCATGGCATGCACGGGTCCGGAAGCGGCTGCAAATATTTTTTTCGCGCATCATTTTTCCTACCGGAAATTT
>NZ_NFIV01000004.1 GCF_002159555.1 Muribaculum sp. An289
TCTCGGCTTCTGCGTATATTTGGCCTGACGGCCAGAAATACTGTTCACGCCTCGGCATAGCAAATTGAATAAATTCATTTGCTCTGCTCTCGGCTTCTGCGTATATTTGCAGAATGAAAAAAATTTCTGGCATATTCATCTTTTTTCTCGTTTTTCCCGCGCTTATGTATTCGCAGGAAAAATATACACGCGGAGCCTATATTGAAAAATACTGGCGCGTGGCGGTGGAGGAGATGCACAAATCCGGCATCCCTGCAAGTATAACGCTCGCCCAGGCCTGTCTGGAATCGGATAACGGTAATTCTTATCTGGCCGTCAAGGGGAACAACCATTTCGGAATCAAATGCCACGGCTGGGACGGCAAGTCGATAAGGAGGGATGATGACAGGCGCAATGAATGCTTCAGAAGTTACGGGAATGCAATCGAATCTTTCCGCGATCACAGCGATTTTCTTGTAAGCAGGTCGCGTTATTCAAAACTCTTCGATTTGGAGCCTACCGATTACGAGGGCTGGGCATACGGGCTTTCCGAAGCGGGCTATGCCACCGACCCGAGTTATCCGCAGTCCCTGATCAGAATCATCGAAACCCATAATCTGATGAAATACGACAGGATAGGCGCTGCCGAAACCCTGTCTTACGTGGCTCCTTATGCAGAGGGGCTGGAAGAAGGTTTTTACGGATTCAGGTTGACACGCGAGCTTGAGGACGTGAACGGCCTTGCGTATATCGTTACTTCGGGTGAAGAAAGCATACGTTCCATCGCTAAGGAATTCAACCTTACCAACCGCGAGCTTAAAAGGTACAATGACCTGAAAACGGGTTCACGGAAACTCCTTGACGAAGGAATGAAAATTTATCTCGTGTCAAAAAAAAGGAAGGCCCCGAAGGGTACTGCCTCTTCCCATGTCGTGGAGGGCCGGGAAACCTTGTGGGACATATCGCAGAAATACGGTATAAAGCTTAAAAGCCTGTGCAGGATGAACGGTCTGGAAGCGGACGGCAAGGTAGGGCCGGGCGATGAAATAAAACTCAGATAAACCATGTCACGGATTAAAAAAATCTCTGTCGCGGTCCTCTCGGTAGCCGCTGCCGTGTTCTCTGTGGCTGCATTCATGGCGGTCCGTTATTATGTGGACAATAAGGTGTCCAATTTTACAAAAGCATACGTGCTTTATGTGGACGAAGGCATGGACGGGCAGGCCGTTCTTGATTCGATTGTACGCAATGCCGGGGTGATAAGGCCCGGAAGCCTTGAGCGGATGGCCGTGAAAGAAGGGCTCGATGCCTCCATGAAAGAAGGCCGTTACGAGATAAAGCCGGGAATGTCGTCCGTGTATGTAATCAGGATGATAGTTAACAACTGGCAGACAGAGGCCAGACTTACCATATCGGGCTATATCAGGGACAAGGGCAGGCTTGCGGCGGTGCTGGCAAGGCCGTTGCAAATCGATTCCGCCGATATCGCACCCCTGCTTTATGATGACGGGTTCCTTTCGGAATTCGGCTTCGATTCCGAAACCGTGCTCGGGATGATATTGCCGGACACCTATCATATTTTCTGGACTGCTTCTCCGGAGGAAGTCATCAGGAGGCTCGGAACCGAATACGGACGTTTCTGGGATGAGCGCCGCCGTTCCGAGGCCGCCGCCATAGGCCTGACACCTTTGGAGGTGAGCACACTTGCCTCCATAATCATGGAAGAGTCGAATGTCGCGGACGAATATCCTGTAATAGCCGGTGTCTATCTGAACCGTCTGCATAAGGGAATGAAATTGCAGGCCGACCCTACGGCGAGATTCGCCTCCGGCGATTTTACGCTCACGAGAGTGCTGAAGTCGCATACAAGGATTGATTCGCCATACAACACTTACATGTATCACGGCTTGCCGCCCGCACCGATAAATGTAGCCTCAAAAGCTGCAATAGAGGGTGTCCTGCACGCACAGAAGCATGATTATCTGTACTTTTGCGCCAGGCCCGAATTCGACGGAAGGCACAATTTCGCCGCTACATATTCCGAGCATCTCCGTAATGCCGCCGCTTACAGGAAAGCCTATAAGGAATGGCTCTCCTCCAGGTCTGAAGCCGTTTAGTAAACGTTTGTAGACGTTTGAAGATTCCGGAAAAGGATATTTTTTCGCGAAATATCCTTTTTTGAGCATTTTATCGGTCGGCGGACATTAGTTTTGCCGAAAACGATTCGAAATGAAACGACCAGCAAAATCCGTCATGACCGGCATAGCGGCCCTTATACTTTTATTGACCGGTTTTCAAGTGGCCCTGTTGCTTGCAGGGAATATTTTCAATCCGAGGAAGTCGGCTCTTCCCCATAAGGACGGGCTTGCAGGGGATGCCGATACGCTCGAACTCTCCCAGGAATATTTCGCCCCCATTCCCATCAATCTGAACAGGGCGGATTCGCTTGCCCTGTTGGATATCCCCGGGGTTGGACCCTACTATGCTTCCCGCATACTGCGTTACAGGGAACGTCTCGGTGCCTTCGCCGTCAAGGAACAGCTGATGGAGATACGGGGCATCGATTATGAAAAATATAAGAGGATGGCCCCGGAAATCGTAATCCTTCCTGAAGATGTCTGGACTCCCGACATCTGGGAGCTTCCGGCGGATTCCATCAGCAGGCATCCCTATCTGGATGCGTATTCGGCAAGGGCCATCGTCATATTCAGGGAAAACCATCCGCGTTCCGCATGGAAGATAGACTCCCTTGTGAAGGAGGGGATTATTTCCGAACGCAGTGCGGCGGGGCTGAAACTCTATTTTGAATGAGAAGCTTCTGAAATATTTGAAAATTAAAGGCCGATACCCTATATTTGTGTCCGCAAATCTGATTTGGAAATTTTTATGGGTATTATTACATGCAAGGGTATTTCCAAGACTTTCGGGACTTATAAGGCGCTCGATGATATCAACTTGGATATCCCAGAAGGCCGTATCTTCGGTTTGTTGGGACCGAACGGTGCAGGCAAGACAACCTTGATCAGGATCATAAACAGGATTACCATTCCCAATTCCGGAGAGATATTTTTACAGGGAAGGCACATGACCGATGCCGATGTCGAGAAGATAGGCTACATGCCTGAAGAGCGCGGGCTTTACCGCAAGATGAAGGTCGGGGACCAGGTGCTCTATCTTGCGCGGTTGCGGGGCATGTCCCACAGCGATGCCATGACGGAACTGAAGAAGTGGTTCAAGCGTTTTGAAATAGAATCATGGTGGAACAAGAAGATTGAAGAGCTTTCCAAGGGAATGGCGCAGAAAGTCCAGTTCATCACTACGGTGGTGCACCGTCCGAAGCTGGTAATAATGGACGAGCCCTTCAGCGGTTTCGACCCTGTCAACGCCCAGCTCATAAGGGATGAGATGCTGAGGCTTAACGAGGAGGGGACGACCATAGTCCTGTCCACGCATAACATGCAGTCTGTCGAGGAGTTGTGCCATGGCATAGCCCTTATAAACAAGTCTCATTTAGTGGAGAGCGGGGATATAAATGCAATAAGGCATAAATACGGTACCGACAATGTGGAAGTCGTGTATGCCTCGGAGGAAAACAGGCCTATTCCGGAAGGCAGGGCCTACAGGGTGATATCGGATGTGGAGGAATCCGGACTCCGTACTGCCGTGCTTGAAAGGGCGGACGGGGTTTCTTCCGGTGAACTGTTGTCCGAAATCATCCCGCATGCGAACATTGTCTCGTACAGGGAGCTGCTGCCGCGCATGAACGATATTTTCATAAAGATAGTAACAGGCCGTGACAATGCGGCAGATGGAGGAAAGGAGGACAGGGCATGAACTGGAAAAAGATAGGTGTGGTAATAGGGCGCGAATACGCCATGAGGGTCAAGAAAAAATCTTTCCTCGTAATCACATTCGTGACCCCGCTTCTCATGGCGCTTCTCATGGTCCTTCCGACGATAATCATGCTTTACGGTTCTTCGGAGGAGAAAGGTCAGGAAGTAGCCGTTACGGATGATTCCGGAATAGTGATGGGATATCTCGGAAGCGATGAATATGTTTCATTCACCGATTGTACCGGAGAGGACAGTGAATATCTGAAAAAACATCTTGACAGCCTCGGATACAAGGCCCTCGTGACGATATCCGCCATCGATTCTTCAAAGGGCGTTTCTGTTTTCTCGTATTCCTACGAGCCTCTCGGGTCGGATATTTCCGACCGTGTAAAGGATGCCGTGGACGAGGCCGTAGAGGACTACAGGGTGCGTTCCTATAATATCGAAGGGCTCGAAGACATGATTTCCTCAATCAGTTATTCTTCTTCGATAACCTCGTATACGATCGGAGAGGACGGGAGCGAGAAGGTTACCGTTACTGGCATATACAGGGCGATTGCCATAATATTTTCCATCCTGATATACATTTTCGTATATTCTTTCGGAGGCATGGTCATGTCTGCCGTAATCAACGAAAAGACTTCGAGGGTGGTGGAGGTCATGGTCTCCTCGGTAAAGGCAATCGACTTGATGATAGGGAAGATACTTGGAATCGCCGCCGTGGCGCTTACCCAGTTTTTCCTGTGGATTGTGCTTACGCTACTGATTGTCGTAGGAGTCAATTCCTTCATCGGAATGGACAAGATGATGCAATCGCCGGAAGCTACGGAACAGCTTATGGAAATGGCCGGGGGCCAGGGCGACATGGTGACGGATATGGTCGGGACTGCCGCCAACTCGGAATTCGCGGCCGTCATGTCCACCCTTTCCCAGATAAACTTCCCGCTGGTAATCGGTTCGTTCCTCCTGTTCTTCGTCTTCGGGTACCTGCTGTATTCATCGATGTTCGCGGCGATAGGAAGCGCGGTGGATAATGAGCAGGATACAAACCAGCTCGTGATTCCTGTCACGATTCCGATACTTGCTGCGTTTTTCATAGCGTTTTCAGCGATAGACAATCCGTCGAGCCCGCTGCTTGTCTGGGCGTCCTATATTCCGTTTACTTCCCCGATATGCATGATGATGCGTGTCGTGAACGGGATTCCTTCATGGGAAATGTGGACTTCATTGGCGATATTGGTAGTGACTACGTTCCTGATGATGTACCTGTCTGCCAAGATTTATAAGGTCGGCATACTTATGTTCGGCAAGAAGAGTTCCTTTAAGGACATGTGGAAGTGGTTGAAATACAAATAAAAATTGGTAATGAAACGATTTTCGGTATATTGCGCCTGCGTGGCCTTGTCGTTAGCCTTCCAGGCGGAAGTCTTTTTCCAGGCAGAGGCGCAGGATTTCAAGTATGACTGGAGCGTGATTCCGGTGACTGACAAATACGATTTGCCGGCCGGGACTCCGGTTGCGGAGATTGTGGCGGAAGCACGCAAAGGCATGGAATATCTGAACGAAGTTGTGGCGGTTTCGGCTTGCGAAATGGCTGTTGCGAAACCTGAAAGCGCGCTTTCGAACCTTACCGCCGACATGATATACGACCGTGCCGAGGTTCTGACGGGGATGGAAGTCGACTGTGCCCTGTACAATATGGGCGGCATCAGGATTACATTGCCCGCAGGCGAGATAACGCTGGGCGATATCGTGAGCTGTTATCCTTTCAACAATACGCTGATAGTCGCCGAAATCAAGGGTGACAGGCTGGCGGAGTTTTTCAAGGACTTTGCGGCCATGAACCAGCCCGAGGCGATAAGCGGAGCGAAGATGGAGGTCACTGAAGACGGCAACCTGCTTTCGGTTACGGTAGGAGGGAAAGAGATAGATCCGTCGAAGACGTACCGTCTGGCATCGATAAGTTTCCTTGTTTCCGGCGGAGACGGGTTTTATTTGGAAAGATATGCGGACAGGATTGTCGATACCGGAGTGCAGGTCAAGGATGCCGTAATCGCCTATTGCAAGGAGTCGTACAAGGCCGGAGTGAAACTTTGCTCCGGTATCGAGGGACGTTATGTAATTGTAAATAAAGAAGGAAAATGAAAAAAAACATACTTCGCTTATCCGTATCCGTCCTTGTTTTTCTGGCTGTTTCGCTGGCAGCCGTCGCGCAGGACCTGGTGATACTCCATACCAATGATACCCATAGCCAGATTGATGTCCAGAAAAGCGGCGAATATGCAGGGCTCGGAGGAGTTGAAAGGCGCTACAATCTGTTTCAGGAAGTAATAAGCAAATACGGCAGGGAGATAGTGCTGATACTCGATGCCGGGGATTACAACCAGGGCAGCCCGTATTTTACCGAATATTCCGGAGACCTGGAGGTCAGCCTGATGAATGCCTTGGGCTATGATGTCACCACCCTCGGCAACCATGAATTCGACAACGGGATAGACGAACTGGCCCGCAGGCTTTCCATGGCCGAATATCAGACGGTATGCTGCAATTATTCTTTCCGCGGCACCCCTCTCGCCCGGTATGTCAAGCCGTATACGGTCATTGTGAAGGGCGACAAGACGATAGGAATCATCGGGGCGACTACGGATTTGGAGCGGGTGAGCGACAAGGGGATAACCGACGGGATAAAGCAGCTGGATGCGGTGAAGTCCATTAACAAATACGCCCGCAAGCTGGCCCGCAAATGCGATTTGATCATATTGCTTTCACACCGCGGTTACGATACCGGTACGGCCTCCGGGACGGATCTCGAGATTGCCGGAAAACTGAAGAATGTGGATTTGATTATCGGCGGGCATTCACATACCTTCCTGACAGAGCCAGTGGAGATGGAAGATGCCGACGGACAGCGGATTGTAATAGTCCAGGACGGTTGGGGCGGAGTGAATGTCGGAATGATGGTAATCAAGGATTTGTAATTTCCCCGTCCTCTTTTTTCTTCCCCCTTGTCCTTATTGCCGTAAAGACGGCTATGTCATCGGTGATGATGGCCCTGAATGCAAGGAAATCGAGTATAGAGGCTACGAGAGGGAAGGCCATGCTTATCGAGAATACCAGTTGGTCGTCAGCCCTGAAGAAATGATATGCCAGATATATCTGGAGGGCGAGGCAAACCAGTGCCGCCGTGCTTGCAAGTCTCATCTGGAGAAGCCTGTTCTTGTATGTGAAGACTGCCACCCCGTTTGCGCAAAGGGCCGACAGCATCAGCAGGGCCGTAGGTGTCATTTCATAATACATTATGTCCTCTTCGCCGTCAGGTGCGACTACGGTGGCGAATTTCATGAAAAACATCGCGGCTATGAGCAGCGCGGCAAGGGCCAGATAAAGGGTATGGATTCTTCTCCACATAAATTTTGGTATTTCTGTTTTGTCAATGATGCAAAAATAGGCAAAATATGATTATTTTTGTTCCTATGAACAATTAAATGACAGTATTATGGCTATAGCAGCTTCAGAATTGATAATAAATGACGACGGTTCCGTATTCCACCTCCACATCAGGCCGGAGGAACTTGCGGACAAGATATTGCTCGTAGGGGACCCGGGAAGGGTTGCCCTGGTCAGGTCGTTTTTCGATGCGGGCTCGATAGAGGCCGAGCACAGTTCGCGTGAATTCGTTTCCGTGACAGGAAAATACTGCGGTGTGCGCATGACCGTGCTTTCAACGGGAATCGGGTGTGACAACATAGACATAGTGATGAACGAGCTCGACGCCCTTGCCAATATAGATTTCAGAACCCGCGAAATCAAGGAGGAGAAGAAGAGCCTTGAAATACTGAGGCTCGGCACCTCCGGGGCGATACAGCCCGACATACCCATCGGCTCATACGTGTTTTCGCGTTATTCCGTCGGATGCGACGGACTTCTTAACTGGTATGCGGATAGGGAAAAGATTACGGATGTCGAGCTTGAAAACGAATTCATGCGCCAGGTAGGCTGGAACGTACATCTGCCTACCCCATATTTCGCAAGGGCTTCGCAGGAAATCGAGGACAGGTTTGCCGGGAACTGCATCATGGGATGTACGGTATCGGCCGGAGGGTTCTACGGGCCGCAAGGCAGGGTGTTGAGGATGCCTCTCGCCTTGGATAACATGATAGACAGATTCGAACGTTTTTCGTACAAAGGGCTGAGGATTACGAACTTTGAAATGGAAGGCTCGGCCATAGCCGGCATATCGGGACACCTCGGGCACAAGGCGGGGACGATATGCTGCATCATTGCCAGCCGTTACGCCGGCACCAGCAATCCCGATTACAAGGCGGACATGAATGATTTTATAAAATTCGTATTGGACCGTTTTTGTGGAATATCATGAGCATATCGCAACAATTGAAGGCAATAGTCGCACTGCTTGAAGATACGGACGGCGTTGTGAGTGAAAGCGTCGATTCGTATCTCAGGGAGCATTTTGATGAAGTGTCTGCACAATTGCCTGATATTGCGTATGCCCGGAATCAGGATGGCGGTTGGGCCTTGCTTGTCGGCAAAATGCGCTCGCTGAACAGCGAACTGACCCTGAAGGAACTGGAGCAGGTGGTAAAGACGGACGGGGAGAACTATATTTACGAGTGGTTCCTGATGAACAAGCTGATTCTGTTCCCGGCGGACTACAGTTCCATGTACGCGACCCTGCTCACGATGTCATACAAGGTAGAATCCCAAATTTCCCCGGGAGCGTTGCCGGCCCATAAGGTAGACGCAATCAACCGGGTCTTTTTCGAGGAGTTCTCCATGACCGCCCTCAGGGATGAGGACATTCCGCTGGAAGCGCTGCTTCCCGTTTCTGTACTGGAAACGAGGCACGGGATATCCCTCGTCATCGATATGCTGTATGTCTTTCTTGCGGATTTGCTGGATTATCCCCTCAAAGTTTTCGTGAGCGACATGGGGTTCATCCCGGTATGGGTGGACGATGACGGCAGTCCCCTGTTTTTCATAAATTTAGGGGAAAAGGGCAGGATGATTTCCATCTCAGACGTGCTTGACGGCGACGATGACGTTTCCAATCTGTATTTCGACGATGTAAGCTCCCTTCTCGATATCTATGCGGCGGTGCTGTCGGATATTTTTTCGATTTCGGGAGAAGGGGAAAGAAGCAAATTGATGATGAAGGTCCATACCATTTTGCAGAGAAGATGAAAGGCATATTTTTCATATCCCGCAGGCTTTCTGCAAAATCCGGCCTCGCTGTCGTTTCAGTGGCGATAAGCGCGGTAGTGATGCTCATAGCGCTTTTTGTGTCCTCGGGATTCCGTTCGGCGATACAGGGGTCCATATCCGCCGTTTCCGGCGACATGGCGGTGCTTTCTCCGTATATGGACATTATGAGTGAAAAACATTATGTGCGCTGTACGGACGAGTATAAGGACCTGATAAGCGGATGCCCGGGAGTGAAAAGGGTCTCGCCGTCAATATACAGGGCCGGCATAGTCAAAAGCGGTACGGGCATTTCCGGCGTGGTTTTCAAGGGTGTGGACTCGACATACGATTTTTCCATGCTGTCGGGACGTCTTGTGGAAGGCTCTTTCCCAGTATTGCGCAAAGGGCGCATTTCGACCGAGGCCGCAATACCACTTTCGCTTGCGCAGGAGGCCGGTATAGGTCTCGGAGATACGTTTCTGGCCTATTTCATAGGGGAGGAAGTAAAGGCGAGGAGGTTCCGTGTCTGTGGGATATACCGTTCGCCCATAGAGGAGCAGGAGGGCAATTTTGTCTTTTCGGACCTGGAAAATCTCCGGCGGCTGAACGGATGGGATGAAGAGTCCGTTTCCGCGATAGAGATTTTTCTGAAAAAAGGGGAGGAGCCTTCGGAGGTTTCCGGAGAGGTTTCGTTTACCGTTTTCAGTTATTCTTCGACGGACGATCCTTCGGCCATAGTCTACGAGACGAGGAACCGTTTTCCTTCGATTTTCGACTGGCTGGATTTGCTCGACTTCAATCTGTACGCCGTGCTTGTGCTGATGTTTGCGGTTTCGGGCTTCAATATGGTTTCCGGAATATTGATAATACTTTTCGAAAACATGTCGTCCATAGGCCTTTTCAAGGCATTGGGCATGAAAAACAGGGAAATAGCGAAGGTATTCATGGCAAAGGCTTCCTCCATAGTGCTCAAGGGGCTTGCCATAGGGAATGTCATAGCGTTTGCCTTGGGAATATTGCAGGACAGCACGCAGTTTATAAAACTCAATCCCGAAAATTATATAGTCGATTCTGTTCCGGTGGCTTTCAATCCGGCCGGCATAGTGCTGCTCGATGTCTGTGCCTATGCCGCCATAATGATAGTGCTCCTGATTCCGTGCCTGTTCATTTCAAAAGTGGATCCGGCAAAGACAGTCAAGATGCTTTAGTGTCCGGTTTTCTGTATTCTTCGTATTTTGAAAGGACTTTCTCGACATAGTTCAGAGTTTCTTTTGCGTTGAAGCGCCCTCTTTTCACGCATTCCATGCTGTAATATTCCTTTTGGGACATGAGAGGCATCACTTCCACGATGTTCTCCCATTCATCCGGATTTTTACCCAATGCGGATGCGAGCGCGCGGCAGTCCTCGATTCTGCCTTCCCCGGCATTGTAGGCTGCGAGCGTGAATCTTACCAGGTCGGTCGAATCCTGTATGCCCTCTCTTTCGAGCAGCCTTTCAAGGTATCTCAGGTGCCTGGTCCCGGCATCGATGTTGCTTACCGGCGAGGAAAGGTCGTATATGCCGTATGCGGCCCCGGTGCTCGGTTTTATCTGCATGAGGCCGATGGCCCCCTTACGGGAGGACGTGCCGTTTATGAACATCGATTCGCTGTATATTATGGCGGAAACAAGTTTCCAGTCCCAGCCGAGCCTTTTGCTGAAATGCTTTACAATCCTGTCGTAAGGGGATATTTTGCCGGCATCTCCCTTTCCGAAAAAATTGTCGTACAGATGTTCGTAGCTTCCGTCGCTCTTGATTCTGGCAATCCATCCGGACATGGCGCGGAATACGTGCAGGTCATCGGTCCCCGCAGCCCATATCGATTCATCCGAAAGTCTGGCTACCAACAGCAGTCCTCCGTTTCTGCCGGCAATGCTGTCCATTTCGGAATTCGTTATTATTATATCGTATTTTCCTCCGTTAGAGGCCAGAAATGATGAGTCTTCCCTGTTGAGGCCCCGCTTTGCGTTTACTATGTGTACGGTGCAGCCTTCATCCTTTTCAAGCATGTCGGCCAGGGCATAATTGAATCCGCTGTCTTCGGCCTCGTACCTTGCGCTTTTTATGTCCATCAGGCATACGAGGGTGTCTCCGGCGAATCTCCTTTCCGGTTCAGGCAGTAAGGACGGGCTCCGGTCTATGGCTGACAGGCATGACAGTACGGCCGTAATAATGGCTATTATGATGACTTTCAGAGGCTTGTTCATTTCGTTGGAGGCGGAGTGTATTCGCTTTTCGGAATCTTCTTGTAAGGCTGGGTGTAGAACGGCCAGAATATTCCGACCTTGAATGACATAGGGCTGCGGATATATCCGTATGTGGCGAAATAATCGCTTCCGTGTTTGTTTTCACCGACATTGAGCACTTTGATGAAGACACAGGCGCGTTTCCACTGGACATTGAGGAAAACGTTTATGTAAGGGTCCGTGCCTCCAATCAGTTCCTTGTTCTGGCTCTGGAACGTGCCTAAGGCCGGGTTGTATGCCGGAGAATACCATTTTGTGTTGAATGTGGCTTCGGCTCCGAGCTGTATGTTCATGACGTTCCTGACTACAGGAAACTCCAGATAATACCTCAGATTGAGTGCCAGTAGCGGGAGAGGAAGGACATTGTTGTCTGAAGACAGCTGGAACAGAATCCTGTTGTCCAAGTGGAATTTCCATATCCTGAAATCTTTCCTTAGGTACGCACTCATTACGCTTATCGGCCTGTCGTGCTGCCTTACAATGCCGAGAGTGTCATAATATATGTCATTGGCAATCAGGCTGTATCCGAAAAATGCCTGTAATTTGTATTTCGGTATGTCAACGTAGCCTTCGATTCTGGTTTCCGAGCGTTTTGAAAAATTGTTGCTCCACCTGTAGTGGTTCGAATTGTAGTACTGCTCGTAAAACCAAGGCTCTTTGAGGGTCTGTGAAAACCTTGCTGTCAGGGAAATAGGGGACGACTTGTCCTTGAACGGGTAGAACGCTACTTCTACATTTGCCCTTACGTCCAAATCGTTGCTGGTGTAACCGGCGAAGTTGTATTTTGCGAATGCATCCCATTTAAGGTATTTCCTGTATGAACCCTCGGCTCCTGCGTAGAAGTAGAAAGTGTTGAACGTGGTGCTCGAAGGGCCAGTCACATAGTCTTTTTCATCGAAAAGATAATACTGGGACAGCTTGTATCCCAAGCCTCCGCTTATTTTCGACACAATGGCGTCTTCGGCCCATGGCTGTATCCTGATGTAAATCTTATTGTCGAATTTCGCGACCCTCATCGAATCGTAGGTAGTCGTCGGGTTGAGGTAGAAGGCATTGTTGTAGAATCCTCTCTGCTCAGTGTCGCTAAGGGAAATTTCATCCCTGTAGGTACGTCTGTAAGCGGTGTATTCGTTGCTCATGCCTATGAATGCGGTTGTCACATCCTCATGTACGCCGATTTGTACCGTGCTGTCGGTTTCCGCGCTGTCCGCCACTGCCATTCCGCTGTCAGTCGCAACTGCCGATGTGCTGTCCGCAGCCATTGCCAATGTCGTGTCTGCTGCCGTTGCGGTTGTGTCTGCCGTCGCAAACGTGCTGTCGGTCATGGCTGCCGACTCCGAAACCTTTTCACGTTTTTTGCGTTTCAGCCTGTCTATGAATCCGAAAGGAATCCTTATGGACTGGTCGATGAAGACGGTGTTTTTCCTTGTTTCCGAGGATGCCGAATTGAGCCAGACTGCTATTTCCCTCGGTTCCACCATGGTATCCCTTATCAGCCGGCTGTCTTTCAATCCTCCGTTTTCAGTCCTTTTCGTCCGGTTGAATATGTAGCCGGCATGCATTACGTACTTTTTCCCGATGTAGTTGCCGGAAATCACGGCCGTGCGGTTGTCCGTATCCTCGTTCATCAGCATTCCGTTGCCACCGAAGCGTTTGTATTCCAGCATGATATTGAGCTCGGGAGTAATGTTCTGGGTCGCAAGCACCTTCACATTGGCCTCCTCCTTGTCCCTGTTTGCCAGCAGCGTTCCGGTGTATTGCAGCTCGACGTAAGGGGTCTTCGTGTTATACATCGGCAGGGATTCAGGAGTGTAGGTGTAAGGAATATAGTAGTCGAAGAACCTGGCATCCTCATCGGTCTCCCTCTTGAAATAATTCGTCCGCATTACAGGCGAGCCGAAGACTCCGAGGAAGATTCCGTCCACATCGTCTTTAAGGAAAGGCAGGTCGTAATAATGATAATTGTAAGTGGTGTCGAGCCCGACCATGTGGATGTCGTTGAAATCCCTGTCGTGTGTCCATAACAGAATCCTTTTGTACCACAGCGAATCCGGGATTACGTATGTTTCGAGTATTCTCGGGGTGTTCTGTATGATACTGTCCTTTACGGCCCTGATGCTGTCCCTGCGGAACATTCGTATCTCTGCCTTGGAAAGCACCCTTCCTGTCGGTATTGGCATTCCCAACGAATCGAGGGAACGTCCGAGGGAGTCTATCGAATGTCCCAAGGTATCTATGAACCTTCCTATCGAATCCCTCATCGGTATTCCGAGAGTGTCCCTCATGAGTTTTGCGGAATCTACCGGCGGGGCGTATGCCGGTGCCGGAGCGGTTCCTGACCTTGATGAATCCGCGGCAGTGCTGTCTGCTACGGAAGCGGTTCCGGACGTGTCCGACACAAAGGACACGGTGTCGGAGCTGTCAGCGACAAAACCGACGGTATCGGAACTGTCGGCGACGGCAGAAGTGTCGGTCGCCGGTCTGAAAGACACGGAATCACTGGCGGTCCCGAAATATTCGCGGCGGAAATTTTCCCTTGCTTCTATGCCGGTTATGTTTGCCGCGACGGCGATTACCGCCGCCACAGCTATGGTTATGAATACTTTCTCTGTTTTCATCGTAACCGGCAAATATACAAATTATTACGGATTAAAGCATTTTTATCCCCATCCCGTCCATTTCGGCGATGGCTTTTTCATGGCCTTCTTCGTCTACGTATGCTAAGGCATCGGTAAGCAGGTATACCTCATAGCCTGCCGCGAGCAGGTCGGTGCAGGTGGCCTTGATACAGTATTCCGTAGCTATCCCGCTTACGTAGACCCGTCTCGCGCCGAGCTCCTGTAGCTTGTCATCGAGGCTTTCTCCCATATTGTTGGTGCCTTCGAAGCCGGAATACTGTTCCGTATCCCTCTCCCTGCCTTTGTAGAAGGTCATTTCTTCGCAGGCGAAGGCGGCAAGGCCTTCTTCGATTTCCGCGCCTCTCGTCCCCTGTATGCAATGGGCGGGCCATATTCCGCCGTTCTCCTTGAACGACGAATGGTCTGCCGGATGATGGTCGCAGACGAAGAGCACAGGCATTTCAGGATGCGCCTTGATGAAGCCGCGGGCGGCCACTGCTGCCTTGTTCCCGTTGTGGCATGCCATCGTGCCGTCTATGAAATCATATAACATGTCCACCGAAACGTGGGCGGAGATGGCCTTCGATTCGATTTCCTTCTGTATCTTGTCCAGAAGGCCCATTTTCGTATCATAAAGGGTGTCGGAAATGTCCACCTTGTAATAATGCGGGTTCACGAGCCTTTTCTCGCTTGCCCCGAGACGGGAGAGGTTGTCGAGATAGTACTGGCGCTTCCCGTCAAGTGAGATTTTTTCGGAAACGTCCTTTCCTGCCGCCATTACTTCGGTCTGCAACGCCCTTGCCTTGTACGTACCCTTGTAGAAGGTGGTGTATTTGTCGCTGTCGAATTCGTCCCTGATGGTAATGGTTTCGCCGCGCTCGATTTTCCTGCTCAGGGCGTCGCCCCTTATGCAGGTGACGTCCGCACGGAAAAGCCCGGCCTTGACTATGCGGTAGGTAATCTGGAATCCCGGATTTATGAGTTTGATTTTGTCTTCCGACCTTTTCAGCACCGGTTCATGGTCTATTTCCACGAGTTTGTACACGTTCCCGAAGCAAGGGTTGTTCTTGGAAGTCGCGATTGCGTCCCCCACGCCGTAACAGTCTATGCGCGCCCCCTGTTTTTCGAGGTCGGAAATCAGGTATTCGTCAAGCGAATTTGTCGCGAAAATCTTGCATTCCGTCAGTCCGGCCCTGTCGAGCATCTTGCGGCACTGTGTGGAAAGGTAGGCGAGGTCCCCGCTGTCGAGCCTGACCCCGTAACCGTATGGGTAGCTGTTGTCTATCCCGTTGGCCTTGAATGCCTTTATCGCGTTCCTGATTCCGCATCTGAGCGTATCGTAAGTGTCAATCAGAAGGGTAAGGCCCTCGTTCCTGTGGCTTTTGATATATGTGTCGAAGGCCTGTAACTCCCCGTCCACGCTGCATCCGAATGATGAAACGAAGCTGTGGGCCATTGTCCCTGTCGACGGTTTCCCGTAAAGGATTTCCGTAAGGACATTGGAAGTGCTTGCGCATCCGGCTATTACCGCTGCCTTCGCGCCGTATGTTGCAGCCCACGGACCGTGTGCGCGCCTCGAACCGAACTCGCTTACAGGTTTGGACGTAGCCCTTGTGACCCTCGACGCCTTTGTGGCGACGGCCATCTGGTGGTTCATGATGCAAAGCATCGGGGTTTCGAGCACCTGCGCCTGTACGAGAGGTGCCTCGACAATGATTACCGGCTCTTTCGGGAAAGCTATCTCGCCTTCCCTCATGGCATATATGTTTCCGGTGAACTTCATTGTGGACAAGTATTTGCGGAATCCGGCATATTCGTCTCCCGGAAGGAATTTTTCGAAGAAACTTTCCGGCATGTTCCCGAGATTCCCGACCATTTCGATGACTTCATCGACTCCGCTCACCACCGCCCAGTTGTTGTTTTCCGGGGCCGTGCGGTAAAACAGATTGAAAACGGCGCGTCTTTCGGCATTCCCGCTTTCAAGAAAAGATTTTCCCATCGTATATTGGTACTTGTCCGAACAATAAGCGTTGTTAAGCATCACAAATAATTTTAATGAGGTGCAAATATAGCGAAATAAAACGTATATTCGCCAAATCAATGTTTTTGTGATGGATGAGTTGGAAAAATTAAAGAATCTGTATTCGCGGTGGGCGGGAAAGGCCCCGGTTTCGTGTGGGAGGCTTCCCGGTGCCGGGAGCGGAAGGAAATATTTCAGGCTGGCCGGAGAGAACGGAATTTCCGCCATAGGGACGGTAGGTGAAAGCGCTGATGAAAACAGGGTTTTCATTGCGATGGCCTTGCATCTCCGGTCGAAGGGTATCCGGGTGCCGGAGATTTATGCCGTAAGTGAAGACTCTTCCGTGTATCTTCAGGAAGATTTGGGAGATATGAGCCTCTTCGGTTTTCTGTCTCGAGGAAGGACATCCGGAAAATACGGAGCGGAAGAGGCCGGACTTCTCGAAAATTCGATAAGGAGGTTGCCGGCGATAGCGGTGAAAGGGGCGGAGGGCTTCGATTTTGCCAGGGACTGCATGTATCCAGCTTTCGGACGGCGGACGGTTTTTTATGATTTGAATTATTTCAAATACTGTTTCCTGAAACTGAAGAATATGGTCTTCGATGAAAACAGGCTCGAAGACGATTTCGAAGCCCTGGCCGGGCAGCTGCTCGCCGCGGACGGAAAATATTTCATGTACAGGGATTTCCAGGCGCGGAACGTCATGCTGAAGGACGGTTGTCCGTATTTTATAGATTTCCAGGGCGCGAGACCGGGTCCTCTTGAATACGATGTCGCCTCTTTCGTCTGGCAGTCGAAGGCCGGATACGGGGAAGAGCTGCGCAAGAGGCTTGTGGAGGCTTATCTGGAGGAACTCGGACAATTAATCCCGGCGGACCGGATGGTTTTCATTGCAAGACTCCGGGTTTTCGTGTTCTTCAGGATGCTCCAGGTGCTCGGGGCATACGGTTATCGCGGCCTGTATGAGCGGAAGCCCCATTTCATGACGAGCATCCCTTATGCGCTGGACAACATCGAGTCCCTGTTTTCGGGAACATTTCTCGGCCATGATACCGGAGACCTCAGGAAGATTCCGGGCGGCGATCTGGAAGGGGCTGTGCCTTATCTTCGCGGCCTGTTGCATTCCATCTGGCATTCAGGCGCCGTTCTGGAAGTGGAAATATACAGTTTTTCATATAAAAAAGGCATACCGGAGGACGGAAGCGGGAACGGCGGAGGTTACGTGTTCGATTGCAGGGGCATACTGAACCCCGGGAGATTCGAGGAATATGCCGCCCTTGACGGGCGTGACGGGGCAGTGGCGAGGTTTATAGAGGAAAAGACTGAGATGCCCGTTTTCCTTGAAAATGTCTTCAATATTGTAGACATGCATGTCGAGACATTCATTTCAAGGGGGTTCTGCCATCTTTTCGTTGCCTTCGGATGCACTGGGGGAAGGCACAGGTCTGTATACTGTGCCGAAAGGCTTGCCTCCCATCTGTCAGGAAAATACGGGGTGCGCATAAGGCTCGTACACCGTGAACTGGAGGCCGGACGATGAAGGCCCTGGTCTTTGCGGCCGGTCTCGGAACCCGCCTGAGACCTTTTACGCTGCATGCCCCGAAGGCCCTGTATCCTCTGTGCGGCAGGCCTTTGCTCTACTGGACTGTGCTGAAACTCAAGCGCTCAGGCCTTGTTGACGGCATAACGGTCAATGTGCATCATTTCGCCTCGATGATAGAGGAATACCTCGCTTCGGAAGATTTCCTTTCGATGTCGCAGGGCCTGGATATCAGTGTTTCCGATGAGTCCGGCTGTCTGTTGGAGACCGGTGGCGGGATGTTGTTTGCGGAAAAACATCTGTCGCGAGGGCCTTTCATTATGCACAATTCGGACATCGTTTCTAACGCGGACCTTACGGCACTTGCGACCGCGCACGACTGCGGCAGTATGGCCACCCTGCTTGTCAGTGAAAGGGAATCTTCCAGATATCTGCTGTTCGACAGCGGCAAGTATCTTTGCGGCTGGTACAATGCCTCTACGGGCGAAGTCCGTTCTCCTCTGGGGAAAATCGACCCGCGGGATTTCAGGATGCTGGCCTTTTCGGGCATACATACGGCATCTCCGGGCATCTTCGACTGTGCCCGCGACCTTGGTTTTTCGGGAAAATTTTCCATCGTCGACTTGTATGTAAGCGCCTGTGCTTCATACAGGATAAAGGCATTCGTCCAGGAAAATCTCGTACTTGCAGATGCCGGCAGGCCGGATAATATGCGGAAAGCGGAACAGATTGTCGAAAAATATTATAATTTTGTGGAGGAATAATTTTGAGAAGATGGATCTGAATTATTGGGGACTGATAGTCGGTGCGGCCACCTTTGTCATAATAGGGGTTTTCCATCCGATAGTCATAAAGGCCCATTACTATTTCGGACTGAAGTCCCGGTGGTGGTTCCTGGCGGGCGGAATCGTGCTTTCGGCCGTCGCCTTGCTGGTAAGGGATTTGGTGTTTTCGATACTGTTGGGAGTCGTGGCCTTTTCCATGTTCTGGAGCGTGAAGGAAATAAAGGAGCAGGAAAAACGGGTGGAAAAAGGCTGGTTTCCGGAAAATCCGCGGAGGAAGAATGGAGGAAGAAAATTGAATGATAATAATAAGTAAGAGGTTGATTATGAAACTAAAATTTACAATGACGGCCGTCATCTCGCTTGCCGCATCCGTTTTTCCGCTTATGCTCGTTGCGCAGAGCCAGACGATAGATTATTCAAAAGGACAGGTGCTGGAAGACGCCCTTTCGGATACGGTGGCTTTCGCTTTGCCTGAATTCGTAGACGGAAAAATCTTTTTCGAGGATTTCAGTTCTTCGTCGGCCAGGCTGAACATATCCAATATAGACCAGTGCGTGAAATTCATAGACACTTCCGGCGATACCCTCAGTCTCGTCAAGGAGAACGAGGTAAAGTATGTGGTGGCCGCCAACAAGACGTTTTACAAGACACAGTTCGGTTATGCCCAGGTGCTCAGGTTCGAGGGGGACTGCTCCTTCTGTTTCGTGAAGGACGTAATCGTGGAGCAGTTGCAGGCCATGACTTCCTACGGCAGGCTCCCGGCCACTTCCACTGCCAAGACTGTCAATGCCTTGCCTGACATGGGCGGTACGATGAATACGAGCAATGTCGGAAAATACATGGAGCTGGAATATGACATGACCGTAAGGCCGGTATTGGTCAAAGGCAACAAAATAATGCTTTCTTCCAAAAAGAACTTCATGAAAGTCTTCCCGGAAAAGAAAGATCTGATTAAAAGGCTTGCGGATGAAATGAAAACCGATTTTTCGGATGTCAGAAGCGCCTACGAATTTTTCAACGCTATAACGGCGAAATAGCAGGCCATCAGTACGTTACAGTTCGAGTTTCACACTTATGCCGTATCTTGCAG
Organism: Muribaculum sp. An289; assembly: GCF_002159555.1. Lineage (GTDB taxonomy): Bacteria > Bacteroidota > Bacteroidia > Bacteroidales > UBA932 > Merdivivens > Merdivivens faecigallinarum. The sequence goes on from NZ_NFIV01000004.1 coordinate 19,354, forward strand.
GGAGCCCTTCCTGAAGGAAGGCGTTCCCTACGGATTCGAAATAGAATGTCGCATATTCGGTGGAAGTCAGGTTCTTGCCCCATAGTTCGACCGAGAATCCCTTGAAAACGAGTTCCACGGAAGCATTCAGGAGGGCATAGAAGGGCTGTGCGAGGCTGTTTTCCTCATTCCACCGGATTTTCCCGAAAGCCTTCGTGTTTACATTGAAATCTATGCTTTTGAGGAAATTCTTTCCTGTTTTCAGCGAGTAGAAAGCCGAAGCGGACAGGGTATTTGCCGGTATGTACGGGACATATTTTCCCGAATAATCGTTCTGGCCGTCATCGTATCTTACGAATCTCGCATCGGTGAACCCGTAATCGATGTCGATGGACAATTCCCCGTACCGGTAGTTGAACGAGGCTTCCATGCCCATGCTGCGGCTTCTTCCGGCATTTGTCATCATCCTTCCCGTTCCCTTTTCGGGGAAGACGGTCAGTTGCTGGTCGATGGTTTCGACAAGGAAGGCCGTGATGCCTCCACGGAAAACGGATTTCCCGTATTCGAAACTTCCGGATGCCCCGAGTTCGAAGTTCCAGCATTTTTCCGGCTTGTATGTTATCAGTCCGGCAATGTCCTGCGTGCCGTCGCCGGAAGGCATTCCGAGACCGGCCATCATGTCGGAGGAAAGTTTGTTGCGGAGTATGTCGGAAAACAGCTGCGTGTTGAATCCTCCGGCCTTGTAGCCTTTGGATACGGCAAAATAAAGGTTCCGCGCTTCGGTTCCGTACTGTATTGCCAGGCGCGGCAGGACTTCGATGTAGTCGAGAGCATTCCGTCCGTCGAGCCGGCTTTCAAGGTGTCTGAAGTCATCCATGGTAAGCGTGAACATGTAATCTATCCCGGTGCCCGAGGCGTAATCGAAACCGATATGTTCATAGTCTATTCTCAGGCCTGCTTCGAAAATCCATTTGCCTGTCTTGTAATAGGATGTGTGGTACAGGGCCGCACCGGCGGAGCGGGTGGTGAAGTCGCTTTCCATTACAAAACTGTCCTGTTCGATTTTTATACTGTGCCCGGGGAATACCGAGCCGATTCCGGCGTTGGCGGCCCCGAGTATCAGGTCGTCTATACCGTCTTTCAGGAATGTGACCGGGGCGGACATGACATTGTGTTTGTAGAAAAGCGATATTCCTGAAATCCAGTCCCAACCGGTTTCGGGGCTTTCGCTCCTTTTCAGTACCAGTTCCTGTGAGGCGGAGTGTTCCCGCTGTGCCTGTACGAGGGTGAAGTACGATAGCGGAAGATAGTCCTGGTCCATGTCCATCCTGTCTTTCCCGTATCTGTAGGATGTCGTGCCGGACAGAGACAGGCCGCCGAGTCTGAACCTGTAACTCAGGCCTTCGGTTATGTTGAGCCGTTCGTATCCGCAATAACCGTTGTAATTTATCGCCTGCCCGGGCATCCTGTACGGGAATCCTCCCTGGCGCAGCCAGCCGGCAGTGAGGGTGTTGTCGAATTCGGCCCTGTCGCCGGCCTTCCATTCCGCCCTTATCCTTCCTCCGGCCTCATCGCTCCAGTCGCAGAGTGCAGGGTCAGCCCATGCCCCGCTGCCGTATTCCTGAAGCCATTGCGGATGTGTACGCACATATTCGTTTTCATAAAAACCGTCGCTGTGCCTGTAATATCCTCCGGCCCCTATGCCGAAATTGTCGGACAGTTTTGCATAATGCGACAGTTTCGCTTCAAGGCTGTTCCCGTTCCCGTAGCCTGCCGAGGCGCGCGTGCCCTGGTAGGAAAGTGGCGACAGGGTGGTTATGTCGATGATGCCTCCTGTGGTGTTCCTTCCGAAAAGCGTTCCTTGCGGTCCTCTGAATACTTCAATGGAACGTATGTCGAAAAACTCCATGTCGAAGTCGTTCTTGTTGAAGTAGCCTATCCCGTCCACGTAAAGGCCCATCACGGGGTTGTCTATCCTCGTGCCGAGCCCGCGTATGTATATTGATGAGGTCATCTTCGAACCGTATTCCGGAATGAACAGATTGGGTACGGTTGCGGACAAGTCCTTGTAGTTCATTATCCTTTCGCTTTCAATCCTCTTCATGTATACCTTCGTGGCCGGAACGGTGCGGCCTTCGTTGAGGAAACTGATTCTGGCGGTTCCCGTTATTGTGCTTTGTCTGAGTGTATCTTTGCTGATGGACTCCTGCTTGTCGGTGTATTCCTGCATGTCCTTGCCTTCCGGAATGCCGGGGCCTTCAGAAGAGCCGTCCGCGCCGGCTGCTGGTATGGCGATGGCCATTGCCAATATGCTGACTGCCACTGTTATGGCTGTCGGTATCGATGCCGGCCGTGTCTTGAACAGAGTGTTTTTCATTCGGCAAAGATAGGAAGTTGTTTTGAATTTTATGCCCGGTAATTTTTCCGGGTCTGGAAAATTCCGTATTTTAGCACCTGCATCCGCAGCGGATGTCTGGGATTTTCAGAAACGTTTTAATTTTAATTTTAAATATCAGAAGTCATGTATAAGATTGTTTTGGCTGTTTTGGCGGCTGCGTTTTTTGCAGGTTGCGCCAGTGAGAAAGCAGGTGTGTGGACCGAGCTTCAGGGAGAATGGAACGTAGTTGAAATCGACGGTATGCAGGTTGTCGCCGATTCTCTGGAAAACAGGGCGTATATCGGTTTCTCCCCCGCCGATACTTCCATCTTCGGCTGTGCAGGATGCAACAGGCTCGTAGGGCGTATCGGACTCGGGGATGATGCCACGGTAGCGGATTTTTCGACAATAGGCACGACGATGATGATGTGTGCCGACATGTCGGTGGAAAACGTCTTCCTCCCTGCATTGCGTGAAGTGAAGAGCTACTACGCTGTAAGTGAAAGTCGTATGGAATTCCGCGATTCCGAAGGGAAAGTCCGTATGGTTCTCGAAAAGGCTTTGTAGCCAAGGCTTATAGTCCTGCCGGTGACGTGTTCCCGGCCGTGCCGGCAGGATTGTTCCCTTTTGTGGATGATTCGAGGATGTCATCGTTCACAATGCTTCTTTGTGTTTTCTTGACAATCTGTTTCATGTTTCCGAAATTGTAGGAAATGCCTATCATGAAATACCTGTTGTCGAAAACCATGCTGTCGGTGCTCCTGAGGTATGGCGTGTGGGTCGTATTGCTCATTTTCATGCGTGCCTCGAAAAAATTGACCGCGCTGAGGGAAATGTCGAGTTTCCCGTCGAGGAAGGACTTGTTCAGGGTAAGTCCGTAAAAATAGCTCCCGTATCCTTTTCCTTGCAAGCTGATGTTGGGGAAGAAATAACCTCCGTTGGCGCTCAGCCTGAATCCGTATTCGAAACTTTGTTGCGCACCGAGGAAGATGTTCCCTGTCCATCCTTCGTTTTTCAGATTCTCGGTATATATGCTGGCCGCACTTCCGGAAAAACGTATCCAGCTTACATTTCCGTTAAAATAAATCCGCGTGTTGTTGCTCGGGTTCCAGTAGGCGTATGCCATGAGGCCGACATTCCTGTTTTTCCCGATGTTGCCGTAAGTATTGTTCAGCACTCCCTCGTCGTCCATGAACTGGAAATGGCTTATGCTGTTGTTGGTGAACCCGTAGCGCAATGAGGCGTTGAGCCCGTATTTTGTTGAAAAAAGGCTGTAGTTCAATGAGACGGTATGGTTCTTCTCGGAAACGATGTCAGGGTCTCCATAGGTTATCTCGGCCGTGCCGATGCTCTGTATGAACGGGTTGAGGTATGTGATGCCCGGGCGGCTTATCCTCATGTTGTATGTCAGTTGCAGGCTTTCCATCGGTGTCGGCGACCATAATATGGAAGCCGAAGGCACTATGTCGGTGAATGAGGAGTTGAACCGTTGCTCCTGCGGGGCGGTAAAACTTATCGTTTGCATGGTATGTTCGGCCCTTACCCCTGTTTTTATCCCGAATTTTCCGAGAGTCAGGGAATAATCGGCATACAGGGCGATTATATGCTGTTCGTGCCTGTAGCGCTGGGATGGATATTCGGGATTTTCCGACCATTCCGAATCCCCTGCTGACTTGATGAGGTTCTGTCCGTCGCTGCCGTTCAGTCTGAAAATGTATTTGCTTCCGGCTTCGATTTTGTGTTTCCCTGCAAAAGGAAGTACATAGTCTATCTGTCCGGTATGCTCCTGCGATGATGCCTTGTTAGTTATCCTTGTATAGTCGAAAACCGTTATCATTCCACGGTCTCCGGTAAAATCTTCGAGTGCGTATTCCGAATTGAGCCCGCTCGGGCTGTTGCTGTACATGTAGGAAAGTGTGAGCATTTCTCCCGGACGTTTGCGGAACAGGTGCTGGTAGTCGGCGCTTATGCTTCCGGAACCGGCAAGCGTACTGGCCGTCCCGTTTTGCGTATAGCTGTATATGGGTGAGGCGGAGGACATGGAACTGCTAAGATTGTAGCCGGCCGAAACATCGGCAAGATACAGGTTGCCGGACAGGGTAAGCAGATTGAGCGAATCTATATCGTAGCTCATTTCCAAAGCACCGAAATGCATGGGCGCACGGTTCGTTATGGCCTGTTCCGAAGATGAGTGGAAGCTGTTGCCCCCTGACTGGAACTCCCTTTCGCTCTGCGTGGTTATCAGAGGATTGTTCATGTAATTGAAGCCGTAATTGGCGGATATGGAGAATTTTCCGATTTTTACGGCCCCGTATGCCCCGGCATTGGCGTTCCTGTTGCCTCCTCCGGCATTCAGGCTAACATTATATCCGTCGGCGCGTTTGGTGTTCATGACTATGTTGAGTATTCCTCCGACTCCCTCGGCATCGTATTTCGCGCCGGGGTCGCTTATCACTTCGACCCTCTTTATGCTCTCAGCCGGCATGCCTTTCAAGATTTTCCCCGGTTCGGAAGTGAACATGTTGGAGGGTTTTCCGTTGACATATATCTTAAAACTCCCCTGGCCGTTTACCATGATGTTGTCGTCGGCATCCACCGTCACCCTCGGAACCTTGCGGAGCATGTCGAGGGCGTTGCTCGTCTGTGAATCAGGGTCCTCTGAAATCTTGTAGGTCAGTTTGTCCACTTCGGTCTTTACGAATGGTACCTGTGCGCTGACGGTCGCCGCCTCAAGGAAATCAGCATCGTTTTCCATGAATATTTTCCCGAAATCGGCCGAAGGTTTTCCGTCGTCCACAGAAAATTCCAGGATTTTCTCCTTCCGTCCCGTCGAGCTTATCCTGAGGGTGTATTCCCCCGGAGCCGGCAGGCTTATTTCGAATCTTCCCTCCATGTCTGTCGTCATTACGATGTCGTCGCCCATGGGGCCGCTGATTATCAGGGTGGCCATCGGTTCTCCCGCTCCTGAAATCTGGTCCGCTACTGTGCCGAGGACTTTGTAAGGTGTGTCCGCGAATGCCGGAAATGCGGCAATGACGATGCAGAAAAATAATGCAATGCTGATTTTCGTTTTCATATATAAATTACGTTTTACCATGCAAAAGTATTTGCGCTACTTTAATTCTTCCTTGAACTCTCCTTATTTTTACCTTAAAAATTTCAAACAGCTTCCAAGAATTCCTAAATTTGCAAGAAAATCGGAAAATGACAATGCAACGGAAAATGCCACGGGGGGGGGTAGTTGGATAATGGATTCTAATCTGGATTTGCTGAAGATGCGCAAGGTCTTCATCGTGGAAGATGAACCGGTCCTGCGGGACACTTTGTCCGGGATTTTCAGGGATTCCGGCTTTAAATCTGTGTTCGTCGCGGGAAGCGTGGCCGAGGCCCTCAGGGTATATGGGGAAAATCTTCCGGACATAGCCTTGCTGGACGTGAACCTGCCTGACGGAGACGGATTTTCCCTTATGCCGCAATTGAAAAGCATCAAGGACGTTCCCGTGATTTTCCTTACGGCAAGGGATGACCCCGATGATATCGTTGCAGGTTTCGAAGGAGGCGGTGACGATTACATTACCAAGCCATTTATCCCCAAGGAACTGGTGGCAAGGACAATAGCGCTTTTGAGAAGATGTTACCGTGAAGACGGGAGGATAGTGCAGCTGGACGGAGCGGCGGTCGATTTTTCACGTGCCGAAGTCTTAAAGGGAGGTGAGAGGATTCCGCTTACCGGAAAGGAGCATGACATCCTGCTTATGTTATATAACAATGCCGGCCGGGTAATTTCCTTAGACAGGCTTTGCGAGGCGGTCTGGGGCGACAACCGTTACGGTTATGAAAATTCGCTGATGGCCCATATCCGCCATATCCGTGAGAAAATCGAGAACGACCCTTCACATCCCGTATCGCTGATAACGGTGAAAGGGTTGGGTTATAAATTGAAAATTTGAACTTCGAGCCATGCCCGGGAGAAAAAGGATGTTGGAAAATATAGAAAACCGTCATTTGCGGAAAGAATTCATGCGGATTTTCGTCCTGATTCTGGCGGTTTTCATCCTGAATGTATGTTTGTACATGACTCTGTCCATAAGTTTTTCCAATATGTATGTAAACGACAGGCATGTTCCCGGAAATTTTGCCGATGAAATATCGTCGGGAATCGGCCTGGGAGGGAATTACAGCGCCAGTGGAGATATCGGGCGGAGGATGGATTCCCTCGGAGTATGGGCCATGCTGGTTTCCGATTCCACCGGAGATGTGGTATGGAGCCGCAATCTTCCCCGGGAAGTCCCCCTCCATTACAGGTTCGGGGACTTTGACAGCCTTTCCACTCTGAATCTGTGCGGTTATCCTATTTTTACCGCTTCGCATCCGGAGGGCCTCGTGATAACGGGCTATCCCCGGGATTCATATATAAACGTCCTGGTTTCGCAGCCTTACAACAATATAAGCAGGATAAGGAATATCACCCTGTCATTTATAATTATCAGCATCCTTTTGCTGATTGTCGTGAGTTTCGGTTACGGCTGGACTTCCTACAGGGCTCTCAAGGGCATTGTAAAGGGCATCGAGGACCTGTCTTTGGGAAAGGCCGTGCATCTGAAAACCACTGGGCGTTTTTCGGCCATAGCCACTTGTGTCAATGCGGCCTCTGACAGGCTCCAGGGCTATTCCCAGCACAGGAAGAAATGGATAGCCGGAGTATCGCATGATATCCGTACCCCTCTTTCGATAATCCTCGGGAAAGCGGACAAGACGGGCGATGAAGATATAAAATTCCAGGCCGTGAGGATAAGGGAACTCATAAAGGACCTGAACCTGTATTCGGCTCTGGAGTTCAGCGAAGCCCTCGACAAATCCCGTTTCAGGGCCGCAGCTTTCGTGAGGAATACGGCTACGGATTTCCTCAATGCCCTCCCTTCCGGATATTCATTGTCGGTATCGGTTGCGGAAAGCGCCGAAAACAAGTATGTATACGGTGACAGGCATTTGTTGGAAAGGGCGCTTTACAATCTGCTGTATAATTCCATCGTCCACAATGTGTCAGGTTGCGATATCTCCATATCCCTCGGCATGGCGGGCAAGAGACTCCGGCTGACGGTTTCGGACAACGGAACGGAGATTTCTCCAGAAATGATACGCGAGTTGAATCTGAGGACTTTGCCCGGGGCTACGGCTCCCGATGAGAATATCCGGGGAGCGCACGGTCTCGGTCTGTATATAGTGGTGGAAATCATAAGGCTCCACAAGGGGACGGTGGTTTATTCAAATGTGTCTCCGAGGGGTTTCAGTACGGAAATAATATTGTAGACGGTAATAATATTGAAGATGGTCATGGACGGTTCAGACAGGATAGAGATAATGGTTCCCGACAGGGACAAGGAACTCGGACTTCCGTATTCGGAAGGCGGGGTAAGGGCGGGTTTTCCGTCTCCGGCCGAGGATTTCATGCCGAGGCATATTGATTTGAACCGCGAACTTATAAAGCATCCTGCCTCTACGTTTTATGCCCGTGTCTGCGGGGAAAGCATGACGGGGGCCGGGATAGGGGACGGGGACCTTCTCGTCATCGACAGGGCAGTGGAACCATACGACATGTGCGTGGCGGTATGTTTTCTGGACGGGGAATTTACCCTAAAATATGTCAAAACCGGTCCTGACGGCCTGACCCTGTTGCCGGCGAATCCATCGTTCAGGCCCATAAAGGTATCTCCCGAAGACCAGTTCACCCTTTGGGGAGTCGTGAGGTACGTGATAAAAAAACTGTGATTTTTCGGGCAGGAGGGTTGAATCATGTACGGGTTGGCTGACTGTAACAATTTTTTCGTTTCCTGCGAAAGGCTTTTCCGTCCGGACCTGAACGGGAAGGCGGTCGTGGTGCTGAGCAACAATGACGGCTGCGCCATCGCGAGGAGCAATGAGGCCAAGGCCCTCGGGATTAAGATGGGCCAGCCGCTGTATCAGTTTTCCAATCTCGTGTCTTCCGGCAAGGTAACCGTGTTTTCTTCCAATTTCATGCTTTACGGGGACATCAGCCACAGGGTGCATGCCACGTTGCGTGAAGCGGTTCCTGTAATAGAGATTTATTCGATAGACGAGGCCTTTCTGGATTTGACCGGGATACCGGATGACCGGCTCGACAGTCTGGGACACAGGCTGAACCGTATGTGCATGAGGAATGTTGGGGTTCCGGTGAGCGTGGGCATATCGCATACCAAGACCCTTGCAAAGGTAGCCTCGAAACTCTGCAAACAGTATCCCCGTCTCGATGGGGCGTGCCTGATGAAGAGGCCCCAGGATATTGAGAAGGTATTGAGGAAGTTTCCTGTCGAAGACGTATGGGGGATAGGCCGCCGTTATGCCGCAAGGCTGCATTTGCACGGGGTGTCGACTGCTTTTGATTTCGCATCGCTTCCGGAAGAATGGGTGAAGGCCCGGATGGGGCTTACCGGACTCCGTACCTGGCTTGAACTGCACGGCGTGCCTTCCATAAGTTTCGGTGAAGACCCGGAGCCGAAAAAGCAGATTTGCGTGTCGCGGAGTTTCGCGCATGAGATTACCGACAAGGAGGAACTGTACGAGCAGCTTTCCCAGTTTGTTTCCATGGCTGCCGAGAAACTGCGCAAGCAGGGGAGTTTGGCTTCCGAGATGGATATTTTCCTGCTTACAAACCGTTTCAAGGATACCGACAGGCTTTACAGCCGCAACCGCCTCGAAAGGCTCGAACCTCCCACGTCCGACACATTCGCCATATTGAAGACCGCCCGTTATGCTTTCGAGCAGATTTACGACAGCAGGGTGCGTTTCAAGAAGGCCGGCGTGACGTTTTCCGGGATAATTCCTTCCGAAGGCATGCAGATGTCGCTTTTCGATGGCGGTGAAACCCGGGACAACGGGAAATTGATGTCGGTAATTGACAGTATAAACAGGAAAGAAGGCGCCGGGAGCGTGGTTTTCGCTTCCCAAGGATTCGGCGGTGTGAAAATGAACCGAGGCCATCTTTCGCCACAATACACCACGAAATTCGACGATATTTTGAAAATAAAAGTGTGATTTAAGAAGCTGTTAAAAATAAGTTTGGTTATGGCTAAGGAAAACTGGAAGCCGGGGACTATGGTATATCCCCTCCCTGCGGTCTTGGTGAGTTGTGGGGCCTCGCGCGAGGAGTACAATCTGATAACGGTGGCGTGGACTGGTACCGTATGTACGGAGCCCCCGATGTGCTATATATCGATGCGTAAGGACAGGCATTCGTACGGCATAATCTCCCGCACCGGAGAATGTGTTATCAATCTGACTACGGAGGCGCTTGCCCGGGCGACCGACTGGTGCGGTGTGAACTCCGGCCGCGACCATGACAAATTTGCCGAATGCGGGCTTACTCCGGAGCCTTCCGCGGTAGTTTCCGCTCCTTCTTTGGCCGAGTCCCCTGTCTCGATAGAATGCCGGGTGAACAGAATCATACCGCTCGGTTCGCACGACATGTTCCTGCTCGATGTGGTGAACGTGGCAGCAGACCCTAAATATATCGATAAATCCGGTCGCTTCGATATGCGGGCCGCCGGTCTGATTTCCTATTGCCACGGTGAATATTTTTCATTGGGAAAAGTCCTCGGCTTTTTCGGCTGGTCGGTCAGCAAACGCAAAATCTCCCGCAGGTAAGGCCGGCCTCGTGCCCTCCGGCGCTTCCGGTTTTTGTAACGGCGGGCACATACGACATCTGGCTGGCATCTGGACATGGCCTGTGGCATGCGCTTCAGGTTCTTGTTGCAGCGAGCACACAAAATGCGGGATTTTCTTGTGTAAGTTACTGAAAGTAAGCGTTTTAGTAAAAATGTACCTGTGGATTACAGCAGTTTTTTTTCTGCTCTCATCCACAAATTTTGTCTCTGTAAAGTGGGGTAATATATTGAATATCAACAAGATAAATAAAAACGCCCTGTGCCCGCCGGAACCATATCTGAAGCCGGCCGCCTTACTTAAGCCAAGCGTGAACAGCCATCAGCCGGGCAATATCCGTGGCCTGAATAAAAAAAAACGGCCCCGGGCCGTAATGGTTTCCGGAAGCCGCCTTTTGTTAAATTAGTTTTTAAATGGACATCATATTGTGTGACTGTGTCCAGTATAAAGCCGTTAGTTATCTGGCAAACCAACCAAGTCTGCTGTACCAGGCTGTAGTTGACTGGTTTAAGCAAGTTATTACAATGTCGGTGTAGCTTACATTGATTTGTTCTCCATTGGTGTCGAGTCCGTTCAATGTGATGTTGCATGTATACAGCACGTCTCCCCACTCATTCGATCCAGTATCGGTTACATCTATAGTAAGCGTTCCGCCGTTGATTGTAGCGTATGTACCGGTATTTCCTGCATTGACCATATCAAAGTATACTGTACCCCAGTAGTCATAGTCTGAACCATTGGCGTAGATGGCTCCGGCAAAGAATGTTCCGGCTTCTCCAGTGTTGGAGCAGGTGTATGTGCCGCTGATGTCAGAACCGAAAGTAAGGTCCTGAGGAACTATGTCGAAGTACAGGGCAGGTCCCTGGTTTCCGTATGTAGGGCCGACATTGAAGCGGTAGCAATCGCTTTGCCCATATCCGTTTGCATTGACATCCCCGTTGTATGAAGCATCTACCGGTCCGGTAACTGTAGACTGTGCGGTAGGGAAACGGAAGTTGTCAGTGATGTCTGTGTAAGGAAGGGAACCGCTCCATGAAGCTGTCACTGTAGAGCCGCCTGTTACCGTCACATTCATCTCGATTCCGGAGCTGGAAACTGTTACTGTACCGCCGGTTATCTGGGCGTTTGTTTGATTCCAGTCCAGGTCGGTGTAGTTGCAGTAGCTTCTGTCTTCTCCTATGAGGAGTGTGAACTCTTCTGCATTTTCACCTGCATTGTATGTGCCGTTGGCGATGTGTCCGTCTGCATCGAGTTTGGTTACGAGGTCGAGATATGCGTTGTAACCGCTGCCGTTGAAGTCGTTCAGTTCAATGCGGAAGCAATAGAGGTCACCCCTGATACCCTGATAACCGTTACTATAGTCGAAAAGTCCCATAATGGTGTTAGAAAGCATTGTTATGTCGTTCTCAAATCCCGTAGGAGGAGTGACAGGACCTTTGTTTTCAAGTACAATGTCTCCATAATAGTTGACGTAGTGTGTAACTCCGTCTATTACGAATTCAAGACTAATGTCATGATAACTGCCATAATAGTATGTGATATTGAGTGTGCCGGACGTAAAGGCTTTCTTTTCAATGCCTTCTGTCAGGTTTGAATAATATGAGTTTGCAGAGTAGAATGTGTTGTATTCATCCTGGGTTTCGCTCATAGTGTACGTAGCGCTCTGGATGCCGATGCTGCTGCCGTCGTTAGGCCACTCTTTTCCGTAAATGTCGATAGTGTAAGTATGTCCTTCGGCTTCATCGGTAAATACAACCTTGTAATTGGCATTTTCGCTGTCGGCCGTTCCCCAATATTCCCCTTCGACTTTTGTTATTGATGGATATAATTCAGTAATTGCTTCGCCGCCGTGGGAACCGAAACCGGTCAGGTCGTCCATGTCGAGGGTTTCCCATTCATCAGGATTATATGTCGCTGTAGGGGCTGTTACGGTAGAGAGACGTCTGAGGGTAACATCTTTTGCAAAGTCCGCATTGCTCCCGATGGTGCCGAGGATATCGGTAATCTCGTCGTTGCAGATGATGGCTATCGGGTCGTTGCCATTGAAATTGATTACGTTGTCATCTATGGCTTCGGCTTCTACACCGTCAGGGAGGGTGGCATCGGCTCCGCTGTTTTTGTATACTTTGGATGCCCCGGCAGCAAGGGTGCCGCTAAGTTGTACCGGGCGTGTGTTGCTTTCGTCGCCGTTGGTGTAAATCCTGAGCAGGTATGCGGAAAGGTCGATGTCCTTGTCCGATATATTGGTTATTTCCAGGAATTTGTTATAACCTGTGCTTTCGGAGTATTCGGAGATAATCAGGGCAGTAGGGTCTCCTTCAGGGATTTCCGGCTGTTCAGGCCTTTCGTGGCTTATATAATATGCCGGGGTTGTACTGCCGCCTCCCTGGGCTTCACCATTGTGTTCCCCGCGGACGGTAGCCAGCGTAACAATATCGTTTACCTGAAGTCCGAGTCCGGCGAACGACTTGTCGTTACCGTCCTGTTTGGTTGCAGTCAGTCCGTAAATGTATACGCTGCCGGTCTCGTCTTTGATTGTGAAGTTTCCGTAAGTAGAGTTCGCGATATTGGTTATGGTTCCTGTCAATTTGTACCATGTGTCGGTGCTTGTTTCTGCTGCGAGGAATTCGGCTATGGTCGCTTCGACGAGCTCGCCCGGCTGAGGGTTTTCAGGGTCGATAAGTATAGGGTCGATATTCACGGTAATGTCAATACCGTCGGTAAAGAGCGCACCCCTCAGATTTGTCCTGTAGTTCTGTAAAACAGGGAAGTTGTCATATCCGCCGGTGGAAATGGCGATTCCGTTGTTCTGGAACTCGTATGTGAAGTTCAGGAGGGTCTGGTCTGTTCCCACGTTTGCAAAGATGTAGTCGAAGCTTGCACGCGCCTCATCGGCCGGGGTTTCCCCTACGGCAGGGAAGTCTACCGGTACGGAGAATGAAACAGGGTCGATGACTGTACGTTCCTCAGTGATTTCCCCTGTAAGTGCGTTGAATCCGGCAGGTACTTCCGTGAAGCCTACCTTAACGGTAATGTTCGAAAAGTCGAAGTCGGAAGGGAGCGACGTGAGGTCAGTAGCAACCAGATTCACCTGTCCGGAAGGCCTCCTGAGTGTGAAGTTGAGATCTTCGGCGCTGGTGATGGTCTTGCTTTCTGTCAAGTAGAATGCATCCCTCTCGTCATTGTTGTTCACGTATTCGTCCGTAATCAGCTTGATGTCCGAAAGCCCGTTCTCTGTGTTGTAATAGAGTTCGGTGTATCCGGTCTCGGCGGAACCTTCGGCATGGTCGGCCCAGAAAACGAAAGTATAGGTGTGGTCGGTAACGAGCCTTGCCGAGAACTGTGCGGTCAGGGAGCCAGGAGTAATGTCCGCGTACATCCTTTCCCCGTAGAGTTCGTCGTTTTCATATATTTCGAGGATGCAACGGTTTACCAAAGTACCGTCGCCTGGATTCTCTGCGCTTCTGACAGTAGGAGCGTTAGGAACTACAACGGAGATGGTGACTTCACCGTTTGTCCCGTTGTCTTTGAGGTCATCCCTCTGGCATGATACCACGCTGAGGGAGATTGCCGTTAATGCTAACAGGCAATAGGTTAAAATTTTGTTTTTCATAATTGAAGTATTAATAAAAATGGTTGTATAATTAATGGGTTTTATTTTTAATTTTAAATCCCGTTTCCGGTGAGCAGGGCTCCGGTCACATTGGATTTAACGTTGGCCTGGATGCTGATACCGCTTTGGAACCTGTATGGATCTATAAGCACCATTCCGTCAGCATCAAAGAAGTTCATATCAAATGTCGGAAGTTCGTAAGGGGTATCGTCCGGAGCGAAGATGTAGCAGAATCCGAGGTATGCACCTTTGTCGTCCGTTGCCACAGGCAGGGCAGACGGAAGGGATGTCACAATCTCTGTGCTGTACTCTATTTCCCCGGTGTGTAGATTCATTCCGACAGGCAGGCCGGCATCTATAAATGAGAGCGATGTGCTGTGCGGTATGGCTTCCGCTTCGCCGTAATCGGTAGCGAACAGGTTCAACTGCCCGAAAGGTCTTTTAAGCGTAACGTTGATTGACTCCGGAAGCCCGTTTTCCCTGTCAATATCATAAATTCCGAAAAAACCGTCACAGCGGTCGTCGTTGACTGTAATCCTATTACTGAAGATCCTTACATCGGGAAGTTCCGAGGTATTGTATATGAAATCGCCCAACCCGGCTTCGTCATCGGTGCAGTCCGCCCAGAAAATGAGCCTGTAGTCCTGGCCCCCGAGCAGGTGGATGTCGTTGAATGCCGCTGTCTTGTCGGATACCGCCACCGTCACTTTTTCGCCGAAAACGGCGAGCGTGCCGTCTTCCGCTACGGTGAAGGCCTGCATGACACATCTGTTGATATATGCACCGTCTCCCGGAGTCTCATCGCTCCTGGTTTCCGGAGCAAGGCTTACGGAAATCGTGATTGAGGATTCTTCCTTGTCGGGAATATCTGTGCCGTTGTCCTTTTCGCATCCCGGCATGAGCGCCAATGTTCCTGCGGCGCAAATGAAATATGAAAATATTTTCATCAGTCTGTCCATCATGTTATTCTCCATTTGTTAGTCAGGCAATGGAATGTTGATTTCATCTTCGAAGCCGGTGTCGATTCCGATTCCCGATTTGTTGCTGGTAGTCAGAAAGTCGCCTCTGATGACGGAAGTCTCCCCTTTGTTGATTTCGGCGGTAAGGCCGGAGTAGGAGTTGAGGATTTCACCGGTTTCCTTGTCCACGAGGCTGAGGGTGATGTTGACCCTTGTCCTGTCTCCGTTTACGAATACATAGTCATAGCCCATCAGCACCTCGTTATCGCTAAGCGGTGTCATTTCCGATAAGAACATGATTCCGGTCTGGGCATCCGTAGGAACTCCCGTGAAGGCGTTGTATTTCGTAGGGAAATAAAGGGCGTAGTCCCATCTTGCCTTATATCCTTCCCACATTTGTTCCTCTTCGGTTTCTATCCCGCTCTTGGAGAGCAGTTCGGCCTGCTTCGTCAGGAATTCCTTCGCATCTTCGGCGATGATTTCAACCCTGCCTACAGGCGGTTCGAGGGTTCCCGATAGGGTTTTCTCTCCGAGCCATTCGTCGTTAGGCAGGTCTATGTCCATTCGCAGGTCGTAGCATTCCTTGAGGTCTGTAGAACCGGTATATTCTTCATTGGCGAAGACTATGCCTCCCAAATCAGTCATGTCGTAGTGGCTTCCGTTTCCCTGTTCGTCTTCAACGCATGTCGCGAATGCCGCCAGGCGGTATTTCCCTGCATTGAGGGATGTGTTCAAAACAATGGATGCGGAACCGTCTTCATTCTTCGGTGCGCTTGCCTCGTGCCTCAGTACAGGCTTCCCTCCAAAATCTTCCTCGTATATTTCCACGACAAACCACACGTAAGGTGCGGTGTTCGCGCTCTTTGAAAATACGGATGAGGCGTTTATCTTAGGATTGGTGGTAAGTTCGACCGTAAGGGATATCCGGGTAGGGTCTATCCCCTTGCCGTCGTCCGGATATTCGTGTACGCATGAGGCAATCGTGAGCGCCGCGGCAAAAAAGGCGAATGATTTCAATGCGGCCCCTGTTATCGTTGATATCGATGTTTTCATGTTGTCGCCTCCTTATAGTTTATATATTAATGAAATCCCGACCCTCGTGATTCCGAAGTAGTTCTTCGTGTCGGTAGCGAATGGTGCCCCGTTTTCTACGTTGTAGAACGTCTGGTACTTCGTCCAGAGGTATCCTACTCCGATATTGAATTCCATTCCCCAGTGGCGCGAGAACTTGAGCGCATATCCGTAGTCGATTCCGGCGCCCCATACTCCGTCGGTATCCTGGTAGCGGAATTTGTCGTCGACCGCTATGTTGAAGGCGCCTCCTGTGAGGTGGACTCCGAAGAAGTGCCCTTTCATCTCAGGCTTGAGCCAGTACCTTACGCTCGGCTGTATCGCGAGTACCCTGAAACAGTATGAGTTAGCGACGGTGAAAGGCGAGTAGAATACGGGGATGTCGAGCGACCAGTGGTCGGCAAGCCTTACTTCGGCGGCGATGTTAGGCACGACGAGGCCCCAGTAAGGGATGTTCGTCTTGAGCCATATTTTCGATGTCTCCCAGAATTCTTCCCTTTTCATCCGGCTTTTTTCCGTTGCGGCTGCTGTTTCCGTCACAGCTGTTTCAGTTGCTGCCGGTGCAGGCTCGGATATGGTTTCAGGCTCGGCTGCGGCATCCGTCTCCGCAGGCTCTTGTGTCACTGTTGCCGGCGTTTCTTGCGGTACTGTGGCCGGTGCCTCTTCCGTTGCCGGAGCCGTGGCCGGAGCTTGTTCCGTAAATGTTATGGGCTCCTGTTCGGAAACAGGTGCGGTTATCGAGAAGGTCGCCAAAGCGTACCTCATTTTTTCGAAGAAATGCTCCCTCATGTAGGCGAAAGCCCTTCCGCCACTGATTTCCATGAGTTGTTTTTTCTTTCCTCCGATGACTTTCCCCTCACTGTCGAAAATCCATACTGGGGTGTCGGACAGTGTTTTAAGTACGTTGTTACGTCCCGGTACGTCCATATCGTCCCGGACAAGTCCGGCAAGCGTATCCCAGCCGATGCCGGTCTGCTCTATGTGTACGAATCGTGAAGGAATGCCGGAATTGGCGATGATGTAGTCTGCGAGGCTCTGGGCCCTGCGGTGTGCAACATTGTTGCAGCTGAGGCTCGTGCCGATGAGGCATGAGTAGGCGCGGATTTCTATCTTCTTCAGTCTGCCGGAGGCGTATGCTTCTTTCAGGGATTCGATGAAGGAAGCGGTTTCTTCATGGTTCTGTTCCATGTAAGGACGTACGTCCGTCTGGTCCAAGGAAAAATAGATTAGGATTGAGTCTCCGGCGGTACAGGCGTTTTCGTCCGCATCATGCTGTTGTGTGTCAGGCACGGCAGCAAATCCAAATCCCGGAGGAGCGAACACCGATACTAAAAAGAAAAGTACCAGCGCAAGGATTGCGATATGTTCCCTGTTTTTCATAATGATTGTTGGTTTAGCGAAAATCGGTCTCAACAGGTTAGAAACACGAAAATCAATACATCGCCTACAAATTTATAACAAAAAATCGGGGAATCAAAATTTTTTTACAATTATTTTCCTTATGATGAACGATTTTACATATATATTAATCTGTCAGCGGCGCTTATTTTGTCTCTCCGAGGTTCTGGAGATCGCTGTCGCTGCGAATCTTGTCGATGATTTTCGTGACTATCCCGTATAACGGGGCTTCCTTCCGGTAATCGGCCGGGGCCATGAAGTTTACGCGCTTCTGTCTGAATAGTTTCGCGGCCGTTTTCTCCTTGTCCCTGTTTTCCGGATTGAACGTGGCTATGGAGTGTCCGCCGAACATTTTTACAATCTTCATGCACGGTACGTCTGTTTCGCCGTCACCTATATATATCATATTGCTGAACGGAATCCTCTTGCGGTCATCGGCCCAGCTTTCGTTGACGAGGACGGCATCGGCCACGCTGAGGATGCCCTTGTTTATTTTGAATATGAACTGTGTCTTTCCGGTATAATCCACTGCGACGGCGGGCCAGATGGCATCCCCGTTGCTGTCATACATGAAGGAGCAGGCGAATATTTTCTTGAATTCCTTGGCTATCTCGCTTCCTTCAATCATTTCGACGAGCCCCGATGAGTTGATGTAGTGCTCGATGATGACCCCTTTGGACTTGCCGTAGGCGTTTACCATTCCGAACCATTCCCGCACCCCTTCGAACAGCTCGATACGGCTTCCGAACTCCCTGAATGATTCCCGTCTGAGTCTCACTCCGCTCGCTTTGGCAGCATCGAACATCTGTTTCATGTAGCTGAGCACGTCGCTGGCATCCTGTCCGGAGGCAATCCGGTTGCTTTCTTCCCAGAACTCCATGGGCGAAAAACCTACGGACTGTATGAATCCGAATTCCTGCATGTTCCCCGGTGAAAGTGTCCCGTCGAAATCGTAGATAATGGCAACTATGGGCCGTTTGTCGCGTTTCATCCTCAATCTTTTTTATTCGGGCATTAAAATTACAAAAATTATACGTATTATTGCATAATGTACTAAAAAATGTGCATGATGGATTTAAAAAGGCGTGTCAAAAGATTCTTCGGGAAGAGGAAAATGGGGATGCGGGGCAGGATAGTGCTCGGTTTCTCGCTTCTGGTACTGATACTCTTCCTGTCGAGCATCATTGCGGTATTCGAATACCGCCACATGAGCAATTATGTGTCAGAGATGATTGCCGAGAACATCAAAAGCATCAATACGGCGCACAAGCTGCTGAGCTCGTGCGACAATTACAACATGACACTGCTGACTGCAATCAGCGATGACAGCGTGAAGGTGCTTCCGGGCTTCGACGAGGAGCAGTTTGCCGACGATTACGAGTATCTGCGCGGTGCGGTGAGCGGGCAGTCGGCCCTGAGCATGGCGGATTCGGTCAGGTATGCCTATTCGGCCTACCTTCTGGTTGCGGGAGAGATTGAGGCGGTGTGGCTCGCAGATTTTTCGGACAACAATACGAGGGACTGGTATTTCAACCGTCTGCAACCTATCTATTACAGACTGAAAGGATATATCGACAGGCTGTCGGACTATTCGTACAATGCCCTCCAGGCCAACTCGGAGGCCCTTCAGGAGAGTTTTTACCGCAGTATAATGCCCGAGGTCATCGCCGTATCTGTCGGGATACTGATTGCCTTCCTGTTCATGTTTTTCATAGTGTCCCGTTATGTCTCTCCGATACGGAAGATGTTGTCCAATATCCATGATTATGAAAGATTCGACAAGACATATACCTATACGTTCGAGGGCGGGGACGAGCTCTCCGAGCTGAATGAGGAGGTAAAGGACATAATTGAGCAGAATATCTCGCTGAAGCGTCATTATAACTCAAACAGGGAAGACTGAAAATGAATATAAATGTCATATCAAGGTATCTCGGTATCGCGCTTCTGGCCAATTCGATATTCATGTTCCTGTCTGCCGGAGTGTCGGCGATAAACGGTTTCGATTCGGCTTTCGTCCCTTTGGTCATCAGCGGCATCATAACTTTTGCGGCCGGCATATTCCCCATGATATTCGTAAGGGACAACCATGCCCCTTCTATCAAGGAGGGTTTCATAATAATCATCCTTGCGTGGTTCCTGTCGTGTATCTTCGCGATGCTTCCGTATCTCATGTGGGGCGGGGAATATACCCTGGTAAATGCCTTTTTCGAGAGCGTGTCGGGGCTTACGACTACGGGTGCCACGATACTGACGGATGTGGAGGCCCTTCCCAAAGGGCTCCTGTTCTGGCGTTCGTCCACACACTTCATCGGAGGTTTGGGAATAGTGGTGTTCATCCTGCTCGTGTTGCCGGAGATGAGTTCCGTGAGGTTCAAGCTGTCGAAAATGGAGGCTTCCGAGGTTTCGCGTGAAGACTTCAAGTTCCGTTCGAAGGACAAGGTGTATGTGATACTGTCCGTATATATGATATTGGTAATCGCCAATACCCTTGCGCTGTGGATTGCCGGGATGTCGTTTTTCGATGCGGTAAACCATGCTTTCAGTACGGTTGCTACCGGAGGTTTCAGTACGAAAAACGCATCGATAGCCGCATACGACTCTCTTGCCATTGAGTTGATATGCGAGTTTTTCATGATTATCTCGGCCATTCATTTCGGAATGCTGTATATGCTGATTTTCAACAGGTCGTTGCGGATTTTCCGCTCTCCCGTAGTGAGATATTATCTTATGACTATATTCGTGGCGACTGTGGCGATAAGCCTGAATCTCGTCGCTTCCGGGACTTATTCGAGCTTTCCAGAGGCACTGCGGCAGGCGTTCTTCAATGTGGCTTCAGTGATAAGTACCACCGGTTTCGCGACTGTGGATACTTCGGTATGGCCCGCGTTTTCCATCATGATACTCATATTCCTGCTTTTCCAGTGCGGCTGCTCCGGTTCCACGACAGGCGGTATAAAGAGCGACAGGATGTGGATATTCTTTTGCGGGGTAAAGAAACAGTTGAAGCAGCTTCTGTATCCAAACGCCGTCGTTACGGTCAAGGTCGGAGGCAGCGTTGTGAACAGTTCGGTGCTTTTTCCTGTCGTGCTTTTCATAGCCCTGTACCTTTTCATCGCTTTCGTTTCGACCTTGCTTCTGACCCTTTGCAATATGGATCTTACGGAAGCCTTTTCCGGGACAGTTACGATGATGTCCAATGCGGGACCTGGCTTCGGAAGCATTTCTTCTGTTTCAAATTACAATCATATCCCGACGATGGGGAAGGTCGTTTTTTCAATCGACATGCTGCTCGGGCGTGTCGAGCTATATCCTTTGCTTTTGTTGGTGTCCGGGATATTTTCAAGAAAATAGATTTTTCGGGAAAAACGTTTTACAGAAAAAAGGGACATGGGGGTCGGCGATTATTTGTACAAACAGTTTCTGTCGGGGATGCCTTTCCGGCCGACAAGCTGCCAGGACGGTCTTTTCCGTATGCTGGCCGGCTATGTGGTGGGGGACGGGGGTGATATCTTCGTGGTGAACGGCTATGCAGGCACCGGGAAGACGACGGCCGTGACTTCTTTGGTAAAGGCGTTGAAGGCCCATGGCAGGCAGTTCCGCCTTATGGCGCCGACAGGGCGGGCCGCAAAGGTACTTGCGCATTATACCGGAGAGAAGGCTTATACCATCCATAAGACGATATACAGGCAGGCTTCCATGAAGGACGGCATAGGCAGCTTCACCCTTTCCCCGAATAAGGACAAGGATACTGTTTACATAGTCGACGAGGCTTCGCTGATTGGGACGGACGGCGGCGGAAATTCGATTTTCGGGAGCGGGAATCTCTTGGACGACCTTCTGTCATATCTGCGTAACGGTATGGATAACAAATTGATACTCATCGGGGATTCCGCACAGCTTCCTCCGGTGGGTATGGATTTGAGCCCGGCTTTGGACATGGATTATATTTCGATGCTCGGAGGAGGGGAGTTCTGCGAACTGAAGACTGTCGTAAGGCAGGCTGAGGAGTCCGGAATACTGTATAACGCCACGATTATCCGCAATCTTATAAATTCCATGTCGCCGGAGTCCCTGCATCTCGAACTCAAAGGTTTTTCCGATATCAGCGCAATCAAGGGCGGGGAGCTTATCGAGTGCATTTCCGATGCGTATTCGCAATACGGGATGGATGAGACGGTGGTACTGTGCCGCAGCAACCGCAGGGCGAACAGGTACAATGCCGGCATACGGGCTACCGTGAATTTCAGTGAAGAGAGACTGGTGCGCGACGAACGTCTGATGATAGTGAAAAACTGTTACCAGTTTCTGGACGGGCTCGAAGACATAGATTTTATCGCCAACGGCGATTTGGCGCGGCTCGAAAGGATTTACAGGTACGAGGAGCGTTACGGGCTCCATTTTGCGACCGCCGAGCTCTCCCTTACGGATTACGGGGAGGCGGAAATGACGGCCAAGGTGATTCTGGATACCCTTGAAAGCGAGACCGCGTCGCTCGGGGCCGGGCAACAGGAGATGCTCTTCCAGGGCCTCAATGAAGACTACTCGGATACGCGCTCCAAGGCGAAGCGGTACAAGCTGATACGCGAAGACCCTTATTACAATGCCCTGCAACTGAAATACGCATACGCGATTACCTGCCACAAGTCCCAGGGAGGACAGTGGAAATGCGTGTTTATAGACAATATGCTGTGGAACGAGCCCACTGTTGACGACTTGAAATGGCTTTACACGGCAATCACCCGTGCCGTGGAGAAAGTATATCTGGTTAATTTTCCGGAAGAATATTATTCAGCGGACTGAGCCTCCGGTTGGGACGGTTCTGCCGACTGCCGTACTTTCACGGCCCTGTCGAGCCTTTCCGCTATGGACCCTGTCTTCTTCCCTTCACGGAATACGGACACAATGATTTCCCCTTCCCTTTCGGCTCCGGTCGTGTTTTCCTTGACATCTATGCTCAGTATCTTCATCGAAGCGTCGTCCGGTGAAATGAAAATCTTCGTCTCTATCCAGTCGCATTCTTCGTTCGCTTCGGCCCAGCTTCCCACAAAACAGAAATTAATCTGTTCGTTTCCGCCTTCCGCTCCGAAACCGACTTCATACGTGGATACGGTGAGGTGCAGCGGAATCACTTCCTTCGTGCATGATGAGAGTGCGAAAACGGTTGCTGCGGCCATAATGGCGTATGATAAAAATTTTCCTTTCATTTTCAATCGTGTTTGTAAATAAATAAAAATCAATTTATGAAAACCGGCTGCAAATATAGTGTTTTTCCGCTTCTTTTGTGCGAAAAAGAATATATAAATGGTGCTTCTTACTTGCGTTTACGGCGGGAAATGGCGGCAGCGGTGATGATGACCGCGATGCAGCAGAGGACCACATACATCCAAGTGCGGTTGCGTGGCTCTTTGTCGAGGAAGGCAAAATGGTCTTCCCCGAGATATTTGCCCTCCGAGATAAGCCGCAGGGCTTCGTCCAATACGATGTCGTTTCCGGCGGTATAGAGCTCCTCATAACTGAGAGGTACAGGGTAGTCCGGCATCAGGCCCCTTCCGGCAGGGGTGCGCGGCGTGACCGCGGTGTCGAACACTTCCTTTACCAAAGGGATGTTTATCATGATGTAGGAGTTTGGCAGGCGTATCTGTGCGAATTTCAATGCCGTCATGAAATGATAGCCGGAAGCTGTCTCCCTTCCTACGGTTACCGCCCTGTGGTTGCGCACAAGCGTGGCCGGAAAGGCCGATGCGGCGGATATCGATGTCTCGTCTGTAAGTACATACAGTTTCCCTTTGTAATTCAGGAGCGAGTCCGGCATTATCCTGTCGTTGGAGGTTATCTCGCCTGTTACGAAATAGCCTTCTCCGTTTTCATCTTTTACTGCATCAGGGAAAATGATTTGGGAAGTGTCGTAGTTCATGGAATATTTAAGGTACTTGAAACCGCCGGTTTTGTTCACGTACGAATAGGAGTCTGTTTCCCGCGACGGCCCGTTGAGAAACCATGTGAGCAACTTACGTTCTATCTCTACATGGCCTCCGCTGTTGTTCCTCAGGTCGATTATCATATAAAGGTAGGAAAAATATTTTCCAAGGGAATCGGCGAGGGTTTCTGTCTGTGTTTCGTCTAAAACGAAGGTGGACAGGCCGAAATATGCCGTGGAATCGTTTAAGGCTTCGAAAACGTATGGGGTGTCTTTGTATTTTTCCCGTTTTTCATAATATTGCACCCCTTTTTTTGTCATCGAGGGAGTGACTTTGCGGATTTTTGTGCTCGGAACCCATTCGTCAGTGAATTTTTCACCGTCACTGAATTCGAGTACGGTCGTTCTCGGCTCGAATATTTTGTGCCCGTACATGAGGTTCCAGTTGTATGCCATATAGAAGTCCCTGATGCTTTCGTTTCCCGTGTCGTAGCCGGTAATGAGTTCTTCTATCGACCGGATATAACTGTCTGCCGGGATTCCGTCCACGGATACGATACATTTTCCTGTCATGTTTTCATAACCTTCCTGTACGTATGTGACTGTAAGCGAGTCGCCGAATTTGCCGAACATGATGTGCGGGGCGTAAAATGTCCTGTAGGACTCGAAACGGGGATCCGGTGTAAGCATGTTTAGATGGCTGTCGTGTATGAAGGCGACGGTTCTCCATGCGATGTCATAAAAATCCTGGTAGCTTATCTTGTCCGAGCTTCCGATGCGGACCCTCATTGTAGAGTCGAATGCGGCAAGCTGCCCGGGAGTTACTACGTCATAAACGGACGGGAACAGTTCTTCGATGGAACCGATGAGAATATCGAAGTCTTCCAATGCCTTTTCCCGTGTAAGTGTTTCGGGTATGACGAGCTTTTCAGGGGCGATGAACGTGCTTGTCAGTCCGAATGGTGCCATCGGGTCGGAAACGGTACCTTTCCGGGTAGAGATGCTGAGACGGATATGGGATTTCTCGATTTCCTTGTAGGCATAGCCGGCTGTCCCTAAATATTCGCCTCTCCTGATTTTCATTCCGGTCTTGTATTCCTTGTCGCCTTCAATGCCTATAATGTTTATTGTACTGCCGTCATCGATTCTTATGGACACATATCCGGTAACGTATTTCTTCGGCACGGAATACGAGTTTTCCGGTTTTCTCGCATCTTCGAGGAAAGCGTCGAGGGTAGGGGATTCCGCCCTGCATCCCACTGTGGACATGGAATTAATGGATGTCTTGATAAGAATGCCGTAGGAAATCACGGTTCCGTCGGCTGGTGCGATGATAGTGTCTCCGAATGCGGCCCCGATGTAAAGGTCGCCGAAATTGAGTTCTCTCCCGATGTATTCCTGAGGCCGGTAGATTATGTCTTCTCCGGCAGCCTTGCCTTTTACGGGCCATGACAGAAGTTGCTCTTCCTTCGGCGTTCCATCCGTGGCCTGGATGCTTGTCGCCAGTGCCGATATTGCCAGCAGGGCCGATAATGCGATGATGATTTTTTTCATGATATTGCGTTTTTTTTATAAATGCCCGAATGTCTGTGCAATTTTAAAAAAATCAGTGTTATATGCAAATTTTCAATACAAATCATTTGGGAATTTTTCGGGATAAATCGGTAACTTTGTCTCGCATTAAGCCTGTATGAAGGACGGAAAGAGAGGAAAACGATGGGAAAAAATGAAAATATTCTGGAACGGACGGCCGCTTTCGCCTCGGAGCACGCCGGGGACGATTGCGACCGTCTTCTTTTCAATGCCGCGAAATATCCCGGAATAGACATGCGCCTTGCCGTTGATACCATATCGGGAAGGAAACGCTTGTCGCGCAAACTTCCTGATTTTGCGGCGGTGGATGGACTTCTGTATCCGGGCCGCCTTTGTACGGAGCAGTGCAGTTCGGGCGCATGTGCGGCTTATAAGGCCTCTCTCGTGCAGTCCCTCGTTCCCGGAGCCGTCGTTGCGGATATTACCGGAGGGCTCGGGGCCGATGCCTGCCGAATGTCCCGGGTCTGTTCCCGTGTGGTTTGTTTTGAAAGGAATGCCTTGCTTGCGGATTGCGTGAGGCACAATTTCAAGGTGCTCGGCAGGGATAACATAGAAGTCCGCAACGAGGAGGTTTCGCAGGAAAACATCGGGCTTTTGCTTTCCGCATCGGAACCGTCTTTGGTGTATGCCGACCCTGCCCGGAGGAACAGCGGGGGAGGCAGGACGTTTTCCATCAGGGATTATGAACCCGATATAACGGCCTTCGTCGGGGATGTTTTCAGGCATTGCCGTTATTTTCTCGTGAAGATTTCGCCTATGGAAGACCTGGACTCGGTGTTCGAATCGCTTCCGCAATGCCGTGAAATCCATGTGGTTTCGTACGCAGGAGAATGCAAGGAGCTTTTGCTCGTATTGGACAGGGACTGGCCCGTGCCCGTGGCGGGCAAGGAAATGCAAGGCGCTGTGGAGAGAAGCCATGTCGCCGTGGAAAAGAGAAAACGGGTGGCTGTTTCGCTTTCCGATGACGGCATAACTGATATTTTCGGGTTTTCCAAGGAGGAAGAAGCGTCCGCATCGCCGTATTTTCTGGAATCCGCCGATGAAATCAGGCCGGGGATGGTCCTGTACGTGCCTTCGCCTGCAATCCTCAAGGCCGGGGCCTACAACCTTTTCGCTGAAAAATTTTCCCTGACGAAGCTGGATGTGAGCACCCACCTTTATTTGGGACGTTCCGGCGAAGACGGAGAGGTTTCCGGAAGGTTGTGCGGAATCCCCGGAAAGGCGTATGGAATCATCGATGTATTTTCTTTCGATAAAAAAGGCATTGCGGAGGTCTCTGATAAAATAAAGGGACGTGCCGATGTCACAGCCAAAAACATCCCTCTGTCATCGGAAGAACTTGCCCGCCGGCTGAAAATCAAATCCGGCGGAGGGCTCCATGTCTGGGGATGCCGTGCCGCCGGAAAAAATATATTGTTTCTTGCTGAAAGGCTTCAATGATGCCTGGAAGCCGTTTGAAACGGTTTTTCTACATGTCCTTGAGCCATTTCAGCCAGAAGAACTTGTTGGCCGCATTGAAATGTTCCGCCTGGTAACCGCGGTATCCGTGTTTTCCTTCCGGATAAATCATCATCTCGAAGCGTTTGCCCTCTTTCTGGAGCAGGTCCACCAATTGCATCGTCTGCTGGAAATGCACGTTGTCGTCCGCCGTTCCGTGGGTGAGTTTCAGCATGTGGGTAGGCTTGGACATGTCGATGCCGTGCCCTGATGCAGGCTCTCCGTCCGTGCCGCCCGAGACTGTCTTCATGTATTCGGTAGGATACATGTCCGCATAGTTCAGTACCTTGTCGGCATATCCTTCCGGATTCCTTTCCGGAGTATCCATATAACGTTCGGTGTAGTGTGAATCGTACAGCATCCAGTCGTATACCCCGCCTCCGGCTATTCCGAAATTGAAATGTTCATGTCCCTTGGTAAGGCACATCACCGTCATCGTGCCTCCGAATGAAAATCCTTCGACACCTATCTTGTTGCCGTCCACGTGTGGAAGAGACTTGAAATATTCGGACCATGCTATGAAGTCCTGCAACTCGTAGTTCATGAGGTTCCGGTAAATCATGTCCAGACCCTTTCTTCCGCAGCATCCCGAGGCGCGGTTGTCCACGATTACCTCGATGATGCCGTTGTTAGCCCACCACTGGGTGGCATCGTTTATCCCTCTCCATCTGTCGCGTACCATCGGAGTGTCCGGGCCGCCGTAAATATCGAAGTGGACAGGATATTTTTTCGAAGGGTCGAAATCGACAGGATAGAAAATCAGCCCCGGAAGGATAAAGCCGTCTTCGGTTTCGAGATACACTGTTTCCGGCATGGCGATGGCATAACTGTTGAATCCGCTTCCTTTCATGTCGGCGATTATTTCCTCCTTAAGGCTTCCGTCGCGGTTGTATTTACCTGTGCGGAAAACGGAGACTTTCGGAGGAGTGACCGCGTTGGAATAAGTCGCTGCAAACTGTTTGAAATCATCTGAAAATACGACCTTGTGCACATCATAGTCTTCATCCGTGAGGGCCGTGATGTTCCCATCCGTGTCGGCCTTGTAAAGCGCACGCCTTATTCTTGAAGCGCGCATTGCAAGAAAAAAGATGTCGTCGTTCTTCGGATCCACGCCGACAAGGGATATGTCCCAGTTTTCCCCCGAGGTAATCCTTTTTACCCCGCTTCCGTCATACGGCAGGAAATATATCTGCTGCCAGCCTTCGAAATCGCGCACCATGTAAAGTCCGTCCTTCTCGAAGATTATTTCCTGCATCCAGTTTATCCATGTAGGGTAGGATTCCTCGTAGACGAGGCGCTTCTCCCCGTTTTCCGCGCTGACGGCATAGAGGGTAAGCTCGTTCTGAACCCTCGGCATGTGCGCTATGTAAAATTCCCTGCTGTCGTCGCCCCAGAAAGGTATTCCGAAATACTGGTCAAGTTTTTCATCGAAATCGGCCCATACGGTTTCAGGTTCTCCGGAAGATATGTCGGCCATCCCGATTCTTACCTCGGGATTCCTGTCACCGGCTTTCGGATAATGGTAGCTGAACAGTTCACCGTGCTGTCCGTCGGACAGATAAATCGGGAAAACCGGCACTCCGGTGTTGTCGAATCTGTAGAACCCTATTCTCCGACTGTCCGGAGACCACCAGAAAGCCTTGTAATTCGTGGCACGTCCGAGTATTTCCTCATAATATACCCATGAAGCGTATCCGCTGGTAATCATGTCGTTGCCGTCATGGGTAATCCTGATTTCCTTCCCGTCTGCGACATTGTATACATAAAGGTCCCCTCCCTTCGTATATGCTATCTTCGTACTGTCCGGAGAGTAGGTCGGGTTTACTGCCCCGGCCGGCATGTTTTCGGGGAAGACGGTCTTCTTTGCAGGTTCTTTCGAGAAAACGAATTTCCTGCCGTTCCAGTAATATTCCTGCGGTATGTCGTTGAGGATGCCTTCCGGCAGTTTTCCTGAAATGTTTTCCTCGGTGAGACGGATTTTTCCGGTATTGTCGGGAAATTCTTCTGCGTGGGTAGTCCCTGAAATCAGCAGTGCCGCCGTTATCGCGGCGAGAACGAGACCTGAATGTTTCATATTTATGAAAATATCTTTATTTTAAAACAATTTTCCTGCAAAATAAGCATTAATTTTTCTTCATGCCAAGAAAATCGGTAAATTTGAAGGATGTTATTATTGGAAACAGTTTCGAAAAAACGGACTAAAAAATATTCGATTATGGAAAGGGATTACAGGGCTGTCGCCCAGAGCTGGCTCGACGGCGGTTACGATGAGGCTACGAAACAGGAAGTAAGGGCGTTGATGGCAGGAGACCCTGCCGCGCTTGAAGATGCGTTTTACAGGAACCTCGAATTCGGTACCGGAGGACTCCGCGGGATAATGGGTGCCGGGACGAACAGGATGAACCGCTACACCGTGGGCATGGCTACGCAGGGCCTTGCCAATTATATCAGGAAGCACCATCCGGTTGTAGGTACCTGTCTCTGCATTTCGCACGACAACCGCAACCATAGCCGCGAATTTGCGTTGATAACGGCGGATGTGCTTTCGGCTAACGGTTTCGATGTGTATATATTTGATAGCCTGAGGCCTACTCCGGAACTGAGTTATGCCGTAAGGCTGAAAAAGGCCGTGGCGGGGGTGATGATTACGGCTTCCCACAATCCGAAAGAATACAACGGCTATAAGGTGTTCTGGTCCGACGGGGGGCAGGTGACTTCTCCGGTAGACAAGGAAATCGTGGCGGAGGTAAACCGTATCGGCAGCCCGGCCGAAGTCAGGTTCGTCCCGGGAGAAGGTGCCGGAATTATCCGCACGATGGGCGAGGATGTGGATTCGGCTTATCTGAAGGACATACTCTCGCTGACACTTTCTCCGGAATCCGTCGCACGTCACAATGATATCAGGATTGTCTACACTCCTTTGCACGGGACCGGTGTCAGGCTCGTGCCGCGTGCCCTTGACATGCTCGGCTTCAAAAACGTTTTCCATGTGCCGGAACAGGATGTGAACGACGGGGATTTTCCTACCGTGAAATCTCCTAATCCTGAGGAGCCGTCGGCTTTGAAAATGGCTCTTGAAATGGCGGAGAGCAACAATGCCGACATAGTCCTTGCAACGGATCCCGATGCCGACAGGGTAGGGGTGGCGGTACGTGACGGCAACGGTAAGATGATATTGCTGAACGGCAACCAGACAGCCTCCATACTGACATATTACATACTCACCCGCTGGAAGGAACTCGGGAAACTCTCCTGTCGGAACCCGTACATAGTCAAGACTATCGTAACCACCGGGCTGCTGAAGGCCATAGCTTCTGATTTCGGAGTCAGGACCTACGATGTGCTTACGGGTTTCAAATATATCGCCGAGGTAGTGGAGGAAAACGAAGGGCGTGCGGTCTTCGTGTGCGGAGGCGAGGAGAGTTACGGTTTCAATGTCGGAGAATTCGTGCGCGACAAGGATGCGGTGATTTCCTGTTCCATGGTAGCCGAAGCCGCTGCATGGGCGGCGGACAGGGGCAAGACACTTTACGGCCTGCTTGAGGAGATTTATTCGAAATACGGCTATTACCGTGAAAAATTGCTTTCATATACAATGAAGGGAAAATCCGGGCTTGAAAAGATAGCTTCTCTCATGGCGGAGTTCCGTGCCGCTCCTTTGAAATCGGTAGGAGGTGCTCCTGTCGCGCGTGTCATCGATTATGCTGAACCCGAAAAGACAGGCCTGCCTTCATCGAATGTGCTCCAGTATGTTGCGGAAGACGGTACCGTGCTGACAGTCAGGCCTTCGGGTACCGAGCCCAAAATCAAGTTCTATATCGGGCTTTCCGAAAAAGCCGACGGCTGTTCCCTGACCGATGCCGCCGTCCGTGCCGACGAAAGGATTGCCGCCATCGAGAACGAAGTAAATGCTATGGTGAGCTGAAACCCGCGGGGGTATTTTTGTGTAGCGCGTTTTTGTGCGGGGGATTTTTCCACCCGATGTCCATCTGTTAATTGTGTAATATATTAATAATCAGCATTTTATAAAAATTGGAGCTGTCTTTGGGTATGTCAGAAAGTACCCAAAGACAGCCCTGTTTTTGCAAGTTATTGATTATCAGCTGCTCCAGAAAAGAAGGCTGGCTGTGGGGTGGAAAATTTGCCGACAAAATCCGATTTTCCTCCTTCGTCCCTCTTCCAGCCAATTCGTCATCTGAGATGCAGGTTCCCTGGCCGCCCGAAAAAGTTTAGAGCGAGTTGTGTTTTGTTAAGTTATTGATAATCAGTTGATTGTTAAAATTTAACTCGCTTTTGAGGGGTATGCGGACATGGTCAAAAGTGAGTTAAATTTTATTAAATAATTGACAATCAGTTACTTGTAAATATTTTACTCGCTCCCGACGTTGAAAAATCAGCTCCGCAAATCCATGCCCCGCAAATCCATCGCCCTATCACTCTGCAAATCCTTCACTGCTTTCTGTAACGAGCTATTCCGCCAGCTATGGTGTTTATAATGATGTATGCCGTGGAGAATGTGCAGATGCCTCCTGCCAGTGCGTGGAGGAAGCCGTCTGCGAGGAAGGTGAGGAGTACCGCGATGCCGGCAACAATCGGAGTGGCGAAAATGGCAATCAGTGCGGCCCGTGAGCCGTATGGCTGCTGTCCGGAAGCCCCTGCTTCATCCTGTGCCCCGTCCCGTGTCCCGTTGCCCTGTGTCCCGGAAGCTTTGGAAAAGCTTTTCAGCGAGGCCATCGGAACGCGACTCAACATCAGCCTGCAAGCTATGTAGACTATGGCCGGCATGGCTATGAAGCTCCTTGCCATCAGGTTGTGAATCCAGCCGATTTCATATAAATCCATAATTGCTGCCACCGAGCCGATGAACATTGCGGCGGCCGGTACAGGGAGGCCCCTGAAGCCGTGTGCCTGCGTTTCGTCGGTGTTGAATTTGGCCAGTCTCAATGCGGCGCAAGGCACGAGCAGCAAAGGTATGTAGGTGAACCATAGCGGCCCTATGAAGTTTTCCTGCATCATGTAGAAGAGCATCAGCGCCGGAAGGGTGCCGAAACTTACGAGGTCGGCGAGGGAATCGAGTTCCTTGCCTATGGCCGAGTAGGCTTTGAGCCCGCGTGCGGCCGCGCCGTCGAGCACATCGAACAAGGCTGCCGCGAGCATCAGCACGAAGGCACAGCCGATATCGCCTTTAGCCGCGTAAATAATACCGAACACTCCTGAAACAAGGTTCAGGAGTGTTATCGTATTTGGTATATGTCTTGATAATCCCATGGATTGCAGTTTAATGCCTTACCTTATTTGATACCGAGTTTCTTCTTGATATCCTTAGGAATGGCGTCCTTGTGGACGATGATGTTCATGGTCTTGTACCTTACGAAGGCATCGGATGCATACCATATCCCGTGGTATTTTCCTGCATCACCCCATGAGTTCTTCACCATGAAGTACCTGTTGCCGTCCTGGTCTTCGGCGATACCGTAGATGAGCATTCCGTGGTCATCGGTTGTAGTCTTGTTGTCATAACCGATCTGGCGGAGTTCCTGGGTGATTTCGAGCTCGGCAGGGAGGAGTTTTTCAGGCTGTGCCTCTTCCGATTTTCCTACCCATTTTTCCTGGTCGGAACCGGCTTTCTTCGCCGCTTCGTCGACTACAACGGCGATACCGTCACGGGTAAAGCCCCTTTCGCTCACATCCGAACCCCATGCGATGGTGTATCCCTTGTCGATGGAGTTGTACATGATTTCCATCATGTCATCGAGAGGTACGTTGTATGAGAAATCCCATCTCCAGTTGTCGCATATTTCGAGAACGAACTGGGAGTAGAACGGATGATGGTTGTATGATGTAATGGATACATAGTCGTCAGGATTGATTCCGAGGCTTTCTGCAAAACTCTTAGGGGTATATTCCTGTCCCTGATATGTGAAGGTTTCAGGATATTCTCCGAAATAAGCCGCAAGGATACCGTCGAAACCGCGCTTCCATGCAGTCGAGAGCTTGCCGTTAGGGCGTTTTGCGATTTCCTGGACGTATGCCAGTGTCACGGCGTCGATTTCACCGTGTACAGGCAGTTCTTCACCGTAATTGAATCCCGGCATGGCTTCCTGCGGCACGATGCCGTAGTCATTGATTACATGGAGCACGTCTTCGCATGAAGAACCGGCTGAAAAATTGAATTTGCCGTCCATGCGTACATATTTCACGGCCCTGTCCGAGTATGAGTGGGAAACGACGAACATTTCTGAAAGGTCATGCTCTCCCTTGCCCATCCTGATGAGCTCTGACTCTATGAATGCAAGGCCGGAAAAACACCAGCAGGTGCCGGACATGTACTGGTTCTTGATAGAAGTGATAGGAAGTTCCTTGATGGTAGTGAACTGATATTCAGGTTCTCCCTTTTGCGGCTCCTGGGCCATTGCACCGAAAGAAATTGCCGACAGTAACGCGGCTGCGGTAATCGATTTCAAATACATTTCAAATGTTTTTTAAAGTTATTATAATTCAAATTGTCAAAATTTTAACGGTAAACCTTATGAAATATTCCATTATATCCGACAAATATAAGCATTATTTTTGTAAATTTGTCGTCCTCACAAATAAAAAACCAAGATGTATTTGACAGCCGGTAATTTCATTCTCATAGCTTCGATAATAATTTTTGTGGCCTTGCTCGCGAGTCGTGCAAGTTTCAAATTCGGTGTCCCCGTCCTCCTTCTTTTCCTTTTTACGGGGATGCTGTTCGGGTCGGACGGACTCGGACTTCAGTTCAACGACATGAACCTTGCCCAGTTCATCGGAATGGTCGCCCTGAGCATCATCCTGTTTTCCGGCGGAATGGATACGGATTACAAGAGCATCAGGCCGGTGCTAGCCCCAGGTATCGCCCTGTCTACCGTAGGGGTCCTGCTCACGACGTTAATCACCGGAGTTTTCATCTATTTCCTCTGCAACAGGCTTTTCGACATGGCGGGATATACTCTGGTATTCTCGCTGCTGCTTGCCGCCACCATGTCGTCCACCGATTCCGCCTCCGTCTTCAATGTGCTCAGGAGCAGGAAAACAGGGCTGAAGCACAATCTGAAGCCTCTCCTGGAGTTCGAGAGCGGCAGTAACGACCCTATGGCCTATATGCTGACAATCGTGCTGATACAAATACTTTTGGGTGACAATTCCTCTTTCGGCTCGATTGTACTTACCTTCTTCGCCCAACTCGCCATCGGCGCGCTGGCCGGTTTCGGCATGGGAAAGGCGGCCGTGTGGATTACAAATAAAATCAACCTGCATTATTCGTCGCTGTATCCCATACTGATGCTCTGCATCATATTTTTCACCTTTTCGATTACGGATTTGATTAAGGGCAACGGCTATCTCGCGGTCTACATAGCCGGCATGGTCGTGGGGAACAATCCTTTGGTAAACAAACGGGAGACGACGAAATTCCTCGATGGCATGACCTGGCTGTTCCAGATAGTGATTTTCCTCACCCTCGGCCTGCTCGTGAACCCGTCGGAGATGCTTCCGATAGCCGTGCCGGGCCTGCTGATAGCCATTTTCATGATTGTCGTGGGCCGTCCGCTCAGCGTTTTCCTGACAATGCTCCCGTTCAGAAAATTTTCTTTCAAGAGCAAGCTCTATGTTTCATGGGTCGGCCTGAGGGGTGCGGCTCCGATAATTTTCGCGACATATCCTGTCATAGAGGACGTCCCGGGAGCCCGCAACATATTCAATATCGTATTTTTCATAACCCTCGTCTCGCTGCTTGTCCAGGGCACTACCGTGAATTATTTCGCGAAGACGTTGAAACTTACCGCCGCGACTCCGAAAGAGGGGAATGACTTCGGGGTGGAGCTGCCGGAAGACCTGAAATCCAAAGTCTGGGACATAACGGTGGACGAAAAAATCCTTTCGAACGGGCCTCTGCTGATGGACGTCGGCTTCCCGAAAGGGGTACTTGTCATCATGGTAAAACGCGGGGACGATTATAAGGTGCCGAACGGGGACATGAGCCTTGAGGTGGGGGACAAGCTGCTCATGCTTTCAGCCGACGAGCAGTTCATACCGGATAAGGAAAATATTTCTCCGGAGGCTATAGAAAATTATATGAGAATTTTCCCGGAAGGCCAGTTCTGCCCTCTCGATACGGTAGAGCGTCAGCGGCCTGATAGGGATTATTACGTCATCCTTTACATACACGGTATGGGAGGGGGAGGAGACAGCCGTATTCCGTCCATACTTTCCGAAGAATTGCCGCAGGACAGGTACCATGTAGTCGTAAGGACTTATTCCTTTGATCCGGACGAGGCCTACGGCCAGATTGCTTCATGGATGGAAGAACTCAAGCCGGACCTCATAGTCGGCGAGTCCCTCGGGGCCGTACAGGCTATCCGCATCAAAGGTTTGCCGCATATTCTTGTTTCCCCGTCGCTCAATGCCCCTCTGTATCTTTATGCGGCCTCTTTCCTCGTATGGATTCCGGGACTGCGACTGTTGCTGGAAAAGATTTACAGGCCCAAGCCGGGAGACCGTCAGGAGCTGCATTTCAAGGCGAAGATACTGCATTCGTACCGCGATCACCGGGCACGCGCGCTCATGCGTTCGCCGAAAATGCTCGGAGACCGTGCCGATTACTTCTTTGCATTTTTCGGGAAGAAAGACCACTACCGCCGCAGCGGGATAGTATCAATCGCGACTTACGAAAAATATTTCTTCCATAGCCGTAAATGCCGGTGCCTCGTCCCTGACCGTGATAACGCCGGAGGAGGGGCGGCTTATCCGACTTATGCGATATATCCGGGAGGGCATTTCATGGAAGAAGAACATGTCCGTACGCTTCTTGCTCCGAAAATCATGGAAGTGCTTTCCGGCTTTGTCACCGGTTCATCCGATCACTCGGGTTCCAGTCACTCGGATTCCAATCACTCAGAACGGGAACAGTAACGGCAGTACGAAGACCATGACTATGCCCATGATGATTTGCAGCGGAAGCCCGACTTTGATGTAATCCATGAATTTGTATTGTCCGGCAGGCATGACGAGGGCATTTGGCGGTGTGGAGAACGGCGAAGCGAAGCACATGCTTGCTCCGACCGCTACCGCGAAAAGGAGGGGCACAGGGCTTATGCCCATCTGTGCGGCACTCTGCATGGCTATCGGGGCGAGCAGTACGGCTGTCGCCGTGTTGCTGATGAACATTGTCATCAGTGATGTCGTAAAATAAATCCCCGCCATCAGTGCGATGGGGCCGTAGCTTCCGAGCCCCTGGACAAGGGTGTTCGAAATCCAGGCCGAAGCTCCGGTCTTTTCGAGTGCGAGCGACATGGGCATCATGGCGGCAATCAGCACGACACTTTCCCAGTTGATAGTCTTGTATGCCGCTTCCACATTGCGTATGCAGCCGGTAAGTACCATGAGGATGGCGGCAATCATGACAGCCGTTACCGGTTCCACAGGGATGAAGTCGAATACCATCATGGCCACCATTAGCAGCATTATGACACCTGCTACCGGCGCCTTGTAGTCGAGGGTCACTTTCGCGGCTTCTGCGAGTGGCTGGCCGAGAACGACCCAGTCCGCATCCTCTTTGTTCAGTCTGGCTATGTTGGCCCAGCTACCCTGTACGAGCATGACGTCACCTCCGTGGACCTTTATGTCTCCGAGGTCGTGCAGGAGGTATTCGCTCTTTCGCCGTATGCCCAATACGTTGATATTGAATTTTCCCCGCAGGTCTATGTCCTTGATGCTTTTGTTTATGAGTCCCGAAGTCGGCACGATGATGATTTCCGCTATGCCTATCTCATAGAAATCCAATGAATTGCCTTCCTGAATCTTCACGGCTTCTTCGGTATGGTGTCCGTCAAGGATGTCAAGCTTGCACTCCCCCGCAAATCTCCTTACTTCATCGAAATTTCCGGATACGTACAGTATGTCCCCGTTTTCGAGTGTAGTCTCCGGGGAGGTCAGCTGGGTGATTGTTTTCAGGAAGCGGTAGCGGGACGAGTCCCCCCTGCGGATTTCCATTATGTTCAGTCCGAATCTTCGGCGTATGTCGAGTTCGATGATGGATTTCCCTATGACGGTGGAATCGCTGCACACCTCGACCCTGAACAGGTTGCTTGCAAGCCCGTATTCCTTTACAAGCTGCTGGAGGCTCTTGCCTCCCGTCCCGGCATTCTTTTTCTTCTTGCCGCTGAGGAATATCTTGCTTAGCGGCATCAGCACGAGGATTCCTACGGCCACGCATATGAGGCCTACGGGCAGGAACGAGAAGAACGAAAGCCCTTCGAGGCCTGCCGAAACGAGGGTGTCATTGATTACAAGGTTGGGAGGAGTACCGATGAGTGTCATCATTCCTCCCATGCTGCTTGCAAAGGCCAGCGGCATCAGGAAACGGCTCGGGGACACATTCGCGCTTGCGGCGAGGCTCACAACTATAGGGAGCATCAGTGCCACTGTACCGGTATTGCTTACGAATGCCCCTATGGCCGATGTGACGAGGATGACCAGAAGGAACAGCCTTGTCTCGCTCTTTCCGGCAAGCCGTAATATCTTGGAGCTTATCATCTTGGCCAGTCCCGTCTGGAAAATCGCCCCTCCGACCACGAACAGTCCTATCATCATTATCACGACCGAGTTGGAAAATCCGGACAGGGCTTCTTCCGGTGTCAGTATCTGGCAGACAAGCAGCGCGACAAGGGCGCAGAGTGCCACCAGGTCCGAGCGGATTTTCCCGTTTACGAAAAAAATCGCTGAAAGTACAAGTATGCCGATTGTTATCCACATGGCCGGAGGGGTGTTTATTGTCGTTTTAAAATAAAAATTATTTTGTGCCGATAAGTTCTTCTATCATGGCGTTTATTGCGGTCTTGTCGCATTCTTTCATCGAAGAACGGATTGTGACCGAATTTTCGCAGATAGTGATGTTCTTCATTCCTTCAAGGGCGGCGCGCATTGTCCTTCCGGCGCTCGGAGCCCAGGAACCGTTTTCGACTATCGCGACCTTCCTGTTCTGGAAATTCTTCGCCCTCAGGTGGTTGAGGAATTTTTCCATAGGAGGGAAGACTCCGGCATCGTATGAAGATGCGGCAAGAATCATCATGTCGAATCTGAAGGCATCGGCAACGGCCTTGTGCATGTCGTCGCGGGCAAGGTCGGAAACCGCAACGGTCACACCTTTGGACCGCAGTTCGTCGGCTATGTAGCGTGCCGTTTTCGCCGTGTTTCCATGAATCGAGGCAAAGGCGACGAGGACTCCTTCCTCTTCAGGACGGTAGCTGCTCCAGATGTCGTATTTTTCAATATAATGGCCGAGGTTTTCTTTCAGGATAGGGCCGTGGAGAGGCGCTATGGTTTTGATATCGAGGGTTGCGGCCTTTTTCAGCAGCGCCTGTACCTGCGCACCGTATTTTCCTACGATGTTGATGAAATATCTTCTCGACTCGTCATCCCAAGGCTCGTCGGCATCCATCGCTCCGAATTTTCCGAATCCGTCAGCCGAAAACAGAATTTTTTCAGTGCTTTCGTAGGATACCATGACTTCCGGCCAGTGTACCATCGGGGCCATGACGAAGGTCAGTACGTGCTTGCCGAGTGCCAGCGTTTCACCTTCGGAAACCGGTTTGAGGCGTGCGGGAACGATGTTGTCGAAAAACTGGCCTATCATTCCGGCTGCCTTGTTGCTCAGTACAATGACTGTTTCCGGATATCTTTCCGCAAATACCGCTATGCTTCCTGCATGGTCCGGTTCGAGGTGGTGTACCACGAGATAGTCCGGCTGCCTTCCGTCGAGGGCCTTTCCGAGGTTCGCGAGCCATTGGTCGCAGCGCCTCATGTCCACGGTGTCGAGCACGGCCGTCTTTTCGTCTAAAATCACGTATGAGTTGTAGGTGACTCCGTTCGGTACTTTGTACTGGCTTTCAAACAGGTCTATGTCCTTGTCGTCTACGCCGATGTATTTGATTTGAGGTGAAATGTAAGTGTCGTTCATGTCTTTTATGTGAAATTTTGTTTAATAATAAAAATAATTGTTTCCGTTCAGTGCGTTTTCACCGGTGACGTGGCAGAATAGACTTTCCTGCGGATTTCCTCCGCCCAGCGTTTTTCGTAGCCTTTGTCGGTCATGATGAACATCGGTACCGGACTGCCTCCTTCCGCGTATGGGGGCTGGAGATAGTCCCTGTCGCTGATTTTCAGTCCGAGGCGCTCGTAGAAGCCTATCCTTCTCATGGCCATTTCGTTGTCCGGGCGTTCGACTTCGATGACATGCGGCCTTTCGCAGGATGAAAGTATTTCCCGGAAAATAACGGCTCCGTATCCTTTGTTCCTTGCGGACGGGGCTGTGGCAAAATGTTCCATATAGATGAAATCGGTAAAATCCCATCCGGTGATGAACCCTACCAGTCCATCTTCCGCGTATGCCGCCTTGAGCCAGAAAGAGCCTTCACCGGCAAGCAGGCCTTGCACCTGTTTCCAGTCGCGTCTTTCCTCCGGAGGGAAAGCTCCCGTGTATATGTCCCGGATTGTATCCAGGTCTTTTTCAGGTAGTTGCAGTCCGTCAATCAATCTTATCATGGCCTTATGTCGTTTTTCAGAGCACGTCCCCTTTTACTATGACCTTCCTTATCAGCGGGGTCTGGTAGCTGTAAGGGAGGAACGCCAGTGAATTCATCGGCGCGGTGACGAGGAGATTGGCAATCTTTCCCTTTGTCACCGAACCGGCCATATCGCTTATGCCCATGGCGTATGCCGTGTTGAGCGTGCAGGCGTTCAGTGCCTGGTTTGGTGTCAGCTTCATCTTGATGCAGCCTAAGGCCATTACGAAACGCATGTTTCCGCTCGGTGAAGAACCTGGGTTGTAATCCGAGGCCAATGCCACTCCGAGCCCGGCCTTGATATAGTCTTTCGCCGCACCGTAAGGCATTCCGAGGAAGAATGATGCGCCAGGAAGCATGGTAGGCATCGTGCCAGAGCCTTTCAGGGATTCGATTTCAGCCTGTGTCGTGCGTTCCAGATGGTCTACGGACAGTGCGTTGTGGCTTACCCCGACCTGTACTCCTCCCGAGACGGCAAGCTCGTTTGCATGGATTTTAGGCCTGAGGCCGTATTTCGCCCCGGCTTCCATGATGGCCGCGGTTT
Source organism: Muribaculum sp. An289 (assembly GCF_002159555.1). Lineage (GTDB taxonomy): Bacteria > Bacteroidota > Bacteroidia > Bacteroidales > UBA932 > Merdivivens > Merdivivens faecigallinarum. Next base: position 58,569 of record NZ_NFIV01000004.1, read on the forward strand.
CTTCGGTAGTAAAGAATCCCTGGTCGCAGAACACGTCCACAAATTCGGCGAGCCCTTCGGCGGCCACTGCCGGAATCATCTCCGAGCAGACAAGTCTGACGTATTCCGCCTGCCTTCCCCTGTATGCCCTGCCTACGTCATGGGCGCCCAGGAAGGTGGCCTTTATGATGATTGGCACGTTTTCTTTTATCCGCCTTATGACACGGAGCATCTTCAGCTCGTCTTCGGTCGTAAGGCCGTAGCCGCTCTTGATTTCGAGGGCCCCTGTCCCCATGCGCATGACCTCGCGGACCCTTTCCACCGACTGGCGGTAGAGTTCGTCCTCGGAGGTGTTGTGGAGCAGGTCCGCCGAGTTGAGTATCCCGCCTCCGCGCCTTGCAATCTCTTCGTAGGACAGGCCGTTTATCTTGTCGAGGAATTCCCCGTCACGGCTTCCCGCATAGACTACATGCGAATGCGAGTCGCAGAAAGACGGGAGCACGAAGCCTCTCCCGGCATCGATGACAGTGTCGAAGGCGTTTTCATCCGGCATTTCCTCCGAAGGTCCGTAGCCTGCAATTTTCCCGTCTTCGATTGTCAGGTATGCGTTTTCAAGGGTACCGACGGCATCCATGGCGGTTCCCTCTTTGCGTAGGGAACCGTCTTCAAGGATACCGGCAAGAGTGCCTATGTTTTTAACCAGGTGTCTCATTATTATTTTCTTATGAATTCAATCGATTTCTCGATGAGCGGGTGCATGTACCTGTCTTCGTCGACAAACGGCACTTCCTTGCGGTAGTCGCCGAATATCTTTTCGATGGCAGGTGAGGATTTCAGCGGACGGCGGAATTCGAGGGCCTGTGCCGAGTTGAGCAGTTCGATTGCAAGCACCCTTTCGGTGTTCAGAACCACTCTTACGAGTTTGGTCGCGGCATTCGCTCCCATGCTCACATGGTCTTCCTGTCCCTGTGATGAAGGTATGGAATCTACGGATGCCGGCATGCAAAACCCTTTGCTCTGGCTTACGATGGAAGCGGCCGTGTACTGCGGAATCATGAAGCCGCTGTTCAGGCCCGGTTTCGCAACGAGGAACTTAGGCAGCCCCCTCTCTCCGGAAATCAGCAGGTAAATCCTCCTCTCGGAGATGTTGGCGAGTTCGGCAAGGGCGATTGCGAGGAAGTCCATGGCCAGTGCGATAGGCTGTCCGTGGAAATTACCGGCAGAGATAATGAGGTCTTCGTCAGGGAAGACGGTAGGATTGTCCGTCGCGCTGTTGATTTCGGTTTCTATTACTGAACGGACGTATGCGATAGTGTCCTTGGTTGCTCCGTGTACCTGTGGTATGCACCTGAACGAATAAGGGTCCTGTACGTGGGTCTTAGGCTGCTTTATGAGTTCGCTGCCTTCCAAAAGTTCGCGGAAACGGTCGGCTGTGGCCATCTGGCCCTTGTGTGCCCTTACCCTGTGTACCTGAGGGTAGAAAGGCTCGATTCTTCCGTCAAAGGCTTCGAGGGACATGGCGCCTATCCTGTCGGCCCACTCGCTCAGCCTGTCGGCCTGAATCAGCGACCACACTCCGTGCGCGCTCATGAACTGGGTTCCGTTCAGGAGGGCGAGGCCTTCCTTGGACTGGAGGCGGATAGGTTCCCATCCGAATTTTTTCCATACTTCGCAGGACGGCTGTACCTTTCCTTCGTACTCGACTTCTCCCATGCCTATGAGCGGCAGGCAGAGGTGTGCCAGAGGGGCGAGGTCGCCGGATGCTCCGAGGGAGCCCTGCTGGTAAACAACCGGTATGATGTCGTTGTTGAACATGTCGATGAGCCTCTGGACCGTAATCAGCTGCACTCCGGAGTTGCCGTATGAAAGGGACTGGATTTTAAGCAACAGTATGATTTTTACTATTTCGGATGAAACCCTTTCCCCCGTGCCGCAGGCATGCGACATTACGAGGTTGTGCTGGAGTTGCGAAAGGTCGTCGGCGGGGATGGTTATGTTGCAGAGCGAGCCGAATCCGGTAGTCACTCCGTATACGGGGCGCCCTATGTCCTCCATCTTGGTGTCGAGGTATTTACGGCATTTTTCGATTGCTGCCTTAGCCTCTTCGCCGAGGGCCAGCTTGTAGCCTTTTTCGATTATTTCGCGTACACGTTCTATCGTGAGCCGCTCGTGTGATATATGATGAATCATTTTACGTCCTTTTTTCTGCTTTTTCAATTGAAAATTTAAAAATTTTTATGTTTTAAAACCGGTCTCCTATTTGCCGAGGGCGTTCCGTACCAATTCCTCGTCGGCTATGTTAGGCATGGTGACTTTCAGGCCCGGAGTGCGTTCCATTTCCCTCTGTATAGAGAAGATGGCGCCTTCGTTGCGGGCCCAGCTGCGGCGGGCTATGCCGTTGTTCACATCCCAGAGGAGCATTTCGCGTATGTGCCTTTCCGAGTCGCTGCCTCCGTCTATCACCATTCCGAAGCCTCCGTTGATTACTTCGCCCCAGCCTACGCCTCCGCCGTTGTGGAGGGATACCCAGGTGGCGCCCCTGAACGAGTCGCCGATGACGTTCTGGACGGCCATGTCGGCGGTGAATGCGGAACCGTCATAGATGTTGGACGTCTCGCGGTATGGCGAATCCGTGCCCGATACATCGTGATGATCGCGGCCGAGTACGATAGGGGCGGAGATTTCGCCTTTCCTGATGGCTTCGTTGAAAGCGAGGGCTATCTTTGTACGGCCTTCGCAGTCGGCGTAAAGTATGCGGGCCTGGGAGCCTACCACGAGATGGTTCCTTCCGGCTTCCTTGATCCAGTGGATGTTGTCTTCCATCTGTCCGCGGATTTCTTCAGGTGCGGTGCTTGCTATTTCTTCGAGCACTCTGACTGCTATGTCGTCACTCTTTTGCAGGTCTTCCGGTTTTTCGGACATGCAGACCCATCTGAACGGGCCGAAGCCGTAGTCGAAAAACATAGGGCCCATGATGTCCTGTACGTATGAAGGATACCTGAATGTGCCGTCCGGCCTTACGATGTCGGCACCTGCACGGGATGCTTCGAGAAGGAAGGCGTTGCCGTAATCGAAGAAATACATGCCTTTGTCCGCCAGTTTGTTGATTGCTGCCGCCTGTCTGCGGAGGGACTCTTTGACACATTCCTGGAACCTTTCAGGCTCTTCGGCCATCATTCTGTTCGATTCTTCGTATGAATATCCCACAGGATAATATCCGCCGGCCCAAGGGTTGTGGAGCGAGGTCTGGTCGGAGCCGAGGTCTACCTGTACCCCTTCTTCGGCAAGCCTTTCCCACAGGTCCACGATATTTCCCTGGTATGCGAGCGAAACGGCCTGTTTCTTCTCCCGCGCCTCCCGTATCCTCGGAAGCAGGGCGTCCAAAGAATCATATACTTCGTCTACCCAGCCCTGTTCGTATCTCTTTTGGGTAGCCTTCGGGTTTATTTCGGCGATAACGCTTACCACGCCCGAAATCACTCCGGCCTTAGGCTGTGCTCCCGACATTCCTCCGAGTCCGGCAGTCACGAAAAGCATTCCGTGGATGTTCTCGAAAGTAGGGGCGATGCCTCTCGCGCGGAGCTGTTTGCGTGCCGCGTTCATCACGGTGATTGTCGTCCCGTGTACGATTCCCTGAGGCCCTATGTACATGTAAGAGCCTGCCGTCATCTGTCCGTACTGCGAAACCCCCATTGCGTTGAAGCGTTCCCAGTTGTCCTGCGAAGAATAGTTAGGTATAACCATTCCGTTCGTGACGATTACCCTCGGCGCGTCCTTGTGGCTCGGGAAAAGTCCGAGCGGATGTCCCGAGTACATGACGAGTGTCTGTTCATCGGTCATTGTCGCAAGGTATTGCATCGCGAGGCGGTACTGTGCCCAGTTCTGGAATACGGCCCCGTTTCCGCCGTAAGTTATAAGTTCATGCGGATGCTGGGCGACCCTGTAGTCGAGGTTGTTCTGTATCATGGCCATGATGGCTGCCGCCTGACGGCATTTTGCCGGATACTGGTCTATAGGCCTGGCGTACATCTCATAGTCCGGGCGGAAACGGTACATGTATATGCGACCGTATTCGCGGAGTTCTTCGGCGAATTCCTTGGCAAGGATTTCATGGTATTTTTTAGGAAAATATCTCAAGGCATTCTTTATGGCGAGGACTTTTTCCCTGTCCGTAAGGATGTCCTTGCGTTTCGGAGCATGGTTTATGCTCCTGTCGTATTGTTTCGGTGCGGGCAGTTCGTCCGGAATGCCTCCGAGAATGTCTTTCTGAAATTCATTGAGATTCATATACTGTTTCCTCCCGTTATTTTATCTTGCTTTCGACTATTTCGAGGATTCCGGCTTCTTCGCGGCGTGCATCCGCCGCTATTTTTTCGGCTTCACCTATTAGTTCCGCCGCTTTTGCCTTGTCTTTCAGGCTGCCGGCATTGATTTTCACGTTGAGGCAGGCTCCGAGTACGGCGCTTCTTGCCGCAAGCGCTCCCACTCCTGCATCGGAAACCGAGTTAGGGTTTCCTGTCTCGGCCATGGCGCGTATCACTTCGAAGGCTTTGAACGAAGCCTTCATTGTCCTTAAAGGAACTTCGGTCGCATAGAGGGTAGCGGTTTCCATGGCCTGGGCCCTTGCCGCCTTTTCCTCTTCCGTGCCCTTAGGCATTGCGAATACGTCCATTATCTTGTTGAAGGCGGCCGTGTCTTCGTCCACGAGGGCAAGCAGTTCCCTCATGATTGCCTGGCCTTTTTCGGCCCAGTCGGAAAATTCTTTCCATCTTTCGTCCCAGCCCGGTTTGTGTGCGGAAAGATTGGCTACCATGGTTCCGAGGGCTGCTCCGAGCGCTCCCATGTATGCTGAAATCGAGCCGCCTCCAGGGGCAGGGGACTCGGATGCCGTCTCTTCTGCGAAACCTTTGCAGGTCATCCTTATAAGACGGCTCTTTGCTGCCTCCTCTTCTTCGCTTACCATCATGTATTCGATTACTTTCTCCTTAGGGTCGAACGGTTTCAGGTCATCGAGCCCCATTGATTTGACGGCGCACCTGATGATGCCTTCCTCGGTTATGCCGAGAGAACGCTGCTGTTTTCCGAGAAAATATTTTCCCGCTTCGATGAGTGTGCGCTTAGGGACGAGGCCGACGATTTCCGTGCCTGTCACCCTTATTCCCCTTTCGTGTGCCGCGCGGCATACTTCCTCGAATGCCACATGGAGCGGGGTGGCGTTGATGTCGGTTATGTTCATCGAAACCTGGGCTATGCCGTATTCATCTATGTACCAGCCTATGGCCTTGCAACCTTTCAGGGTGCCCGGTTTCATAACTGGGTTTCCGTTTTCGTCCTTTACAATCTTGCCGGTGATAGGGTTCCCCTCACGTACCGGACGGCCTTTCTCCCTTACATCGAAGGCTATCGCGTTGGCCCTCCTTGTGGAAGTAGTGTTGAGGTTGAAGTTCACGGCGATAAGGAAATCGCGCGCTCCTACGTTGGTGGCTCCCGATATTGCGGTCCTTTCGGTGTATTTTCCCGGGCCGAAATCAGGTGCCTTCTGCGGGTCGGACATCTTTTCCGGAAGAGCCTCGTATTCGCCTGCACGGCAGACTGCGAGGTTTTTCCTCTCCGGCTTCATGGCTGCGGCCTCATAGCAATAACAAGGGATTTCGAGTTCTTCATATATCCTTTTTGCCAGGCCTCTTGCAAGCTCCGCGCATTCTTCGAGGGTGATGCCTGCTATAGGGATGAGAGGAAGTACGTCCGTCGCCCCTGAACGCGGGTGTGCGCCCTTGTGGTGCCTCATGTCGATGAGTTCTCCGGCCTTCTTCACGCCGTTGAATGCCGCTTCAAGCACGTTTTCCGGTGAACCTACGAAAGTAACGACCGTCCTGTTGGTCGCTTCGCCCGGGTCTACGTCGAGGACTTTCACCCCTCCGGATTTTTCTATCGATTCTACGATTTTGTTGATGATTGCCATGTCGCGCCCTTCGCTGAAATTAGGAACGCATTCGATAATCCTTTCCATTATTTTTGAAAATTAATTGTTTTTATGTCTTTTTTGTTGTCAACCGTCAGTAAAAACCGGGAAAACCGTTAAAAACAGTCAGTCCGCGGCATGAAAACCTTAAACATGCAAAGATAGTAATTTGTTTTCAATTATTCCGTTCGGCCGTGGCTTTTCGTTTTTTCAGTTTTATCGGTTTTTCTCGTTTTATGGCTTATGGTTTTACGGGGAACTGCCGGGAATTGTCCGGGATTTGCGCGGTAATTGCTGTGGTTTGCCCGGGATTGCTGTGGATTTGTCCGGAATTTTCCACCCCATAGCCAGGGTGTGGTTTTTGAAAGTATTGATAATCAGTGTATTATGAAAACAGAGGCTGGCTTTGGGTACTTTTTGAGGTACCCAAGCGCAGGGCTATTTTTGGTAATTTATTGATTTTTAGTACTTTGCAAAAGAGTGGGCTGGCTATGGGGTGGAAAATTCCATGCCACGTAACCTCTTTCCTCGTCGCACAACACATTTTCTGCCCCGATGCACCTTTCCATGCTGCACAGCACCTCTTTCTGTCGCGCAGCACCTTTCCCTGCCGCGTAACACTTCTCGCAGCATTTACAAAAGTTCTTTCAACAGTTGCGGGTCGAGACCTGTTATGCGGGAAATCTGTTTGGCGCTTGCTCCGTATTTTTTACGGACAATCCTGGCGATGGACAGTTTTTCTTCGATGGAAAGCAGGCCCAATGCTTCTTTTCAGAATCCATGTTTTTTGCAAGGTGGTACAGAAAAGCGGCCGGAGTGCGGTAAAGCCTTTCGACTGTTTTGTAATCGACATAACATCTGGGCCAAATGATTCCCTCTTCAGTTATAAGATAATCACCGGGCAGGGCATGGCGGGTGTTGAACCTTTGCCGCATTTCAGTTGAACCGAAATCGGATGCTTTTGTAAACCGTCGGCCATACATGCTCCCATCGGCAAAATAACAGTTTCCCGAGCTCCATCTGTATTCTCCCGGGACTATCGGCAACTTTGCGGCTACAGGATTGCGCAACACGTATGCAATTGCCGTTTTAAGATAATCCTCCGTATCAATCTGTTTGACCGACACGTCCGTGTTCGCCCCCTCCAGCAGCCCGTTCATACGTTTTTTGTAAAGCCTTATGAATCCTACACATTCATCGTAAGTCCCTTTGATAATGAAGTGTACATGGTTGGACATCAGGCAAAAGCACAGAATCCTCACGCCGAATGTCAGCCTGCATACGGCCACTGCGTTCATTCCTTTGATAAAATCCTTGTCGTCCTTGAATAAAATGTTACGGGACATCCCGTCGGTGCAGACATGATAGATATCCTCCAGCCTCAGTTCTCTCTCCATCTCCATCATTTTAATTTTAGTAACTGTTTGAACAGTTTTCAATTTTGCGGTAAAGATAACTTTTTTCCGGGACATGTAAACTTTTTTCAGGACTGGCCAGGTAAACTTTTTCAGGACGAAACTCACCCCATAGCCAGAGTGTAGTTTTGAAAGTCATTGATAATCAGTGTATTGTGAAAAATAGAGAAGGATTTGGGTATCTCAGAAAGTACCCAAATCCTTCGGTTGTTTTCGTAAATTATTGATAATCAGCTACCTATATTAATGCTTGATGGCTGTGGGGTTGGAAAATATCCTGCCGGCCTGGATTCCGTACCCGTCTTCAGTGGCGGCACCGGCAGCTGCACTGGCTTCGGAAAGCATTGCGCTTGCCGGTTTGAAATCTTCCGCAGGCGTTACCCCGTCCTCGGTGCAGTAAACGAGTTTCCTGAATACCTTTCCGAAGTTTTTCCTTGCATCGTATGCCACTCCGAGTGCCGTGCGGGTGGTGTTGTACGCAACGAGATAATTTCCGGTAGCTTCGGTTATGCCGTTGGCAATCAGGGCGTCTATTACTGTTTCTTCAGGCCATTCTTCCAAATCGGTATAATCCCCGTCGTATATGCCGTAATAAAAGCCCGAGCCGTCTTCTCTGCCTGCGTGGGAAACAGTGCAGGCAAGGCACAGCAGAAGGACGATGGCCGCCGTCGCTTTCAGGGATGTGCCTTTAAGCATCATTCCCCTTCTTCCTCTTGCGGTTCTTCTATGGTCACGAGCACCTTGTCTATGCGTGCGCCGTCCATGTCGGCCACCTCGAAATGGAAGTCTTTCCAGTCGACCTGTTCCCCGACCGTAGGGATGTGCTCCAGTTTGTCGAGAATCAGGCCTCCGACGGTGCTGTAGTCGGCATTTTCATAAAGCTCCTCCCTTTCGAAATAGCAGAGGAAATCGTACATTGAGCATTGTCCGTCCACGAACCAGCCTTCATTGCCTTCGCGTTTGATGATGGTGTCTTCCTCGTGGTCGTCGGTCACGGCTCCGATAAGCCCGTCGAGTATGTCTTTCAGCGTGATGATTCCCTGGAAATCGCCGAATTCGTCACATACGAAGGCACGGCTGATTTTCTTGCGCTTCATCTCTTCGAGGACCGAGTAAACACTCATGTTTTCATGAAAATAGACCGGCTCGCGCACTATGTCTTCCCAACGGAAATCCTTCTTGTCTATGTTGAAAAACAGGTCTTTCAGCGATACGAGCCCGACTATGTGGTCCAGGTCACGTTTGGCCGCCGGGTACATTTCGTACATGTTGTCCCTGAGTATCGGAAGCACGCTTGAGATGTCATCGTCGGTGTCCACCCATACGACATCGCTCTTGTGTGTCATGAGCGAATTGATTTTCAGGTCTCCCATGACGAAGACCCTTTGCATGATATCCTGCTCGACAGGCTGCACTTCCCCTTCTTCGGTTCCCTGCTGTATCATGGACTTGATTTCCTCTTCGGTGACTTTTTCCGCCGAATCGTGTATGCCGAGTATCTTGTAGAACATCCGCGTGCTCTTGGAAAGCAGCCATACGAAAGGGGATGCGATTATCGACAGGGCGTACATCGGCTTGGCCATCAGCTTGGTGATTTTCTCGGACGTGCTCATGCCTATCCTTTTCGGAAGGAGTTCTCCGAAAACGAGAGTGAGGTAGGTCACTATGATGACGATGATAGTCTGTGCGAGCCCCGAGGCGAGGTTTACCGGTACGTTCCATCTGATGAACGCCTCCGAAAGCAGCTGCGCTATCTTGTTTCCCGAGAAAATACCGGTGAGGATACCGATTAACGTGATTCCTATCTGTATAGTCGAAAGGAAATTGTCCGGGTTGTCTATCAGTTTCAGTGCCGTCTTGGCCGAAGAATTGCCTTTGCCCGCATCCGAGGCTATGCTGCTGCGCCTTGCTGAAATAAGTGCTATTTCGGCCATTGCGAAGATGCCGTTCAAAAGGATGAGCCCGAGAATGACGAAAATTTCTTCCATGGATTACCTTCTGTTTTTGTCCTGTCTTCGTTTCTTAATCTTGGCCTGCTGCACTTTCAATACGATGAAAAGCGCGAGCAGTACGGCGATGACTACAATGAGAAATGTCCAATTTGTTTCAGTATCCATATAAAAATTTTCGAATCAATGCGCAAATATATAAAAACTTCGTGTTGCAATGAAAAATTTTTAGTCGCGATGGAAAATTTTTAGAAAATATAATTCAGCCCCAGCGCGATTACATAATTGCCGTCCCGACGGTCCAGGGCGAAGCCGATTTCGCCGCTGAAGATAAAATTGTAGTTGAGGGCTATTTTCCCTCCGATTCCCGCGCAAAGGTGCAGCGATTCGCTGTCCCCGCTGTACAGCAGACGGTTTCCGGTGGCTTCCTGCGCTTCAAGACGGTAGGGCTGCACCACCGCCCCGGCATCGAAAAACGGGTTGAGGGCTATGTACCAGTGCTGCTTGATGAACTCGAAGCTGACAATCCTTGCCCTGAGCTCGAAATTGGCCCAGGCATAGCCGTTCCCGAGCAGGCGGTTATAGTTGATTCCCCTGAGGGTGTTGCTGCTTCCCAGCCCTTCGGATGAAGGCCGCGAGAGGAAGAGGCTTGAAATGGTCTGCTGCGAATAGAACGGTGCTTTCCCGGCAAGGACTCCCTGGTAGGCGAGGTGGTAGGCGAAAACCAGCCTGTCTCCCCACAGCGGTACGTAATGCCTGAAGTGGAAGGCCCCTTTCAGGTAATTGAATCCTGTGGAGAAAAAATCCGGCGAGCCGTACAGTATGGCTTCTGCCCAGATGCCTTTCCCCGGTGCGGCTTCATGGTCGCGTGTGTCATAGACGATACCTCCCTTGAACTCTATATGGGCCCCGCCTCCGGCTTCATCCTTTCCGATGAGCCCTGCATCGATGTAGTCACGGTAAAGCGAGCCTTTCCCGCTTCCCGCGTATGGCTTCTGTCTGACATCCCCGATGAAATATCTGTAAAATGCCGCTCCGGCCGCCCAGCGGAAATCCTTTGCAAGCCCTCCCTGGAGGTCGGCAAATACGCGGAGCATCTGGTAATCGATGTTGTAATATGCCGTTTTCTCTGCCCTGTTTTTGTCCAATTCGCGAAAATAAGGCGAAGCGAAACCGTTGAATCCGTAAAAATTGTGCATCCTTTCGGGTATGTATGTCGCCGATGCCGTGAGTCTCAGACCTTTTATCAGATGTTCCGAGTCATAGAAAATATGGAAAAGTCCGGAATGTTTGGTGGAATATGCCGCTTCCAGGAATAATTTGTGTTCGTATTCGGGAAAATCCTTTCCATCGCCGTAATAATAGATGTCGCACATCGCCCCGTACTGGAAGCCCAAATCCGTTTCGTAAGCAACGACAGGGCAGGGGTTTATGCTCCAGCCTGTCTTGGCTTTCCTCTTCCCGCCGTCTGTCGCCTGTGCCAGTCCCTTGGCCGGAAAAATAATGGTCAGCGGCAAGATTATTGACAAAAAAGCCTTTCCGATATTCTTCATTTCCGTTTTTCGAATAACTTTGTGGCGGATTTCATCCGTCCGGTGAAATTTCCGTGCAAAACTAATAATTTTTCGTATTAATTTTTGATGATATGGAAGCCATTGTAAAAACTGATTTTGATTTCAAGGGATGCCGTGGAAAATATGTCGGCAAGGTGCGCGATGTTTATGATATAGATGACAAATACCTCGTGATGGTAGTGTCAGACAGGATTTCTGCCTTCGATGTGGTGCTTCCCGAAGGGATACCGTACAAGGGCCAGGTGCTCAATATGATAGCCGCCAAGTTCCTCGATGCTACTTCGGACATACTCCCCAACTGGAAAGTGGCCGTTCCGGACCCTATGGTCACAGTGGGCTACAAGTGCGAGCCGTTCAAGGTGGAGATGGTCATCCGCGGTTATCTTTCCGGGCATGCATGGCGCGAATACCAGGCCGGAAAACGCAGCATCTGCGGTGTGCCGATGCCTGACGGCATGGTCGAGAACGCCAAGTTCCCGGAGCCGATAATCACTCCTACTTCAAAGGCCGCCGAAGGACATGACGAGGACATTTCCAAAGAGGAAATCATTGCTTCGGGCCTTGTCGGGCGCGAGGATTATGAACGCCTTGAGGAATACACCCGTGCCCTTTACCGCCGCGGCTGCGAGATTGCCGCCAAGATGGGGCTCATCCTTGTCGACACCAAATACGAATTCGGCAAAATCGGCGACAGGATATATCTTATGGATGAAATACACACTCCGGATTCTTCGAGGTACTTCTATGCCGAGGGCTACGAGCAGAGGCTTGCAGCAGGGGAGAGGCAGCGCCAGCTTTCGAAGGAGTTCGTGCGTGAGTGGCTGATGTCAAACGGTTTCCAGGGTCAGTCCGGTCAGAAAATCCCCGAAATGACTCCGTCCGTCGTTGCCGGCATAACAGACCGCTATATCGAGCTTTACGAGCACATTACCGGGGAGCGCTTTCCTCGTACCGAGGAGTCGCTTACACGTGCCCAGATACTTGACCGCATCCGGCGCAACATCTCCGACTGCCTCTCCGGCCTGAAGTAGCCTCTCCTGCGTGAGGTGGCTTCTCTGGCTTGAAGTGGCTTCTCCGGCGTGAAGTTGCTTCTCTGGTGTGAAGTGGCCTCTCCGGCGTGAAGTTGCTTCTCTGGCATGAAGTGACAGGCTGGGCGGGAGTTGTTGTAGCTGTCCGGCTGAAGTTGCTTGCTGGTCTGAACTAGTCAGGGGGAGCGAAGTCGCCTGCCGTACCGGAGTCGCTTGCAGGTGTGAAGTGGCCTGCGGCAGGCTGGTTCATTTCGCGGTTAAGTGAACGTAGCGGAAGTACTGGTGCAGATAATTTTGCAACAAATTGAATATCAATATATTAAAAATTCAAGTACACATTCCGAAAGTTTTAAACGGCCGAAATGTGCACCTGTTTTACTAATTTCTTGATTATCAATGCATTCAAAATTATCATGCACCGACTGGGTAGGCAGGCGGGATCAGGCGGGATGACTGACGGGGAAGCCGTCAACGACATAAAGCCATAAAGCAATTACAACCTTTTCAGGACAGGTAAACTTTTTTCAGAACGGGACGAACCTGATAGCCAGCTTGTGCTTTTGTAAGTCATTGATAATTAATAATTTACTAAAAACCATCCTGCGCTTGGGTCCTTTCTGAGGTACCCAAAGCCAGCCCGTATTTTTACAACATACTGATTATCAATACTATAAATTCTAACAAGATGGACATGGAGTGGAAAATATGCCGATAAAATCCGGTTTTCCTTCTTTCATCATTGCCTCGTCATTTTTCTCCCGGGATGTTGCTTTATCTGTCACGAAATGGAACTGTGAAGTATAGCCTACTTCATGGATGCTATCTGTATTTTATAAATTATAAATTCACCTCATAAATTCACCTCCGGGGGAAAGTGCACCTGATTCGCGGCAAAATGGTTCACTTTCCCGGGGAAAAAAGGCGAAATGGCGGTAGAATCAACTTTTTCGGCGGGAAAGTGCACAAAAAAAGCGGGAAAATGGTTCACTTTCCCCTGATAGGACGAACGAAGAATGCAAGCAGAATGGCCGTAGAAGCGATTGCCTAATTTTGTCCCGGGGAAAGTGCCGTGAATTTGCAGGAATTTGGTTCACTTTCCCCAGAAAGTGCGGAGAAAAATAGTGTAGGGGCTATATTTCCGTGGGAAAGTGTACAGAAAAACCGGAAAAATGGTTCACTTTTCCGACGAGTCAATTCATGGCGGATGATCTGCCCAATGTTTCTGCCTGGAGACAAAAATAGGCCTTATCTGTTTGAAGTCAAGGATAATTTTCTTAAATTTGAAGCCGTTAAAAGAAATTTCCCGGAAAGCAGAAATAATGAATCAAAATAATACTTTAAGATAATGAAACGGATATTGTTGTTCTTTGTTTTGTCGACACTGCCGCTGGCCGGGCTGGCAACAGCGTTTTCAGCCTCCTGCCCGGCAGCCGTAACCGTCGCCATGTCTGCCCCCGGGCCGGCAAGTGCCGCTGAGGAAACCGCCGCTGAGACAACCGCCGCTGAGACAACCGCCGTTGAGGAAACCGCCGTTGAAGCAACCGCCGCTGAGGCAACTGCCGTTGAAGAAAACACCGAACCCGCCGCTGCCACGGTTGCGGCGCCCTTTACGGTGGACGAGCGTTTCGAACTTGCCGGCATAGCGGCACGGCTTGCGGGCTATTATGAGTATTCGCGGGGGACGATTCCGGAATACGATGCCGCGATAAACGGTTATTTCTCTCCACATCGGTTCCACAAACTGATAAACCATCTTAAAAATATCAGGGTGTCCAATTCGATAGGATATGACGCCATACCTTCCGCCACGAGGCTCCTTGTCATAAAGGACGGCGGAATCTCGCTCAACCCGGAAGCCGATGTGAAAAAACTCTGCGAGAATGATCCGAGGTGGACGGAAGAGGCCTTTGCAAGATTCGTCGAGTACATGGACGATTTTTACAGGAAAACTGATTTTCATCGGTTTTTCGAGGAAAATTCGGCACTGTACCGCAAAGGGGAGGAGCTGGTCAACGGTTTCGCCGAGGTGGATACCTCGTGGTTCAGGTCGTTTTACGGCCGGCCCCTGAAGTCTCCGGAACTGTACATCTCGTTTGTAAACGGTCCGAGTAACTATGCCCTCACGGATTCCGGGACGGTTCCGGGATTCGGCATACTGATGGGGCTGTGGTTCGACCCGAATACAGTCACTCTGGAAAACATAAGCGTGCAGCAGAGGTGCGGCTTCACTGATGTGATAATCCATGAACTTTGCCACAATTTTACCAATCCGATAACGGGTAAATACATGAAAGAGCTTGCCGGTGCTTCGGACGTCATATTTTTCGAAGACGATGTCTGCGCATCCATGTCAGAGATAGCATACGGCGACCCTTCGATAATGACCCACGAGTGGCTCAACAATCTTTGCGAGATGATGTATTTCAGGGAGAAAGGCCTTCTCTACCCAGAAGAGTACGGACTGATAGGCTCGTATGAATCGGATGCATACGGATATTCCGCTTTTGTTACAGCCTATAAGGGATTTTTCTGGTTCAATTCTACCATTGAGCTGATGGACAGGTTTTATGGACACAGGGACAAGTACCCGTATTTTGAGGATTTCATGCCGGAAATCGTCAGGTTTTATAAAAAATTTTCCAAAGACATCATGTCGGAAAGAGAAAAATATGAGGCTCTCTATCCGAGGATAACGGGTTTTGCCGTGGATTCGTCTGCCGCAGATACGGTAAAACTCCGCTTCACTTTTTCCGTCCCGATGAATCCTCGTTATTTCGATTCGAGAATCTACCCTTCGGGCTATGGCGGAAGTGATGTCCAGCCTCCGACCGGGACTGTCGCCGTCGGCTTTGAAGGCGACCGCACCTTTACCGTGAGTTTTGCAAAGGGGAATTTCGAAAAAGGCAGGACTTACGGCGGACTCGTGAACGGCTTCGGTTTCCGCAGCATGCGCCAGTATGCGATGATGGAAAATTATCCTTTCGAGTTTGCATATGAATGAAACCGTGCGGCGGCATAACGACCGTGACAAGGTGTAAGTGCCAATCGATAAATCCATAATCAGAATAAACCCATAAAATGACATATAGATGAAACGCATAAGTATATTTTTCAGTATAAGCGCATTTGTTTTAGGCATTTTGGTTTCGGCGGGCTGCCTGGCGCAGACTGTATCGTTCAGGGCGGACGAGCGTTTCGAGCTTACCGGCATAGCGGCCCGTCTTGCAGGGTATCAGGAGTACCGCCAGGGGGTAGTGCAGAGTTACAATGCGGCGATAGACAGTTATTTTGCAGAATTTGCCGGACACGACCTGATAACATTCATGAAGCGAATCAGGAATGAAAATCGTATCGCTTATGATGCCGTTCCGAGGGCCACGCAGGCCCTTGTAATCGAAAACGGGGGCATTTCTGTCTCGCAGGATGCTGATATCGCCGCACTGTGCAAGACGGATCCGAGGTGGACGGAAGACGATTTCATAGAATTTGCGGAACTGACGGACCGGTTTTACCGCGAAACGAATTTTCATAAATTTTATGTGGACAATTCGTCCCTTTACCGCAGAGGCAATGAACTGATGGCGAAAATCGCGCCTGTCGATACTTCGTGGTTCGGCGGCTTTTTCGGAAAAGACATGTCCAAGGTCGGGCTTTGCCTGGCATTCGTGAACGGTCCCAACAGTTATCTGATGCCGGACAACGGGATAATCGACGGTACCAGTCTGGTGTACGGACTGTTTTTCGACCCGACGATGATTGACCCGCAGCAAATAGACGGGCGTACTGCCGATGTCTACATTCCCGGAGTCATTTCGAATTTGTGCGGGGTGATGGTGTCGCCGATAGTCGAGGAGTACGGAAGTCTGCTCGAAGATGCGGCGGATGTGTTTTTCAACCAATACGATATCCGGAACATAATGCGCAAAAACGGGGTGGAAGAGCCGGAACGTTTGGTTTACGACTGGCTGCAATCCCTGTGTACTGCCTTGTATTTCAAGGATAACGGTCTTGTGTCCTTCGATTATGCATCCGTGGTTTCCTCGGCAGCCCGCAAGGGTTGTTTCTGGTTGGATTCGTCAATCGGGAAGATGGAGGATTTTTATGCAGGAAGGGACGGTTACGGGAGTTTCGAGGGCTTTGTTCCCGAACTTGCGGAATATTTTGACGATGCTGCGAAAAACATCAGGCGCGAGAGGAAACATTATGCCTCGCTGTTCCCGGAAGTGGTTTCCGCGAAGGTCCGTAAAAACTATTCTTCCGATACCCTTGCGGTGGAATTCGTCTTTTCGCTTCCGATGCATGCGGAGTCCATGGATACCGGAGCCTATCCTTATGATGAAGACGGGGTCGTGACAGTCCGGCCGGCCATTGTTCCGGATGATGCCGGCAGCCTTGTCGTGAAGATAGGAAAATCGGATCTCGAAAAGGGCCGCATTTACGGCTTTACCCTTCCGTGGAAATTGTTCTACTCGCAAAAAGGCTACCCGATGAAAGGGGATTATGTATTCAAGTTCAAGTATTAAGAAACAGCTTCTAAAAAAGCAATTTTAAATACCGTTCCGGAACAAAGCCACTATAGGTTCTATGAAACGCATGATGAGACGACGGTCTTCAGTAATGATTTCGGCCGTACCGTCCATCTTCTGTATGAGGCGCAACTCTTTCCCATACGTAGTTATAAAACCGTCGGGAAAAACTATCTCTGCCGTATATTGAGGTTCAGCCTGAGAACCGGAAGCTTCATCGGGAACAGATGAAAGATAACCGATTTCGCCCACCAACATGCCATATTCCATATAAGGATAGCCGTTCAGACAGACATTGACCTTTTGGCCGACGGCGACTTTACCGAAACTTGCCTGCGGTATATTCACAATGCCGACAGCCATGCTGCTGTCCGCGGGCACTACGGTCAGAAAGGATTCTCCGGCACCTATGAACTGTCCTTCGTCCCATTTGCGCACAAAGGACACATGTCCGTCAATCGGGGATGTCAAAAGATATGAAAGCTTCCAACTGTCAATCTGCGCTTTCATCCGTTCAAGACATACGGCAATTTCCTGCTCATATCCCAAAATATCGTCATCTTCTTGAATCGAAAGTTCCATGGCACAAATCCCTCAAATGTTGCAATGAATAATTTCGGCCATAATGCCTGGCTATGATTTTCAGACAAGTCGGCCCGCAATCCATCGAGTCCAACTGGCGGTATGTCGGAAATATTTTCATGACAAATCAATATAAACTATATCCACGTCCCTTTAACGGACAGCCTTTAAGGATTTCAATACCTCAATGGAAACCGGATCGCAATGCCTATAAATAAACTCAAAGGCCATAGGCAGGTTCTTCAGCGGATCATACCTTTCCCATGAAGTACTTCCATGATAGTGGTATATATGGTCTTTATCATAAACGTAATCGAACAGTCCCACGCATGTATACATCAGACAGAGCACCTTATCGCTGTTTTTAAGGAAAATCCTGTCAATAGCCACAAGCATATTTTTCGAATGATTTTTCACGAAAGTCCTGAATATATATTTTTCGGGATTGTTTTCCATATTGCTTGGCTTATAGTCGAAATCAAGATAACGATACCTCTTGGTATTTACTCCGTAACCGTACATGGCGCAATCCGGCCGAGGATAAAGTTTTCTGACATCCGTGCATTTCTCGGTATAGGCTATGACCCTCCCGGGGACAGTGAACAATAGGTCGTCGAATTTTCTGGAGTACCTGCCAATCAAATACCTGACCGTCCTTTTCCAACGCATGTATTCCTTTTCGGACAATATATTCCGGTACTCCGGTTTATCTTCGATGTAAGCTATCCATTCATTATAATTTTCGAGAGCCCGGCCGGTTATTACAGGAAAGGGCTCATCTTCTGACCATAGCGATTCCAATCGGAATATAAGAAAATCTTTTTCATGAAGATTGCAGGCAACACAGTCTTCTTTCAAAGAAACGGTTACATTTTCTTGGCAGGGAGACATGTTGTTGACTGTCCCGCACGACACCAAAGCAATAGAGAGGCAGAGGAAATTCAAAATTCTTTTCATCGTAGTCTGTAAAATTTGTTAAAAGTTGAAAAACGCCCCAATAAGTATGTTCAACGGTCTTATACGGTACTCGCAGGAAAATTCCTCAAGACCGCTGTAAACGGAATAGGCATAGGTCTGCTGGTTCAGCAGATTGCGGGCGGTAATGCTTATTTCCAGGCCATTGTTGAAACGATAAGCGAGTGAAGCATCGAAAAGCACCGCGTTTTTTGTCTGTTCAGACGTAAACATGGTGAAATAGTGTTCTGCCGAAATTTTTAAATCCAGATTATTGATTGGACTTATATTGAAGGATAATGTATGGCTGAAATTATCCTTGGAATCATGAGTCCCTCTTTCGGGCAAGGAAAGAATATTATGAGAATAAAGTAATTTGTATTCCATGCTTATCCAATCGGCAAAACGTCCGGAGAAAACAGGCATGAAAGAGACAGTCTGCGACAAATACGGTGTACGGACCCCGTTTTGAAGAATCGATGTCGAGGAATAGTCCCTGTAGGAAACCGTTACCCCGAATTTTCCATTAATACCGTATATGCCTACGCTTCCTCCGATTGAGGCATACAAACTTTCTCCAATGCTCGGCGCATACTCCGTACCCAGTATTATATAGTCTCCGAGAAAGTCTTGTGTAGCGGATGTCTGAAAAACATTCCAATATTTGCCGACGATTCCGTCTATAAACAACATATTTACAGGATCCTTGAAATTTATGTGCCCCGTCACGCTGTAATAATGGTCTTGCTCATCATTTGCAGAACCCGCTTTCAGATATCTGTAGTTGCGCATTATGTAACCTGAATACATATCGTGTATATCCAGGCCTATTGCCGATGCGGTACCAAGTATCTCAAAACTCAGTTTCGGCCATGGAGTATATTTGACAGAACCTGATGCCTTGTATGTAAAATGCCCGGCATCGACTCCCCAATATTTTGACCACCCGACAGGCACGGCAAGTCTGATTTCCCAGTTTTTTGAGCGGAATTCCATATTCGGCCTTACATAAGGACGTATATATGCGGCAATATGATTATTGCATAACAAATCGGCATCATACGCAGCGCCTACACCGTTCAAAAGACTTTCCAAAGACCGTATTGATGCTTCGAATCCGGCAGAAACACCTATAGACATGCCGTCCATGACAATGAAATCGGATGAAAAGAATGTGTTATTGTTGTAATCCATAACCCTTACCGACTGGCGCTGGATATCATCCCCCGCACGAAGAACCGTCAGTTTTTGGTTAATAAAGGAATAATCATTATGCGATTCCACGGTAAATGCTTTGTCCCCGGTTCTTTTAATATATTTAAGATCGTCATTTACCATAAAATAAGGCAGCGACGCCTGTTGTGTATTCGCAAATTCGCCGTTTATCATTTGCGTTGCATGGGCGAATTCGCCCTCTACGGTCATAGTGTTGAGAAAATAATAATCTTTCTTGTTCGCCTCGGCATCAATGTTTGCCCGTAGCAGATGCTTCCGGGTCATAGTATTTTCGCCTTCGTTTACAGTTTGTATGCCGTCATTGAAATAATACGTGGTCGATGATTCATTCCGGGATTCCAATCTGTCGAAAAGATACGAAAACGACGAAGTTATTTTCCAGTCGTTTTTCAAATTGAACATATTGGAGGTATTGAAAAGAAGAGACGTATTGAATCTGACACGTTGCTCGTCAAGCGGGGCGTTGCTCGTACCCACCGATATGAAACCTTCCGGCCTGGTTCCCATAGAGCGGTTGTTGTAACTCTTGACCTGCAACTCTCGGGAAAGATCTTCTCCAGTGTTATTTGTCTTGATATTGTTCAGGCTGTTCCATTTAAGTCCTACTCTCATAAAAAACAGGTTCGCATCCCACAATATTTCGGGGGCGGAAGTCAATCCGCACGCAAGCCTGGCATTGCTTATCCATTTGCCTTTTGACCGTTCACTCAATCTAAGATTGATTGCAGGTCTGGTTTTAGTGCCGATTTCCGCAAGGGCCCGTATAGGCTGATGGCGTGTCATTACCTCTATGCTCCTGACATCCTTGGCAGACAGATTTTCCGTAAGCAACGAATACCTTCCTCCGAGAATGTCCGTACCTTCAACGTAAAGATTGTCTATCAATTCTCCATTATAGTAAATGCTGCCGTCTTTACGTACTTCGATTCCTGGCATCCGTTTCAGAACATCGGATACGCTTTTGTCCTGAATTTCAGCAAAACTATTGACATTGAACCGGACCGTATCACCGGCAAGTTTTACCTTTGGCGCACGGACTATGACCTCATTAAGCCGTATCGGTTCAATTTCCATCTTAATATGCATGATATCGGCCATATCGGCAGGAATGATTCTGGTCGCATATCCGAGCATGGATACTTTAACAGAATCCGCGGCTGTCGGACGGCCATGCAGTTTCAAAGCGAAATTCCCTTCATTGTCAGATACGGCAAATTCAGTACCTTCATTTCCGTTATACATATAAAAAATGACAACTCCGGGCAAAGGCCCGTCATCATCGAAGACAATGCCCCTGAGCACAAACTCCCGCTCCTGTGCCATGAGATTCGTGCCGAATACGGATAAAGCTGCCAACAATATGTATATTTGTCTTTTCAAAACACATTCATTAAAACTCTATCTCCTCGAAGTCGTGTCGGAGCTTTGACCTCAATGTTTCCGGATCTATGGGATTACCCTCCGGGTCAACAAATGAGACACTCCCTCCGTATGTATTCGACATATACAATGCAGGGTTTTCAAGATAGCGGCGTTTTGCATCATTGAACTTCTTCATATTTGTCTCAATGGCATTCACATCAGGATAATACAGCGGAGCATCCTTCAGCCGGATTCCCGTAAGGCGATAATAGTAATGACAACGTGTGTCATATACTTCGAATATCAGCCCGGGTAATCCGCAGAACTTCCACGGGCCATCGGAAACAGGTATATCGGAAGCATACCATGCTTCATAATCACGGCCTCTGAAATTGCAGACGGCCTTACGCACTTTGTAACCGGATATTTCCTTCCATTCGTCGCATAATTCCCATTCAAACTCGGGAATCGGTTCAACGACCTTGAACCAGTCCATCCCAATCTCATCAATCATAGTTATCTCATTGTCCTCAAAGTTCTTATATATCCTCAATTCGCTTCCCAGAGGTCCTTTGTATCCAGACAGTGAAAATTTTCCTGCCGATTTATTTGCTGCGGAGATAGAATCCACTACCATCCGATCATAGCTGTAAAACGAAGAAACACTCCCCCCGCAATGCAAAAGAAAGTTTTCTTTGGAGATTCTCGTACTGTCCCCATTTTCCGCAGTCCCGTATTTTGACATTTTCACAGCAGCAGTATCTGTAACGAAGCATTGTTCATACATACATTCCAGGGTAGTATTTTGTGAAGCTACGGGTATGACGTAGAAAAAGCTCAGGAACCCTGCCAACAGACAACAAAT
Organism: Muribaculum sp. An289; assembly: GCF_002159555.1. GTDB lineage: Bacteria > Bacteroidota > Bacteroidia > Bacteroidales > UBA932 > Merdivivens > Merdivivens faecigallinarum. The sequence goes on from NZ_NFIV01000004.1 coordinate 80,001, forward strand.
CCTTTTCATAACAATTGTTTTATACATATTATTTTATTTAAAATCCTTTTTTTTAATATACGTGAATGGTATGCTGAATTATAATAGTTTTCAGGGAACTTAGAAGCTGTTTAAATTTACTTACAATTAATTGTAAATCAGCGTGTTATTTGAACTGTTTTTCATGGCTTTATGATTATCAAGACATTAATGTTATGCACAACACCCAACCGACCTGACTGATAAACAGTGGCAAGTTATAAAAAATATGTCGGATATCAAAGAAAGATTCAGAAAATATTCGCTGCGCTCTGTTTTTGACGGCATTACGTATATCGTGAAGACCGGCGCGCAGTGGAGAATGCTCCCCTCGGATTTCGCTCCGCGGCATTGTCCGCCGTCTTTCGGGCAGGACTGAGAGTCCAGGCCTGGGAATCATCGGCTCAAGGAGTGTCAGCACCACGGTCAGGAGACTGCTGCATTGCGATCTGGAAGTCGTACTCAGGGCCGACACGCACGAAACCATGATGCATATCGCTGCCATAAAATTATTTTTGAATAAAATTCAAGCAGCTTCTAAAAAACACTAAGAATCCCTGTCCTGATCGGGGACGGGGATTCTTGTTGCATGGCGTACGTTTCGTATGGGCGCTTCAATCGGGCGGACAGTCCGTATAGTATTGACGGTCTACCGGAAATAATATTTTATCTCATAGTCCTTTTCCATCGAGACGGCCTTTTTGCTTTGCAGCATTTTCGGGACAGTAATGGTGTATTCTTCCCTGTTGCCGTAATCGAAATTACTGTTCAGCAGTATGATGTATGTCATTTCGTCTTTCCAGTATGAATGGATTATGAAATCTTCATCCTGCATTATGTCCACACTGTTGGTGAACATAGGCTCGGAAAACTTGATTTCTATGTAGTCCAATGCCTTGTATCCGGCCAGGTCGGTTCCTGGAACAGGGTATACGTATGTAATGTAAGGGGCTTGAATGCAGCTTTCTTCCACGAGCCTTGAAAAGTTGTCGTCATCGAGGACTGTAAAATCAAGGAATTCGCACAGTCTCGGCATGAAATCCCCGAAGCATCCGTACATGCTGCGCGATTCTGAAAAGTTATCCGTAAAGCCGATTGAACGCTCCATCCAGAACAGTCCCCTGAGCCTGTCCATCATGAGCAGGTAAGGGATATCCTTTTCTGAGAGCGGGTGGTCCTTTACGTACATTGCCACGGCGAGTTCGGTGAGCCAGTCCTCATAAAGGCTTTTAGCGGAAGGGTATCGTGCATCGGAATATATCCCTTTCCATTCTTCCGCATTGAATATCTTCTCCATGGCCTTCTCGGCCTGCGGCCAGAAACCGTCCAGTCGGGCAACGTAAGGATGGCAGATTTCGTGCAGGAGGCATTCGTACAGAGGTGCCGACGGGTAGACCGAAATCACCACCGAAATCCCGTTCTTGTCCTTGAAGTATGCCGGTTCGGAATATATGACATTGTCTTCTTTTCCGTTGTCGGTAATATAGATTGTGATGTCTTCCCGTGTGCCGAAGAAATATCCGAACCAGGCGAAATCGATTCTGTCGGCAGTACGGCTGACATTCTCTATGGCCGTTGCGTAGGTCTCTTCATTGGCTTTCAGATAGTTTTCGAAGCCGTCCCTGTGGTTGCGGTAGAAAGTGTCGATGAGTTTTACAAATTTCTTGAAATTGTTTTCGTTCCATACGCTCTCCGGTCCGTTTCCGTCTTTTGGCAATTTTCCGGAAATCCGTGAGCCGTTGAGGGTGATGTATGTGGAAACGGCGATGATGTCGGAATAGGTAAGTCCGTTGTTTTCAATCATCTCCCTTACGAAAGCCACGGCTTCGTCGTCTCTTTCCTGATACGGCAGCCATTCTTCCATCAGTTCGGTATACCTGATTTGCGGGTTGTCTGAGATTTGTGCGGCCGCATATACGGCTCCTAACAGTTCGATTTTCTTGTCGACTCCGACTTTTGCCTGTCCGAAGCACAGCAGCGGGAACATGAGCAGGGACAGGGATGCTAAAATTAATTTATCCGATTTCATAATTGTATGTTTTTTGATGATTTATGAACGATTCCGCTGTGTAACAAAAATAAAGCCATAGATTTTCACTAATTTTGTATGAAAATTTTAAGATTATGAAACCGTTTTTCCGTTCGTCTATTGTTGCAGCGATATCGTTTTTGTCTTTGCTTGCCACCGTTTCCTGTAGTGGCGGAAAGGAGCCCGCTCGGGAACTTCTTCCCGAAGGGGCCGTGCCTTTCGTGTATTATCTGGACCATATTTATCTGTCTTCGTTTCTGGAGGACAGTACGGAATGCTGTATCGTTTTCGATACCGGAGCAGGCCTCGGCAGTCTTTACCTGTATCTCGACAGTACTTTCCGCTCTGAATGCAGACCTGCCTTTCTCGATTCATCGAGGCTCACGATGGCCATTTACGGCGGGGTGGGGGAAGACCGCTACCTTACGAAACTTTACAAGGATTCCACCGTGCTGGTTTCCGGAGGACTGGAGCTGCCGCACGCCGGTGCCCTGTTCGTAAATCTCAGGGATGTGCTGGGGCGTAGGGCTGACGGAATCGCCGGCATAATGTTGGACGGAAGCGCATGGGAAATCAACTACGAGAGGCATTATCTGAGAAAACTGGAGCGCGTGCAGGTGGATTCTCTTGGCCTTGAGGGCTTTTCCGCCTTTCCGATGAAGATTGAGGACGGCCGTCTGCTCGTGTATTGCGACGTGCGTCTTTCCGACGGTGTCTCATCCGGAGGCTGGTTCATTCTCGATACGGGCAGCGGAAGTTCCATATTCTTTACGGCGGATGAGGCTTCGGCCAAAGGTTTCGGTTCAGCCGGAAAACCGGTATGCCGTTATGTGGGTGGCTCGCGGGGCCTTGGAGGGGAGACGGTTTCCTGTATCGCCGATGCGGAATATGCGGTTTTCGGAAATGATACTTTGCGGAACATAGAAATCGAGTGGTATGAAGGAAAGAACGGAGTAATGGCCGGAGGAAGTTATAAGGGCATCATAGGGAATGAATTATTGGAGCGTTACAATGTGGTCCTCGATCTTCTGGATTCATTGATTTACCTACAGCGCAATCCGGCATACGAAGTTCCCCGGGATGGCAAACCGTGGGGTATCTCATTCGTGGACCGTACCGATATAGGCGATGCGTGGATTGCCAGTGCAATCCGTGTGGGAGGCCCGGCTGACGAGGCGGGTGTGTCGCCTGGCGATTCGGTGGTGTCCATAAACGGCAAACCGGTCACCGGGCTGGATGTGGAAGAGGTCTATGCCGTCATGGACAGCCTTTCCGTGCTCGGCCTCGTGTTGAAGGACTCCCGGGATGTGAAAGACCTGCGGATTGTATGCGGGAATGAAAATCAGTAAAAGTTTTGAAAATATGAAAACATTCGGTGAAAGAAGGAGTATAAGGAAATATCAGTCGCGGCCGGTTTCCGGAAAATTGATAGAGGATATTGCCGCGGAGGCATCGCGTGCGGCCACCATGGGCAATATGCAGCTGTACAGCCTTGTGATCACCTCCGATCCGGAGGTCAAGGCCCGCCTTGCCGAAGCCCACCATCACCAGCCGATGGTCGTCGAGGCACCGGCGGTGCTTACTTTCTGTGCCGACTTCAACCGTTTCTGCAAATGGTGCATATTCCGGGATGCGGTTCCGGGCTATGGCAATTTTGTGTCTTTTTTCAATGCCGCTACCGATGCTATGCTTTTTGCGCAGGCGTTCTGTACCCTTGCCGAGGAAAAAGGGCTCGGGACTTGCGTGATAGGCACCACGGTGGACAATCCGCAGATGATTATCGACATTCTCGGGCTTCCACGCCTCGTCTTTCCCGTGCTTACCGTGACCCTCGGTTATCCCGACGAGTGTCCTGAGCAGACCGACAGGCTGCCGGTACAAGGCATTGTCCATCATGACAGGTACGCTGATTATCCGAAAGATGCAATCGACAGGATATATGCCGCAAAAGAGGCTCTGCCCGAAAGCAGGTATTTCGTTTCCCTGAACGGTACGGACAATCTTGCCCAGGTCTTTACGCGATTCCGTTTTACCGAAAAGGACAACCTTTCAATGTCGGAAAAAATGATTACGGCCCTGAAAAAGCAAGGATTTATTTAAACTTCATTTGTCGGAGTAGTGGCCTTTCAGTGAAATGACAAATACGGTAACTTCGTTTTCCTCAATCTTGTAAATGAGTCGGGAGCCTTTGTCTATACGCCTGCTCCAGAGGCCTTGTAGATTGCCTCTGAGTTGTTCCACTTGTCCTGTCCCTGTTGTTGGGTGCGACTGTAGCTCTTCGAATAATGATACGATTTTAATCAGAACTTTTTTTCTGTCCCGATTTTTGCCATTCCTTTAGGTGCTTTTCGGCTTCTGGCATCAGTATTAGTTTGTATTTCAATGTTATAAGCCGAGAGATGTTTTGATTTCATCTATAGTGTATTCCTTGCCTTTGTTTTCTTTTAATTCGTTCATGCCCTTTGCTATGGATTTAATGTTTTCAATATCATCGAACCATTTGTCACCTGAAGGGGAAGGATTTTCGTTTACTTCTATTTTTATGCTGTCCGCTTTGGATATGAGTATTTGCTCTATGTACGCTTTAAGGCTTTTGCCTTGGGAAATGGCCATGAAAGACAATTTTTGCCATGTGTTTACGGGCAAATCGATATTTTTTCTTTTTATTTCTGTATTCATCGTATTCATTTCAATTTTTTTGCAAAAGTATATATAAAATATATTATATACAAAAATATATCATATATTGTTTGAGTGTCATTGTATGTCCGTGTTATCCGTCCAATGATTTTTACAGGCAATCAGTTTAAAATACTGTCTAAAATTTATTAATTTTGCTCCGATAAATATTAATCGTTATGAAGAAAATTTTTATTTTATTGTCTATGGCTTTAGTACTTCCGGTAATGTCGTGTAAGGAAAACACCCCGGCTTCCGATGCCGTGTCCGGGGCTTATGAAAATCCAGTGGTGGAGGCGATTATGGAAAGGCGCAGTGTCCGCAAATATCAGGACAGGCCTGTAGAGCGCGATTTGCTCATGCGTATCGCCGAATGCGGCATCAATGCACCTAATGCCATGAACGCCCAGCAATGGGAAGTGCGCATCGTGGACAACAAGGAATGGATTCAGGGAATGAGCGACCTCCAGCTGTCGATGATGGATCCCCAGATGGTGGCCCAGATGAAGTCTGATCCGTCGTTCCGAAACGCTTTCCGCAACGGGACAGCATTGTTCGTCGTGGCTGTGAAACCGAGTCCGATGACTTTCATAGATGCGGGGCTCATGGGAGAAAACATCATGCTTGCGGCACATTCATTCGGACTTGGCACCTGCTGCCTCGGTTCGTCCGCAAGGTTCCTTAACACTCCAGAAGCTGCCGAATGGTTGAAGGCCCTTCAGTTCAGCGAGGGATACGAAGTCCAGTATATCATTGCCGTTGGCTATCCTGACGAGCGGCCTCAGGCAAAACCGCGCAACAAGGAAGTAATCAGATTCATTTGATGAGCCAGTTCTTCCTTGCCCTTTCAATGACGATGATAGCCGGCCTGTCCACACTGATAGGCTGGCTGATTTCGATTGTCCCCATATCGTCGGGGGAAAAGGGGGAAGGGCGCAGGAAGAAATTCCTTGCATTTTCTCTCGGGCTTTCGGCGGGTGTCATGGTCTATATTTCTTTTATGGAACTGATGCCTTCTGCGCTCGGTCTTATTTCGCCCCTCTACGGCGATGGTTCCAAGGTTGACGACATCATTGTGTCCCTTGCGTTTTTCGGAGGCATAGGACTCTGTGCCCTGATAGACCGCCTCGTTCCTTCGGAGGAAAACCCGCATGAGATTGCACATGAGAAAAAACTCAAGAAAGTAGGCGTAGCCACGGCGATTGCTATAACGATACACAATTTTCCTGAAGGAATCGCCACCTTCGTCACATCCTTCCAGGATTCCTCGCTTGCGATGGCGATAGCTGTAGCCATCGCCATCCACAATATCCCCGAGGGCATTGCGGTTTCGATGCCGATATACCAGGCGACGGGAAGCAGGAAAAAAGCCTTTTCCTATACATTGATTTCCGGCCTTGCCGAACCGCTCGGTGCAGTGCTGGCGTTTTCGATACTCATGCCTTTTATCTCGCCGATGCTTCTCGGCTGTACATACGCGGCGGTGAGCGGAATCATGGTGTTCATTTCCTTCGATGAGCTGCTTCCGGCCGCACACGAATTCGGGGAACATCACATTTCCATTCTCGGCCTTGTTTCCGGAATGGCCGTCATGGCTTTCAGCTTGATTCTATTATAACCATCGCGCACACAAATCGGCCTTGCAGTGCATTCTGGACGGGGTGCGTGTGCTCGGTGCTACCGTTATCTATCGAAAAATCGGCTTTTCCCCGAGCATGACAGCGGTATCGCCAGGATATAGCAGGCCCCGGGCATCATTCCCAGTGAGCGGGCTGCCACTCCGGCCGAGAACATCACCCTGTTGTCCACCCGGTTGTCTGCCGCTACCGAGACTGCCGAGCCAACAGCTATGCCGAGGTCGTTGGAGTTGAATATGCATGGCGTGTCCGGCGAATCAGAGCATTTTATAGTGCAGGTGGGAAAGCCGCAGTAGCCGCAATCGAGGCCGAGAGGCTTGTTTTCCGTGCCTATGAGCACTACCGCTTCCGAGGCTGCCACGCAACCGGCATCGCGGACGAAGAACGCCTGTCCTGTCTTTTCCCCGATTCTTTCCATTTCGGCGGAAAGCCTTGCAAGGTCTTCTCCCGTTACCGTCGCTATATGCAGGTTGTCAGTACCCCTTGCTTTTGGGGCGGTACGTGCCGCGACCATCATTTTCTCAGCCACGGCTTCCAGAGTCGTGCGGCGTTTTGCTTTTTCGTCAATTATCATTTCCCGGTTCCTTTTGAGCGTTTAGTGTGATTTTCATATATGTTTTCCTGTATGTCAGGTAGTAAAATATCCCGGCGAAGGTGAGCGATACCGGATATCCGAACCATATTCCCTGCAATCCCATGCCGAGTGGGAAGGCAAACACATAACTTGCCGGAATCGATATTATGAAGTATGATACGAAGGCGATTGGTAGTATCGGCTTTACTCGCTGTAGTCCCCTGAGCGCATTGGCGTATGCGATTTGAAGCCCGTCTCCGAATTGGTAAAGCAGGAAAGGCAGGGCGAGGGTGGCGGCCATCGCCGCTACGGCAGGCGATTCGGTAAACAGGGATGTGAGCGGTTTCAGGAAAACGATTACGCTTCCTGCGCAGATTACCGTCATCCCCAATATTGAAATGTATGCCGCACGGGCGGTAAGGGCCACTTCCCTGTGCATTTTCCTCCCGTTGAAACTGCTTATCATTATGGCCGATGCGCTTGCAAGGGCAATGTAAAGCATGTAGCATATCTGTGAAATTGTTACCATTACCTGGTGGGCGGCCAGTTCCATGGTTCCGAGCATGCCTACAAAGATGACTATCAGTGAGAATGAAGCCGTCTCCATGCCCATTTGCAGGCCTATCGGCGTACCGAGCCTCGCGACGTTTTTCAGCATTCCCCTGCCGATGGCCTTGTCCCTGTAACCGGCGACATATTCTTTCATTGTCTTGTTGAAAAATACGTATCCTGCCATTGCTGCTACTGTGAAAATCCTTGAAACCAGAGTGCTTATGCCGGCTCCGAGTAGGCCCATTTCCGGAAATCCTGCCTTACCGTATATCAGAACGTAATTGCCTGCTATATTCATCACGTTGCTCGTGATTATGACGACCATGGACACTTTTGTTCTGGTAAGCCCGTCGGTGAATTGCTTGAACGCATTGAAAATGTATGTGCAGAGTATTGATGCCGAAACGACTATGAAATACGGCCTGATAAGCGGAAGCAGTTCATCCGGCTGCCCCATGTTGCCGAGGTTGAAATACAGTATGAGCATTACCGCGAATACGATGGCGGAGAGTATCCCGTTGGACTTCAGTCCGTTTCTTAACAATGCCCCGGCGCGGCGCCTGTCTGCCTTGCCCTCGGCTTCGCTGACGAGGGGCGTGAGCCCCAAGGAAAAACCGAGTCCGGTCACGACCAGAATCATGGTAAGGTTGTTCACAAAAGAAGCGGCCGCGAGTTCTTCCACTCCGTAATGTCCCACCATGAACGTATCGGCAAAGGATACGAACACGACCCCGAGCTGTCCTATGACAATCGGTCCCGCAAGCGAGAGCAGGCGTTTGAGTATGGTTTGTAAAGTCACTTTGTTTTCCATGGCCGCAAAGATATTCAGTATTTTCGAAAAAAAAGTTAATTTTGTGCGGGCAAGTTGAATCCTGTCCGGTAATGGAACAGCTTCCCAAAGTGCCAACACTAATGATTCAAAGAGCCAAAATGACACTTTGAATTGCACTTTGGATGAGATTGCCTTATTGAATGGGTTGTCAAAATATAAATTAAAATCATGAAATTCATCACTTATGAGACGGACAATAATCACGATTGCCGCCATCGCGGCGGTTTTATTTTCAGTTATAATGATAGTAACGGCACAGTCGGGACCTGAACCCGGTAAAGACGGTAACAAGTATGTCCCGTATGAACAACGCACGGGAAACGAATCCATAGTATATTTCACACGCGACCTGAGCGCGGAGGGACTGATAAAGGCTTACGAACAGGTGTGCGGGAACATTGAAGGGCATACAGGCGTAAAGCTGCACACCGGTGAGCAGAACGGCCCGAATATTATTCCAAGCGAATGGGTAAAGGCTTTGTTCCAGAAGGTTCTCCCGGATGCCACGATAGTCGAGACCAACACTTATTATGCAGGTGACCGCTATACTACGGAGCAACACCGCAAGACATTGGAAGTGAACGGATGGACATTCTGCCCGGTGGACATAATGGACGAGGAGGATACCCTGACTCTTCCTGTCCGCGGGGGAAAATGGTTCGACCGTATGTCGATGGGAAGCCATATCGCGGATTACAATTCCTTGGTAGTGCTTACCCATTTTAAAGGCCACTCCCAGGGAGGTTTCGGAGGCAGCAACAAAAACATAGGCATAGGCTGTGCCGACGGGCGTATCGGAAAAGCATGGATACATACTACTCCGGGGCAGGACAACCAGTGGGACATAGCCAAGGAAGAGTTCATGGAAAGGATGACCGAGTCCACAAAGGCTGTCATGGATTATTTCGGAAAGCACATAACCTATGTCAACGTAATGCGTAACATGTCTGTTTCCTGTGATTGCGAAGGAGTGAACGCCGCTCCTGTCGTGACTCCTAACGTAGGCATCCTCTCGTCTACCGACATACTTGCCATCGATCAAGCCTGCGTGGATTTGGTTTATGCGATGACCGAAGCCGATCATCATGACCTTGTAGAGCGTATCGAGACTCGCCACGGTCTGCGCCAGCTTTCCTACATGAAAGAGCTCGGCATGGGCAACGACCGCTATATCCTTATCGATTTGGACAATGGAGGAAAACGCATCACTGCTGCTGAGGCGGTAGAAGGTCTGAAGCCTTTCGTCCAGGGACAGGAATAGCCGTACCTGAGGTTTTGAGGACTGACATATTGTCCGTTTTGCTGAAAGGCAGGTGCTTGGCAGATTTTTTGGACAGAGCCAAGCGCCTGTTTTTTCAGGCTGCACGGGTCGGGCCGTCTGTCGCAAGGCAAGAGTCCGGTTCTGCGTAAAATAAGTGGTTGAATAATAAAAAAATATAAGATATTATGGCTGATAAAGAAGATTTGAAGGATGTAAATAAGACGGAAGGGGCCGAAGGGCCGGAAATCAAATCCGAAACAGGGGTTTCCGGTGAGGCCAAATCATCTGAAAACAAGAAGAAGAACAAGACTTTTTCCAAAAAGGAAAAGGCGGAGGATGTTTTGAAAAACCAGGTTGCCGAGCTTCAGTCACAGGTAGACAGGAAAAATGACGAGTATCTGAGGCTCATGGCCGAATTCGACAATTTCCGCCGCCGTACTGCCAAAGAGCGGTTGGAGCTAATCTCCACGGCAGGCGAGGATGTGATAAAGGGCCTTCTGCCTGTTCTCGATGACTGTGAAAGGGCAATGGCGGTCTTGAGGGACTCGGATGCCATGGCTGCCGCCAAGGAAGGCACCGAACTCATATATACAAAGTTGAAGGATTATCTCAAGTCCCGCGGACTTTCCGAGATAGAGAGCAAGGACAAGCCTCTGGATACCGATTTCCATGAGGCCGTGGCGCAGATACCTGCCCCGGAAGAATCCAAGAAAGGGCTTATTTACGATGTTATCCAGAAGGGCTATACATTGAACGGCAAGGTAATTCGTTTCGCCAAAGTGGTCGTAGCGGTCTGATGCCTGCCGTTTTGTCAGTGTGCCGGTTGATTAAGGGAGTGTTTTAAAATGGCGGAAAAAAGAGATTATTATGAAGTGCTCGGTGTCGAAAAGTCGGCATCGGCCGATGACATAAAGAAAGCGTACAGGAAAGTAGCGCTGAAATACCATCCGGACCGTAATCCGGGCGACAAGGACGCCGAAGAAAAATTCAAGGAGGCGGCCGAGGCTTACAGCGTGCTGAGCGATCCTGACAAACGTGCGAAATACGATAAGTTCGGACATGCCGGCGTAGACGGTGCCCAGGGCGGTTTCGGCGGCTTCGAAGGCTTCGGCGGCCAGGGCGGTTTCTCCATGGATGACATTTTCTCCATGTTCGGTGATATTTTCGGCGGAAGGGGAGGCCGTGGCGGTTTCGGTGGCTTCGGAGGTTTTGGCGGCTTCGGTGGCTTCGAAGGCCAGGGCGGCAATGTGCAGAAGGTCTACCGCGGCTCCAACATACGTGTGCGCGTGAAAGTTTCCCTTGAAGAAATCGTCAAGGGTGCGAAGAAGAGCATCAAGATTGAAAAATATATCCCTTGTCCCGACTGCGGGAGCAAGGGTGCGAAATCTTCTTCCGATATCAAGACCTGCGATGCCTGCAAGGGCAGCGGCCAGCAGGTCCGTGTGGTGCGTGGCCTGTTCGGACAGTCTTACGAATATTCGGAATGTCCGGTGTGCCACGGAGAAGGGAAGGTGATAGTCAATCCATGTCCGAGGTGTGCCGGGCACGGAATCGTCAAATCGAAAGAGGAAATCAATTTTACCATCCCGGCCGGTGTGTCCGACGGTATGGAACTCCGTTTGCGGGGTGCTGGAAATGCGGCAAAGAACAACGGTACTCCAGGCGATTTGCTGGTGCTTATCAGCGAAGAGCCGCATCCTGACTTCAGGCGCGAGGGCAACAACCTGATTTACTCGCTGTTCATATCCGTTCCGGATGCCATCCTCGGAAAGACTGTGGAAATCCCGTATTTCAATGAAAGGCTCAAGGTGAAAATCGAGCCGGGAACGCAGCCGGGCCAGGTAATAAAGTTCTCCGGCAAGGGTATCCCGGTGCTGAACGGCTATGGAAAGGGCGACCTGCTCGTATATGTCCAGGTCTGGGTTCCGAAAAAACTCGACAAGGAAACGAAAGCTCTGGTGGAGGGCCTTTCGTCGAAGCCCGAGTTCGAGCCCAAGCCTGTAAAGGAGGACAGGAACTTTTTCGATAAATTCAAGAGGATTTTCGGATAAAAGGAATATCTCGCATTTTTTCGCCGTTTTTTGTCGAAAAACGAAAATATTTTTTGGAGATATTGAAAAACTCGTTACCTTTGCAGTCCCAAAATAAAAGCAACCTCTTGCGTGGTTTTGAAATTTTTTGGCAACGTTGCTTTTTTTTACTGTATTAAACTGAATTTGAAATGGATTTGATTAAGATTGCCGAGCAGGCATGCGCAAATGAGTACAGGCCGGTACTTCCGGAGTTCAATGCAGGTGACACCATTACCGTTACCTACAAGATTAAAGAGGAAAACAAGGAAAGGCTTCAGAAATTCCGTGGAGTCGTAATACAGAGGAAAGGCCACGGCACTACGGCTACCTTTACCGTAAGGAAGATTTCCAGCGGAATAGGTGTTGAGCGTATCTTCCCTGTGATTTCACCGTTCATCGAAAACGTGGAAGTCAACAAGTACGGTAAAGTACGCAGGGCAAGGATATATTATCTGAGAAACCTCACCGGTAAGAAGGCAAGGATTAAAGAGCGCCGCAGAGTCAATGTGGCTACGGAGGAGTAATCCGAAAGCGGACAATCGTAGTACGAAAATATCGGCCCCTTAGCTCAACTGAATAGAGCATCTGACTACGGATCAGAAGGTTACAGGTTTGAATCCTGTAGGGGTCACAAAAATAATGGCGGTTAAGACATTAACCGCCATCGTTTTATTATTTGCCGCAGCCTCCGCAACATCCGTCTCCGCAGCCGCCTTCATCTCCGCAGCCGCCTTCATCTCCGCAGCAGCCTCCTCCGCATCCGTGTCCGGCAAATTCGCCATGCAGTCCTTCGGTGAGTTCCTTTTCAGTGGCTTCGCGCACTTCCGCCACTTCTACAGAGAAGTTGAGGGTCTTCCCGGCCATCGGGTGATTGAAGTCCATGACAACTATGTCCGGCTTGATTTCCACCACTTTGCCATGCATGATCTGGCCGCGGTCGTTCATCATCGGAATCATGTTGCCTACGAAAAGGATGTCTTCGCGTACGACACCGTCGTTTTCGAATATCTTCTTGGGAAGTTCCACTATCGCTTCCGGTTCTGATACTCCGTAGCCCTCTTCAGGGGTGAGTGTGAATTCGACTTTGTCTCCGACGGTTTTCCCTTCGAGGTTGGACTCGAATTTTGGAAGCAGCATCCCTTTGCCGAAAATGAAATCCAGCGGTTTTTCAGGGGTTGTCTTGTCGGCTACCTGTCCGTCTACTGTAAGTGTGTAGTGTACTGAAACTACTTTGTCTTTGGTGATTTTCATGTTAAAAATATTTTTATCAGTTAAATTTTATCCGTTAAAATCCACATCTTCGAATGCGAGGGTAGGTACCTGCCAGCGCAGGCTTTCGAGCGGGTCGGTTCCCGCGAATAATGATTTTGCCCAAAGCGACAGTATGTCGCCGGTTATGAGCATTTCACTTATAGGATACAGTATTTCCCCGTTTTCAAAACGGAATCCTTCGATTCCGAAGGAAAAGGCCCCTGTTACCGGATTGGAATTGCCTCCGTTGAATCCTGTAACAAGTATTCCCGAGCCCGATTGCCGGAGTATGTAGTCTAAAGAGGAAATGCCGTGGCCCGTTCCCTTGCCGGAAGTCCTGTCGAAAGGGACGATGACGGGCCTTGAGGCCGATTCGACAGTCTGGGGCATCCCGAGTTTGCGTGATGCGTATGAATTGATGAAGTACATCCCCACTGTGCCGCGGCTGATTATGTCGCAGTCCTTTGTCGCCACCCCTTCGGAATCGAAAAGTCTTGACCCGGGAGCGCCTTTGACGTGCGGCCTGTCGATAACGTCGAGCCATTCCGGGAAAACGCGCTTTCCGAGCGAATCGGTCAGAAACGAGTTGTGCTGCTCGATGGCCATCCCGTTCAGGGCTGCCATTATCGGTGCGAAAAGCCTCGATGCGACATAGTTCTCAACGACCATGATGTACTTTCCGCTTTTGATTTTCTTGGGGTTTAGCCTTGCCGTGGCGCGTTCATACGCCTTTGTCGCGCAATCTTCATATTTCAGGCCGGAAAGCATGGGGGAGGCGGACCAGAAATATCCGCTGGCCCTTGAGTTTCCCTTGCCTTTTACGGTTATTTCCGAAGATATGGCGTATGTGGTTTCATAGCCGAGCCCGGTGAATCCCTGGGTGTCGGCGATAAATAAGCCGTCGGCCTGTTCGGAAAATTCGGTTTCGGCGGATATTGCCGTTCCCGGAGCGGCCGCAGCGCATTCCATCGCTATTTCCTTTTTCCTTTCCGGTGGTACATCGTCGAAGGACGGGTCGTCTATCTCCATTTCATGTCCGGAACTTGTCCCTTTGTAATACAATTCCTTGGCAGGCAGGCATCTCGCTCCATCGGCGGCAAGCATCCTTACCGTTTCCACGCTGGATTCAAGGAATCCCTTCAATTCTCCTGGCTCGAATCTGTTGGTTGAAAAATTGCCGTATTTTCCATCGGCGAATATGTGGAAATACAGGGACCTGTCGGCGGAATGCACGAGTTTGTCGAATTCCTTGTCCAATACCGAGTAGGTGGACATTACGCTTTTGTTCAGGCAGACTTTTGCCGCCGAGGCTCCGGCCCTCAGTGCGCAGTCCAATGAATCCAAGGCTATTTTCCGTTCGTTTTCCGTAATTTTCATTTTCGTTCCGTCTTTTAAAATTTGCGGTAGCCGGTTGCCGGTTTACGCTTCGCCTCCTACGGTAAGCGACCTTACCAGGACCGTCGGTATGCCGCAGGTGACGACACAGTTCTGTTCCTTCCCGCATGTCCATGTCCCGTTGTCTATTTTCAGGTCATTTCCGACAGCGACAATGTCCGACAGCGCTTTCGGACCGTTGCCGATGATGTTTATGTCCTTGATAGGGGCGGTGAGTTTTCCGTTTTCGATAAGTCTTCCGTTTTTTACGTAAAATGTGAAGTCTCCTTCGCCTATTTTTACCTGTCCGTTGGAAAAATCATCCACGTATATGCCGTGGCGTACTTCGGCTATGATGTCTTCCGGTGAGCAATTGCCGTTTTCCATATAAGTGGAGCGCATCCGTGGAATAGGGGGGAAGCGGAAGGATTCCCTGCGCCCGTTGCCTGTAGGGGCAGTCTTGAAATGTGCGGCGCTTATGCGGTCGTGGAGGAAGGATTCGAGCTTTCCGGAACGTACCATGTATGTTTTCTGTCCCGGTACGCCTTCGTCATCCACATTCACCGAGCCGCGGTTGTATGCCAGCGTGCCGTCATCTACCACGCTTATGGACGGGTCGCATACGGTTTTTCCGAATTGTTCCGAAAATACCGATTGTTTTTTGCGGATGAAGTCGGCTTCGAAGGCGTGTCCTATGGCTTCGTGAAGCAGGATTCCGCTGCCTCCGGCTCCCATTACGACTGGCATTTCGCCTCCTTTGGGCCTTATTGCGGCAAATCTTTCATCGATTCCTTTTGTCACGTCTGCCGCCACTTCGTCTATCAGTTTGGCCGACAGCAGGTCGAAGCCCATGCGGAAACTCCTCGATGCGGAATTTGTTTCGGTATTGCCTGCGCCGTCCTTGAATATGCCGGCAGCAGTGACTGACGTCAATGGGCGGGAATCGAAGGATAGGCCGTCGATGGAGTTGTACATCATTATCATGGAAAATGAGTCAGCAATCTTTGCCTGTACCTTTATGACCCTTCCGTCGCTTTCGGCAACCCTGTCTCCGAGGCGTTTGAGCAACGGCAGCCTCTTGGCCGCGCCGTATTCTTCTATACGGGCCACGGACCAGTAGTGCTTTCCGGGAATACGGTTTTTGAGAAGTCCGTCAGAGTAGGCGTAGCCCGGTTCCGTTCCCGAAGGGCTGTCGGCAATCATGGCCGCGTTCAATGCAGCCCTGCGAATGTCCTCCCATTCCGTGCTTTCGGTGTAGGCGTAACCGGTCTTTTCACCTTTGAGGACCCTTATTCCCATGCCGTAATCTATATGGCTGCCTCCTGAGTTGACCTGCCCGTCACGCATCGACAGTTCGTTGTATACGGTGTGCTCGAAATATAGGTCCGCAAAATCCCCTCCCTTCGACAGGGCGAGGCCGGTAAGTTCCCTGAGGTTTTCCTCGGTAACTTTGAAATGTTCAAGATATGCTGTCTTATCCATTTGTGTCTTTATGTTCTGTCCTGCTATTTTCCGCTCGTCACCCCGTATCCGAAAAGGGCGAAATCGCCTCTGCAAGGGTCTCCAGGGAAAATTCCGGAGAGTTTTTCAGTGATTTCCTCCACTGTCCGCAGGTCTTTGCCCTTCCTTCCGGTGAGTCCGAGTTCGAAGGCCTGGCGGTGTGAATGCACATCGAGGGGCAGCAGGAGATCCGCCGGGTCCGTCCCTGTCCATATTCCGAGGTCTACCGGGCTGTTCCGCCTTACAAACCAGCGGCGCATCATGTTTATCTTCTTGTTGGCTGCCTTCGGGTCGTTTGCCTTGCCGTAAATCTCTGTCCTTATCCCGTTTATTCCGAGGATTTCCATGCTGTGGTTGCCCGCCGCATAGAATTTTTCGATGTTACGGCAGATTCCTGCAAATTCGCTCCATCTCACTGTGCGGTGCAGGGATGCGCTGTCTTCTAACCGGCTTTCCCATTTCCGTCCCATCACATAGTCGAAGGGCCTCCATTCCATTTCGTCGAAAGCCCGCTTGCAGTCCCTTACAATCATGGAGCGCCGTCCCCATGCGAGATGTGCAGCGATAATGCCGGCTATCTCGATGTCTTCGAGGCGGTAACCGCCGTCATTCGTGACGTTGATGCCATCGATACTGTCGGTGCGCATGCGGTTGAAGAAAAATTTCGGGAAAATTATCGGGTCTTCCTGAAAATATTTTTCGTCTTCGTATGTGTCGGCCCACTCCCTGAGCCTCTCGGCCAAAATCCCGTCGTCCATTGCCATTTTGTTTGTTACATTCCTGTATGCCCTCAAACAATCTGCAAAGATACGCACCAATCCGTCATTTTGGCAAATTGCCGTTTAAAAATTAATTATCTTTAGAAGTTGTTCGTGTCGTTTATTCGGCCTTTGTGGCTGTTCCCGGTTTTACAAAAAACTCGGGCAATCCACATCAAAAAAAACTCGGCAACCATGCACCGGTCGCCGAGTTTTATTTATGTAAAACCGTTTTTATGGGTTGTTTTCCCTTATTTTCTCGGTTTGATGTCAAGTTTTACCGGTTTTATCATGTTTTCCGGAAGAAGTATCGTGTCAAGCTCCTCTTTGGTGAGAACGCCGTGCTCGAGTACGAGCTCGTAAACGCTTCTGCCTGTAGCGAGGGCCTCTTTTGCTATCTTGGTCGAGTTCTTGTAACCGATGATAGGGTTGAGGGCAGTGACTACTCCTATGCTGTTGTGGACATAGCTGCGGCAGCGTTCTTCGTTGGCGGTGATGCCTTCAACACAAAGCCTGCGGAGTGTTTCCATTCCGTTCATCAAGAGTTCGGCGGATTCGAATGTACACTGTGCCATTACCGGTTCCATTGCATTGAGTTCCATCTGGGAAGCCTCGCCGGCCATGGTCACGCACACTTCGTTGCCCATTACCTTGAAGCAAATCTGGCTCATAACTTCCGGGATGACAGGGTTTACCTTACCCGGCATGATTGAAGAACCTGGCTGCATTGCCGGGAGATTGATTTCGCCGAGACCGCAACGAGGGCCGCTCGAAAGAAGCCTGAGGTCGTTGGAAATCTTGCTGAGTTTTACGGCAAGCCTCTTCAGCGCCGAAGAATAGCCCACCATGCATGATGTGTCGGAAGTCGCTCCTACGAGGTCGTCGGAAAGTTTTATGTTCCATCCTGTTATCTCACCGAGTGCCTTGACGCATTTTTCAGCATAACCCGGTTCGGCGCAGATGCCCGTACCGATGGCAGTCGCTCCCATATTCACCGTCAAGAAGTCTTCGGCGGCTTCGTTAAGGTGCTTGATTTCGTCGCGGAGAATCGAAGCAAAGCCGTTGAAAGTCTGGCCGAGGGTCATAGGAACGGCATCCTGAAGCTGGGTACGTCCCATTTTTATGATGTGCGCAAACTCTTCGCCTTTCCTGCTGAAAGCATCTATGAGTTTTTCGAGCACCGGTATCAGTTTGAGGTGGGTGGCGTAAAGTCCGAGATGGATTGCCGTAGGGTAGGCGTCATTCGTGGACTGTGCGCAGTTCACATGGTCGTTTGGCGAACAGTACTGGTATTCTCCGCGTTTGTGGCCCATGAGTTCCAAAGCCCTGTTGGCGATTACCTCGTTGGCATTCATGTTGGTGGTTGTGCCGGCACCTCCCTGGATCATGTCGATAGGAAAATCTTCCCTGTGCTGTCCGTCGAGGATTTCCTGGCAGGCTGCAACTATCGCGTTTTTCTGCTCGTCGGTGAGCAGTCCGAGCTGGTGGTTTGCTATGGCGGCACCCATCTTGGTGTAAGCCAGGCCGTTTATGAATAATGGATATTCGCTCAGATGAAAATGGCTGATGACGAAGTTCTCGATTCCCCTGAGGGTCTGTACTCCGTATAGAGCTTCCTCAGGTACCTCGCGAGGCCCGATAAGGTCACTCTCTGTACGGGTCTTTCCGGAAAATACTCTGTTCATGTTTATGAAAATTAATATTTTAAATTAAAAATTCTAAAAGTGGGGCAAATATACGCAGAAGCCGAGAGCAAAACAAATTTATTTGCTTTGCCGAGGCGCAACAGTATAAATGGCCGCAGGCCAAATTACGCAGAAGCCGAGAGCAAAACAAATTTATTTGCTTTGTGTCGGCTCCCTTCTGCCAGTTGTTCTGCAAATTGCTCTGCTGATTTTTTGCTAATCGCTCTGACAAAGCAGTGTGGTGCTCCAGGCTTCCCGGCAGGACATGTTTTTGCTGTGAAAACTGTGAAAAAACTGTAAAGCCGGAAACATCGCGGTAAGAACGTATTTTTGGTAAGTCGTTGTGAATTAGTGTGTTGTGAAACAATGCGCTGCTAAAAAATCTCCCTTCCCGGCGAAGTCCACGTGGATACCGCTTGGAACAGGACTTTTGGGTTGGGTTGTTTTGTAACTTGTTGTGATATAAGTGGTTATGAATTAGTTATCAAGGGGGCCAGCGGATAATTCCGGTCGGAATCTTCCGTTGCCTCATTTCCCGCCTGTGACCCGAACAAAATCGACTGCCCTCCTTTCGGGAGAACAGGCTTCATAATACGTAAGGCCGTACAGCGAAGTGGGAACAGATGGGATGCTTTTTTCACCCCACAGCCATCTTGTGCTTTTGTAATGTGTTGATAGTAAATGTCTTGTTGAAATTACTCCTGCGCTTGGGTACTTTCTGAGGCATCCAAAGACAGTTTGGATTTTTGTAAGCTATTGATTATCAATTATTTCGAAAAAGGTCGGATGGCTGTGGGGTGGAAAATGATACGACAAAATCCTATTTTTCCTCCTCATTCCGCTTCCATTCGCTTTCATCCCTTTTCCCGTCATTCTTTCTCAGGAGAAGTTGCATCCCGGCCCGAAAAACAGAATCGCGGTGTGCGAGAATAGTGTAAGACCGGGAACGCCCCGACTTAACAGCATCGCTTGTAATTGGCAATGTGTCAATACATTACCAGAAGTCTATAAAAATCCTTGTTCCCGGCGATGTCCACGTGGATGCCGCTCGGAATAAGGATAATTTGTTGCACTTACATAAAATATTGCAAATCAATAAATTACATAAATATAGCCAAAATTGACCTGTTCCCGGTTTTACCAAAATTATCCGCAGGTCCATTAAAATTTTCATGTTCCCTACTTTGCAAAAAATAAGGTTCCGTCACCGCCCAAGCGGCTTCGATTAGTTCCGGCACCCAATGAAACCGTGCTGGAAAACAGGAAAAAAGGAAAACTGGAAACAAGAAAGGAAAGAAAACAAGACAGAAAACAAGAAAGACAAGAAAACAAGGAAGACAGGAAAACAAGAAAGAAGGGTGTGCAGCCGAGGTCCGGTAATGCACACCCTTCCGGTTTGAAACGTAATTTATTTATTGACAGCTATGAGCTTACATTTTTCTGTTGTCTAATCTCAGGTTCAGTTTCCCGTCGTATGTGAGGACTTCACGCTCTTTGTCATCGCATACGATGAACTCTGAAGGTACCATGATAAGGCTGTTACCCTCGGATGCTACCGAAGCGGCGGACTGGTTCATGGTTGCATTGTAGTACTCGTCGAACAGAGCGTAGTTTGTGGATTTTCCGTCTTCGGTCAATGTTATGAGGTGGGTGTACATTTCACCGAGGTTGTCATTCGCATCCTTGGCAATTGTAACGAGGGTGCTCATCTGGCCGAATGCCTGGTAGAACATAGGGGCAGCATCTCCCTTCTTGGCTGTCTTCTGTGCGAGAAGTGTCTGTGTATAGAGCTCTTCCTGGTCTCCGTACTGTGTCACGTCTCCTACGAAGAGTGCATAGTAGCATCCTGTAGCGGTTTCGTTGTATTCGAAATCTATGGCCACCAGGACAGGAGTGCTTTCATTGTGCATGATGGATTCATATTCCGGATTGTATGCAATCAGGTCATTGATGTCCCAGTAATTGTCGGCGCTGCCCGTTACGTATGCATCGGTATCTTCGCTCGGCAGGGTAGTGAATGGCTCTTTTGCCAGAGCGGAACTGTACGAATAGGTTCCCGTATCCACTCCGAATGCCACTGCGTAGTAGTTCATTCCAGGAATCATGCCCGTAACCTCGGTTCCTACCACATCGCCCTGGTCGAGCATGAACAGTATGAGGAAGCTCATCTGCGATATGATTTCGCTCATTATTTCTTCATCGGTCAGTCCTGATGTGAAGAATGATTCATCAATGGCAGTAGCGAGATATTTTGCCGACTTGTCTGACGGATAGACGCTCATTATTGCGCTTGTCTTTTTAGGCTCGACAACGATTTCGAAAGTAAGTCCGCCCGGTTCCGGATCTGTGTTTTCAGGAGTGGTGATTTCAGGGCCCCAATAGAAATCTGTGGTATAATTCATTTCGTAATCCATTGCAACGGCAAAGGTAAGGAAGTGCGTTTCCGGAGTTACGGAATATGTGAATTCGTCCACTTTGTCTCCAGGATACAGTAAGAGAGGCAGCGCTATTTCCGGAGGTATGCCGGTGTCGGCGAGTTTTTCTTCAAGAAGTTCGAGGAAATACTCCTTCATGTTCTCCTTGTCGCCACCGCAATATGTATCGAGCTGTTCCTGGGACATGATTTGTGAGGTCCAGGTAAGTTCGGAATAATTGCAGCTTGAACGTACCATTGCCGATGTGGCCGTGATTTGATCTTCAGGTACTTCAATGTTGAATGCGTTAGGATAATTCCCGCCTTTTGCCGGCTGTTTTACGATAACATCGAAGTGGAGAGGTTCTCCGCCTGCCCAGTTATATGTTACGGTAACCTTGCCTTCACGGGCTTCTTCTTTCTCGTTAGGATCTATCGATACGGCTACTTTCGCCTCTTCCACGACAGTCGTAATCCATTCGTCGCTCTCGGCTTTCAGTTCACCGTCTTCCGTAGGATTTTCCAAAGTGAAGGTTATTTCGTAGTCGCCGCCTTCTTCATCGGCATTGATTTCAGCCTCGCTTGTCAGTGTCAGTACAGGATCAGCACCCTTTGCAGCCTGTATCACTTTTACAGCAAAGCTCTGGTCTTTTCCACCCGAATATGAATAGGTGAGGGTTAACCACGGCCTCACGTTCCTGCTCTTCACCATTTGCCGCTATATTGAAGGCCACAGTCCCGTCCTGAGAGTAATCGAAATCCGTAATCCATATTTCCTCACCGTCAAGATTGGACTTGGCCTCGACGAAGCCGTCTTCAGCCGCATTTTCCAAAACATAGTTTATTTCCCCTTTGCTTTCGCCTGCCGGAACACGCAGGTCCCCGTCCATGCCAGACGAAAATTTCGGTGTAGGGTTTTCGACCGGATTACATCCTGCCAAAACTGCAACCGCTGCGGTAAGAACCGCGCCAAATAGTGTAAAACGTTTCATAAATTAAAAATTTAGTTAAAATTTGATATTTTTTTAATTGAAAAAATTAAAAATTCAAACTAATTTTCGATGGCAAATTTATATTTGCAACAAAGTTCCGTCACGTATTGGACTATTACAGTGACAGATTTTTGTATATGAGCGATACGAAGGAATTCATCGGAGGTTATACGCCGGAGGATATCGGTAAGAACGGCTGGAGATTCCTTTTGGAGACCTGTGTCGAGGAAGAAAGGGAGGCGTTGAAGAAGGCCGTCGTTTTCATGGACGATTTTTATTCAAGGCTGCCGGTAGGGGACAAGAAGGATTATTCGGTATCCTTCAATTATACGATAAAATGCAAGGGCTGCAACAGGGTCATGCTGGTGCTGCGGAACGTGAAGCAGGGCAAACGCTGGGTCTACAACAAGACGGAAAACTGCTGGAGCATCTTTCGGAAATCCGGCTGTCCCAAATGGAAAAACTGACGATGCTGTATATAAGCAGCGGCATGACGAGCGACATGATGTCACGTGTAATGAACAAGTCGGTGGATACCATCAACGGCTATCGCAAATCGGTAATCGCCAAATTCGGCGTGCAGAACATCCATGAGGCCTTTACTATGGCGATGATACACAAACTGCTGTGACGGCGCCTCCCGTTATTCGTCGATTATCGGGCGCACCGGGCGTGCCATAGTCTTAGTACCGGTGAATCCGAATGAATACACTTCTATTCCTCTCGGATAATCTTTGCGGATTACGAGGGTATATGCTGATGTCCCTCTGTCTATGCATGACCAGTAATAGACTCCGTACATGGCCCAAAGTCCTCCGAGGTCTGCCTTGGCGCCGTCCTCTTCGTATCTCTCAAGCAGCCCCTGGCGGTCGGATCTCTGGCCGGTCGCCGTCATGGGAATCGGGTCTCCTTCCATGCCCGGCTGGGGATAGCCTATATATTGGTTGTTCAGAGGGTTGTTAGGGACTTCGCCCTGCGATTTCCCGTTGAACGTGCCGATATTGTCTGCATTGCTTCCGTCGCCGGTATTCCCGTTTACCAGCACCGCAAAGGCCCTTGCAACCGGGACTTTGAATCCCCGCGGTGAAGGATCGTATATCGTCTTGGTGGATGTAGTCTTGTCCATGCCGGTTCCGCCAGAAGTGTCCCACAGGGTCGGTACGGGATCGCTGTCAAGCCAGTCGCCGTGACCGTCGCCTGAGCGGCGCGGATAGAAGACGTTCGGATTCTGTATTGCCGTACCGATGGAAACCCTTCCTTCCACGTATCTGTATCCATAACTGTCTTCCCCCGTCTCATGGAGCCTGTAATCGGCATATCCGACATTTTCCCAGTTCCTCAAGGCGACAAGCGGGTCTTTGCGGCCCCACTGATAATAAGTTGAGCCTACGTCCTTGTAGTTGAATTCGTAGCCGGTCTGTCTTACCTTGAGTTTACCCGTCTTGCCCGAGCCTGACTGGTAGAAGTCGAATTCCAGATCCTTCCCGTTATAATAGACTATCTTTCCGTCCACCCAGCCGAGGTTGCATTGCATCATCCGGTAAATCCGTGACGAGCCGTCTTTGTAATCGTACAGATTGTGTATGTTTTCAGTGTAGATATTGCGTTCGGTGACCCAAATATGCCAGCTCCACATGATTCTACCCTGATTGTCCCGGACGGCGACCACCCCGTTGGCCTGCTGAAGGAAATTCCTGTCGATTGAAAATACGAGATAAGGGCCGTCGGCGCTTTTTGTGTCGAGATGTATGTCCTTGAACATGAAGAAGCCGTCGCTCCATACCAATACGCAGTCATGCGGAGTTCCTGAAATGTAAGGTCCCGATATCTGGTTTCCGACATAATCCTTGAAGTCAGAGTTCCATGAACTGTAATTGACAGCCCCGTTCTTTATCGCGTTTCCGTAAACCAATGGCAGCTTGTAGGTCCCCGGGGCGTTCACGACATAGCAGTTGGCGGTCGTCCGGGCTATCGTGTTGCCGGATTCGTCATGCGTGGAAAGGTCGTAAGGATTGTCGGGACTTCCTTTCGGCTCGCTCGACATCAGTATCTCGTCTCCCGGATAATTCGTCTTCATCGTGTTTTTCGTGACTCCTACAGTGCCTTTGTCGCGGGCGGATTCGGTTCCCCCGCTGCCGCTTCCTGTAAAGGCCGTGACAGCTTCTTCGTATGAGACGGACTCTGAAGTATTGTACATTTCATCGGTTTCCGTTCCGCTGTTCCACTCCGCCGTCCAGCCGATATTTTCGGTAATGCTCGGGTCGGTCCTTCGGTAACGGTAGCTCGTTACATAATAATTTCCCTCGGTATTTCCGAGCGACAGTGTTATGAGCGGTGTCCCGTCCTGCACGGACCCGTTGCCTTCGGAGGTTATCTCGAAAACATATACCCAGTTGACGGAGTCGGTGGAAATCTCGTATGTGTAAATTTTCCCTGCATCCCAGGTGCTCAGGTCTTCGTCTCCTGCGGCTGATTTATGGGCCGGATTGTACAGCGGGCCTTCCAACAGGTATTCGGTGCCGTCGATTTCGAGTACAATCTCTATTTTAGCGCCGCTGATATCCTGGGGTATCATCATGAAAGTAGTCTCGTCGGAACTTACCGGCTGTGTGCTCGTTCCGGTATTGTTTTCCACCGTAACATCGAATATCTGCGAAAAATCGGTCAGTTCTCCTTCGTGGGTCCACGCGAACGCGCCCCCTCCTCCGGTTTTGTCGACGGTATAGGTGCAGCTTCCGGCTTTGTACAGGTTTTTAAGGGCGATTTTTCTGATGGTGCATTTGTTTACATCCTTGACCACGAACCTGATTCCCGAAAGGGCATGCTGGAAACGGAGCGGGACCGTCCCGTTAATCTCATTGCCTGCATCGGAACGGGAAAAATCCGGGGTGTAGGCGAACATGATGTCCGGTTGGATTTCCGCATCATGGCCGTCTCCGGATACAGGCACGGAATAGGAGAATTTAATATTGCCATCGTCGTCACGGGCAATTGCCTGGTTTCCGGAAAAAACGGCCTGATTGCGGTAAGTGTATGGGGCGTATGCGTAAAAATCGAGAGGGGTTCCGTCTTCGGGCCAGAAACGGTCTCCTTCGCTCGATGACCAGACAGTGCCGGAATTGTTCCCGATTCTGTCATTGTCCATGTATATGCCGTCGCTTCCGGAGAGATATGCCATGACTCCGAAATCGCTGTAATTGCTTCCGAAATTCTTACTGTTGATTGGTACGCCTTTGGTTTCGGCCTGTTGCCCCTTTATGGCCGATAGATTGGTTTTTATGTTTGGATGGAGATAGAGGGTATCTTTCCCGTCTTCACCGACTACGGTCAAAGGAGAGTCCTCGGCAGGCTGCTGTCTGCCGACATTTTCTTCAACCGGGATGGCCGATACCCCGAAGCTTATGGAATTGCCGTCCGCCTTCCTGCCGTCTATCAGCCTTTCCTTCGAGCAGGACATTACGGCCAGTATCGCCACGGCCATTATGCCCAAGGCCGTGAATGCGCTGTTGCCTGACATGATATGCTTCTCCTTTAATCTCATAATTTTACTTTGTGACCGGGTGGGGACATTCAACCCCGCCCGGCCTGTTATTCATGAACGCCTGTTTGTTAGTTGCCGGATTCTGGTACTTCGGCATCTATGTCGGTGGATGGAACTTCTACGAAGTCGTCTACCGTCACTTCAAATGTAATCGGCACAAGTACTGGTTCCGGTTGAGGGTCGTCAGGGTCAGGATTGTATCCGCCGCCCTTGCCGAATACGAAGGTGTAGGTGTATTTCTTGCCCTGTTCCCAATTGAATGCAGCAGGGATGGCTACTTCCTTGTGTTCCGTAACGGTGCCCCAAAGAGGTACGTCCACGCTTTCATCGAAGGATTCTCCGCTGACATTGTATATGGTGCAGTTTACGAGGAAATATGTACCGTTGCTTTCGTTTCCTTCGTAGCCCGGATTCGCTACCGTTTCAGGATTCCATGCAGTGGTTGCCTGAGGAAGCAGGAGCAGGGCCTTTCCGTTATATTCATTATTGACAGTGGCATTGGTAGTGAGGTCTACAAGCGCATTGTTCCCTTCTACTACTATGTTGTCACCCAATTCGACAGGATATATTGCGGAACCTCCGGTCAGGCCGTCCCATTTTCCCCATGAACCGTCTTCATAGTTTATTGTATATGAAAGGGAGCCGTCATGGTCGGCATCGGCGATGTTGTTGTCGGTGTCCGCCGTAGGGAATGCGAAAGTGTTTACATTTCCGACATTCATGATTCTTACGCCCGAAATCTCAACATAAAGGTTGGCATTGGTGTTCTTCGCATTGAAGACAATCTGCGAAAGTGCGTGGCGGAAGTTCAGTTCTACAGGAGACTGGCTTTCAGCATTGACAGCCTTGCTCTGGTTCTTCTTTACCGCATAAAGCAGGTCGTTCTGTGCAGTGACATCCGTAGGGACTTCGAAATCCACTATGGAAGCAGGTGCGGTCCCGTCTTCCGAAGCAGGGGTCCATTTGAAATAATTCCCGGCATTGACGTGTGCGTAGAAATCTACCGGAGCATCAGGCCAGAAACGAGTGCCGCTCTGGTTTTCCCAGGAGTTTTCGCCTTTGTTCACTATCAGGTCTCCGTCAATGTAGGTCTTGCCTTCGCTCATTGCGTAAACGCTGAACTGTGAAGGCAGGTTGTTGTTGCAATAGATGTCCGCTGCCTTTGTGGCGTTGTTGGCAACAATGTTGAATGAAATTTCGTCTCCGTCCCTGTTGACATCGACTGTTTCGCTTTTTGAGCAGGATGCTAATAAAAGAAGCACTCCTGCGCTGACAAATAAGATTTTTTTCATTTTTTTATAAATAAAAGATTGAACTAAAACTATAAAATTATTTCTTCTTCAATGACTACCCAGTCATCCACGGCAGGGTCGTAGCCGCTTCCGCCTTCAATCGGTTCCGGAAGGTCGAGACCGTCGATGATTATGTGTACGTGTCTGAAATCCGGGGCGTTGTGTACCTGTTCGGTCACGTCCAGCCTGTCGCCGGCCTTGAAACAGTATTTTGCCCCGTTGTCCATCACTGCATAGAATGCCATGCGGTGCGGGTCCGGATTGTCGGTATGATGTCCGAATGTGTAGAACTGCCCCGTTATGGTCGACTGCCCGTCGGACTGCGCCCCGAAAGGCAGGGTTACCGGTTCGGTGCCGATTTCTTCCGTGCTGAAGGTAAGGGTGCCGGCCATTCCGGAAATGGTACCGCTCATCTGGGACAGGTGGGCGATGTTCTTTACATTGCGCACTTCGTAAGTGTAGGTGCAGACGAGTTCGTGCGGATACAGCGTTATGATTTCGGTATCGTCCGTCACGGTTATTTCGGTAACTGAACAGCCCCACATCATGTCGGGGCAGATGACTACCCGCTCATCTTCGGTACCCTCGGCCCTCGGGGCGTAACTTGCCGTGTTTCCGTATATCGGTTCGAGTACGCTTCCTTCCCTCGTATAGACCCCGTGGCTGTCGAAGTCATTGGAGTTGTAGAACTGTACTATTTCCGTGTCGTTGTTGTAGCAAAGCACGCTGTACGTTCCTGCCCGCAGTTCGATTTCGCCTCCGGAGATGTCCTTGAAGTCGAAACGCTGGCCTCCGTTCCCCTGGACCGGATAAAAATATACGCACATCCCGTCCGGAGATGCATCCGGAGCGTCTTTCCAGTCGAATTGTATTTCCAGCGGTATTACGTGCGGATGCTGGAAGCACAGTTCCTTATGGATGCAGGAAGAGAGAAGTGCCAGGGCTGCAATAATCAAGATTGACTTTTTCATTTCCTGCCTCCTTTGTCTCTGTTATAATTCTCGTGTCCCAACAGCCATACAAGGGATATTTCGATTTTCGTAGGGCCTATGTAGAACCGTTTTTTTGTAGCCTGCCATACGTAGCAGTTGTCCATCGGCAGGTATTCGTAGTAAAGTCCCCCGAAAAATCCTACGCAAGCTGAAAAATCGATGTTAAGGCGCCTTGCGACCGGGAGGGAATAGCCGTATTCTATTCCGGCACCGTAGTTTGCCCTGTCGAAGAGGCTTCCTCCCGGCTCGCCTCCCATCTGTCCGAGCCCCCCGACTTCGAAGTCGTAGGTCATGACTTGCCCGTATACGCCTATGTGGTGTCCGGTAAGGGGTTTTTCATTGGCCGCCTTTCCGAACCATTTCCGGACGGACAGCCCTCCTCCGTATATGCGCCAGTACCAGTGCGCATTGTCGTTTTTCCACCATCCGTACATCCAGTCTCCGGCGATGCTCCAGTTCTTGCCGAGATAGAATTCCGCACCGATATTCGGTACGAGCAGCAAGTCGTAAAGCAGGTTGCTCTTTATGCCCATGTAAAACGGCTTTTTATAAATGACTGGCGCCGGAGTCCTGTTCTTTATGGCCCCGGAAGGTGCGGATGGACGTGCTGCGGCAATCCCCGAAAACAGGGGCAATGCTATGGGGTTCCGCATCTTTTTGTAGTATAGGTGTACGCTGGAAGCACGCAGTTCTGGAAAGAGGTTCCGGTACATATAGCGGTAAGGCTCTCCTCCCTTGAATCTGGAAAGTCTTCCTACGTTGTTGTCTTCCAACCTTTCCCCTCCCAGCGAGCGGTCGGCGATGTCCCTGAGATATTCAAGGGTTTCTTCCCTGTATGGGACGTTCATGTCGGCTTCAACCAGTTCAATCAGGCCCCACCAGTCCCGTCCGATGAAGTTGAAAGTCGTAAGGGAATCGGGAAGTTCCCCGAATTTTGAAAGGTATTCGAAAATTACCTTTGCGCGTTTCTCGGAAAGCCGCTTGTTCAAAGGAATCGTACCTTCCGGAGATGCTCCCCCTGTCACGTGTATCCGTGTCAGTACGTATATCGAGTCGCTGTAACCCAATTGCAGGCTATCGGCTATCCTCTTTATGGAATTCCTGTTGTCTCCGATGGAAAGGTCCAGAACGGAATACCCTTGTCTGAAAAATATTTTTACGGAGTCCTCAACCTCTTGACCGTGAGAAAGAGAACATGTCAATAAGGTAAACAAAAGGGAAATTAAAGATTTCCCCCCCCCCCCTTATATGACTAAAACGTAACATAACTGTTTGATTTATATTGTGTTGTAGTTAGTTTTACGCCATTTGCAAATAAAATTGTCCAAATGAATTTGCCGCAAAAATACATATTTTTTTATATTTTACCAAAAAAACGTCTGAAGAAACGTTAAAAAAAAACGGCTGGATAAATGGCTGAAAATTACCTGGCTTTTCAAATTACTCGTTGGCTTTTCCAAATCCATTTTGTTTTCCAAGTTTACTTTCAAGTCTACTTCGTTTTCTAAGTTTAGCCGGCTTTCCCAAATTTAGCCTGGTTTTTTCCAAATATACCTGGCTTTTTCCAATTTAGCCGACAGAAAAATTCACCAGTGCAGAAAATCTATCCGATTAAAAAATTTAGCTGTGTCATATATCTGCCATATATCTGCCTTCATTCGTCCTCCTCCGTTCTTCATTCGTCCATCATTCGTCCTTCATCCGCTTTTCATCCTATTTTTTCTGAATTACGGGGGAAAGTGCCACGGATTCCCGGCAAAATGGTTCACTTTCCCCGGAAAAAATGGCGAAAATGGCGGTAAAATCAACATTTCCGGCGGGAAAGTGCCTCGAATTCCCGGCAAAATGGTTCACTTTCCCCCAAAGGACGGATGAGGAATAGCGATAGGAGAATATTCAAAAGATACGTGATGTGGCTGCGCGCAGGAGCTATTCCGGCACGTCCGCCGATGAATAAAGATCTTGGTCTGCCGGCATGTTCTCCCGAAGGAAGAACTCTCCCTCATCCCGATTGAGTCAATATGTTTGTAGTTCCGGAAAAATACGCCGGAAAAGGTATTGGTGAACTTTTCCGGCGCAAAGGGATTTGTTATGTTTTAAATAAGCGAGTCATTCAATTGAAGAAATCTTCTGGTATGCAGCTGTGGTAAAGTCTTTTTTCCGGGTCTGTGGCCTTTGTCAGGGTCAGTTCCGACAATCCGGTTTCGTCCAAGGTCCTGGATTCGATGTGCCAGCCTGAAGGATCGCACAATTCGTCGATGATGATTTTCATTTCCGGCGTTTCGTCGGCCCAGTCAGGAGGCATGCCGTTGTTGGTGAGAGCCTTTCTCATGAGGTCTCTTTCGAGTCTGAAATTGCCTTCTTGTAGACATCGCCCAAATCCTCATATTGCTTCAGGGCGTTTTCCCTCCATTCTATGGCCTTGCTGAAAAGAATCTGTCCATTTCATAGTAATCCCCGAGCCAGTCGCACACATGTGCAATGTAGACGTTTGCTGTATTGGAGTCGAGGCCTGCTAGGAAAAGCTGTGCATAATCGGCGGCTTTATCCCTGTCTTTCTCTTTGTTTTCGTGATAAATCTGGTATAATGCAATGTCAGCCCCGTTTATTCTGGATAGTTCGGCAATGGAATCCGTTGCCGCTTCGTCCATTGCAGCATGGGCTGGTAGTGCCATCAGCGCCAAAGTGTACAGCAGAGATATTGTCAGGTAGCGTTTCATGGACAACAAATTTACGAAATTTTTGATAAATGCGAAATGTGATATGTTGTTGTGTGAACTGTGAACTATGACTGTGAACTGTGACTGGGCTGATGTAGCGGTTCTGAATGCAACGGGCTTGAATGCGGCGAGCTTGAAATACAATGAGCTTGAATGTAACGGGCCCAATGCCGTCATGCTCAAGAGTGGCGAATTTCAAGCGGATAAATTTCAATTACGGGGTTCACTCCCCCTGTGTAGGGCACCAGTAGTGCCCTGTAGTGTATGGACCATAGGGGAAAGTGCC
This sequence comes from Muribaculum sp. An289, assembly GCF_002159555.1. Lineage (GTDB taxonomy): Bacteria > Bacteroidota > Bacteroidia > Bacteroidales > UBA932 > Merdivivens > Merdivivens faecigallinarum. The sequence continues at coordinate 110,459 of NZ_NFIV01000004.1, forward strand.
GTGAATTTGCAGGAATTTGGTTCACTTTCCCCCAAAGGCCGGATGAGAAATAGCGTTAAGAACAATGTATGTCCGTTGTACTGGAATATGGCTGGGGGAAAGTGCCACTGATTCGTGGGGATTTGGTTCACTTTCCCCCAAAGGTTGAATGAGAAATAGCGTTATGAGCAATGTATGTCCGTTGTACTGGAATGTAGCTGGGGAAAGTGCCACAGATTCGTGGTAAATTGGTTCACTTTCCCCCAAAGGACGAATGTGAAATAGCGTTAGGAACAATGTATGTCCGTTGTACTGGAATGCGGCTGGGGGAAAGTGCCACGAATTCGTGGAAATTTGGTTCACTTTCCGGAAACAAACAACGAAAAATGGCGGGAAAGAGTACCCGAAAAATTTGTTGAAATACGGTTCACTTTCCCGGCTTCTTCGGCTGATAAGTAAACGTAGCGGAAGGCCCGGTGCAGGCACTTTTGCAATGAGCTGAATATCAATACACTAAAAAACGAAAGTGCACATTTCGAAAGTTTTAAACGTCCGAAATGTGCGCCCGCTTTACTAACAAACTGATTATCAATATATTCAAAATCGCCATGCACCGCCAGTTCCAAAATCACATGGAAAACTTTCACTTCTCTGGTGAGCGGTATCTCTAAGCCTTACATGTCAATCGATAAATTTCAAACTACATCAATTTCAAGCGGTTTCTAAAAAAGCAAAAAAAGAAGCCGCTCCAAAATGACTTTTGGAACGGACTCCTCTTTTGTATTCTGTTTCCGAGATGCTGTTTCGAAAACTGTTTCAGAAATGTTGTTTCAGAAAAACTGTCTCAGAAAAACTGTCTCAGAAAAACTGTCTCAGAAAAACTGTCTCAGAAAAACTGTCTCAGAAAAACTGTCTCAAAGAAGCTATTTCCGAAATGCAGTTTCCAAAAACTGTTTCTAAACGTTGTTTCCGAAACACTATTTCAAAAAATGCTGTTTCAGAAAAATCAACTCCCGAAAAGCTATCTCCGAAAAATCAATCCTCGAAAATCAATCCTCGAAAAATCAACCCTCCGAAAATCAACCTCCGAAGTCGTCGAAGAGTATGCTTTCCTTAGGCACTCCGAGCGAATCGAGCAGATCCAGTACGGATTTGGTCATCATAGGAGGACCGCACATAAGGTACAAAGCATCTTCCGGTGCTTCGTGGTTTTTCAGATAAGTCTCATACAGTACATTGTGTACGAATCCCGGAGTATATGCCACTCCAGCGGCATCAGCCTCTGGATCCGGCCTGTCGAGGGCCAGATGGAACTTGAAGTTAGGGAATTCCCTTTCTATTTCATGATAGTCTTCAAGATAGAATGCTTCCTTCAGGCTACGCGCGCCGTAGAAGAAATTGACTTTCCTCGTTGTCTTTTCCGTCTTGAAAAGATGCATGATGTGGCTGCGCATAGGAGCCATTCCTGCACCTCCGCCGATGAAGATGAGCTCCTGGTCTGCCGGCAGGTTCTCCGGAAGGAAGAACTCTCCGTAAGGGCCGGATATCGTTACCTTGTCGCCCGGTTTCAACGAATAGATGTATGACGAGCATACGCCAGGGTTCACAGGCAGGAATTTCTTCGTAGCCCTGTCGATAGGAGGGGTTGCTATGCGGACATTCAGTTTGATGATGTCGCCCTCGGCCGGATAGCAGGCCATACTGTAAGCCCTTAGGGTAGGGGTAGGGTTAACCATCTTCAAATCGAATACTCCCATCTTTTCCCAATCGGCCCTGTATTCCGGATCCACGTCTATATCCTTGTAGTCCACGGTAATGGCCGGAACGTCCACCTGGATATATCCGCCGGATTTGAAGTGCAGGTGCTCTCCTTCAGGGAGTTTGACAACGAATTCTTTTATGAAGGTAGCCACATTGCGGTTGGAAACGACTTCGCATTCCCATTTCTTTACGCTGAGGGCGGACTCGGAAATGACTATTTTCAGGTCTTCCTTGACTTTCACCTGGCAGCCAAGTCTCCAGTGGTCGGCAATCTGCTTCCTGTTGAAGAAGCCGGTTTCCGTCGGGAGTATTGTGCCGCCGCCTTCAAGAACACGGCATTTGCACTGTCCGCAGCTTCCTTTTCCGCCGCAGGCCGAGGACAGGAAAATCTTCTGATCGGCCAGGGTGGCGAGAAGCGATGCCCCAGGATTTACTTCAATCTCTTTCTTACCGTTGTTGATGTCTATTTTGACCTTCCCCGACGGGGTCAGTTTTACTTTGATGAACAACAGTACAGCTACAAGGACGAGCGTTACTATCGTAATGGCGATAACCGCCGATATAAGTGTTGTAAACATAGTCTCTTGCCTCCGAGTTTAAAGTTGAATACCCATGAATGTCATGAATGAAATAGCCATGAGTCCTACCGTTATGAACGCGATGCCGAGCCCTTTCAGGCCTTTTGGTACCTGCGAGTAAGCCATCTTTTCCCTGATTGCGGCGAAGGTCACGATTGCAAGGAACCAGCCTATTCCGGAACCGAGGGCGTATACGGTGGCCTCGCCAAGGTTTACGAAATCCCTCTCGGCCATGAAAAGAGATGCTCCGAGTATCGCGCAGTTTACGGCTATCAGCGGCAGGAAAATTCCGAGTTGCGAATAGAGCGCGGGTGCGAATTTCTCCACTACCATTTCCACAATCTGGGTGATTGCCGCTATGACGGCGATATATACGATGAAACTGAGGAAGCTCAGGTCGATATCGCCGAGCCCTGCCCACGAAAGTGCGCCTGGTTTGAGGACGAACTCATTGAGGAGGTAGTTGATAGGCAATGTTATGAGAAGCACGAATATAACAGCAATTCCCAAACCGGTAGCTGTCTTCACGCTTTTGGATACCGCCAGATACGAGCACATGCCCAGGAAGTAGGCGAATATCATGTTGTCGATGAAAATCGACCTTACGAACAAGCTTATGTAATCCATTTCGATTCGAGTTTATTGTTGTTATTTTTCCTGTAAATCTTTCTGTATGCTTCTCTGTACCCAGATGATGAGACCTAAGATTATCAGTGCCATAGGAGGCAGGATGGTAAGTCCGTTGTTCATGTAGCCTGCCGCGTAGAACGATTCCGGAATGATTTTTATTCCGAACAGCGTTCCCGAGCCGAAAAGCTCGCGGACGAAAGCCACGATGATGAGTATCATTGCATATCCGGCACCGTTTGCAAGTCCGTCGAGGAGTGAAGGAAGCGGCTTGTTGCCGAGGGCATACGCTTCAATACGTCCCATGACGATACAGTTGGTAATGATAAGTCCGACATATACCGACAGGGTCTTGCTGACACCGTATGAATATGCCTTGAGGAACTGGTCTACGAGTATTACCATGAGGGATACTACGACAAGCTGGACGATAATCCTGATACGGTTAGGAATACTGTTCCTCATCAGGGAAACGACGAAGCTCGAAAGTCCTGTGACTATCATCACGGAAAGCCCCATGACGAGCGCTCCTTTGAGCTGTACCGTAACTGCCAGTGACGAGCAGATTCCGAGTACGAGCACGGTTACCGGATTGCCCTTGAAAATAGGGGTCAGTATCACATCTTTCCAGTTAGTATTGCTCATTTTTTATTCCTCCCCATTGATTACGTTGGTAAAATAAGGCCTGTAGAAGGACAGCCATGTACGCATGGTAGTTTCCAGAGCCTTCGATGTTATCGTGCCGCCGCTGATTGCGTCCACTCCGTGGATGTCGCCTTTCGCGCCGCCCTTGACGACTGAAACCGACACGAAATTCCCGTTTTCATCGAGAATCTGTTTTCCTCCGAACTGGTCGTAGAACTTAGGCAAGGCAATCTCGGCGCCGAGTCCTGGAGTTTCTCCCTTGTGGTCGAACACCGCACCGTCAAGGGTGTTCATGTCCTCCGTAAAGGCGAGATATCCCCAAATCGGGCCCCAGAGCCCTGCTCCGTAGCAAGGTACGACCCTGATGGTCTGTCCGTTTACATTAAAGATATACACCGGAAGTCTGAGGCCGGCTTTGAGGCTTTCATCCGTGCCGTCCCCGATTTTCTTCATGATGTCGTATTGTGCCTTCAGTTCAGACGTGCCCGCGACCTCTTTCATGTCGCCTGTTTTTTCGCCGTTCCCGTTAACGTAGATGGCGGCCTGGAGGTTGTCATTGTAAAGCGCAATGGTGAATTTGTTGATGTCCGCCGCCGCTTCGGCTTCCTCTGCATTGTACAGGCCTGCCGCGGTCAGTATCTTACTCATCGTTTCCACCCTTATGTTGTCGTTCTGACGTGGCTGGAGTGCCAGCGACACGTATGCGAGGATGGCAGCCACGAGGATGACGAGAACCGCTGAATATATTACCGTATATGTGTTACCGTTTGTGTTCATACCTTAAAATATTAAGCGATTTTTACTTTCTTGGAAATTTTCTTGGCCCTTCTGCTTATCGAAGCGGATACCACATAATGGTCGATAAGAGGAGCGAATGTGTTCATGAGAAGTATCGCGAGCATCATTCCTTCCACATATCCCGGGTTGAAGAGTCTGACAGTGACGGTAAGGGCTCCGACAAGGAAACCGTAAATCCATTTGCCTGTTTCGGTCTGTGCCGATGTCACAGGGTCGGTGGCCATAAATACTGTGCCGAACATGAAACCGCCCATCACGAGTTGGTAGTATGCAGGGACCGTCATTTCCGGAGTCGTTCCGAACGCGTTGCCGAGAAGTCCTATCGCAAGGCCTCCGATAACGGATGAAAGCATTATCTTCCAGCTTGCCACTCCTGTCCAGATAAGTATCACGGCTCCTATGAGGATTGCTATTACTGAGGTTTCGCCTACAGCTCCCGGGATGATTCCGGCAAACATGTTCCAGAACGTGTCTCCGGCAGCGTTCAGCCCGTCAAGGCCTTCGGTCGCATGTACGAGAGGGGTGGCTCCGGAGAACGAGTCTACGAGGCCGTTTCCGTCAGCGTATGCCGTACCTTCGCTGAGATATCTCGAAACTCCGCCGGTCCATACAGTATCGCCGGACATTTTGCTCGGATATGAGAAGAACAGGAATGCGCGGCAGAGAAGTGCCGGGTTCCAGATGTTCATTCCGGTGCCTCCGAATACTTCTTTTCCTACGATTACCGCGAAAGCGACGGCTATCGCGAGCATCCACAGAGGGACGTCCACAGGGACAATCAGCGGGATAAGCATTCCGGAAACGAGGTAGCCTTCGTTTACTTCATGTCCCTTGATCTGTGCCGAAATGAACTCGATGGCAAGTCCCACTATGTAGGATACAAGGTAAAGCGGGATTATTTTTACTATTCCGTACCATACCATCTGCCAGAAGCCCCAGTCGAGGCCGAAAGCGGCACTGTGCTGGTATCCCGTGTTCCAGATACCGAACAGCAGCGAAGGTATGAGTGCGACGACTACGATTATCATTATCCTTTTAAGGTCAACGCAGTCCCTGACATGCGAACCCCTTTTCGTTACCGTATCCGGAACGTAGAGGAACGACTCGAATGCCTCAAAGGTCGAATGGAGGAATCCGAATTTTCCGCCTTTTTCGAACGACGGTTTGATTTTATCAATGAATTTTCTCATAATATCAACGCTTTAAGCCATTTCTTTCATCATCAGGTCTATTCCGTCCGACAATGCCGACTGGATTTCGATTTTGGACGGACATACGTATTCGCAAAGGGCGAGGTCTTCAGGAAGCACTTCGTATATTCCGAACTGTTCCATCTTGTCGATGTCGCCGGCCATGCAGGCCTTTATGAGATATACCGGATAAATGTGCATAGGAAGCACTTTTCCATATACGTCAGACATTACGAAAGCCCTTACCCCGCCGTTCAGGTTGGTGTCCATCGCATATTTTTTGCCCGGTGTGAGCCATGAGAAATATGTGTGGGAGAATGAGAATTTCCTGGTGCGGAAAGGCTTTCCCCAACCGAACATTTCATGATAATGTCCTTCGGCAAGCAGGGTTATCTGGTCGTCGAAAAATCCGAGGAACCCTTCGGAGCCGACATTCGTGCCGGTGAGAACGTCTCCGCTTATGAAACGGATTTCATCCGCTTTCCCGTCATACATTCCGGCGATTTCCTTCATGCAGAATCCTGCCACTGCCTCTACGTAGGAAGGCTCGCTGGCCTTAGGTCCCGTAACGGCAACTTTGCGGCGAAGGTCGAGCCTGCCCGTGCGGAAAAGTCTTCCAATGGCCGCGAGCAGGTGAGGCGCTACCGTCCATACGGTTTCTCCCTTGGCTATCGGCGAGATGTGATGGATCTGCACGCCGACGTTTCCTGCAGGATGCGGGCCGGAAAAATAGTGCGTGGTAATGTTTTTGAGGCCCTTGAACGGATTGTTCCCGGTTTCCTTGCTGTTGAAAGAGACGTGTACGCCTCCGTCCGTCAGCCTGGCAAGGGCATCGATGCCCGCCTGAAGGTTCTCGGCTTCGTCCTGAAGAGAAAACTGGATTTCCGGAGCGAGAGGGGCGGTGCTGAAGGATGAGATGAAGATTGCCTTCGGAGCTGTCTGGAGACTGGCGATGATGCCGTATGGCCTTTGTACGAGTGCCGGCCATAATCCGCTTTCGAGAAGTGCGCTCCTGATTCCCTCCGGGCTCGTTTTTCCAGGGTCTTTGACTCCGAAATCGACGTATTCCACAGTCTTGTCGGCTTCAATGCGTACTTCGAGAAGTTTTCTCTTCTCTCCCCGGACAATTTCCCTGACCGTTCCGCTCACCGGCGAAGTGAACAGTATGGACATGTCGGCCTTGTCAGCCATAACAGGCGAACCTGCCAGGACCCTGTCGCCTTCATGCACGAGCAACTTAGGTATCAAACCTCTGAAATCCGTGGGTTTCAAGGCGACAATATCCGGGACAATCGCTTTCTTAAGCTGTCGGACTGCGGTTCCCTTGACAGGGATGTCGAGGCCTCTTTTCAAATTGATATTGTCTGACATTGTTTCTAATGTTGTTAATGATTCTAAAAGCGGCGCAAATCTACAAATAATTATTCAATTCGCCCGTCCGAATTTTCCATTTTATTCATTAATTTTGCATCTATTATGGAGAATAGTGGAAGCAAGATTTTCGATGGTCTTAATGATGAGCAGAAAAAGGCCGTAGGCTGCATTGATGGCCCGGTGCTGATAATAGCCGGAGCCGGTTCTGGGAAAACACGTGTCCTTACGAACAGGATAGCATATATGGTTGAAAGCGGCATTCCCCCGGAGACGATTCTCGCCCTCACTTTCACGAAAAAGGCGGCCGGCGAGATGATGGAGAGGATAAGGGCGTTGATAGGCTGGAAGGCCCGCCGTATCTATATGGGAACTTTCCACAGCGTTTTCATAAAATTCCTGCGCGAATACCATGAGCGGATAGATTATCCCGAGGCCTTCACGATATATGACACCAATGATTCGCGTAATGCACTGAAGGCCTGTGTCAAGGACTTGCAGCTCGATGAAAAGGTCTACAAACCTGCCGACGTGCTTTCCCGCATCTCCATGGCCAAGAACAATCTTATTACCCCTTCGGCCTACCGGAACAATCCGCAAATCATCCAGAACGATTTCGCTGCCAGGCGCGGGCAGATTTGCGAGATATATTCGCTCTATGCCAAACGCTGCAAGGTGTCCGGGGTAATGGATTTCGATGATATTCTCCTGAATATGAACATCCTGCTGCGCGACAATCACGATGTCCTCGAATCATTGCAGGAACGGTTCCGTTACATACTCGTGGACGAGTACCAGGATACCAATTACGCCCAGTATCTTATTATAAAAAAACTCTCCGAGAAAAGCCGTAACATCTGTGTCGTCGGGGACGATTCCCAGTCGATATATGCCTTCCGCGGGGCGAGGGTGGAAAATATCCTGAGTTTCAAAAAGGATTATGATGATTGCCGCATGTTCAGGCTCGAACAGAATTACCGTTCCACGAAAAATATAGTGAATGCGGCCAATTCGCTGATAGAGAAAAACAAGGAGCGTATCGAGAAAAAATGTTTCTCGCAAGGCGAGGATGGGGATAAAATAAAGATAATCAAGGCTTTCACTGACCAGGAGGAGGCGATGCTCATAGCTTCTTCGATAATGACGAGGAAGGCTTCGGACGATGCCGCGTACAAGGACTTCGCCGTACTGTACAGGACGAATGCGCAGTCCCGCGTGCTTGAGGAGGCCCTGCGCCGCCGCAATATACCTTATATAATATATTCCGGCCATTCGTTTTACGACAGGGAAGAGGTGAAGAACCTGCTTGCCTATTTCAGATTCATAGTCAATCCTTCCGATAACGAGGCGCTCAGGCGCATAATCAACATACCGGCAAGGGGCATAGGCCCTACGTCCATGGCCATGCTTTCCGCCGCCGCTACCGATAAAGGCGTTTCCCTGTGGGATGCCATAGTCACTCTGGACCTGGCTTCATACGGTCTGAAGCCTGCTGCCATCAAGCGTATCGGGGATTTCGTGCAGCTTATGGAGGCATTCATCGAATCTGCCCCGTCTTCGGATGCTTCGGCGATTGCCAGATCACTGGCGCTTGCAAGCGGGATTTACAGCATGTACAAGGAGGACAGGAGCATGGAGGGGCAGTCGCGGCTTGAAAACATAGACGAACTTCTCAATGCGGCCGAGGCTTTTGTGGAAGAGGAGACCAATACGAGGAACGAGCTGTATCAGATAGAGCATGACGGACAGTCCCCGGAGGAAAATCCGGTTATAACCATGTCGGATTTTCTTGAAAACATATCGCTTATGAGCGATGTGGATTCCGACGGAGGCAAAGATGCTCCGAAAGACAGCGTTACGCTGATGACGATTCATTCTTCGAAAGGTCTCGAATTTCCATACGTATATGTCGCCGGAATGGAGGAAAATCTTTTTCCTTCAGCCAATTGCATATATTCGGAGCGGGAAATCGAAGAGGAGCGCAGGCTGTTTTATGTCGCCATGACCCGTGCCGAAACGGCTGTCACCCTGTCATACGCTTCATCCCGTATGAAGTACGGCCAGCATGTAAGCAATCCGCCGAGCCGCTTTATCGATGAAATCGACCCGGAATACATTTCCGTGCCGTCCTCCCGTCTTCAAACATCATCAGGACCGGCACGTTTCCATGACACGGCTTTCAGTGGCGCAACTTTCCATGGCACAACTTCCCGTGATGCAGTTTCCCGTGGCACAGGTTTCCAGCCCCGTCCTTCATCATCGTCCCCGGCCCCTGGAAAGGTTTCGGACAAGGATTTCATTCCTGATCCCGTGATGTCCTTTTCTACCGGAATGAGGGTGGAGCACAGCCGTTTCGGTTTCGGCGTAATTGTCCGCATGGAGGGCTCCGGCAATGACCTGAAGGCCGTAGTGCGTTTCGACAATTTCGGGGAAAAGGTCCTGCTTATGAAATTCGCCAAATTGCGGCGTGCAGAAGAAAAATAATTCCCTGAATACCGGAGCTGTTTCTTCATGATTCCGGGAAAGTGCACCAAATTCGCGACAGACTGGTTCACTTTCCGGTTTTCCGGCGAATAATCACGGTGGATACCGCCGTCAAACGGTGTCCCCGGTCCTTGCATTCATTCATAGTCCTTGCATTTATACCGTCGCGTGCGGCCCCGAATCTTTTTCCCCCCCCCGAGAAAAATTCTTAAACAACTTCTCAAAAAAAACATGTAAAATTATTTTTCCGTAAAAAAAATGTATTTTTGAAAAAATATTTTTTATGATTATTACTGAACAAATAATACTTTCAGTTATTCTGATAGCTGGAAATATCGACTTCAGCACTTTCGTTTCCGAATAGTTCTCCCTGTTCGGTGTGTTTTTCTTAATAACGTGTACTCTGACCGGAAACGATTGTAACATATTGATTTATAAAAACATACTGTTATGAAAAAATTATTTGTTTTGCTTTTGGCTCTGTCATTGCCTTTTGCGGTGATGGCTAAGGATGATGGGGACGGAACCGCGGTGCGGCCTTCGGTCATACATGGAGATACCCGAATCCATTATATGGGAAGTGTAAACGGGGGTATGGCCTTTCTGGGCTTTTACTTGCATACTTCGCACGGGGCCGTTTTCCCGAAAGAGAATCTGTATGCCGGTGTCGGATTGGATTATAACTGGCTGTACGGAGGAAATTATATTGACGTTACCGCCCACGGAAAATGGTTCTATCCGTGGAGAGGCAGGGTTCAGGGATACATAGGCTTGCAGGCAGGAGTGGGTGTCATTCTTCCAGGTTATACCCACCCAGAGCCAGACGTTTCCGATTATTATCCGGCCTCGGCGGCATTTGTCGTAACTCCAGGGCTTGGATTTGTAATCAATTTCGGTAAAGTATCATTGGACATAGGGGCGAAATGCCGTTTTTCGCCGGACATAACCATGGGGACCGGAACAGGTTATGTATGGGCTCCGATAGCGGCTTTGGGAATAGGTCTGATATTTTAAACAGCTTCTAAAACTTGTCCTGATTTGCATCGGAAAATCGCAAGATTATATATTATTTCGCCACAAAACGTTTTGTGGCGAAATTTTTCTTTTTTTGAGGTTTTTTCTTCGGATGGCGGCTTATATTTGCAGTGCAGTTGTGGTCGGTGGAAATTTTATGAAACGTTTTGTTTTTGGTATTTTGCCGGCATTATGCCTGTTGGTCGCATTTTCATTCATTTCCTGTACGCGGGACAGGCTCCCCGAAGGCTATGCAAGCCTTGTGTTCAGTTTCGGGGATTTTTTCGAACCTGAAACGAAGGCGGGTTCCCTGACCCTGCCCGATACGAATGATTTTATCCTGTATCTTTCCGATGCTTCGGGGAAGTATGTCTATTCGGGATTGTACGGAGACAAGCCCGAGCGTTTCGAGCTTGCCCCGGGAAGCTATACGGCAAAAGTGATTTCGAGGGAGTTCAATGTCCCGGCCTTCGATGCTCCGCAGTTCGGTGACGAGGTGTGTTTCGTGCTCGAAGCGGATGAGGAGGCTTCCGTACAATTCGGCTGTGCCCAGCTCAATTCCGGTGTGAAACTCGTAATCAACAGCGGTTTCATCTCAGATTATGACGGGGGAGTCCTGTTCCTGACCTCTTCCGACGGCAGGCTCATGTATTCATACAATGAGAAGAGGATAGCGTATTTCAATCCGGGAGCCGTTTCTCTGAAATTTTTATTCGACGGGGTTGAAAAGGTCCTCTTTACAAAAGTCCTTGATGCCCGCGAAATACTGATCGTAAATCTCGGGAGCGGGGATGACGGCGGCGGGGTTGCCGACAAGGCCGGTATCAGCATATCGGTGGATACTTCCCGTGTCTGGAACGAATTCGATTATTCGTTCGGCGGCGATAAGGGAGGCAGCATCGAAGATGCGCTTTCGGTCGACGAAGCGCGCGGACGTGCCGGTGAAAAGGGACTTTGGGTCTGCGGCTACATTGTCGGGGGCGACCTTACATCGTCGGGTATTTCATTTGCCGCCCCTTTCCGCACCTATACCAATCTTGCAATCGCCGCATCGAGGAATGTCAGGGACAGGGACGAGTGCCTGTCGGTGTCTTTGCCGGTAGGCGATGTCAGGGACGGTCTGAACCTTGTGGACAATCCGGGACTGCTTGGCAAAAGGGTGTTTCTGAAAGGAAACATAGTGGCATCGTATTTCGGTCTTGCCGGAATAAAAGATGTCACGGAATATGAGATAAGGTAGGAAGCCGTTACGATTTTTGTTGTATATTTGCATCCGTATATTAACGGAAATCAGGTATGGACGACAACGATTTGTATTTTAAGGACTATAATACCCAGAGGGAAAAACTTATAATGCCCGAGCACGGCAGGCATGTTCAGAAAATGATAGAACATGTCGTGAGTATGGAAGACCCTGAAAAAAGGAGGGAACAGTTGCAGTGCATCGTGGATGTCATGCGTTCCCTTGAAGGACATGGGAAGGATAATGCCGAGGCCATGCAGAAACTGTGGGACCATGTTCAGGTCATCTCGCACTTCAAGCTTCAGGATGGGGATGCCCCTTATCCTGTGCTTCGTGAGGAGTCGAAGGACGTCAGGCCCAACCCCATTGTCAGGAATACCAGGCCTATCCGTGCCACGCATTACGGAAGGAATATCGAAAGTATCATAGATGTGATAGCGAACAGGCCCGATGATGAGATGAAGACATCCATGATACGTTCCCTTGCCATATATATGAGGCAGCAATACCTTATATGGAACAAGGACAGTGTTACTGACGATACCATTTTCAAAGATATCGAACGCATGTCTTCGGGAAGGATAAAGGTCCCGGAAGACCTCGTGCTTACCAAGATTGCTTCGGATGCTACGTTTGCACGGCCCGGCCTTAACCCTGTATCCAAACGTAACAAGAGTCAGAACGCGAAGAAAAACAAGCAGCAACAGGCCAAAAGAAGGAACAGCTGATGGCTACCAAGCATAAAAAGAAGAAAGCATCCGTATCAGGCAAAAAGTCCAGGACGGCAAAGAAGCGGCGCACTTTCAATCCTCGCAATGTCAAGATAATACGAAATGTGTGCGGCATATTCCTCGGCATCCTGTCGGTCTACACTCTGATTGCCGTCGTTTCATATATCTTTACATGGACGGCGGACCAGAGCCTGCTGACTTCATCTGCCGATGAAATTGCCAGGAACAGCGGCGGCCGTCTGGGTTTCAAATGGGCCCGCCTTTTGGTAACGAAAATGTTCGGAATCGGCGCCTTTGCGGTGGTGGCTGTCTTTGCAATAGCTGCTTTGAGATGTCTCAACCGCAGAGTCAGGTTTTTCCGCATACTGTTCCTTGCCGTCTTTGCGGCAGTGCTGCTGTCCCTTGTCTCAACCTGCATAGTAGGATTTTTCGGAGATTTTCCGGTATTCGGTGAAGGCATAGGCGGCGCATACGGGACGGCTATGGTCAATGAAATGGAGTCGTTGATGGGGACTGTCGGTACCGTGTTGGTCCTGGTTGCCGCCATCATACTTTTCCTTCTGTTTGCAAGCAACCGTTTCGCTTCGTGGATTTCGTCCTTGGGCGAGGGTAAGGGAAGGATTGCCGGTGCGGGAAAGGCTGCCGGTGCCGATGAGGGTACGGACACCGGTGACGATACGGCCGCGGGTGGAGATGATGAGGAAAATGACGATAGTGTTGACGATGAGGAAGAAGACGGTGAAGGCGGCGATGACGACGAGGAAGATGAAGATGAGGAGAATGATGATGAGGAGGAGGATGATGAGGAGGAGGATGATGAGGACGAAGAAGACGGATATGATGCGTGTGATTCCGAAGGTGAGGAAGTCGATGATGCTGGCAGAGACCGGATTATGGAGGTGAAAGAAAAGGAGGAAGTCTCCGTGCCCGGAGAGGTTTTTGTTGAGGAAATAAACATATCGGGAGGTGATGAAGTGCCGGACGGCAGCGTTTCGGAAAAATATGACCCGAGACTTGATTTGCCGCATTACGAGTTCCCGGGTCTGGAACTTCTCAACGATTACAGTGACAGGTGGTATGACATTTCCCAGGCGGAGCTGCAAAGGAACAACATGAGGATAACTGCCGCCCTTGCGGAGTACAAGATACAAATCCAGAGCATTTTCGCCCGTAAAGGGCCGACTGTCACACTGTATGAAATAGTACCTGCCCCAGGTACCAAGGTCGCGCAGATCAAGAGGATTGAAGAGGATATAGCACGTTCGATAGGTGTTCATGGCGTAAGGGTCATCACATTATTGAACACAATCGGAATAGAAGTCCCTAATGACAGGCCGAGCACAGTGCCGATGAAGTCGATACTGAACGATCCAGCATTCAGGAACAATAAATTCGAACTTCCGATAGCCCTTGGGTATACCATATCCCAGAAGGTGCTCGCTTTCGATTTGACGAAGGCCCCTCATCTTTTGGTAGCAGGTGCGACAGGTATGGGAAAATCGGTAGGGCTTAACGCTATCCTGACATCCCTGCTCTATTCGAAACATCCTGCCGAGCTGAAACTGGTGCTTGTGGATCCGAAGAGGGTGGAACTGTCCATTTACGGCGCCATAAAGAACCATTTTCTTGCGACACTTCCGGGGGAGGAGAAGCCTATCCTGACGGATACATCCAAGGTCGTGACGACGTTGAAGTCATTGTGCATGGAGATGGAGTCGCGCTATGAGCTTCTCGAAATGGCCAAGGAGAGGAATATAAAGGATTACAACGCACGTTTCCTCGACAGGAAGCTCAATCCTAACAACGGGCATAAGTTCCTGCCTTATATCGTTGTCGTCATAGACGAGTTTGCGGACCTGCTGATAACTGCCGGAAAAGAAATCGAGGAGCCTATATCGAGACTGGCTGCGAAGGCGAGGGCTGTCGGAATACATCTTATTATCGCGACCCAAAGGCCGACGACAGATGTCATTACCGGTACGATCAAAGCCAATTTCCCTTCGCGCATAGCCTTCAAGGTGTTGTCTGGAGTGGACTCCAGGACCATCATCGATGATGTCGGGGCCAACAGGCTGATAGGAAGGGGAGACATGCTTGTGATGATTGCCGGGCAGGAGATGTGCCGTGTGCAGTGTGCCTTCGTGGATACCGACGAGGCCATAAGGATTTCCGAATTCATAGGGTCGCAGCAAGGTTACGGTTCCCCTTATTACCTTCCGGAGTGCGATGACGAGTCGGATATTTCGTCCGTGGATCTCGGTAAGCGCGATCCTTTGTTCGATGAGGCCGCAAGGCTTATTGTTGCCAATCAGCAGGGGTCGACCTCACTTCTCCAGAGGAAGATGGAGATAGGTTACAACCGGGCCGGAAGGATAATGGATCAGCTCGAAGCGGCCGGAATAGTGGGCCCGAGTGAAGGATCCAAGGCAAGGAAGGTGCTTGTGCTGGATTTCGACCAGTTGGACGAGCTTTTAAAGACCCTTGATTGATTTATTTAAGGCTGGTTTATTATGGCTAAAACAATCTTTTCCATAGCATTGCTGCTGATAATGCTGTTGCCCGGAGCTTCCGGTGCCGCCGCCAGGACCGGTGATTCGGGAGCGGCGGATCCTTTCGATGTGTTCGTATCCGGGATTGCCGCGCTGAAAGAAAGTGCGGATGGGAGGATAAGGGCATCGGGGACGATGGAGATAAAGGAAGGCAAGTATTCGGGAAAATCCCGGTTTTCCATCGAGACCGCCTCTGACGGGTATCGTGCCTTCGGTGACGGGACGGAGATTCTGAATGACGGAAAATACAATTATATCATAGACAGCGGTTCCAAAGAGGTTACGGTGACGGATTTCGACATGGAGAGCCGTTCCGTACTGTCCAACCCTTTGTCGGTACTTTTTGAATTGCCCCAGGGATTCAGTGTGAAGAAGCGGACCTGGCAGGGTTCCAGTGAAAGTCGGTGTTATGCAGTCGAACTGGTTCCTGCGGGAGATGAGGCGGGACTGTCTTATCTTACATTGTATGTGCTTCCCGACGGGACCGGCCTGGCCGGATTGGAACTTGGCATCGTGCAAGGGGGAGAATCCCGTGATGGCAGCCGGAGGCAAACATCCGTCACTGTTGATATGGACGATTTTTCAATGTCCGTGTCGGGAGTCTTTTCCGCCCGCGGCTTTACCCCTGATTTGGAAGCTCTTGAAATGGAGGGCTATTTCATCAATGATTTAAGGTCCGGTTTTTAAGCGGTTTTGGGGAATATCGCCGCTCAGATTATGCCTGCCTCCCTGAATACTTCCGTGATTGACGGATAAGTGTTGGTCAGGAAGGATGGCAAGGTACTTTTCGCTATCCAGGTAGCTTTTGTAATGTCTTCTTCGGTCTGTGGAATGAGTTCTATAGGCGCCGTATAGGTCATCCGGTACCAGTAGGTGTGCTTCATTATGAGTTCTCCCTGGCCTTTCCATCTGTAGCAGTGGTGGGTGACACAGATCAATCCTCCCGGACTGATTTCCCTGAGCCCGGTTTCTTCGCGGACTTCCCTCAGGGCGGTCGCTTTCCTTTTTTCGCCCTTCTCCCGTTTTCCTTTCGGCAGGTCCCAGAGTCCGTTTCTGTAAATCATAAGATAGTCCCCGCGCCGGTTTTCGACGAGTCCTCCGCCTGCATCTATTTCGGAAAATGCCTTGCGGAATCTGTTGAAAAGTTTTTCCGGCTCTTCCGTAGGAATATAAAGCCTTTCGAGCCCTTTCCCGTTTTCGAAAAGCCTGACAGTCTCCCTGAAGTCTTTTTCCCCGTTAAGTCTCAGTATCACGGCATTGGCATCTTCGGGAAAGTTGTCGTCCTCCCCGCAGATAATTATCGCCCTGTTTTCAAAATATACCTTGAACATGAATATTGTATTTGAAATGCCAAAATTATTAATTTTTCTTAAATTTGCACCGGTATTCATTTTTTAGGAATTATGGAAAAAATAGAAAAAAAGGTTGCTGAGTCCCTTCTTGAAATAAAGGCCGTGACTTTGTCCCCTGAAAAGCCGTATACGTGGGCTTCAGGATGGAAATCGCCGATTTATTGCGATAACAGGAAGATACTCTCGTATCCGAAGTTGAGACGTGAAATCGCCAAATGGATAGCCGAGACAGTAAAGGAAAATTTCAAAGAGTCCGATATAGTGGCAGGTGTTGCGACGGGTGCCATCGCAATAGGTATATTGGTGGCCGAGATTCTGGAAAAACCGTTCATTTATGTAAGGCCTAAACCAAAGGACCACGGTACCGGAGCGATGATCGAGGGCGTGCTTCCGGAAGGGGCCAAGGTGGTGGTCATCGAAGACCTGATATCTACCGGCAATTCGTCCCTGTCCGCAGTTGATGCGTTGAGGCGCAGCGGTGCGATAGTTTCCGGTATGGTTGCGATATTCAGCTACAATTTCCCTCAGTCGCGTGAGGCCTTCGAAAATGCCAACGTAGAACTGCATACGCTTACGAATTACGATACCTTGCTGGATATGGCGCAGTCATGCGGCTATATCAGGGAAGAAGATATGGAACTGCTTCGCGAATGGAGATATTCTCCTGCCAATTGGGGAAAGAATGAGTAAGCAGATAACAAGCAAGCATGCTGTCATAGCCAAGAGGCCGTATGAAATTTATATGGCCTTTACCGATATGCGCAATTTCGTCAACTTTCTTCCTGAGGACAGGAAGGAAGGAGTGACTGCGGATTTCGATTCGATTTCAGGTACGGTGCAGGGAATCAGGCTCGGAGTGAAGGTCGTGTCGCGCGTGCCTTATTCGGAAATAGCTTTCGAAAGCACTGAATCTCCGGTCAATTTTTCATTCAGGCTGCATTTCGACGATGCGGAGGGCGGAGAGGCTACGGATTTCCATATCGACCTCGAAGCACAGCTCGGCTCGATGATGGGCATGATGATTGGCGGCAAGCTGCGCGAGGCTGTGGACAAGCTCGTCGATACGCTTGCGGATGCCGCACAAGGGAAATTCCCCGAAGGTTTCGACCCTTCGAAATACGGTGCGGGCAAATTTTGACCGGCAGTATGGATGTCCCCGGCAATAGCACGACCGGCAATATCCCGGATGCATTTGTCCGTTATCTGACCGATGTAGCCGGACATGAGAAAGCATCGGTTGCCGTCGCTTCCCTGTCATCTCTTCCATGCACTTCAATCAGGGTCAATCCTTCGAAATTTGCTGGTGCTGACAATGCTGGTTACAGGTACAGGCCGGTGCCCTGGTCCCGTTTTGGGGCGATATTGGAAAACAGGCCCGTTTTTACGCTGGATCCTTATTTTCATGCGGGGGCATATTATGTCCAGGATATATCCTCGATGTTTATAGGCCACGCATTCAGCGCCATTCTCGGAGATTCCGGGCTGGGTGGATGTCCCCTGAAAATACTGGACCTCTGTGCGGCGCCGGGAGGGAAGACTACCGACCTGGCTTCAAGGATGCCGGAAGGGAGCTTGCTTGTGGCCAATGAAGTAATCCGGCAGCGTGTCGGCACCCTCAGGGACAATGTGATGATATGGGGTAGCCCCGATGTCGCCGTTACGTGCGGAGACCCTTCGCGTTTCGGAAAACACCTCGTGGATTTTTTCGATTTTGTGATTGTGGATGCGCCCTGCTCGGGCGAAGGGATGTTCAGAAAAGACCCTTCTGCATTGGGTCAGTGGTCGGAAGATACGGTTTCGCTCTGTTCCGCACGCCAGAAAAGGATACTTGCAGACGTGTGGCCGGCACTGAAACCCGGAGGGGTGCTCATATATTCGACCTGTACTTACAACAGATATGAAAACGGTGACAATATCGCGTGGATGAAGTCGTCTTTCGGAGCGGAATCCGTACCGGTCCGCTGTCCAGAAGCGGAAAACGCCGGGGCCATCCCGGACGAGCACGGAGGCATGCTTTTCATATACGGGGTTACTGAAGGAGAAGGGCAATATTGTGCCGCCGTAAGGAAGCCGGAGGGGGCTTTTGCCGCATATCCGGAAAAGAAAGCCGGATATGTGCCGGTAAAGGGTTTTCTTGAAAAGGCCTTCGACAGAAAAATGTTTTCTTTGCGGAATGCTGACGGGGAAGCGGTGGAAGTCCTTCCCGAAAACCTGTGCGGCATGCTGCCGTATATAAGGCAGGCGGTTCCTGTGCTCTCGGCAGGGGTGATTGCCGGCTCCATGCGCGGAAAGGATTTCGTGCCCGATGCCTCCCTGGCCCTGTCTTCCGCCTATGAAAGGGACTTCTACCCGCGGATGCCCGTGGACAGGGAAACGGCGTTGAGGTTTCTGGCCAAGGAAAATATTTTCCTTTCAGGTTACCCGAAAGGGTACCTTGCCGTGGAATACGGAGGGCTGCCGATAGGCTTCGTGAAGAACATAGGCGCCAGGATGAACAATCTGCATCCGTCCTCACGCAGGATAAGGATGGACATAAAATTACGTAATGATGAATGAAGACAGCAAATATATTTGCAGGTGCCCGGTATGCGGACATTGCGCGGAAGTGAGAAAATATCCGTCGGTCAATGCTTCGTCGGAGCCTGATTTGAGATTGAAAATTCTCGACGGTTCCCTCCTGAGATGGGTGTGTCCGGCCTGCGGCGAAACCACGTATGCGGAATATCCGCTTCTCTATCATGACCCCGGAAGGAAATTCATGATATGGATGGTCCCTTACAGCGCGTATGACCCGAACATAGAAGAATATGGTCTGAAGGTCGCCCGGCTGTTGCCGGATTATACCTGCCGGAAAGTGGACAATGTACTGAGGCTTGCCGAGAAAATACAGATTTTCGAGCAGGGCGCATCCGATGTGGCCGTGGAACTTTCGGAATATGTTTTCAGGCAGGAATCCGGTGCTTCCGGCAATTTTTTCTTTCATGGAATCCGTTTCGATGGCGGGCTTTGCCGCGAATTGAGGATTTCCGTGGTCAAAGCGGACGGCGGACACGAGTATTACAATGTATCGCCCGAAATATATACCGATTGCGAAGCCATTGTGGAGCGTAATCCGGATATGAAGCCCGGGCCCGGTTTCGTGAGAGTTGATTATTCATGGATAATGTCTAAATTGAAGTGATGATATGATAACATTGGACAGAGAGCTGACATTGGAGCAGGTGGAAGCGCTGCTTTTCGAAAACGAGAAGCTTGCCGTTTCGGCCGCCGCCCGCAAAAGGGTGGAGGACAGTTGCGCCTTTCTTGCGGAATATTCTTCCGATAAAGTGATTTACGGGATAAATACCGGTTTCGGCCCTATGGCGCAGTACCGGGTGCCGGACAAGGATTTGAAACAGTTGCAGTACAATATAATCAGAAGCCATTCCACAGGGGCAGGGGAGCCGTTGCCCGACATTTATGTGAAGGCGGCCATGATTGCGAGGGTCGTCACCTTCGTCCAGGGATATTCCGGGATACACTGGTCTTCGGTGGCGCTTCTGACGGAATTCATCAACAGGGACATTATCCCGAAAGTCCCTTCGCACGGCAGTGTGGGGGCTTCCGGAGACCTTGTCCAGCTCGCCCATATAGCCCTTGCGCTCATAGGCGAAGGCGAAGTGAGGCATAAGGGCCGTTGGTACAAGACTTCCGATATAATGAAACAGGAAGGCCTCCATCCGATAAGGATATATATCCGCGAAGGCCTTGCCCTGACTAACGGAACTTCGATGATGACTGGGATAGCCCTGGTCAATATGATTATGGCCGGCAGGCTGGTTTACTGGTCGATGATGACTTCTTCGCTGATGAACGAGGTGGCTTCATCTTACGGGGATTTCCTCGATGACAGGTTGCAGGCCGTAAAACGTCATGGAGGGCAGGCGGCCATAGCAAAGGGAATGAGGGATTTGCTCGAAGGAAGCAAGATGATAAGGGACAGGAAGAAGGAGCTTTACGACAACGGCCACAAGGATGTTTCGGTCTTCGACAGGAAGGTCCAGCCTTACTATTCGCTCAGATGTGTCCCGCAGGTGCTCGGCCCAGTGTATGAAACATTGTCCAATGCCGAGAACACGGTTGTCGACGAACTCAACTCGTCGAGCGACAATCCTGTGGTCGACAGGGAAAACGGCACAGTACTTCATGGGGGGAACTTCCATGGGGACTATGTTTCCTTCGAAATGGACAAGGTAAAGATAGCCGTCACGAAGATGACGATGCTTGCCGAGCGCCAGTTGAATTATCTGATGCATGACAAGCTGAACGGCATCCTGCCGCCATTCGTCAATCTCGGACGTCTCGGACTCAATTACGGGATGCAGGCGGCCCAGTTTACGGCGACATCGACTACGGCCGAATGCCAGACCCTGTCCATGCCGAATTATGTGCATTCCATTCCGAACAACAATGACAATCAGGATATAGTGTCGATGGGAACCAATTCGGCGCTGTTGGCGGCCAAGGTGATTGACAACTCTTTCCAGGTAATGGCCATACATTCAATGGCCCTTGCGAATGCGGTCGACGCCCTTGGAATTCAGGGCATGCTTGCCCCCGCAACGAAGGAATTCTATGATGACATACGCGGTATGTTTCCGGCTTTTTCCGATGACAAGCCTCTGTACCGGTTTGTCGAACGTGTGACAGATTTTCTTAAAAACTGAAAACTATGAAAACTGAAAACTATGAAAACAGGCGGAAATATGCTCTTGTTACCGGGGCTTCGCGCGGAATAGGCAGGGCGGTGGCCCTCAGGCTCGCGGCCGAAGGCTATGATGTGATTGTAAATTATCTCTCCAACGATGCGGCCGCTGCCGGAGTGGCGGATGAAATAACGGCTTCAGGCGGCAGGGCGGAACTTCTGCGTTTCGATGTCTCCGACCCGGTTGCGGTGGAAGAAGCCATGGATTCGTGGGAAAACCGGCATCCGGGCGATTTTATCTCTGTTTTGGTAAACAATGCCGGGATAAGGGATGACAGCCTTATGGTTTTCATGTCGGACGAACAATGGAAGCATGTGCTTTCGACGGATTTGGATTCGTTTTTCTATGTTACCCGGCGCGTACTGAAAGGCATGCTGTCGGAAAGACGGGGCCGGATAGTCAATGTAGCCTCCCTGTCCGGAATAAAGGGTTTGCCCGGGCAGGCCAATTATTCGGCTGCCAAGGGGGCACTGATTGCCGCCACCAAGGCCCTTGCCCAGGAAGTGGCAAGGCGCAATGTGACAGTGAATGCCGTCGCTCCAGGTTATATATCCACCGATATGGTTTCCGGGCTCGACGAGCAGAGCCTTAAGGCTTCCATACCTGCCGGGCGTTTCGGCAGGCCCGAAGAAGTCGCCGGCGCTGTGGCTTTCTTAGTGTCTGACGATGCGTCTTATATCAACGGTGAAACCATATCTGTAAACGGAGGGCTTTATACATGAGAAGGGTAGTGATTACAGGCATGGGGATATGGTCCTGCATAGGGGAGTCGTGCAGCGAGGTGGAGCAGTCCCTGCGTTCCGGAAAATCGGGTATCGGGATTGACCCTCTGCGCACGGAGTACGGCTACCGTTCACCTCTTACTGGGATAGTCCGCAGGCCTTCCCTCAAGGGGATTCTGGACCGCAAACAAAGGGAGTTCCTTGCCGAAGAAGGAGAATACGCATATATGGCGACAAAGGAGGCCGTGGAAAATGCGGGTCTGGATGCGGATATGCTTGAAAAATGCGGTGCAGGCATAATTTACGGCAACGATTCCACGGCTGAGGCCGTAATTCGCGGCCATGAGAGGATATTGGAAAAGAAGGATACGACCCTCGTGGGGGCGGCTTCGATATTCCGCTCCATGAACTCGACGGTCACGATGAACCTTTCGACGATTTTCCGCCTGAAAGGAATAAATATGACAGTATCAGCCGCGTGTGCAAGCGGTTCCCATGCCATAGGGCTTGCCGCAATGCTCATAAGGAGCGGCCTGCAAAAGGTCGTCATAGCAGGCGGGGCGCAGGAAACCAATTATCTTTCAATGGCGAGTTTCGACGGGATAAGCGCTTTCTCTATGAGAACGGATGAGCCGGCTAGAGCTTCGCGCCCGTTTGACAGATACCGGGACGGGCTTGTGCCTTCCGGAGGTGCCGCCTCCCTTGTGCTCGAGGATTACGGGCATGCCGTGGAGCGCGGGGCAGTAATCCTTGCCGAAGTATTGGGATACGGTTTCTCTTCGAATGGCGGAATGATATCTTCGGCCAGCGCCGAAGGCTCGGAAAAGGCCATGCGCATGGCACTTGACGAAGCCGGACTGTCTCCGGACAGGATAGATTATGTCAATGCCCATGCCACTTCAACGGTGCAGGGGGACATGTATGAGGCAATCGCGATAGACCGGCTTTTCGGCAGGTACCGCACTCCGGTGTCCTCTACGAAAGGCATGACAGGCCATGAGTGCTGGATGGCCGGGGCATCGGAGACCGTGTATTCGATATTGATGATGCGCGGGGGATTCATCGCCCCGAACATCAACTTTACCGAACCTGACGAATACTCCGCTCCTCTGAACATAGTGGCCGATACAGCAAAGGCTGACATACGCTGTTTTCTGAGCAATTCTTTCGGTTTCGGAGGTACGAACAGCGCCCTTGTCGTCGGCAGGGCTGAGTAGCATGCTTTTTGCTGGACAGTTTGCGTTTTGCAAGTTTTTCTGATATGGCTATTAAGACTATAGGTATTTTGACCTCCGGAGGCGATGCTCCCGGAATGAATGCCGCCATCAGGGCGGTGACAAGGACTGCAATATATAACGGCTATGCCGTCAAGGGTATCATGAGAGGATACAAGGGCCTTGTCTGTAACGAGATAATAGATTTGAAATCCAACAGCGTTTCAAATATCATCCAGCTTGGCGGAACTATCCTGAAAACCGCCCGATGCAAGGAATTCATGACTCCCGAAGGGCGGAAGACGGCTTATGAAAACATGAAGGCCGCAGGGATAGATGCCCTTGTCGTGATAGGAGGGGACGGTTCTCTGAGGGGCGCGACGATATTCGCCGAAGAATACAATGTCCCTATAGTGGGGCTGCCCGGCACCATAGACAACGACCTCGGCGGTACTGACTGGACCATAGGTTACGATACTGCCCTGAATACGGTTGTCGAGTGCGTGGACAAGATAAGGGATACGGCTTCGAGCCATGAGCGCCTGTTTTTCGTAGAAGTAATGGGCAATACGGCCGGTTATCTTGCTTTGAACGGTGCCATAGCCTCAGGTTCGGAGGCCGCGATAATACCGGAGATAGAAGAGGAAATCGACCAGC
Organism: Muribaculum sp. An289; assembly: GCF_002159555.1. Classification (GTDB taxonomy): domain Bacteria; phylum Bacteroidota; class Bacteroidia; order Bacteroidales; family UBA932; genus Merdivivens; species Merdivivens faecigallinarum. The sequence goes on from NZ_NFIV01000004.1 coordinate 134,119, forward strand.
TTGCCGAGCTTATAAATACGGGATTCAGGAAAACGAAAAATTCGGCCATAGTCATAGTGGCCGAAAATCCCAAGACGGGCGGGGCGATGGCGCTTGCCGAGCGTGTGAAGAAAGAGTTCCCCCAGTATGATGCGAGGGTGACGATTCTCGGCCATATCCAAAGGGGAGGTTCCCCTACGGCACGCGACAGGATTCTTGCGTCCAAAATGGGTATGGCAGCCGTGACGGCGTTGATGGAAGGCCAGAGGAACGTGATGATAGGAAAACAGAAAGGCGAATATGTGTTCGTGCCTTTCGTCCGTGCGATAGACCACCGTGCAGTCATCGACAGGGATGATCTGAATGCGGTCAAGATCCTTTCGATATGATAAATAAACGTCTCCGGGTTTCTAAAGAAGTTCGGAGCCGTTTATTACAAGTTTGAATTTGAGGTCGAAGAAGGCGGCGGCTTTCTTGCAGAGCAGCATCCTGTTCATGAATATCTCAAAATAATCTATTACCGGGCTGATGTGGGTGTCGATTTTCAGTTTGAGGGTTATGTTTCCGGCATCCTTGTCCAATTCGAGGTCGGACTCGACCGCGGCGAAATTTACCCTGTCATGAATGTCGAAACTCGTTTTCCTTCCGTTTCTTACCCTTGAACGCCTTACATCGCTCTTGTCGGCGAGTATCAGTGCGGCCGCTATGGCATTGACCGGGTAGGCTGTGGATTCGTCATGGTTCCCGATGGCCGTTACTATTTTGGCGATTTCGACAGGTGACATCCCCATGTTGTCAAGTATCCTGAAAGCCATGATGGCGCCACTTTGCGCATGGTCGGACCTGTTTACGACGTTCCCTATGTCGTGCATGAAGCCCGCAATCATGGCGAGTTCCACATCCCTGTCGCTGTAACCGAGTTCCTTCAGCAGTTCCCCTGCCTTTATTGCGCATTTGGTGCAGTGCGCGAAAGCATGTTCCGTAAATCCGAGGGCCTTCAGCGACTCATCGGCCTGTTTGATGTATGTGCGGATTTCGTCCGACTTCCTTACTGTCTCGTATGTGATTTCTTTTCTTTCCATAATTTAAAAAATGGCCATAATTTAAAATTGTCCATCATTAAAACTGGTTTTGAACCAGAGAAAAGGCGGCCGTCAGAAATCCACTCCCGACGTCCGCCTGCATCATGAAACTTATTGACTTTATTATCCGTTATTTGCGTTGTCCCAATTTTTCATCGAGCAGGATGAGGGATGCGTTATCGGCTTTTTTCATCTTTTCGTAGATGTCCAGAGCGGTAGCCTCTTCCTCTACCTGTTCGCGTACGAAGCCCCAAAGGAAATCCTGGGTGGCCTTGTCCTTTTCTGCGGAAGCGATGTCCACCAGCTTGTCTATCATAGCGGAAACATTGCATTCATGCTCATAGACATGTTTGAACACTTCCTGAACGCTGCCCCAGCCCTGAGGCACCACGTCTATCATATTGACTTTGGCTTCGCCGCCACGCCTGATGACATATCCTGCCATTTCGTATGCATGTTCCAGTTCTTCCTGGGACTGTTTCTTCATCCAATTTGCGAGTCCGTCATAACCTTCCTTTGCAAGGAAGAAAGACATTGAAAGATAAAGGTTGGAAGACCACATTTCAGCTGTAATCTGGTCGTTGATTGCTTTTTGAAGTTTTTCGGTAATCATGATATTAAATTTTAAAAATGTTCTACTTTGTCTTTGTCCCGCCCTTGCGGAACGCACTTTGACTATCAAAACGGATACCAGAAACCTCAGCAGCTGTCATTTGTGACAGAATGTCCGCATTTTCGGACGTTTTGTCATGTTTAATTCGAAACTGTTTCTTATTTTTGCACTTCATAACACACTAAACGGCATCTGGATGATTGCGGATTTTGTTATTTTCGATCTTGACGGGACTCTCCTGAACACCATAGGCGATTTGGCCGCCGCGTGCAACCATGTGATGGAAACCAACGGTTATCCGACGTACGGGCTTGACGATTACAAGCGGTTCGCCGGCAGCGGGGTCAGAAGGCTTGTCGAGCTTGCCCTTCCGTCTTCCGTGCCCCAGGCGGAGGTGGAGAGGATGCGCAATGAATTCGTGGAATATTACGGGCTTCATATCGACAATGAAACTGTTCCCTATGACGGCATCCCTGAACTTCTGCACGATTTGCAGGAGGCCGGAATCACGATGGCAGTGGCTTCCAATAAGTTCCATGAGGGGACATGCAGGCTGGTGAAGAAATATTTTCCCGAAATCAGGTTTTCATCCGTTTTCGGGCAAAGGCCCGGGATTCCGTTGAAGCCTGATCCTGCCGTCATTTATGAAATCCTCGAAACCGCCGGGTACGCCGGGCCTTCCGGGTCTGTCGTCTTCGTTGGGGACTCGGGAATCGATATGGATACGGCCCATGCCGCCGGAATCGTATCCGTCGGGGTGTCCTGGGGGTTTCGCAGCCTGTCCGAGCTTGTGGAACATGAGGCGGAATATATCGTTGACGGGGCCGGTGCCCTGAAAGACCTTGTTTTTAATTTGAAAGATAACGAAAGACAATGAGTATGGAAAAGATAAGAATCCTTGTCGTAGACGATGAGGAGCCGATTTGCGAAGTGCTGAAGTTCAATCTCGAACGTGAGGGCTACGAAGTGGATACCTGTACCAGTGCGGAGCAGGCCCTGACCCTGGATCTCAGGGAGTATTCGCTGATAATGCTGGACATAATGATGGGCGAGATGAGCGGGCTTGGCATGGCCAGGATACTCAGGCACAGGGACGATACCAAAAATATTCCGATAATCTTCTGTTCCGCGAAAGGCCGGGAGGAGGATATAGTAAGCGGCCTCGATATCGGGGCGGACGATTATATACCGAAGCCTTTTTCGCTGAACGAGGTGCTGGCAAGGGTGAGGAGCGTGCTGAGACGTTCCATGAACAGTTCCTCCAAGAGCGAGGATGCGGCAGAGCGTATAGAAACAGGGCCTTTCGTCCTTGACCTTAACATGAAAAAATGTTTCGTGGACGGGGAAGGCGTAATACTTACTAAAACCGAGTATGAGATTCTGAAGCTGCTTCTGAGCAAACCGGGAGTCGTGTTTTCACGCGAAGACATCCTGGCGAAAGTCTGGGGCCCGGGAGTCGTCGTGCTCGACAGGACCATAGATGTGAACATCACCCGTCTCCGTAAAAAATTGGGAAAATACGGTTATAAATTAGCTACGAGGTCCGGGTATGGCTATACATTCGAACCATAAGAACAAAGGCTTTCTGGACATTTTTTTCGTGATGCTGCTTTTTTCCCTGGCGGTATCGGTCGTTTTCGTTTCTTTCCAGTACAGGAGGGAGAAGGAGTTCAAGGCGGAAAAACTCAATGCCCAGCTCCAGGTAGTGAACGAAGACATACTTCTTGGAATCGCCTCGGGTTTGTCCCCGAAGGAAAGCGTGGAAAGCATCCCTCATTCCGACTCGCTGAGGATTAGCGTGATAGATACTCTCGGGAATGTCATATACGATACTTATTCGGACAGGCCCGATACGCTTTCAGACCACCGTTCCAGGCCGGAGATTGCAGAGGCTCTGAAAAAAGGGAATGCCCATACCGTAAGCAGGCTTTCCGAGACCGGAGGCGTGCTGTTCTTCTATTCGGCCACATACGACGGCAGGCTGATTGTCAGGAGTGCCATCCCTCACGGGATAAGCCTGACACAGTTCATGAAAGTAGATGACAGTTTCCTGTATTTCATATCCATCGTAACGTTGCTGATGTTTGCCGTTTCATTCGTCATAGCAAGGATGATAGACCGTTCCGTGACTTATAAGGGGGAGAGGGAAAAACAGGACCTGAAACGGGAACTCACGGATAATATCAACCATGAACTGAAGACACCGGTAAGCGCCATAAAGGCCTATCTCGAAACCATCATTACCGTTCCGGATATCAACAAGGCCACCGTATTGAATTTTGTCGGCAAGGCTTACGAGCAGACGGAAAGGCTGAACAAACTTTTGCAGGACATATCCACTATCACCCGTCTGGACGAGGCGGGATGGATGTTCAAGCACGAGCGGGTGTGCCTGAAGGAAATCATTGACGAAATCAGGGAATATATCGATGTCCTTCCGCCTGAAAAGCGCATGGAACTCCATACCAATATCACTGAAAACACCGTTGTTACGGGAGACCCGACACTGCTTTACTCCATTTTCAGGAACCTTTCCGAGAACGCCCTGGCATATTCGTCGGGAACGGATATCTATGTAAATGTGGAATCGGAAAACAAGAATGAGATAGAGATTTCGTTTGCGGACAACGGTGTCGGGATAGACGAAGAACACCTTGAAAAGATTTTTTACCGTTTCTACAGGGTCGACAAGGGACGTTCGAGAAAGGTCGGGGGGACCGGGCTCGGGCTGGCGATAGTCAAGAATGCGGTCCTGTACCATAAAGGCAAAATAAAAGCCCGCCAGCGCAGGGGCGGCGGGCTCGAATTCATATTTACTCTGGCCAAATAAATCCTATTTCAGATATTCGCTGGCGGCTTTTATGAAGTGCTTCATCTGGTAAAGCATCTCTTCGGATTCCTGGAGGATTGTGACATAGAGCATCATCAGGTCCGGATTGTAACTTTCCGACGAGATGCAGTCGGTCCTCTTTTTGCGTATCGACTTTACTCTGTCCTTGATGCTGTCGAGTTCGTCTATCATTTCGCTTTTTTTCGAGAAGTCGTTGGACGAAATGACGGCCTCGACACGTGTGAGCAGATTGTATATGTCGTTCCTTGCCGGTACGAATTCATCTATGTATTCCTGAGGGAGAGGCGTGAAGTTGTTGTCCACATGCTCCTTGCACGGGTCGCAGACCCTTCTGAGCGAATAAAGCATCTGTTCACAGCTGCTGAAGCCCTGATGCAGCCACGAATTGGTCTGCATCATTTCCGCCTGGTTGTTTATCTTGCGCATGGCCACTATTTCCTTGCGGCGCGAGTTTTTCAGCAGATACTTGTCGTCCTTGAGTTCGTTGATGGATTTCCTGAGAGCCTTCAGGTCGTTTTTGATGATTCCGTCAGTTATGGACATGAACAGGGAGGCCTGTGACTGGAGGAGTTTCGACATTACCTGCTGGTAATGTTGTTTTATAAGTTTCATGGAAACCACGTCCGAATCCGAATTCTGGACCTTGCTGATCAGGTCGTCCTGGGCCTTGTCGTTTTCGATTGCACCCTTGTGCCTGTTGAGGTACATGAAGATGAACAGGCCTATGAACAGGATGATTATTACAATGAATCCGCCCCAGTGTATGATGCATGTGAGTATGAAGCATGCCATGAATGCAGCAAAGGCAGTGAAAAGCCAGCCGCCGATTACGGAGAGCACTCCTGTTACCCTGTATACGGCACTTTCGCGTGTCCATGCCCTGTCGGCGAGGGAGGAACCCATTGCAACCATGAAAGTCACGTATGTGGTCGAAAGCGGAAGTTTGAGGGACGTTCCCAATGCGATGAGCAGGCCGGACAACACAAGGTTGACAGATGCCCTTACGAGGTCGAAGGCGGCGTGGTCCGCCAATATTATGTCGTCTTTGTTGAAGCGTTTGTCCGCCCATGCGAGGGCCTTGTCAGGAATGATTTTGGCGATGGCCTGCCCTGCAACGGTCGTTTTTCTGACGATTGTGCGCGCTATCGGCGAAGAGCCGAACATTTCGCTGCCTTCATCCTGTTTGCCGAGGTTGACTTCCGTCTGGGTCACGCGGTGCGCCTTCTTCGAAGTGATGAGGGCGAATACCATTATGGCTCCGGAGGCTATCAGGAAGATGACCGGAGTGTCGGCCGGTCCGTTGAGCGAATCCATCAGGAAGTTGTCGAATCCGACACCGTTCCCTTGGGCCATGTAGTCATGGTAGGTCGAATAGCCAGCGAGCGGTACTCCGATGAAGTTCACAAGGTCGTTGCCTGCGAATGCGAGGGCGAGCGAAAACGTTCCTGTAAGGACAATTACCTTGAATACGTTCACTTTCAGGAAATGGAGTATCTGCATCAGTATCGTGAAGAATACGAAGCAGCAGCCAACCACGAGCAGGGTGTTTTCATGTATCCATGTCCTGAACCCTTCTGTCATGTACGAAGCGTCCTTTACACCTTTGATAAGCATGAAATATACTATGGCGGTGATGGCGACACCTCCGTATATTCCTATTTTCCATTTAAGGTTTTTCTTGTAATTGAACGAGAAGAAAAGACGTGCGAGATACTGTACCAGCGTACCGAAGAAGAATGCTATCGCTACCGATACGAATATTCCGATTATCACTGACAATGCCTTTTCCGTGTTGAGAAGCATCCCGAGGGTCAGCGACGGGTCGTCGTGCATCTTGAACATCGCAAGGGCTACGGAACCTCCGAGCAGCTCGAATACCATCGAAACCGTCGTGGACGTCGGCATCCCGAAGGAGTTGAACGCATCCAGCAGTATTACGTCGGTAATCATTACGGCTACGAAGAGGTACATGAGCTCGGTGGCGTAATAATGTTCGGGCTGGAAGATACCGTGCCGAGCTATATCCATCATGCCGTTGCTCATTGCCGCCCCGACGAAAATTCCGATTGAAGCGACAATCATCAGTGTCTTGAATTTCGCCGCCTTGGATCCTACGGCCGAATTCAGAAAGTTTACCGCGTCATTGCTTACTCCGACATAGAGGTCGAAAATGGCAAGCGTGAACAATATGACGACGATTACAAGAAATAATGTCTCCATGTCAAACAAATCTGATTTTGCGCGCAAAAATATACAATATCTCCAATTTATATTCTGAAATCATGTTTCAATAATGTTAAAAAATGTATTTTTGCCATATTAACACACTAAATTTTCAGAAAATGAAAGGAAAGATTGTTTTTATTACTGGGGCGAGCAGCGGAATAGGCGAAGGCTGTGCAAGAAAATTCGCTTCCGAAGGCTCGGATTTGATACTCAATGCCAGGAATACGGCAAAACTCGAATCCCTCAAGGCGGAGTTCGAGGGGAAATACGGTTCCAGGGTCCTCCTTCTTCCGTTCGATGTCCGTGACCGCAAGGCGGCCGAGAACGCTTTGGCATCGCTTCCCGAAGAATGGAAAGGGATAGACGTGCTGATAAACAATGCCGGACTCGTCATCGGAGTTGACAAGGAGTTCGAGGGCAGTCTGGACGAATGGGACATCATGATTGATACCAATATCAGGGCACTGCTCGCGATGACCAGGCTCGTGGTGCCGGGGATGGTGGCCCGCGGAAGGGGGCATATTATCAACATAGGTTCCATAGCCGGGGATGCGGCATATCCGGGGGGAAGCGTTTACTGCGCGACAAAGGCGGCCGTAAAGGCCCTTTCAGACGGGCTCAGGATAGACCTTGTGGATACTCCGCTGAGGGTTACCAATATCAAGCCCGGGATGGTGGAGACCAACTTTACGGTCGTAAGGTACCGCGGCGACAAGGCTGCTGCCGACGCATTTTATAAAGGTATCCGTCCGCTTACGGGGGACGATATCGCCCTTACCGTGTATTTCGCGGCTTCGCTGCCGGAGCATATCCAGCTTGCGGAATTGCTTGTGATGCCTACAAACCAGGCTACCGGTACCATTTCATACAGGAAAAAGGAGTAAAACCGCCATGAAAACGTCACTAATATTGAAATCGGCCCTTGTTTCGGCCGTAGCCGCACTGTCCTTCCATCTGTCCGCATCCGCCTGTACCGGGATTTCGTTCCGTGCAGCCGACGGGAGCGTAGTGCTGGCAAGGACGATAGAGTGGGGGGACAGCGAGCTTCCGAGCATGTATGTCATCGTTCCCCGTGGCATGGAATTCATATCATACACACCGACAGGGCAGAACGGAATGAAATTCAAGGTGAAATACGGTTATGCCGGTGTTTCCGTAGTCAAGGACGAGTTTGTCGCCGAGGGGCTTAACGAAGCCGGCCTTTCCGCCGGCCTGTTCTATTTTCCCGGTTATGGGAAATATCCTGAATACAAGGAGGCTTATAACGGGCGTACGATTGCGGACTTGCAGTTTGTATCGTGGATGCTTTCGAGTTTCGCTACCGTGGATGAACTTCTGAAAGAACTGGACAGGGTCCGCCTTGTCGCGATAGAAGGGACTTCTACAGTGCATTGGCGTGTGGGGGATGCTACCGGAAGGCAGATAGTTATCGAAATCGTGGACGGCAGGACGAATGTTTATGAAAACACGCTTGGAGTCCTGACCAATGCTCCCGGGTTCGAGTGGCAGGTCGTAAATCTGAACAATTATGTCAATCTTTATTCCGGCGGGGCGCAGCCGAAGACAGTGGACGGTGTCCTCATCCATCCTTTCGGAGCGGGCTCGGGGATGCTCGGGATTCCCGGGGACGTCACTCCCCCTTCGCGTTTCGTAAGGGCGTTTTTCTACAAAACTACGGCCCCGCAGCAGAAAACTGGACGGGATTGTGTCATGCAGTGCTTCCATATCCTGAATAATTTCGACCTTCCTGTCGGGGTGGAGCACGAGCCGGGCAAATCCCCGGACATACCGAGTGCTACCCAATGGACGGCGGCTTCCGACCTTACCGGCAAAAAGCTGTATTTCAGGACTATGTATAACAGCAGCATAAGATGCATCGACCTGTCGGCGATAGATTTTTCGACGGTGGAATATGTGTCGAGGCCTTTGGATGAGGCAAAAGAGGAGCCTGTAGAGATGCTTCAGGTGTGAAAATTTGAGGAAAAAATTAAAGAACCGGCGCGAAACGTATTTTTTTTGACTTATATTTGCAACTTGTGTGAATTGAAAATGCACAGTGGTTATTTTATTAATTAAATAGTTAGTCATATTGGTTAGATGAAAAAAAGGTATTTTTTGATTGCCGGTTTGGCTGTCATGGCAATGGCCGGGTGCCAGGAGCCGATGCAGCGACCTGAGGATGACAGGCCGGTGTTCGATTCGCCGATGGGTGAAACCGTGAAAGGAAAGATCAGAATCCTTTTGTCGGAAGAAATGAGGCAGGTATTCGAAGCCGCCACAGATGAAAAAGGGATGGTAAGGCTCGAATCCGTCAAGTCGGCGGAGACCATTCCGCAGGAACTGGAAGTCATTTCCGTGGAAAGGCTCTTCAGGGAAGACCCGCGTTTTGTTAAGCGTATCCACAAATCCGGACTTGACAGGTGGTATGAAATCACATTCAATGAAGAAATTCCTCTTACTAAGGCTGCCGACTGCGTGTCAGGTATGGACGGAGTCGAATATGCCGAATATGTATATGTACCTAAGGTGGAGGCCGAGGAGGTTTATCCGTTTGCCATAGACTATCCTTTCAACGACCAAAGGGCTACCGAGCAGTGGCATTACCAGAACGACGGTTCGCTTGCCAATTCGATAGCAGGCTCCGACATCAATCTGTATACGGCGTATGAAAAATACGGTGTTACCGGAAATCCGGACGTGATAGTCGCCATAGTCGACGGAGGTGTGGATTACGATCACGAGGATCTGGCCCAGAATATGTGGATTAACGAGGCCGAGCTGAACGGCCTTCCTGGTGTCGATGATGACGGAAACGGTTTCGTAGATGACATATACGGCTACAATTTTTGCTCTCTCACTGGCGATATCATTGAACATGGGCATGGTACCCATGTGGGAGGAACCGTTGCCGCCGTTAATAATAACGGTGTAGGTGTAGCCGGTGTAGCCGGTGGAAACGGTTCGACTGATTCCGGAGTACGTCTCATGTCCTGCCAGATTTTCGAGCCAACGGACAATCCTGATAAGGACAAGAGCGGCAATTCGGCTGAAGCAATTTATTATGGAGCCAATAACGGGGCTGTCATAGCTCAGAACAGCTGGGGATACGATCCATTGAAAGGTGTGACTACCACTCCGTATGCAATCCGTGCGGCAATCGATTATTTTATAAATTATGCCGGCATGGATGATGACGGCAACCAGATAGGTCCAATGGCCGGTGGAGTCGTGATTTTCGCTGCCGGAAATGACAACTACCATGACGCGGCTCCGGGGAATTACGAACCGACAATCGCCGTAGCGGCTCTGAATGCCAGGTATGAAAGAGCCAGATATTCAAATTTCGGAAGTTGGGTTGACGTTTCAGCCCCTGGAGGAGAGGATATTACCGGAAATCTTATTCTCAGTACCCTCCCTGGAGGCAGTTATGGCTGGTTGCAGGGAACTTCCATGGCTTGCCCTCATGTATCGGGTATTGCCGCACTTGTAGTATCGGCCAAAGGAGGTCCGGGATTTACAAACAAAGATTTGGAAGAGATTCTTTTGAATTCCTGCGATCCTATAATTTATGAATATAACAAGGATGACCTGCAAGGGGATATGGAGGATGGTTATCAGTTAGGCCGCGGTCTGATCAATACGGCTTGGGCATTATCCGCCGTCCTCAGCGAGATTGCTCCGGGGAAACCGGAATTCGAAATTGCAGAACCGAAAAGCAATATAATGAGCCTTACTGTGGACGTGCCTTCCGACGAGGATGACGGGGAAGCCACATTCTTACAGGTATATTACAGTACCAGCGAGTTTTCGAGCGTGGATTATGACAATATTCCGTCAAATATTAATGCAATGGAATACGAGATAAGGGAACTTGCCAATGCAACCGAAGGGGATCCGAGCTCGAAAATCATCAATATCGGAAACCTTGACTTCGACCAGAAATACTATGTCGCCATATCTGCATCGGACAGGGCCGGAAATGTTTCCGAACTTTCATCTGTGAAGTCTGTTACCACAGGCCCTAATCATGCTCCGGAAATAAATATCCCGGAAGAGTATCGTGATTTTATCTTGAAATCTTACGCTTCCGCGGAGGTAGCGGTAAATATTACCGATCCTGACGGACATACAGTCACTGCCGAAGTCGTTTGCAGCAATGGCAGAAAACTGCAATCAGAACTCGTCGATGGGGTATTTATGGTTTATGTGAACGGTTGGGAGTTTGTGACAGGTGATTATTCGGTTGAAATTACGGCTAAAGACGAATACGGGATGGAGTCTACCGCTTCTTTCGCATTCTCTGTAAGGCCTAATTCATCTCCGTCGCTTATTGAAGGCAATATACCGGGATTGAGTTTCAATGAAATCGGCGCAACTTCCGGTTTCGATGCAGCCGATTATATTACCGACACCGACGGCGATTCGCTTTCTTTTACATACGAACTGGATAAGGCGAACGTGGTTTCCGTAAGACAGACGGGAAGCAGTTTCGAACTGACATCGATTAATTACGGCAGTGCCGTATTGACTGTCATCGCTTCTGACGGAGTGGGAGACCCATTCAAGACGAAGGTGGATATATTGGTGCGCGACGCTTCGGAGATAGTGGACGTATATCCTAATCCTGTATACGACAAACTCAATATCAGACCTGGGGATGCTGGAAAATACAAGATAGTGGTTTCCAATACATCCGGAGGCGTATTGTTTAACGATACAGTAGATGCTTCTCCTTTCGCTCCTCTGACTCTGGATATGAGAGACCGTCCTATGGGTGTATACAACATTTCCGTGACAGCTGAAGACGGTACCGTGTTTAAGACCAATGTAGTCAAGTATTAATTGATTGAAAAATATTGAATATGAAAAAGATACTTGTGTTAATCGCGGCTTTGTCCATGGCCGTTGATATGTTCGGACAGGGTGTTACGGACGTTACTACCGATGTCAGGACGGCCGGTATGGCCGATGCGTACACGGCAATGTACGGCAAAGGTTTCAGCATTTATACGAACTCGGCTGCGGCAGCGCTTTCGGATGATGATTTCGCCGTATCTGCAAGCTATGGCATGTGGCAGCCGAAATTGGCAAATATGACAAATTTTGCTGTCGGCGCCTTCTATAAGTTCTCCGACAGGTATACCGTAGGCTTGGGATTCAGAGGACTGATGCAGCCTTTAGGAAACTATATGGATGAAAACGGCATTATGGTTTCACAGGGTGCGACTTCCACGAAGATGAGTGTAGAAGCATCTTTCGGCATGCATATAATCAAAGGGTTTGCAGCTGCCGTAAACTTCCATTTCTTCTATGACATGCTTATGCAGGATTCGAACGGAATGGGATTCGGAGTCGATGTGGACCTCATGTACAGCCACGAATATTTCAATGTTGCCCTTTCGGCAAAGAATCTCGGTCCGGATATGAGTTATGGTACTGGGATAACCCAGCCTCTGCCGATGGAGTTCCGTCTCGGATATTCCGGCGACTACGAGGTCGTGGATGATATTCTGGACATAACCCCAGCCGTGGATGCAAACTGTGTGATGATATCCAACCAGGGTTCTGCCATTACCCCGGTCATTACGGCTGGAGTAGGTGCTGAATTCGAATTCATAGACATGGTTTCCATAAGGGGCGGATACCGTTATTCTGCTAAGGAGGCCTTTATGCCGTCATATGCTACCGTAGGTCTCGGAGTCGAGTTCTTCGGAATAGGCATAGATGCGGCATATTATATAGGTACTGGTCTGGCAGGTGACGTATTGACCAATTCGTTCAAAGTAGGATTGAGCTATAAGTTCTGACAATTATCCGGTTATAGGGAGGCTGCGGGGGTGTTCTTGCAGCCTCCTCTGTTTTTATATGCCGCTGATTTTGATAGAAAAATTACAAATATGAGAAGTTTCGGTTCCGATAACAATGCTTCCGTACATCCCAAGATAATGGAAGCCCTGACTGACGCCAACCGCGACCAGGCCCCAGGATACGGTGACGATGAGTGGACACAGAGGGCCAGCGAATCGGTAAGGTCGTTGTTCGATGGCGAAGTCCTGCCTTTGTTCGTATATAACGGGACGGGCAGCAACATGGTGGCCCTACAGCTGATGACACGGTCCTACAATTCGATTCTGTGTGCCGAGACGGCGCATATTGCCGTGGACGAATGCAATGCGCCGGGAAAATTCACTGGTTGCATGCTCCGTCCGGTCGATACCCGGGATGGAAAACTTACGCCTGAATTGCTGCGGCCGTATCTTACCGGCTTCGGTTTCGAGCATCATTCACAGCCGGGCGCCCTGTATGTTTCCCAATGTACGGAACTCGGTACGGTCTATACTCCCGATGAACTTAAGGCTCTTGTGGATTTCGTACACGGCTACGGCCTCAAGGTGCATCTCGACGGGGCGAGGATTGCCAATGCGGCGGCATCGCTCGGTGTTTCAATAAAGGAAATCTCACAGGACTGCGGCGTGGATACGATGACTTTGGGAGGTACGAAGAACGGACTTATGTTCGGTGAATGCGTAGTGGTTTTCGACAGGTCCCTTTTCGATGCCGCAAAATACGTGAGGAAGCAGAGCGGCCAGCTTGCGAGCAAGATGCGCTACATCTCGGCCCAGTTCTCGGCCTATCTCGAAGACGGACTTTGGCTGGAATGCGCGGCCCATGCCAACAGGATGGCGGGAATACTGTACAGGCGGCTGTCCGCCATTCCGGGCATTGTCTTTACCCAGAAAGTCCAGAGCAACCAGCTTTTCCTTACTATGCCGAAAAAGGTGTCCGAAAAACTGTCGGAGGATTATTTTTTCTATTTTTGGAACGAAGCTGCCGGGGAGGTGCGTTTCGTGACCTCTTTCGATACTGTGGAAAAAGACATAGACAATCTTGTTGCGGCAGTGGAAACCGCGATGAAATAAATTGTAACTTTGCGGGCTTTTGTTTTTGGATATTTAAATCGATATAAATCGTTTTGTCATGAGTATAGACAGGATAGCCGGTTCGGATATAATGGGCGATAACGTGAAAAGGGAAAAGACGTATCCCAAGGTTTTGGTAATTGCCGGTAGCGAGCCTCTCGGAAGTGCGGGGGTGCAGGCTGATATCAAGTCCATAACCTGTTGCGGCGCATACGCGGCAGGAAGCATAACCTGCATCGTGAATGAGGATACGACGGCCGTAAAGGATATATATCCCCTTCCTGTGGAACTCGTGATAGGCCAGGCGGATTCCTTCCTTTCCGACGTGGGGGCCTGTTCAATAAAAATAGGCATGCTGTTTACCGAGGAGCTGATAGCGGGAGTCGCCGGACTTTTGAAAAAATATCCGGGCATACCGGCCGTAGTGGACCCGGTAATGGTAAACGCCACAGGCCAGAGATTGGTAGAGCTGTCCGCAATAGAGGCATACAGGAATGAACTTTTCCCGTTGGCTACAGTCATTACGCCCAACGCCCGTGAAGCCTCCCTGTTGCTCGGACATGAAATCACGCTGGACAGTGCCGAAAAGGACATGGAGGCCCTCTGCGCCTTCGGCTGTTCGGCCATAGTGAAGTCGGTACGTCCTTGCGGCAGGCAGATAGACCTGTTCATGAAGGCCGGTTCGGAAGGTTATGAAATCATTGAAAAGGAGATGATACGCACCCCTAACGTAAATGGTACGGGCTGCACTTTCTCTTCATCTATTGCTGCGTATCTTGCCCGGGGCTTTACCTTGGAATCGGCAGTACATAAGGCAGAGGAATATATCGACGGGGCGATAAGGGCCGGTTCGGAATACCTTTTCGGGAAAGGTTTCGGCCCGGTATGCCACAATTACAGGTTTAATACGGAAGCAAAATGAAAGACCGCTTAGTCACTCCGAGTTATTGCTTCATCCTTGCAGCCAATTTCCTGCTCTATTTCGGCTTCTACATACTGATGCCTGTGCTGCCTTTCTATCTGACAGAGGTCTTCGGTTTGGGAAAAGGTTCCATAGGGACGATTCTTGCGTGCTATACCGTCGCGGCCCTTTTGGTACGTCCGTTTTCCGGTTATCTTCTTGACGCCTTTGCCCGTAAACCACTGTATCTTCTTGCCTTTACGGTCTTTACCTCGGTCTTCGGGCTGTATCTGCTTGCAGGTTCGGTGCTTTTGTTCGTCGCCCTGAGGATAATCCACGGCCTTTCCTTCGGTATGGTGACGGTGGCCGGAAATACCATTGTGATAGACATAATGCCGTCTTCGAGAAGGGGAGAGGGCATAGGATATTACGGACTGGCAAACAACATTGCGATGTCCCTCGGCCCTATGACAGGGCTCTTCCTCCACGACTATTATTCGTTTACAGTCATTTTCCTCAGCGCCCTCGGCTGTTGTCTGGCCGGGCTCGTTATGGCCTCTTTGGTGAAGACCCCGGTAAAACCGCGCATAGAACGGGACAGCCCCATATCCCTTGACAGGTTCATCCTTCTCAAAGGCATCCCTGTCGGAATAGACTTGCTGCTGATATCCATCCCCTACGGGATTACTACGACTTACGTGGCCATGTATGCCAAAAGCATAGGCGTGGTATCCGGAACAGGGCTTTTCTTTACTTTCATGGCCCTCGGCATGGCCGTTTCGAGGATGTTTTCCGGAAGGCAGGTGGACCATGGAAAAATAACGCAGGTGATTATGGCCGGTATCGGGATTGTAATTTTCTGTTATATAGGCCTTTTCGTCTGTGAACCCCTCTTTGCCGTCTCCGAAGCACTTGTAAAGATTATCCTTTATGGTTCGGCACTTGCCCTCGGAGTGGGCTCCGGCATGATGTTTCCTGCTTTCAATACCATGTTCGTGAATCTGGGCCGCAACGACCAGCGCGGCACGGCGACCTCCACGTACCTTACTTCATGGGACGTAGGCATCGGAATCGGTCTGGTGACAGGTGGCGTGATAGGAGGGGCCTATTCGTTTTCATACGCCTATCTGATAGGCGCAGTGCTTTGCATCGTGTCGCTGATAGTATTCAAATTCAGGATAATACCTCATTTTCAGAAAAACAGATTAAGATAATTGTTATGGATTACAGATGGTATGAAGAAATGAATTGCGCCGTTACCGTGTGCGATTCCGAAGGAAAGATAATTTTCATGAATAAAAAATCGAGAGATACCTTCGCAGAAGGTACCGACAGGCTTATCGGAAGCAACCTGCGGGGCTGCCACTCGGAGCGTTCCTGGGCCATAATCCGGAAACTTCTTGAAACAGGGGGGACGAATGCCTACACCATACACAAGAAGGGCGTAAGGAAAATGATTTACCAGACGGCCTGGTTCGAAAACGGCCGGGTCATGGGCCTTGTGGAAATATCCATGGTCATTCCTGAGGAAATGCCTCATTACGAGAGGTGATTTCCGTGGATTTTATGAATTCTTTCGGGGTCTTTCCTGTATGTTTCCGGAAAAATGTCCCGAAATGCGACGGGGTGGAGAATGACAGTTCGTATGCTATCTGGTATATTGTCATTTTTCCACTCCGGAGCATTTTCTTGGCTTCGAGCAGGGTGTATTCTTCTATCCATCTTGTAGCGGTGCGTCCGGTTTCCTTTGCGACAAGGAATGAAAGGTATTTCGGGGTAATGCCCAGTTTTTGTGCGTAGAACGATATTTTCCTGTTGGTCTTGAAATTGCTTTCAACGTCGGCGAAGAACCTGTTCGTAAGGTAGCGGTTTTTGGAGCCGGCCTTCTTCTCTTCCCTGTTCAGGAAAATGTTGCAGGCTTCGTAAAACAGGATATTCAGATAGTTCTGCATTATCTGGATTTTGTACGTGTTTTCATCCTCCGACTGGAAACTTTTCAGGTAATGGCCGATGAACCTGCACATTATGTATTTTTCATCGGGGATTTTGTAGCAAGGCTCTTCATCGTAGATGCGTTTCAGCGAATATACGTGCTTCAGTTCCTCTATCGGGAGCGAATCCACGTGTATATAATAAATGTCTCCTCTGAAATTCTTCGAGGACGAATTCATGCTTATTGTTTTTTCCGGGCCGGCGACGAGGAAGATTTTTTCATAAATGTTGTAAATCTTAGAGTCCATCTCTATTTCGGCTTCTCCGTTGGTACAGATTATGATGCAGACCCTGTCCGTCCCGATTTTGTACTGTATGCCGTTTCCCGGGTAGATTCTGGCTGATGGAATACTGCCTATTGTAGGTACTTTGTCCGTGATTATTTTCGTAATCATCCTCGTTTTCCGTTATTTTTCTGCAAAAATAAGAAAATTGTGATATTTTATGCGGTTTTTATGATATTACGGGCGGAATAATTGCAGTTTCTTTGCAGTCTTGAAATTTAATTTATTTTTTTGCTATGAAATTAAAACCATTCGGACGCATTCTGATATGCGTTGTAACGGCTGTTGCCGCCATGGCGGTGACACATTCATGCTTCGATGATTCCGATTTGAGAAATTCTATCGATGACCTGAACAATAGGGTGCAGGCTCTTGAAGATTTCCAGAAAAAAGTGCAATCCGATATAAACTCTTTACAGGAGTTGATTCAGAAAATCCAGTCCCAGGTAACCGTGGACAGGGTCGAGACGAATACCGACGGGAGCTATACGATTTATTTTTCTGACAATACCGAAATTACAATCCGTAACGGCAATGACGGCAAAGATGGGCTTACCCCTCCTACGATAATCGTAATGCTGGGTGAAGACGACGTATATTACTGGGGCTACCAATATCCGGACGGGAGCAAGGAACTCATCCTTGACGAAACCGGTAAACCTATTCCTGTGACCGGTACCGCCCCTCAGGTGAGGATAAATTCTGAGAACGGCAATTGGGAAATTTCGACCGACGGAGGTAAGACATGGACTGATACCGGAATGCCTTCTGCCGGAGAAGGTGATTCGATGTTTGCGGACGTAACCGAGGATGAGGATTATATATATATTACCCTGCAAGGGGAGGAAGAGCCATTGATAATACCGAAATCCAAGGAAGTAGTGTTCGAATTCACGGATGCCCCCGAGGTGTCGGAATTCGTTCCTGGCGAAAGGAAGGAGTTCTCTTTCAGGATGAGCGGTGCGGAAGATTATGTGATTTCAAAGCCTGACGGCTGGCGTGCCTCGATAGAAGACGGTATGTTCGTGATTACTGCTCCGGCGGCAGAAAACACCTATGCTGAAAGAGAAGGTTCGGTAAGCATAATCCTGATAGCTTCCAACGGCCAGAGCTTCCATGCGGAGCAGAAGGTCGCAGTTTGCGCCTTCAGTTTAAGTTCCATCGATTTGTGGAAAAATACGGCTACGGTGTCGGCATATTACAATTTCGCTGAGGACGGAATATCGCTGTATTACAGAGTGAAAGGCACATCCGAGTGGATTGCTGCCGAGAAGGACGGCAATGCGTTCGTGATGGCTCCGGCATGGGATAAAGCCAAAAACGATGCCGGCCTGGATATATACAGCCTTAAGGAAGGCACAGGTGTATTTGCCGGAAAGACCTATGAGTTTGAGTTCCGTACGGGTTCGTCCGAAGTGACTGCGGCCAGCGAATTCACTACTGCCGTAGGGGATACCATTCCTAACGGGGACATGTCCGGATGGTCTGAGAAAATGGTTTCAACTAAAAATGTGCCTTATCCAAATGCTGCCGGCCAGAGCTTCTGGGACAGCGGTAACAACAGCATGATATCGACTCTTTGCCAGCAGGATCCTGACAATCCGGGCGTAGCGATGCTGTCGGCGAATTTCATGTTTATAGCCTTTACTCCTGGTAATATGTATACAGGTGACTTTGCCATGGCCACCATAACAGGCACTGCAAGTTTCGGCAAGGTCTATGATTGGACCGCAAGGCCTAAGGCTCTGAAAGTGGATTACAAGGCTACCGTAGGTACAATAGACAAAACGGGCAGCAAAGACCCTTTAGGAGCTTCGTATAAGGACAAGCCGGATACGAGCAGGATATATGCCGTGGTAATAGACTGGACAAAGCAGCACGGGGTCACTTCGGGTGTGGGAACCCCTACCGGCATGTGGGATCCTACAACTGTGACGAGCCTCGAAGAAGGGGCCATAATAGGTTATGCAGTGCTCGATATCACTGCTTCCCAGACCGATTTCAAGACGGAGGAGATACCTTTCGTATGGTACGATACCGAAGCCAAACCTGCTGAAGGCAATTATTCGGTAGTGATATCCTGCGCAACCAGCAAGCGCGGAGACTATCTGACCGGCTGTTCAACGAACAAACTTTGGGTAGATAATTTCTCGTGGGTTTATTAGCCTTCCGTTTTCATGTCGAGGATTTCCCGAAAATAACGGGATTTCCCTTACAGGCTTAACCCGAAGACATAAGAAGTTATTTAAAAGATGTGAAAGCATCGTATGTACTATTCCTAAATTTCCCGCCCCCTGCAGTGATGCACGGGGCGGGATTCATTTTAGGCACCGGTTTCGCGGCAAAATGTCAGAAGCAGAAGCCCAAGCTGAACCCCGGACATATTGAGATGACATTTTCAAATAACAGGAACGGCGCGTCAATTCCGGCGGTCATGCGGTATTTCTTGCCGACATTGAAACTAACTCCTGCTTGCGGAGATAGGTAAATCGGGGCGGCAAATCCCGGAATGAAATTTATACCCAAGTCCAATGCGAAGTATGGCGAAACGCGTTTTGCAATTATGTCGCTTCGAAGGTGCAGGTACAATGGGATACCGATGGCGGAGTATTCTACGACTTGCAATCCGATTCCGCCTCCAATTGCAAATTGAGGGCAGAAGCGGTAACCGTTCACAATATCAACGCCGGTAAAGAAGTATGGGAATGTGACCTTGACCATTCCGAAATAACCCTTATGTTTGTTGAACGGGGATTCCTGTTTTGCCGATTGGGCCGTTTCTTTCGTGATTTTAAGGACTTCATCCATGTCATATACGAAGATACTGCTATCCGCAGTCATGATTTTGACATGTTCTTCAGGAATTATCTCCGTAATAGTTCCGCGGATGATAGAACCGTTTTTAAGATAAAGTACATCTATGGTTTCCTGGGCGTAGAGCGCACATGCTGTTGCCAGAATGGCAATCAATGTGATGATAATCTTTTTCATTTGCAGTTTGTTTTAAAAAGAGCCGGCAATAAACCGGCTCCTTTTCGCGTTATGTCAGTTTTGTTATGTCAGTTTCCCTGATATGGGAGTCTATTTAAGTCCTAACCTCTTGGCAATCTTGCCGGTGATGGTCTTTGGCTCGTTCTCTGCCTTGATTGCAGCCTGAGCCGCTGCAAGACGTGCGATAGGAACGCGGAAAGGCGAGCATGAAACGTAGTTCATGCCGATTTCGTTGCAGAACTCTATCGAAGCAGGGTCTCCGCCGTGTTCGCCGCAGATGCCGACCTTGAGTTCAGGACGTGTGGAACGTCCGCCTTCGAGGCCAATCTTTACGAGCTTGCCGACAGCCGGACGGTCGAGGGTCTGGAATGGGTCGTAAGGCAGAATCTTCTTGTCAAGATAGTCCTGCATGAAACCTCCGATATCATCGCGCGAGAAGCCGAATGTCATCTGTGTGAGGTCGTTGGTTCCGAAAGAGAAGAACTGTGCGGACTCGGCCATCTTGTCTGCAAGAAGGGCTGCACGAGGAATCTCTATCATCGTACCGTAGAGGTATTCGACTTTGACACCGGTTGCGGCTTCTACTTCCTTGTGTATCCTGTCGAGGATGGCTTTCTGGTATTTGAGCTCGTTGACAGATACCGTTACAGGAATCATGATTTCAGGTTTAGGTACGAAGCCTTCCTTCTTCAGCTCGGCAGCGGCGGTAAGGATGGCCTCGAACTGCATTTCCGATATTTCAGGATAGGTGATGTGCAAGCGCACGCCCCTGTGTCCCATCATAGGATTGACTTCGTGGAGACCTTCGCCGCGCTTCCTGATGTCTTCCGGAGTTACTCCGAGCTCTTCAGCAAGTTCTTTGATTTTCTCTTCTGTCTGAGGTACGAATTCATGCAAAGGCGGGTCGAGCAGACGGAAGGTAACAGGTTTGCCGTCCATCACCTTCATAGTGCCCTTGACGGCTTCCTTGACATAGACCTTCAATTCGTTCAGGGCCTTGCGGCGTTCTTCCTCGGTCTTGGAAAGAATCATTTTGCGGAGTTTTGCCAATGGAATCTCGGAATGTTTCCCATAGAACATGTGCTCGATACGGAAGAGTCCGATTCCTTCGGCTCCGAAGTTGAGAGCCTGCTGTGCATCGTCAGGAGTATCGGCATTTGTGCGTACTCCGAGTTTGCGGTATCTGTCCACGATTTCCATGAAGTGTACGAAACGCGGGTTCTCGGAAGCATCCATGGTGTCTATCCTGGTATCGTAAACAAGGCCTTTGGTTCCGTTGAGAGAGAACAGGTCGCCTTCCCTGTATGTCTTGCCGTTGATGGTAAGGGTCTTTTCCGCAAGGTTGATTTTGAGGGCATCGCAACCAACGATGCAGCATTTTCCCCAGCCGCGTGCAACGAGGGCTGCATGCGAAGTCATACCTCCGCGGGCGGTAAGGATACCGTCTGCCGCGCGCATGCCTTCTACATCTTCAGGAGAAGTCTCTTCGCGGACGAGGATGCACTTCCTTCCGGCAGCGGCCGTGGCCATTGCGGCCTCGGATGTGAAGACTATTTCTCCTACGGAGCCTCCCGGACCTGCCGGCAGACCTTTGGCTATGACAGTTGCTTTCTTTTCGGAAGCAGGGTCGAGGATAGGGTGGAGCAGTTCGTCGAGCTGCGAAGGTGCAAGCCTTGTAACCGCTGTCTTTTCATCGATAAGTCCTTCTGCCAGCATGTCCATTGCCATGTTCAGGGCAGCGAGTCCTGTACGTTTGCCGACACGGCACTGGAGCATCCAGAGTTTGCCTTCCTGGATTGTGAACTCTATGTCCTGCATGTCATGGAAATGCTGTTCGAGATTGTTCTGGATGGCATCGAGCTGTGCATATACGTCAGGCATCGCCCTTTCCAATGAGTCGAGATGCTCGTTATGCTCGTTTTTCGTAGCCTCGTTCAGAGGATTCGGGGTACGGATGCCGGCCACCACGTCTTCACCCTGTGCGTTGATAAGCCATTCTCCGTAGAACTTGTTTTCGCCGTTTGCAGGGTTCCTCGAAAATGCTACGCCCGTAGCTGAGGTGTTGCCCATGTTTCCGAATACCATCGACTGTACGTTTACGGCTGTTCCCCAATCGTCAGGAATGCCTTCGATTTTCCTGTATGCGATTGCCCTTTTCCCGTTCCATGATTTGAACACTCCTCCGATGGAACCCCAGAGCTGGGCCTGCGCATCGTCAGGGAACTCGACTCCTATGACTTCCTTGACTTTCTTCTTGAATGCCTCGCAAAGTTCTTTCAACTCGATGGCCGTGATTTCGGTATCGGACTCGTAGCCTTTCTGTTTTTTGAGCTCTTCCATCATCCTGTCGAGCTGAACCCTGATTCCCATTCCGTCTTCCGGTTCTATGCCTTCGGCCTTTTCCATCACGACATCCGAATACATCATGATGAGGCGCCTGTATGCATCGTATACGAAACGCGGATTTCCGGTTTTTTCAATCATTCCCGGAATAGTGGCCGAGCAAAGCCCGATATTCAATATGGTATCCATCATACCCGGCATCGAACTGCGCGCGCCTGAACGGCAGCTTATGAGCAGAGGATTTTTCGGGTCTCCGAATTTCATTCCCATGATTGCCTCGGTTTTTTTCATGGCCTCGGCAACTTCTTCCTTCAATTCAGGGGCATAGCCTCCTCCGAGCGCATAATATTCGGTGCAGCATTCGGTGGTGATAGTAAAACCGGCAGGTACAGGCATACCCAATGTACACATTTCCGCCAGGTTGGCTCCTTTACCGCCCAGGAGATTCCTCATTGAACCGTTGCCTTCGGCAGATGTCCCGCCAAAGCAATAAACTCTTTTCTTAGTCTCTGACATAGTATTATAAATATTGAATTAAAATAAATAATTCTGTATTTAAGGTTCCTTTTAACTAAAATCCAAAATGGAAGTTTGCAAATATATAAAAATTAGTATGAAAATCACAATAATTTTCCTGCAAGTTCTGAAAGTTTGCTCCTTTCGCCCTTTTTAAGATTGACATGCTGGAAAATAGGGACTCCGGACATCTTTTCTTTCAGATGTGTAAGACCGTTGGAATACATGTCCAGATAAGGCTGGTCTATCTGGAAGACATCTCCCGTGAAAACTATCTTCGTCCCTTCTCCGGCACGTGTGATTATGGTCTTGATTTCATGAGGAGTAAGGTTCTGCGCCTCGTCTATTATGAAATAGACTTTCGACAGCGACCGGCCCCTTATGTAGGCCAGAGGGCTTATTTCCAATTTCCCGCTTTCGGAAAGGCCTTCTATCCTTTTCACCTCTTTAGAGGTCGTCCCGAGGGCTTCCTTTATCACATTCAGGTTGTCCAGCAGCGGCAGCATGTACGGACCGACCTTTTTCTCAGCATCTCCCGGGAGGAAACCTACGTCCTGATTGCCCATAGGGATGACCGGGCGGGCAAGGATTATCTGCTCGTAACGCCTTTCCTGCGCAATCGCGGCCGCAAGCGCAATCAAGGTTTTCCCTGTGCCGGGTCCGCCTGTGAGAGCCACGAGTTCGATTTCCGGATTCATGCAGGCATCCATCGCAAACTTCTGTTCGTCGTTCCTCGGGCTGATTCCGGCGGCGCGCTGTTTCTTTACGAATACCAGTGAACGTGAAGCGTCGTCGTACCTTGCGCATACGGTCTCTTTCCCGGAGCCGTTCCCCCAGTGTATCTTGTACAGCTGGTTGGCTTTCGGGGTTTCCCAATGCAGGTCCTTGAGAGGTATGTTCCCGGTGCTGTAAGCCATCTTCTGTACCAGCGAAGGCTCTATTTCATCGGTTTCAATGATTCCTTTTTCGACTTCGTAAAGTCTTTCCTCGTCGATTCTGTCCGTAAGATAATCCTCCGCGTTAAGCCCTATGGCCTTGGCTTTCATCCTCATATTGAGGTCTTTGGTGACGAGGGCCACGTATCTGTCCGGATTGTTGTCCCTGACCCAGAGGGCGGTGGATATTATCCTGTGATCCTGGATGTCGTCCATGAAGCATTTTTCCATTCCTTCGGGGAAAGGGTGGTTCATCTCTATCTTTATGGTCCCGAGGTTCTTTCCCAAAGGTATGGGTTTCGTGAACAGCCTTTTTTCGGCCAGCTTGTCTAATTGGCGGACGAATTCCCTTGCGTGGTAGTTTATCTCTTCATCGCCCTTTTTGAATTTGTCGAGCTCTTCTATGACCGCGATAGGGATGACGAGGTCGTTTTCCTGAAAATGGTGTATGGCCCTGTTGTCGTGCAGGATGATGTTCGTGTCCAGAACAAAGATTTTTGGAAGTTTTGACATATTGATGAAATTTTTGTTTCTGTGTATGGTAGTAAATCGTCAGATGTTCCTGTTTATCAGAGGCAACAGCAGGTCTGCCACGTTGTAGTCGAGTTTGTGGCGGATTTTAAGTGCTCCGCCTTCGGTGGCGAATCCTACTGGATAATAGGCTATGTCCTGGAGAATCATTTGCGTGTCTATGTATCCGTAGTCTTCATCGCTTATTGCTATCAGCACTCCCGGAATCTCGTTGAAAAGTATTTCCGTGGCATCCTTGCACCCGAAGGCATTCTGGAGGGGGAGTATGTCTACCTCCATGCCTGTGCCGCAGGCCTTGGCGAGCCTTGCAAGGCCGCATAGCAGTCCTCCGCGCCCGATTTCCCTTCCCGCCAGTATTATGCCGTCATCCTTCAGTTCCTTCACGACTTCATAGCAGTCGATGAAGTAGTCCGGGTCGGCCATTGCCGGGGTGCTTTCCCCCGTCTGCCCGAGCAGTGCCGCCAGGGCCGAACCTCCGAGTACGGCATCCGACGTGTCGAATGGTATGTAAAGTACGGTGGAGTCCTTTATCTTTTCATCGAATGATGGCGTATGCGAAACATATCTGGCATTTTTATCGGATTTTGTCTTGACCGGGACGAGCTCGCATCCTTCTTCGTCTTCTTTCAGGAAAAGGCAGGACGATTTCAGGCGCATGTCCCGATTCCTGCAAGTTACGCGGCAGGAAGCTATTTTCACTCCTATTTCGAAAGCATAGTCCGCAGCTGCCGCAACCGAGCGGTACAGCGAGGCGTACCCTCCGAGCGATTCGGTATCCCAGTCCCATTCGAGTTCCAACGACATGGAGTCAAGCATGTATTGTTCCGGAGTGTCCCACAGTGAGGCCGTGAGCGCTTTCGCTATGCTTTGGCGTGCTTCGGCGGCGTAGTTAATCCCTGTCCTTCCTTCCGTCCTGCAGGCCAGCAGCCTCTCCATGTACTCTTCGTTTCTGCTCGCGGAATATTCTATCGGATTCAGGTCCGGGTCGAGATTTTCATCCACCACGGTACCCTTCCCCGCGGAGCATTCGCAATGGTATTCGGCAGGCCTCCCGTAAGGCCCGTTGCAGGCATCTACAAGCTCTTTCAGTGTGGATTCCTGTTCGATTCCGTCTATTACGAATTTTGCTTCGAAAAGATTCATCGGTGTTCTCTTAAAAAACATCGTAAAATTATAAATAAAAATGTATTTTTGTGCGTTTTAGGACTGAAAAAATGGACTATAAAGATTTCAATGACAGATATGAGGCGGAAATTTCCGCGATTTTCACCCGTTTCCCTTCGTTTCAGAAAGTAGGCGCATCCGCTTACAAGCCGGGGCTTGAGGGTATGGTGCGTTGGGACATGGCCGCAGGACATCCCCATGAAAAATTTGCATCCATCCATGTCGCCGGAACCAACGGGAAGGGCTCGGTGTCGCATCTGATAGCCTCCGTTCTCGCTTCCGCCGGTTACAGGGTCGGGCTGTATACCTCCCCGCACATACTCGATTTCCGTGAGAGGATGAAAATATGCGACGGGAGCGGGGGAGTGGCTAAATATGTCCCGAAGGAAAATGTCTATGATTTCCTCGTAAAATGGAAAAATTATTTCGAGGAAAATTCGCTTTCGTTTTTTGAGATAACAACCATGATGGCTTTCGACTGGTTTGCCCGCGAGCATGTGGACTTCGCCGTCATAGAAACCGGGCTCGGAGGCCGTCTGGACAGTACGAATATCATAACTCCGGTACTCTCCGTAATAACCAATATCGGTCTCGACCATTGCGATTTGCTCGGGGACACCCGTGAAAAGATAGCTTTCGAGAAGGCCGGGATAATAAAGCCGGGGATTCCGGCCGTGATAGGGGAGAATGATGAGGAAATAGCGGATGTATTTGAGGAAAAGGCGCTTGAATGCGAATCCCCGCTGTTTGACGCATCCGATATGTTTCCTTACGATTCTCCGGTTCTTGACAGCCTTTTGTCGGAAATGGATTTGCATGGGGAATACCAGAGGCGCAACCTTTCTACGGCCCTGTCTGCAATTTCGCTGTTGTCGAGTCTGGGAATTCTTGCCGATGGGATAGAAGAGCCTGTCCTGTATGACGGCATTACCGGGGCGGCTTCGAGGATGCGCTTTCTCGGGCGCTGGCAGACTTTCCGCCGGGGCAACAAAACCGTGATTCTGGACATAGGCCATAACGCCCATGGACTGAAGTACAACTTTTCCCAGCTCGCCCGTCTTTTCGAGGCCAATCCTGACAAAAGGGCCTGCATAATATTCGGTATGGTTTCCGATAAGGATGTGGATTCTGTTCTGCGGCTGTTCCCGCTCCTCCCGGGACGGAATATCGATGTGGTGTTTACCAATGCGGAATCGCGCCGTGCCCTTCCGGCCTCCGAACTGGAAAAACATTTTGTCCGGTTTCACGGCCTTTCTCCTGACTCGGTCCGTTTGAAAACAGGCGGAGGGGAATATTCGGTAGCTTCGATTCCATCCGTAACGGATGCGGTGCGGACAGTCCTCGGGACGATGGCGGCTGACGAAGGGGCTGTCGTCTATATTGGCGGAAGTACGTTCGTTGTGGCCGAAGCTCTGCCTCTTTTCATCTGACGGCTTCCTTTGCGGTTGTTTTTGGGATTTGTTTTGAAAAATAATTTTGAAAAAATGATGCAAGAAAATTTGCAGGAACGAAAATTATACTTATCTTTGCAATCCCAAAACGGAACGGGAGCTTAGCTCAGTTGGTTCAGAGCGTCTGCCTTACAAGCAGAGGGTCGGGGGTTCGACTCCCTCAGCTCCCACCACCCGAAAGGGTAAATCAAAGCGAAATCCTGAAGTCCAGCGACTTCAGGATTTTTTGTTTATGGCCGGAACCGACCGATTTTTGCCGTCTCTCGTTTTGGTATGATTGGCATTATTCGCATTATTCGCAGGTCCATTATCCGCTGGTCCCCGGGAGTATTGCTCCCAACGCTATTCCACATCCGTCTTTTGGGGAAAGTGAACCATTTTCCTGCAAATCTGTGGCACTTTCCCCCGAGGTGAATTAGCTTCTAACATATTTTTATCTTCTAACATATTTTTTATAACTTGCCACTTTTTATCAGTCAGGTTGTTTGGGTATTTATGTGTGACTTTAATGTCTTGACAACCATAAAGTTATGAAATACCCCTCCCCTCAAAAAAATAATCTGCTGATTTACAATTGATTATAAAATAAGTTTGGCAATTATGCCATAAATTTAAACGGCTTCCAAATAATGGTAACGAATCGGCTTATCCTGCGCCCATGGCGGGAATCGGATGCAGGGACATTGTATAAATACGCTAAAGACCCGGAAATCGGCCCTGCGGCAGGTTGGCCTCCGCACACATCAATTGAAGACAGCCTTGACGTAATCCGTACCGTCTTTTCTGCTCCGGAGACTTACGCCGTGGTTTTGAAAGAAACCGGAGAGCCAATCGGAAGCATCGGGCTGTTGTTCGGGGAAAGCTCGCATGTCGCAGGAATCCTGCCTGATGAGGCGGAAATAGGCTACTGGATAGGCAAGCCATATTGGGGCCAGGGCCTGATACCGGAAGCCGTCCGCTGCCTTTTGCTACGGTGCTTTACTGATCTGGGCATCAGTGCCGTATGGGGAGCATATTATGACGGCAACACGAAATCACGCCGCGTACTTGACAAATGCGGCTTCCTTTTTCACCATACGGTAGACGGCATGACATCTCCACTCGGGGATGTCCGCACTGAACATTTCATGAAGATAAATAGCTTCTAAATATGCTTTTGTCGAGATGTAAAGTTTAGTCTCCGATTTTTATTTCAGGTATTTTTTGAAAAACGCTTCAATCCGGTCGAACGGAATGATGTCCGTCCGGTCGTACAGGTCGGTATGGTTCGCGCCGGGAATAATCAGCAATTCCTTGTTGTCTCCTTTCAATTTGCTGAAAGCCTCACGGGAAGCCGGAAGCGAATAAGCCTTTTCCCCGTGTACGACAAGCACGGCGGAGCGGATTTCGTCCGCATGGTCGAGTAGGGAGAACGTGAGGAAAGGCAGGTCGGCAATCTTTTCCCAACCTCCGTTGGAGTTTACGGAACGGGGATGGAAGCCGCGCGGAGTCTTGTAATAGTCCCGGTAATCTTTCATAAAGCCGGGCGCATCGTCGGGCAGGTTCGCCGGCACGCCGCCGCTACGTTCATTGGTCCGTCCGGCAAGGAGATCGGCGGTGCGCTGTCCGTTGAGCTGTCTGCGCATTTCATACTTCTGCTCCTTGTCGTGAGGGTCGAATGCCCCCATTGTGGATGAAACGGTGGCTTTGATGCGGGTATCCTGCACGGCGGCATTGATGCTGATGCCTCCGAAGCCGCAGATGCCCAGAATGCCTATGCCCTCCCGGTCGACTTCCGGTTGGAGCATGAAGAAATCCACCGCCGCACTGTAATCCTCGGTATAGATTTCACCCGATGAGATGTATCGGGGCTGTCCGCCGCTTTCTCCGCTGAATGACGGGTCGAAAGCGAGAGTGATGAAACCGCGTTCGGCAAGGGTCTGGGCATACAATCCCGATGCCTGTTCCTTTACCGCTCCGTAAGGACCGCAGACGGCGATTGCAGGCAGTTTCTCTGTCTGGCTCTTGGGCATGTACAGGTCGCCGACCAAGCGGATGCCGTAGCGGTTGTTGAAGCTGACTTTCTTATGGTTCACTTTGTTGCTGAGGGAAATGTCTTGTCCCATTCGGGAGTGTCGATGTATTTCGTTTCCATGTGGCTTGAGGTATTTTTGATTTGTTTTGGTTCCATTGCCTTATATGCTCCTTGATGATTATTCATGGATTTTATGCAAGCCGATACCTTTCACAATTGCCAAGTCCATATCATCGTAAATCGGGCTTTTCCCGGTTTCAAGCGTAGCGATGGCATCCATTTCTTTTTCCGTAAGCGTAAAATCAAGAATATTGAAGTTCTCTATCATCCGTTCCTTATGCACTGTCTTAGGAATGACCACCACATTGCGCTGGTTCAGCCAGCTGAGAACGACCTGACCGACCGTGCGCCCGTGTTTTTCCGCGATGGCTTTCAGTACGGGATTGTTCCAGATATCATTCTGTCCTTCGGCAAAAGGTGCCCACGCCTCGTGCTGTATGCCTTCGCACTGCAAAAACTTATTTGCGGCTTTTTGTTGGAAGAACGGGTGGGTCTCCAACTGATTGACAGCAGGCTTCACCTCGTTGTGCAAAAATAAGTCTTGCAGGCGTTCATTGGAAAAACTCGTCACGCCGATTGCGCGGATAAGCCCTTCTTTGTAAAGCCGTTCGCAGGCCCTCCATGCTGCATAATAGTTGCCGTAGGGCTTGTGCAGCAGATAGAGGTCGATATAATCAAGCCCGAGTAGTTTCAATGACTTGTCAAAGGCACGGAGTGTGTCTTCATATTCATAATCCTGCACCCAAAGTTTGGTGGTGATGAAAAATTCCTCGCGCCTAATGCCGCTCTGTCGGATTGCATTGCCCACTTGCTCCTCGTTGAAATAGGAAGCGGCCGTGTCGAACATCCGATAACCCGCTTCGATGGCATCGCTTACAACTCTTTCCGTCTCATCCACCGGAATCTGGTAGACTCCGAATCCGATGGCCGGCATCATCACACCATTGTTCAATCTTACATCTTTCATATATCTGGATTTTTAAATTTTGATGCAAAATTACGGAGTGCCTGTGGTCCTGTCGTTGCATAATCGGGGGTAATATTTTCACTATTCGTGGTTTTTGCGTATTTTTGCCTGCGGCAGAAATACTGTTTACGCCTCGGCATAGCAATTTGAATAAATTCATTTGCTATGCTCTCGGCTTCTGCATATTTTTGCGGGTAAACGGACAAAGATGTCAGATAATGGACGATAGTAAATTCGACGGAATCATTTTTGCCGATACATGGCAGGAATTCAGTACCTTGCAGTATGCGGGAAGGGTAATCCACATCCTTTGCAGAAGGGGCAATATGGGATTTACTTTCCAGGACACCCATTATAACATTTCAGCCGGTGATTATGTTATTCTTCCCAATGCGGCATTTGCCTCCGGATTTTCGGCTTCGGATGATTTCCAAGGCATTCTGATGAACCTTTCGGAGGCATTCGTAACTTCGATTGCCATCCGCAGCAACTATGGTATCATAGGGCATTTGTCATTATTACGGAATCCGGTCATGAAACTTTCTGGGCGGGACTTCCGGATATGCGAGGCCGCCTTGCAGTATCTCCGTGTGCGCATGGAAGATGAGAAGCACCTTTTCCGTGAGGAATTATTGGGCAGCCTGCTGACCGCGCATATTCTCGACCTGTACGACATTCACGCACGCAACCGCAAGGACCTGCAAGTGTCGGAGCGCGTTACCTCCCTGTTGCGAGGTTTCATAGAACTGCTGTATAACGGTGAATATGTCCGGAACAGGGACCTTGAATTTTATGCTTCACGCCTCTGTATCACACCTCACTATCTGTCGGAAATATGCAAAAAAATAAGCGGGAAACCTGCCTCTTACTGGATTGAGCGCTTCGCCATGCAGGAAATCACCCGCCTGCTCAGGCAGAAAGAACTCCCGCTGACAGAAATAGCGGAGCGGATGAATTTCTCTTCCGTGTCTTATTTCAGCCGGTATGTCCGGAAACGGTTAGGCGTTTGTCCTACTGAATACAGGGTCTTCACGCCTCAGGCATGAGATTTACTTCGAAAAATGATTTCGAAAAATGATGCAAGAAAATTTGCAGGAACGAAAATTATACTTATCTTTGCAATCCCAAAACGGAACGGGAGCTTAGCTCAGTTGGTTCAGAGCGTCTGCCTTACAAGCAGAGGGTCGGGGGTTCGACTCCCTCAGCTCCCACCACCCGAAAGGGCAAATCATCACTCATCATGCTTTTCAATTCAATCGATTTCGCAATTTTCCTTCCGGTCGTGACAATACTGTATTGGACGGTATTTACCAAGGGGGGGGGTAAAATTACGCAACGCATTCCTTTTAATATGTAGCTATTTTTTCTACGGAATGTGGGACTGGCGTTTCCTCGGTCTCCTCGTATTCAGTTCCACGGTCGATTATGTTCTCGGAAGGGCCATTGGGAATACCGGTGAGGATAAGAAGGTACAGAGAAAATCGTTGCTGGCCCTCAGCCTCATAATCAATCTCGGAATACTCGGTTTCTTCAAATATGCCAATTTCTTCATAGACAGCATCGACGGGCTGTTCACATTTTTCGGAACAGAACTGCATATATCGACGTTGAATATCATACTTCCGGTGGGCATAAGTTTCTATACCTTCCAGTCCCTCAGTTATATCATAGATGTTTACCGCCGTAAAATCGAACCCTCGAAGGATATAATCGCTTTCCTTACCTTCATAAGCTTCTTCCCGCAATTGGTCGCCGGGCCTATCGAAAGGGCCTCGCACCTGCTTCCGCAGTTCAATGATTTGAAAAAATTCGATTATGCCAGAGCGAGGGAAGGAATCGTCGAGATATTTATAGGTTTGGTCAAGAAAATGGTAATTGCGGACAGGCTTGCGGTCTATGTGGATTCTGTTTTCCTGACGGCTTCGGGTCAGAACCGGGGTGAAATACAGGGCCTGCCTTCCGTTTTGGGCCTGATTTTCTTCGCATTTCAGTTATATATTGATTTTTCCGCTTATTCGCAGATAGCGGTGGGTACGGCCAAGATATTGGGCTTCAACCTGAGCACCAACTTCCGCAGGCCTTATCTGAGCCGGTCTTTCAATAATTTCTGGGAGCGCTGGCACATCTCGCTGTCCCAATGGATGAGGGACTATATTTTCATCCCTTTGGGCGGCAGCCGTGAAGGCCGCGTCCGTACCGTGAGGAATCTGCTGATAGTATTCGCGGTCAGCGGATTGTGGCACGGGGCCTCATGGAACTTCGTGATTTGGGGTATAATCAACGGGCTTTTTGTGATAATCCTCGATCCGTTGTTGGCCAGATTGAAGATAAAGGGTTTTCCGGCTTCGGTAGTTGTCTTTGTCATGTGGACTCTGTCGCTGGCATTTTTCAGGGCAGAGGGGCTGGATGCCGCCCTTGGAATGATATGCGGCGCAGGTTTCGGGAATGCCGGTTCCGTGCTTGATTTCGGCCTCGGCGGAAACGAACTTGCTTTCAGCCTTGCCATGCTAGCGGCGCTGATGTGTTTCGAATACGTGTCCGAAAATCTGGAGCGCAAAGGGAAAAACATTTTAGATATGCTGGTTTTCAGCCGTCCCGCCTGGCTTCGGTGGAGTATCTATATGGTCATGGTATTTACTGTCATTCTTTTCGGGGTGTACGCGACGAATAACGACAACAGTTTTATCTATTTTCAGTTTTAAACGGTATGGGTGTCAGGAAAAAACAAAAACGCGCGAGGGCCGTTTCGTTCAAGGCCCTGTTGGCCAGAGGTGCGGTGCTTGCCGCCATGGCGGTTTGTATCATAGCCGTATTGGAGAATAAACGGATTTTCGTCGAGGACAGTGCTAATAACCACGAAGAGTGGAAATGGGACTGGTATTACCGGCTGAAGCAGTACAATATCCCGGTAGACGTGCTTTTTGTCGGCAATTCCCATTTGCTTACGGGCATCAATCCTTACGTTTTTACTGAAAAGACAGGACTGTATTGCTTCCTGCTCGGGGCGAGCGGTGTAGGGGTCGCGGATTTGTATTTTACGATAGAGGAAGCGGTAAAGGTGCAAAAACCGAAGGTCATCGTGCTTGAGACTTACGCCATAAACGATGACGAGCCGTATCGACTGGAAAAAGGAAAACTCAATGACCAGATCAACAGTTTCAGGGCTCGCAGGGATACATGGCTGAAAATCCAATCGACCTTTTCGCTTTTCGACTATCACAATGTTCCGATAGCATGGTGCGAGACTTTCAGGAACCACAATTATATTTTCACGAAGCCGGACCAGCTGATGCGGAATCTGAAAGGCGAGGGGCCGAGGCGCAGGGTGAGGAACGATATTTATCTTGGACAGTTCGCGCGTTTTTCGAAGGGATTGTCGCCGCAGACCCTCGGCCGTTATGAGAGCGAGGGTGCGCCGGTAGACGGAGAAAAATATGAAATCAGCAAAAGTTCGGTAAAATATGTCGGGAAAATCGCCCGCCTTTGCCGGGAAAACGGGATTCAGCTGGTGTTTCTGACAGTGCCCATGTATCGCGGGCACGTGGAAAATTATCAGGTCTGGCATGACAGGCTGGCCGCGCATATCTCGCCACTCAGCCCTTATTGGCTTGACCTCCAGGCTCTCCAGCTGACCGATGCCGGACTTGGGGAGGTTTACGGACCGGCGGCTTTCCAGGATACCTATTCGGCCAACCAGCATCTTACCAATTACGGCATGGCGGTTACGGCAGGTGTCTTTGCGCAGTATCTCGACCGTATAATGCCTTCTTTGCCCGACCGCAGGGGAGAGCGGCGGTGGCAGGATTTCGTGGCAAGGTTTCCACGGTAATGTTCCAAAGCAAATCCAAAGCAAATCCAAAGCAAATAGGAGAGGTTCATTTGCATTGCTCTCGGCTTCTTATTATCTTTGCGGCCGTGTTGAATTTTTATGATTCCCGACAAGGGGAAATGCCGACAGGAGTATGGATTTCATAATTGATTTTATCCTCAATATCGACAAGCACATGGTTGAGATAGTCAACCAGTATCATCTTTGGACTTATGCAATACTTTTCCTGATAATTTTCTGTGAAACGGGGCTGGTCGTTACCCCTTTTCTGCCCGGGGACTCGCTTCTTTTCGTGGCCGGTGCGATTTCGGCCCTTCCTGACTCCCCGCTGAACATCCATCTGCTCGTGCTGATTGTGTTCGTGGCGGCATTCATCGGGGATTCGTGCAACTATATGATAGGGCATTTTTTCGGAGAAAAACTGTTCCGCAATCCCGATTCCAAGATATTCAAGAGGAGTTATCTTGACAAGACCCATGAATTTTACAACAAATACGGAGGGAAAACGATAATCATCGCGCGTTTCGTCCCCATAGTCAGGACTTTCGCCCCTTTTGTGGCCGGAATGGGAAAGATGCACTATGCCTATTTCATCATTTACAATGCCGTGGGAGGAGCCGCATGGGTGGCGATTTTCTGCTATGTGGGATATTTCTTCGGGGATCTGCCGTTCGTCCAGAACAACCTTAAGCTTCTTATCGTGGCGATAATCCTGATTTCCATACTACCGGCGGTGATAGAAGTCCTCAGGGCCAGAGTAAAATCGAAAAAATCAGTAGGGAAGGTCTGATTTTCCGGCTGGGGCGGGTGCGTTTTAAACAGTCCCTTAATTGTTCACCATTGTTCCGCTCACGATGTCCAGCAACTCGTCCGTAATGGCCTGCTGGCGCTGCTTGTTGTACTGGAGTTTGAGCTCCTGGAGCAGTTTCTGGGCGTTGTCGCTCGCCTCCTGCATGGCTATGGTCCTGGCGGCATGTTCGGCTGCGTTCGCATCCAGAAGCATGGTGAAAATTTTCAGAACAAGGACTTTCGGAAGAAGTACCTTCAGTACGGACCCCGGGTCCGGTTCGATGATGTAATTTTTCAGATATCCGTTGCCGGCTTCTCCGTCTTTTCCGTGTCCGTCCCGGTCAAGGGCAAACGGGAGATATGTTTCGTTCATCGGAACTTGCGATGCCGAGGACTTGTAGTGGTTGTATACGAGTTCGATTCTGTCTATCTCGCCTTTGAGGTATTTATCTATCAGTTCCTTAGCAAAATCGGCAGCTTCCCTGTACAGATGCTTGTCCGCAAGGGTGTTGAAGTCCCCCTGGGGACTGAAACCGGCCTTGCTTGCGGCCTCCGCCATTTTTCTTCCTATAGGGTAGACGAGGAGGTCGTCTTTTGAAAGACCGTTTTCAATATATCCGGAGGCAATCTCCCTGAAATGCCTGATGGCATTGGAGTTGAATGCGCCGCAGAGGGAGCTGTTCGAGGCAACGGCTATTATGGCAACCTTGTGCAGCGGCCTTTCCGTTATGTATTCTTCGCATCCGATGGCGGTGCCGTTTTCAGCACTGTCTGAAAGAAGTCTTGACAGGATATCATGCAGTTGCCGCTCGTATGGCAGCATCGTGGTTATGGCATTCTGCACCTTATGGAGCTTGGCGGCGGCAACCATTTTCATTGCCGACGTGATTTTTAGGGTCCCGTTTATGGAATTTATCCTGCTTTTTATTTCTTTCAGTGATGCCATTTTTTAAGCTTTATATAGGACGGAAACGGATTCTGCCACTTCCTTTATCGTATTTTCTATCTCTTCGTTTATTTTTCCGGCCGCAAGAGGTTTCAGTACGTCCTCTTCATGGCCCGCATGCATCCTGTCGAGGAATGTGGTCTGGAAATCCCTTACCCTTTCAAGCGGAATGTCTTTCATGAGGGCGTGCGTGCCGCAATAAAGTATTGCCACCTGGTCTCCGACTGGCATAGGGGAGTACTGTGGCTGTATCAGGAGTTCGTTGTTCTTCCTTCCCTTGTCTATCGACATGGCTGTCACCGGATCCATGTCGCTGCTGAATTTGGAGAATGCTTCGAGCTCCCTGTATTGGGCCTGGTCGATTTTCAGTGTGCCGGCCACTTTCTTCATACTCTTTACCTGTGCGCTTCCGCCGACTCGTGAAACCGAGATTCCGACATTGATTGCAGGCCTGAAGCCCTGGTTGAAAAGGTCGGTATCAAGGAAAATCTGTCCGTCCGTAATCGAAATCACGTTTGTAGGGATGTATGCCGATACGTCCCCGGCCTGTGTTTCGATTATAGGAAGGGCTGTAAGCGAGCCCCCGCACTTTACTTTCCCTTTGAGGCTGTCCGGCAGGTCGTTCATCTTTTCGGCGACTTCCTGCTGGTCGATGATTTTTGCAGCCCTTTCGAGCAGTCTTGAGTGAAGATAGAATATGTCTCCCGGATATGCTTCCCTTCCTGAAGGCCTTTTCAGTATCAGTGATACCTCGCGGTATGCCACAGCCTGTTTTGAAAGGTCGTCGTATACGACGAGGGCGTGCCTTCCCGTGTCTCTGAAGTACTCTCCGATGGCGGCCCCGGCAAACGGCGCGTAATACTGCATGGCGGCAGGGTCTGCGGCCGTGGCGGCAACTACTATGGTGTAGTCCATTGCGCCTTTCTGCCTGAGAGTATTGACGATGCTCGCTACGGTGGATGCCTTCTGGCCGACGGCTACGTAGATGCAATATACCGGATTGCCCGCAAGGTAGGATTCGCGTTGGTTGATTATGGTGTCGATTGCGATGGCGGTCTTTCCTGTCTGGCGGTCGCCGATTATGAGCTCGCGCTGGCCTTTTCCTATAGGAATCATGGCATCAATCGATTTCAGTCCTGTCTGGAGCGGCTGGGTGACCGGCTGGCGGAAAATCACTCCCGGAGCCTTCCTTTCAAGAGGCATTTCGAGCGTTTCCCCTTCAATCGTCCCCCGTCCGTCGAGCGGAGTTCCGAGAGGGTCGACGACCCTTCCTATCATTCCTTCCCCTACATCGATTGAGGCTATGCGGCCTGTCCTTTTAACGGTCATGCCTTCCTTGATCTGGTCGGTAGGGCCGAGCAGGACTGCACCGACATTGTCTTCCTCAAGGTTCATCACAACGGCCATTATTCCGTTTTCAAACTCGATAAGTTCGTTCGCTTCGGCATTGTCCAAACCGAAAATCCTCACTACGCCGTCGCTGACCTGCAGGACTTCGCCGATTTCTTCAAACTTGAGTTCGTTCCTGATTTCCTTGAGTTGCCTTAGCAACACATCCGATATTTCGCTTGGTTTTATATTCTGAGACATATTTTTATACTATTCTTCTGTTTTTTTCGATGAATTGCCTTTTGATTGAATTGAGCTGCGATGCCACGCTCGCATCCAACCGTGTCCATTCCATGTCGAAAATGAATCCGCCTATCAGCGACGGGTCGTTTTTCGTTTCGAGTTCCAAAGTACGGCCCGTCACATCATGCAGTACTCCGGCAATCTTTTTTTCGAGTTCTTCCGAAGGAACTGCCGTTACGAGTCTTGCCCAGCTGATTCCACGTGAGTTACGGTATTTTTCCATGAAGATTCGCAGTATCAGATGCAGGAATTTGGTCCTCTTGTGCCTGATTACGAGCCTGAAAAAACGCATCAGTTCAGGAGCGGCGTTTTCTTCTCCTCCGAGGGCCGTCGCCAGGACACGGAGCTTGAGTCTGTCCGACGTCGCTTTCGGGTGGTAAATGAGGCTTCTCATGTCTTCGAGCGAAGAAA
The DNA here is from genome assembly GCF_002159555.1 of Muribaculum sp. An289. Classification (GTDB taxonomy): domain Bacteria; phylum Bacteroidota; class Bacteroidia; order Bacteroidales; family UBA932; genus Merdivivens; species Merdivivens faecigallinarum. The sequence goes on from NZ_NFIV01000004.1 coordinate 171,546, forward strand.
AACATTTTTCCAGTCCGCATACCTGCCTGTATACGGTCTCTCCGTTTCCTGTCTCTCCCACGTATTTAAGGAGAGCTTCCGCGTATCTTGCCGAAACAATACCTACATTCATGGTTATCAGTTGTTTTTAATTGCCCGTGAGGTGTTGGCCTCATCAAGCAGCCTTGTTACAAGATCTATCTGGGCCTGGTCGGATTCAAGGTTCTTACGGATGACTTTCCCGGCAATCTGAACCGAGAGCAGGGCTACCTGGCTCCGTATTTCCCTGAGTGCGCTTTCCTTTTCCGCATCTATCCTCGTCTTGGCCTCGTCAAGTATTTTGCGGGCTTCATCCTGTGCCTGCGTTTGGGCCATACGGATGATGTTGTCCCTTTCCTGTGCGGCTTCCTTCAATATCCTGTTCTGCTCTTCGCGCGCCTGTGCTATTATCCGTGCATGTTCCTGCTTTATCTGTCCGAGCTTGACTTCGGCTTCCTCGGCAAGGCGCAGCGAGTTGTCTATGTGGTCCCGGCGCTTTGCTATCATTTTGGTAATGACAGGGAAACCGAATTTCGCGAGTATGGCGAATACTACCGCGAAAATCAGAAGCATCCAGAATAGAAGTCCGCTGTCCGGTATAAGCAGAGACATTGTCTTAGTTTATGAAGAGTACCAACATGCAGACGATGACGGCGAACAGGGCCACACCTTCTATAAGGGCGGAAACGAGAATCATGCTCGAACGGATGTTGCTTGCCGCTTCCGGCTGGCGTGCTATGGATTCCATGGCCGAAGCACCGATTTTACCGATTCCGATTGCAGCACCGATTACAGCGATTCCGGCGCCTATTGCGGCTCCGAGTTTTCCCAATGCGGCACTTGCCGCCAATAATGTTGTAAGTAACATAACCTTAGTATTTTAAATCGTTTTACATTAATAATATCGTCAGTTTTTGTGTCCCTCGGCGTGCGGCCTTTCCTGTGCAAGACCGATGAATACCGCCGAAAGTATGGTGAATACGTATGCCTGTATGAAGGCTACAAGTATTTCGAAGCAATCCATGAAAATCCCGAAGCCTACGGACACCACCGTCATTGAGCCTCCGATGATTGCACCCATCTTTATGGTAATGAATATCATGGATACTATGCATAGTATCAGGGCGTGTCCGGCCATGATGTTGGCGAAAAGCCTAATCATCAGCGAGAGCGGTTTGGTAAACATTCCGAACATCTCTATCGGAATCAGTATCGGTTTTATCCACATCGGCGCTTCCGGCCAGAATATCTCCCTCCAGTAGTGTCCGTTTGTCGTCAGGTTGACGGCAAGGAAGGTGCAGAGGGCAAGCACGAAAGTCACGGCAATGTTTCCGGTGAGATTGGCCCCTCCCGGGAAAATCGGTATGATTCCCAGCAGGTTGTTTATGAGGATGAAGAAAAATGCCGTAAGAAGGTAAGGAGAATATCTCGCGTAGTTAGGTCCGACGGCATCCTTGATCACATCGTCGTTTATCATTTCGATTACCGGTTCCAGAAGGGCGGCCACTCCTTTCGGAGCCTCTTTGAGCACATCATGCTTTTTGTACCATCTTGCGCAGCACAGTATCAGGGTTACCAATAATGCGCTGCTTATGATTAACGACAGTACGTTTTTGGTTATGGATATGTCGAAAGGCCGTATTTCTTCACCGTCCGGCCCTCTTTCCACTATCTTGCCGTCGTATTTTTCGGATGTCGAAATGTAAAAACCTTCGTATTCGTGTCCGTGGGCTATTTTTGATGAAAGGAAGCAGTGCCATCCGCTTGTCTTGCTGTGGATGATTACAGGAAGGTAGATAGCTATGGACTTGCCGCCGATATCGGTGATATGCCATTCATACGAGTCGTTGATATGTCCGAAAATGATTCCCTGGACATCGACTTCCCCGTTTCCGCCTTCTTCGCTCCCGGCTTCCTGTGTTGCGGCGGTATCGGTTGCGGCCATATCCGCTGTTGCGGTCGTATCAGTCGCGGCAAAGGCCGGTGTCTGGGCCATTACGAAAACCGTTATGGCTGCTGCCGCCGACAATAATATGTTTTTTAAGCCCTGCTTCATCTTCATTCTGTGTTTTCCCGCGATTACTGCATTTCCGCACTTACCGAAACAATGTTGTCGCGGACCTCTACGAAACCCGATTTGATGTGCTGTACCGTTTCCTTCCCGTCGGCCGCCGTATAAAGGATGTCTCCTTCGGCAAGGGTTGAAATGATGGGCGCGTGTCCGTAAAGGACGGTGAACCGTCCGTTTTCTCCCGGTAACGTGACCCTTTGCACTTCTACGCCGGACAGAGCCTTTTCAGGCGATGACAAATTGAGGATTATGTTTTTGGTGCCCATTGAACCTTCGATTTGGAGGATTATTTCTTAACGGCCGCAAGTATGCTTTCGCCTTTCTTTATGGCATCTTCTATCGTTCCTACGTTCAGGAATGCCTGTTCAGGGAGATAGTCCACTTCTCCGTCGAGTATCATATTGAATCCCTTGATTGTATCTTCTATGGATACCATGACTCCCGGTACGCCGGTGAATTGTTCCGCTACGGCGAAAGGCTGGGAGAGGAACCTCTGTACGCGACGGGCCCTGTTTACCGTAATCTTGTCTTCTTCGGAAAGTTCGTCCATTCCGAGGATTGATATGATGTCCTGAAGTTCCTTGTTTTTCTGGAGAATCTGTTTTACCCTTTGTGCCGTATCGTAGTGTTCCTGTCCGACAATGTTAGGGTCGAGTATCCTCGAAGTGGATTCGAGAGGGTCGACGGCAGGATAGATGCCGAGCTCGGTAATCTTCCTGCTGAGCACAGTCGTTGCATCCAGATGGGTGAAGGTCGTGGCAGGGGCCGGGTCCGTAAGGTCGTCGGCAGGTACGTATACCGCCTGAACTGACGTGATGGAACCGTCCTTTGTTGAAGTAATCCTTTCCTGCATCTGTCCCATTTCGGTGGCAAGTGTCGGCTGATATCCGACGGCCGACGGCATACGTCCGAGAAGGGCGGAAACCTCCGAGCCGGCCTGGGTGAAACGGAAGATGTTGTCTATGAAGAAAAGTATGTCCTTAGGGCCGTCGTCGTTTTTGCTGTCCCTGAAGGATTCGGCGAGCGTAAGCCCTGAAAGGGCTACCGAAGAACGGGCTCCAGGCGGCTCGTTCATCTGGCCGAATACCATGGCAACCTGCGATTTCGGCAATTCATTATAATCGACTTTGGAAAGATCCCAGTGGCCTTCCTCCATGCTCTTCAGGAATTCGTCCCCGTATTTGATTACCCCTGATTCGATCATTTCCCTCAGCAGGTCGTTTCCTTCCCTCGTCCTTTCGCCGACACCTGCAAATACGGAAAATCCGTTGTGCCTTTTTGCTATATTGTTGATAAGTTCCTTGATCAGCACTGTTTTTCCTACGCCGGCACCGCCGAACAGTCCGATTTTTCCTCCCTTGAGATATGGCTCGAGAAGGTCGATTACCTTGATTCCGGTGAAGAGGATCTCTTCGGAGGTCTTCAGGTCTTCGAATTTAGGAGGTTCCCTGTGGATGGGCAGCGCTCCCTTGTCGTCGAGTCCGGAAAGTCCGTCTATCGTTTCGCCGACGACATTCATCACCCTTCCTCTTATCTGTGCTCCTACAGGCATGGAGATGGATTTGCCGAGTGTGACCACTTCCATATTGCGTTTCAACCCGTCGGTTGAATCCATTGCAATGGCGCGTACCGTGTTTTCTCCGATATGCTGCTGTACTTCGATTATCAGTTTTGTTCCGTTCTGCCGCGTAATCGACATGGCTTCATGAATGCCTGGCAACGGCATGGTGTCATCTTCTTTCCTGTGGAAGCATACGTCAATCACAGGGCCGATGATTTGAGAAATATATCCTATTTCCTGCATGTAGAAAGAAATTTTATTAAAGTCGCAAATATACAAAAAAATTCCCTATTGTATAAATTTTTTGCATCCGTTTGCAGCACTTTCCGTCCATCATGCATCTATTTCCTGTGTTCAATTGATTTTTATTTCAGTAAAACCGTTTTTGTTATGAAGAAGATTATCTTGTTTTTATCGGCTGTAGGCGTTCTGATGTTTTCGGCTACGGCGGCGCATGCACAGTTGTCGGTGGGCGCAGGTTATGATTATGCAAAATTTTCATTGCGCGACGGAGAGGGCGGTAAGGAGCCGAGCGATGCCCTCAATGGCTTTTATGTAGGTGTCGACTACAATGTCCGGATTTGGAAAGGGCTCGGTATAGCTCCCGGAGTCCAATACGAGTTTACCGACGGGACCGTCGACAAAGAATCCGGGATTAAATTCCAGGAACATTATCTGAATATTCCGATTGATATCAATTACTATTTCCGTCTCGGCAGCCTTTTCGGAATAGGGGTTTCGCTTACTCCGAGCTTCAATATAGGCCTGGCTTCGGAACTCAGGCAGCCGGGAGCGGGTTCCATGGACCTTTATGATATATGGAATGAAATCGGTCTGGGCGAAGCCGGCGAATCATTGGGTGTCGAGAATCCGTACGGCCGTTTCGATTTCATGCTCGGAGTCGGGCTCTCCGTGGATTTGTTCAAACACATACGTGTCAAGGCAAGGTATGATTTCGGTCTGGTCAACCGCGTGTCGGCCATCGGTGATCTGGACCCTGATTTGGCCGGAGCGGTCAAACTGAACCGTAACCGTCTCCAGGTAGGTGTCGCATACGTCTTCTGACACGGCTTATGACCGCTGGTCTTTTACACGAATAGGATTACGTTTTTACGCGAATAGGATTACTACACCTGCATTGCGGCCGCATCTGTCGGTTTTAGGGATATGCTCTGAATCGTATCTGCTGGAGTTGGAGAAGTCGCCCGCAATGCAGGTGTAGTCGGTTTCATGTCTTAAGTCTTATGGCTACGGATTTACAATCATCATATATTCGGCAGAGCCTTTGGCATTGGAGCCCAAGCCCCCTTTTAATCTGAATCTCAGTGTCCCCGTATAACTGCCTGAACCGTCTGTGGCGATGCCGTAGACATCGAAGATATACTGATCGAAGGTCTGTTCCACCTTTATATGCCGTGTCGTCTCGAAATCGCTGACGTGTGCTATGTTCTGGTAAAATCTGTTGTATATGTCGGAATCGAAATCTGCTCGTTTCAGCATTTTCCCGTCATGCGAAAGATACAGGTAGAGTTTCTCGCTCCTTCCGTTTACGGTCAACTGGTTCGTGCGGCACATTATGTTCAGTTCCGGTATGGTGGCCGTGATGTCGAATTCTTCTTTCCTGCCCGTGATTGTCTCGATGATTCCCTTGTAAGTTTCGTCAACCCCGAGCTTCAAGTCCTTGACGAGCACGGTTATCTTTTTGTCATTCGTTCCGGCAGGGTCGTATTCCAGTCTGACAAGATTGTTTTCGGCAACCCTGACATCCCCGTCGTTGTCTTCAGAAATATCCATGTCGAGACTCCAGGCTGAGCCGGATATCGTAAGCCGTTTTCCGTTGTCTGCCTTAAATGGGATATCGCATTCAATACCGAGCAATACCTCGCAGTCCGAGACAGTCACATCGTCTTCTTCGGTACTCAATACCGTGACGTTTATCATCCCGTATGCATCCGGATTTTCCGATATTGCCGTCAGTGTGGTCTTTCCCGGTTTCCCGGAATACAGTTTCCCGCCGGCGTACCTTACAATGCTTTCATCTCCGCTTGCATACGTGACCCCGGTATATTCCTGTGCCGGTATTCCGTAAGTCATTTCGCTGTTTTCTACCATGTATATGTCGCTACCCATTTCAAAGACGGCATCGCTGACGGTGACCCTCCATGAATCTTCGTAGATGCCTTCCGGAGTGACGGAAAAATTGATGTTGTATTTTTTATTGCGTTCTATGTCGAAATCGAGGAGAATCCTGTATTTTATGTTCCCGCTTATAATTCCGGTGCTGTTTGTGATGCGTCCGTAAAATTCGATGTATGACAGATTGTCCGGGCCGGGGATTCCGGCATCCTGGACGGTGGGTGTCACAGGAGCGCCTGTCCCGTAATTCATGTTTTCGAGCATGAACATCCTTATGCTTCCTCCGTCGGCGAATATTTCTATGTCGCTTTCCGTCCCCCGGTCACCTTCGCCGTAGGAAACAGGCTTGTTGTCTGCAAAAGGGGAAATCTCCAGAGGCGCGTTTATAATCTTGACGGAATCGGGTATGATGCCCAGCCCTTCGGAGGCGGTGTAATTCATGTTGATTTCCGCCACAAGGCGTTTCACGAAAACTGTAAAGCTTTTGCCGGCTTCCGTGTCTATCGTGGTATTTCCCGACATGGGCAGGAAACCGTATCTGTCCACCGTCTCCTTCCATGTACCGATTTTATGGACATAATTTTCCATGTCCGTCATATCGGCAGGCGCAGTATCGGGTTTCCCCATGTTCACGATTGCGAATATTTTATATTGGGAGTTCCTCCTCAGTTCGAGCTTGCATGGCTCTGTTCCCGTATAGTTCTCAATGTAACATGATGTATGGTACATCCCGCTGCCGAGGTCGTATGCATATACGGCCACATTCCCTATCCCGTTTTCATCGATGCAGAATATGTCGGAAAGTACGCCTTTCGTTTTCATGAAATCGAATTCACGGAGGTCTTCTTCGATTTTGAAATAAAAGGTCTGGCCGTCTTCCGTCCTGTCAATCTCTTTGACACAGCCTGTCAGGGAAAAGGCACAGGCAATCATGCAGAAAATGATATGGTAAAAATATGACTTGCCGTCGTTAATCGTTTTCATCTCTTAATGCTTTTATGTGATTGAATCGGTCTTGTTTCCGTCCTTGCCCCTTTACGGATGTCGCAGGAGGCGGATATCCGTAAAGAGCCGTGACGGATTGTTTCTTAAAAGGTTTCGCCTCTAAATGGTTTCGTCCATGTTGCTTCCTTCCTCCCAACCGCATACGCTTACGGTAAAGCCGCAGGTTTCACCTTCGGTTTTCTCCCATGGGTGTTTTGTCCCCGGTTTAGTAATCGTAAGGTTTTCTATTTTATACGTATGGTTCGCCTTTATCTCTCCGAAAGTGATAGGGTAGTAGCAGGTCTCCCCGTTCAAGGACGCTTCGACAACCAGTCTGGTAAAACGCGGGCACCATGCGTATTCGTATGAATCCTCCGGAGTGTCATTGGGATATACATAATAATAGCATTCCTGCCTGTAACCGTTTTTATAGGGGATAGGGTGGTTTATGTCGCTGTCGCATAACATCGCCTTTATGATTTCCGGCTCCCCGTTCCATTCCCCGTTCATATTGTACCATACCGAGGGCGCATTTCCGCCGGCCAGATAGGATACGCCGGACACGTTGGATACGAAGATTCGCCTGATTTCCAGATTCATTGCCTGGAATACCGGGTCGGCCATGTCGTTTATGATATTTTCCAATGAAATTTTGGAAACGTTCCTTTTGATTTCAACGGCGATGTCGTTGCCGGATTTCTCCAGTGTGAAATCTTTTTCGCCGTACATTACAAGATTGTTTTTCGAATTGGCTTCCAAAGGGATTGAGGACTTCCTTACGGAAACGAGGCTGCATCCGCTTTCAGGAATATCGTATCCGGTATTGACGACGGCGGCCACGGTGTAGTCACCCCCGTAAAGTTCTGTTTCGGCGGACGTACCCTCAGGCCTTACGGAGGTTACATATTCGCCGGCCTCGTCGAAAATGATGAAAAGTGCCTTGTTGATGGCATTTTCATCGGTATTGCCAGTCAGTCTGGTCTCCGCATTCGTGAGACTGAAACTTACGGTATACCTTTTCCCGGTATCCGGTTCATGCCGCTTTTCTTCACAACCTTGCATGATCAGTCCTGCGGCGAGGAGTGTAAATAATAATCTTTTCATTTTCAATAAAGTTTAAATTAATAAATAAACAGGCCATGCCGGAAAGCCACAAATCCTCCCGCACATCCTCTTCTGCCTATGCTCCCCTCCAAATTTTATAAGCAGCCGAGGGTCCATCCATGTTTCCGGCATGGCCGTAGGGTGATAATCCAAAGGGGCAACGGGGCGTTTTATCGACGTAGTTTCAGTAGTATTAATAGAAGAAGCTTCCCCGAATGAGGCGTATGAGAAACGCTTCCCGTTGTCCCTCCCGTTTTCTGTAACGAAAGGCCCCGGCGGCACTGTTCTGCCCCTTGCCGCCGGAGCCGACACAATAACTGAAATTAACAATAATATCATGAAAGTCTTGCACATGTCCGTATCTCGCATTTTTGTCCGTCGCTGCAAAACTATGTGAAAAGAAAAAGAAAAATATTCAAAAAAAGATAATCTTTAAAAGTTTTGCTTATCTTGCAAATCAATACGAAATCCGAGTTTATTTATGAGTTTTTTTAGCTTTTTAAGGACTTCCGGGGATAAAATTTTCCCTTATTTTGAAAAACAGGCAAGCTGTTTCGTTTCCGCTGCCGGACATCTTGCCGATCTTGTCAGGGTAAACGATATTTCGGAACGCCGGAATCATTACAGGAATATCAAATTGTGCGAAACCCAGGGTGATGCGGTAATCACTACCCTCTATGAGGAGATGGTCGAAATCAAGAGCACCCCTTTCGACAGGGCGGACGTACAGGCCCTGGAGGCCATGCTGGACGATTTCCTCGATATGATAAATGACAGTGCTAAGAGGATAATCATCTATCTTCCGAAGAGGATAGACTCCCAGATCATAGAACTCGCGGATTATATAAAGGAAGATGCGGTAGTGCTCGAATCGCTTCTGGCCCAATTGAAATTTTTAGGCAAAAGGCCGATGCAGGTGTTGCAGCAGTGCGAAAGGATAACCCAGATAGAGCATGCGAGCGACGATGTTTTCGGAGAATACATGACTTTCCTTTTCGAAAATGAGAAGGATGCCATCGAACTGGTCAAATACAAGAACATCGTCGAGGCCTTCGAGGATACCACCGACTGTGCCAAGGAGGTCTCCGGCCTGATAAGGAAAATAGCGATGGAAAAATAGAAAAATAATATGGTATCAATAATCTGAAAATGAAGGGGACGGCCACTGGAAAGCCGTCCCCTTTAATTTATGTCCGGTCGTGCCGGTCGATTGTCAGAGCCTTGCTTGTCGGAGCTCTGCTTGTCAAGTCCCTTATCCGAGGAAACCGAGCAGGATTCCGGCTGCGACTGCGCTGCCTATCACTCCGGCCACGTTAGGGCCCATGGCATGCATCAGCAGGAAGTTCCTCTTGTCGTATTTCAGACCTTCGAGATTGGATATCCTTGCGGAATCCGGAACTGCCGATACGCCTGCGTTACCGATGAGAGGGTTGATTTTGTTGCCTGGCTTCAGGAAGAGGTTCATGAATTTCACGAACATTACTCCTCCGAATGTCGCTATGGCAAAAGACAGGAATCCTAAGACGAATATCAGAATCGAACTCGGCTGCAGGAATTTGTCCGCCTGTGTTGAGCAACCAACGGTAAGGCCTATCAATATGGTAACGACATCGATCAGCGGTCCGCGTGCGGTTTCAGCGAGTCTTCTCGTGACTCCCGATTCCTTAAGCAGATTGCCGAAGAAAAGCATGCCGAGCAAAGGCAGGCCGGAAGGTACTATGAACGCCGTAAGCAGGAAGCCGGCTATCGGGAAAAGTATCTTTTCACGCTGCGATACGATACGCGGTGCAGGCATCCTTATGAGGCGTTCCTTCTTGGTGGTACACAGTCTCATGATAGGAGGCTGTATCACCGGTACCAAGGCCATGTACGAATATGCTGAGACCGCGATGGCTCCCATAAGGTCCGGTGCCAGTTTCGACGAGAGGAAGATGGCAGTAGGGCCGTCCGCTCCGCCGATGATACCGATTGCTCCGGCTTCGTTAGGTGCGAAACCCATGGCGAGCGCGATGGCGTATGCTCCGAATATGCCGAGCTGCGCCGCCGCACCGATAAGCATAAGTTTAGGATTCGCTATCAATGCCGAGAAATCGGTCATTGCTCCGATTCCGAGGAAAATCAGAGGAGGATACCATCCCTTCTGCACTCCCTGGTAAAGTATGTTCAGGACGGAACCGTCTTCATATATGCCGACGTTCAGTCCGGGAAACAGAGGAATGTTTCCCACAATCATACCGAAACCGATAGGAACGAGCAACAGCGGTTCCCATTCCCTCTTGATGGCTATGTAAATGAATGCCAACCCGACGATTATCATGGCGATATGTCCCCAGGTGGCATTCGCAAATCCTGTAAACTTTAAAAATTCACCTATGTTCTCTAATACGGTATTCATTATCCGATTACAACTATAGTTGCACCTTCAAGCACTGAATCGCCCTTGGATACGCATACGGCTGTAACGGTACCGTTGCATGGAGACTCTATCGCATTTTCCATCTTCATCGCTTCGAGCAAAGCTACCTGCTGGCCGATTTTGACAGTGTCGCCGACCTTGACATTGACATCGAGGATGACACCTGGAAGCGGGGAGGTTACGTTTTCACCTTTGCCGCTTGCTGCCGGAGCCGGTGCCGCCTGTGGTGCAGGTGCTGGAGCCGGAGCTGCTGCCGGAGCCGGTGCCGCCTGTGCGGCAGGTGCTGGAGCTGGAGCTGCTTCTTTTTCCATTTCGACTGAATATGCGGCCCCGTTAACGGTGACATTTGCCATTGTTCCTTCAACGCTGTTTATAACTACCTTATAATCGGAACCATTGATTTTGAACTTATACTCTTTCATTGTAATTTCTGATTTAAAATGTTATTGTTAATTTTTTTATTTTGTCGGTTTGTGGAGCTGCATGTCTCTCTTGTCGCTCCAGAATGTCATGCGTGGTTTGATCGTAATAACGAAACTTTCCTGATCATGGACGTATGAATTGAGGTGCAGGTGCAGAGCCAACGCTATGGCCGCCTCCGTTTCTGCCCCGAATTCCTTTTCGATAGCCATGGCTATGGCTGCGGCCACTTCATCGTTGCCACCCTTGGCGGAAACCTTGGGATGGCTGTTGTGTACCGCCGCCGTCTTCTCTTTGTTTTTTCCTGTTTTCATATATTTTACAGACAATTTTCCTATGAGTTTGAAAATAAGGAAAAGAACTATCAATGAGGTAAATACCACGCTCATCGATGTCAGGGATATGATCCATCCGTGAGGGTCGGTCCTGGCCATTATCTGGCTTTTCGTCTCGGCCTCGGGGTCTCCGTTCTGGGAATTCGGGGACGGCGACGGCAGCAGTTCGAATTCTGTATCGTCTATCGTCCCTTCGATATGTACCCTTCCGTAAGACTGGTCTGTTCCGAGAGCGGCCGGAATAACCACCTGGTCGATGACGGTACGTCCGTCGTTGCTCACAAGGTAAAGCGTATCCCCTGGTTCTATTTTAAAATTGGTATAGAATGTCCCTTGGTCCCCGTTCCCGGAAGCATAGAACACGACAACCTGCCGCGGGGCGATTTTCGTGTTGATGTCCCCGGAAGGAATCAAGTATTTTTTCATATTCCGTGTGTCGTTGGACAGGTAGCAACCGCCGATGTCGACTGTTCCGTAAGAACTGTTGAGCAACTCTATCCACCCGTTACGGTTTCCGAAACCATCAACGAGGCTTGTTTCGTTTTTCACCAGAACCTCGTTGATGAGCATTTCGTTTACGTTCTGGGCGGACAGCGCGGTGCTGGCTGCCAGGGCGCACAAAACTATCAGACTCCTGATTTTATTCATTTTACGGACAACTTGTTATTATAGAGGCAGATTGTCGTGTTTCTTGGCAGGATTGCTCTGTCTCTTCGTAGCGAGTTGTTCGAGAGCCCTGATCACGCGGAAACGTGTATTGCGCGGTTCGATGACATCATCGATGTAACCGTAGCTTGCGGCCTTGTAAGGGTTGCAGAACAGGTCGTTGTATTCCTGTTTCTTTTCTTCGGCAACCTTGGCCTGCTCGGCAGGATCCTCGATTTCCTTGATTTCCTTTGAGTACAATACGGCTACGGCTCCGTCGGCACCCATCACTGCGATGTTTGCTGAAGGCCATGCGTAGTTGATATCGCCACGTAACTGCTTGCAGCTCATGACTATATGTGAGCCTCCGTATGATTTGCGCAAAGTGACCGTAACCTTAGGAACGGTAGCCTCTCCGTAAGCATAGAGGAGTTTTGCCCCATGGACAATGATTCCGCCGTATTCCTGCTGGGTTCCGCAAAGGAAGCCAGGGACGTCCACCAATGTTACCAGAGGAATGTTGAAAGCATCGCAGAACCTTACGAAACGTGCGGCCTTGCGCGATGCGTTGATATCAAGTACTCCGGCGAGTATCTTAGGCTGGTTGGCCACGATGCCGACAGAACGTCCGTTCATGTGTGCGAAACCGATGATGATGTTCTTTGCGTAGTTCCTGTGTACTTCGAGGAACTTGCCGTCATCTACGATTCTCGCTATGACTTCGTACATGTCGTAAGGCTTGTTCGGATTGTCCGGAATGATTTCGTTCAGATAGTCGTCAACCCTGTTTATAGGATCCTCAGTAGGCACTACAGGGGCCTCTTCGAGGTTGTTCTGAGGGATGAAGCTGAGGATGTCCTTGATAAGCTGGATTCCTTCCTGCTCCGTATCTACTGCGAAGTGGGCGACACCGCTCTTCGTGGAGTGTACGCTTGCACCGCCGAGCTGCTCCTGGGTCACGGTTTCTCCGGTAACGCTTTTCACTACGGCCGGACCGGTGAGGAACATGTAACTTGCATCACGAACCATTATGTTGAAGTCGGTCAGGGCAGGGGAGTAGACGGCTCCTCCGGCGCAAGGACCGAAAATGCCCGATATCTGTGGAACCACTCCTGAAGCGAGAATGTTCCTCTGGAATATTTCGGAATAACCTGCGAGTGCGTTGACACCTTCCTGGATACGTGCTCCGCCGGAATCATTGATGCCGATGACAGGAGCGCCTACTTTCATGGCCATATCCATTACCTTGCATATTTTCTGTGCCATGGTCTCGGAAAGCGAACCTCCGATTACGGTAAAATCCTGTGCGAATACGTATACGAGCCTTCCGTCGATTGTTCCGCATCCTGTTACGACACCGTCACCGTCGAATTGGGTCTTTTCCATTCCGAAGTTGGTGCAGCGGTGGCGTACGAACATGTCGTATTCTTCAAAACTTCCTTCGTCGAGCAGAAGGTTTATTCTCTCGCGGGCGGTAAGTTTTCCTTTGGCATGCTGGGAGTCGATTCTCTTCTGGCCTCCGCCCATGCGAGCTTTCGCCCTACGCTCTACAAGAGCTTTGATTTGTTCCTGTTGTATACTCATTATTCTATACTTAATAAAAATTGTTATTTCTCATTAGGGTTTTCGCATATTTCCGTAAGTACGCCCATTGTAGATTTAGGGTGGAGGAATGCGATATTGAGGCCTTCGGCACCTTTGCGAGGAGCGCTGTCGATGAGTTTGACTCCTTTTGCAGCGGCTTCGTCGAGGCAGGCCTGCACGTTTTTCGTGGCGAATGCTATATGATGTACACCCTCTCCTCTCTTTTCGATGAATTTGGCGATTGTCCCTTCAGGAGAAGTGCTTTCGAGGAGCTCGATTTTAGTCTGTCCGATTTTGAAGAACGCGGTCTTTACCTTCTGGTCCGCAACTTCTTCGATGTTGTAACATTTCAGGCCCAATACCTGCTCATAGTAAGGGATAGCCGTCTCCAAGGATTTTACGGCTATGCCGATGTGTTCAATGTGACTCAGTTCCATTGTTTATAAAATTTAAAAATTGTACAATTTTCCAATGAATTTAAAATATACGCGCGCAAAAATACTAATAATTTTTATAAAAGTCCGCAATGTGGGGCGTAATTGAACAAAAAAAAGGCCAGCCCGTGCGGACTGCCCTTTTATCCTGTCGCTTATGCCTTGAAGGCCGTGTTTTAAGCCATATTGGTATAAACATTCTGTACGTCGTCGTCGTTTTCTATCTTTTCGATGAGTTTTTCGACTTCTTCCTTGGCTTCAGGGGAAAGTTCTTTCAGATCCCCGTTAGGAATGCGCTCGAAAGCTCCGGAGACCAGCTGGTAACCGTTTTCCTCGATATATTTCTGGAGTGTCCCGAATGCGGTATAGTCTCCGTATATCACAATCGTTTCCTGTCCGCTTTCCTCGTCAGTTTCCTTGAAGACCTCTTCGCCTCCGAAGTCTATGAGCTCAAGTTCGAGCTCGTCCATGTCCACCGGCTTGTCGCTTTTGATTCTGAACACGCACTTGTGGTCGAACATGAACGCCACGCTTCCCGAAGTCCCGAGCGAGCCTCCGAATTTGTTGAAGTAGCTGCGCACGTTTGCCACGGTCCTGTTTATGTTGTCGGTCGCCGTTTCGACGAGAATAGCTATGCCGTGAGGGCCGTAGCCTTCGTATACGACTTCCTTATAGTCTCCGGCATCCTTTTCGATAGCACGCTTGATGGCCCTGTCGATATTCTCCTTCGGCATGTTTTCCGACTTCGCCGTCTGAATCAGGGTACGCAGTCTCGGGTTGCCGTCAGGATCAGTGCCGCCTGCCTTTGCAGCTATGGTTATCTCTTTTCCAAGTCTCGTGAAAACGCGGGCCATGTTGCCCCAGCGCTTGAATTTTCTTTCTTTTCTGAATTCAAAAGCTCTTCCCATACAATTACAGAATTATTTTTTTACTTCTATGCGGGATATGTATTTGTCTATGTCGTATCCTTCGGATGACTGAGGGTAGTTGTCCTTTATGTTCTGATAGCATTCGAGGGCCTTGGCATAGTTTCCGAGTTCCTCGTATGCCACTCCTGCCTTGAGGAGGTATTTAGCCGCAAACATGTTGTCGGCTGTGCCGGCTGCCTTTTCAAAGTATGTCACTGCTGTTGCATAGTCGCCCAGCCCTACGTATGAGTCGCCTATGCATGCCAGTGCCCTTGCCTTGAGGATAGGTTCCTTGCCCTTGTATTTTTCAAGATATGATATGGCATTGCTGTAATTGCCCAGCTCCAGCTCGCAGATTCCTGCATACAGGTATACGGCCTTTCCGCCTTTTGCCCCGTAGTTGTCTATGATTTGGGCGAAACCGAGAATGTTTCCGTCTCCGTTCAGCGCCAGCTCGTAGTTCCCGTTACGGAACATCTGCTCGGCAGGGAAGGTCTGCTGCATGGCTTCGGCTTTCTTCGGAGCGCTTATGAATCTGTTGTAACCGACATAAGCGGCTACGATTAGGATTATGGCTATAAGCAATCCGTAAAGCAGGCCCTTGTTGTTTCTGATGAAAGTTTCGGTCTTCGAGACAGCGGTAACTATGGCCTCCGCCTCTTCCTTGTTGGTCTTTTTAGTCTCTTTTGTCATGTCACTGTCTTTTTTGCAGGCTGCAAATTTACGATATTTTGTCCAATTCCAAATTTTTTATGGTAAAAAAAGTATCTTTGCACAGTTTTTTATAAAGCGTATGCCGGTTCTGGAAAAAATCATAATAAAGGATTTTAAGAATATCGCCGCCCAGGAAGTCTCCCTGTCGCGCGGCGTGAACTGCATTACCGGCGACAACGGTGCGGGCAAGACAAACCTGCTCGATGCCGTCTACTATCTTTCCATGACGAAAAGCGCGTTCAGCCAGTCGGACAGATACAATTCGGCCAACGGGTGCGGAGAGTTCTCGTTAAGCGGACTGTACCTTTTCGAAAACGGGACGGAAAACCGCTATTCGGTGAATGTGCGCAAGGGACAGAAAACGGTAAGGGTGAACGGGAAGAATTACGAACGCCTCTCCGAACATATAGGAGTGCTGCCGATTGTGATGGTTTCGCCATACGACACCTCGCTGGTGAACGAGTCCGGTGAGGAAAGGAGGCGGTTCATGAACATTCTGCTTTCACAGCTCGACAGGGAATACCTCCGTGCCATGCAGAATTACAACCGGCTCATGATGCAGCGCAACTCCCTCCTGAAGTCCCCTTCCGCCGATATACCGCTGTTGTCGGTGCTCGACTCGAAGATAGCCTCTCCGGCAGCCTATATTTACGGTAAAAGGAAAGATTTTTCAGACAGGATTCTTCCGCAGGTGCGGAAATTCTATGCAGAAGTTTCGGGCGCGGATCCGGACATAGGCATTGTCTACCGTTCCGACCTTGAAAACACCGGTATGGAGGAGCTTCTGTCGGCCTCACGGGAAAAGGACATCGCGGCTGGCTATACATTGAAAGGCGTACACAGGGACGAACTGGACTTCTACGTAGGGGACCTTCCTCTGAGGAAATGCGGCTCCCAGGGGCAGCAGAAGTCATTTACGGTAGCCCTCAAATTCGCCCAGTATTCGATGATGCGGGATGTCTACGGCTTCCCTCCGCTGATGCTTCTCGACGACCTTTTCGACAAACTCGACCCAGGCAGGGTCACGAACCTTCTGAGGATTGTTTCCGGAGAAGGCTTCGGACAGATATTCCTGACGGATTGCAACAAGTCCCGTGTGCATGATATAATGGACTCGCTTTCAGGGAACAAAGCCTGTTATGAGGCAAAAGCGGGAACCTTTACCCTTTTGGAAAAACAATGATATGCAGCGCAAGGAACCGGAAAGATTGGAATTTATTATCAGGCGGGCGCTCAAAGGCTCGTTTTTGGAGGAAGGCATCACGCGGGTCCATGTGTACGAGGCCTTCGACAAAGTGAGCGGCCTGTCGGGATATGTGCTCAGGAAAACTTACGAAAAAGGTGTCCTGACCTGCTACATGGGCTCGTCGGTCGCAAGGGAAATGGCCCTGTCCTCGAAGGAAGACATTCTGAAAAAAATCAGGGAAGAGTTGGGGGAGAATCTTGTTAAGGAAATAATATTCAGATGAAAATAATAGTAGACGACGAGATACCTTATATTAAAGGTGTGCTCGAACCTTATGCCGATGTGGAATATATTCCGGGAAACCTGATTGTCCGGGAAAGCCTTTCCGGGGCAGATGCGCTTCTGGTAAGGACATGGACCGTTTGCGATGAAAAACTGTTGTCCGGCTCCGGCGTAAGGTTCGTGGCGACTGCGACCGCCGGCATCAACCATATAGATACGGAATGGTGCAGGCGCAACGGGATAATCACGGCAAATGCTCCCGGATGCAATGCCATGGGTGTGGTACAGTATCTTTTCACCTCGCTTTTCCATGTAGCCGAAAGAAAGGGCATCGTGCTGAAAGGGAAAAAATTGGGGATAATCGGAGCCGGGAACATAGGCGGCCGGGCGGCCGCCCTTGCCGGAAGATTCGGCATGGTACCTGTCGTATGCGACCCTCCCAGGGCTGCTGCCGAAGGTCCGGAAGGCTTTTGCAGTCTGGACGAATTGCTCGGGGTTTCCGACATTGTGACCCTGCATGTGCCGCTTTACAAGGGCACGTATAAGATGGCCGATGCGAATTTTTTTAGTAAAATCCCGAAAAATGCTATCTTTGTGAACGCATCGAGGGGGGATGTCGTCGATGAGGACGCCCTTTTGGCGGTGAGGGACAGGCTTTCCGCGCTGATATTGGATGTGTGGCATGATGAACCCCGCGTGTCGGAAAAACTCATTGCCTCCGCGGATGTCTCGACCCCGCATATTGCGGGCTATACGCTTGCCGGAAAGCTGAATGCCACGGCGGCGGTGGTCCGTGCTTTTGCCCGTTTCGCATCGATTCCGCAACTGGAGGGTTTTTATCCTGTCGGGAATTTCGCGGCGGACGACGTTTCAAGGCACCTCGATATTTCCGGCAGCCAGGAGGAAATTGCACGGAGGCTGTCGGATATTTTCCCGGTGGAAGCCGAAAGTTCACTGTTGAAAGGCTCTCCGGGCGAATTTGGAAGATTGAGAAGTGAATACCGATATAGAGCAGAATTTTATGTTTGACAAGAGAGATACCGATTTGATGGCCTCGAAGGGCATAAGCCCGGAAATGGCTGAAAAACAGCTCGAAGCTTTCAGGAAAGGTTTTCCGAAGATGGACATCGTGGCTCCGGCCACGCCCGAACGGGGTATAAAAATCCTTTCCGGAGATGAAATAGAACGCTCCCTTGAAATGTATGCCGGAGCGCATATTGCGGGCAAGCGCAAGTTCGTGCCTGCTTCCGGGGCGGCATCGCGCATGTTCAGGGATTTGTTCGACGGGCTCGGCAGGCTTCGCAGGGGGGAGGATTTGCCCGAAGACTCCCCGGCAGCCGTTTTCGTGTCAAAAATAGAGCGTTTCGCTTTTTACGAGCCTCGGATTTTCCCGCCGAAGGCCGACGGCGAATCCGGCAACGACTATATGGCCAGGATTCTGGAAACGGTGCTCTATTCCTGTGGAGGTTCCGGACTTGACTATGGTTCCAAGCCAAAAGGGGTGCTGAAGTTCCACCGGTATATGGACGGGGCCCGTACCCCGCTTGAAGAGCATCTGGTCGAAGCCCAGGATTATATGCGGAACGATGACGGTACGGCCAATCTTACTGTTACCATATCTCCGGAGCATGAAAGGCTGTTCAGGGAACTTTACGCCTCGGTGAAGGAAAAATACGAGGAGAAATACTGCTGCCGTTACAATGTGGATTTCGTTTTCCAGGAGCCTTTCACCGATACCATTGCGGCAGGGACGGACGGCATGCCTTTCCGTACGGACGAAGGCACGCTGCTTTTCAGGCCGGGCGGACACGGGGCGCTCATATACAACCTTAATCGTATAGAAGACGAATTCGTATCCATAAAGAACATAGACAACGTCGCCATCGAGCGTTTCCTTCCCCAGACTTCCCTGTATAAGAAGGTGCTGCTCGGGCAGCTTGTGTCGGTAAGGGACAGGATACACGGATATCTCAGGGAACTGGACGAAAAAGGGCAGGACGCGCCTTTGCAGGAGATGGTCTCTTTCTTTGCCGACAGCCTCTGCACCGAAATCCCTGAAAGTCTCTCAGGAGAAGACCGCGCCGCGTATCTCCGCAGGAAACTCGACCGTCCTATCCGCGTGTGCGGCATGGTGAGGAACCAGGGAGAGCCGGGAGGCGGCCCCTTCATAATTAGGGAAAAGGACGGCTCTACTTCACTGCAAATCCTTGAAAACGACCAGATAGACAAGGGCAATCCGGATGCCGTGGCGAAACTTGCGGCAAGCACCCATTTCAACCCTGTCGATCTGGCATGCTGTATCAGGAATTACAAGGGCGAAAAATTCGACCTTCTGAAATACGTGGACAACGATGCGGCCTTCATAAGCCGCAAGAGTTATCAGGGAAGGGACCTGATGGCTCTGGAGCTGCCGGGGTTATGGAACGGCTCCATGAGCGACTGGAATACGGTTTTCGTAGAGGTTCCGCTCATTACTTTCAATCCGGTGAAGGTGGCCGTGGATTTGCTGCGCCTCGAACATTTGGGATGATTGCCCGGACATTTGGAATGATATGAAAAGACTGCTGATATATCTGTCGTGCCTTTCGGCCGTGGTTTTCATGACATTTTCGTGCATGTCCTACATGGATGTGACGGATGGCGGACGGTATGGCTGCATAGCCGTGTCCGGTATGGTGGTCGGCAAGTCGGCTGACGGCGGACAGGTTCCCGTAGAGGGCCTGAAAGTCACCGTGGACTACGGTTCCGGAGAGATATTTACCGTCTATACGTCGCCGGACGGGGTCTATATGTCCGAATTCTATACCTCGGCCTATTCTTCCGGGCGCCTGATAAAGGTCACTGTCACGGATGAGGACGGCATGGAAAACGGTTTTTATGCTTCGGCCGAAAAGAGCATAAACCACAGTTCCTCTTCAGGTTTCGTGGGCGGGGACGGTTCCGGTTTTGTCGGGACGAAATTGTATGTATTGGATTTCCTTCTCGAAATTTCGGGAAGATAGGATAATTTTTATAAATAATTGAACGGTAGGTTATGTTTGAAAATTTAGTCGATAGGCTGGAACGCTCCTTCAAAATATTGAAAGGCGAGGGGAAAATTACGGAAGTGAATGTTGCGGAAACCCTCAAGGACATAAGGAGGGCGCTGCTGGATGCCGATGTCAGCTATAAGATAGCCAAGGGCTTCTGCGATGATGTCAAGAGCAAGGCTCTGGGAATGAATGTGCTTACGGCCGTGAAGCCGGAGCAGATGATGGTGAAGATAGTCCATGACGAATTGGCGGCCCTGATGGGAAGCGAATCGTCCGATATCAATATAAAGGGCAATCCGGGAATCGTGCTCGTGGCCGGCCTTCAGGGTTCGGGTAAGACCACATTCTGCGGTAAGCTGGCCCTTAACTGCAAGTCCAAGCGCGGGGTAAGGCCTCTTCTCGTGGCCTGCGACGTTTACCGTCCGGCGGCAATCGACCAGCTGAAGGTGCTCGGCGAGCAGATAGGCGTGACGGTTTACAGCGAAGAAGGGGTGAAGGATCCGGTCGGGATAGCTTCCCGCGGAGTCGAATTTGCCAGGAAGGAAGGCTGTCAGCTCGTGATTGTCGATACGGCAGGCCGTCTGTCGGTGGACGAGGAGATGATGGACGAGATTTCGGCCCTCAAGGACAGCCTGAAACCTTCGGAGACCCTGTTCGTAGTCGATGCCATGACCGGGCAGGATGCAGTCGAGACGGCGAAGGCATTCAATGACAGGATAGATTATGACGGGGTCGTCCTTACCAAGATGGACGGCGATACGAGGGGCGGTGCCGCCCTGTCGATAAAGGCGGTCGTCGGCAAACCTATAAAGTTCGTCTCGTCGGGAGAGAAGATGGAGGCCCTCGAAATCTTTTATCCTAAGAGGATTGCGGATAGAATCCTCGGCATGGGCGATGTCGTCACCCTTGTGGAAAAGGCCCAGGAACAGTTCGATGAGGAACAGGCAAGGAAGCTCACCAAGAAACTTGCGAAGAACCAGTATACGCTTACCGATTTTTACGACCAGATCCAGCAAATCAAGAAGATGGGCAACATAAAGGATCTCGCTTCGATGATTCCGGGAGTAGGGAAGGCCTTGCGCAATGTGGACATAGACAACGATTCGTTCAAAGGAGTCGAGGCGATAATACAGTCCATGACCCCTTATGAAAGGGAAAATCCGGATGCCATAAACGGAAGCCGCAGAAAACGCATCTCCGAGGGCAGCGGCCGTCCGATGGCGGAAGTGAACCGTCTTCTGAAGCAGTTCGAGGATACCCGCAAGGTCATGAAGAACATGGTCGGCGGCGGAATGAAGAAAATGGCAAAGGCCGCTTACCGCAGAAGATAAACGGCCTTATTCCTCTCCTTCGTGCAGCAGTCCGGGGCGGAGCAGGCGAGTCCGCTCCACTGCCTTTTCATACTGCCAGTCCTTTATTTTTTTCGGGTCTCCGCACAGCAGGATGTCAGGGACCTTCCACCCGTTGAAGTCCGCGGGGCGGGTGTATACCGGTGGGGAGAGCAGCCCGTCCTGGAACGAGTCGCTCAGTGCGGACTGTTCGTCGCCGAGCGCCCCCGGAATCAGCCTGACAATCGAATCGACGAGCAGGGCGGCCGGCAGTTCTCCTCCGCTCACCACATAGTCGCCGCAGGAAATCTCCCTTGTCATGAGGTAGTCCCTTATCCTCTGGTCCACCCCTTTGTAGTGTCCGCAGAGGATGATGATGTTTTCCTTGCAGGAAAGTTCGTTGCAGATGCCCTGGTTCATGATTTCCCCGTCGGGGCTCATGTATATTATCTCGTCGTATTTTCTTTGGGATGAAAGTTCCTCTATCATTCTGAATACCGGCTCCACCATCATGACCATTCCGGCATCGCCTCCGAAACTGTAGTCGTCGACCTGCCTGTATCTTCCCTTTCCGTATTTTCTCAGATTGTGGACATATATTTCCACAATACCTTTTTTCTGTGCCCTTCCGACGATGGAACAGTTCAGCGGACTGTCCAGCAATTCGGGAACAACGCTCAATATGTCTATTCTCATGCTTTTTATTTCAAAACCGTGGCAAAGTTATGAAAATTAGAGTATATTTGCATTTTGTTTGATAATTATTCACTTTAAAACTATGAGCGAAGATATTGTTACCATCAACGACGTGCAGCCTGAAGCGAAGAATGAGAAGGAGTATGTCGATTTTTCGGAAAAATCCCTTTCGGAAATCCTGGATATTTTCTCGGGAATGCTTGAAGCGGAGGATCATCATGATTTGTATAAGAATGCAGAGCATCTGAAAGCTGCGTTTTATAAGAACCTAAAGAAAGAAAGGGCAGCCGTGAGGGCGTCCGCGACCGATGATGGCGAATCTTCATCCGACTCGGAGGCTCCGGTATCCGAAGAGCCCCGCGACATACCTTTCAGCGGGGAGGAGCAGCGTTTTAAGGAAATGTATTCGAAATATAAGATAGAGCGTGCCGAATACAATGCCCGCAATGAGCGGCAGATGGAGGAAAATCTGGTCACGAAGCTCGGAATCATAGACGAAATCAAGGCCCTGATAGAGAAAGGCGATGTAAGCCACGGCTTTTCGGAGTTCAGGGCGTTGCAGCAGAAATGGCGCGAGACCGGGCCTATCCCTAATTCCCGTTACAAGGATGTTTATGAAACCTACCAGCATACGGTGGAGATGTTCTATGACCTTGTCAGCATAGACAGGGATTTGAGGGACATCGATTTCAAGAAGAACCTCGAAGTCAAGACAAGGTTCTGCGAGATGGCGGAAAAACTTGCCGAAAACAAGAATGTTGTCGAGGCGTTCAGGACTTTGCAGAAGCTCCACGAGGAGTGGAAGGAGTTCGGGCCGGTGGCGAAGGAATACCGCGATTCGATATGGGAGAGGTTCAAGGCTGCCACTTCTGTCATAAACAAAAAATACCAGGCTTATTTCGAGGAGCAGAAGGCCCGTTTCAAGGCCAATCTCGAAACCAAGACGGCCCTTTGCGAAAAAGCCGAGGAGATAGCAGGGAAGGCAATCGAGTCCGCGAAGGAATGGAGCAGGAATGCCGAAGAAATAGTATCGTTGCAGGAGCAGTGGAAAAAGGCCGGTGCCGTAGCAAGGAAAGACAGCCAGAAGATTTACGACAGGTTCCGTGCGGCATGCAACAGTTTCTATGACCGCCGTAAGGCATATTTCGACAGCTTCAAGGACGAGATGCAGGAAAATCTCAGGAAGAAGATTGCGATATGCGAGCAGGCCGAGGCGCTTATGGACAGCGAAGACTGGAAGAAGACGACCGAAGCGTTCATAGAGCTTCAGAAGCAATGGAAGGAAATAGGTCCGGTTTCGAGGAAGAAGTCCGAGCAGCTGTGGAAACGTTTCCGCGCCGCATGCGACAAGTTTTTCGAAAACCGCAACAGTAATTCCGACGACCCTTCCGTAGGGCTTTATCTGAATCTCAAGTCGAAGAGGGCCCTGCTTAAGGAAATAGAGGCCTTCGTGCCGTCCGGCAATGAGGAAGAAGACGTGAAGGCGATGAGGGATTTTGCCGAAAGATGGAATTCGATAGGCTATGTGCCTATTAAGGAAAAGGCGAAATTGTCCGCTGCATACAAGGCCGCCCTCGAAGACAAGTTCCCGTTTGCGGAAAAGGAACTCAGGTCGATGAGGCAGCAGTCGCGCAAGCCTGCCGCCCGTCCTATGTCCGAAAAGGAAAGGCTTATCTCGATATACAATAAGAAAGAGGCCGAACTCGCGACATACGAGAACAACATAGGTTTCCTTTCCCAGTCGTCCGGCGCCCTCATGAAGCATCTTCAGGATCAGATAGAGGCTTCCAAGGCCGAACTCGCCAAGCTGGAGGCACAGATTAAGGAGTTGGAAAAGACTGAGAATACGGAGGAGTAGCGGATGAACAAGAGCTCTATAGTAGGATTTGCCATAATCGGACTTATCCTGCTTGGATTCAGTTGGTACAATTCAGTACAATACAGGAAGCAGCAGCGCGAAGCCTTCGTTGCCGATTCGATAGCGGCGGCAAGGCTTGCCGAGCAGATGAGGGCAGAGCAGGAGGCCATGGCGGCCTTTGCCGACAGTACCGGGACGGGTGATGCCGTGCGTGGAGGACAGCCTGTAGCTGAACCGGCTGCGGTTTACAAGGATTCACTTATGGAAAAGGCCTTCAGGAAGGAGGCGGCATACCATACTATTGAAAACGAAAAACTCAAGGTAGTCTTTACGACGAGGGGCGCCCAGATGTACAGCGCGCTGATCAAACCGTATTTCAAATACGACAGTTCGGCCCTGTATTTCATCCGTCCGGGAAAGAGCGCCTATAATGTCGAGTTTTTTACGGATCAGAACATTTCCACCGAGGAACTGGTTTTCGATATAGCTGAAAGCACGGATACTTCCGTTACGATGCGGTTGAATTTCCAGAACGGTGGCTATGTGGAACAGAAATACTGGCTTGAGCCGGAAAGTTTCATCGTCAGGAACAACCTCGCTTTTGTGGGAATGGAAGGAATCATTCCGAGGAATGTCACCTCCATAGACATGGACTGGGGACTCGAAGTGCCGCGTATCGAAAAATCGTACAAGACCGAGCGGCAGTATTCGAGGATGGATTACAAGTATCCAGGTGAAAAGAAGATAGAGAAGCTCGGAAAGAACGGCAAGGATGTAACGGATGCGCGTGTAGGAACCAAGATTTCATGGTTTGCCTTCCAGCAGCATTTCTTCTCGGCCTTCATGGTTTCGGACAAGGATTTTTCCAATAGCGAGTTTTCCATGGTTTTCCGTGAGGAAAACGATCCGGAAGGTACTCTGATGACTTGTGTCGCGAATGTGTCCGTGGACTATGATCCGGGGCAGAGGGTGGATTATCCTTTCGATTTTTACATCGGCCCTAACCATTACCAGACATTGAAGTCGAGCGGCGACGGTTTCGAGAACATAGTGCAGCTCGGTGGCTGGCTTGCAAGCAAAATCAACAAGTGGGTCATAATCCCGTTCTTCAACTGGCTGCATGAATACATCGCCAATTTCGGAATCATCATCCTTCTGATGACCTTGTGCATAAAGCTTGTCCTGTCCCCGTTGACCTTCAAGTCCTATTCGTCATCGGCGAAAATGGGGGTAATCAAGCCTGAAATCGACAAGATTAATCAGAAATATCCTAAGCAGGAAGATGCGATGAAGAAGCAGCAGGCCATGATGGAACTTTACAAGCGGGCCGGCATAAGCCCGATGGGCGGCTGTCTCCCGATGCTTTTGCAGCTTCCTATACTTTATGCGATGTTCCGTTTCTTTCCGACATCCTTCGAGTTGAGGCAGCAAGGGTTCCTTTGGGTGGACGACCTCAGTACATACGATTCCATCTGGAACTTCGGTTTCAGGGTTCCGCTCTTGGGAGACCATCTGTCGCTGCTTTCGTTGCTGATGGCGATATCGATGTTCCTCTATTCGAAAATCAACTCGGCCCAGATGTCCACGGATCCGAGCATGAAAGGAATGAAATTCATGACCCTGTGGCTGATGCCGATAATGATGTTCTTCTTCTGTAACAATCTCTCCAGCGGTTTGAGCTATTATTACATGCTGTCGAATATCATCACTATTTTCCAGACTTGGGTGATAAAGAGATTCTTCATCGACGAGAATAAGATTCATGCCCGTCTTGCGGCCAAGGCTTCGGAACCGGTGAAGAAGTCGAAGTTCATGCAGCGGCTCGAAGCGGCCCAGAAGGCCCAGGAGCAGGCCATGAGGCAGCAGGTCAGGGAACAAAGCAAAAAAATGCGCAGATAATATGAGTATAGCTTCGGAAATAGTAAAACTGCATAGTGAACTGCCATCAACTGTAAAGTTGGTGGCGGTTTCCAAATTCCACCCGGCTTCGGCCGTCATGGAAGCGTACAATGCCGGGCAGAGGGTGTTCGGCGAGAACCGTCCGCAGGAACTTTTTGCCAAGGCAAAGGAGCTGCCGGCCGATATAGAGTGGCATTTCATCGGGCATTTGCAGACCAATAAACTGAAGATGGTGCTGCCTTTTGCTTCCATCGTCGAATCGGTGGATTCCCTGCATCTGTTGGAGGCGATAGACAGGTGGGGCAGGGACAATTCAAAAGTCGTTGATGTGCTTTTGGAGCTCCATGTGGCTGCTGAGGAGACAAAGCAGGGCTTCGATGCCGATGAAATCCGCAGTATCATGTTTTCTCCGGAACCTTTTGCGAATATCCGTTTCCGTGGATTGATGGGCATGGCAACACTCACTTCCGACGAGCATGTGATTGAGGCCGATTTCGGACGTATAGTGTCGCTTTTCGACGAATTGTCTGCAAGGATAGGGGACAGTCCCAAACTTACCGCCGATTTCAATCTCAGGTCTTTCGGCATGACACATGATTACGGGATAGCCGTCCGTATGGGAGCAAACATTGTGAGGATAGGCACGCTCATTTTCGGAGCGCGCCCGGCGAAAATATAGGAACAGATGAAAAAAACTTGTCGTCAAGGCCAAGCAATTGAATCTTAAGTCAAAAGCCTTGCATCACGTTGGCGTTTTTTATTTTTTTTTCATGGTATTGGTCAAAAAGGCGGACACTGTTTTCGACCCGTCCGAAACGGATGAAGTGATAGAACTATATATTGACAATAACGGCAGCAGTGGGGGCAGTGACAGTGCAAATGACATAAGCAGTGGCTATGCAGCCTCTGTTCCGGAGGATGAATTCATAGAAAAATATCTTGAGGATTTAAGCAGTTATTCTCCGATCATCTCTTTGCTTTTTGTTCCGATAATGGCATTCTTGCTGAAGTTTCTTTATCGTAAGAAGCAGATGAAATACATGGCCCACCTTGCATTTTCGTTCCATTGGGGATGTTTCTTTTATATTGCCCTGGCATTGTTCTGCATTGTTGGGTGGTTGTGGAAATTTGACGGTCTGCCTTTTTACTTGTTCCTGGCAGCGAATCTACTCTACACGACAGTGGCCTTGCACTGGGTTTACGGCAACGGGTGGGTCAAGTCTTTCCTGAAAACGGCCGTAATATATCTGTTCTATTTCATAGCGGGTGTCTTTTTCGTCGGCGTGTCATTCGCCCTTGTGTACAGTTCGTTCGGCAAGGATTACGGTCTGCTTTAAGGCAGGGCCGACACGCATATTGGTCAGCACTTATGTTTGACCGGCATCAGGTATCCGAGAAAAATTTTACACAATTTTTAAGTAAAATCCGTACATTTGTTGCAAATCGTAAAACGGATTACATCATGAAGAAACTTGTTGCGTTTTTTATTTCACTGGCTTGTGTGGCGGGCATTGCCGCATGCGAGAAGATGTGGAATTTTCAATACGTGGATTCGTACATTCTCACCTATTGCAATCTTGACAATTTCGATGGTTTCCGGATAACGCAGGAAAGGACCGATGATTCATTGTATCTTGAAATAAAGACAACAGGCATGGATTATTCCGAAGCGCTGAATTCCGGCAGAATATTGGCAGAGGCAATGGATGCCGGTTCTGAAAAATGGACCGTATACGACAGTTTGAGGAAGCATTACGGCGATGTCGGGTATCCTGTTAAATTCAAGGTGCCTCCGTATGTGGGCTATATGCATAACCGTTCTTTCAGTCCGGAAGCTTTTGACGGCTATATAGACGGTGTGGATATTACTATAGCCGGGTCTTCGGAATATCCTCAGGGAACTTCGTTGAAAGACCGGGCTGTAATCGAAATCGCCTCACATTATCCTTTTATCAGCAGCGGGTATGCGGTTCCGTGCTGACGGTTTCATTCGTCACCGGTAACGGAAAGGAGTTTTCGGAAGAGATTACCGTGGAGTAAGTTCGCGTACCATGGCTTCGGCGACGGCTTCCGATGCCCCGCCGTTTCCGAGAGACTGCTTGATGGCCGCATAGCCGTCAAGCATTTTTTTGCGGTATTGCGTATCTTCCAAGAGTCTGCGTATTTCCTCCGAAAGGGCATCTGCATTGCATTCGTCCTGAATCAGTTCCCGGAAAACGAGCCTGTCGGCAATGAGATTCCCGAGGCTGATGAATTTTGATTTTACTATCAGCCTTCCTATCCAGTATGTGAGCCTGCTGCCGAGGATATATCCGACAACCTGCGGGGTGCCGAGCAGTACGGCTTCGAGGGAGGCGGTTCCCGAATTGATTATCGCGGCTTCGGCGTTCCTTATGACAGACTGTGTTTCTCCGAAAATCACCCTGATGTCCGCATCGCCGTTATTTTGGCAGGCGTTTTTCCGGCAGGTGTTTTTCAGATTCAGATAAGGGGCATAGTCCTCCATGCTTCTCGACGGGGCGCCGGCAATGATGAACCGGTAGTCCGAGTATTCGGGAATGGAGTGCAGCCTGTCGGCGAACCTGGTCAGGACAGGCATCATGGTGTCTATCTCTCCCTTGCGCGAGCCCGCAAGCATCGCGATATAAGGCTGGTCCGGCAGGTCGTTGCGCCTCAGGAAATCTTCCCGGCTTTCATTCATGGCGGCAGAGCCGTCTATCGCGTCCACGAGCGGATTCCCGCAGTATATTGCATCGATGCCT
This sequence comes from Muribaculum sp. An289, assembly GCF_002159555.1. Lineage (GTDB taxonomy): Bacteria > Bacteroidota > Bacteroidia > Bacteroidales > UBA932 > Merdivivens > Merdivivens faecigallinarum. The sequence goes on from NZ_NFIV01000004.1 coordinate 199,919, forward strand.
TTGGCTTTGAAGTACGGGATTTCGAACGGGAAGACTATAAACAGCCTGTCCACGTATTTTTTCAGCTTTTTGATACGCCCTTCGCGGGAGGCCCAGACCTTGGGCGCAATGTAGTAAAACACCTTGAATCCGTGGCTGTGGGCAAATTCGGCTATCTTGAAGTTGAATCCCGGGTAGTCGATCAGGATGACGGCATCGGGCTTCCATTCCAAGATGTCATGTTTGCACCGTTTTACGTTTCCGAGCAGTTTTCCTGCATGCAGAAGGACCTCGACGAAGCCCATGATTGCTCCGTCCTTATAATGTACCACGGGCGGTGTCCCGGCAGCGGCCGCCATCATGTCCCCGCCCCAGAAACGGATTTCGCATTGCGGGTCTTCGTTCCTGAGCCCTTTTATGAGGTTGGAGCCGTGCAAATCGCCGGAAGCCTCGCCGGCTATGATGTAATATTTCATAAGTCCCAAAGTTCAGAAAGCCTTTTCATCTCGTCGTAGTCGGTATAATCCACTGAATGAGGGACTATGGTGACATATCCCTTGGCCATCATCCTGTGGTCTGCCGTAGGAGGGTTCTCCGGAGAATCTTCATAGTCCCCCAGCATTCTGTATGCCTGCATCCCTTCTTCCGGCGGGACTGCGGTGCCTTCCCCGGCCGACAGCGGGATGAATTCCTTTATCCATATTCCGGTACCTTGGGAGGCCATCGTGCAGCCTTTGATGTTTTCGAACGGTATGTCCGGAAAATTGATGTTCAGATAGACTCCCGGTTTTGGCGGATATTCGAGTATGTGCCCGAGCAGGGACGGGAGAATCTTCCTTACGGCGCCGAGATTTACATCCTGGCTGTGGTTTTCAATGGATACTCCGACCGAGGTTATGCCGTGCAGGGCCCCTTCGGCCGCCGCTCCGAGTGTTCCCGAATATATTACGGAAGCCGATGCGTTGGAACCGTGGTTTATGCCAGAAACTATGAGATCCGGGTATTTTTCCGGGAAAAACTGCATCAGCCCGAATTTTATGCACGATGCCGGTGTAGCCGTAAGTTTCCCCGCCACGAATCCTTCTTCCCTGCATGTCTCCTTGTAAAACAGTTCCTGTCCGAGGGATACCGCGGCTGACATCCCCGATTGGGGGTAGGCCGGTGCCACGAGGGTGATATTTCCGAACGGACGGAGAATCTCCGCCAGCACATGGAGGCCTTTCGATTCGATTCCGTCATCGTTGGTGACTAAAATTTCAATTTTCCGCATAAACATTTTCTAAAAACCGGACAAATATAGGGAAAATTTCCCTGTTTTGGTTATTTTTGCATTGCTTTTGGTTCAACCGTTTTATTCATATTTGAATGTTTTTTAATGTATAACTAAATAATTTTTATTGAAATGGAAAAAATCAAAGTCGGTATCAACGGTTTCGGACGTATCGGGAGAATGGTATTCCGTGCCGCTTATGAAAATTTTTCAAATGACATTGAAATAGTCGGTATCAACGACCTTCTTGAGCCCGAATATTTGGCATATATGTTAAAATACGATTCGGTTCACGGCCGTTTCAAGGGCGATGTGTCAGTAGTCGGCGGAAAGCTCGTAGTCGACGGGCGTGAGATTCGTCTTACATCCGAGAAGGAGCCTGAAAATCTTAAATGGAACGAAGTCGGTGCCGAGATAGTGGTAGAGTCCACCGGACTTTTCCTCGAAGACGCCAAGGCGCGCAAGCATATCGAGGCGGGTGCCAAGAAAGTGATAATGTCGGCCCCTTCGAAAGATTCGACCCCTATGTTCGTATACGGTGTGAACCATGAGAAATACGCCGGCCAGGATATCATATCAAACGCTTCCTGCACGACCAACTGCCTTGCGCCTATTACCAAAGTGCTCAACGACAAATTCGGCGTAGTCAAAGGCCTCATGACAACAGTCCATGCCGCAACGGCAACCCAGAAGACTGTCGACGGCCCTTCGAAGAAGGACTGGAGGGGCGGCCGCGGTATCCTCGAAAACATCATTCCTTCGTCTACCGGTGCCGCCAAGGCTGTAGGAAAGGTGCTTCCTGAACTCAACGGAAAACTCACCGGCATGTCTTTCCGCGTGCCTACTTCGGATGTTTCCGTAGTGGACCTTACCGTAGTGCTTGAAAAACCGGCTACGAAGGAAGACATCTGTGCAGCGATGAAAGAGGCTTCCGAGACATATCTGAAAGGCGTACTCGCATATACCGAGGAGGCTGTCGTTTCCACTGATTTCCGCGGTGAATCCTGCACCTCTATTTTCGATGCTACCGCCGGCATATCCCTCGACGACCACTTCGCAAAAGTCGTGTCATGGTATGACAACGAGTGGGGATATTCCAACAAGGTGCTCGAAATGGCCCGCGTGATAGCACGCAAGTAGGTGTCGTAAAATCGACTACGAACTATTAGATATCTGTTTTAGTTGCAATGTGCGGATTTTTCCTTAAATTCGCACATTGTTTTTTTTTTGTATGGACCTTTAGAAAGAGTTTTATCATGTTGAAGATAGGGGACAGGGCTCCGGAATTTTCCGGGACAGATCAGGACGGAAATGTAATCAGCCTGAGTGATTTTGCGGGCAGGAAACTGGTGTTGTATTTTTATCCCAAGGACAATACTCCGGGATGTACGGCGGAGGCTTGCGACCTCAGGGATAACTATCAGCGTTTTCTCGCTGCCGGTTATGCCGTGGTAGGGGTAAGCAAGGACAGTGCTGCCTCTCATAAGAAATTTATCGGGAAATATTCGCTTCCGTTTCCGCTGATTTCGGACCCTTCGGCCGAAATACTCCAGGCATACGGAGCCTGGGGCGAGAAGAAAAACTACGGGAAGGTCTATATGGGGACAATCAGGAAGACTTTCGTCATAGATGAAAACGGGATTATAGCCGATATTATCGGAAAAGTGGATACTAAAGCGCACACGGCGCAGATACTCGGATAGGTCGGCTCTATGAAAGTTTCTGATTTCAATAAAGTTTCTGATTTCAATGTCGCCGTGTCAAAAAGGGCGGCGCTCGTGCTTGCCGCGTTTCTGATGGCACTTCCGGCCTTTCCGCAAAATGAACGGAGCCGCTGCCTTATCGTGCTTTCGGAAGCCATGATGCGTTCCGGTCTTTCCGTCGATACAATGAATGTGTCCGTATCCGGACCGTTTGAAGAAAGGAAAGCGAAGGTGTTTTCCATGGAATACGATGACGGCAGCCTCGCCTTTTCCTCTTCCGCCACGTTCAGGGGCAAATCCAATGCAATGAAGGTGGCTTGCAGTAAAGACGGCGGGTCTTTCGATGTGGAATGCGGCTTTGACGCTTCGGGCAGGATTACAATCCTGCGCGACAGCCGGAAACCATACAGCGAAACCTGGAAATACGGGGACGGGGATTTTCCGGTAGGAGGAGGCATAGTCTTCGCCAGCAGGTACGATTTGACGGAGTATTTTCCCGTAATGGCTGAAATCTTCGGTATAGATTCGCTTTTTGTAGAGGCTGGCGATGGCGTGCTGCTTACATACGATACCGAAAATGAAAGGCTTTTTTCAGCAGAGCTTACGGGTAAGAGCCGGCGCAACTGCCTGATGAGATACGGTTTCTGCAAAGTGCTTTTCGACCTCGGGCGTTTTTCGGCCGACAGGATGCCGTTCAAGTCGGATCCATTCGAAGGCGATATGGACAGGGGTTTCGACTTTTTGCCGGGAATAAGTCCTGAAATAAATTCGATGCAATTCATGGATGCGAAGAACAATTCGGTGGAATCGCCGTCCGGAGCCGCTGCCGTAATGTTCGAGTATGAAAGCAGTGCGGATTCGGTTATAAACAAAGCGGCTTTCTTCGATAATTCTTTCAATCCGGCGGAAGTGAAGTTCCGTGGAGGCGTTTTTTCATCATTATTTGAATCATACTGGCTTGACGGCGGATATGAAAACCATGTCGTCCAGTTGTCCGGAGCGGGGAAGAATACGGCTTCGAATGCGTTCGGTATAGACGGATACAAGTTCCTGTCATCTCCGGGAATGGATTTTGCCGCGGCGTACGGGAAGGATACGAAGTACGTTCCGGTGGAAGATTTTCTGTCCATGGGGCGTTTCGGCATGTACATGGCGGTAATGGAAGAAAGGAACGGAAACATGGTTTATCAGGCTTCTTACCGGGGCTATGACGATGATGACCGTGCGGCCTGCGACATGGGGTATTCGGATATCGTCATCAAATACATAGGCCATTCGGGAGTGGTGGAGGATGTATATTACAGAGGCGTGGACGGAGGCCCTGCCATGCATGAAAAATACGGATGTGCGCGCATATCCACGAGGTTTACGACATCGGGGAAGCCTCAGTCGTTGGAGTTTTTCGATGCAAATGACAGGAAAATTCGTGTAATCAAATATAAGGAATATTCTCCGGAAGATTACCAGTTCTGCAATCCCGAACTTGAACCGTGACATGGACATGGCCTGTGCCGTAATGAAGCCCTACGGGATTTGAAACCCTGCGGAATTTTTTTATAAATGTCAGAATTTTTTCAATAAACGTCAGTCATGAAAAAAATGTTTTTGTCGCTCTTGCCTTTGGCTGTTATCCAGTTGCTTTTTTCGTGTTCGGGAGGAGCTCCTGCCCCTGAACCAGTGTTTCCGGTGCCGTCGAAGCAGCAGGTCGAATGGCAGCGGATGGAGAGATATGCTTTCATCCATTACGGGCTGAACACTTATACCGATGCCGAATGGGGTTATGGCAATGCCTCCGCCTCTTTGCTCGCTCCGGACAGCTTGGACTGCCGCCAATGGGCCCGTGTGCTTGCCGGGGCCGGGATGAAGGGTATCATACTTACGGCGAAACATCATGACGGATTCTGCCTGTGGCCTTGCACTGGCACGGATTACGACATAGCGGCATCCCCGTACAAAGGAGGAAAGGGGGATATCGTGCGTGAGTTGTCCGAGGCATGCCGGGAATACGGCCTGAAATTCGGAATCTACATATCTCCGTGGGACAGGAACAGGGCGGATTACGGAACGCCGGAATATGTGGAATATTACAGGTCCCAGTTGAAAGAACTCCTGTCCGGGGATTATGGCGATGTTTTCGAAGTCTGGCTCGACGGGGCCAACGGAGGTAACGGATGGTACGGAGGAGCCGATGAAACGAGGACGATAGACCGCAGGACATATTATGATTTTCCTTTAATCGATTCCCTGATACTTGCCTTGCAGCCCGATGCAATCATTTTTTCGGACGGAGGCCCAGGCTGCCGCTGGGTAGGGAACGAACGAGGGATAGCCGGTGAGACAAACTGGTCTTTCCTCAGGGGAAGCGAAGTCTATCCGGGGTATCACGGTTTTCAGGAACTTCCTTCGGGACATGCCGACGGGGATGCATGGATTCCCGCAGAGTGCGACGTGTCCATACGTCCGGGCTGGTTCTGGCATGCCGATGAAGATACATTGGTCAAGACTCCGGAGCAGCTGCTCGACCTGTATTTCAAGAGTGTCGGCAGGAATGCCAATTTCCTGCTGAACGTGCCGGTAAATGCGGCCGGATTGATTTCCTGTGCGGATTCAGCCAGCCTGTATGCCTATAATGAGCTGCTTGCAAAGGAATTCCCTTGCAATCTGTTGTCCGCCGGGGATGCGACCGTTTCCGTTTCCTCGGAAAGAGGCAGGGCTTTCAGGTCGGAAAACATTTTCGACGGGGATTTCGACACCTATTGGTCGGTCCCTGACGGTACGGATACGGCATCGGTGCAGATAGTCTTCGGTTCTCCGAAGGCAATGGACAAGGTAGTGCTTCAGGAATACATTCCTCTCGGACAGCGGGTGGCCTCCTTTGCCGTCGAGTATTTGTCTGAAGGCCGTTGGATCCCTGTAGATTGCGGCGAAGAGACTACTACCATAGGGTATAAGAGGATAATCCGTTTCGCCCCTGTCGAAGCTGAAGGGTTGCGGGTGATTTTCAAGGAGTCCCGGGGGCCGGTGTGCATCAGTGCCCTTGAAGCCTTTCTTCGGGCGGAATGACAGGCTCCGGAACGGAGGACTTGTAGACACGGGAATCGAAATTGCCATCCCAGAACAGCGTTTCATCGAAATGCTCCGGTTTTCCTGCCGGTATGGGCATATACCACAGGCCGTTCATCATAGGTATGGCGTTTGGCTTGTATTGTGCGCTTCCTCCTAATAGCATCCTCGCTATCGCCCATGCTATGCGCTCCCCTTTGGACATCGAAGCCACCTTCCTTTCGTATGCGAGGTCGCGGCCGAGGAGGTCATTTAGCCGTTCCATGGCCTGCTCGAATGTGAGGGGACCGAACTTTTCCCTTATTTCCGGTACGGAGAGCAGTATGGGAAGCATTTTTTCGGCAACGGCCTTCCTGTCGACGATTGCGGATGTCATGTTTCCGAAGATTTCATCCGAGTAGAGTTTTTCGAGAAATGACAGTTTTTCCTCCCATTGGGCGCGTATGGCTTCGAGTTCCGGAATGGCATCCGATGAGTCAATCCGGGCGGTCGAGGAAATCAGGGAGTCGCGCCCGTTTTCATCGAGAAGCCCGAACATGTATGCCTTCGCGGCAAGGTCGCGGATGTCGGCGTTGAGGACGGCCTGTCTGTCGGTAATGGTGTCCATGGGATTCTGTCCCGATGCCGAAACCGTATGAAAAAGGATTAAAATCCCTGTAAATAAAATATATGTGGCCGTCTTGCGCATGAGTGCCCGTAAATTCAATAAATATGCCATTTCTCATTTTGCCGTTTCGGCGAAAATCATTATTTTTACAGGTTGTATCGATGAAACGGCAGTTATGAATTTGGATAATTTTCTCAATATACTGAAAATAGACTCTTCTTCAGGGAAAGAGCGACGGCTCGCAGAATACTGTGCATACGGTTTTGCTACCTGCAAATCGGTTTCGGAAATATATGAGGTCGGTGACGGCACCCTTAATGTTTATCTCAAATGGGGCAATCCGCGGATAGTCTTTTGTACCCATCTCGACACCGTTCCCCCGTACATTCCCCCGAAGGTGGAAAGCCTGCCGGACGGAGACGTAAAAATCTCGGGCAGAGGCAGTTGTGATGCCAAGGGCCAGATATTTTCAATGTATAATGCCTGTTTGGAGCTTGAAAATGAGGGTTATACGGATTTCGGGCTCTTGCTCGTGTCGGGAGAGGAAACCGGCTCGAAGGGGGCGAGGACCGTGGATTCCCAGATTCCCGGCGGCGAATATCTTGTAGTGGGCGAACCCACCGATTCGAAAATGGTCACGGCAGGAAAGGGAACCAAGGCCTTCTCCGTATCAATCAAGGGCAGGAGCGCCCATTCGGGATATCCGGAGCACGGGGACAGCGCCGTGATGCGTTTCGTGGATTTCATGAACAGGCTGGCCGAGGTGCGTTTTCCCGAAGACCCGGTACTCGGAAAAACCACATACAATGTAGGAGAACTCGAAAGTCCCAACTCTCAGAATATTCTGAGCGACAGGCTGACATTCCGCATATATTTCCGTACTACATTTGCCAGCGATGAGGCGGTATGCCGTGTAATGGCGGATTTTGCCGATGACAACATAGAAGTGAAGGCATTCGGAGGGGATACACCTTCGCAATATATGACACTTGACGGCTTCGAAACGAAAACGGTGGCTTTCGGGAACGATGCTCCCCATATAAACAACTTCAGCCACAAGATGTTGTGTGGCCCGGGCTCCATACTTGTGGCCCATACGGACGATGAGCATATCCTGTTGAGCGACCTGCGCCGTGCAAAGGACAATTATGTTACAATATACAAGAGGCTCGTGGGCCGCAAGGCCGGCAAGTGACCGATGTTTGAAAAAAATCGTAGTGATATGAATGAAAATAAGATAGATGTTGCGGTACTCGGTTGTACCGGGGCCGTAGGACAGAAACTCGTATCCCTGCTCGGCAATCATCCCCTGTTCAATATTAAGGAACTTGTGGCTTCCGACCGCTCGGCAGGGCTGAAATATTCGGAAAGGGTCGGTTGGAGGGAGGCCGTACCCATTCCCGGGCATGTCGGGGACATTGTCATCAAGACGTTGTCCGAGCCGCTCGAATCCCGGATTCTGTTCTCGGGGCTCGATGCCTCAGTTGCAGGAGAAGCGGAAAGCCGCTATGCCTCCCTCGGACATATCGTAGTGAGCAATTCGCGCAACCACAGGATGGACGATGACGTGCCGCTGATTATTCCGGAAATCAACGCCTCGCATCTGGAAATAGTGGAAAGGCAGATGGCCCGTTCCGGCAGCGGAGGGTTCATAGTAACCAATCCAAACTGTTCGACCATCGTGCTTGCACTTGCAATCTATCCTGTATTTGCACGTTTCGGCCTTGACAAGGTGATGGCTGTCACCATGCAGGCGATTTCCGGAGGAGGATATCCCGGTGTCCCTTCAATGGACATATTGGGAAATGTAATCCCGTACATAGGGGGCGAGGAAGAGAAGATAGAGCGCGAACTGGCCAAGATTTTCGGCCGGCTGGAAGGCGGGAGCATAGTCCCTGCGGATTTTACCGTTTCCGCCACCTGCAACCGTGTTCCAGTAAGGGACGGGCATACGGTGTGCGTTTCATTCTCTACCAGGACCAAGGCAGGCAGGGAAGAACTGCTGGATGCCATGGAACACTGTTATCCCGAACTGAAGCTGCATTCATCGCCGGAAAAGGTTTTGGCATACAATCCTTCCGAAGACCGTCCCCAGCCACTGATGGATGTGCTGGCCGGTAACGGAATGACGGTGACGGCAGGAAGGCTTCGCCCGTGCGGCATACTGGACTGGAAGATGACGGCTTTCGGGCATAATACCGTGCGCGGGGCTGCCGGGGCTGCCATATTGAATGCAGAACTCATAGTGGAACGCGGTTTTTTGAAAAAATAGGGTGTTGTTATGATTGTGATGAAATTCGGAGGAACTTCCGTGGCGGACGCCCAGGCCATACAGCGTGTGATGTCGATAGTCTCCGGACGGCTCGACAAGGCCCCGGTGATAGTGGTATCGGCCCTGTCGAAGGTTACGGATTCATTATATAAGATTTGCGATTTCGCCGGCAACGGCGACCTGATAGAGGCGGAAATGCTTGTCGAAAACATCCGTGACAGGCATCTGAAACTTATAGACGAGCTGATAGCGGACGGGAAATATTCGTCTCAGGCAAGGGAGCATACGGACACGCTTTGCGACAGTCTGAAAAAACTGGTGGATGTAGTCTGCGACCTCGGGGAACTCTCGGAACGCAGCCGTGCCCGCATCATTTCGACCGGAGAATATCTGTCATCGGGAATCATCTGCTGTGCCCTCAATGCCGCCGGGATTTCCACCGGTTTCCTCGATGCGCGGAAACTGATAATAACCGATGAAAATTATCTCAAAGGCGAACCGGACCTGCACCGGATTTCCGAAACCGTACCCGAAATAATAAACAGGGCCTACCGTTCTTTAGAAGCGGCCCCTGTTTCGGCCGTCATCACCCAGGGGTTTGTCTCGGCCACGGAGAAAGGCGTTCCTACCGTGCTCGGCAGGGGAGGGTCGGACTATTCCGCTTCCCTGATAGGCATGGCAATGGATGCCGACGAGATTGAAATATGGACGGACGTGGACGGTGTCCATACGGCCGACCCGCGCAGGGTGGAAGGCACGAAAAGCCTTGACGCCATCTCGTTCAAGGAAGCCGCCGACATGGCCCATTCCGGAGCGAAGGTGCTCCATCCTTCCACTATGGAACCGGCCGTCGGGAAGAACATTCCCATCAAAGTCCTCAATTCGATGAATCCTTCCGCCAAAGGGACTGTGATACTCAATGAGGAAGTGATACCTTCGGGGGTAAAATCCGTGTCCTGCAAGGAAAATGTACGTATGCTCAATGTATTTTCCTCAAGGGTCTACAACTCATCGGGATTTTTAGGCAGGGTCTTTTCGATTTTCGGAAAACATCATTTTTCTTTCGATCTGATTGCTGTTTCCGAAGGGAGCGTGTCGGTGACGATAGGTGAGGATGACGATATCCAGGCCATGATGGAAGAACTGTCCGAATTTTCAGCCGTTTTCATCGAAACCGGAAAATCGCAGATAGCCATTGTCGGAAAGGAAATGGCTTTGGAAAAGAATGTTCTCGGACGTATTTTCGGCGTGCTCGAAGGACATCGTATATATCTGATGTCGATGGGGGCCGCAGGAGGGAGCCTCGGCCTCGTGGTGGACAGGAATGAACTGAATGTGATAATCAGGAACTTGCATAAAACTTTGTTTACGGATGGAAGCAGTGATTAGCGGATACGGCAGGATGGGCAGGGCCGTTGAAAAGATACTTGCCGAAAAAGGGCTGGCATGTGCCGGCAAAAGCGAAGACATAGCTTCGTTCAGCCCTCAGACGGCTGCCGGTGCCGTCTGCATAGATTTCACCACCCCTGAAGCCTTCAGGAAGAATTACCGTTTCATAGCGGAAAATTTCAAGGGGGCGGTTGTCGGGACTACCGGGTGGACGGACATTAGGGAAGATGTGTTCAGGGCCTTCCGCGAATGCGGCAAGCCTTTGGTGTATGCTTCCAATTTTTCCATCGGGGTCAATGTCATGTTCAAGGCGGCGCAATTGCTTTCGCAGGCCCTCGGCAATGCCGGCGGCTACGACCCGTATATCGTGGAGATGCATCATAAGCACAAACTGGATGCTCCGAGCGGAACTGCAAAGACCCTGGCCGGCATAGTGGAGGAGGGCATGGGCGTGAAGGTCCCTGTAGAGTCGGTGCGTTGCGGTGAGATTTCCGGCATACACGAGCTCGGTTTCGAAGGCCCGGCCGACCGTATCGTCCTGAGGCACGAGGCGTTTTCTCGGGAAGGTTTCGCCCGTGGGGCGGTGCAGGCCGCAATCTGGTGCGACACTCTGGAAGGCGGCATTTATGAATTCAAGGATTTGTTGAAATTTTAATTTTCTGGAATATGGGAAAAAACAGGATTTGGTCCGGTTGCGGAACGGCCCTCGTCACACCTTTTGACGATGAGGGAAGGGTGGATTATGAAGTTTATGAAAATACGGTAAGGCGGCAGGTCGATGCCGATATCGATTTTCTTGTCCCGCTCGGTACTACGGCGGAGACTCCAAATCTTTCGGATGAGGAAAAAATCAATATACTTAAAATAACAAAGGCCAATTGCGGGGGCAAGCCCGTCCTGTGCGGTGCCGGAAGCAATTCCACCGAGGCCACGATAAAAAATATCAGGATGCTCGCGCCATACGGGGCGGATGCTTTCCTTGTAGTCGTGCCGTATTACAACAAGCCCACGCAGCAAGGCATGTACGAGCATTTCAAGGCGGTTCTCGAGGCTACGGGAAAGCCTTTGGTAATATACAATGTGCCGGGTAGGACGGGGGCTAACATGACTGCCGAAACGACTTTGAAGCTCGCGGAACTCCCGGGAATAGTCGCCGTAAAGGAGGCTTCCGGGAATTATGCCCAGATATCGGCCGTGATAAGGGATGCCCCTGAGGGTTTTTCCGTGTTGAGCGGCAACGATGACGAGACACTTTCGCTGATGGCGACGGGGGCGGACGGCGTAATCAGCGTGGCTTCCAATATAGCGCCCCGTCTGATGTCACAGCTTGTCAGGGCGCTGGCCTATGATGATATGGTGGCTGCAAGGAGGATTCATTACAGTCTGATGCCATTGTTCAAAAACTGTTTTATCGAAAGCAACCCTATTCCGGTGAAGGCCGGCATGGCGTTGCTCGGACTGCTCAGGAACAATCTGCGGCTGCCTCTGACACGGGCTTCCGAAAATACTGTGGAAATAATGAGACGGACACTTAAAGATCTCGGGTTATGGAAGAACTGAACCGTTTCAATGAGGTCTGCGATGCCTTGGAGCGCGGCGAAATACGTGTTGCTGAGAAGAAGGACGGGGAATGGGTCGTGAATACCTGGATCAAGGAGACTATTCTGGAGGGTTTCCGGTACGGGAAAATGACGGACATGTCGGAAGGACGGTTCCCTTTTTTCGATAAGGATACGCTTGCGCCGAGACGTTTCGGCCACAGCGACGGCGTGCGGATAGTGCCGGGCGGAAGTGCCGTCAGGAGAGGGGCTTTCCTTGCCCCGTCCGTAATCATGATGCCGCCTTCATACGTGAACATAGGGGCATATGTCGATTCGGGCTCTATGATTGATTCGCATGCGCTTGTCGGTTCATGCGCCCAGGTGGGCAGGAATGTGCATATAGCCGCCGCTTCCCAGCTCGGGGGCGTGCTTGAGCCCGTAGGCGCCCTGCCCGTGATAATAGAGGACAATGTGTTCATCGGCGGGAATTGCGGTATTTATGAAGGTACTTTGGTCCGGGAAAATGCAGTGATTGCCACCGGGGTCGTGCTGAACGCTTCCACGGCCCTGTACGATGCCGTAAACGGGGCCTTTATCCGTGCCGGCGAGGGTGGACGGCTGATTGTGCCTGAAAACGCCGTAGTCGTTGCGGGAAGCAGGCCGGTACGCAAGGGGCCGGGAGCTGCTGAAGGCATACAGATTTATACTCCGGTAATCATCAAGTACAGGGATTCCGGAACCGATGCCTCCGTCGCCTTGGAGTCGCTGCTTAGAGATTGAAAGGGATTTTATGGATTACGGGAAACTTTATTCGGACGATGTATGGGCATTCGTCCCTTCGCCCGTAAGGGCTATTTTTAAAAATTACGATTTTTCAAAGATAATTTCCTTCGCCGGAGGTTATCCGTCTTCCGACACTTTCCGCACGGACGACATGCTTCTTGCCGCCGAAGAGGCATTCCGCCTCTATGGTCCGGGTATCCTGCAATATGGGGCGACGGAAGGCCTTATGCTGTTGCGCGAGGCCATATCGGAGAGATACGGCGTACCTGTGAACAATGTCGGGATAACGACTTCTTCGCAGCAGGGCATAGATTTGTGCGCCCGCATTTTCGTGAATCCGGCAGATGCGGTTTTCGTAAACCGTCCGACTTTCCTCGGGGCAATCCAGTCGTTCCGTTCCTACAGGGCGGATATTAGGGGTGTGAAGGCTTCTCCGGATGCATCCGGTGCCGAAGGGGCGGAAGCCGTTGCAGGGGCTTATTCTGCCGCAATTGCCGCGGCAAGAAGCGAAGGGCTTGTGCCGAAATTCATATATCTCATACCCGATTTCAACAATCCTACGGGCGAAACTCTTTCGCTTGAGGCGCGAGAGGCGGTCATAGATGTCGCCAGAAGGGAGTCGCTGATGATTGTAGAGGACAGCCCTTACAGGGAACTGCGTTTTTCGGGAAGCGATGTGCCTTCCATGTATTCCCTGGCCCCGGATTGTGTGCTTCATCTCGGTTCCTTTTCAAAGATTCTCGCCCCGGGTTTCAGGCTCGGCTGGGTATTCGGTCCCCGGGAAGTGCTTGACAGGCTGACTGCATGCAAACAGTCGGTGGACCTTTGCCCTCCCATGCTTGACCAGCACATAGCGGCCATTCTTTTGAAAAGCGGGCGCCTGCATGACAATCTGCGGTGGACCGTCTCCCTGTATCGCCGGAAACGGGATTTCATGCTTGCTATGCTTGAACGCCACATGCCTTCAGGGGTGAATTGGACACGTCCGGAAGGCGGCCTTTTTGTTTTCCTTACCCTTCCGGAACATATTGATACTGTCGCGCTTTATGACAGCGCCCTGTCTGCCGGTGTCGCATACGTTTCCGGGGCGTTCTTCCATCCGGACGGCGGCGGCAGGAACACCATGAGGCTCAATTACTCGTTCATGGACATGGACCGCATCGAAGAAGGCATATCGGTACTTGCAGGTATAATCCGTGCGCACATCAACGCTGCCCGATGAATCTGCGGAACCTTTCGAGGCCCTGTTCCAGGGATGAACGCGGACAGGCGATGTTCCAGCGCATGAAGCCTTCCCCTTCGGGTCCGTACATGCTTCCGGCATTGAGCCAGAGGGCCGCTTCGTCTTTCAGGCGCTCTTCAAGTTCTTCCGATGCAAGGTGCAGTTTACGGCAGTCCATCCAGACGAGGTACGTTCCTTCGAGTTTCGCGATGGGATAGTCAGGAAGATATTTGCGGCAGTATTCCGACATGCAGTCATAATTGCCTTTCAGGTAGGCTATAAGCTGTTCCAGCCATTCTTCGCTTTCATTGTATGCGGCCACGGTGGCAATGACCCCGAATGGGTTTACATCGCATACTTCGTTGATGTTGATGGCTTTGTCTATCTTTTTGCGCAGTCCTTCATCCGCACATACTATGTTGGCTATCTGAAGTCCGGCGATGTTGAAGGATTTGCTTGCCGAGACACATGTGACCGAATGTTTCTGGAAATTTTCGGAAATTGATGCGAAAGGTATGTAACGGTATTCCGGAAAAACGAGTTCGCAATGTATTTCATCGGAAATTACTGTCACGCCGTTTTTGATGCAGATTTCCCCTAAGCGTATCAGTTCCTCTTCGGTCCACACGCGGCCAGCCGGATTGTGAGGGTTGCAGAGAATCATGGCCTTCACTTCCGGATCGGCCGTCCTGTTTTCCAAATCTTCAAAATCCATTTTGTATGTATCCCCCGTGTATATGAGCGGATTGCTGATGACATGGCAGCCGTTGTTGCGTATTGAGGAATAAAAACAATTGTAAACGGGCCCCTGTATGAGCACTTTGTCTCCCGGCGCGGTGAGCGCCTTTATGATTGCGGACAGGGCGGGGACAACCCCGGTCGTGTATATTATCCAGTCTTTGGATATGTTCCACCCGTGTCGGCGAGAGAACCATCCGGTTACGGCTTCGTAATATGCTTCGGGCACCCGGGTATAGCCGAAAATACCGTGGGACACCCTTTCCTGCAATGCTTTGATGATGGGCTCGGAAGTGCGGAAATCCATGTCCGCAACCCACATGGGCAGCATTTCCGGATTGTCGGAACCGTCCCATTTGTATGAATTGGTGCCGTGTCGTTGAACGGTCTTGTCGAAATCGTATTTCATTTTGTTTTGATTTTAAAAATTTCCGTGTGTTGAAAAACAGGCAGAAAAACAGGCTGCCATGTCCGGGAATCAGGCCGGGATTACTGTGCCGACCAATACGGCAGGTCCGGTCAGCAGGATGCCGCTTGCGGACTGGCCGTCGCTCCCCGGAGTGAACTCTACGGACAGCCTGTCCCGCCTGGCTTCTATGGCGGTATGCACTTTCCCGTCCTTGCCCGGTCCGGTATATCCCGCATGCCATGCCGCTATGGCCGAGGCGGTTATGCCCGTACCGCAAGCGTATGTCTCATCTTCGACTCCTTTTTCGTATGTGCGCACAATCAGGCCTCCTTCCGCGGGCATGACGAAATTGACATTCGTTCCGATAGGGGCGAACAGGCTGCTGTATCTTAAACGCCGTCCTTCGGCGATTATGTCAGTCCGTTCTATGCCGCTTTCAATGAATTTTACGAAATGTCTCGTCCCGGTGTCGAGAAAATATCCGTTTTCTTCAGGAATGTACGTTATGCCTTTCACATCCGACATTCCGAGGCGGACGGTCATTTTCGTAAGGGTCGCGTCGCAACCGGTTATCTCGGCATGATGGATTCCGTCGGCGGCTTCGAATGTGAAGGTTTTCTTTTCGGGCCGCATGTTTTCCCCGTTTATCAGTCTGGCCGCAAATGCCGTGATGCAGCGCCCCCCGTTGCCGCACATCATGCCTCCGCTCCCGTCCGGGTTGAAGAACACCATTTTGAAATCGTATCCGCGGCTGTTTTCCAAAAGCATGAGGCCGTCTGCCCCGAAGCCGTATCTCCGGTCGCACAGGGCTTTTATTCTGTTTTCTGAAAATTCGAGCCTTTCCTCCCTGTTGTCGGCAATGAGGAAATCATTTCCGGCTCCCTGGTATTTATAGAAAATCATTTGCGTTTTTGTTGGCAAATTTAGACATATTTTCATAATTTAGTATTTTTTACAGTATATCAATAATATGTATAAGTACTTATTGTCGTTTGCTTTTATGGCGTTTTCCGCCTTTTGCGTGTCTGCGGAGGATACGTTGTCGGTATCGGTCCCGAATGTCCCGCTTTTGAACGGAGAGGAAGGGAATATATTGTCTGAAATACGGACTGTTGCAGGGAAAGGTATTCCGGGCGGTATAAGGATAAGGTTTGCCGATAATACTGACATGAAGGAAATAACTTCTCTTGCCATTTACCGTGAGGACAATGATTCTGTGCCTTTGGATATTGTGCGGTATCCGTCTTCCCGTTCGGTCTTCCTGAACATCGCGGATAGTTTGGACAACCCGGATGGTGAAGTATATCGTGTGACTGTGGGGATAAGCGAAGGAGCCCGGCTGGAGGAGCCTCTGCGTTTCAGCGTGGAAGGGACGAAGGGTGAAAGGCGCAAGGCCGTAAGTGTCAGGACGGGCGGAGACGACGGGGCCGCTGCTTACAGGATTCCCGGAATCGTCACGACCTCGGACGGTACCCTTGTGGCGGTATATGATGTAAGGTATGAAAGCAGTGCGGACTTGCAGGGAAATATAAAGGTAGGGGTAAGCAGAAGCAATGACGGAGGCCGGACCTGGGAGCCGATGAGGCTTGCGCTCGACCTTGACGGCTACGGCGGGCTTCCTGCGGCCCAGAACGGGACCGGCGATCCCTGTATCCTCTATGACAGCAGGAACGACAGGCTCTGGATTGCCGCATTATGGTGCCACGGCATGCCCGGCAAAAGGGCATGGACGGCTTCGGGGCAGGGATTGTCGCCCGATGAAACCGGACAGCTTCTGTTGGTATCGAGCGAGGATGGCGGCATGACTTGGTCGGAGCCCGTAAATATCACCCCAATGGTCAAAGATGAATCCTGGCATCTGCTGCTACAGGGGCCGGGACGTGGAATAACCATGAGTGACGGCACCCTTGTATTTCCGGCCCAGTTCATCGATTCGGAAAAGGTTCCCAATGCCACTGTCGTTTATAGCAGGGATGCCGGCAGGACATGGGCGATAGGAAGCCCGGCAAGGCGGAAAACCACGGAATCACAGGTAGTAGAATATCCGGACGGGACCCTTATGCTCAATATGCGGGATGACAGGGGAGGAAGCCGTGCCGTCAGCGTTTCGAGGGACATGGGGGCGACATGGAGCGAGCACCCTTCATCGAGGTCGGCTCTCAGGGAACCCGTATGTATGGCGAGCCTGATTGCCGTCAGGGCCGAGGACAATATTACAGGAAAAGACCTTCTGCTGTTTTCCAATCCCGATTCTTCGGTAGAACGGAAGGACATCACAATCAAGCTGAGTCTGGACGGAGGCCTTACATGGCCTGCCGCGCATCAGGTCGTCCTGGACGAAGGGTATGGTTGGGGATATTCATGCCTGACGATGATTGATGAAAGCACCGTAGGGATACTTTATGAAAGCAGTGTGGCGAATATTACCTTCCAGGCCGTACCTCTAAAGGATTTTTTCGAATAGGCCGGCGTATGCCTCGGCTTTCTTATCCAGACTGAGGGGATATGCGCGGGAACTCGATGGAAGCCTGTAAAATGCGATTTCCCTTCCGCCGACATCAATGGTTTCGTACCCGCCTGTGGCAGGGACGGGACAGCGGAACATTCCGGAGACGGTTTCGGCCGCCTTCTGCCCGGTGGCTGCCATTGTCCTGCATAACGGAAGGCTTCCGATAAGTCTCGCAATAGGGGCGGGCTCGACGGTTTCAAGAAACTTGTCCGAAGCGTTGTCTTTAAGCCTTGCGGCCCTGTATACAGTGTCGTACAGGGCTATGCCTTTTTCTTCGCAGAAAGCGGTTATGCGCGTTTTGTCGAAATGTTTTCCGTCCGCGGCTATGAACCTGTTCCTGTCGCCGAAAAATACGAGTCCGAAAATCCGCCACATGTCATTGTTGAAATTCGGGTAGAAAAAATCCATCGACCACCGTTCCTGTTTTGGCGGAAAACTTCCTAAAATCAGTATTTTTGCTTTTTCAGGAAGAAATGGGGCGAATGGATGGGTCTCTACCGTGATGGGCCTGTCCGGATTTTCAGCCATTGTTGCGGTTCTCCGTTTTTGTGCTTTCTTCAAGTATCCTCAATGCGATATCCATATAGACGAACAAATCGACCGTGCTTTCGCGGACATATTCGTCGGAGCGCTTTTTCCCGAGCCTTACCATTATGGCATCGTATTCCGGTATGGCAACGATGTACTGTCCGAGCATGCCGCGCATCAGCCTGTATTCGTTCCCTTTGTACTTCTGTATCCAGAACTGGTATCCGTAGTAATCGAGACTGTCTTCACCCCATTCGTTTTTAAGGTATGATGCGGGGGCAAGCGCCTGTTCCATGTATCCTTCGGATATTATCTGACTGCCGTTCCATTTTCCGTAATCAAGCATGAGGGAGCCGAACCTCGCCACGTCCCTGGCCGTTGTGTGGAAGCAGCAGAAAGCCTTTTCGTCCCCGTTTTCCTTGTCGAGGAGCCAGTAGGCGTCATGCTCTGCACCTAGAGGTGTCCATAATTTTTCTTCGGCATACGCGCTCAACGTTTTTCCGGTGGCCGCTTCGACTACGAAAGCGAGCAATTGGGTCTCTCCGCTCCTGTAATCGTATTGCACGCCCGGTTCTTCATTTACTTCAAGCCCGGTGACGAGGTCATAGAGGTCGTTGCCGTAGTAGCCGTGCGTTGTAAGCGAAAACAGAGAAGAATATGCTTCGTCCCATGCCATTCCCCCGCTCATGGTAAGCAAATCCCTGACTGTCACATCGGCCTGCCTGCCTTTTGTGTACGATGGAATGTATTCTGATACGGGGTCATCGAGGTTCTTCAGCTTCCCCTCGTCGTATGCCGCTCCGGCGAGCAGGCTTACGATGCTTTTCGTGCATGAATATATGTTCGAAGTAAGGGTGTCGTTCCAGCCGTTGCGGTAATCTTCGACAAGTATGCTGTCATTCCTGATGATGAGGAAGGACAAGGTCTCCATGCTGTCGAGATATGACTTTTCTGAGTCCGTGAATCCGTATCTGTTGTAATCGGCAGACCTTGCCCAGAGACAGGCCTGTTGCGGTGCATGTACGGTGTCCCTGTAAAACAGGCATTTGTCATCGATTTTCGGGTAGAGGTGGATGAGGGCCTGCCTCGCATAATAGGGCAGGCACAGGTAAACCGTTGCCAACCCTATTGCGATACAGATTATTATTGTCAGAACTGTTTTCTTGCGTTTCATTTTGAACTAAAAGACGAATCCCAATGAAACCATGAATGTGTTTTTGAAGTTGTTGAGGGCTTCGGAGTTCCCTACGGGAATCATGTAGGCGGCGTCTATGTTTATGTCTATGATGGTAGTGAAATGGAATCCGAGGCCGACAGAAGCGTACTGCGGAAGCGTATTCACAGAGTTACCGTTGTGATGGTAGCCTCCCCTGACGAAGACAAGGTCGTCGAAACCGTATTCCGCACCGACTCCTCCATAGTATTCGTCTGCGAAAATCAGGTAATCGCCCTGTATCCCTGCATCAAAAGAGTGTTTTCCCCATTTGTTCCCGTATCCGATTCCCAGACGGACTGCCGTAGGGAGATTGTTGCCTTTGTTCCCTTCATACCTGCTGTATTTGACAGGGGTTCCGATATTGTTTATGGATGCCGATGCGCGTATGCCCAGTATGGTGTATGCTACCGAGAGGTCTGCGGCAAAGGCGTATGCATTCGCGTAATCCGGATAATTCGCCAGCCATCTGTCCGACATCCTTACGGCGCTTATCATTTTTGCATTTACTCCGATTGCAAGGCCTTTGATGATTCTGGCTGCAAAACCGGCCCCGACCGTATATTCATAAGGGGTAAAATATCCCAAAGGATTTCCCATGATATCGGATTCGATATGTCTGGTTCCGGAAGAATATTGTCCGTAAACGGATACGGCGAACCTGTGCCGCCCGAATGAAAATGCCGCTGCCGCATTGCCGAAGTTCCTCATCTGCGAGTCTGGCCGGATGCCCATGTAATTGGCCTGGACAAGAAGCCTGTTGTTCATAAGGGCCATTGCCGCGGGATTGGCCATTATGGTAGTCCCGTCGGCTTTCGAAGCCATTTCAGTGCCTCCCATCGCGAGTGAGCGTGTATTGGCCGGATAATTCAACGATTCCAAATCCTGGGCGCCTGCCTGCATGGACAGCCCGCAGGCCGCAACGGCTGTCATTATGATGAATTTTATAGTTTTCATGTCTTATTACAGTTTCATTATATTCTGTCTCGTGATATTTCCTTGGGAATCAGTTATTATTACTGTATAATTCCCGGTTTTTACAGTGCTGAGGTTAATCGGTTCAGGGGAATCCGAAGACGGGTCGTAGCCCGTGATTTCATATACCTTTTTTCCTGAAAGGGCCTCTACGGATACGTTTACCGTTCCCGAAGGAGCCGATGATTTTATGTACATTACATCGATTACTGGATTAGGATAACAGAAATATTCGAGCCCTGTTTCCATAATCGATACCCGGAACTTCAGGGATGCGCTTTCCCCTGACGGATCGGTCGCGGTTACGGATATTTCCGAATTGGCCTTGGCTGTTGCCTTTACGGTAAGGATGCTGCCGTCGATGGCCGCTTCTATGTATTGTTTCGGGTAAGAGCATCTGTATGCCAGTATGTCGCCGTTTTCGTCATGGAAATAATCATCGAGGTCGAAGGATTTGCCGTATCCTATTCCAGGCAGTACTATGTCCGGTATTTCGTCCGTGGCTTCAGGGGCCGCATTAGGGACTGTCTGGCATGAAACCACAGGTGACAGTTCCGAGAGTTGCGAGCCGTCGCTTGCATCCGCCGCAATATAATATGTGGTGCCGTCTTCGAGTCCGGTCAGGTCGTATTCGAATTTTTCTCCGGCTTTCCTGTCATTGTCGATGCGTATTGCGGAAATGCCTTCCGGCAACGAGTTCCTGTCTATTGAGGAATCGAATTTTCCTGTACTGAAATAAATGTTATAGGAAACAGGGGTTTTGCCGTTTTCATTTGCGGTTACTGTCCATGACAGCCTTATGGAAGAAGTTCCCGTGCTTTCCGCCTTGAGGTCTGTGACAGGCTGTGGCAGCGGGTTTTCTATGACATAATTGTTCAGTATGGCACCTACGTCGACAAGTCCCTTGCCAAGCTGTCCGTCGTACCGGCTGTTGTGCCCTTCGTATATGACAGGATTGGCGGTTGACTCAAGCATTTCCCTGAGTTGGTCCGGAGTGAAGCCTTCCCCGCCGTAAATTGAAAGTATGAGGGCTGCGATTCCGGATACGTGAGGGCAGGCCATCGAAGTACCCTGGAAGCCTTCGTAGCTGTTGTTTGTCGTAGTGCTTATTACGTATTGGTTTTTGTAGGCGTCGCCTCCAGGGGCCGCTATGTCGCACCATGAGCCGTAATTGGAATAATATGCGCGTTCGAAGTCCGCTGCAAGTGCCGAAACGGCTATGACATTCTCATACGATCCAGGAGAGCCATAAGATTTGTTGTCGTTTCCTGCGGCAAAGATGACGAGACCTCCTTTCATAGGGCCTGTCTGGTTGCCGTTTTCATCGATGCCGGCATATTTGATGAAGTAATCTATTGCATCCTTGTCGGACTCGAAGATAGTGGAGGTATTTTCATAACCCCAGCTGTTCTGGCTTATTACGGCTCCGTTGTCGGCCGCGTATTTGAATGCGGGAGCCACGTCGTATGCCCCTTCTTCACCATAGAATATCTGGCAGCTCATTACTCTTACCCCTGGTATTCCGAGGGCTTTGTTGCCTCCTGCTATTCCGCTGACACCTATTCCGTTATTGTTTACTGCGGCTATGGTTCCGGCAACATGTGTCCCGTGGTCGTCAGGATATATTCCCCGCGAATAGACGAAATCATATCCGTAGATGTCGTCGACGTATCCGTTGCCGTCGTCATCGACTCCTTCGACACCGTTCAGTTCCGCTTCGTTTATCCACAGGTTGTCTTTCAAATCCACATGCCTGTAGTCTATGCCTCCGTCGGTCACGGCGACTATGACATCAGGATTGCCTACATAGCCCTTTTCCCATGCGGGGATTACATTTACATCGCATCCGGCCGTGCTGCCGTAAAGGCTTCCGTCATTGTAGTAATGCCATTGTTCGGAAAGGTACGGGTCATCGAAAATATCCTGTGCTCCGGCTCTGGTGGCCGTGCCGTTCAGGTCGACAGGAACGGATGTGTATTCCGGCCTCTTTATGGCAGGGCGGCCTTCGATAATGCTGATTCCTTCTATATCGGAAAGGTCGTTACCTGCTTTCGTGAGGCTTACTTCCGGGTTGAATATGACATTGTACCACAGATGGAGTCCTTCTTTCCTTGTGCGGGCTTCGAATTTTCCGGCGTAAGGGAATGTCCTTTTCATGCTTTCGAATCCGAATCCCTGAAGGATGTCGTCAGAAGATTTTACTCCGATATTGCGGATTATTCCGTCCGGGCCTGCCTGCTGTTCCAGTCTGGCAGCGAGTTCCTCGGTTACTTTGATTCTCATGAAACCCGGAATCATGCCTTCCGTTTCGAATATGGCCGGATTGCTTACCGGCTTTTCCTGATATTCCCTTACGCATGCCGACATCATGATAAGGCATGGCAGGAATATCCATGTAATGAGTTTTTTTGACATAAGATTTTTGCGGTTTTAATATAAAGTCCACAAAGATAGTATTCTTATTCAATATTCCAACATTACATTGTCAATACTTAGCGAGTTTCCTATTTCTCCGGTAAAAGGTCCGAGATATCCTGAAGCAAAATATATTATGAGGTGTGTCGGGGCGGTATCGGGGTCGGCCCAGCCCGTTTCCTGTATCGGGACCGATTCTCCGGAAGAATTTTCGGCGTAGAAAAACGAGTTGAGTCTTGAAAACTGCGAAAGAGCTTCTTCGTTTTCAGGCTTGCCGTATGTCAGTTTCAGTTTCGCTCCGTGTCTCCAGTCGCAGCTGCCGCCTATCAGCAGTTCGCCTGTCGCGACCCGTTCCGCATATATTTTCCCGTCTTTTTCGGTGCGTTTTTGCAGTTGTACCGTGGCTATCGCCTTGTCGCGGCCCGGCATGTCGGTCCGTTTTGTCATGGTGCTTCTGCTCACTGTTCCGGAATTGCGTATGGTCGCTTTGTAGTCGAAGACAAGATATTTCGGGCGTTTGGTGAAGGGGATGCCGATGTTGACGCTTTTTATGGCGTTGTCCATGCTGTTTATGGGTTCCTTGAGCTTGCCGAGGTATATGGCCCCGGCGGTCAGCACTTCGACCTTGGCCATGCCGAGAACCTTGAAACTCATTATCTCCGTCCTCATTTCGGCACATCTTTCCCCGCTGTTGCCGGTGGAACTGTTTTCCGCCCGGGTAATGTGCGGTGCGGGCCGTACATTGACATTTGTCTTGACTACGCCCATGACTTTGGCGAAGGCATTGGATGTAGCCCATGGCGAATCCGTATTGCTGTAGGGGATATTGCCGTAAATCGTTTGGTTCCTGTCTATCTCGTATACCGTCACGCTGTCTTTGCCGACAATGGCCGATTCCTTGATGCGCCTTATGGTCCACTGCTCGAAGTCACCGAAAGGTATGGCCGCCCTTGTGCCCGGTACGGATAAGCAGCCGGTCGTGTCGTTGTTGGGGCTTGCTGGCATGTCGCTGTGGCTGGTTGTAGTCTTGCCGTGATTGGCCGGCACGTCGCTGGGGCGGGTTTCTACGTTGCTGCGGCCTGTCGTCGTGTTGCAGTGACTTGCTGCCGTGCTGCTGGGGCTGGCTGTTGTCTTGTCGTGATTGGCCGACACGTCGCTGTGGCTGGTTGCGGCGGTGCTGTATAGGGGAGGGGTTTTGGCGGCTACCGGGCATCTGTCAATGAATATGCCGCTAATGACCGCCAGTGTGATGAAAAATATATGTTCCGCATTTTTCATTTTGTGTTTTCTACCTTATGCCTGTCTTCTACCTTTACCTTTGTGACTGATAATCCGGCGTTGAAATGGCAAAAAACGTGCCGACAGGCCTGTGTCCGGAGCACACCCCGACTTAAATTATAAGTCTTGTTATGTGTTGATATATAGCGTATTAGCGTTGCGGTGAAAAATTTTTGCTGTGGATTTCGAGGGGTTTGGAACCCGTCAGAATCCACAGTAATTTTTAGGAGTAAATTTGATAAATATCTGATTATTAATGTGTTGTAAAAGTGAGAGTTTAGTCGGGGCGTGCTTTTGGCAGCTTTCATACCACGTGGATTGTTAAGGATGGCAAAGGGAGCTAAGTCAAGGCGTGCCCCGGGCAGCTTTCAGGGCCGGGTTACATTTGCCATGATGCGAGGGTCACCCTCGGTTTTCGAGAATCGTGGTGACGGCATTGCGCCAGTCTTCGCCGTTAGCGGGCTGATAGGTTTTGAAACCGAGCCGGCGGGCAGTAAGGATGTTGGCCGTGCCGTCTTCCACGAAAAGTGTCTCTTCCGGTATCATTCCGCTGTCCCGGATCATCTGCCTGAATATTTCCGGGTCCGGTTTGGTGAGGCCGATTCTGTAGGAAAAATACATTTTGTCGAAGTAGGCATCCAGAGGTTTGCCTCCAGGGAACTGCGATGAGCAGGCCCAGTCCATTATGAAAGGGTTGGTGTTGCTCAGCAGGTATGTACGGCAGCGTTTTCTCAGCTCCGATATGTAATCCAGTTTTTCCCGGTTGATGCCGGTAATGAAGGCGAGCCAAGCCTCCTGTACTTGCCGGAAGGACAGTTCCCTGCCCGAAAGCTCCTGCATCATCGCCATGAAGCCGGCAATATCGGTTTTCCCGTTTTCAATCTCAAGAAAAGGCCCGCTTTGCAGGTAGGGGTCGAGATATTTTTCCACGTCGGCTATTCCGAGCGATTTGAACGCCGCAATGGCTTTCCGTATGTCGAGGTCGGCAATGACACCGCCAAAATCGAAAACTATCGTGTTTTTCATCGGGATGATTGTTTCATTTCGTAAAGGTAGGGATGATACCGTCATGTGGACAGGACTATCGCGCGCACATTGTCGAAACGCTGGGCGGCGAGGTCTTCCGGGGAAATCAGAAAGTCCAGCACCCCGCAGTCCATGAAATTGAGGTTGAAGTCTTTACCGTTGAATGAATCGACTTGCAGGAGTATGGGCCAGTCCTCGAACGGAGGGTCCCAGTTTTCCCATTCCCTGTGCGTAGGGGGTGCGAACAGCATGTGCTCGTCGCAGTATTTTCCTTCGGGTTTATCTGAAAAAATTACGGGTAAGCCGCGTGGGGAAAGCGGGGTGCCGTCAATATCCGTAAGTAAGATTTCCTCGAAGCCGTTGCTGTCTGGAAAATAAAGCACTTTGACATCCTCGGCATCGCTTATGTAACCGCTGATGCAGTCGGCGGCTTCGAAATCCCCGAGATAACGGTCTATCTTGGTAAAAAACAGCAGCAGACCTTCGTGCGGCAGTTTTCCCTCCGTATCGAAAGGCGCAATGTCTGCGAGATTTATCTGGCAGATGAAATTGTAAGGCCACCTGTCCCCGTCGCTGTCGGTATATTCGGGATAAGGATATCCCGGAGGAAGGAGCGGCGACCCCCAGAAATGCGAGACCTTCTTTCCGGACTGCGGCTTCGCGATAATGTGTATATGTTTATCCATAACGGTGAGGTTTATCCATGACGGTGCAAATTTAAGAAGTTGTTTGAAATTTTTTCTCAAAAATTTGAGACATGCTTCCGTGCAGATTTTTTGCCGTTTTTTTGAGGAGAATAGCAGCGCTATTTTACGATAAAAATGGCGGAAAGATGCCGGGCGAGACGGAAAGCATGTAGCCGCGGCCACGGAGGCTGGATATGCTTACCGAAGGGTCGGAGGAAAGCCGTTTGCGGAGCCTGCTGACATGTACGTTCAGGCTGCGGGTGCTGAAATAATCATTGCTGCCCCAAAGTTTTTCAAGAATATCTCCCAGCGGGACGAAGTGTTCCTGATTGTCGCAGAGCATTTTCAGCAGGTCCGCTTCGCGTGAGGGGAGCTGTACGGAGCGGTTGCCGTCATGAAGTGTCCTGCCGTAAGGGTCGAAGGTGAACCTTCCGATTTCATATATCACGGCATTCCCGTTGCCGGTTTTCCGTTCCAGCAGGGAATTTATCCTGACAATCAGTTCGCTTATTGCAAAGGGCTTGCGTATGTAGTCTCCGGCGCCGGTTTCGAATCCTTTTACTACATCTTCCGCTCCCGAGCGGGCCGAAAGGAAGAGTACGGGAGTGTCCTTGTCCGTAGTGCGCAACTTTTTCACGAAGGTGAAACCGTCCATTACGGGCATCATGATGTCGGTGACTATGATGTCCGGTTTGCAGCCGGCAGCCGCTTCAAGGGCCTCGGCCCCGTTATGCGCAATCCTGACTGCAAACCCTTTTTCTGAAAGCGTGTCGGAGATTACTTCCGCGAGGTCCTGTTCGTCCTCTACGAGC
Source organism: Muribaculum sp. An289 (assembly GCF_002159555.1). Lineage (GTDB taxonomy): Bacteria > Bacteroidota > Bacteroidia > Bacteroidales > UBA932 > Merdivivens > Merdivivens faecigallinarum. The sequence continues at coordinate 226,337 of NZ_NFIV01000004.1, forward strand.
AGGAGCCTTATTTTTCCGTCGTCCGGCATGGCAGGGTTATTTTGAAAATGGAACCTCCTTCCTCCGGGGCCGAAACCGTTATCGAGCCTCCGAGTCCGGATATTACCGAGCGGCTGTAATACAGGCCGATTCCGAATCCTCTCGTATTCCGGACGTCACCTTCGGTAATACGGTAATATTTTCCGAAGATTTTTTCCCTTTCGCTTTTCGGTATTCCGATACCGTTGTCTTTTACCGTTATGTATGCTTTGTGGCCGTCCGTTTCGAGTGAGACTTCTATGCGTGGTGTTCCGGAAACATATTTTGCCGCATTGTCGAGGATGTTTGCAATGGCATTCGACAGATGGAACCTGTCGGCCGGCACGGTAGCCTGCCCGGAAGGAACGTTTTCAGACACGACGCCCTGTGGGTATTTCAGGCGGAGTTCCATGCATAGCGAATGCAGGATTTCCTGAAGGCTGCATTCTTCGGTTCCGGACGGAAGCTCCCTGTCTTCCGATGCCGTCATTTCCAGAATCCTTTCCACCATGGACGACAGTTCTTTCAGCTTGTCGTTCACAATGTTCAGATATTTGTCGCGCTTCTCCTGACTGTCTCCGGCAGGAAAGCCGAGCAAGGCTTCTGTCGCCGCCGATGCCGTGGCTATCGGTGTTTTCAGTTCGTGCGTGATGTTGTGCGTGAAGTCCTCCCGCATCTTTTCGAGGCTTTTCTGCCTGAATACGGTGCGCAGCAGGTAAATGTACGAGAGGCAGAGGATTATCGCTATGAGTGTTATGGAGATGATTATTCCCGACATTTGTCTTAGGAATGTTTTTCCCGGGTCTTCGGTCTCGACCCTGCATTCCAAAGGCGGATTTATGTCATAAATAATTGTGGAAAATATGGCAGGCCTGTCGGTGGACACCGTATTGTGGAAAACCGTGTCTGTGCCATCGTGGAGCGAAATGGTGAAACCATAGTCCTGTGCGGGAATGTTCATCTTGTCCAATGCGTTGTAAAACGTAAGCAGGAATCTGTTGGTGATGAAGCCTGTCAGTGTGTCAACAGGGTTTTCCATTCCGAATATGGCTTCGACCGGCTTCCGGTAAGAGTAAAATTTGAAGACGGAAACATCGGCGATGTCTTTTTTGTCGAGGCTGAAGAAATTTTCCGGATAGGTGAGGGGCATTCCGGATGTGTCTTCGCCGATTTGCGCGACGTTTACCTGATAACCGTTTTTCTTGGAGCGGCTTTTGCTTTCGGCATATTTTGCCTGGGACAATGCTGATTTTATGTCTGATGCGAATTTTTCCTGTTTTTCCCGGTAAGTGCTTGAAATCCATGCTGCGGCCATGATTATGGAGGCTGTCAGGGCGATGCCGAGAACCGCCGCTATGGCAATGAAAGTTTTCCTGTCCGATGTTTTCATATCTTTTATATTTTAATTCAAAATTTTTATTTCGTGACAAATTTATGAAATCTTCATGGTGTCCGGTCATGTCGGGACGTATTTAACACAGATTTAACTTTTCCGCGTATATTTGCCTTCGGAAGAAATACTGTTGCGCCTCGGCAAAGCAATTTGAATAAATTCATTTGCTCTGCTCTCGGCTTCTGCGTATATTTGGCCTGACGGTCAGAAATACTGTTGCGCCTCGGCATAGCAATTTGAATAAATTCATTTGCTCTGCTCTCGGCTTCTGGGTATTTTTGCCATCCGAAATTAAAAAAATTATTGAAAATCTATGGAAAAACCTCCAAAATTCGGCAGATTAACGCAATGTAATCTGTGAATTAAGTAGTTATGAGAAAATCGCGGAAGTTGGATAGAGGGCTGAATAGCGTTTCAAAGCGGATTGGAGAAAGAGAACGGTTTCCTAATCGTTACCCGTCAGAAATGCAGATTTAACAGTCACCGTTCCGTTTGCGCCGCTCTGCGTAGGTTTGCTTGTCAAGGTTTAACTCGTTGATTTATAGTTTTGCAACCAAAAAAGAACGAGTATGACAAGGAGCACATTTCGCGTGCTGTTCTATGCGAACGGCAGCAAGGAGAAGAATGGAACTGTCCTCATCATGGGACGGGTTACAATCAACGGAACGGTGGCGCAGTTCAGTTGCAAGCGGAGCATCTCAAAAGAACTTTGGGATGCAAAGGGCAACCGTGCCAAAGGCAAGAGTGGAAAAGCCAAGTGGTTCAAGGAGCAGTTTGGCAGGCTGTTCTCATCCGTTAAAAGGACGGTTGAACCGCTTAGGAGAGGCAAGGGCATGGGATTATAAACAATACCAACGGAAGAATAGCAAGTTTGTGTTTGGGGCAGACCAAAATCGCTTGCTATCCTCAGTTGGTTGAAACGTCATTTTATTTGTGCCCGAATCCTACTCAAACTTGCCTGTGTGATGCCTAAATAGGTGGCGATACTTCCTAACGGCAACCGCTGTAACAAATCAGGCTCTTTCTCCAACAACTCGTGATACCGTTCCGAGGCGACGGCTGACAACATGGAAATCAGCCGTTCCTCGGCAGCAAGCAGTTCCATTTCCGCATAACGCCGTCCCCAATTGGCTATGTGCAAATCCTCCAAGAATAACTCTTTCAGTTTTTTCCTTTCCAATACATATAAGACAGAATTTTCCATCAGCTCCATTGTTTCATACCCCGGTTCGTCATTCACATATCCTTTCATGGAAACAATAGTCGCCCCTTCCTTGCCGACCCAAAAGGTAATTTCTTTCCCCTCTACCGAAGTATAGGCGCGGACAATGCCTTTCTTGATGAAAAAGATGTCTTTTTCTATCTTGCCATATTCCAACACTTGGAATCCTTTTGGGTATGAGACTTCCGTCAGGCATTGCCGCAACTTGTCCAAAGACGCATCCGGCATGGCATATCTCTGGTTGATGATTTCCTTTATATCCATAAGTCATTTTGTTGTGGTACAAAATTATAAAATAGCGCACAGAAATAGCTGCTAACGGCTGTTTTTTGTCAAATGCAAAATCCGTTTTTACCAAATGTAAAAAAACGGTTAGAAATTACTTGCTTACTTTTGCACCCGAATTTAATAAATCATAGGTATGAATTGGATAATTTTATTTTTGGCAGGATTGTTTGAGGTAAGCCTTACATTCTGCTTGGGAAAAACGAGAGAGGCATCAGGTATTGGTTTTTATCTGTGGGGAAGCGGTTTCTTGGCTTCCACGGTATTGAGTATGGCATTACTTGCCAAAGCGGTTCAGACTTTGCCTTTGGGCACGGCATACGCCATTTGGACGGGTATCGGAGCGGTCGGCACGGTCTTGATTGGGATATTCGTTTTCAAAGAGCCGGCCACTCCCATACGGCTTTTCTTCCTGTTCACGCTCATTGCCTCCTTGATTGGATTGAAAGTTGTGTCATACTGAAAGGAGGAATAAATGATGAAATATGAATTGAGAGAAAACCACGGCATTCCGGCACCTCTGCTGGCTCTGATGGCAGTCGCTACCGGGCTTTCCGTTGCCAACTGCTACTACAACCAGCCTTTGTTGGGCAGCATGGCAAAGGATTTTGGGGTAAGCGACTTTTCTGCCAGCATGGTTGCGACATTGACCCAGATAGGTTATGTAGTCGGACTTGTGTTTGTCATTCCGCTTGGCGATTTGGTTTCACGAAAGCAGCTGATATTGACCAATTATATCATTTCATCGTGCGCATTGCTTGCCATAGCACTTGCCCCTAACATCTATTGGGTGTGGGGCGCATCCTTGCTTGCCGGAGCATCTTCGGTTATGCCGCAGTTCTTCATCCCGTTGGTGTCTTTCCATTCAGCACCAGCACACAAGGTACGCAACGTGGGGATTATACAGTCCTGTCTGCTCATAGGCATTCTTGGCTCACGGGTGTTAAGTGGTTTCCTGGCTGATATGTGGGGATGGCGTTCCGTCTATTTTGTGGCTTGTGTGTTTATGCTCGGATGCTTTCTTATGATTTACAAGATGCTTCCCGTTCTGCCTGCTCGTTCACGTGAAAATTATGCGGGTCTGATGAAATCCTTGTTGCGTCTGCTTGCCAAATACCCGTACTTGCGTATCGCTTCGTTGAGGGCGGCATTGGCTTATGGCTCGTTCTTTGCGTTGTGGAGTTGCCTTGCTTTCCGGATGAAGCAAGAGCCATTCTTTGCGGATGACGATATTATCGGGGCACTCGGTTTGTGCGGATTGGCAGGTGCGTCTTCGGTTGTATTCATTAGCGGCTATGTCCAGAAGTACGGCGTAAGGTTCTTCTCCATTGTCGGGGGATGTGTTATCTTGGCTGCATGGTTGTTGGCATTTTTTGGAAATGACAGCTACTTGTGGATGATAATCGCCATCCTTTTGATTGATGCAGGAATGCAATGCATCCATTTGTCAAATCAGACCAGCGTGGTCTCCCTTGACGCATCCGCCATCAACCGAGTCAATACCGTTTATATGACCATCTACTTTCTGGGCGGTTCTGCTGGTACGTTCGTTTCAGGTCTGTTTTGGCAACATTACGGATGGGCAGGCGTGGTAGGAGTAGGAGTTGCCTTTACCGTGGCTTCCTTGTTCGTTAATTGCTTCCAACCAAGACTGCATAAGGATGAATGCTCAATATTCTGACTAAAATAATTTTTGGAATGATCCTTTCAGTCTGAATATTTTTCATACCTTTGTACCGTAAGAGTTTCCCAAACAAGCAAAGCGATGCAGACCACGGCAATTAGGACGGTTGCCAACTCATTACCTGAAAACGAAGTAATTCTTCTAACTCTCTTGATTTCAAAGAGGTATATTCCTTTATACAGATTTATACAAAAATTATAATGTGGAAAAGCATACTTTCAAGGAATGGATGATTGCGGTGCGGCCGTGGTCTTTTCCGGCCTCGGCGATGCCGGTGGCTGTTACACTCGGATATGTTTTAGCAAACCACCTGCAGGCGGATTGGCTCAACGGCGTGTGGGCATTGCTGAACATAGTGGTTTTCCATGCCTCCGGGAATACATGGAGCGATTATTTCGATTACAGGCGGAAAGTGGACGGTGAAGATACTTTCGGGGCCAAGACAATCACTTCCGGAATGTTCACTCCCAGGGAAATCTACCGGCTGTCTCTGCTGCTTCTTGCAGTGGCCTGTGTTGCGGGGGCAGGACTGTGGTTGAGGACGGGGATGCCGCTGCTGTACATAGGTCTCGGGGGACTCGCATGTTCCGTGCTGTATCCTTTTCTGAAGTACCATGCCCTCGGGGATTTGGTGATTTTCATTGCATACGGGCTTTTGCCTACCGTGGGTACGGTCTATGCGGTCACACAGCATATCGACTGGAATGTGCTGTACCTCGCCGTTCCGGTAGGGTTGATAACGGTGGCAATCCTGCATTGCAACAATCTCCGCGACGTGGCAACCGATGACCGGGCCAATATACGCACCTTTGCCATGAACATCGGCCCGAAGGCATCGGTGTGGGTGTATTGTTTCGAGGTGCTGTTCCCGTTCCTTTGGATTACCGGATGTGTCATAGCCGGCGTTCTCCCGTATATGTGCATTATGGTGTGGGCGGCAATAATTTCTGCCCTTAAAAATTCGAAGATGGTCGTCGGTGTCCTGAAAAACGGCCCGGAGTCGATAGCGAGATTGGACGAATATACGTCGAGATTACAGCTCCAGTTCAGTTTCCTGCTGATTGCGGCTTTCATAGGGACGGCGCTCATATATTAAAGGGACGGCAATAATATTTTAAGAGAATATGGGAAAATTGGTTTTTACCCTCGTGGTTGCGGCCTGCCTTTGGACGGTGATGTTTTCACCATGGACTGCCCCGTATGTCCCGTTCTGGTGGATGATGACCAGTTCGGCCCTTGTATTGGCCGCGCTGGCGACTATATTCGGCCGGGATTGGTGGAAACCGCTGAAATGGACTCCGTCCAACGTACTTTCAGGCATATTCATCGCCGTTCTGCTCTGGGGCATATTCTGGGTAGGGGACAGGGTCTCCTCGTGGCTTTTCGATTTTGCCGGCAGGCAGGTGAATGCCATTTACGGAATGAAGGCCGGTGAGTCTCCGTGGCTTCTTACGGCCCTGATGCTGCTCCTCATAGGCCCCGCCGAGGAAATCTACTGGCGCGGCTATGTCCAGAAAACGCTTTCGGGGTGTTTCGGCAAAAATGGCGGTTTCATATCGGCGACCCTGCTGTATGCGCTCGTCCATGCCGGTTCGTGCAATTTTATGCTTGTGATGGCGGCGCTTGTGGCCGGTACGGTATGGGGAGCCCTTTACCGCTTCTTCCCTGAACGTTTTTCCGCTATCATCATCTCGCATGCCGTCTGGGATGCGGCCGTTTTCATCTGGTTCCCGATAGGGAGTTGACAGGATTTTTATGAAATACGGTAATTGTGGTAAATTGTACTGTAATCCGTTTATCGGCATTCGGGGAAAAGACTGTATTTTTGTACCGTAAAATGATTGGATTTGTTTATGGAACTGATTAAAGACAAACAATTCGGAGGCGAGCGCCCTCTGTTCGAGTCTCACGACCTTCATATTGACAATGTGACCATCCTGGCCGGGGAGTCGGCAATCAAGGAATGCAGCAATATAGTGGCTACCAACTGCCGCTTCGAAGGGAATTATCCTTTCTGGCACGTACACGGTTTTACGATTGAAAACTGTTATTTCGCCGTGGGAGGCCGCTCGGCCCTGTGGTACTGCGACCATCTTAAAATGAAAGACACGGTAATCGATGCTCCGAAGATGTTCCGCGAGATGGATGTGCTGGACATTGAAAACGTGTTGATGAACGATGCGGACGAAGTTTTCTGGAAATGCAGTAACATTAAGGCCAGGAACTTAAAATTGCACGGTGGCACTTATCCGTTCATGCTGAGCCATGACATTTATGTCGATGGGCTTGAAAGTGACAGCAAGTATGTGTTCCAGTATGTGAAAAACGCCGAGATACATAATGCGAAAATCACTACTAAGGACGCTTTCTGGGAAGTGGAGGATGTCACAATCTATGATTCGGAACTCAACGGGGAGTATCTCGGCTGGCATTCACGCAACTTGCGCCTTGTGAACTGCCATATATCGGGAGAGCAGCCTCTCTGCTATGCACACGGCCTCGTGCTCGAGAACTGTACCTTCGAGCCTTCATGCGACCGTGCTTTCGAGTATTCGACACTTGAAGCCGATATCCGCGGGGCCATAACCAATATAAAGAACCCTATGTCCGG
>NZ_NFIV01000005.1 GCF_002159555.1 Muribaculum sp. An289
TCGTCCTTTCTTCGCTCTCATGCTCTTGCTTATCAGTCCAAAGTTCTCTGCCATCTCACCAAGCGGCAGCCTCTTCCTGATTTTTCCCAGCTCGCTAGTCGCGAATGTCTGCCTATACAATTCATAAAAATCGAACTCCGTGAAAGGAAGATCGGGTGATATTCCAGAGAAATTTTGTACCTTTGCCATGCAGATTAATTTTTGCGATACCTCCAAATTTGGCTTTTTCAGGGCAATTGGAGGTATTCTTTTTATCTTTAGCTAAGATACAAATTTTATATTACATTGACAATTAATTCGTTATGAAGTTTTATTCTTTTTACGACAGTCCCTAAAATACTGACCGATTGAAGAAAACGGGTAAGCATACGGATTGGCACATACTTCATGATGCAACGGATTCCGCACGACATAACTGATTGCCGTGGTCACATGACGCCTGCCTTCCAAGCTGTCACAGAAAAACGATTCCTCGCCAAGCGAGCCCCTGCGACAATACCTGTAATTGAACATCTGCACATACGAGCTACGTATGCGCTTGACCAAATCCGAAGGGCTAAAACATTCGCATATAATATGGACATGAGTAGACATGATACTGTAAGCAAGCAGGTTGCTTTGGGTCTTAAGCATTGCCTGCGCTATGCAGTTGAACATCATGCAATAATCTTTGTAACTCCGGCAAAACACCTCCAGATGAGAGGTGTAACAGATATGGTACAATCTCCTTTTCATAATCTCCCGCACATTACCATCACATTACCATCACATTACCATCACATTACCATCACATTACCATCCATTGACCATTAAAATTCATTAAAATCAATGAATCACCGGCAAATGTACCATATTGTTTTAAAACGTCATTCCCAAAAAGGCGAAATGTTGCGCTTATTGGGAAAAATTGGATAAAATTGGGGAAAGTGCCACGGATTCGTGGTAAAACGGTTCACTTTCCCCGATTAACCAGATTGATTGGAACAAAACGCTACGCAATACTATTATTTCCCATATCGGGAAGACATCTCGAATTCGAGGACTCCGCCGGCAAGGATATCGGCATACGATATCGTCCGCCCTTCGTATTTTTCACCGTTCAGGCGCACGGACTTTACATAACGTTTCTTCGGACTGACTCCAGGGGCCTTGATTTCGAATGTCCTGCCGTTTTCAAGGTTCACCTTGATATAAGGCAAATACGGCGCGCCCAGTACATACTCGCCGGAACCCGGGCACACCGGATAGAAGCCCATTGCCGAAAATATGTACCATGCCGACATCTGCCCGCAGTCGTCGTTTCCGCACAAACCGTCTATCTTGTTGACATACATCCTGTCCATTATCTCCCTCTGCCAATATTGTGTCTTCCACGGCTGGGAAGTCCACGTATAAAGGAATGCCACATGGTGGCTCGGTTCATTGCCATGAACATAGCCTCCGAGTATGCCTTCGCGCGTAACATCCTCGGTCTCGGCAAAGAAACTGTCCGGCAGATGCATCGTGAAAAGCGAATCGAGATTGGTTATGAACTGTTCCTCCCCTCCCATCAGCCTGATTAACTCGGGAACATCGTGAGGTACGAAGAACGAATAGTTAAGCGAATTGCCCTCTATGAAACCCTGGCCGTGGGTGCTCTGCAAATCGAAATCCTCCTTGAAGCGGCCGCCCCTGTAGCGGGGACGGGCATGGAGGGTCTGAGGATCGAAAATGTTTTTATAATTTTCAGACCTCTTCTTATACACGGAAGCCGTAGCCGAATCCCCCACCGCAAGGGCCGTCCTGTAAACGGTCCAGTCATCGTATGCATATTCGAGGGTTACGGAAGCCGAGCTCGCCGAAGCCTCTATCGGCACATATCCGAGTTCAAGCATGTCGGCTATGCCTTCATAGTACGGAATATTGGAACTGCGCACCATGGCATCCAGGGCCCTCCTGCCGTCCACCGGTATGCCGGTTGCTATCGCATCGGCGAGAATCGGCACGCTGTGATACCCTATCATACACCAGTTTTCATTGGCAAAATGGCTCCACACAGGCAATGCCCCGTGTACGCTCTGCTCCGAATGGGCAAGCAGGGACTCCATTATGTCACGGCTGCGCTCCCTCTGGATAAGATTGTAAAGAGGATGCAGGGCGCGGAAAGTGTCCCAGGTAGAAAATATGGTATAATTCGTAAAACCGTCCGCCTGGTGGATATTGCCGTCCACTCCTCTGTACCTGCCGTCCACATCCATGTATACGGAAGGATTTATCATGGTATGATACAGTGAAGTATAGAACATGGCCATGGCATCGTCGTCACCCTCGGCCTCCATGACAGACAGCGCACCGTTCCAGGCATCGTGCGCTTCGGCAGCCAACTGCCCGAAATCCTTTCCTGAAGTCTCCGCGCGGAGATTTTTCAAGGCTCCGTCGGTCCCGGTAGCCGAAAGTGCCACCTTTATTTCAAGTTCCTGCGATTCGGAAGGGTCGAACTCGAACCAGGCCACTATTTTCCTCCCTCCGATTTCGGGAAAATTGTGTTTCGTATCGAAACGTCTGTAAAATCCGTTGTAAAGGACATCCGCGAATTCTTCATATCCGTAATTGCGTATAGGACGTGAAAATTCGATTGCAAAATATACATAATTGGTGCGCGCCCAGCCGTTGGTAATGCGGTAACCTGTTATCAGAGTGTCGTTTTCAACCCTTATCTGCGCCCAGAGGGTTTTCCCGTCATAATTGTATATGCCGTGTATGAGGTCGAGGATTATCCGTTGCTCGGAAGCCCCATCCGGATAGGTATAACGGTGGACTCCGGTCCTCGGCGTAGCGGTAAGTTCCGCACGGATTCCGTAATCGTCGAGAAAGGCTTCATAATACCCTGGACGGGCGGTTTCGTTTTCATGAGAAAAACGCGATCTGTATCCGCTGTCAGGATCTTCCTTGGACCCCGGACGGAGTTTCAGCGGCCCTGTCGTCGGCATTATGAGCACATCGCCGAGGTCGGAATGCCCCGTGCCGCTGAAATGGGTGTGGCTGAAACCGACTATCGTATTGTCCGCGTATTGATAACCTGCACAGTACTCGTATGCTTTCGGCTGGTATACGCCGCCGATATTGTGAGGTACGGTGTCCGTATCCGGACTCAGCTGCACGCCTCCGAAAGGATAGCAGGCCCCCGGGAAAACATGGCCCATCTTCGATGTCCCGATCATGGGATTCACCCATTTTGTCAAATCCTTTTCTTCTTTCTGCCCTTTCATGTTCTTACTGTTCTGTCCCATTGCGTTATTCGGAAAAATAATGGTTGCCGCGGTCAAAGCCGCCAATAATGATATGATGCTGATTTTCATCGCGAATTTTCTTTTAAGGCCGTGGTGTCTTCATACAGTTTCTGCAATCCGACCAGTTTTTTATACAGTTTTTTCTGAATCCGGTCATATCCGTCGTCACCGCAGAGGTTGTTCATTTCATGCGGATCCTCTTTCAAATCATAGAGTTCCCAGGAGTCTATATCTCCATAAAAATGAATCAGTTTGTATCTGTCGGTGCGTATCCCATAATGACGGCGCACTGCATGTTCTCCGGGATATTCGTAATAATGATAGTACAGGGCCTCTCTCCAACGTCCGTCACGGGGTTCTTTCCCGTCCTTGAGGAAAGACAGGTACGATTCGCCCTGTATGTCTTCGGGAATTTCGGCTCCGGCAGCCTCAAGGAAGGTCGGAGCATGGTCTATATTCTGGACGAAGGCATCTATTTCCCCCTGATACCCTCCGGGATAATGCACGAGCATCGGGGTGCGGAAAGATTCCTCATACATAAAACGCTTGTCGAACCAGCCATGCTCGCCCATGTAGAAGCCCTGGTCAGAAGTATATACCACTATCGTGTTTTCCCAAAGACCGTTTTCCTGAAGATAGTCTATCACCCTGCCGACATTCCTGTCAACCGAACGGATAACGCTCATATAGTCCTGCATGTAACGGCGGTATTTCCATTCGGCGAGTTCCTTTCCACTCAGGCCGCTTTCCTTGAATTCCTCTATGATAGGGTCGTAATAGGTATCCCAGGCCTTCTTCTGTTCCGGGCTCATCCGGTTGTACATGGCGCGCCCATAGTCTTCAAGGCCCGTATCGGTATGGATTTCGCCTTCCTTGTCGGCCATCTTCAGGTCATAAACCAAATCCATGTGCCGGGCAATCTCCATTTCCTGTGCGGCAGCGGCCGGACGGCCTTCATAACCGTCATAGAAATTCACGGGTAAAGGGATGTCTGCATTATCGAAGGCGCCCAAATCGGCCGTATCCGGCATCCAGGTACGGTGCGGAGCCTTGTGGTGGAGCAAAAGGCAGAAAGGCTTCGTCGTGTCCCTCCCGTTTTCAAGCCAGTCAAGTGCTATGTCCGTAGTCACCTCCGTAGCATATCCTTCTACCGTCTTTTTCACTCCGTTGTCTATAAAGACTGGATTGTAATACTCGCCTTGTCCGATAAGTATGTTCCAGTAATCGAAACCGGTAGGTTCCGATACAAGGTGCCACTTGCCAACTATGGCAGTCTGGTATCCGGCCTGCCTGAGAAGCTTCGAGAAAGTCTGCTGTGAGCCGTCGAAGGTCTTCGTATTGTCTGTCATGCCGTTTTTGTGGCTGTGTTTCCCGGTAAGCAGGCAGGCCCGGCTCGGGGCGCTTACCGAATTGGCCACGAAGCTGTTTGTAAAGACTATTCCGGAGTCTCCTATTCTGTCGATATTCGGAGTGTCCATAAGTCCGCCTCCATACGCACTTATCGTCTGATAGGAATGGTCGTCGCACATTATGTACAGGATATTCATCGGCCTGACTTCCTTTTTTCCTTTGTCCGCATCCGGGGAACACGCCACCGGAATAACAAGGATACCTGCGGCGATGCCGCTGCCGAGACCGATCAAATGTCTTGACTGGGTTTTCATATTTTATATTACATAAATATCAATTCTTCCGTAAAAATAAAAAAGGTTTTCACAACGGCAAACTCTTCAGATGATTTTTCACATAACTGCATAAAGGGATTAAGCTCGATAATCCGTGCCCGGCCACCCGTATTTCTTGCAAAACCGGGAACAGGACGATTTGTGACGGGAAAAGGGATGGAACTGGAATGGAAGCGGAATGAGGAGGAAAAATAGGATTTTGTCGTGTCATTTTCCACCCCACAGCCATCTGGTCTCTTTTGGAATAATTAGTAATCAATGACTTACAAAAACGCAAGATGCTTTTGGGTGCCTCAAAAAGTACCCAAAAGCAGGTGTGATTTTAATATGTTGTTCATTATCAGCGCCTTATAAAGATGCTACCTGGCTGTGGGGTGGAAAAATTGTCCCGTCCGTTCCCACTTCGCTGTACGTCCTTACTCATATTAAGAAGTTGTTCTCCCGAAAGGAGGGCAGTTGATTTTGTGCCGGGTCATGGGCAAGAAATAAGGCCACAGAAGATTCCGGACGGAATTATCCGCCGGCTTATTTTTTTTAGCAATATTCCATCGCCTTGTCCTTGTCATGGGCAAGATTGTCGTTATAAAGCGAATACAGGGTCATGTCCGCTCCTTTCAGAGCGGCAAGACCGGCAAGTGTATCCGCCGTTTCGGCGTTCAGGCGGAAAGAAAAACAAGGTCAGTATACGGACGACACGGCAAAAACAAGAAACAGGGAAAGGAAAATCTTCTTCATTGGGTCACGACTTTATATGGCACTTTCATCCCCCGCAGCTCGTCCAGAAGGGACATGTTCACCGAAACCGCATATTTTTTCGAAAAGAAATCCACCACATATTCGGACTCCCTGTCCACCAGTTTCAGTACAAACCTGTTTTTCCCCTTGTGTTTTTTCAGTACAGAAACGAGATTCTTTCTGAAATCGGGAGTAATCATGTCCGTGGCAACCTCTATCGTAAGATTCTTGACACGTTCTTCGGAAACATTGCCGAGGAGAGATATCTTCTTAATCTTAAAGGTATTTTCAGGTTTTTTCGCTTTCGGGTCTTTTCTGTCCACATAATATCTCGGGGCTATTTCGCCCTCTATCAGCACGGTATGGTGGAGCTGCACCTTCGGGCCGAAAGTCTCATAGTCCTTGCCGAAAAGCGCAAACTCCTTCGAACCGTCGAAATCTTCGACGACGAATTTGCACCAAGGCTTGTTGCTTACCGAGGAGACCATACTGGTAAAACTCGTCACATAGCCTGCGACAGAAACGGCGCACCCCTCCAATTTTGGATTGGAATTGCTCTCTTCCACCAACGGGTCTATCTCGTCCAATCTATTTGTGGCAAAGGCATTTACCTCGAAAGCATATCTGTCTAACGGATGGGAGGAAAGATACATCCCGACGAGCTCCTTCTCCATATTGCGGAAATAATCCTCGTTCTGCTCGTGCGGCATCGCCGGAACAGGCGGTTTCGGAGGTTTCATGGCATCGGAATCCCCGAAAAGCGAAACCGCACCCGCCTCTTCGCCCCGCTTGTAAAGGTCGGCGTATTTCAGAAGCGAATCGATAAAACATTCGTCTTTCCCGCTCGGAACATAATACTGTGCCCGTGTTATGCCGAGACTGTCGAAGGTTCCGGAAAGGAGGAGGTACTCGAAAGTCTTTCTGTTGAGAAGTCCCCGCGGAATCCTTTCCATGAAATCGTAAATATCCGCAAACGGCCCGTTTTCCCTCTCTTTCAGAATCATCTCCACGGCTTTTTCGCCGAAGCCCTTGACTCCGCCGAGGCCGAAACGCACTGCGCCGTCCTTGTTTACCGTAAAACGTGTTTCCGACTCGTTTATATCCGGTCCGAGAACCTGTATGCGCGAACGCTTGCAGTCCTCCATTATCTTCTTGATTTCATCGATATTCCCGAGCTGCTTGCTGAGGTTGGCCGCCTGGAACTCGGCCGGGTAATGGGCCTTGAGGTAGGCCGTCTGATAGCTTACCCAGGCATAGCATGTCGCATGGGATTTGTTGAAGGCATACTGGGCGAATTTTTCCCAGTCAGCCCAAATCTTTTTCAATATGTTTTCGGGATGTCCCTTCTCAATACCGCCCGATATGAACAGTCCGTAAAGCTTGTCCATCTCGTCTTTCTTCTTCTTTCCCATTGCCTTACGCAGCCGGTCCGCCTGGCCTTTCGTAAAGCCTGCGAGCTTCTGGGACAGAAGCATGACCTGCTCCTGGTATACGGTAACGCCATAGGTGTCCTCAAGATATTCCTCCATATCGGGAAGATCGTATGAAATAGCCTCTTTGCCGTGTTTTCTGGCTACGAACGACGGAATATAGTCCATAGGCCCGGGACGGTACAGGGCATTCATCGCTATCAGGTCCTCGAAACGGTTTGGGACGAGTTCCTTCAGCCATTTTTTCATTCCCGGGGACTCGAACTGGAACACGCTCGTGGTATCTCCACGGCTATACAGCTTGTAGGTCTCTTCGTCATCGATAGGAATCTGCTCGATATCGAACTCCTCTCCCTTCGATTTCTTTATGTTTGAAAGACATTCCTTTATGATACTCAACGTCTTCAGCCCGAGGAAGTCCATCTTCAGCATGCCCACTTCTTCGATAAAGCTCCCCTCGTACTGGGAAACCCAGACATCCTGCCCGGTATCCTTGTCCGGAGCAATGCTGATAGGTATGTATTTTGTCAAGTCGTCCCGGCCGATAATCATGGCGCAGGCATGAACCCCGGTCTGCCTGACCGTACCTTCCAGCTGCACCGCATATTTCAACGTATCCCGTATCAAAGGGTCCGGACTCTCCATCTCGGCCTTGAATTCCGGAAGATATTTGACACAATTGGCGAGTGTCGGTTTTTTCGAATTGACTTCCTTTACCTTCTTGCGTATTTTCCTCTTTTCTCCCGGACGGTCCGGATCGTCCTCCTCGACATCCTTTTCCACCATTTCCGTGACATCGAACGGCTTGTCCGGGACAAGTTTTGCAAGGCGGTTGGCCTCGGCAAGCGGCAACTGGTGGATACGTGCGACATCCTTAATGGCGCTTTTGGCCGCCATCGTTCCGAAAGTCACGACATGCGAAATATGGTCCTTGCCGTATTTTTCCTCGACATACCTGAACACCTTATAACGCCCGTCATCATCGAAATCTATGTCGATATCCGGCATCGAGATACGGTCGGGATTGAGAAAACGCTCGAACAGCAACTGGTATTTTATCGGGTCCACATTGGTTATTCCCAGACAATATGCCACGGCCGAACCTGCCGCCGAACCCCTTCCCGGCCCAACCGACACGCCCCGGCGTTTCGCCTCCATGATGAAATCCTGCACTATCAGGAAGTAATCCGGAAAACCCATCCTCTTGATGGTCTCCAGCTCGAAATCGATTCTCTCCTTCGTCTCCACGGGCATGTCCGGATAACGTTTTTCCGCCCCCTTGTAAGTAAGGTGCTTCAGGTATTCGTCCGAATCCGGAAACTCTTCGGGTATCGGGAAAATAGGAAGGATATGGCCCGAGTCTATATCATAATATTCGACCTTTTCCGCCACATCCAGCGTATTCGATATGACTTCCGGATGTCCGGGGAACAGGGCGGCCATCTCCTCCTCGCTTTTAAAATACTCCTGCTGGGTATATCTGAGCCTGTCCTGCGCATTGTAGTCCGTATTGGTCGTCAGGCAGATGAGCCTGTCGTGCGCCGGCCCGTCCTCCCTGTCCGCGAAATGCACGTCATTTGTCGCCAACACCCTGATGCCGTATTTTTCCGCAATCCGGAAAATCTCCGCATTTACCTTCGACTGTTTTTCATACACCTCAAGGCTCTGTCCCGGCACCTCGGTCTTGTGCAGCTGTACTTCCAGATAATAGTCTTCCCCGAAAAGCTCCCTGTGCCAGAGCACGGCCTCCTCGGCCTTTTCAAGGTTGTCATCGAGTATCAGCCGCGGAATCTCGCCCGCTATGCACGCCGAACAGCAAATCAGCCCTTCGTGGTACATGGCCAGAATCTCGTGGTCTATCCTCGGCTTGTAATACATACCTTCTATATAACCCAAAGAAACGAGTTTCATGAGGTTGTGATAGCCTGTCATGTTCTTCGCCAGAAGTATCAGGTGATAATATCCCTTGTGCTCCTTATCCTTCAGCTTCCTGTCGGCCTTCGCCACATATACCTCGCAACCGATTATTGGCTTGATAGTCCCGGTCTCCTTGGCCTTGTCCGACTTGTTGTATTTTTTGATATACGAAAAAAACTCCTTGACACCGAACATATTCCCGTGATCGGTGAGCGAAACGGCAGGATGGCCGTATGCTATGGCTTTGTCTACCAATTTCTGAACGGAAGCCGCCCCATCCAGGATGGAATACTGCGAATGGACATGAAGATGAACGAATGACATATTTTCTCAAAAATTTTTCCGTCAGCAAAGATAACAAGAACTTGCGCAATAATATCGGGCGAGTGAAACGTTTTTTCAAGTATTTCCCTAAATAGGAAAAACGTTATATTTGTAATTTACAATAACAAATACAGGAGCAACATGTTCAGACTCTTTTTAGCGACACTGATTATCGGAATATTCGGTTCCGCCCAGCCGGGAGCCGGAGACCGGGGACCGCAGATGGTACTAGACCTTCTCCGAAACGGAAACGGAAGCATGGTTTTTTTAATGTGCGACAATGCGGTACGTTCGGCCGTCAGCGTGGAGCAGTTGTCCTCGCTTTGGGGCGGGCTCGAATCCCAAATGGGAAAATACTCCTCAAACGGCGGATGGCACGACCTTGACGGAGTTCCGGGAGGAAAATGGTGCAATCTCTCGTTTGAAAACGGCAAGGTTTCGCTCATGACGGTATTCGATTCAGACGGGAAAATCGCAGGGCTGCAAATCGCCCCTCCCCTGCCGGAACCGGCCCCGGATGAAGAATTTTCCGACATCCATGAACTCGCCGAAGGATGGGAAGAGAAAGAACTGGCCGTCCATACCGGAAAATTCAAACTGCCTGCAAGGCTGACCGTACCGAGACAAAAAGCACCCGACTCCATCCCCGTGCTGATACTGGTACACGGGTCCGGCCCGAACGACATGGATGAAACCCTCGGCCCTAACAAACTGTTCAAAGAGATTGCTGCGGCCATGTCGCACAGAGGGATAGCCGTACTGCGCTACGACAAGCGTACTTACGTCTACGGCGAAAAGGCATTCGCAAACCCGGAAGAACCCACCATTGAAGAAGAGTGTACCGACGACGCCCTGTCGGCGGCCTCCCTTGCCGATTCTTTGGGATTCGAAAGAATATTCATCATAGGGCATTCGCTCGGAGCCGGAATGGCTCCTTATATCGCAGCCTCCGACACTGACGGGCTTCTCGACGGAATCATAATGCTGGCGGCACCGGCCTCGACAATGGCGGAAACGATAGAACACCAGATTGGGGTTCTCGGCAACGCTTATAACCGCGAAGAACTTGCCCGGATACGTAAAACTTTCATGGAACTTCCTCAAAAATACATAGAGGGAGTAGACTACGACAAAAAGGCTGTCATGGCAGGCCTCTGCGCAAAGGCTTTTCCGATGCTTTTCCTTCAGGGCGGAAGGGATTACCAGGTCCCGGCCGAAGAAATCCGGATATGGGAAGCATGGGCGGATGAAGCGGGAGGGAATGCCGATGCACGGTTCATTTCATATCCCGGACTGAACCATATCTTCCACAAAGGCGAGGGAGAGCCGTCTCCGGCCGAATATGCCGTACAAGGCAAAATACCCGGCGAAGTCCTCGATGACATCGCCGGGTTTCTGAAAATCCGATTATAGGGCTTCCGACAGGCCTACCACCCTTGAGCCTTCAACGGCAATTCCGCCCCCTCGGGGGTGACAATGACAGCTCCGGCTTCCGGTCTGGCAAGATGGCCGATAATATCGAAAGTCTGGAAATCATGCCTCAACACATCATGCCTTGCTATCGGAACGACGAACAGATACCTGAAATCGTCTCCGCCGTTCAACGCAGCGGCAAGAGGATCCATGCCTATCTCCTCCGCCATTTCGAAGGCCTTGTCCGCAATCGGTATGCGGTCCAGATATATTTTCGCACCGAACCCGATATCCCGTGAAAGGCGTCTGACGGCATCCGCAAGACCGTTCCGCAAAAAATATCCGCAGGAAGGCACAAAGCCCGCCTTTTCGAAATCATCAATCACATGACCGTCGATTTCGGGACGGAGATAAGCCCTGAGCAGGTATTCGTATTTCTTCAAATCCGGCTGTTTCTCCACGCCGACCGAAGCATTGAAAGCCGCTTTTTCCCTCTCGAGCACATGCAGACCCATGTAGGCGGAGCCGAGATTGTCGGATACGCAAATCAGGTCCATCGAATGAGGGGACTCGGGATTTTCAAGCGAAGCCGGCACGAATCCCGCAGCCGACAGCGAAATCAGCAGCCCATTACGAGACGGAAGCAAGTCCAAAGAAACGGCCGATACGCCATGCTCTTCGGCCGCCGCCGACATCCCGCTCCAGAGTTCGGATATTTGAGGAAATTCCGATTTGGAAGAAACCCCTATCCTTATCGAAAGTCCGTAAGGCCTGGCCATCCTGACATACAATTCCCCCAAAACTGACAGTACGCTCTTATAGCCCAAATGTTTCAAAGGATTGTATGTCAGGTCGAAGTCAGTACCTTCCGACAGCAATGCCGACACATTTTCCACTTTTTTCCCTGCGTTCTCCGAAGGCAGGACAAGGCTGTCGCAACGCGAAAAAGGACTCGTCGCATACAACCTCCTTATCGCCTCCTGCTTCCCTATCGAAGAAAAGCGGTCATCCTGTACGGCCTTACTGTTTCCCATATCCATGATTTATTTTCAATTTACAATACGCCAGGGACGGACATCTTCTTAAAAAGCATGGTCCGGCCTACCACGTCTCATACCAGAGATACATCTCGGATGGGGCATAAAACGTCACATTATCCCCGTCCACTACCACTCCGGCAGCAATCAGTTTATAATACCAACAGTCGTCGCTCTGATAATAGTCAGACAGTTCGTACGATTCTCCCGTCTTGCTGATGCTTTCCACATAAGCCGCGAAAGTGCCTTCGAATCCCGAGTTTTCGTACTGCTGATAGAAATAGCCGTAAATATCGTCCGGGAGGAAATATTCATCGTATTCGATATCGGTCATCACCGCATAAACATAAGGGGCATTGTTATCCGAAGGTATTACGTCCACATAAAATCTGCCTATTTCCACGCCCATTATCTGCAATTCGAAAGTAAGATTCTCGACAGGGCCTTCTCCTCCTTCATCAGCCGGAGTATGAAAGTCTTCATACTGGGCCTCGAGCCAAATGACCTGATCGCCTTCGACATAATAGCCCATAGCGAACAGAACGTAGTCGCTGTCCGGAGAAAGATAAAAATCATCATAAGTATATGTCACCGTACCTATGGAACCGAAAGCATCCAGATAGTCCAGAACATCGCGTCCCTGCGAATCTGCCATCTCCTCCACATACAGGGACGGCTCATTCTGATAATACTGGGTCCAGTCGGACAGGCTCACCACATCGTAAAAATATGAAGCAGCTTCGTCAGAAGGCCTGATCTCCACGTCCACTTCCCGCGGACCGACAGGCGTAATTTCGAACTCGAATGTAAGGTCCTCGACTACCACGGGATCCGGAGTCCTTATGTCCTTACGGTTTATTGCCGTAGTTATGACACCTTCTTCGTAACCGAACACTAAAATGGAATAGTCGTGGGACGGAACGATATTCTTGTTATATGTCATTGTAGTCTCATTGACACACAAGTTGTTATCATTTACCAGTGAAAGGAGGAGACTCTTGAGCTGTGTATCCGACAAGGCGTCCACGGTTTCCTTATCCTGAAGTATGAGCGCGTACTGGTCGCCGTTGGTAGGAGCCACCGTCACCCTTATCTCGGACTGCGTGCATACGTCCACGACAATGACGAACTTATTTTCCGAAACAGGAAGATCCAAGGAAACTTTCACAGACTCAACAGCCGTGGTTATATTCATTTCCTCGTCTATTCCCGCCGCGAAAACGAAGAACTCCGGCTCGGCATATTTGGATATATTATAATCCTTGTCTTCATCTCCGGTCATTTTGAGGTTTTCGAACGCCATCGCACTATCATACTGATAATACTCCAGATATGTATTGATTATATCCATAAACATGGCTTCGGGATCATCATTGAAGCCTTCGTAAATGGATCCCGGCACGGGCTCGAAATAATAAGGAGCTTCCTTATCGGTGGGCGATGTCTTTACATTAAGTACCATGTCCGGCTTCATTTCCGCTGTCAGATTGATGACGTACTCAGGATCCGGAGATGTTCCAGAGGAAACGAGTTCCACGTTTATCTCCGACCATTCGGATTCAGCCTTGGCGACCGTAGACACGGCCTTGACCTTGACCGTATACAATGTATCGGTCTTCAAATCTTCGAAAGACACGGAAAGTTTCTCGGTGCTTGCCTGATCTTCCATAAACTCATAAGTATACATGTCCGCACCTTCTACGGCATTCCATGCCACCGTAAACGATGTCGAAGATGTATCGGAAATCTCAAGAACAGGGGCATCGAGCACCAACCCATCCGTGTTCCTGTCGCACGACACGAAAGCCAAAACGGCGATTGCGCCGAAAATAAAGGATTTCAATTTCATAATAACTTCGTTTTAAAATTGTTCATAATAGTTTCAATCATTCAAAATCATCCGGTCCCTTGATTTATTCGGTCGGCGTGGTAACCATTTCGCCATAGAATTGCGGTTCATAGAATGAAACCGTTTCCGACTCGTTGTCCAAATCCAGTCCTACAGCGAAAAACATGTACGAACTTCCCGGATATATACCGTCGTCCCAATCATTGAACACCCTGTCCGTGGTCCCGGTATGCGCAAACATCCTCGCATATTCATAAGGAGTTATCATGCCCATCGTCACATATTCCACGTATGCGTTTATATCGCTGCCGAACTCCTCGTAATCATAGTCGGGCATAGGAACGACCATATACTGCGAAGCCGGATCGGAAGGAGTCACCACAACATGTATCTGTGTCGGACCGAGTATTTCCATCTCCCATTCGAAAGTAAGATCCGAACTTCCCGAGGCCTTTTCAGTCCTGAATGAATACGTCGTCACATCAGTGCTCAAGGCCGTATTCCATCCGAAGACAAGAACCGTGTACTCGGTATCAGGCTCCAGTTGGCCTTCACGGTATGTCATGTTCATTTCGCCGCTGTATACATGTCCGTCATTGATATAATCGCCGTAGCTTATGCTGATCAAATCCTCAATATCCGCCTCCGAATAATCCTTGAGGGACACGCTTTCCACAAGCAGCATGGAATACGTGTCATCGTTGGACGGATACACCCATACCACAGCGCTGGATATTCCGACATCCCTGGCCTCCACATCGAAAGTAATGTCCGAAGGAGGGACCGGTCCGGAATAAAACACCGTATCCACGACGGAAGTGATGCGGTTGCCAAGAGAATCTATACCGGCCACGAGTATGTATGTATGCTCGTCATAAACATAGTCGAAGAAAGACTCCACGAACCCGGTTTCGGCAACCATGTTCAGCCACGAACTTCCGAAGAAATCCATATATCCCTGCAACGCATTGGCCCACACATCCTCGGAATTGCCTCCCATTTCGCTCCATTGGACATCGGTAAAACAGTCCCTGTAAAAAAGCATCTGCGGATCTTCCGGCGTAATCGTATAGATCACTTCCATGCTGCTCGGATCATCATACATTTCTATGGTAAACATGTCGCCTTCAGGGTCGGGGTCAGGCTCCGGATCGGACCCGTTGCTTTCCAGGTAAACACTTACCTCCTCAGCAGGCGATTCTTTAAACATCACCGCATCGGAAGCAGGAACAGCCGACACCCTCACCCTATATGTGGAATCCGGCACGAGTCCGGAAAACGACAACAAAGTATCAGCGGTATTTTCGGTGCGGTACCCTGTCCAATCGCAACTGTAATTATAGGATTCCGCACCGGCAACAGGACTCCATACTATGGAAAAAGAAGTCTCTCCGGCTTCACGTACCGACACTTCCGGGGAAGGGAGAGGCACCCTGTCTCCATCTTCACCGGTATTGTGCGGCGTACATGACACAATCGCGGACATTGCCGCAATCGCAAAAAAAGCGAGTGTCATCAGGTAAAAACGTTTCTTCATCTGCAATAGGTATTAAATTAAATATCAGTCCATAACAATCGGCCGGACTGTACAGGGATACAATCTGTCGCAGCCACAAAACCGCAAGTTACTGAAAATATTCAAAAAGCCAAAAATTATTTATGGCCGCAAGCCATGAAGCCCGTCATGACACCGGCAAACGGTCCGGGAAAGCCTTCCGTCCGGCTTCCGCTTTTCGCGGAAATGTTTTCCAGGGTTTCGAAAAACTTCGTATTTTTGCACCGTTATGGAAAATACCGGAAACGATATAATAAAAAATATAACCGAGAACGAATACGAGCACGGTTTTACCACCGACGTGGAGCAGGAATTCATCCCCAAAGGGCTGAACGAAGACATCATAAGGCTCATATCGGCAAAAAAGGGAGAGCCCGGATGGCTGCTTGAATTCCGTCTCGACGCATACAAAAGATGGTGCGGGATGAAAATGCCGGAATGGGCGCATCTCGACATACCTCCGATAGACTATCAGGACATAGTCTATTATGCCGCCCCGAAGAAAGACAAGGACAGGCCTAAGGAAATAGACCCGGCGCTGGCCGAGACTTTCGAGAAACTCGGCATCCCCCTCCACGAAAGGGAGGCTCTGGCAGGAGTTGCGGTCGATGCGGTCTTCGACTCCGTATCGGTGACTACGACATACAGACAGGTCCTTTCCGAGAAAGGCATCATTTTCTGCTCTTTTTCCGAAGCCGTAAAAGAGCATCCGGAACTGGTAAGGAAATACCTTGCAAGTGTAGTTCCGGCCGGGGACAATTATTTTGCCGCCCTCAACTCGGCCGTATTCAGCGACGGCTCGTTCGTTTACATACCGAAAGGGGTCAGATGCCCTATCGAATTGTCGAGCTATTTCAGAATCAACGCAAAAGGCACAGGACAGTTTGAAAGGACCCTCATCGTCGCCGATGAAGGCTCCTATGTAAGCTACCTCGAAGGCTGCACCGCCCCGATGAGGGACGAAAACCAGCTCCATGCCGCCGTAGTCGAAATAGTAGTACTGGACGATGCAGAAGTAAAATACTCTACCGTACAGAACTGGTATCCCGGCGACAAACAGGGGCGGGGAGGCATTTACAACTTCGTCACCAAGCGGGGAATATGCAAGGGGGAACGGAGCCGCCTCTTCTGGACACAGGTCGAAACCGGCTCCGCCATTACATGGAAATACCCGAGCACCATACTGAAAGGGAACGACTCCGTATCGGAGTTCTACTCGGTAGCGCTCACCAACAACTTCCAGCAGGCCGATACGGGTACAAAGATGATACACATAGGGAGGAACACCCGGAGCAGGATTGTGAGCAAAGGCATTTCGGCCGGCCGGAGCCAGAACAGCTACCGCGGACTCGTAAGGTTTGCGAAAACCGCCGAAAACGCACGCAACTTTTCCCAGTGCGACAGCCTTCTGATAGGGGACCGTTGCGGGGCGCATACCTTCCCGGTAATACAGAGCAGCTGCCCCAACGCCGTAGTGGAACACGAGGCCACGACATCGAAAATCAGCGAAGACCAGCTTTTCTATGCCCGCCAGAGAGGCATCTCGGAAGAAGACGCCGTAGGCCTGATAGTGAACGGCTATGCAAAGGAAGTCCTCGCCAAGCTGCCTATGGAGTTTGCGATGGAAGCCCAGAAGCTCCTGTCGGTTTCACTTGAAGGCAGCGTGGGATAAACCGAAAATTTTTATAGAAAAATGAATAAATTGCTTGAAATAAAGAATCTGCACGCCAGCATAGACGGCAAGGAAATACTCAAAGGCATAAACCTTACGATAAACGAAGGCGAAATCCATGCCATCATGGGGCCGAACGGTGCCGGCAAAAGCACATTGTCGGCGGTGCTCACAGGCAGGGACCGCTATGAAGTGACCGAAGGCGAAATCACCTTCAGAGGCAGGGACCTCCTCGCAATGTCTCCGGAAGAAAGAAGCCGAGAAGGCATCTTCCTGAGTTTCCAATACCCGGTAGAGATACCGGGCGTATCCAACGCCAACTTCATGAAAGCGGCAGTGAACGCACACCGTGAAGCTAAAGGGTTTCAGCCCCTTACGGGAAGCGAGTTCCTCAAACTCATGAAAGAGAAGATGCAGCTTGTACAGATGAAAAGCGACTTTGCGAAAAGGGATGTGAACGTAGGATTCTCCGGGGGAGAGAAAAAAAGGAACGAAGTTTTCCAGATGGCCATGCTCGAACCCGTACTTGCAATCCTTGACGAGACCGACAGCGGACTTGACGTGGATGCGATGAAAATAGTGGCCGCCGGGGTAAACAGCCTCAAGCGGGAAGATACGTCAGCAATAGTCATCACTCACTACGAAAGGCTCCTTGACATGATAGTACCGGACAAGGTACACGTTCTCGCGGGCGGGCGCATTGTCTACGAGGCGGGAAAAGAGCTTGCGAAAGAAATCGAACAGCGCGGTTACGACTGGATTATCAACAAGTAAGAACCATGGGTGACAACGGTACCGGCAACAAAAGGCTCGTCATAAGCCAGCAAGAGCGCATGGCGCTTACAATCGTACACGGGGCAGGCTGCACAAAAGAAGAAAGACTGCCCGCAGACATCGAGATACGGGAAGGAGGAAGCCTGGAAATCGTAATCGTCTCCCTCTCGGGCGGTGATTCGGCGGCTGATGGAGGATTTTCACTCGCCACGGATATCCGTCTCACGGGCGAAAACGCTTCATGCAGGATATACGGGGCCGCCATCTGCAAAGGGAATGACGGTACGGAGATGAAAATCAACGTAAGGCATCTCGCCGAAAACTGCACGAGCACGCAATCTTTCCGCACAATCGCTTCCGGAAACGCGAAATGCGGCTTCCACGGAAAAATCACGGTCGCCCCGGGAGCCCAGAGGACCGAGGCGTATCAGGAGAGCCACGGAATCCTCCTGAGCGAAAACGCAAGAATCGAAACCCTCCCCCAGCTCGAAATCTACGCTGACGATGTAAAATGTTCCCATGGGGCCACTATCGGAAAACTCGATGAGAACCAGATTTTCTATATGCGTTCCCGTGGAATATCCGAAAAAAACGCACGGGACATTCTGCTCCGCGCCTTCGTCTCACCGATTATCGGAATGATACATGAAGATACTGACAAAGAGCGCATTGGCCTACATGTTGATAACCTATTGATAAGTATCTGAATTTTCTTTTCACACTTGCGCCTATATAGTATATCTTTGTATTCCTTATCATGTAAACAGCACTACAATGGAAAAGACAGTTGCGTATGAAGAGGCCCTTGAAAGCAGTCGGGAATATTTCAAGGGCGATGAATTGGCGGCTTCAGTATGGATTAACAAGTATGCGCAGAAGGATTCTTTCGGCCATATCTACGAGAAAAATCCGGAAGAAATGCATCACAGGCTTGCCCGTGAATTTGCCAGGATAGAAAGAAATTATCCTAATCCGCTCTCCGAAGAGGAAATCTTCGAACTGCTCGACCGTTTCAAATACATCATACCGCAGGGAGGCCCTATGGCAGGCATCGGAAACGACCATCAGGTAGCTTCACTCTCGAACTGTTTCGTAATAGGCTCCGACCATCCGGCCGATTCTTACGGCGGCATCATGAAGATAGACGAAGAACAGGTGCAGCTGATGAAACGCCGCGGAGGTGTCGGACACGACCTTTCACACATAAGGCCTACAGGTTCTCCTGTGATGAACAGCGCCCTTACCTCGACCGGCATAGTGCCGTTCATGGAAAGGTACTCCAACTCCACCCGTGAAGTGGCGCAGGACGGCAGACGCGGGGCCCTCATGCTCACCCTGTCCATCAAACACCCTGATGCCGAAAGATTCATCGACGCAAAGATGCAGCCCGGGAAGATAACCGGCGCCAATGTTTCCATCAAAGTCGACGACGAATTCATGAGAGCGGCCCTCGACCACAAGGAATACCACCAGCGTTTCCCTATCGACCCTTCAGTTCCGGAAAAATACGGACAGGACATCGAAGCCGCAGCGCTTTGGGAGAAAATCATCCACAACGCCTGGAAATCGGCCGAACCCGGTGTGCTTTTCTGGGACACCGTGCTCCGCGAATCTGTTGCCGACTGTTATGCCGACCTCGGTTACAGGACGGTCAGCACCAACCCTTGCGGAGAGATTCCTCTCTGTCCTTACGACAGCTGCCGTCTCATAGCAATCAACCTGTATTCATACGTAACCGACCCGTTCACGGACAAAGCGCGCTTCGATTTCGACCTTTTCAAGGCGCACGTAAGAAAGGCCATGCGCATGATGGACGATCTCCTCGATTTGGAAATTGAGAAAATCGACCTGATTATCAAGAAGATTACCGATGATCCGGAAGAGATGGACATCAAGCGCACCGAGCTTGAACTCTGGGAAAAAATCCGCAGGAAATCCCTTGGAGGCCGCCGTACAGGACTCGGCATTACGGCCGAAGGCGACATGCTTGCAGCCCTCGGGATGAGATACGGCAGCGATGAAGCCATAGACTTTGCCGTAAATGTACAGAAAACCCTTGCTGTCGAAGCCTACAGATGCTCCGTCGAAATGGCCAGAGAAAGGGGTGCCTTCCCTATATACGACCACCGCAGGGAAATGAACAACCCTATGATTCTCCGAATCAAGGAAGCGGACGGAAAACTTTACGAAGACATGGTAAAATACGGCAGGCGCAACGTCTCGATGCTTACAATCGCACCTACCGGCACTACCAGCCTGATGAGCCAGACCACTTCCGGTATAGAACCGGTGTTCCTCCCGTTCTATACACGCCGCAAGAAAGTGAATCCTAATGACAAGAATGTCAGGATATCCTACAAGGACGAACAGGGAGACTGCTTCGAAGAATACTATGTCTTCCACCACAAATTCCTCACCTGGTGCGAAATTGCAGGATACAACATCGAACAGGTGAAGCAGATGACCCCGGACGAGCTTGCTGAACTCGTACAGGAATCGCCTTACAACAAGGCCACGAGTGCGGACATAGACTGGGTAGCGAAAGTAAGGATGCAGGGAGAAATCCAGAAATGGGTGGACCATTCGATAAGCGTTACGGTAAACCTCCCGTCCGACATAACCGAAGAGATGGTGGCCAAAGTATACCGCACCGCATGGGAATCCGGATGCAAAGGCATCACCGTATACCGTGAAGGCTCACGCTCCGGCGTGCTTGTCTCCAACAAGGAGAAGGAGAAAGACACCTACCGCCATCCGCGCAAGAGGCCAATATCCCTCGAAGCCGATGTCATAAGGTTCCGCAACGGCAAGGAAAACTGGATTGCCCTCGTGGGACTTATGGAAGGCCGTCCATACGAAATCTTCACCGGTCTCGTGGACGATGACAGCCGCCATATCCCGGCAGCCATAGACCATGGCTGGATAGTCAAGAAGAAAAATCCTAACGGAGGAAAATCCCGTTATGACTTCCACTACATGGACAAATACGGATATGAGAACGTCGTGGGAGGCATCTCGCACATGTTCAACAAAGAGTTCTGGAACTATGCGAAACTTATTTCCGGTGTCATTCGCAACGGAATGCCTATCGTTGACATCCTCAACCTCGTACAGGGCCTCGAACTCGATTCCGATTCAATCAACACATGGAAGAACGGTGTGGAACGCGCCTTGAAGAGATACATCCCTAACGGTACCAAGGACGAAACCGGAAAGAAATGCGGTCAATGCGGTTCCAACAACCTCGTCTACCAGGAAGGCTGCCTTGTCTGCATGGACTGCGGCTACTCCAAGTGCGGATAACCGCCGGAGCGGAAATGCTCGCACAAGTGAAACACTGCTCCGAGCGAGAATATTGCCACAAGCTGTAATGCTTTTACAAGCGGAAATGCTGACATGAAAAGTTTTCCTAATCCGAAAATCAACATAGGTCTCAATATCCTGAAACGCCGCGATGACGGTTTTCATGATATCGAGACCGTTTTCATACCGCTTACTAAAGATTTCGGCTATGACGGCGACCTGTACGATACCCTCGAAATCACCCCGCGCACGGACGGCCGGACAACACTGAAAATATCCTGGGCCGACAGCCTGCCCGGCACGGAAGGAACACCGGGCATGGACAAGCCGACCAATAATGATGATTTTTCCGAAAACGGATGGCCGAAAGACAAGGATTTGTGCATCAAGGCCTACAATGAACTGGCCGCACACTATCCGCTTACCGGGGCCGACATTTCCCTTACCAAAAGAATTCCTACCGGGGCCGGACTCGGAGGAGGTTCGGCAGATGCTGCCTTCACCCTGAAAATGCTGAACGAATTGTTTTCGCTCGGGCTTGACGATGAAAGGCTCGCAATCCATGCCTCCCACCTCGGAAGCGATGTGCCGTTCTTCATCTACAACAGACCGATGTTCGCTTCAGGCCGTGGCGAAATCCTGACACCCATCTCCTGCCCCATCCTTTCGGGCCGCAAAATCGGGGTTGTGACACCGGGGATAGCCGTCTCTACCGCCGAGGCTTACTCGGGAGTAAAACCAGCAATGCCCGAAACCGGGCTTCGTGAACTCATATCCTCCCTGCCCTTGGAGCAATGGAAAGGCCGTATCGTCAACGATTTCGAAAAAAGCATATTCAGAAAACACCCCGCCTTGGGAGCAATCAAAGCCTCCCTATACGAAGTCGGCGCGGTATACGCATCCATGTCAGGCTCCGGCTCAGCCCTCTACGGAATATTCTAACACCGGGTAGGCGGCAGGCGGCAGGTGGACGGGACACATTTTTCCCCTCCTCATTCCATTTTCCACCCCATGTCCATCCACTATTTTTATAACACATTAATAATCAATGTTTTACCAAAATTCATCCTGCGCTTGGGTACCTTGTGAAGTACCCAAATCCATCCCTGTTTTTGTAAACCATTGACTGTCAGCGGATCCAGAAAAGAAGGCTGGCTGTGGGGTGGAAAATGACACGATAAATTCCTATTTTACCCCCTCATTCCGCTTCCATTCCTTTTCCGGACCAACGGATAATTCCGGTCGGAATCTTCCGTGTCCTTATTTCTCTTCCATGACCCGAACAAAATCAACTGCCATCCTTTCGGGAGAACAGCTTCTTAATATGTAAGGCCGTACAGCGAAGTATGAACGGACGGGACACTTTTTCTACCCCATAGCCAGCTGGTAGTTTTACAATATATTGACAATCAACATTTTACCAAAACTACCCCTGCGCTTGGGTACTTCAGAAAGTACCCAAAGCCAGCCCACGTTTTTACAACACACTGATTATCAACACTATCAACCTCAACAAGATGGCTATGTGGTGGAAAATTTGCCGATAAAATACGGTTTTCCTTCCTTCATCATGGCCTTTGTCTTTTTTCTCCCGGGATGTTGCTTTATCTGTCACGAAATGGAACCGTGAAGTGTAGCCAACTTTATGGATGCGTTGACTATCGGCATTTAATAACCTCAGGGGAAAGTGCACCTGATTCGCGGGAAAGTGGTTCACTTTCCCCGGGAAAAAAGGCGAAATGGCGGTAGAATCAACATTTCCAGCGGGAAAGTGCACCAAAAAAGCGGGAAAATGGTTCACTTCCCCCCCAAAAGACAGATGAAGAATACCGGACCGGCGGATAATGCCAATCATACCAAAACGAGAGACGGCCAGAATTGCTTCCAGCCGTCTTCTTCAATCTGTCGGGGTACTGTGACTCGAACACAGGACCCTCTGGTCCCAAACCAGATGCGCTAGCCAACTGCGCCACACCCCGAAAGAACGTTTCTTCCGAAACGGACAGCAAAGGTAGGCTGTTTTTTTTACTTATCCAAATTTTGAAATAAAATTCTCAAAATTTCTCATCTGGCATAGTCGAAAAATTGCATTAACTTTGTCAAAATAATTTTTAGGGACTCATTCAATAGAGATTCTTCATTATGACGGCACAAGCAGATAGCACGACATTGGCAGAAAGCATGGCACAGACAAATGGCACGGAACGGTCAGAAGGCATGATACGGAAAGCAAGCATGATACGGGCAGAAGGGGTAGAAAAATCATTCGGACAGCTGAAGGTACTGAAAGGAGTGGACATTTCCGTGAGAAAAAGCGAAGTCGTGGCAATTGTCGGGGCAAGCGGGGCCGGTAAATCGACCTTCCTACAGATTTTAGGGACACTGATGACCCCGGACAAGGGGACGGTGGAAATAAACGGGAAAGAATTATCCGGACTTACATCCGCAAAACTGGCCGATTTCCGTAACCGGGAAATAGGCTTCGTTTTCCAGGCACACCATCTGCTGCCGGAATTCACTGCCAAGGAAAATGTAATGATGCCCGCCCTCATCGCCGGAGAAAGTTTTGCCTCCGCATCCAAACGCGCGCTGGAACTGCTTGAAGAAGTAGGACTTTCCGGAAGGGCCTCCCACAAACCTTCCGAACTGTCAGGCGGAGAACAGCAGAGGGTGGCGGTAGCCCGCGCCATAATGAACAACCCTTCGGTACTGTTTGCGGACGAGCCGTCTGGAAACCTCGACAGCAAGACGAAAGAAGAGATACACGGGCTGTTCTTCAAGCTGCGCGAACACTTCGGGCAGACAATTCTGATAGTCACCCACGATACCGGACTCGCCGCCATGTGCGACAGGGCCCTGGAAATGAAGGACGGTAATTTCATAACGATTGATTCGTCCCTCGCTTTCTGATGCATTTGTTCCGGTTTAAAGAATTCTCGATACGCAACGAGGCAGCCCCGATGAAAATCAATACGGACTCCGTGCTGCTCGGTGTCTGTTGCAGCATCTTCCCTGAAGACAGGACAATCCTCGACATCGGCACGGGCACAGGGGCGGTAGCCCTGATAGCCGCACAAAGGCTAAACAAGGCCCAGGGCGGCAGGCCGGGCCGGAACGGCCTGCTTCCCGGAACCGGAATAACGGGAATCGACATCGACAACGCCGCCGCGCAGGAAGCCTCATACAACTTCGGCCTGTCGCCCTGGGCCGCCAACATGACAGCCGTACACACCTCGCTTGCGGATTTCCAAAGCGGCAATCCACAGGTTCGACAACCCGAAAACGCCGCCGGAGGGCCGTACGACCTTATCGTTTCCAACCCTCCGTACTACGACAACCTTATCAAGTCACATGATGAACGGAAAAGGTACGCCCGCCATACAGACCGGCTGTCATACAGGGACATTCTCGAGTATGCCTGCGCCAATCTTTCGGAAAAAGGACGGGTGACGATGATACTTCCGGCAGCAGACAAAATAGCCGTGCTTGCAGAAGGCTCGGACAAAGGGCTGTACCTGAACCGCATAACCTACATACACCCGACAGAAGACCGCCCGGAAAGCCGCATCATAACCGAATTTTCGCGGAAAAGGCGGCCCTTGGAATCTGAAAGACTGACCGTTTACAGAGACGGAAAATACAGCATCGAATACATAAAAAAGACCTCAGAACTGTATTGCAAGTTCTGAGGCCAAAAACTAACCACTAAAAAACCACTAACTATACTACAAAACGCCCATCATATTGCATGAATCATGCCGTAATGGGCTTTGGAGCTTTATTTTTTTC
Source organism: Muribaculum sp. An289 (assembly GCF_002159555.1). GTDB lineage: Bacteria > Bacteroidota > Bacteroidia > Bacteroidales > UBA932 > Merdivivens > Merdivivens faecigallinarum. The sequence continues at coordinate 24,753 of NZ_NFIV01000005.1, forward strand.
CTTTAAGATTTCTGAACTGCTTCATCATGAAGTGCTCCTCCGCGATGAACAGCCTGGCCGTCTTCTCTTCGGAAAGCACCTTGCTTACCTCATCCCGTGTCTTTTCCCTCATGCCGTCACAATTTTCCGCAGCCTCTATATACCTGTCCAGAAGACGTGCTATCTCCTTTTCCGGCTGCCCTTCCCTTATCGCATCCTCGAGAAGCCTCATGCAATCACGCGATTCACGATGATATTTTTCCCGCTCGTCCTGCAACATATTGTAAACAGGCCAGAAGAGCTGTGCCTCCTCGGGAGTGAGATCGAGTTCGGAAGTAAAATAAGCTATTTTTTCAGCCATTATCTTCTCTTTCCAGCCCCTGTCATGACCGCATCCCGGCCCGGCAGGCCCAGAAGCGGCAAAGGATGAAACCGGCAAAAAGGAAAATGCGAAACAGCAGAAAATGAAAATAAACCAAAAATTTTTCTTCATATCGTAAAAAATTATTATTCGTCCTCGTCATAAGTGGCCGCGAGATACAGCATGACCCGGTCTTCGCACATAAGGTACTCGACGACCTCGTCTTCAGTCAATGCATTATCGGATGTCGCGGACGAATCCTCATCGGAAACGTTGTAGACCACAGCCTTCATCATATCGTACTCGTCTAAGGACATGAAATCCGCCCCGTCTTCCCTGCCGGTAAGTTTCATTATCCCGAAACCTATGGCAAAGACAAGGGCAAAAGACAGGGCCATGCCCAAAGCCGGCTTGAAATATCTCTCCCATACACCGGAACCCTCCGTCCCGAGGCCTCCGATACGTCCCATTATCCTTGTGTCCAACGAGCCGAAATAGCCATCTGGAACAGTGTACGGATTGATTTTCAAACTCTTGTCTTCTATGTCCTTTATCTTGTCTTCCACGATATTATGATTAAAAACAAACACTTATTAGACAGGCTCCGAGGGCAAAGGTTTAGATGAAGCGGGAAATTTTCATTCCTGTCCCGTAATTTTCGTAAGGTCCGGTCTCATCGCTTACGACGATTTTCCCGCTCCACTCGCCCTCAAAGCTGTGTGGGGTTTCCGCATCGTCATAACACAGGAAAGAAACGGTATAAGTCCCTATGTATCTCGCAATTCAGAAAAACAAACATCAGAAAAACAAACATTTCCGAATTGTCAATAGAAGAAAAAACCGAGCTTGCCAAGTCGGTTTACAAAAAATACAGGGCAGATTCAAAGCAGATTTCCCGCCTGACAGGACAGACCGGTTCTGCCGATACTTCGAACAGCCAATCCGATGCACTGAACAGATTAGCCGATGCTTTCCTTCATGTCGGACACTATTTTCTTGTAGGCATGGTGGTACGAAGCTTTCAAGGCGCCTACAGATGTGCCGAGGATTTCCGACATATCCTCATATTTCATTTCTTCGAAATACCGCATGTTGAATACGAGACGTTGTTTCGGAGGCAGCGAGGCTATGGATTTATACAGTTTTTTCAGTATTTCATCCCCGTTGAACCACGGGTCCGTCTCGACCGAGTAGGGCGGAGAGACTTCACCGAATGAAAGGAACGAACGAAGCCTCTTACGGTTGAGGAAAGTTACGGTCTCATTCGTAGCTATGCGGTATATCCAGGTAAAAAGACGGGATTCCCCGCGGAATGAAGGGAGTCCCGTCCATATTTTCATGAAAACGTTCTGAAGTATATCATCGGTGTCTTCGTGGGAGCCGGCCATCCGTCTGATGTGCCAGTACAGTTTTTCCTTGTAGGTGTCCACTATCGCCCCGAACGCCTCTTCAGTGCGCCCGTTTTCAAACATTTCTATGATTCTCCCGTCTTCCAACCGGATACTGTCGAGCCTTACTATGGCAGGTATTACCTGTTTTTCCTGCCGACAGCCTTCCGGGCGGCTTCCACAATGTGGGCCGCATCAAGCCCGTAGGCTTTCATCAATTCGGAAGGGGAACCGCTCTGGCCGAACTTGTCATCCACCGCCACAAATTCGACAGGTGCAGGATAACGCCTTGCAAGAGTACCGGAGATGAGTTCTCCCAAACCGCCTGCGATGAGATGCTCTTCAGCGCATACGGCCGCCCCGGTCTTCATGACCGAAGCGACGACAGCCTCGGTATCCAACGGTTTTATGGTATGTATGTCGATTACTTCCGCTGATATCCCCTCATTTTCAAGTTCTTTTGCAGCCTGCAAGGCTTCCCAGACAAGATGGCCGGTAGCAAACACGGACACATCCGAGCCCTCGACGAGTTTCAGGGCCTTTCCTATCTCGAAGACCTGGTCTTCCGGAGTAAAATTAGGCACGGACGGACGTCCGAAACGGAGATACACCGGCCCCTGGTATGCAGCGGCAGCAACAGTGGCAGCCTTTGTCTGGTTGTAGTCGCAAGGATTGAGCACCACCATGTTTGGAAGCACCCTCATAAGGGCTATGTCTTCCATTGTCTGGTGGGTGGCACCGTCCTCACCGAGGGTAATGCCGGCATGGGAAGCTGCTATCTTGACATTGGTATTGCCGTAAGCCACTTCCTGGCGTATCTGGTCATAGACACGCCCGGTTATGAATTCGGCGAAAGACCCAGCAAAAGGAATCTTGCCGGTAAGGGCGGCACCGGCGGCCACTCCTATCATGTTCGCCTCGGCGATACCGCACTGGATGAACCTCTCGGGCCAGGCTTCGGCGAATTTTTCCATTTTCAGAGAACCTGCAAGGTCGGCACATAAAGCGATTATCTCGGGATTGCGCGATGCGGCTTCATAAAGCCCGGCGCCGAAACCGCTGCGGGTATCCTTGTTTCCGGTATTTATATATTCTTCTTTCATATCTTCAAAAGTTTTCAATGATTAATAATCTCCTAAAGTTTCTTCGAGCTGCGCGAGGGCGGCTGCGGCCTGCTCATCCGAAGGTGCCTTGCCGTGCCATTTGTGCGTGCCGCACATGAAATCCACACCCTGGCCCATGTTGCTCTTAGCCAGGATTATGGCCGGCTTTCCGGCGGCTTTTGCCTTGTCGAAAGCACCGAGGAGGGAATCGAAATCATGGGCGTTGCAGACTATGGTTTCCCAGCCGAATGCCTTCCATATAGGTTCATAATCCTTCACGCCTGCAACATCGGAAACCTTGCCGTCAATCTGCTGGTTGTTCCAGTCCATTACGGCTATCAGGTTGTCGAGTCCGTGATTTGCGGCAAACATGGCCGCCTCCCAAATCTGGCCTTCCTCGCATTCTCCGTCTCCGAGAAGAACATATACGCGGTTGCCGTCCTTGTCCATCTTCTTGGCGAGAGCAATTCCGGCCGCTGCCGAAAGCCCCTGTCCGAGAGAGCCTGAAGGCTGGAAAACTCCCGGAAGGCCTTTTTCCGTACAAGGATGCCCCTGGAGCCTGCTGCCGAACTGCCTCAACGTGCCGAGTTCCTTAATGTCGAAATACCCGCTCCGCGCAAGTACCGAATAATACACCGGAGCAAGGTGTCCGGCTGAAAGGATGAAGGCATCATAGCCCCTGGCATCCCTTCTCCAACCGGACGGATTGTGCTTCATTACATTGAAATACAAGGCCGTCATTATCTCAGTGCTGCTGAGAGAGCCACCCGGATGCCCCGACTTTGCGGAATGCACCATGCGTATGATATCGCGCCTCACCTGCGACGCGATGCGTCTTAGTTCTTCTGTTTTAGACATAAGCTTTAAAATTTAATGGCAAAACCGGAAACTGTCCCCCAGTTTCCAAACAGTAAGCAAATGTACGCCCTTTTTTCAATTTTCGCTATATTTGCACCATATATTTCTGTAAAATGAAAAACATTAGGAATTTTTCAATCATAGCCCATATCGACCACGGGAAAAGCACACTGGCGGACAGACTGCTCGAAGCGACCCGCACCCTCAGTGAAAGAGACATGGAAAACCAGGTTCTCGACTCGATGGATCTCGAGCGCGAAAAAGGCATAACTATAAAGAGCCATGCAATACAGATGGAATATGCCAAAGACGGGCAGAACTATATCCTGAACCTGATTGACACCCCGGGACATGTGGATTTCTCATACGAGGTGTCACGCGCCATAGCTTCCTGCGAAGGGGCGCTCCTTGTAGTGGATGCCACCCAGGGCATACAGGCCCAGACCATCTCGAACCTGTATCTCGCAATCGAGCATGACCTGACCATAATACCGGTCCTGAACAAGATTGACATGGACTCGGCCATGGTGGATGTCGTAAAAGACCAGGTCGTGGAACTTCTCGGCTGCGACCCGGACGAAATCATCCTCGCCTCCGGGAAAACAGGCCAGGGAGTGGATGAAATCCTCGATGCGATAGTCGACCGCATTCCGGCCCCGGACGGAGATCCGGAAGCCCCTCTCCAGGCTCTTATTTTCGATTCCGTATTCAACTCTTTCCGCGGAATCATCGCCTACTTCAAGGTGGAAAACGGCTCCATCCGTACCGGCGACAAAGTAAAATTCTTCAATACCGGAAGGGAGTACGAAGCCGACGAGGTCGGGGTTCTGAAAATGAAGCTCGAACCGCGGGACGAGATACCGTGCGGAAGCGTGGGCTATATCATTTCCGGAATAAAAACAGCCGCCGAAGTCAAGGTCGGCGATACCATAACCCATGTGGACAGGCCATGTACTTCCTCGATAGAGGGATTCGAAGAAGTAAAACCAATGCTTTTCGCCGGAGTCTACCCTGTCGAAGCGGATGAATACGAAGACCTGCGCGCCTCCCTCGAAAAACTCCGCCTGAACGATGCTTCGCTCGTTTTCGAGCCGGAATCCTCGCTTGCCCTCGGCTTCGGATTCAGATGCGGTTTTCTCGGGCTTCTGCACCTCGAAATAGTCCAGGAAAGGCTTTACAGGGAATTCGACATGGACGTAATCACCACCGTCCCGAATGTTTCGTACAAAGTCTACACCACCCAGCACGAAGTCCTCGACGTACACAATCCTTCCGGACTTCCCGCACCTACGCTGATAGACTATATCGAAGAGCCCTACATCAAGGCCCAGATTATTTCGAAAAGCGAATTTTTCGGAGGCATAATGAAACTCTGCCTCGACAAGAGGGGAACGCTTACAGGACAGCATTTCCTTTCCTCGGACAGGGTCGAACTCAATTATGAAATGCCTTTGGCCGAGATTGTCTTTGATTTTTACGACAAACTCAAATCCATCTCAAAGGGTTACGCCTCCTTCGATTACCATGTCATCGGATTCAAGAAGGCGGACCTGGTAAAACTCGACATCCTCCTCAACTCCGAGCCGGTTGACGCGCTTTCAAGCCTGATACACCGCGAGCACGCATACGATTTCGGAAGGAAAATGTGCGAAAAACTCAAAGAACTTATCCCGCGCCAGCAATTCGATATCGCCATACAGGCCGCCATCGGAGCGAAAATCATCGCCCGCGAGACCGTAAAGGCCGTGCGTAAGGACGTGACCGCAAAATGCTACGGAGGTGACATCACCCGTAAAAGAAAACTGCTTGAAAAACAGAAGAAAGGCAAGAAGCGCATGCGCCAGGTAGGCAATGTGGAAGTGCCTCAGAGCGCCTTCATGGCCGTATTGAAACTCGACTGACATAAAACTTCATGAAGATTTATGCGGTCATAGTGACATGCAATGCGATGAAATGGATGGAAAAATCCCTTTCATCGCTTTTCTGCGATAACCGGCACAGCATCAGGCCGCATGTCATAGTTGCGGACAATGCTTCCACGGACGGGACTCTTGAATACATAAGCCGTACTTTCCCCGAAGCCGAGATAATCCGGACGGCAGAGAGCGACGTAAATCCAGACGTAAAGCATGGTTTTACAGCCGCGGCACAGGCCGGGATAGACCGTGCCCTTGCATCCGGAGCCGAGGCCGTACTGCTCATGCACCATGATGTCTGGCTCGCTCCAGAGGCTCTGGAAGCTCTCGAAGCCTGCTGTACGGACGATTCGCTTCTTGTCCCGGCATACCTGAACGGCCCGGGGACGGATTATGAAACTTCATTCTCATCCAAAACCGTCAGACACTCACGGGAACTCCGCAAGGCCTTGAAAAAAAACAGGGCAGATGCCGGCAAAATCCGTGTCGGAAACGTCCCGTCGGGCTGCTGGCTCATCCCGGCGGACCTGATTAAGGAAACCGGCCCGCTCAACCCGTTTTTCGACACGGCTTCAGGCGCGGCTTCCGAATATCTCGCACGTCTGAGATACCTCTCAAAAGGCATCTTCGTCGTTCCGCAAGCCAGGGTTTTCCACGACAGGGACAGCTACGGGGACAGGACACTTTATGACAAAAACGATATTTTCAAGGATTTGCTGCTCATCGGATGCGACCCGGGAAAATGCGGCATCGCCCGCGCCGCCGCAAGGATTTCGCTGTTTTTCGGCCTCATACGCAAGACCGTCCATTACAGGGTGAACCTTTTCCCGACGTACTTCAATGATTTACGGAGAATCAGGGCCATGCGGCCGGAATTGCGGAAACTAAGACGGCGATATGAGGATTTTTCCGTAAGTTTGCATTCGGATTCCATCTGACAGGCAATGAAAGAAAAAATGTTGACAGGAGTATCTTTGTTTTCGGGAGCAGGCATTGATGAACAATATATTGAAGATGCCGGCGTAAAGATTATTGCCGCCAACGAACTTCTTAAAGAAAGGGCCGACCTGTACAGCTCACTGTATCCCTAGTCCAAAATGATTTGCGGGGACATTCTGGATGAGGAAGTATATTCCTCCCTTGTCAGCGCGGTTCCGGAAAAGATAGACTTCCTTCTGGCCTCCCCTCCGTGTCAGGGGATGAGTGTCGCCGGGAAAAACAGGACCTTGGAACAAATGTGCCAGGACGAACGTAATTTTCTTATATTCAGGATTATCGACTTTATAAAACTGAAGAATCCGGACTACGTGATGATAGAAAACGTTCCCCGGTTTTTAAGAATGGAACTGCCTTTCATGGATAAAAAGATGAAAGTGACGGAAATCCTGGCAAACTCATTCCACGAAGATTTTGTTATCGATGCAAAAGTCTATGATGCAGCGGATTACGGCGTTCCCCAGCACAGAAACAGGGCCATTATAAAAATGTACCGCAAAGGACTTGCATGGGGAGAACCGGAAAAAAGCCCATGGGTTACAGTCAGGGAGGCCATAGGACATCTGCCGAGCATAGAAGCCGGAGAATCATCCGACATCAAATGGCACTTCGCAAGAAAACACTCGGCACGTCAGGTCGAAGCCATGGCGCATACGCCCGAAGGACATTCGGCGTGGGAAAACAAAGACTATTATCCTCAAAAGGAAAACGGGGAAAGAATCAAGGCCTACAGCACCACTTACAGAAGGATTAAATGGGATGAACCTGCGCCTACAATCACAATGAGGAACGATGCGATAAGTTCCCAAATGAACGTACATCCGGGAAGGAAAAACGATGACGGCACATATTCGGACGCCCGTGTCCTGACTCCTCTGGAGCTGATGCTGCTGTCTTCTCTGCCTGCGGATTGGAACATTCCCGACGATACGCCCGAAATCCTGATACGGGAATGTATCGGCGAAAGCATCCCTCCGCTGTTGGTAAAGAAAATAGTCGGACAGATTCAAAGCGACAGACAGACCGCCATGACGAGAATAGAACGCCCCAAATGGATACTATACAGGCACACAAGCTGTTTCGAATACCTGTGCACGGTCGCCGAGACTTTAAAGTCTTTCTCTAAAACCACCATAACCAACGAAGAGAAAGCGAGACTGAACCTCAAGCTGAAGGATATGGGACTGTACTCGGAAAGGAATCCGGGCCTGCCCTTGGATGCCATAAACCACAAGATAAACCAGTTGGCTTATTACATGTTCGGTTACAAGACCCAGATAAATGGCATCAATAGGTTTATGTTCAGCCCATTAGGCAATCTGCTGCTGAAATATGTCCATGACAGGGACAAGGTATCGAAAATATTTCTCACAATGCTTTGGGCCCTCCAGTACAGGCATCCGTTCAGCGGAACGGCAAAAGAATTCCGATTGTACCCGTTCAGACTGACCTATCGGTTGCTTTCGGACGAAAGGCTCGATTATAAAGTGTATGCCTTCGAAGTCGCCTATCTGGTGATATTTACCAAAACGATGGATGAAGAGTCATACGAGCGGCTGGTCCGGTCGATTCTGGAACTCCGCAGCCTGTCAGACACCGAATTGACCGACAGATTCCTCCAAGACAGGCATGCCTACGTAAATTCCGCCTACGAATGGGATTATTAGAAGCTGTTTAAAATTTTTTCTCAGAACATTTGAGGCAGGCTTTCGCACAGATTTTTGTCGTTTTTTGAGGAGAATAGCAGAGCTATTTAACGATAAAAATGGCGAAAATGTGCCGGAATGATGCCGTAAAGAACTTTTGAAAAAATTTTAAACAGCTTCTTACATCTCCGAATTTTTAAAAAGCGCAGGGGGCCTGAAGAAAACGAAAGGGGCAGTGATTTGCAAATTGCAGCAGGGAAATACGGCGACCTATAGGAAAATAACACGGAACGCCGTTTCGTTGCCGGAAAATCTCACCGGCCTTGCAGGCAAATTGCAGAACCGGTACTCATTTTTGGACAAACCCATCCCGATGGATGACAAGGGAAGGCTGCAAATCGACATAATCAAGGAAATATACAGTTTTTATCCCGACATACTGCTTTCCGAAATAGGGGAAACGCAGGAAATCGGCAAATTGCTGGAACTGCCGAAACTGATAGATCAATATTCCAACAATCCTGAAAACGAAACGGCGTACCTGTTCGAAAACGTCCTGATAGACGGTTTCAACATGTTCTACAACGTCGATGCGAAGGGAGTCGGCGGTTCAGGACACACAGACATCGAATGCCTGTACCTCGATAAAAAGAAAAAATTTGCGGTAGAATCCAAATCCACGGCAAACAAACTATTGGGAATCAACGTAGGACGACTACGGGAACACTGTGAAGAAATCGGAGGCGAATACACGATAGTCGTAACGCCACGGTATGTCCCTGCCGCAAAACGCGACATATCGGGAACCCCCACGGTGATAATACTGGCAAGCACCTTCGCCGAATATCTTTACAACTGCATTGACAATGATATCCGGAAAATAGATTATGCCGATTTTGATAAAATAATAACGGAAAATTTGGGCAAGGACGTAAGCGGCGACATTTCCGCCCTGACAGTTTCCAAGTTTTCAGCATCCGCGGCGGGAAAATGATAGTTATTACGAATGAAGACAATATGCAGCTGATGTCGCGGTATCCCGACGGACACTTCGACCTGGCAATCGTAGACCCTCCCTACGGCGTACTCAACAAGACGTCGCGCGGAGGCGACCGCATACTGGATACGCATCTGGGCAGCGGAACGATAGCCATAGCATGTTACAATGCCGGAATCAGCCTTACAGCCTGCGAAATCAGCAGAACATATTACGAAAATGCCATAGCGAAAATATCGGAATATATTCCGGCGGACCGAATCGAACTTCTGGAAAACGAATGCAGAATAAGAGGGTGACCAAAAAGGAATTTTTTCCTCTTTGAGAATTGAATATTTGGAACCGGACTCCATCAGGAGTACGAATAAAAAGAGAGCGAGTCCGACTTTTGACCCGCCCTCTCAGTTTCAACGGAAATCCGGACGATGATATTATCACTCAGACTTCGGAGTGAACTTTACGGTAAACTCATAGGCGCCGAAAGGAACCATGTACTGCTCCATAGGCCATGCTCCCCATGAATCTATACAGCCGAGTCCCATCTGCACCTTGTCGAAGCATACGGAAGTGAAACCGTCGCGCACAAGCTCGGCAGGATGCCTCTGCCCTTTCTGCTCCACAGGCCCTTCATCGAGGGTTTCCTGGGAATAAGAGAGCGATGAGGCGCTGAAATATTCCGGAGAACTGATTGTCAACGCGACCTTCCTGCCGTCACGAGACTCCGCACCATCGTCAACCAGTGTCCATTCCTTCAAGTCACTGTGGGTTCCGCATTCCTGAGGGCGCACGTAAGGATAGAACATGTCTTCAACGGAAGACGAATAACAGCCGAATACCGCCGACCCCTTGCGGTCGGAATAATTTTCCCACGGACCGCGGCCGTAATATTCCACCATGTCGAAGGTTTCAGGCATTTCCATACGCATTCCGAAACGGAACATGTATTTGTAAGCGCCATCCATTTCCGCCACCCTTTCATCAGGCACGAGTTTCTGTACTACAGCCAGTTCCCCTGCCTCGTTGGCCGAATATTCCAGTTCCAGCCTTGCCGGAATGTTTTCGAATCTGAACACGGCCCTGACCGCATCATCATTGCCCGAACCGGTACCGCCGGCCATGCCGATGCTTTCCAGAACCATCTCAGGAGAATGCCACTCTCTGAAGCGGAGCTGCTGACCCGCTCCGAAATCATTGTCAGTAACGGCCCTCCAGAAATTAGGCCTTATGCTGCTGCCGTCGGCAAGCAACCGGACACCATCGTATACGTAGCTGTCGACAAGGCCCGTAGACTTGGAAATGCGTATTTCCGCATCGTTTCCGCGGAGAATGAAAGATTCCCCGGAATCCTCCACTGCGGCCATGCCGCCGCCTGCATCCAAAGGACGGTACATGTCCGCCTCTTTGAGAACATATTGGGCGTATGCCACCCTGTGCCCTGCCTGAAGCAGAGGTTCATCGGATTTCAGGACGAAATCAATATTCAGCAACAGCCCTTCATCGCCGGAAAGCCATGCAGCCACTGAATCGCGCTCATAACCCAGCACCACCTCGCAGGTCTGCTGTGGCCCGACGTTCAGACCGTCCACGACTCCGGAAACCTTTGTTTCGCAACCGGAAACAAGTTCCCATTCAAGCCTATAGGCGGAAAGGTCACGGAAAAAATATTCGTTGAATACGGAGATTTTCCCTCCGAGGGTGTCTATTAGCCCGGTCCATACAGGCTGATGATAATACCTCACCTCGTATGCATGCGGGTTCGGATTGCGGTCCGGACTGAAAAGCCCGTTATTGCAGAAGTTCTTGTCCCCGTCGCTGTCGCTGTCATTGAAATCCCCGGCGTATGCGAGAATCTTCTTCCCGTTTTTCTCATAATAGACGGACTGGTCGACAAAATCCCAGATGAATCCACCCTGGTAAGCGGGATATTTTCTTATCAGATCCCAATATTCCTTGAAACCGCCCTCGGAATTTCCCATGGCATGGGCGTACTCGATTTGAATCAACGGGCGCTTAGGGTCGTTTTCACAATATTTTATCACATCCGCATACCTCCGGTACATCGGGGAATAGATATCTGCGACCTCAAAACCCCAGTCCTGCTCGTAAATCAGAAGCCTCGTAGAGTCCATGGCCTTGACGGCTTCCCCTGCCGCCCTGAAATTCTCACCGTATCCTGCCTCGTTGCCGAGAGACCAGAATATGACCGACGGGTGGTTCTTGTAAATCTGCACATTGTCGGTGTTACGCGACACGTGCGCATCCTTGTATGCCGGATTCTTGGCAACACTGAAATCCGTATACATCATCCCGTGGGACTCCACGTTGGCCTCCGCCACCATGTAAAGCCCGTATTTGTCACAGAGATAGTACCAATAAGGATCGTCCGGATAATGGCATGTCCTTACGGCATTGATGTTGAACTCCTTCATCAGACGGATGTCCTCCTCCATGTCTTCCTTCGACACTAAATAACCCCCGTAAGGATTCATTTCATGCCTGTTCACGCCTTTGAAGAGCACCGGCTTCCCGTTCACCAATACGTTGCAGCCGTCCAGCTCGACACGGCGGAAACCGATGTTCTGCCTTATGGTTTCAATCTGACACCCGTCGCCGTCATACAGGGTGAACAGCGCTTCATAAAGGTTCGGGGTCTCGGCATTCCATTGGAGTACGTCTTCGAAAACATCGCTCACCCCTGCCCCGCCGGCCATTTCGTAAGTCCGTACTGTCTTGCCGTCAGGGCCGAGAATCTCGACACCGATCCGGCAATCCTCGGGATAATCGGCCTCAATGGCCAGGGTACCGTCCTTATAACCGTCCGCAAGGCCCGCCTCGATGCGTATGTCCGAGATATGCTTCCTGTCACGTGCATAAAGGTATGCCTCCCGCGCGACTCCGGACATCCTCCAGAAATCCTGGTCTTCAAGATAAGTCCCGTCGCACCATCTGAATACCTGGAACGCAATCAGATTTTTCTTTCCGGGAATCACGAAAGGGGTAATATCGAACTCGGCTGCTATCTTGCTGTCCTCGCTGTAACCGACAAACTGCCCGTTTACATAAAGGGTTATATTTGAAGTGACCGACCCGAAATAGGCTATGATTTCCTTGCCGTCCCAATCGGACGGAATCCGGATTTCCTTACGGTACGAACCCACATGGTTTTCCTTTACGGGAACATGCGGAGGATCGTTGCTGAATTTTTCCCTCCACGCATAGCCCACATTGACATATACCGGGTCGCCGTAACCGTTCATTTCCCATATCCCGGGAACGGGAATCTTCCCCCATCCGCTCTCATCGAGGTCGGGAACGTAAAAATTGGACACCCTCCCGTCGGCATCCTCGGCCCAATGGAACTTCCACAGTCCGTGAAGGGAAAGAAAATTCTCCGACACCTCCTTTCCCCTTTCCGCTTCGGCCCTGTCCGCAAACGCAAACATGTCGGCATGCGATTCGAGCCTGTTAATATAATTGACTTCGGGATCCGTCCACTCCTCATGAGCCGGATCGAGTCCGTATTGCGGAGGTGTCTTTTCTACGCATGAAACAAGCATCGCAGCCAAGACCGATACTGCGATAAAACGGGGAAAGGACGTGGTTTTCATATAAAAATTAATTTTCCAATTTAATGACAGTCATTATGCTTTCTTCGCGGCCGTCCGGATAGGAGATGTGCGCTTCCAGCCTTCCTTCTCCGGAAAAATCAAGAGCGAAATTGTCAGGGTCGGCAACGGCCTGCCCGTTGAAATACCACTCCACGGAAGCCTCGCCCTGGAGATTGATCAACCTAAGTTTCATGGAACCTCCCTTCGTCAAGGCCTGACGGTCCATGTAAATATAAGGGAAGTCGCTCCTGCTTTCGAAAGTCTTAAAATCGACCGAATATCCGGAACCCTCGACTCCGTCCTTTTCATACCAGATGGTAGCCGTATATGCCGTACCTGCTTCCAGACCTGTGAATTCCACACTGTCGGCCTCCGGCTCCTGAACCGAAATTTCCTCTCCGTCCTTGAACGAAAGCCGTACCTTTGCCACAGCATCCGGATCCTCGATATCGGCAGTCCATGTCAGGGTAGCCGTCTGACCTATCACAGTCAGGTCATAATCAATCACGATAGGTATTAACGGAGCATTTACGTCCTTGAGGATGAACGAAGCACCGTCTTCCGAAGGTTCTATTTCTATGTTGTCGAGATAATACTGTACCTCCTTGCCGCTCCATGACTTGTAGGCATCATGGGTTTCCGTCGAAAGCATGGTCACTTTCTTTGCTCCCGGGAAAAATACGTCTGCGGTGTTTTGTGTAGATGTCGAATTACCGGCCTCTATCAAATCCGCGCACTGATGGTAAGGATAGGCGTTCACCTCGTTATAAGGCCATCTCTCCGCCGCTGTCAGGGAGCGGCCGTAATAATAGGACCTTCCGGCAGCATTGTCGGACTTGTCGATATGGTATGCGAGAATGCCGCTTGTCGGCAGATATGCGTCCCAGCCCTCTTTCTTGCGGTATTCGATGACAAAATACTCGTCCTTCTTATCGGACTCGATTCTCAGGAACCTGTTGCTTTCATTTATAGGTTCAAGGGTCATTTTTCCGGTCTGCAACTCGGTCGGAGTAGCTATGCCCAGCATCTCCCTTTCGTATGCATTATAGTTTGGCGGAGTATTGCAGTCATTGTTGTAACATCCGCTGTCCATGAGCGAAGTCACGCCCCAAAGAGCCTCTGAAGCAGGATTACCGTCATTGTTGTAATCGGTATCGTAAGCGTCCATCAGTCCCATGGTATGGCTGAACTCATGGCAGAAACTTCCTATTGCGGTGAACTGGGAACCGTAATAGCCATTCGTCCTCAGCTCGGAAGTGCAGGCATAGTTTGAAATACGCACTCCGTCAAGCCTTAGGTTAGGATTATAATAGTCAATAACCCAAGCGTGGGACCAGATGCAGTCCTCATAAAGCATGTAATTGTCGGCCTCATCGTTTCCGGCAAAGAACATGAATACGAAATCGCACACACCGTCACCATCCAGATCGTACTCGCTGAAATCTATCTGGTCATCAAGCCCCTTGCAGGCCTCGGCCACAAGCTCGTCCGGGTGGGCATCGTTTCCGGAATAATCATTGCCACCGTAATATGACTGGGGCTTAGGCGCGGTAAACGTTCCGAAAACATCAAACTGGAAATCGGCCAGATCTCCGAACTGCGCCTTGAAATAGTCCTTTATCGAACCTGTCGCGCCGTTGTACGAATAACCTTCCTCGCTGCACAGGGCGTTGAACTTTGCCATATCGCCTTCAGTGAATTTTACATCCGAAAATTCGACAAGAATGATTACCGCCTTGACCAGCCTTCTTTCAGCAGCTGCGACCGGAGTTTCGGCTGTTCTCATGAAATAAGGGCGCTGGAGCTCCCCGTATGCCCTCCGTCTCTCTCTTGCGTTTTCCTGCAATTCGACGAAAGGGATGTTTTTCGAAGCCGATATGACCGACGAAGGGACATTCCTGTCGCTGACCCTGTAGTCCGTTTCTTGACGTTTTCCGTCCTCATAAATCACATATCTGAGATAGCCGTCATCGCCGAGGGTGACTGCCGCCCCGTCCGTCGTAGTTGTCACTTTGAAAAATTCGTCGCCTTGGAACAGCACCGTAACGCTGCTTCCATCCGGCTGATTTACCGTCAACCTGTTATGCCTTACCGGCAGGGCATAGCAGATATTTGCCAGAAGAAGCAACATCGCGCCTGACAAAAACAGTTTTTTACAATATTCCGACATCTTATAAAAATATTTGGATTAACTTAAATTTGTTTTAAAGAGGCAAATATAGGAAAAAACAGGAAGAAATACTAAAAATGCGGGAGCGTGCCGATGCATGCCCCCGCGTTTTTTAAATTATTTCTCAGACCTTCCCGAATCTTACCTGTACTGTGCGAATTCGATGTCCTTTGCGGCCCTTGCAGCGAGTTCGTCGTTGCTTTCAACCTTTGCAAGATTTGCCTTCACAGCCTCTGCATCACCCTTGCGTGCGGCGATGATGGCTTTGAGATATGCCGAATAAGGGCATTCGCAGGTAATTGCCTTGGAAGCGTCGTCCAACCTGTCATTGAGGATGTAAACTATCTTCAGGTTGTGGTTGTCAGTGCCTTCGAGTTTTGCGAGAGCCGCTGCATAATCACCTGAATAGATGTCGATGATGGCAAGGTTCTCTTTGGAAGTCTGGTTGTTTGCAGCCTTGAACAGACCGGCAGCCTCTTCGCAGTTGCCGTCAGCAAGTGCAAGCGCGCCTTTGAAGTTCTTCACGAAGCAGCACTCCTGATTCCCGACTTTTGCAAGTTCCTTTCCGGCAGCCTTCATGTCGCCCTGATAGTACCTTACGACAGCAAGGTTGTACTGTGCACGCTCGCTGTTGTATTTCTCGATGGCCTGGCTGTATATGGTTGCTTTGCCGTCGAGCTCATCGGTAATCGAAGCAGCACGGAGAAGGGCTTCCTCGTCGAGGATGTCGATATTGTCATTGATAAGGGCGATGAGTTCTTCGTTACTGTAGTTGGTGAACTCGATGTTGGCGATGAGCCTTGCACGACGGAGCTGAGGAAGGATGTCCTTTGCAAGAGTCTTGTAGACTGAAGACATGTTCTTGATTTCACGCTCGCGGACAGCAGGGTCGCTGTACATGGAGAGGACACGGAGGATAAGGTCCTTGTCTTCGATATTCGAAGCGGAAACGAGTTCCTGGAAGCCTTCCCAGTCTTCTGAAACGTTCTGTACATTGACAGGGGCGTCGATAGGGTTCTTCTTCGTAATCTTTTCGTATGCCTTGTCAGCTGTATTGGCACGTTTTTCAGCGAGGGTGGTGTTGAAATCCTCTGGTCCGTCAGGAGAAGCGTATGCTATGATGTCGGTACCGGTGATTTCCCTGCGCTCGTCTGATTTGATAGCCTCAAGAGCGGCATTCCAGTCCTTCACTTCCTGTTTCCTGAGCTCGGAGTTGCGTACTGTCGAATTGTTTATCGTGTACATAATCTGGGCCTCTTCGGTCTCTTCGATTATCTCCTTGTACGCATCAGGCATGTAGTCCACTTTCGCCAGCTTGCTTGCAAGCATGTAAGTGGTATTGGCACCGTCGGCAACCTTGATTACAGGAGTCTCGTAAGTCTTGTTCTTGAACTTAACAACACCCCTGAGTTCGAGATGGCTCTGCTCCATTCCCGGAACATAATCGAAAGATACGCGCTCCTTGACAGTGGCGCCGTCCTTTGCTATCACTTTATAGTTGTCCTGTACCTTCTCTCCCTGATACATGAACGGCTCCATTGCGGACTCGCCGCCTTCATAGACAATGACAGGGGTTACTTCGAGAATCGCTTTAGGATGGAAATAGTCTGCCGGGCAGACAACCGTTACTTCAGCATCGATTTTACCGCCGACAACCTCAAGGATCTGAGGTTCGCAGGTAACAACAACGTTCGCAGCATCTTCAGCCATTTTTTTAGGAGAGCTGCAAGCCATGACAGACACTCCCGCGAGAGCGAATGCCAACATTTTAAAAACTCTGTTCATAATAAAATCCTATAGTTTAAAAATTATTATCATAATGTATTTTCACCGTAGCACCGGCAAAAGGATACAAAAATCAAGCTACAAATATAATAAGCTGTTTTTAATTTTTCAAAAAGTTCTTTGGGAAACTTTCGGGTATATTTTCTAACTTTGCACTATGTTGAGTCAAGAAGAACTACAGAGAATCAAGAGCGGCTTCGACATCATCGGCAATGATGCGACCCTCAATTATGCCGTGGAACTCGCATACAGGGCGGCTTTCACAGACCTGACCGTCCTCGTAACGGGCGAGAGCGGTGTCGGCAAGGAGTCCATACCGAAAATCGTACACCAGTACAGCGCACGCAAACATGCGAAATATTTTGCCGTCAATTGCGGAGGCATTCCTGAGGGCACGATAGATTCGGAGCTTTTCGGGCATGAAAAGGGAGCCTTTACCGGAGCTTCGGAAAAACGGAAGGGATATTTCGAAGAAGCCGACGGGGGAACCCTCTTCCTCGACGAGGTAGCCGAGCTTCCGCTTCCTTCCCAGGCCAAACTGCTGAGGGTGCTCCAGTCGGGAGAATTCATCCGTGTTGGTTCTTCCCAGGTATTGAAATGCGATGTCCGCGTAATAGCGGCCACCAACGTACACCTCGAAGAAGCCGTTTCGCGGGGAAAATTCAGGGCCGACCTCTATTACCGCTTAAACGCCATACCTATATATGTACCTGCCCTCAGGGAACGTCCGGGGGACATAGAACTGCTGTTCAGAAAATTCCTTGCGGATTTTTCCGAAAAATACAGGACTTCCCGCCTGAGGCTTTCGGCAGAAGCGAAAAAACTGCTTACGGACTACCGCTGGCCGGGAAACATACGCCAGCTGAAAAACGTAGCCGAACAGCTTTCCGCCTTCGAATCGGTTTCCGACCCGCGGCAGAGCGTGGACATTTCCGGAGAGATCATGGCGAGGTACATACCGAAAGAACAGGGAATCACACTGCCCGTAAAAAGCGGGAACGATGATGCAGGAGGATTGTCCTCAGCCGACAAGGAAATGATTTTCAGGATATTGTACCAGCTGAAAGCCGATGTGGACCGCCTCAAGGCCATAGTCCTGCAAGGAGAGGGCGCCGAAAACCAGGCACCGAAAGTCCTGCCCGCCCCGCACAACGACTCCCCTATCATCACCCCGCATGCGGAACACTATACTGTCGATGACTACGACATGGGCGAGGAACATACGATAGTGGACAGGCCCCTGTCCATACAGGAAGTAAGCGAGGAGCTCATCAAGGCCGCACTGAAGCGCAACGGGGGAAAACGTAGCGCGGCGGCGGCAGAACTCGGCATTTCCGAAAGGACACTGTACAGGAAAATCAAGGAATACAATATAAAAATGTAAAATATAATAGGATATGACGAAAATTTTCAAATATCTGTTGCGTGCCGGAGCCCTTGCCCTGCTGGGCCTGAGCGTATCGTCATGCGGGATTTACTCGTTTTCCGGTACTTCCATCCAGCCGGACGTCCATTCGATAACCGTGAATTTCATCGAAAACAGGGCGTTGCTCGTGAATCCGGAACTGAGCAACCTGCTGACAGAGGAACTCATTGACAAATACCGCAAGCTCACCTCGCTCGACATACTGGACGAAGGGGGAGACTTAGAGGTAGGCGGCGAGATTACAGGCTACGATGTACGTCCGACGACGGTGACGGCCGATGAGGTAGCTGCACAGAACAGGCTGACCATCACTGTAAAAATGTACTATGTCAACAACAAGCATCCGGAAGAGAATTTCGAGTCGAAGTCATTCACCGCTTACGAAGACTATGACTCCACCCAATCGCTGGATGCCGTACAAAGTTCGCTGTGCCAGACTATCGTCGAAACCATAGTCGAGGATATCTTCAATGCGACAGTAGCCAACTGGTAAGGGAAACTCCATCATGGATGCTCTGGAAAAAATGTCGTTGGCGGAACTGAGGGGCCAGTTATCCATGACCCCGTGGTTTGCCGCGGCCCATATCGAATTGGTCAGAAGGGTTTCCGCAATAGGCCCGGGGGTAGGAAGCGAATTCGAAAAGGCAGCCCTCAACGTATGGTCGCGGGCTACCCTGTACAGGATAGTCAATGAGGCTTCGGGAAAACGGGACTTTACTGATGCGGACATTACCGAAGCCATACGCGCTGGGCTGAATGCCGGGAAAGAAGACAACGGCACCGGCGAGGGCCGTACCGCCGGGCAATCCGAAAACGCGGCACCGAGGGTAATCGTCCTCGGCGGAGATTATTTTTCCCGGGAGGATCTCGATTCGCTCAAGGCGGAAGACAGAATCTTTTCCCTTCTGGGAAGAAACGCAGGAACCGAAGGGACGGCGGAAGAGCCGGAACCCGCATCTCCGGACAAACCATTCGACGACATGCGTTTTTATACCGAAACGCTGGCGGCAATTTATGCCGAACAGGGATATTTTGATAAGGCTAAGGAAGTTTATGGCAAACTAATTTTGCTATATCCAGAAAAAAGTGCTTACTTTGCATCCCTTATTGAAAAATTGAAACAATAAAAATCAAAATATTATGTACATAGCTTTATCAATCATCATTGTTATCGCGTGCGTGCTGCTTACCCTCGTAGTGCTGGCCCAGAACAGCAAAGGCGGCGGACTTGCAGCCAATTTCGGAGCAGGAAACCAGACTTTCGGTGTCCGCCAGACTGCCGATTTGCTGGAAAAACTCACTTGGATACTTGCAGCCGTAATCCTGGTATTGTCCATCCTTTGCTCGTTCTTCACAGCCGAAAGGAATGCAACCACAATCGACGTTACCAAGCAGATAGAGGCCACAACGACAGAAATACCTGCTTTCCCGGCCAACACTTTCAACGCCGGCGGAGAGGCTCCTGCCACCAATGCGGCAGACTCGACTGCAAACTAACCTACTGCACGACAACACGATAAGAAGGATTTTCACAATCCTTGCGACATTATAAGAGGGCGACCGGAATCCGGCTGCCCTCAATTTTTTTTTAAAATTTTACTACTTTGTGATACAAGGTATTTAAAATTATTCATATATTTGCAGCACCAAATATTTTAAAAATGAAAAGAACATTGAACATTGGAATCGGTAAGCGAAACTTCATCATAGACGAAGACGCCTACCATAAGTTGAACGGATACCTGAGCGCGTTCAGAAAAGAACTGGGCGGGGCTTACGGCTCGGACGAAGTAATGGACGACCTTGAAATGCGCATTGCCGACATATTCACCGAAAACCTTGCGGGCAGCGGCAACGTAGTGGACATAAGGCTTGTCGAAGCCGTCATACTCCAGCTCGGGATGCCGAACGGGCCGTACCGCGAAAACAGCACTTCCGAAGAGAACAACGGAAGGGATTGGGAATGGGGATACCGGGCTGACGAGCCGAGAAGGAAACTCTACAGAAACCCCGATGACAGATTCCTTTTCGGAGTATGCGGTGGGCTCGGCGCGTTCCTCAACATCGATTCGGCCATCGTAAGGCTGATTTTCGTAATCCTCCTGTTCTGCGGCTCGGCAGGATTCTGGATTTATCTCGTGCTGTTGCTCATAGCCCCTATGGCAAAGACCCCTTTCCAGAAATGCGAAATGAGAGGTATCGCCCCTACGGCTGAAAACATGAACAGGTTCAGGACTAATAAAAACTATTGATTATGAACATTAACAGCGAAAACACCAAAATACAGATGCGCAGAGGGGTTTTGGAATATTGCATACTCCTGATACTGAGCAAGGGGGACGAATATGCCTCATCGATTATAAATGAACTGAGAAATGCGGACATGATCGTGGTCGAGGGTACGCTTTACCCGCTGCTGATACGGCAGAAGAACCTGGGACTCCTTTCCTACAGATGGGAAGAGTCCCCGCAGGGCCCGCCGAGAAAATATTACAGCATTACGGACAAAGGACGGGAATACCTTGATGAACTGGACACCGCCTGGAACGGAATAGTGGCATCGATAGATTCGATAAAAAGGAAATAAAACGACTGGTAAAAGACAAAAACTATGAAACAGGTTGAAAAAATAAGTCTTTCAAGTGTCCCGTTTTCAATAGAAAAGGACGCTTACGACAAATTGTGCACATATCTCGCCGACATAAACGCCCATTACAAGGACTCGCAGGGAGGGGACGAAGTCGTGGACGGCATTGAAGAAAGGATGGCCGAGCTCTTCAAGGAAAAGACGGCTGCCGACGGGGTCGTTACGATGGAACTCGTGGATGAAGTGATAGGCCGCCTTGGAAGGCCGGCAGACATCGACTGCGACCCTTCGGAAGAAAGGCCCCGCCGCAACAGAATCTCCAAAAGGCTGTACCGCGACAAGGACAACGGCATGATTTTCGGCGTTTGCAGCGGACTTGGCGCATATTTCAACATAGACAAGGCTGTCATCAGGCTGATTTTCTTCATATTGTTCTTTATCGGATTTTTCACGGAAGGAATATTTTTCGGAATAGTCCTGTTTTCATACATAGCCTTGGCGGTCTGCATGCCGCCGGCAGTGACAGTTGAAGACAGATGCCGCATGTACGGAAACGGGACCGACATTTCGGGAATAGAAGAACAGATAAGATACCGTCCGGACAGCAAACCCGGCCAATACAGGCGCGAGCGCGGCAGGTCAACGACCGAATCCGTCATAATCAAGATAATCGGAATCCTCGCCCTTATCATCGGTGTCGGCGGACTGATATCCGGCTCCCTCACGGCATTGTGGATGAAAATGCTCAATGACTTCGTTGCCTTCGAAGCCGAAAGCGAGATGATGCGCCTGTACGGCCTGTACATAACACCGCTGACACAGAATGTCTGGTTCATCATACTCATTTACACAGTGGTTCTGCTGCCTTTCATCTGGCTGATTTACGAAGGGCTCAAGCTGATATTCGGTTTCAGACCGCCAAAATGGCATCCCGGCCTTGTAATCATGTTCGTCTGGATGGCCGCCATCATTGCCGCACTGGTCATCGTTTCGTGGAATTTCTACGACTTATGGTACGTATATAACATGTAGACAATATATTACGGTAAAATGAGAAGCTATTTAAAATTTTTTCTCAGAAAATTTGAGACATGTTTCCGTGCAGATTTTTGCCGTTTTTTGAGGAGAATAGCAGCGCTATTTTTCGATAAAAATGGCGGAAAGATGCCGGAATGGTGTCACAAAGAACTTTTGAAAAAATTTTAAACAGCTTCAGAGAACAGGCCGGAGGGGGAATCCCTTTCCGGCCTGAATGCTGTACAGTCTCAAAAAATAGAATGTCTTATCATAGATTCAGTTACTTTTCCGCTCAAATATTTTTGCTCCGATATCTTTGTCCAATAAGATGCAGAAAAACAGGTATACGTTGCACGGATTTTGCATAACTTTGGGCGAAATTTGAAAAATTTTTAATTAACACATAAAAAAACGAGCTATGAGCTATTTGACTAATGAAAAACTGACCATCGTCGGTGCTGCCGGCATGATCGGATCGAACATGGCACAGACTGCCTTGATGATGAGACTGACCCCTAACATCTGCCTTTACGACCCGTTTGCAACCGGTCTTGAAGGAGTTGCGGAAGAAATGTTCCACTGTGCCTTTGAAGGTGCCAACATCACTTTCACAACGGATATGAAAGAAGCCCTCACGGGTGCGAAATATGTCGTATCGTCAGGCGGAGCCCCTCGTAAGGCCGGCATGACACGCGAAGACCTTCTTAAAGGCAATTGCGAAATAGCGGAACAACTCGGTAAGGACATCAAGGCATACTGCCCGGATGTCAAACATGTTGTCATCATATTCAACCCTGCCGATTTGACAGGTCTTGTAACCCTTCTTCACTCTGGTCTGAAACCAAGCCAGGTAACTACTCTTGCCGCTCTGGATTCCACCCGTCTGCAAAGCGCTCTCGCAAAAGAATTCGGCGTACAGCAGAGCAAGGTGACCAACTGCCACACTTTCGGCGGCCACGGCGAGCAGATGGCGGTATTCGCATCAAGGGTTCTCGTTGACGGCGTTCCTTTCAGCGAACTTCTCGGAACCAAACTTTCGGCTGCACGCTGGGAAGAAATCAAAGGCAACGTCATCCAGGGCGGAAAGAAAATCATCGACCTCAGAGGACGTTCTTCATTCCAGAGCCCGGCATACGTATCCATCGAAATGATTGCTGCTGCAATGGGCGGCAAGAAATTCGAATGGCCGGCAGGCTGCTACGTGAACAACGAGAAATACCACCATGTAATGATGGCGATGAACAGCGTTATCGACGCAAACGGCGTTTCATTCAAGGTTCCTGAAGGAACTGCCGAAGAAATGGCAGCCCTCGAAGCTTCTTACGAGCACCTCTGCAAGATGCGTGACGAAATCATCGAACTCGGCATCATCCCGGCAGTGGAAGACTGGAAGAAAGTCAATCCGAACCTGTAATCCTGCCTGCGGGAATCGGAAGTCCTTTTCCCGCCACGGTACAAGCGCATAATTACACAACCGATTGAATCCAATCGGCGGATTAAGATAAGCGCAGCCCCGGCAAGTACCGGGGCTGTTTGTTTTTTTACAAAAAGGCGAGCTTGTAATAGGCATTCCTCCGCAGCGACTTTCCGCCACTGCTTGAAGCGAGTATTATTTTGCTAAAATTCTGATTATCAACTATTTAAGAAAACACAACTCGCTTTCAGCCATGTCCGCATACCCCTCAAAAGCGAGTTGATTTTTAGTAAAATACTGATTTTTAACGATTTAGCAAAATTCAACTCGCTCCAGACGGAGACGGGTAGGAATCGGATTTTTCCGACAGATTTTTCCGACAGATTTTTCCGACAGATTTGCCGGCAGATTTTTCACCCTACGTCCATCTGCCATTTCTACAACACACTAATAATCAAAGCTTTGCCAAAACCACTCCTGCTTTTGGGTACCTCAGAAAGTACCCAAAGACAGCCCCTGCTTTCATAAATTATTAACAATCAACCACTTATATTAACATAGGGTGGCTTTGAGGTGAGTTTCGTCGCCTCTCCGCGCTGATAAACTCACCCTTCTTGTCCTGAAAAAACTCGCCTCCCCCGTGCTGAAAAAGGTTTACCGGCCAAAATAGCCGGCAAAGGGTCTCGTTCCGGCAAATCCGTCCTTTACACTGCCCCGCAACAGTACGCCATCGGCCCGCTACAGTCCTATTTTCCTGTAAAGTTCCCTGAAACCGGCTTCTTTCTCGACTAAGGAGCGTACTTCGGAAACCGGAACCCTGTCCTGGCGCATGCTGTCCCTGTAACGGACCGTAACGCACCCGTCCTGAAGGCTGTCGTGGTCCACCGTTATGCACAATGGGGTGCCGATTGCATCCTGACGGCGGTACCTCTTGCCTATCGAGTCCTTTTCGTCGTAAACGACATTGAAGTCGTATTTGAGTTCATCGACGATTTTCTGGGCCAGTTCAGGAAGTCCGTCTTTCTTGATAAGCGGAAGAATGGCTGCCTTGACAGGGGCAAGGGCGGCCGGGATGCGGAGCACGTCGCGCATTTCCCCGTTTTCCAACTGTTCCTCGCAATACGCGGCGGAAAGCACCTGGAGCACCATGCGGTCAACGCCTATCGAGGTTTCCACAACGTATGGCACGTAACTTTCGTTTGTCTCCGGGTCAAAATACTGGAGTTTCTTGCCCGAAACCCTCTGATGGTTGCTCAAATCGAAATCGGTACGCGAATGTATTCCCTCCACTTCCTTGAAGCCGAACGGGAAATTGAATTCGATATCGGTTGCCGCATTGGCATAGTGCGCGAGTTTTTCATGGTCGTGGAAACGGTAGTTGTCATCGCCGAAACCGAGGGCACGGTGCCACTTCATCCTCATCTCCTTCCAATAGGAGAACCATTTCATCTCGTCTCCGGGACGGACGAAAAACTGCATCTCCATCTGCTCGAACTCCCTCATGCGGAAGATGAACTGCCTTGCAACTATCTCATTGCGGAAAGCCTTGCCTATCTGTGCGATACCGAAAGG
This sequence comes from Muribaculum sp. An289, assembly GCF_002159555.1. Classification (GTDB taxonomy): domain Bacteria; phylum Bacteroidota; class Bacteroidia; order Bacteroidales; family UBA932; genus Merdivivens; species Merdivivens faecigallinarum. Next base: position 49,576 of record NZ_NFIV01000005.1, read on the forward strand.
GAGCTTCATGCGGCCCGTCTTGTAAACATTCAGGAAATTGACGAAAATACCCTGTGCGGTTTCGGGACGGAGGTATATCGTGCTCGCCCCCTCGGCCACCGAGCCTATCTGAGTGGAGAACATAAGGTTGAACTGCCGCACCTCGGTCCAGTTCTTGGTACCGGAAACAGGGCATGCTATGTCGCAGTCGAGAATCAGCTGCCTCAAGCCTTCGAGGTCGTTCGCATTCAGAGCGGCAGCGAGACGTTCGCGTACGGAGTCGATTTTCGCCTGATTGCGCAGGACATTCGGATTCGTCGCACGGAACTGTTCCTCGTTGAAGGCATCGCCGAATTTTTTCCGGCCCTTCTCCACGTCCTTCGCGATTTTTTCCTCCAGTTTTCCAATATAATCCTCCACAAGGACGTCGGCACGGTACCTTTTCTTTGAGTCCTTGTTGTCGATAAGCGGGTCGTTGAACGCTCCGAGATGTCCGGAAGCCTCCCATGTCTTAGGATGCATGAAGATTGCGGCATCGATCCCGACAATGTTTTCATGCAGTTTTACCATGAAATCCCACCAATACCTTTTTATATTGTTTTTCAGCTCCACGCCGTTCTGACCGTAATCGTATACGGCGCCGAGTCCGTCATAAATCTCGCTCGAAGGGAAAATGAACCCATATTCCTTGCAATGTGCGACAAGTTTCTTGAAAAGCTCTTCCTGTGTCATATCTCAATCGTTTTTTTATATTTCAAACAGTTTTATCCAATTCTTTCAACAGCTCCGCGACGGTCTTGCCGGTCAGAGGATCGATATACTCCGGGACTGCTTCGGCTATCGGTTCGAGGACGAAAATCCTTTCACGGTAAAACGGGTGCGGAATGACCAAATCATCGCTACGGTATATCAGGCCGCCGTAAAAAATAATGTCTATGTCAATCGTGCGCGGACGGTATATCCTCCTGCCCGACTCATCCGACAAGGGCAGCGAAAGGTCGCGCCCGAGCTGCTGCTCGATTGCCTTCGCTATCGTAAGCAATTCTTCGGGCTCCTTATCCGTCAGCAACACCAGGGCCATGTTGAGGAAATCCGGCAAATCCGAGCCTGCCGGCCAGGCCTTGTACTCATGCAGCCCAGACTTCCATACAGGCGGCCTGTCCACATATATGCCCATGTCAAAGGGTACGTTTTCAGCCCACTTCTGCTCTATGATGGCCGAATAATAAATCTCCTTTTCAAGCATGCGGCAGGCGGAAGCAAGGTTCTCCTCCCTGTTTCCCATGTTGCTTCCGAGAAGGAATACAACCGGATTGCGATTGTCGTTTTCCAACATAACCTAACGGCAAAATCGTTTTACAACAGCCCAAGTTCCGACAGGGCCTCGTCGCTCATCATCTCCTTGCCCCACTGAGGCTCGAAAACAAGGTCGATTTTCACGTCAACCACTCCCGGGACATCCCTCACCGCGGATTCGACTTCGGCTATGATGGTGTCCGCTATGGGGCAGGTCGGTGAAGTAAGTGTCATCTTGATATAAACATTGTGGTCATCGTCCACCTTGATTTCGTAAATCAGGCCAAGGTCATAAACATTTACCGGAATATCCGGATCATACACCTGCCTCAGGGCCCTCACTATGTCTCTTTCCAAATTCATTTTCCATTCTCCGTTTTAGAGGCTACGGCTTCCAAAGCCATTTCCTTGATACGGGCAATCATCGATACAAGACCGTTGGCCCGCGTAGGCGACAGATTGTCCTTCAAACCTATTTTTTCGATAAAACCGAAATCGTACATGGACAGGTCCTCGGGGGTCTCGCCGGAACATACCTTGATGAGAAGCGATATTATCCCTTTGGTTATTATTGCGTCGCTGTCCGCTGAAAAATAAAGCTTCCCGTCCTCCACGTGACAGTCGAGCCAGACCCTTGACTGGCAGCCCTTGATCAGCCTGTCGTCGGTCTTGGAAGATTCCGGCATGGAAGGAAGCGATTTTCCGAGTTCTATCAGGTATTCGTATTTGTCCAGCCATTCGTCAAAATAGCCGAACTCCTCCACTATTTCGTTTTCTGTTTTCTTCGAATTTTCAGACATTTTCCATCTCCGATTTATTTCAACATTCTTACGGCCCTGTCCAGGGATTCCATAAAATAATCTATTTCCTCTTTCGTATTATATGGCAGAAGCGAGGCCCTGACCATGCCGGTAACCCCGAAACGGTCCATCAGAGGCTCGGCGCAAAGCTGTCCCGACCGGACCGCTATCCCCATCTTGTCCAAGACAAGGGCGAGGTCTTCATGATGGACTCCCCCGATATTGAACGAGAAAAGCGGAATCCTGCCGGTCCTGCATTCGCCGAACAATTTCAGGCCAGGGTAGCATGCAAGCCTGTCGTACATATAGGCTGTAAGGCCGTCGGTATATTCCACCGCATCGTCGGCAAACAGCTTCCCGGCGAAACCGAGGGCCTGCGTGAATGTCGCCTGGCCGATGAAATTAGGTGTCCCGGCCTCGAACTTCAATGGCAGAGGGGCGTAGGTCGTCTTATCGAAAGTGACATGCCCGACCATCTCTCCTCCTCCCATGTACGGTGGCATCTCTTCCAGAAGTTCCCTGCGCCCGTAAAGGACACCGGTCCCTGTCGCTGCAAATATCTTATGCCCTGAAAATGCGTAGAAATCACAGCCGAGCCTCTTCACATCCGTTCTCTCGTGGACTATGCCCTGGGCCCCGTCTACAAGCACCGGGATGGAACGGGCGTGAGCGGCTTCAATGATTTTCTCCACCGGATTCCTGATGCCGAGCACATTGGAAATCTGCGCGACGGCCACGATGCGGACCGGACCGTCAAGAATCCTGTCCAGCCCCGAAAGGTCCAAAGTCCCGTCCTCATTGACCGGAATCACACGAAGGGAAGCCCCTTTGCGGAGGGCTGCCAGTTGCCACGGCACTATGTCGGAATGATGCTCGACGGCAGACACGACTATGACATCCCCTTCGGAAACGAATCTTTCGCAAAACGAAAAGGCTGCAAGGTTCATTGCGGCCGTAGCACCGGAAGTGAAGATTATCTCCTCGGCCGAATCCGCCCCGATAAAGGCGCGGACAGCCTCACGGGCCGCCTCGTATGCCTGGGTGGCATCATCAGCCATGCGGTGTACCGCCCTGTGTATGTTGGCATTGGATACTACGGAAAACCTATCTGCGGCTTCCAGTACGCAACGCGGTCTCTGCGAAGTCGCGGCATTGTCGAAATATACTATCGGCTTCCCGTAAACCTTCCCGGACAAAGCCGGAAACTCGGCCCTTATGGCATTTACATCGAACATATCGAACAAACTCACCTCCTTGTACGAATCAAGGTGCAAAAATACAAATAAAAAACATAATTTTGCACCTTATATCAACGAGACGGGAATATGATAGACTACATCAAAGGCGAATTAACGGAACTCACTCCTACAGAAGCGGTTATCGAAACAGGAGGGATTGGTTACAGCATACTCATATCCTTGCAGAGCTTCTCTTCGCTCCAGCAGGTACAGAATCCGGCAATCCTCTACATACACCATTATATACGTGAAGACGAGGAACTTTATTACGGTTTCGCCACCAAGGACGAAAGGGCCCTGTTCAGGCTGCTCATAAGCGTTTCCGGAATAGGTGCGGGGACCGCAAGGATGATGCTCTCTTCCATGACAAGCGATGAAGTACGCGATGCCATAATAGCCTCCGATGTCAATAAAATAAAGAGTATCAAAGGCATAGGACTGAAGACGGCACAAAGGCTGATACTTGAACTGAAAGACAAGATAGTCAAGGGAAGCGGGGAAAGCATATCGGTTATAACTTCAAAACCTGGCTCCGAAGTAATCGAAGAGGCAGCCACGGCCCTGGTAATGCTCGGCTTCGCGAAGGCCAGCGTATCAAAAGTCCTCAGTGCGATAACGAAGGAGCATCCGGGCGCATCCATAGAAGAACTTATCAAATACGCACTCAAACGGTTATAAAAAAGGAAGATTTTACAAAAATTCCCGTATATTTGCACGCGAATGGAAAATAGCATTCAAAAATCAAAAAGATAACATTAACAAAAATTAAAAAATAAGATTATGAACGTTCCTAAGGATTTAAAATTCACCAAAGACCACGAATGGGTCAAAGTAGACGGCAACATCGCAACAATCGGCATTACTGACTATGCCCAGGGCGAATTGGGAGAAATCGTTTTCGTCGACGTACAGACTGAAGGCGAGGAACTCGGTAAAGAAGAGAGCCTCGGCGCCATCGAAGCCGTAAAGACTGTAGCCGATGTCTTCATGCCTGTTTCAGGGAAAGTTATCGAATTCAACAAAGAACTTGAAGGCGCACCTCAGCTTGTAAACCAGGATCCTTACGGAAAAGGCTGGATTGTAAAGGTTGAAATGTCTGATCCTTCAGAGGTTGACGGACTTCTGGATGCAGAAGCATACGCTGCGCTCATCTAAGAAGTTTCTAAGAGACAGGATATATTTTCATATAATCCACGAAGACGACCAGCAGTGGCCGTCTTCTTTTTTTTCTGAAAAATTTTTATATTTGTTCCCGGACATAACCATTAAAGCCATGGAAATTACACGCATTTTCGATTTGTTGACAAATCTCGAAGAAAAATTCCCGGACAAGCAGGACATCCTTGCAAAGAAAAAACACGGACAATGGATTAAATACAGCGTAAAGGACTACGCCGGTTTTTCCTACAAGGTTGCATATTCACTGCTGAAGGAGGGTTTCAAGCCCGGGGACAAAATCGCAACCATCTGCATCAACACCCCTGAATGGAACTTTGTGGACATGGGAACCGCCCTTGCGGGAATGGTGCATGTGCCCGTATATCCAACGCTCGGCAAGGATGAATACCAGTACATCCTCACCCACTCTGATGCAAAGGCTGTTTTCATCGGCAACATGCAGCTGTACAAAAAGATTGAACCCATAATAAGGGAAAGCGGGCTCGACATCCGCATAATCCTCTTCGAAGACAACGAACAGGGAATCGAATCGTTCAATGATTTTGTCAAACTGTCTGAAAATGTTGATAATGAGATAGTTCAACAAATTGAAAGGAACAAGCGCGAGATTTCGCCGGACTCGCTTGCGACCATCATATACACATCGGGGACGACCGGAACACCGAAGGGCGTGATGCTTTCGCACCGCAACCTCACATTCGATGCGCACGCACATGCCGTAAAACAGTGTAAAACACACGAGCACAAGATGTTAAGCGTACTTCCAATCTGCCATGCTTACGAAAGAAGCATGAACTATGAGTACCAGGAACTCGGCATCAGCATCTATTACGCCGAAAATGTTGGAACTTTCGCCGCCGACCTTGCGAGCTGCCATGCCGACGGATTCTGCGGAGTGCCGAGAATGTTGGAAATGATGTACGGCAAACTTGAATCTGCCGGAAAATCCTTCAGCGGAATCAAGAAAAAGATTTACTCGAAAGCATGGGACTTCGGAAACAATTTCGACAACTATAACCACTCGCCTTTTTATCTGTTGAAGCGGAGCATCTATGACAGGCTCGTTTATTCGAAATGGCGTGAAAAACTCGGAGGCCACGAAATGCTTGTCGTTTCCGGAGGCTCATCCATACAGCCCAAAATCATACGGCTGTTCAATGCCGCCAAACTTCACATATTCGAAGGATACGGCATGACCGAGGCTTCACCTGTAATCGCGGTGAACAGCCCGAGACAAGGGTTCAATGTCATCGGCACGGTCGGAAAACCCATAGAAGGCACGGAACTCAAGTTTGCCGAAGACGGGGAAATCCTTACCCGCGGCCCGCATGTCATGCTCGGTTATTACAAAGACCCGGAAGCCACGAAGGCCGTAATCGACGAAGACGGCTGGCTCCATACCGGAGACATAGGCTGTCTTGTAGATAACACTTATCTCAAAATAACCGACAGAAAAAAGGAAATCTTCAAACTCTCGTCCGGAAAATATGTCGCTCCGCAGGTAATAGAGAACAAACTGAAAGAGTCGCCATACATAGACAATTGCATAGTTGTCGGCGAAAATGAAAAATTCGCTTCCGCGATAATCATTCCGGACAAGGAAAAAATAACAGAAACTGCCAGATTGCAGGGCATCGCCTTCGACAATGCCGACGACCTGCTGAAAGACAAACGTATCCTCTCCATACTGCACGGCGAAGTCCATAATGTAAATGGAGGCTTCTCCCCTCACGAACACATCAAACGTGAAAAATACATTTTAGACGAATGGTCGCCTGCAAACAATATGCTTTCCCAGACACTGAAACTGAAAAGGGCCAATATACACAAACGGTATGCAGACCTGATAAAAAGCATTTATTCGGAACAGGGCGGCGACGCTTAGGAAACCACGCCAACAACTGCCCGCTATCTTCCGAAATAAACCAACAGGACGGAAATATCTGCCGGGGAGACCCCGGAAATCCGCGACGCCTGCGCAATCGTGCGCGGGCGATATTTTTCCAATTTCTGCCTGCATTCAATGGACAGGGATGATATACGCGAATAATCGAACTTCTCGGGAATCTCCAATTCTTCAAGCCTGGAAATTTTCTCGGCTATCCTTTTCTCACGGTCAATATACCCCTTGTATTTTTCATTAATCTCTACCGCTTCTATTATTTCGTTCCGTAGGAACGGGTCCATATCGGAAAGAAAAGCCAATGTTCCACGTGGAACATTATGCAATAGGGCCTGCAAACCGGCTTGCGGGCGTGAAAGCACATCCGCTATGCTTTTCTTCCCTGTTACCGGTGAGGAACCGACCGATTGAAGATACGGATTCAGAACCTCCGGCTTAACCGTATAATTCCTTATAAAGTCCGTAAGCTCTTCGACACATTCGTATTTTTTATAAAAAGCAGAAAATCTTTCATCGCTGACAAGTCCGAGGGCACGTCCTACAGGAGTCAACCGGTAATCGGCATTGTCCTGCCTTAACAAAATCCTGTATTCCGCGCGCGACGTAAACATCCTGTAAGGCTCATCCACCCCTTTCGTTATCAAATCGTCTATGAGAACACCGATATAGGCTTCATCGCGGCGGAGTATGAAAGGCTGCCGGCCGTTGAGCTTCAAATGGGCATTGATTCCTGCAACAAGACCCTGTGCCGCCGCTTCCTCATAACCGGTAGTCCCATTGACCTGGCCAGCAAGATAAAGATTCGGAACGACCCGGGACTCCAAAGTAGCATTGAGCTGTGTCGGATCGAAGAAATCATATTCGACAGCATAAGCCGGCCTGAATATTTTTGCGGTTTCGAGTCCGGGTATTTTGTGCAAAGCTTCAATCTGCACATCTATCGGCAGCGAAGATGAAAAGCCTTGAAGATAGTATTCATTCGTTTCCGCACCCTCCGGTTCAAGGAAAAGCTGGTGCGAATCCTTATCGGCGAATGTCCTCAGTTTGTCCTCTATGCTCGGGCAATAACGCGGTCCGATACCGGTAATCTTACCCGAGAAAAGGGGAGAACGGTCAAATCCGCTACGGAGCACATCGTGTACCTCCGTATTCGTATGGAGGATGAAACAGTCCATCTGAGGATGCCCGCCCCTTATCCTTGACGGACAAGGAAGGTAGGAAAACTGTTGCGGTTCACTATCACCCGCCTGTCTTGTCAGGGCGGATGTGTCCACAGAAGATATGTCGATGCGCGGAGGCGTTCCTGTCTTCATCCTTGCCGTATTGATTCCGAGAGAAAGCAGCTGCCCGGTCAAATGGTAGGAAGCCATATCTCCCATCCTGCCTCCTTCGAAAGAAACATCTCCGATGAAAAGTTTCCCGTTAAGGAAGGTTCCGGCCGTTATGATAACCGCCCGAGATTCGAATGCCGCGCCCGTAGCCACGGAGACTCCGCTTATAACGGAATCTGAGAAGGTCAAAGAGACCGCCGACTCCTGGTAAAGGTCTATGTTACAATGATTTTCGAGTTTACTTCGCATTATCTGCGAATACTGTGTTTTGTCGCACTGGGCACGGGGACTCCACATGGCCGGCCCTTTAGAGCGGTTCAACATCCGGAACTGAAGGGTGGAGCCGTCGGTCACTTCCCCCATTGCACCGCCAAGGGCATCAATCTCACGTACTATCTGCCCTTTAGCTATACCCCCGATTGCCGGGTTGCAGGACATGGAGGCTATCTTGGTCAGATCCATCGTAATGAGCAAAACCTTGGAACCGAGTCCGGCAGCAGCCAAAGCGGCTTCACAGCCCGCATGCCCCGCTCCCACCACGATGATGTCATATCGGCCTAAAACGTACATACCTCCTATAATGTGTTATTATTCAACAAATTACAACACTTCGCGCAGTGAAAGGTAATAATTCTCCTTCTCTCGCATAAGTTTCTTGTCAGCTGAAGAATGGTCATCATAACCGATAAGATGCAGGACTCCGTGGACCATGACCCTATTCAGCTCGGTCTCGAAATCCGAACCGTATTCGTCCGCATTGGCCCTGACGGTATCAAGGCTTATGAAAAGGTCTCCGGAAAGCCTGTCGCCCTCGGTATAGTCGAAAGTGATGATATCTGTAAAATAATCGTGGTGGAGATACCTGATATTTATATCGAGGATGTAGGGATCAGAACAGAATATTATGGAAATGTCCCCTATCCTCTTCACCTCGCTTTCCGCCACCAGGGTAAGCCACTTATTATTCAGCCTTTTATTCTTGAATTTGAATACAACGTCCTCTGTAAAATATGAAATCATCGCTCGTTTTTTGAAATTCTTCGCAAAACTACAACAAATTCGATTTTTTTTGTGGAAAAAAGATAAATAATTAATACCTTTACGGCCAAAATTGAAAATAAGGTAATAAAGATATGGAACTAAAAAAATCACCAAAAGCCAATTTGGAGAACAAAAAGACCCTTTTTACTGAAATCGGTCTTATTGTCGCACTCGCCGTTGTGCTCGTAGCTTTTGAACACAAGACAAGGGAAAAGGCTGTCAGCACCCTCGAAGAGGAAGTTTACATTCCTGTAGAAGAAGAGATTATCCCTATTACACAGGAAACCCCTCCGCCAAAGCCTGACATGCCTAAGATTCCTCAGCTTTCGGACGAAATCGATATCGTCAGCGATGATATCCAGGTTGAAGACATCATCATCAACACCGAAGACATAGCCGACATGGGTGTCCAGGTGATGGACTATGTCGCCGAAGTCGAAGAAGAGGAGATTGAAGAAGAAATCATAATGTCAGCAGCAGTCGAAGAAGAGCCTTCATTCAACGGAGGCGACAAGAACGACTTCAGCAGGTGGGTACAGCAGAGGCTCGTATATCCGCAGATAGCTTTGGAAAACGGTATCCAGGGAACAGTGATGCTTCAATTCGATATCGACAAAAACGGCAACCTCGTGAACATAGTTGTCCTCAGGGGCATAGACAAGACTATCGATGAAGAAGCCGTAAGGGTCGTTTCAAGCTCGCCGAAATGGTCTCCGGGAAGAAACAACGACCTCCCTGTAAAGGTAAGGTACATATTCCCAGTACAGTTCCAATTGCGATAAGCACGGAAATAGATAAGAATATTAATATTTAAAGGAAGCTGTGTCGAAATGAAAATTTCCGGCACAGTTTCTTGTATTGACAAAGATGGAAAAGGCAATATTCGTAGCCGTAATGAAACAGGGGGACGACCCCGGAAAAATAAAGGAATACCTCGATGAACTGGAGTTCCTTGCAGAAACGGCCGGAGCAAAGGGCGAAAAACGCTTCGTACAAAGACTCGAAAAGGCTAACAGCAGTACTTACATAGGCAGAGGGAAATTAGAGGAAATAAAGGCGTTTATCGAGGAAAACAGCATAGATTTGGTAATATTCGATGACGAACTGACACCTTCCCAGCTCAGGAACATCGAAAGGGAGCTCCAGTGCAGGATACTCGACAGGACCAACCTGATACTCGACATCTTCGCCCAGAGGGCAAAGACCGCATACGCAAAGACCCAGGTCGAACTGGCCCAATACCAGTACCTGCTCCCGAGATTGACGAGAATGTGGACACACCTGGAAAGACAGAGGGGAGGTATCGGAATGAGGGGCCCGGGAGAGTCCCAGATAGAGACAGACCGCCGAATCATCCTTGAAAAGATATCCAAACTAAAGGAACAGCTGAAGAAAATAGACAGGCAGATGGCCTCTCAAAGGGGAAACAGGGGCTCGCTTGTCAGAATCTCCCTCGTAGGCTACACAAACGTAGGGAAAAGCACTATAATGAACCTTCTCGCCAAAAGCGATGTCTTTGCCGAGAACAAACTCTTCGCCACCCTCGACACGACGGTCAGGAAAGTAGTCATAGAAAACGTCCCCTTCCTGCTCAGCGACACAGTCGGATTCATAAGGAAACTCCCGACACAGCTTGTCGAATCCTTCAAAAGCACGCTCGACGAGGTACGCGAAGCCGACATACTTATGCATGTAGTAGACATCTCCCACCCCAATTTCGAAGAACAGATAAGGGTCGTGGAAGAAACACTGAAGGACATAGGTGCGAATGAAAAACCTGTTTTCATGGTTTTCAATAAAATAGACCAGTACAGATACGAGGAATACGATGAGTTCTCGCTCGAACCTAAAAAACCAGAAAACTACTCATTGGACGAACTGAAAAGGATGTGGATTGCAAAGGACCACACGCCGAGCATCTTCATATCCGCAAAGGAAAAGACCGGGATAGACAAGCTCCGCAACGACCTCTACAAAATGGTTGCTGAAATACATGCGGGCCGTTACCCTTTCAACAACTTCCTTTGGTAGTCCCGTTCATGAAAAACAGATGCGTCGGGAAAACCGGCGCATCTGCATTTAAAATCAATTAATTATGAAAAGTCTGTCTTTGTATCCAAATATCTTCTTTATATCCTAATAGAAGCGTGCCCTGTTGTCCTTGACATCCGCATCCTGCATCATGACAGGAAGAACGGCGTTCAATGCATACTGGGCAATCATCTGCTCCCTCGACCTTGCATCGTCTTCCGTGTAGAAAGCACCTGTTTCACGGCTTTTCACAACGAAAACATATACGCCGAGATTACCTTTGACCGGACCGGTCAGAACACCCTCGGAAGCACCCGAAACCGCACCTATGAAGGACGGGTCGAAGCCCTGCTGGCGTGAAACCGAAGAGAAGGCAATGCCGTCGCGGGAACTTACGGTCGTTCCCAAAGCCTCGGCCACAGCCTCTATGGTAGTGCAACCTTCAATGGTCTTTGCCACTTCGGCAGTCCTTGCCTCGGCAAGTTTCCTGTTCTTGAGGTACATCTCGATTGAAGGACGTACATCCTCCAGAGGTGCATAACCCTCCTTGTGTATCTTGGTCACAGCGGCAACGAAGAAGTATTCGTTGTTAACAGTAATGATAGGCGAAACTTCGCCGGCCTTGGCCTCGAAGGCCCAACGTGTCACTTCCTTGGTATCCTGATAAGTTCCGAGAGTCCTCGATGACTCCTCTACCCTCTTTGCAGACAACGGGAACAGATTCGCTTCCCTGCAAGCCTGGGTGAAAAGCTCGTATTTGCCTTCGCTCTTGGCTGCAATCTCGTTCGCCTTTGAATAGAACGAGTTGAAAGTCTCCTTGCTTGCAACAGCTTCCTTAACAAGGATTGCCACCTGTTTTTTCAGCTTGGAAGGAGTGCGCTCCTTCACATTTACTATATGGGTACCGTAATCGGTCTTGAGAATGAACGGTTTTCCTGTCTTTGCGGAAAGCACGCCCTCAAAGCCCGGAATCATCATATACTGGGTCATCCAGCCTATATCGCCGCTAACGCCGTTATTCATGCTCTGGTCGGCCGAATAAGTCATTGCAACGTTTGCCAGGGTATTCTTACCGGTCGAAATCACATTGAGCAGACTGTCAGCAAGAGACTCGGATTCGCCCTGGAGCAGAACATGCTGCACATAGGCGGAATCAGACATGTTTTTCTGATCCATGACCCTTGCAGCCATGAACTTGTTATCCACATTGACTATCTCTGAAACTCCCGAAACCCTTTTTGCGAAAGCATAGTCATCAAATACCGGCGATATGGAAGCAAGCTCCCCTTCCTCGAAGTAATAAGGATTGAAAGGCTCGTCGGAATTCCTCATGAGGAAATTCTTCATGTTGTCGGTAGTTGCGAAGTCAGCATACACGGCCTGTATGGCATCGCTTGCGAAATTGATGTCATCGTCGGAAGGTACGACCTCGAAAACGACATACTCCAGATCCCTGCTGGCATTCTGCTCGTAATCCTTCTTATGGGACGAATAATACGAGCTTATTTCGGATTCGCTCACCTTTATTGTCGAATCTGCGATGCCGAAAGGAACCATTACGAAATCCACATCGGAAGTCACGTTGTTTTCCTCAACGGCCTTGGCAAGCATCAGAGGATTCATGTAATCAGATGCAGTGAACAGCGAATTGTATTTCGTATAATATTGCTGGTCAAGTATTACGCTCTGGAGATAATCCCAGTAAAGTTTGAGGTTGCCGCTCTGGTCCTGAGACATGGCGCTAACGAAATCCCTTACCATCTGAGGGGAGAACACGCCGGCAGCATCCATGAACACCCTGTTGCCGGAAACAAGCGGAGACACCATGTCGCCTATTGTCAGATCGAGGACCTCGTCCCCTCCTACCGATATGCCGGCAAGCTCTGCATTCTTAATGAAAAGCATCTGGTCGAGGAACCACTGCCATGCCATGTTCTGGATAGCAGTATTCTGCTCTTCAGAGATTGCCGAAGAACCGGTGGACATCTGCGTAATAGCCGTATAGTAATCCACTCTCTTCTGGAAATCGGTATAATCCACACCTTTCCCGTCTATTTCCCCCACTTTATTTTTAGAAGACATAAAAGAAAATGCCGTTTCCAATGTTGCCGGATCAATTATGAATGACAACAGGGCAATGGCAATAAGTACGGTGATAAGGACACCCAACTTAACGCGAATTTTTTCAATAACCGCCATGTTTTAAATATTTTTAGTTTCTTAATTTTCTGGCCAAATTTAAGACTGCGAAGATAGTAATTTTTTATAACAATGGACCAATAAAATTGACAGAATCGACATAAGTCTTGGTAGAATCATTATTTATGATGAAAAAATTGTCGAAAGGACGGAGGATTTTCGAATGCCTCGCCCTCTGGTCCGACTCGATGCCATAGCCCTGCATGAAACCGCTCGGGGAAAACATTTTTACATAACAGTCGGTAAAAATCCTTTCGTTTTCCTTGTCCCAGTACAGGGTATCGGTCTCCAGGCGTTCGCCCTTGATGATATTGCTGACTACTACATCCCCGAAAGCCTCCCAGGTCTCCCCTTCCTCCTTCGAATCGACATGGCGGGCCTTCTGCGAATTTATTTCCGTTTCCAAAAGCCCTTCTTCATTATAAATGAACACATTGAAACCGTCCGGAAAAATTTCGTAGGAAACAGTGTCCTTCACATACCTTTCCATTTTCCGGGCCTCTACCCTCAACTGCATCACACCGTTTTCGGACTGTATGTGGAAAATCCCTTCGACTACCTGCATCGGAGTCTCGTCGAGGTCGATTTTTTCAGCTTCGCCCAATTCGCTTTTGCAGGAATATAGAACAGTAGCAGCCGTGGCCACGACTGCTACTGTCAGTGATGCTATGAATCTTCTCTTCAAAGCTCCATTATTTTTGTGTACGGACTTTCGTAGTCTCGGTAAGACCGCCGCAGGATACGGTGTAGGAATCCCCGTCGAGAACATTGAACATGAACGCCTCGGCCTGGTCAGGGAAGTATTTCGAATACTGTGCTATAAGCGGATTGACCGTATCGGCAAGAGTAGGGTCGGCATTCTTGGCCTTTACGAGATAGTCGACAGCCACCCAAAGCGGAGCCCTCCGGTCTATTTCATTGCCAGGGCAATCGAGGCTCGCCCATACATTTGCCATGATGACATAGGATTTTCCGGCGAGTGAAGGGTCAAGCTCCATGGCTTTCTTTGCAGACTGCACAGCCTTCACATCCATATTGTTATTCGAACATACCGAACTCATTTCATAGTAATACAGGGCATCCTGGGCCTCGTCCGAATCTGGCCTGTCGATAGCTTCCTGAAGATACTGCAAAGCAAGGTCTATTTCGTTGTTGGACTGATAAATCTGATAAAGGAAATGAGCGGATATGTGGGTAGGCTCCAATTCGTCCAAAGACTTGGCGGCACGGAAGAACAGGTCGTTGTCAGTACAGTTCTCGGCAGATGAAAGCATCATTATTATGTTGGAAACCAACGCCTTGTCATTAGGAGTAGCATCGAAGCGAGGAGTAAAGAGCTCGATAAGCCTGTCACAGCTTGCCACATTGCTTGCAATGAAGAGGCTCTCCACGTCCTTAAGCACAGCTTCCAGAGAAGCCGTAGACTTGTTCTGGCTCTTGTTCTTGTCTATCGCGGTATTGATATTCGTGGTAATCTCTCCGAATACGGCCATGACGTCCTCCGCCATAATCGAACCCTGGGAATAAAGGGCGTTTGTGGCGTTCATGAGCCTTACGTATATCACATTGTTGGTCTTGTCCTTGGTGTAAGACATGTTTTCGCGCAGCACTTCATAGAGCTTGTTGTTGTCGGTTACGTAGTTGATCATGTCCAAAGACTTGTTGTTCCTTGCAGTAACCGCATATTTAGGATAAGTGGCGATACGTATGTCGTGAAGGGTCATGAGGGTATCGATAAGCGCATCCTTGTAAATCGCATTCATCGAATTCTTCGCGATAAGCGTTCTCATGAATTTCTGGCCGTCAATCAGCATGTTCTGGCTTGCGGTAGGAGGGCAGAGCTCATAAGCCTTCCTCCAGCGTGGAATGGCCTCTTCCATCGCATCCATATCCATGTACCTGTTATAGAAAGTAAGATACCTTACGCACTCGGCACTGTCAGGACCGTATTTGCCTTGCGCTCCGGCTGCGAAACTTACAAGTGTCGCAAAAAAGACTGTTAGAAAAATTTTTTTAATCATTTTAGTTTGTTTTTTATATTCTTATAGTTTTTTTATTTGTAGCGATATCTTTGGAACCATACGTCATGCAGGCTGAACCCGATTACGAACTTGAAATAACGCTCCCTCATCGTAACGCCGCCGAAACCTCCCCTCTGTCCGAAATCTATACCTACGTTTATCCCATTGTAGAATCTGAAAACCGGAAACGTGAATCCCAACGTAATCCCGATTTCCCCCACGTTATGGCCGTTCATCGTATAGTAGGACTGGTTGTAGTAAACCCCTCCCCTATACGAAACCCTTTTCATATAGTAACGTATGTCGTATCTGTTAGGAACGAACTCGAAACCGGCCCTGAACGAATTGGAAACCGTACTGCGGAAAACATCCTTTTTGTTGAAAGCCGTCATATCGTCTATCCCCGTATTGCGCCAGTCGGATCTCGTATAATTGAACTCGACCGCCCATTTGTCGGATTTTCTGAATGAAACCCCCACTCCTATTTCGTCCGCCAGCCTGAAAGACGGCTTGGAAGAATCGTTGCGCACAGTATCCACGACACTTGAAGTGGTGGCGTATGCGAAACGGGTCCTGTTTCCATTCATATTGGTGCCCATTCTGTATGTCGCCCCGAGAATCATGGAATAATCATCGGAAAAACCCTGCTCGTACTGGAGGCCGAATTTTCCCGAAATCCCGTATACGTGATGCTTGGTGCCGGTATCCCAGGAACGGTAAGACGAGTTGTCATAATCTATGGTCGAATGCCTTTCAAGGTTGCCGAAATAGTAGGTCAATTCGGCTCCTACGGACAATCTGTCCCAGAATGTCACCGCCCCGGACAGGAACAGCGAGTAAATGCTTCCCTCTCCGTAATATCCGTATCTCGAATCCCCTACTGTCGCCAGTATGTCCTCATTGGTCTCCCTTCTGGAAAAATTGTATCCCAAATCACTGAAAGGAGTGATTCCCACCGCAATGGCGGAACTTCTGTAAATAGGGAACGAAAGCACGAAATCGTACATGTTGAACGTATTGAAAAGGGTTTTCGATGCTCCGTCCTTAAAATACGAGTTTTTCTGCTGGACTCCGAAATCCGCCATGAACGCGAGCGTATCGCGCGCGGAAATCGCCGCCGGATTCAGAAAATTGATATGTCTGGTATTGCGGGTCGCTATCCCCACTCCTCCCATCATATTGTTGAATGCGGAACCGCCACGGGAAATATCGCCTATCCCATAGATGGAAAACGGCGAAAAACTGCCCAAAGCATCTTCACTCTGGGCACTTACCCGCAAAGGAAACAGCAAAACAATCGCTGCCAGTATATAAAACAATTTAAGCGGTCTCATCAAAATCAAAATGGCAAGCTATCAAGGCAAGGCCCTTCAAAACCAAATTACAAACTGCAAATATCGGTCTTTTCATTTTACCGGCAAAATAAAATGCATCACCGCCGGTAAAAACGCATAAATATTCCGGATATTTTTGCAGGTAGCCTTCTATTTCAAAAATTATACCCGAATTGACACCGGAATGGATGGATTCGGAAATATTCATCCCCCTTTCAATAAAAAAATCGGGAGTATCCAGTGCCGGCAGCCCTGAAGAATACCTTGCAATGGCCTTGTACCTCGACCTCAGGCCCGGTGAAACCGCACCACCGCAATATCTGCCTTTGCCATCTACGAAATCGACACTTATCATGGAGCCCAAATCGAATACCATTACATCCCTGCCCTTGAAAAGGAAGGAAGCCGCAACTATGGAAGCCTTCCTGTCCGGAGGCAATGATGCGGAAGCCTCTCCGAAATCCACGGGAAGCCCTGCAAAATCCCCGGGGAGAATCACCTCACGGCAATTTTCCTTCAAAACCTTTATCAAATTGGGATCAGCCGGTCCGGAAGATGACACCACACAGGTTTCCACCTTGCCGCCGGAAACTATGCGCGAAATGAAATCCGCTACCTTGTATCCCTGATACCGGAAAATCTTCCCGAGTTGCCCGCCGTCCGCCAAAGCGGCCTTTACAGACAGGCTGCCTATGTCTATTACAAGATTGGCCATGTTCAAAACAAACTTCCGTCCGCCGCTTCAAATTTCGATATGCCGAGATGCCCGTATGCCAGATCGGTCACTTCCCTTCCGCGAGGAGTCCTCATTATGAACCCTTCCTTTATAAGGAACGGCTCGTACACTTCCTCCACGGTACCGGGATCTTCTCCTATGGCCGTAGCTATCGTATTGATTCCCACAGGACCACCCTTGAATTTGGTTATGATTGTCCTGAGTATCTTATTGTCTATGGAATCGAGGCCGCGCTTGTCTATATTGAGGGCGTCGAGGGCATAACGCGCTATCTCCATGTCTATGAAACCGTCGCCCTTGACCTGGGCGAAATCCCTGACCCTCCTCAGCAACGAATTGGCTATACGGGGAGTCCCCCTGCTCCTGCGGGCTATTTCGAACGCGGCTTCGGCCGATATTTCTATTCCGAGTATCGAAGCGCTCCTGACGATAATCTTTACAAGGGTATCTGTATCATAGTATTCCAACGCGAAATTGATTCCGAACCTTGCACGGAGGGGGGAGGTGAGAAGTCCGCTGCGCGTTGTCGCCCCGACAAGCGTGAACGGATTGAGGGCTATCCTCACCGAACGGGCGCCAGGCCCCTTGTCAATCATGATATCTATGACGAAATCCTCCATTGCGGAATACAGGTATTCTTCAACCACCGGGGACAGCCGGTGTATCTCATCTATGAAAAGCACATCGCCCTCATCCAGCGAAGTAAGAAGCCCAGCCAGATCCCCGGGCTTGTCGAGGACGGGGCCCGAAGTCACTTTCATATTGACTCCCAGTTCATTGGCAACTATTTTTGCCAAAGTGGTCTTTCCTAATCCCGGAGGGCCGTGCAGCAAAAGGTGGTCGAGGGCCTCTCCACGCATCTTCGCGGCCTTTACGAAAATTTTCAGATTTTCTATAATTTTGTCCTGTCCGGAGAATTCACCGAACTCCTGGGGCCTTATCATCCCTTCGAAATCCTTGTCCTTTCCAACCGACACTTTTCTCGGGTCGAAATCCTCGTTTTCCATTTTTTCGAAATTCATGACACAAATATAATATTAGTTTTATTTTAAAAAGAGAATATGGATATATTTTAATGTATGTTAATATGTTGATAACTTGAAATGCCCTTTGAAAATCAGCGTTTTGACTTTTTGGATTATGAAAAACAGGTGTTGAAAGGAGCTGTGGGAATTTTGTTATAATTTTTTTGCGGAAACGTTGCATTTTTTATTTTCTTTCCGTTATAAAAATTTTCACGGAATCCGGCGGATTATTTTATTTGATTTTATCAACACATTATTTTTAACTTTGTAACATGTTTTCAACACAATTTCAACATAGGGATGTTCATAAGTAAGGAAAAAACCGGTGAAATACGGAAATTCGCCGAAAAAGGCTGCGATGAAATCCGAATCGAAGGCCTTTATCTCTCTTCTAAAAGTTTTGTGGCTGATGCGGTTATAGACGGAGGAATGAACGTGGTGCTGATGCCAGACCGTGAAAGCGCTGAAAATTTTGCTTCGGACATATACAATATAAGGAAATCGGAGTCCGTTTATCTTCTGCCGGTGTCCGGTGCGAAACTGGAAAAGAGTGCGAGGAAGGCGACCTACAATGTCCAGCGTACTTCCGCAATCGGGGCCATGGTCGAATATGGGAACGGGAACGCTCCTGAAGGTGGGGTGATAATAGTGACCTATCCGGATGCCATAGAAGAGGAATTCGTGGAGAAAGGTGAGGTGAAAAATGCGGTAATGTTCCTGTCGAAAGGAGATGAGATTTCTCTCGATGCGTTGAAAAACAAGTTGTTGGAGCATGGTTTCGTAAAGACCGATTTTGTTTCCGTTCCGGGCGAATTTGCCCTCAGGGGCGGCATTATAGACGTGTTTTCATATTCGAACAATGTTCCTTACCGTATAGGGATGTTCGGGGATGAGATAGAGTCGATACGTGTTTTCGATACTAATACACAGCTTTCGACGGGGAGCATGGAAAGGGTGGAGATTTTCCCGGACATATCCGCGGGGAATGAAACATACGTGAAGAAATGCGGGTTCTTTTCGTTTATTCCAAAGGATACGGTACTGTGGATAGATACTGCCGAAATATACAGGGAAAAGCCTTATTTTTCTCTGATAAGGAATTTCAGAAGGTTTATCATCGGTGCGGACCCGTCTTCGCGGCATGAAAACGTGCCTACGGTGAGATTCAATATTTCGCCCCAGCCTTCGTTCAACAAGAATTTCGAACTTCTTACTGAAGATTTGAAAGACAGGATGGAACACGGGTACAGTGTATATGTGCTCAGCGACAAACCGGGACAAGTCGAGAGGCTCAAAAGCATATTGTACACCTTTAATGTCCAGAATGTGGACTTCAGTGCCGGTTTTACTGTACAGAACGGTTTCATAGACCATGATTCTAAAGTGTGCTGTTATACCGACCACGAGATTTTCGACAGATTCCACAGGGTTGTTTCACGCCGCAGCGTTGAAATGAGCGAATCGCTTACCATCAACGATCTGACGTCTTTCAAAATAGGTGATTACGTGGTGCATATCGACCATGGAATCGGTATTTTCGGAGGTCTTGTGAAGGTAAACATGAACGGGAAGATGCAGGAGATGGTAAAACTTGTGTATAAGGACAACGATGTCGTTTTCGTTTCCGTCCATTCATTGCATAAGATATCCCGGTACAAGTCTTCGGAAACGGAAGAAAAACCGAAGATAAACAAATTGGGAAGCAAGACGTGGCAGAACCTCAAGACATCGGCGAAGAGCAAGCTGAAAGACATAGCCAAAGATCTCATAGACCTGTATGCCAAAAGGAGGCAGGCCAAGGGTTTCCCGTTTTCCGCGGATACCTACATGCAGCAGGAACTGGAGTCTTCTTTCATATATGAGGATACACCGGACCAGGAAAAGGCCACGAAGGCTGTCAAGGCCGACATGGAAGAGGCTTATCCGATGGACAGGCTCGTGTGCGGGGATGTGGGTTTCGGAAAGACCGAGGTTGCGATAAGGGCCGCTTTCAAGGCGGTTGCGGACAGCAAGCAGGTGGCGGTTTTGGTTCCGACAACCATTCTGGCCTTCCAGCATTACAATACCTTTACGGCCCGCCTTAAGGATTTTCCCTGCAATATCGATTATCTCAGCCGCATGAGGACGGCCAAAGAGACGAAAACCGTACTGGAGAATCTTGCGAACGGGAAAATCGATATTGTAATAGGTACCCACAAGCTGCTCGGAAAGGAAGTGAAATTCAAGGATTTGGGCCTGCTTATAGTGGATGAGGAACAAAAATTCGGAGTGGCGGCGAAAGAAAAACTCAAACAGTTGAAAATCAATGTGGACACTCTTACACTTACGGCTACTCCGATACCGCGTACATTGCAGTTTTCACTCCTCGGAGCCCGCGACCTTTCAATTATAAACACTCCTCCGCCCAACAGGATACCCGTAAGGACGGAAATCATGAATTTCGATGCCGATGCCATAAAGGATATCATCGATTATGAAATGGATAGGGGAGGGCAGGTATTTTTCGTTCATAACAAAATCGAGGACCTGTATGGAATAGCTTCTATTATTAAAGGTATAGTCCCGGATGCGGAGATATGCATAGGGCACGGCCAGATGGAAGCGAAGGAACTGGAGGAAAAGGTCCTCGACTTCATGAAGGGGAGATATGACATACTCCTTTGCACTACCATTATTTCCAACGGAATAGACATTCCTAACGCCAATACTATGATTATCAACCAGGCGCAGAATTTCGGACTCAGCGATTTGCACCAGTTGAGGGGCAGGGTAGGGCGTTCCAACAGGCAGGCTTACTGTTATCTCATAGTGCCTCCGCTTGTTTCCATTTCGGATGAGGCCCGCCGCAGGCTGAAGGCCATAGAAGCTTTTTCGGAACTCGGGAGCGGTTTCAATATTGCGATGCAGGATTTGGATATCCGCGGGGCAGGAAACCTGCTTGGAGCCCAGCAGAGCGGTTTCATCTCGGACATGGGTTTCGAAACTTATCAGAAAATCCTTACCGAGGCTATGGAGGAGCTCGGTTGCGAGACGGGGAACGTCGTCCGTAAGACGAATGACAACTATGTGTCCGACTGTACGATAGAGACTGACATGCAATTGTTCATCCCCGATGATTACATCAATGTGCAGGCCGAGAAAATAAGACTTTACAAGGAGTTGGATTCCATGACTTCAGTCCGCGAGGTGGACAGGTTCAACAAGGAGATATCGGACCGTTTCGGCCCGGTCCCGGAAGAATTCAGGCAGCTCATGAATGTCGTGAAAATCAGGATTGTCGCCATGTCGCTGGGTTTCGAACGTATGATTATAAAGAACGGTGTGATGATAGCGCATTTCGTGTCCAATCCGATGTCCCCTTATTATAAGTCGGGGCGTTTTGAAAAAGTGATAAGGTACATTCAGGACAATCCGGCTTCTTTCAAGCTGAAAGACAGCGGCGGACACCTGTATATTTCGGTCAGGAATGTTCCCGATATGGATAAAGCGTATGAAATTCTGTGCGCCATGCGTAATGATTGAAAATTATTTGTACCTTTGGGCCAAAATTCAATAAAATAACAAGATGGCCGAAAAACTCATATCAAAAATTCCTGAGGGGCCTTTGTCTGAAAAATGGACAAAGCATAAATCTCAGATCCGTGTCGTAAGCCCGGGTAACAAGAGAAAATTGGAAATTATCGTTATCGGTACAGGTCTCGGCGGTGCTTCCGCAGCCGCAACCTTGGGAGAGCTCGGATATAATGTCAAGGTTTTCTGCATCAGCGATTCTCCTCGCAGGGCGCATTCCATTGCCGCACAAGGAGGTATCAATGCCGCAAAGAACTATCAGAATGACAATGACTCCGTTTACAGGCTGTTCTACGATACCATCAAAGGCGGTGACTATCGAAGCAGGGAAGCCAATGTCTACAGGCTTGCGGAGGTAAGTAATCTTATCATCGACCAGTGTGTAGCCCAGGGAGTTCCTTTCGCAAGGGATTATGGCGGATTGCTCGACAACCGTTCATTCGGCGGTGCGCAGGTAAGCCGTACCTTCTATGCAAGGGGACAAACGGGACAGCAGCTGCTTCTCGGTGCATACGCTTCCTTGAACCGTGCGATTTCCAAAGGCAATGTAAAGACTTATCCTCGTCATGAGATGCTCGACCTCGTGATGATAGACGGGGAGGCCCGCGGTATCATAGCAAGGAATCTCGTTACCGGCGAAATAGAACGTTTCGGTGCCCATGCGGTAGTTCTGGCTTCGGGCGGATACGGAAACACCTACTTCCTTTCGACCAATGCGATGAACAGTAACGGTTCCGCCGCATGGCAATGCTACAAGAAAGGTGCGTTTTTCGCCAATCCATGTTTTGCACAGATACATCCTACCTGTATTCCGGTACATGGCGACCAGCAGTCCAAGCTGACCCTCATGTCAGAGTCGTTGCGTAATGACGGCCGCATCTGGGTTCCTAAAAAGAAGGAGGATGTGATGAAGCTCCGTAAAGGTGAAATCAAGGCTTCCCAGATTCCTGAAGAAGACAGGGATTACTATCTGGAGCGCAGATATCCTGCATTCGGAAACCTCGTTCCCCGCGATGTGGCATCACGTGCGGCAAAAGAGCGCTGCGATGCCGGTTACGGTGTGAACGAACACGGTCTTGCGGTATTCCTCGATTTCAAATCGGCCATTGAAAGACTCGGAAAGGATGTGATAGAGGCTCGTTACGGCAACCTCTTCCAGATGTATGAAAAGATTACCGACGTCAATCCTTACGAAGAGCCTATGATGATTTATCCAGCCATTCACTATACGATGGGCGGACTTTGGGTAGATTACAATCTTCAGACAACCATTCCTGGACTTTATGCGATAGGCGAGGCCAACTTCAGCGACCACGGAGGAAACCGCCTCGGAGCATCTGCCCTCATGCAGGGTCTTGCAGACGGATATTTCATCCTGCCTTACACTATCGGAGACTACCTCGCTTCGAAAATCCAGGTTCCTAAGACGGATACCAAGCATCCTGCTTTCGATGAGGCGGAGAAAGCCGTTAAGGACAAGATTAACAAGCTGTTCTCAATCAAAGGCAAGGAATCCGTTGATTCGATACACAAGCGTCTCGGCCATATCATGTGGGAATACGTAGGCATGGCCCGCGATGAAGAAGGGTTGAAGAAAGCAATTACCGAAATCAGGGCTCTCAGGGAAGAATTCTGGAAGAACGTATACGTTCCGGGAGAAAACGGGGAGTTCAATCCTGAAATCGAAAAGGCCCTGAGGGTTGCCGATTTCCTCGAAATAGGCGAGCTCATGGCTTTGGACGCACTCAACAGAAGGGAGTCCTGCGGAGGACACTTCCGTGTGGAAATGCAGACCGAAGACGGTGAAACTAAACGCGATGACGAACATTACATGTATGTCAGCGCATGGGAATACAAAGGCGGCAATGTAGAGCCTGAACTCCACAAAGAGCCTCTCGTATTTGAAAACATAAAAATTGCTACCAGAAATTATAAAGACTAACGCTAATGGATTTAACACTTAAAGTATGGCGTCAGAAGAACGCCAAGGCGAAAGGTCATTTCGAGACTTACAAAGTAAAGAACATATCTCCTGACAGTTCTTTCCTCGAGATGCTCGACATACTCAACGAGCAGCTCATCGAAGAGGGGATGGATCCCGTTGCAGTTGAGAAAGGCTGCAAGAGCAGCGGTCCGGTAGCGTTCGATCACGACTGCCGGGAAGGTATCTGCGGTATGTGCTCTCTTTATATAAACGGCCGTGCGCACGGGCCTGACGATGAAGTTACTACTTGCCAGCTTCACATGAGGAAGTTCCACGATGGCGATACCATTACCATAGAACCATGGAGAAGTGCCGCTTTTCCGGTAATCAAGGACCTCGTGGTTAACAGGCAGGCATTTGACCAGATACTTCAGGCTGGCGGTTTCATTTCCGTCAATACCGGCGGTGCCCCTGATGCAAATGCGATTCCTATTCCTAAGAAGAATGCGGATGAGAGTATGGATGCTGCTGCCTGCATCGGTTGCGGCGCCTGCGTTGCCACCTGCAAGAACGGTTCGGCCATGCTGTTCGTGGCGGCAAGGGTTAGCTCCCTCGCTTTGCTTCCTCAGGGCAAACCGGAAGCAGCACGCCGTGCAAAAGCTATGGTTGCCAAGATGGACGAGCTCGGCTTCGGCGCCTGCACCAATACCCGTGCGTGTGAAATGGAATGCCCTAAGCACATCACTGTTTCACACATCGCACGCCTCAACAGGGAATATCTTAAAGCTAAATTCAAGGATTAAGTTCCTCATACGCTATTCAAACGGGGGACGGTCTTCGGGCCGTCCTTTTGTTTTTTCCGTACAGATGCAAATTCCGTACAGATGCAAATACTTCCTTGTCAAGGATAAGGGGGGATACCTTGTCCGGATAGGGGGGATGGGGAGGGATAGGTGAGATAGGGGTGAGATGCTGTATGGGGGAGATGCTGTATCGGTAAGTCTCTTGGGTTCAGAGCACACCCCGACTTAACTTTTCTTGCTGTAATGTATTGTAAATCAATGACAAATAAAGTATGGGAGAAAAAATAACTGTGGATTTCGAGGGGTTCGGAACCTGTCAGAATCCACACTTGAAAATTTTTGCTAAGGAGCTAATATGTTGTTAATCAATGTATAGTGGCATGTTTGAGTTAAGTCGGGGTGTGCCCGTGATTTCGGCTGACAGATGACTTTCCATGTAAACAGTCTTCACTTGTGTCCCGTTTATTGTTTCACATACTTTCTTGACCAGAGATGTCTTTCCTATTCTCCTTGGTGATATGAGAATGGTATTTATTCCGTTTGGGAAGTTCGTCCTTATCCTTTCGGTTTCCTGCTTTCTGTCTGTGAAATTATTTCCGGTTACTGATACTTAAAAAATGAATGTTTTTTCCATAAATATCTCTTCTGCCGGCAAATATATGCAAAAAACCAAAGTACACAAATCTGTGGCCCACAAAGTTGTGGACAAGAATTATAGTACATCGAATTTTGAGGTTTTGTGCCTTTTTATTCCAAAACATTTTGAGGTTTTGTACTTTTTTGTCCAAAAACATTTTGAGGTTTTTACAAAATGATATATTTTTACGTTTGTAATCAATTAAAAATATATTGAGATGCCGGAACAAAGATTCAAGCGAAAGATATATGAAAGACTGTTGGCATGGAAAAAAGAGCGTGATGGTAAAACGGCTGCCCTGATAGAAGGTGCGAGACGGGTAGGAAAATCGACTATCGTAAGGCAGTTTGCTGAAAAGGAGTATCAATCGTATATTCTTATTGATTTTTCATCCGCTTCGACAGAAACTTTCAATCTGTTTAACGATATTTCAGATTTGGATTATATCTTCTTAAGGCTACAGCTTATATACGGTGTCCAGTTATATGAACGCAAATCGGTTATAATTTTTGATGAGGTTCAGTTGCAACCACTTGCACGACAGGCCATAAAGCATCTTGTAGCAGATGGCAGATATGATTATATTGAAACGGGTTCGCTGATTTCCATCAAGAAAAATATCAAGGATATCATAATACCGAGCGAAGAAACACGGTTAAATATGTATCCGATGGATTTTGAAGAATTTAAATGGGCTCTCGGTGATTTCTCCACATTTCCTTTATTGGAAAAATGTTTTAAAGAAATGATCCCTCTCCGGGAAGCACATCGTAAATTAATGAGGGATTTTAGGCTATATATGTTGGTAGGAGGGATGCCTCAATCGGTAAATGAGTACATAGAGACTAACAATCTCAGTAGGGTGGATGCTGTAAAAAGGGATATTCTGAATCTATATAATGAAGATTTTTATAAGATAGACCCGACAGGAAGATTGTCAATGCTTTTTGATGCCATTCCTGCCGAACTGAACAAAAACTCTGCTCGTTATAAAGTATCAAGCGTAATTGGGGATTCGCGCAACTCTAAACTTTCAGAGATTCTGGCCGCTTTGAGAGAATCCATGACGATCAATATGGCTTATCATGTCAATGATCCAAATACGGGCATGGCTCAAAATAAGGATTTGAATCGATATAAGATGTTCCTTGCCGACACAGGCTTGTTTGTCACACAGGCATTCAAAGACAAGGATTTTACAGAAAACGTGATATATAATCAGTTGCTTAGCGATAAACTAAGTGTCAATCTTGGTTATGTCTATGAAAATGCGGTTGCGCAGATGCTTCGTGCTTCCGGAAATGAACTGTTTTACTATACATTCCCGACTGAAAGCGGCAAGCACAATTATGAGATAGATTTCCTTTTGTCAAGGCATAACAAATTATGTCCTTTGGAAGTCAAATCTTCTGGGTATAAATCCCATGTGTCATTGGATGCGTTTTACAATAAATTTTCAAGCAGGATATCGGAAAGGTATCTTGTTTATGGTAAAGATTTGCTCAGGCAGGACGGTGTATCATATGTGCCGTTCTATATGGTTCAATTTTTATGATTTGAGTTATGAACAAAAACCTTCTTTTTAAATATATCTGGCTTGTGGATACTATCGGCAGGGCCGGGAAGATAACGTTCGAAGAATTGAATGACAGGTGGATGCGTTCTTCGCTGAATGATGGGGAGGAATTGCCCAAAAGGACTTTTCATAACTGGAGGGCCGATGTCGAGGAATTGTTCGATATCAACATCGAATGCCAGCGTAAAGGCGGTAATTATTATTACATAGAAAATCCGCAGGACATCAGAATGGAGACGATGCGCAGGTGGCTTTTGAATACATTTACTGTCAGCAACATGATAAGCGACAGCCAGGATTTGAAAGACCGTATCCTGCTCGAAGATGTGCCTTCCGGACAGAAATATCTTATGCCGATAGTCGAAGCCATGCGTGAAGGGTGTGAAATCAGGTTGAACCATAAGAGTTATTGGAAATCCGAGCCGGGAGAATATGTCCTGCAACCGTATTGTCTGAAGATTTTCAAGCAAATCTGGTATGTGCTCGGTTTCTGTCGGGAACGCGGTGCGCTAAGAATATTTTCATTGGACAGGATACTGGAATTGGAACTTCTCGATACCCGTTTCGAGTATCCCGCTTCTTTCGACCCACGGGATTATTTTTCCGATTATTTCGGGGTGATAACCAGGGACAATATCAAAACTGAAACCATTGAGATAAAGTCTTTTTGGATGTACACCCACTATATGCGCGCCCTGCCTCTGCACCCTACGCAGGAAGAGGTAGAAACGAGGCCGGATTATTCCGTATTCCGCTACAGACTGAAGCCTACGCTTGACTTCAAACTGGAAATCCTCTCACGTGGTTCGCAGATAGAGGTCATATCGCCCGAATCCTTCCGCCGAGAAATAGCGGAGGAAATCGAAAGGATGCGGGAGATGTATCACTTACCCGAGGAGTGAACCAATTAAAGTAGTAATCTTCAGAAAACCGGAATATCCCAAATTTCGTACAAATGATTGTAGTTTATCAATTTGACTTCGCCTGCGCTGTTTTCTAACGAGCCTGCATAGACAATCGCTTTTCCGATAACCGGATTATTTATCCATCCGTCCATCTGTTTCAGGGTCTTTTCAAAATCAGGATGGAAGGTCATGGCGGATTTTATTTCTATTCCGTATAGCCCAGAGCTGTTCTTCAATATAAGGTCGATTTCGTTCTGGTGAGAATCCCGGTAAAAATAGAGATTGCTCTCTTTTCCGAGATTGTATCGTCTTTTCAATGCCTCCATGACAATGAAGTTTTCGAACAGTGCGCCTCGCATCTTGTCCCGTGCAAGTTGCTGCGCAGACTCTATACCGAGCAGGTGACAGGCAACCCCGGTATCCGTAAAATAAAGTTTAGGAGCTTTTGTCAACCGTTTGCGGGTGTTTTCATAGTATGGCGGCAGCAGAGTTACGATATAGGAAGCCTGCAGTACGGACATCCAAGCCGTGATGGTATGGGAACTGACACCGATTTCGTTTGCCAATTCCGAAGCCTTGAACAATGAACCTATACGTCCCGCACACAGTCGGATGAATGTATGAAATTGCATCATGTCTACGGATTTCGGAATAGGACAGTTGTGCAAATTTGAAGTGATACTGCAAAATTACACAAATAATTTGTTTGGTCAACTTAGATGAATGTGTATTATATGATATGCCATGTTTTGGCATAAGGCGTGGATACCTTTGCATTGTAATCAATTAAAACAACTGTATTATGCATGCCCCTCTGACGACTAACCTGCCGGGGAAGTGAACCAAATTCCAGCGAATTCTGGGCACTTTCCCGGGATTGAGGAGGACGAAGCCTTTTGTTCAGAGCACACCCCGACTTAACTTTTCTTGTTGTAATACATTGTAAATCAACGATAAGTAACATGCTGGAGAAAAAATAACTGTGGATTTCGAGGGGTTCGGAACCGAGCAGAATCCACACTTGAAATTTTTTGTCAAGGAGTTAACCTGTTGTTTATCAATGTGTAACAATGCGTTTGGGTTAAGTCGGGGCGTGCACGTGAACTCTGAATTGATGCAAAATGATTATTTTCGCACCATGAAACATATCATTTTCATATTAGCCGCGACTGCCCTGACGATTGCTTCGGCCGTCCGCGCATGGGCCCAGAGCCCCGATTACGATGCATGGTTCACTTCCGACCGCCTGAGGGTGGATTTTGTTCTTGCGGGCAATGCCGACAGTCAGCAGGCCTATCTTTCCGGTTTGAGGAAGGAATGCGCATGGGCGGGCTCTCATGAGTCCCTTATAGATCCGTTCCGTTACGGTGAGTACATGTTCGAAGTACGCACAGTTGACGGCGATACCCTGATATACTCGAAAGGTTTTTCAACCCTGTTCCAGGAGTGGAGGACGACTCCTGAAGCCCGTGTGGTATCAAAGGCTTACAATCAGAGCGTATGGATGCCTTTTCCCAAAAAAGAAGTACGTATCACCCTGTCCGAAAGGATGAAGGAAGCCTGCGGGACTGGCAGGACGGGCCGCTTCCGCGAGATATTTTACTGTACTGTCGATCCGGACGATGTCCTTGTCTGCCGCGAAGCCCCGGCGGAGGACTATGCTGCCACTCCGTTGTTGGTTTCAGGCGCGATGGAGCATAAGGTGGATTTGCTTTTCGTGGCAGAAGGTTATACTGCGCAACAGATGGACGAGTTCCACCGGGACTGCCGGAAATTCATGGAATACCTCTTCTCTATGGAACCGTACAAGTCCCGCATGGACGATTTTAATGTCACGGCCGTGGATGTTATATCTCCGGAGCAGGGAACTGATATTCCGGACCAAGGTATCTGGAAACATACGGCCCTCAATTCGCATTTCTATACTTTCTACATAGACCGCTATCTGACGGTCACGGACTATAAGGCGATAGCCGACAATGTGGCGGGAGTTCCTTTCGATGCGCTTTTCATTGTCGTTAATGAGGAAAAATACGGCGGCGGCGGGATTTACAATTCGTATGCCCTCGGGACTGCCGGAGACGAGCTGTCCTATCAGGTTTTCGTGCATGAATTCGGGCACAGTTTCGCTGGGTTGGGCGATGAATACTTTACATCGGAGGCGGCTTACGAAAATTTTTACATCTCCGATATCGAGCCATGGGAGCCGAATATCACCACAATGGCGGATTTCGGGAGCAAGTGGAAGGATATGATGGATTCGGGAAAATGGGATGAAGCCCAGGTTGGAATCCACGAAGGCGGTGGATATATGGCCAAAGGTGTCTACCGTTCCCGCGAAGACTGCCGGATGCGGACCAATACGGCGCCTGATTTCTGTCCTGTATGCCAGCGGGCAATTAACCGTATGATTGACTATTATTGCAAGTAATCGGGAATAAAAGAGACTGTGTCCGAGAAGAGACCGTACCCGAAAAGAGATTGCGCCCGAGTAAAATAATCCTAATAAAATAGACCGTGCCCCGGAAAGGGACACGGCCTCAAATCATTATGAAACGTTTTATTTATTGTGAATTATTCCTTTATTGTTGTTTATTCCAGAACTATGATTACCGGGAACTGCATTGCACTGCCGAAAGTACTGTAATTGTATGACCCGCCGTAAACCGTTCCGTCATCCGATACCGAATATACGGTTTCTATCATACCGTCAGTACCGAGTGTAGAATCGATGGTTGTTGCAAAAGTTCCTTCGAGTCCGTTGAATATGTCTGAGACCATGTATGTTTCGCCATTTTCCCAAACCATGCCTCCCATGCCCATCGTTCCGGTCATGTATGCTTTTCCGTTACCGTCTATTGCAACTCCGCCATACGAAGGGACTTCTGTCTTTTCACCTGTTTCAATATCATAGATGAATCCTGTAATGTCCATCCCGTCCGGGGCGAAATATCCGGTTACCTTGCTGCCATCGGAACTTATTCCCCATGCGATACCTTCATAAATGTAACCTTCGTCTCCGATAGTCTCGGTTTCACCGTAGATGCGTGTAAGCTGTCCATCAATCCATATTGCAGGGGAGCGGCTTCCGTTTCCCCAATCCTGCCAGCCGGACATAATGCGGCCGTCTTCGGACATGGAATAAATATAGCTGCCATACATTACGGCATCTCCGTTTTCCGGCAGTGTGAACATAGATTGATCGAGTTGATAATCGTTCCAGACGCATGGGACGCATCTGCTTGTGCCGTCCTCAAGTTCTGTTACTACCATGCCCCCTATGAGTCCGTTATTTGTTATGGCCGCTGCAAGTCCGGGATATGCCGCATTTTCAAGGCCGTGTGTAGGAAGTTCAGTCCAAGAACCTCCGTTTTTGAAATCCATGTATGCTGGGGTCTGGACAGAACCGTCGGATACAGACCCGACTATGATACCATTGTCATTTACATCGTACGCAATGCATCCTGCGTAGTCTCCTGACTCAAGGATTGTAAATTCACCGGTAGCCCGTTCCCATACGAAAGAAGTAGGGTTGCCGAACTGGTCATCGAAGCCTACCGCATAGTTTCCTGAAGGAGAAATGTTTCTGATATATGAATTTGAGAGATTCGCTTCATTCATCGTAGCTATCGGATCCATAGGGTATACTGTATATGCAGTGGGTGCGAATGTCTCTTTCTGAGTCGTGACTGTGACTGTACCCCAATCGGAATCTGCATAGGGACCCGCGTCTCCGGCAACGGCTTTTACTTTGACTGTATATTCGGTTTCTGCTTCGAGGCCTTCAAGGACTGCTTCCGTCCCTGTAACATTTGTTTCCTCACCGTCATTTACAGTATATGCATACGATGCGGCATTTTCAACGGCTTCCCATACTATAGTGGCAGTATTGCTTGCGACTGTATCTATCATAGGTGCAGGGGTCGCCAATTTTACAATTACGTCTTTCTTGCAACCGGAAATAAGCGCTATTAGCAACATTATTCCTAAAATGTAAAAATTCTTCATGTCGTTTTCAATATTTAAAAAATTTTCCAATATTAGAATAAAAATTTTTCCCGGCTCCGGAATCTGCCGGTAAAAAGGATTGCATTACATATATTTTACATTTTGTGACTGGATTTTGAAAATTTTGATTACTTTTGGAATATGAATAAAATATTGAAAATCATAGCTGTTATATTGTATATAGGAGTGCTGTCGCATTTTGCATTTGCCTGCGAAAGGCAGCACGTGGGGAAAACGGATTCTGACAGGGAAGATGTTACCTGGAAATATGTCGATTTGTTCAACTCATATTGCAGGAAAGGCCTTTTCGACAGTCTGTCGGTAAGGGCCGGCGACATCTTTGCGGCAAGAAGCCAGGATATGGACGAACGGCTTGTCCTCGTGTCGGGACTTTATTCAGCCCAGGCTGCAATCTTTACGGACGATTATCCCAAGGCGGCAAGATACATCGATACCCTTTCGGGAATGGAAAAAAGTTTCGGACGGTACCCCAATTTACAAGCCATGCTGAACGGGATAAAGGCCTCATACGACATAAAGGCCGGTTTCGATTATCCTTCGGCCCTGATTCATCTTACCGAGGCATTGAACTATTACCGCCATGACGGCGATGCGGTAAACACCTGTACGGCGCTTTTCAACATAAGCATGATATATTTTTTCCGCAGGGACACGACCGGTCTGAAATATGCGCGTGAGGCGATAGGCATAAGCGAGGACAATCCCGAAGATACCTATATGATGTGTACGGCGGATGTGGTGATGTCGATGATGCTCCTTGTCAAGGGGGATTATTCCAATGCCCGGAAATATGCCATGGAAGCCAGGAAAATCGCGGACAGGGACGGTTATTCGCTCGTATATTCCCGCATATTCATGGTTCTCGGCGAAGTCGCGATGAATGCCGGGAATCTTCCTGAAGCCGAACGCCTGATGAGGGAGGGTTTCGGGTATGCGCAGCATTCGGATCCGGATTTTTATTTCGAACTTTCGCTTACATGGGGTGAAATGCTTATAAGGTCGGGACGTTACGATGAGGCGGCGACGTTCCTTGCGAATACTTTGGAAATGATTGACGAACATGACAACATACGTTACCGTTACCAGGTTCTCGCCCTTCTTTCACGGCTTTATGAGGCCATGGAGGATGTTCCGGCTGCCTTCCATTATTATAAAATAGCCGCGGCTTCCCGCGATAGCATACTTAATGTTGATAAAGATGCTTCTTTCAACAGCCTTTTGGACCTTTACGAGCAGGCTTCCTTGCAGAACGCCATACGCCAGAGGAAATTCGACATGTATATCATACTTTCAATATGTGTCCTTACTACGGTAGCCGGTGTGTTTTTCTTCTGGCTCTACCGCCGTCAGAGCAGGCAGAACAAGGAACTGGTGCAACATTATCAGGATTACATGAAAAGGGGTGAAATGCTTAGGAAATATCTGGAACCTCAGAAGCAGAAAGGGAGCGAATCGGCTGACGAGGAACTGTTCAACAAGCTGGAAAAACTGATGAGGGAGGATAAAATATACCTTTCGAATGAGATTTCCTTGGACAGGCTTGCTTCCATGCTCGGGACGAACAGGACTTACATATCGAGGGTCATCAACCGTTATGCCGACAGGACGTTCTGGGGATATGTCAATATGTACAGGATTGCCGATGCGACACGGCTTCTTTCCAACCTGGACAATGATATCCAGATTAAAAACCTTTATGAGATACTCGGTTACAATTCCGCCGCTTCGTTTTTCCGTGTCTTCAGGGACGAGGTGGGCCTTTCCCCTTCGAAATACCGCGAAGAGGTACGCAGGCTGAAACCGAGACACGGGCAGTTGCAATAGGGGCACGGACAGTTGTAATATTTATTTAATTTTCCTGTAAATCCGGTGTAATATCGCTACCATATTTTTGCCGTCGCAAAACAGATTATATGCGACGGTTATTTTTAATTGTAATTTTCACATTGTTTGCCGGAAGCCTTACGCTTTACGCGGATACGGTCAAAGGCGTTGTAATTGACAAAGAAAGCAGAACTCCGATGCTCGGGGCTACGATTGTCGAAAAGGGTACGACCAATGCTGTCGTGGTTGATGCGGAAGGAAGATTCGAACTCGAAATAGGCAATGCCCCTTCGGTAAATATAGAAATCAGTTTTTTCGCCTATAAGACAATTATCATAGAAAACGTGGCTGCCGGAAGCGAACTTCTGGTAGAGATGGAAGCCGAAAGCGAGATGCTCGAACAGAGCATTGTCATAGGGACTAAGACTCTGGATAACGAGCGCGCCCTGCTTCTGGAAAGGCACAATTCTTCTGTCTCCATAGAAAATATAGGTGCAAAGGAAATGGGAGTCAAGGGCATATCCAATGTCCAGGAGGGAGTGAAAAAACTCTCCGGAGTGTCGATTGCATCGTCGGGCCAGCTGATTGTCAGAGGCTTAGGCGATCGTTATAGTATAACAACGCTCAACGGCATGCCGATAGCTTCCCCGAATCCGGACAACAAACTCATCCCTTTGGACATTTTCCCGGCTTCCACGATACAGAACATCACTGTAAGCAAGGTGTTCCGGGCAGACACTTACGCGGATTATTCGGGAGCGCATGTGGATATCTCCACCAAGGAAGGCGGGGACAAGCGGCTTTTGCAGCTTTCGATAGGCTACGGCAGCAATACCATGACGATAGGGAAGGCCTTTTATATGATGGACAGCCCTTCGCTCTTCGCCACCCCTAAACTTCCGGGGAACATTTATTCGATGAGCCGTCTTGAATTCGACGACTATATAAAGGGGAACAATCCTTTCAGGCACGGTTTCGATGTGGCCCGTAGGTCCATGCCCGGGGACATGAAAGGCAGTTTCATCTGGACGGACGGCTGGGATTTGCCGAAAGGGCGCATCTACCTGATGGCGGCGGCCAATATTTCCAACGGGTATCAGAACATGTACGGCAACCTCAACAGGACCCTCGAAGCTTCTGGAACGACGGTGAATGAGTTCTATGACGACAGTTACGAGCAGCTTCTCAAAACGGCAGGACTGTTTTCGCTCGGATACAGGTTTGAAAATTTCGATAAGATAGAATATACGTTCTTCTATGCAAGGAATGCCGGCATAACCTTTATGAACAGGCATGGCTACGACAGGGAGGACAACGACCTTGTAGGCCTCAACTCCACCGAGCACATATATGAAATGCAGAACCACCAACTCAGCGGTTTCCACACGTTGTCCACGGACTGGATTCTGGAATGGAAAGGCTCGGCAAGCCTTACCGGAAGCAGCGAACCGGACAGAAGGCAGGTGATGTATGCAAGGGGCAGCGACGGGCAGTTGAGGTATTTTAAAAACAACAGCCAGGAAACCATGAGGTATTGGGGAAACCTCGACGAGTCCGAGTACAACGGCGAGGTTTCGGCAAAATACACTTTGGGGGAAACCCTTAAACTGAAGGCCGGTGTGGCGGGAAAATACAAGACGAGGGATTATTCGGCGGTGCGTTTCTACTACGATGTCAACAAGTTGAATTCTCCGGTGGACGATATTTTCACCCCTTCGGTTTTCATAAATCAGGAAAATATTTCTTCGGGACTTGTCGGAATAGACCGCAGCATGCCTCCGACAGATACATACGGGGCGTCGAGTACGATTTTCGCGGGCTATGTCGATGCTGATTACAATATTACCGACGGACTTCTGCTGAATCTCGGTCTCAGGTATGAATACAGTTCACAGGCGGTGGATTATCATAACGACCAGGGAATCGCGGAACGTTCCGTACTTACCGGCAACGATTTGTTCCCGGCCATGAATCTCCGGTACAATATGGGCAGGAACCACAATCTCCGTCTTTCGGCATCGAGGACTGTCACCCGCCCGTCATTCATCGAAATGTCCCCGTTCCTGTACCAGGAGGCATACGGAAGCGCACAGATACGCGGTAATGCCGACATACGCAACGGTTATAACTACAACCTGGATCTCCGTTATGAATGGATTTCAGGGACGGACCTGATATCGATGACACTGTATTACAAATACCTCGATTCCCCGATAGAGAGGATTCAGATGCTTTCGGGAGGTACGTCCGTGCAGCATTCGTTCCAGAATGCGGACAATGGAATGGCGGCCGGTGTCGAATTCGAGATACGGAAGAAAATTGTAAAGGATTTTTACGTGAATGCCAATGTGGCCTATATGTACACTGACGTGATTCTTCCCGAAGGAGGCTCGTATACCGATGCGCGCAGGGCCTTGCAGGGTGCTTCCCCATGGCTTGCCAATGCGGACCTGTCATATACTCCGCAGTTTAGGAACGGCGATGCCCTGGCACTTGCGCTCACATACAATTATCAGGGCGAAAGGATACATGCGGTAGGGGTGTCCGGGCTCGGCAATGTGATTCAGGACGGTCTGCATACCCTTGATTTTACCGCTACTTACAACATAGGGGAGCATTGCTCTTTGAATCTCCGGTTCGACAACATCCTCGACAGTACCGTTTCATTCAGGCAGGAGGTCATTTCCCGCAATACCTGGATTTACGTGGAGAAGTACAGGCCGGGTGTAGGAATGCAGATAGGTTTCACATATAAGTTTTGACAGAAAAATTTTGACAGAAGGATTTTCAGAAGAATACAATAAAAAAGGATTTTATAAACCAAATTAATTTTTACAGATGAAAAAGTTTATTTTGTTGGCAGCTTTACCGTTTTTGTTCGCTGCATGTGAAAAAGGTACGAATGGTCCTGAAGAGCCGACGGCTCCTGAAACGCTTACCGGGACAATTACCGAAGACCTCACGCTTGAGGAAGGAAAGAGTTACAAACTTTCCGGCGGTTTCCATGTCCAGGCTCCGGCTGTCCTTACCATAGAGCCGGGCGTAACCATCACGGCCGTTTATGATGATATCACGGATTATATCCTGATTGAGCAAGGTGCGAAGATAATGGCTGAAGGTACTGCAAGCAAACCTATCGTGATGACAGCGGAAGTCAAGGAAGACGGCGCGTGGGGCGGTCTTCACATTTGCGGACGTGCGACTTCCAATGTCGAGGGAGGCACAGGTCTTTCCGAGATAGGCAATGCCCCTTATGGCGGCAATGATGACAACGACAATTCGGGAGTTCTCAAATATGTAAGGCTCGAATACACCGGCTGGGCCCTTGATGAGGAACACGAATCCAACGGCATTTCTTTCTACGGCGTAGGAAGGGGAACGGAAGTAAGCTATTGCCAGGCCTATATGGGAGCTGACGACGGCTTCGAGTGGTTCGGCGGTACCGTGAATGTAAGCCATCTCATTGCTACCGACTGCAGCGACGACTCTTTTGACTGGACCGAAGGCTGGTCGGGCAAAGGCCAGTTCCTCGTAGCTATCCAACACTCCGCTTCCGAACTCGGTTACGAGTGCGATTGTCTGATAGAGGCGGACAACAACGGTAATGATTTCGAGGCGACCCCGGTAGCTCATCCTATTCTTGCAAACGTTACCCTTATCGGCAATGAGAGCTCGGAAAGCATACATGGGGCACGTTTCCGTGCAGGTACACAGGTCGAGCTTTACAATGCCCTTATCTGCGGAAAGGAACTGGACCTCATCGTAGAGACTCCGCAGACAGCCAATTCTTTGGTAAACGGGACTTCCAAGCTGAATTACGTTTCGATAGCCGCAGCTGAAATTTCGTCCATAGACCAGGATGTATACCTTACCGAGAATTTCCTCGAGGGTGCGGGAAATGAAGTAGGAGCTTCCCTTACTTTCACTGACGGTTTCATAGGCACTTCCGAAGGCGGTGACGGTCCGGTGGATTCTTTCTTCGAGAACGCCCCTTACAGAGGTGCGGTTTCTGCCGACAATGACTGGACTGAAGGATGGACTGTAAGATAGTAGTGTGATTTTCATACGGTTTTATTTAATAAGCAGTGTGCGGTCTGCGGTATGCAGGCCGCTTCTTTTTTTTATGAAGCATGAAATTGTTCCTGATTTTTTTTAAATTTGCTTCCTGTTAATCATACGGTTTATGTATACTGGTCCGAAAAGGTTTTTTTGTGTCATAATGTTTTTCACAATCTGTGCGTTCAGGGCGGATTGCGTGTACAATGCCGATACTTTGTCAGCAGTTTCCATTATTGACGGAGGGGATATTGTCCTGTACGATCTGTACAGTCAGAACAAAGACAATGACGAAGGGCCTGTTTATGCCCGGATGTTTTTGGAGAGGGCGGATACCGCTTCCACGGACATCCGCATAGCTGAGGTTTGGGATTATATGGGCCGTTGGTATGAATCGCAGACGAAAACAAACGATGCAATCGATGCTCTGGAAAAGGCAAGGAAGATATATCGGTTCAATTCGGATATCCATATGGCCGCCATAGAGGAACTGAAACTTGCAGGCCTTTATCTTAAAAACGATATGTATCATAAAACCCTTGATTACGTATTGAAAGCACAGGAGGTTCTAATCAAGGAAAAAGATATTCCGCACATTCTGGACTGCTATAATATATTGGGTATCGTTTATTATGTATGCATGGAATATGATAAAGCGAAACAATATTTCGACATTTTCGCATCCGGTGCGAGGAATATCAGTGATACTTCACGCATGATTTCCGCCATGAACAATGCGGCGCGCCTTGCGAATACTGTACACGATACAGTGATGACCAATAAGTTGATTCAAGAGGCCACGACCCTTTGTGCAGAACAGGGTGATTCGGTGAAATTGGGAAAATTGTACCTTAATTTTTTTGAGGCATACATAGACAACGGCGATGTTGACAAGGCAGAAAGATACCTTCATCTTGCGAAGCCGCTGATAAAAACCGATGGCGACAAGGGTGAATATTATATGAAACTCGGCTATATCACTTCGCTTGTCGGTAAAAGGCAGAAAGCCATAGCCTGTCTGAACAAAGCTTTGGACTATTTGAAGGCAGGAGAATTCAAAAACGAAAAACAGTATTGTTTCAATCTGCTTCACAGGCTGTATGCTGCCGAAAACGATTGGGAAGATGCCTATAAGGCCCTTAATGGGTACTATATGATTGATGATTCCAGAGAGAACAATGAAATCATACTGGAACTTTTCCGGTATCAGAGCGATTTGGAGGCCAGTAAAACGGAAGAAAAACTTAAGGAAAGCAGGAACAGGATGACAATCATATTCATTAGCGGCGTGGGCATACTTCTGATCGGCGGCATTTATCTGATAATGAATGTTAAAAAAAGAAAACTGAAGGTAGAGCATTTTAAAAGCGAACTTGCGAACCAGGAAAAAATGCTTGAAATGAAAAAACTCCAGCAATATTACATAGATAAGATGGCGGAAGACACTGTCGATAAACTGATACGGTTGAAGGCCGATATAAAAGATGTGTCTGTCAAGAACAAGGTAAATCAGATATGCCGCAATCTGGTGCAGTCGAAGGTGGATGATGACAAGTGGAAAGAAGTCAGTCAGTTCATACCGGAATACAACAGCGAGTTTTACCATAATCTCATAAGGGAGTTTCCAGATCTTACCATAAACGAGCGCAGGTTATGCACCCTTCTCAATAAAAACATGACCACGAAAGAGATTTCGGAGATAACGAAGCAGAGCCTTCAAAGCATAAACACGGCCAGAGGCAGGCTTCGTGCAAAACTCGGTCTTACCGACAGCAAAATAACGTTGCAGGAATTTCTTTCAAGATATAATTGATTTATGTATAATATTTTATGTGTGTATGTATAAATTATATATATAGTGCGGATATGAGCGGGTTGTATTAAAGATAGCATTACCGCATAATTTTGTATTCCGGAGTTTTGATGATATTTTAAAAACAGTAAAATGGACATGGCAAAAATGAAAACCAACAGCATTCTGTATTCTTTTTTTGTGTTCTGTTTCGTGCTGATCGGATGTACGGAGCAGAAAATGACAGTATTGGAACTAACTGATGATAAAATTACGATAGTGCTCGGGGAATCCTATCAACTTAATCCGCAGGTAACCCCCGAAGGTGCGCAAATCATGTATTCCAGCGACAATCCGTCCGTAGCTTCGGTAGACGAAAACGGCCTCATTACTGCAAATTCCATAGGAAACGCCAATGTGACCGTCACTGCCAACGAAGCCAGTGTTTCATGTGAGGTCGATGTGATTGGGCAGCCTGCCGAGCAGATAAGCCTCAATATTACGGATGTCAGATTGCTTATAGGGGATACGGTAAGGCTTACGGCGCTCGTA
The DNA here is from genome assembly GCF_002159555.1 of Muribaculum sp. An289. Classification (GTDB taxonomy): domain Bacteria; phylum Bacteroidota; class Bacteroidia; order Bacteroidales; family UBA932; genus Merdivivens; species Merdivivens faecigallinarum. Next base: position 89,357 of record NZ_NFIV01000005.1, read on the forward strand.
ATGCCTGAAGACACTTACAACAAGGTAATAGAGTGGGACAGCGATAACGCGAGTGTGGCCGAAGTCGATGAATCCGGGCTTGTCACCGCTGTTTCTGTCGGGAATGCCGTCATTACCGCCAGTGTGGATGATGTGCAGGCCGAATGTACGGTCAAAGTGGTGGAGGTCCCTGCCGTAGGCGACTACTATTATGCCGACGGGACTTATTCGTCTGCCTTGTATGCCAGCAAGGATATAATCGGGATCGTATTCTATGTAAATGAAGATCAAATGTCGGGAAAAATCGTAGAAATGGGTGAGGCTTCGCTTGTGTGGGGAGAACCCGGGATAGAACTGGACAATTATAACCGTTATGACGGCAAGGGCAACACGGACAATATCATAAAATATATTTCAGACAACGATGCATGGGACAATTTTCCTGCTTTCAGATATATAGACAGTCTTGATATGGGAGGTCTTGACTGGTATTTGCCGTCGACCGTGGAACTCAAACAAATTTATTGTGCGATGAGCGGAGTGAAATGGGTCCCGGAAAATGCGCAGGAAGGCGAGTGCAATGATTGGGAGGATTTGAATACCGCGATACTGACCGGTGCCGAATATGTGAAGAACAGAGAGACTTTCAATGCCAGGATTACGGATGTTGGAGGGGTTGCGTTGAATGTGAGGGGTTATTCGTATTTCGCTTCGACATCCATGGAAAACGACAGGGAGAATATATGGCAGATTATGTTCCATAGCGGTGCCGGATATAATATGGTAAGAAGCGGAACCAATAGGGTCAGGGGAATCGCGGAATTTTAAACCGGCTGTTTGTATATATGTGGCTTATGTTCAAGATTCGTCCGGTTGTCGTTTTCGCAGTTTTTCCCGTGGCGATGTTGCTGGTCGCTTCCTGCGACAGGGAGTCCGGATTCGGGGTGCCTCCGGCATTCGGTATCCTTTCCGACAGCGAGATGCATGTCTCTTCCGGTGAGGTTTCCGTTTCCGTAGAGTACAGTCTGGAAAATCCTGCGAAGGGAGGGAAGGTGACAGGTTCTTCAACGGCAGACTGGATAAGCGGCTATACCGATATTGCAGATTCCTCCAAGGTACGTTTTATAGTGGGTGCAAATCCGGATACCGCGGACAGAACGGCCATGGCGGTATTTTCCTATATTTATGATGGAGGCAGCATTTCGGATACGGTGATTGTCATCCAGTCCGGAGAATCAGAAGGCCATGGCACTGGAAACGATCCTTTTTTCGCATTGGTGTGCGAAGACGGGATATCGGTCTCCCGGGGAGAGTCTGAGGTTCTGGTGGAATATGTATTGGAAAATGCTGTTGAAGGCGGGCGCATTGCCGGTTCTTCCCCTGCCGAATGGATAGGGGATTATACTGTCGAGGAGAATATGCGTTGCGCAGGTTTTACCGTAAAAGCCAATCCCGATACGGCGGCAAGGAGCGCCGAAGTCGTTTTCTCCTATGTTTATGGTGATGGGCGGATTTCTGATACCGTTACCGTAAATCAGTCCGGAAAATCGGATGATTATGATCCGGATGCTCCGGAAATAGTGTTTCTTACAGGTATGCAATACAATGTGCCGGACGAAGAGTCGGACCTGTCTGTCCGGTACTTCATTATCGATGCCGTGGACGGGGCGCATATGGAGGCCTCTACCGGAGCTTACTGGATTGGCGGGTTCGAATATTATCCGGACAGTTCAAGGGTCGATTTTACTGTCAGTGCAAATACCGCTCAGGAGGAAAGGACTGCGGAGGTGATGTTTACCTATCGTTATGAGAAGGATGGACACGAATATTCGGTTTCGAAATCCATACGTGTGGTTCAGGGCAGATTCATTCCCGCCGAGGTAGACTTCGAAGCGGCTTATTTCTCCGGACACTATCTGGGAGATGTTTTCGGCCATAACGGAGAGACGAACTATATGATAAATCTGTCCGACAAGCCGGTTTACAACGGAATGCTTTTGTCTGGCGGGACTTATTATACGTTTGATATATTTTCCACGGAACCGGAAAATGCCGATGCCATATCCGTCCCTGAAGGAACATACGTTTTGGGCCAGGCATATCAGACTGAACTAATGACCCTCAATCCCGAATATACATATTGGTGCAGGATAACTCCTGACGGTTCCGGTTATGAGATACCGTATACACGTTACGACAGCGGCACCCTTACGATTTCGAAAGAGGGGGACGGTTATTTGTATTATGCCGAATTGGTGGACAACAACGGCACCGTACACAAACTTACATACAAGGGGGATGCAATCATAGACAATACTGAAAGGTATTCTTCGCTTTTCGAAGACCGCGAACTCGATTGCGACGGCATGCGCGGGCAAGTGGATTTACTGAACGGTATTATTATGTGAGGGAGGCCTTGGTTGATATGAAAAATAAGAATAAAATGATAATTATGTTGAGAAAATCGTTTTTTTTCGTCTCTTTGTCGGTAATCGCGTTATGGTCTTGCGACAAAGGTGGGACAAGTGGTCAGGAGGATGAAGGGAAACCTCTTGACGGACTTTCTGTTTCGGTTGAAAGTTATTCATCATCGGACGGAAGCGAGGGCTATCAGTTGGAGTTCAAGGACGGGGACGGAATCGGCCTGTTTGCAGTGAAAGACGGCCAGGTCGTTGCTGAAATAAGCAATCTGCGCCTGAACGCCGTAGGGCAAGATGGCGGAATAGTGTGGAAATCTTCCGTAGAGGACCTGTCGCTGCCTGACGGAGCCGTATTTTACGCTTATTATCCTTATATGGAGTCTTTGGATGAAAACTCAGTGGATGCGACGGCCGAAAGTGCTGAAGATTTTTTCGATTCAATGGCAGATTCGTGGGAAACGGCGAAAGATCAGAGTGATCCCGAAGATTTTTACGGCTCTACTCTTATGATAGGGTCGGGAGTTTTTTCCGGCGGAATACTTTCGCTGTCAGTAAGCCCATTCACGCAGCTTGTTGTATTTGATTTTCCGGGGAAGGTTTATCATTTTACAAACACGGATTACAGCATCCCTGATTATGAGCCAGTACCGTCGAAAACGGAATGTTTCGGCTTTACCCCATATACCGAAGGGTATAAAAAGTATTTCGTAGTCAACCCTGCCGTAGCGGATTCGCTCAGAGGCACTTATACTGATAATGGCGAAGAAAGGGACTGGACTTTCGGATACGGCTTCGAAAATACTGAAGACAATTGCATCGTATGTACCGTTGGAGATGGTCTGGAACTGATAAACCACAATCTGCAAGTAGGTGATTTTTTCCTGTATGACGGTTCTCTGCTTGCGAAAGATGCCGATATCATGGATGTACTTTCGGTGCATGTAATGGGTGTGGTCTTCCAGATTAATCCCGATAGGATAGGAGAGTCTGAAAAGGAGGCCCTCGGAGGGACCGCCCATGCTCTTGTCGTGTCGGCCCGGCATTCTGCTACGTCTTTAGGGGCTCTCTGGCCATGGTTCTCCGATTATGATACAGGGGAATTCGACCGTGACGAAAGCGTGATAGGTTTGCAGCAGACGTTGACAAAGGGGGATTCAAAGGCCTCGTTCCTTGCCGCAGATTCCGACATAAGCGGTTATAGGAATACGCACCTCATTCTTTCAGAACGGGCCGCCGATGTAGAAAATGGCATGTATCCTTCGTTCAAGGTGGTAAGCGAGTTTGTGCAGGAAACGGGCGGGCCGGCCGATAATGTCGTCACTACGGGCTGGTTCCTTCCGTCATACGGGCAGATGATGGATGTGTTGAGGGCGTTTAGCGGTTATCCTCTTGACGTGAATGAATATTTTGTGGACTGGGGGAATGATTGGTATTGGGACATGCCCGGCGCCGGGGATTTTACACAGTTCTTCAATGATGCTTTTGCAAAGATAAACGAGGATCAGAAAACATATGTTTCGGATGCCGGATTCGGATTCTGGACCTCTACCCAGGCGGGTTCCGAAACGGCATGGAACATCAGCCGCGGGAAGGATTTTGTCGATACTTTCTGCGAGAATAAATGTAACGGCGGATATGTCCGTCCTGTGCTTGCGTTTTAAGATTGATTGACTTTGAGGCCTGATCAGCGGGCATAACTCGAAAGTTCGGCCATAACTTCAGAAGACCCCGTAAAAAGTCGAAGTTTCCGAGCTACCCTACCATTTTCAGTCCTATCACCGAGGCTATCAGGGTACAAATGAAAAATATCCTTGCGAAAGATGCCGGTTCGTGAAAGACGAGAATGCCGAGGATGACGGTAAGCACCGCCCCGATCCCCGTCCATACCGGATAAGCCGTACTTATCGGAAGTGTCTGCGTGGCTTTGGCCAGAAGGAACATGCTTATTACCAGGCAGATTATGAATCCTGCTCCCCATAGCCACCAGGCGGTTCCGGAAACTTCCTTCATTTTACCGAGGCAGAATGCGAAACCTGCTTCAAAACAACCGGCAATTATAAGTATTGCCCAACTCCAGTTTACCTGCATAGCACGTATTATTCATATACTTCCAAAAACAGCGGCAAATATACTTGTAATTAATGAAATCGCAATTGTAGAATAGCAATTGCTGCCTGTCTTGCCGGGAAAGTGAACCGTATTCCTGCGAATTCCCGGCACTTTCCCGCCGAGAATATTGCTCCCAACGCCATTCCTCCTCCGTACTTCTGGGGAAGTTGTAGTTTCCATGTAATTTTGGAACAGTCGGTGCATGGTGATTTTGAATATGTTGATAATCAGTTGGTTGGTAAAATAGCTGCACATTTCGAAAGTTTTAAACTGCCGAAATGTGTACTTGGATTTTTAGTGCATTGATATTCAATTTGTTACAAAATTGTCTGCACCCGGACTTCCACTACGTTCACTTATCCGTATCCTGAACGCCCATTCCTGGTCTGTTCTTCCCGGGAAAGTGAACCATTTTGCCGCAAATCCGAGGCACTTTCCCCTGGAACGAAATAGGACAATCGCTTCTGTGGCCATTTTGCCTGCATTTCTCGTCCGTCCTATCAGGGGAAAGTGAACCGTATTCCTGCAAATTCCCGGCACTTTCCCGCTGGAAATGTTGATTTTACCGCCGTTTTCGCCATTTTTCCCGGGAAAGTGAACCATTTTTCCACGAATCTGAGGCACTTTCCCTGCCCCCTTGAAAAAGGAATCCCCGTTTTTCTCGAAGAAGAACTCCTGTTTTATAGGTACGAAAAAATCCTCGTTTTTCTGACTGTGGGATGAAGGTTCAGACGTTGAAAAGAATCCCCGTTTTCAGACGTTGACGTTAGACGTTAGACGTTGAACAGGAAGTGCATCACATCTCCGTCCTCGACTACGTAGTCCTTTCCTTCGACGTACAGTTTTCCGGCGGCGCGGCAGGCGGCTTCCGAGCCGTATTTTACATAATCGTCGTATTTGATGACCTCGGCACGGATGAAGCCTTTCTCGAAATCCGAGTGTATTACCCCGGCGGCTACCGGTGCCTTGTCACCTTTATTGATTGTCCATGCCTTCACTTCCTGCGGGCCGGCGGTGAAATATGTACGGAGGTTCAGAAGCGAATATGCGCTCTGGATAAGCCTTACCATTCCGGATTCTTCGAGCCCGATTTCCTGTAGGAACATCTGGCGTTCCTCATAGTCGTCCAGTTCGGCTATCTCGGATTCGATTTTTGCCGAAATCACCAGAATCTCCGCATCCTCGTCCTTAACAGCCTCGCGCACGGCTTCTACATAACTGTTCCCGGCCGCTGCCGAACCTTCATCCACATTGCAGACATACATTACTGGCTTGTCGGTGAGCAGGAAAAGTTCCTTGGCGGCTTTGATGTCATCGGGGCTGTCGAATTTTACGGTACGTGCAGATTTTCCCTGGACGAGGGCCTCCTTATATTTCAGCAGTATGTCATAAAGGCGTTTGGCCTGTTTGTCCCCTCCTGTCTGGGCCTGTTTCTGTACTTTTGCAAGCCTGTTTTCCACAGTTTCCAGGTCTTTGAGCTGCAATTCCATGTCTATGACTTCCTTGTCCCTTACCGGGTCCACGCTTCCGTCTACATGTACGATATTAGGGTCATCGAAGCATCTGAGGATGTGCAGTATCGCATCGGTCTCGCGTATGTTCGCCAAGAACTGGTTTCCGAGCCCCTCTCCTTTGCTCGCTCCCTTTACGAGCCCGGCTATGTCCACGATTTCCACTGTTGCAGGCACTACCCTTTGGGGATGCACGAGGTTTTCCAGCACCTGGAGCCTCTTGTCGGGTACAATCGTCGAGCCGATGTTCGGTTCTATCGTGCAGAAAGGAAAATTCGCCGCCTGCGCCTTGCCGGTGGATATACAGTTGAAAAGGGTGGACTTACCGACATTCGGGAGTCCTACGATACCGCATTTTACAGCCATTTCGATAAATTTTTATATTTTCAGCGGCAAAATTAGAAAAATTATCGGATATTTGTCCCCGATGCGGGTGTGGCTCTGCGACCTTTGGCGCCGGGCATGAAAAATTTTTATTGTTTACTCTTTCCGTTTTTGTTCCTGACTTTTTTCGCGGATGTGGAACCCGTATCCGTCCCTGACAGGAAAATCCTGATGTTCTGGAATCTTGAGAATCTTTTCGTTCCTTGGGGCGGGCCGGACAGCCTCGTTGCGGAATTCCGTTACGGGGGAAAGAGGGGTTGGAGTTACAGCCGTTATCTTAGAAAATGTGCGGCCATTGCGAAAACAGTGGTTTATCTTGAAGACAGTCTCGGCCGGCGGCCGGATTTCATAGCTGTGGCCGAAATAGAAAACAGGACCGTGCTTCATAATCTTGTTTCGCTGACTCCGCTGCACGGTTATCCGTATCTTCCGGTGCATTACGACTCTCCGGACAGGCGCGGAATCGATGTGGGGCTGCTGTATGATTCCTCGCGGTACAGTCTGGTGTCTTCTTGTGCGCGGCCCGTCGTGAAGGATTCTGTCATTCTTGCGACCCGTTCTATACTCTATGCCTGTTTTGTGCGGAAAGTTCATGCTCCTTTCATCCGAGATACGGCGGGTGCGGATGCAAGAGCGGATACAAGTGTGGATGCAAGGGCGGATACGCTGCATATTTTCGTGAACCATCATCCGTCGAAGTTTTCCGGAGCCGAGGCCTCGCAGCCATTACGGGATGCTGCCATGCGACTCCTTGCTTATCTGGCCGATTCCGTAGCTGTCAGGCATCCAGGGCATGGAGTAGTGCTTACCGGAGATTTCAACGATGTGCCTTCTTCGGCCGCACTCAAAGGGGCGCCTGGTTTTGTAAATCTTTCGTACAGTCTGCATGAGGAGGGCTTCGGAAGCATAAAGTATGCGGGAAAATGGGAACTGATAGACCATTTCATCGTTTCCCCGCAGGTTGCCGGCAGGTGCAGCACATACGTGTTTTCACCGGCATTCCTGCTTGAAAAAGACCGTAAAGGGTTGGGGTACAAGCCATGCAGGACATATATCGGGCCCCGCTACAATGGAGGAGTCAGCGACCATCTTCCGATTGTTTTGGAAATTTTTTACTAATTTTATGGTTTGTAACCATTCTGCGTATTTGTTATGACGATAAAAGACAGGATTTCGGAAAAATTCAGTGCGTTGTTTTCAGGGCACGGGGCAATTTATATGTCGGCCGGGAGGATTAATCTGATAGGGGAGCATACCGATTATAACGGAGGCTTCGTTTTCCCGGGGGCGATAGACAAGGGCATTTGGGTGGAAATGAAACCTAACGGAGGAAAATCCGCGAGGGTGTATTCGCTCGATTACGGGGAATATGCCGAATTCGGTATGGATGAAAAGGACAAGCCTTCAAGCTCCTGGGCGAGGTATGTTTTCGGCGTATGCCGTGAAATCATCAAAAGGGGTTATGACGTATGCGGTTTTGATGCCGTGTTCTCCGGGGATGTCCCTCTCGGGGCAGGACTTTCGTCTTCCGCCGCTTTGGAAAGCGCTTTCGGTTTCGGTTTGAACGACATGTTTTCATTGGGCATACCGGGATTCGAGCTTGCGCTTATAGGACAGGCTACGGAACACAATTATTGCGGGGTAAATTGCGGCATCATGGACCAGTTCGCCTCTATTTTCGGAAAGGCGGGAAATCTGATGAGGCTCGATTGCATGACTCTGGAATATGAGTATTACCCGTTTGCCCCCGAGGGTTACAGGCTCGTCCTGTTGGATTCGGTAGTCAAACACGAGCTTGTCGGTTCTCCGTACAACAGGCGCCGGGAAAGTTGTGAAAGGGTTGCGGAAAAATTGGGAAGAAAATTCCTGCGCGGTGCTTCAATGTCCGATTTGGAGGCGGTAAGGGCCGATATTTCCGAAGAAGATTACAAGAGGGCAAGGTATGTGATAGGTGAGGAAAAGCGTGTCATGACGGTCTGCGATGCCCTGCAAAAAGGCGATTATGAGACGGTCGGCCGGATGATGTACGAGACACACCGCGGAATGAGGGACGATTATGAAGTGAGCTGCGAGGAACTGGATTTCCTCAACAATCTGGCTTTGGATTGCGGGGTTACCGGCTCGCGCATCATGGGCGGAGGCTTCGGAGGCTGTACGATAAATCTTGTCAGGGAAGGTGTTTACCATGATTTCATCGATAAGGCGACGGTTTCTTTCGCTTCCCGTTACGGACATGCGCCGAAGGTTTACGATGTGGTGATTTCGGACGGGGCGAGGAGGATAGGGTAGGAATCCGGTTAAAACAGGTTGTTCATTAATTGTTGAAATGGCTAATTGTTGAAATGGCTTCGAAATTCAGACTCTGGTTTTCAATCATACGGCCCCGTACCCTTCCGGCTTCGGTTGCCGGGGTCGTTGCAGGTTCAATATACGCATGGTCGCAGGACTGTTTTGTCGCTCTTCCGTCCATTGTCGCATTGGTTTTCGCCGTATCGGCACAGATAGCCTCGAATCTGGCGAATGATTATTTTGATTTTCTTAAAGGTGCCGATGGAGCGGGGAGGGTAGGTCCCAAGCGGTATCTGACAACGGGGGAGGTGTCTCCCGGGGCCATGATGGCGGCGACTATGACCGCCCTTTCGGTTGCCGCCCTTTCCGGGCTCTCCCTGATTTTCATTACCGGGAAACTGTGGCTGCTCGGTGCCGGGATTGTAATAATCCTTGCCGCCGTGGCTTATAGCGGCGGCCCTTATCCTCTGTCACGTCATGCGCTCGGAGATGTTGCCGTCATCCTGTTTTTCGGGCTCATATCGGTTTGTTTTACTTTCTATGTGCAGTCCTTGTATTTCGACTGGGGTGTATTGCTTTTGGGTCTGTCGGTAGGGCTCGTGACCGACAATATCCTTGTCGTGAACAATTATCGTGACATGGAGCAGGATGCTGCCGCGGGAAAACATACGCTGATTACAAGGTATGGCCGCAAATTGGGCCAGCGGTTGTATTATTGGAACGGAGTGGCGGCCATGTTCATAGCCATAGGGGCGGCAGCAATGTATTCGCATTACGGTTGGGGGGATTGGCTGAGAGCATACGTGATAATGAGTTTCTATCTGCTTTTCCATACCTATGCCCATCAGTCCTTGAAGCGGTTGCAGGGGGCCGCGCTTAACCCGCTTCTCGGCAGAACGGCCATGAACCTGTTGATATTCGTGGCGCTTTTCGGAGTGATTGTGCTTACCGATATCCTGTAATGTCCGAGCGATGTTAATTCCATCAGGTAATTTATGGGGTATTGCTCCCGGCTTACCTGCCTTTACCGTGCTTTGCCGGCAAGGTACAGCGTGCAGGTGCCGAATGTCATCTGTCTGTAGGAACAGTTTCCGAAACCGCAGTCTTCAAGTATGGATATGAGTTTTCCCCGTTGTGGAAAGGCGGCGATGCTTTCGGGAAGGTAGGCATAGGCTTTCCTGTCTTTGGAAACCATTCCGCCGATTGCCGGTATGATTTTTCCAGCATAAAGGCTGTAAAACTGTCTGAAAGGGAATTTTTCCGGTACGGACAGTTCCAGTATGGCAAGGGTGCCTCCGTTGTCGAGCACGCGGAGGATTTCTTTCAGTCCCTTTTCGAGGTTTTCAAAATTCCTTACTCCGAATGCTACCGTGACGGCATCGAACGAGCGGTCCGGGAAGGGTATGGCTTCGCAACAGTCGCATCTGACGAAATCTACGGCGGTGCCTTCCGTCCGTCTTGCCTGTTTGGACCTTGCCACTTCGAGCATTCCTTCCGAAAGGTCGGCACCGACCAGTTTTTCCGGACTCAGTTTCCGGTTGATTTCGAACGTCATGTCACCCGTCCCGCACGCTATGTCGAGTATCCTCCCGTTTCTGTGTTTTTCCAGGGCCCTGATAGTGCGGCTCCGCCATTTTCTGTCCGAACCGAAAGACATCAGATGGTTCATCCTGTCGTATGCCGGGGCTATGTTGTCGAACATTTTTTCGACCTGCTCGTGCTTGCTCCCTTCCTCCCCGTATGGTTTGATAATTTTTCCCATTTTTGGAATGTCGTTTTTCTAATTAAGTAAAAACTTATTGATAATCAAGCATATCGCAAAAATGTGCCCGATTCGGTTAAGTACAAATGTAGGTATTTTTTATGATTCGGATGAATTAGGGAAATTTTTCTTAACTTGCGGAAAAATAACTCTCGATATTATGGAAGTCTGGCATATTTGGGCCATAATCGCCCTCGTTTTGGTAATCATAGAGATTTTTACTACCGGTTTTGCCGTGCTTTGCCTTGCATTCGGCGCCGTGGCGGCGGCTGTGGCTTCGGCCTGCTCCGCAAGCGTTACCTGGCAGGTCGTCTGGTTTTCGGCGGTTACCTTGGCGGCTTTCGTCCTTGTGCGGCCGTTTCTTCTGAAGACGTTCAAAAGAAGCAGGCGTGGCAGACAGAGCGGGGTTGAGGCGCTTGTGGGACGGCAGGCAGTCGTTACCGAACGCATATCCCTGGCCGAAAATACGGGAAGGGCCGCAGTGGACGGGGATGACTGGAAAGCGGTCAGTGCGGACGACCGGGACGTGGAAAAAGGGGAGCGTGTCGTAATCGAAGGCGTGGAGAGCGTTGTGCTGAAAGTCAGGAAAATAAACGAATAGAAACATATTAAAACCGTTAATCATGGGAACTTTAATCATTGTGGCCCTCATAGCCGTAATCGTAATTATTTTTGCCCTTTCGGGCCTTAAAATCATCCAGCAGGGAGAGACCAAAGTCATAGAAAGGCTTGGAAAATACCACAGTACCCTTTCATCGGGAATCAATATCATCTGGCCCATTCTCGACAGGCCCAGGAAGATATATGCACGTTACGTCCGCGAAGGCTATGCCGGCGATACGCATGTAGTCATCAGGCTTTCCGACAAGATTGACCTCAGGGAACAGGTCTATGATTTTCCGGAGCAGAGTGTAATTACCAAGGACAATGTGACTACCCGCATCAATGCCTTGCTTTATTTTCAGATAGTGGACCCTTTCAAGGCCGTTTATGAGATAGACAACCTGCCGAATGCGATAGAGAAGCTCACCCAGACTACGTTGAGGAATGTCATCGGGGAGCTTGAGCTTGACGAGACCCTCACCTCCCGCGATACTATCAATTCGAAGCTCCGTGCCGTCCTCGATGATGCCTCGAACAAGTGGGGCGTAAAGGTGAACCGGGTAGAGCTACAGGATATAACCCCTCCTGAAAGTGTCCGCAATGCGATGGAGCAGCAGATGCAGGCCGAGCGTGAAAGACGTGCGAAAATCCTGAAAGCGGAAGGCGAGAAGACCTCTGCAATCCTCAAGTCCGAGGGAGAGAAGGAGTCGCAGATAAACCGTGCATCGGCAGACAAGGAGTCCCAGATACTCATGGCTGAAGGAGAGGCCCGCGCAAAAATCCTCCAGGCCGAAGCGGAAGCCGCTGCCATATCGAAAATCACCGAAGCAATCAAGGGAACCGACTCCAACCCTGCATCCTACATGCTTGCAGTCAAATATATTGAAACCATGAAGGAGATGGTCAGCGGGAAGGACAATAAGACAGTCTACATGCCATACGAGGCCTCTTCGATGCTGAGCTCGCTGGGCGGTATAAAGGACCTGTTTGATAAGAAAATTTCATAAAAACGGGAACGAGGCAACTTAAGTCAAGGCGTTCCCGGCTTTGCAAAACGACGAAGTGAAACACTTTTGGAAAGGTGAATTTTAACAAAAATTAGCTTTTGCAAAAGTGTTTTATATATTTGCAGTTGAATAAAATCAGATATTATGGATTATACTGACATTCAACCCCTGATAAATATTTATCATAGGAAATTGGCTGCTACGGATTTGCGTTTCAAACGGTATCTGCATTACCGTATAGACTGGGACGTGCGCCTGATAGGGATTAAGGGCGCACGAGGAGTCGGCAAAACCACAATGTTGTTGCAGCATATCAAGGAATCATTTGACAAGATAGACGATGCATTATACGTGTCGCTTGACAATCTATGGTTCAACACCCATAAATTGGAGGAGCTGGTCGAGTTTTTATATACGCATGGGGTGATGCACATTTATCTTGATGAGGTGCACAGGTATAAGGATTGGGCGGTATTGCTTAAAAATTTCTATGACAGTTATCCGGATTTGAATATTGTTTATACCGGTTCTGCAATGCTCGCCATAGACAATTCGAAGGCAGACTTGTCGCGCCGGCAATCGTTATATACTCTTAACGGTCTGTCTTTCAGGGAATATCTTGCCTGTGAAGGTGTAGCTGCAATCCCAACCATAGGGTTGGAAGAGATGCTTGCGGGCCATGTGGAATATGCAGTCGATGTAATATCCGGAATCAAAATTCTTAAATATTTTGACAAGTATTTGCGTGAAGGCTATTATCCGTATTATAAAGAAGCCGGAAACGATTATCTTATGCGTGTGGGAGAAGTTGCGCGCCTTGTCATAGACAATGATATACCTTCTGTGGAAGATATAACATATTTTACAGCGCAAAAAATAAAGACATTGTTAATGGTAATTGCCGGAAACGTTCCATTGAAACCCAATATCAGCAAGCTTTCGTCGCAGTTGGAATCGACACGTGACCAGACCTTAAAGATGCTGTATCTGTTAGACAGGGCGGATTTATTGCTCTTGCTTACCGAGCAGTTGAAAAATTACAAGCACTTGGTCAGTCCTAAAAAAATCTATCTGAATAATGCCAATCTGATGTATGCCTTATCCGGAAAAATCTCGGAAGGCACTGTCCGGGAGACTTTTTTTGCAAATCAGGTAGGCGCCGTCGCTGACCTGACAATGCCGAAGCAAGGGGATTTCCTGGCAGACGGAAAATATCTGTTCGAAGTCGGAGGAAGCAGCAAGACTTTTGACCAAATCGCCGGTATCCCAGAGAGTTATCTTGCAGTGGACGGTATTGAAACAGGTAGCGGAAACAGGATACCGCTTTGGATGTTCGGCTGTATGTATTAAAAAGCATGTCTCAAATTTTCTGAGAAAAATTTTAAACCGCTTCTAAAATTTATTAGAATACCCCGGCAGGCAGGAGGTGGGCCGGCCGGGGTATCCGCAGTAGCATTATTGATTATTGTTCCTTGACAAAGTCTATTATAATACCTTCCCCTTCCGGATCTGACATTATGTAGATTTTATCTAAGCTGGAAATGGACTCGTAATTGAGACCGAAACTCTTCCCGTTCAGGCTATCAATCGGTATATCGTCAGGGAAATCCTTGCCGTTTTGCTTGAACTTTATATTTTTAATCACATCGAAGAAAACATCGTTCTTGTCGACACCCTCGTCGGTGATTGTGAGGACGATTCCCTTTTCTCCCAATTTGTCAACGGTAATGCCTTTCTTCTTCAGGAGTTCTTTCAGGCTTATCGAATTGACGGTACCTGTTTCCACGCTGTTGCCGGCTTTGAACTGTATCTCCCCGTTTTCGTCAATTGTTACTGTAAGTTCTCCTGATTTGAGCACGAGTTTTTGTTTGTCTTTATCCGGGGATTGAGTATCTTTGCCATGATAAGTTACGATGTAGGACATGGTCCCTTCCGTCCCGGAGATGGTAGTTGAATCGGCATCGGTGTTTTCATAGTGTCCGTTGCCGTCCGGTGCTGCGGAGGATACGTACGTGATATCGGTCTTGGCGTTGGCTGCCAGACATATCCCGATTAAAGGGATTGCGTAAAGCACTCTGAGTGCTTTGACGAAAGTTGATTTTTTACAAGACATCATAGTAATGCGTTTTTTAAGAGTACTGTGATTAAAGCTGTTGGTTATTGAGTGGCCGCTCAAGCCAACGGCTTTTTTTATTAATAAAAATTGGTATTGTGTAGCATTAATGCCGGATTTGAGTACTTCCCTGTCGGCTTCGTATTCATGGATGGCCCGCAGGTCGCTGCGAAGCATCCAGATTACCGGGTTGAACCATTGCAGGGCCGTGAACAGGTTGATGAACAGGATGTCCCACGAGTGTCCGAGACGTATGTGGGCTTTTTCATGTATCAGGATTTCATCATGTTTTTCCGAATAATCCTTTTCTGACAGGACTATGTATTTCATCCAGCTGAACGGAGCGACTTCCCTTTGCGTGACGACGATGACCGTCCCGTCCGGCTGGCGAATTCTTTTCCCGCGGCGGACAATCCGCATTACGCTGAAAACCGATGCTGCCGTATTGGCGATTACCGCCAGGGCTCCTGCGACTAAGATGCCGAGCAGGATGTAATCCGACGGGAATGCGCTTCCGGTCTGTCCGGCAACATTTTCCTGAATGCCGGGTTGCATGCCGAAAGCGTACGGCAGGTTTTCAAGGCGGACAGGGACTTCGACTGTTTTATGTACCGTAATCCTGCAAAGCGGGAGCAGTGCGGCAACCGCCGCCGAGCACAGGAGCACCACTCTGTTCAGCCTGTGGAAGGTCTCCTTGCTTAACAGCAGGCGATAGAACAGGTAGAATCCTGCAAAGAGGACGGCTGTCTTTATTTCATATACGATAAAATCCATGTCAATCCCTATTTTCTGTTTTTCTCTATTTCGTCAATCAGGCCCTTCAGTTCTTCAACGGTGATTTTTTCTTCTCTGACCAGCTCCGATACGGCGTTCAGGTATGAATTCCCAAGATAGTTGCTGATGATTCCGCTGAGACTGCTTCTTCCGTACTCTTCCCGGCTTATGACAGGATAGTACTGATAAGTGTTCCCGTGTGACTTATGCGACAGGAAACCGTTGCTTTCGAGTATCCGTACCATGGTGGAAAGCGTGTTGATATGGGGCTGCGGCTCCGGGTAGAGGCTTTGCAACTCCTTGACAAACATTGCCCCCCTGTCCCAGAACAGATTCATTATTTCATTTTCCCGTTTCGTCAATCTTTTCATAATACTTGAAGTTTTTGCAGTGTCGCTCAAAAAATGTATTTGCGGCTTTGCAGTGATTTATGGTGCAAATATAACTAATTTTTTTAGTTGCAACTATAAAATTTAGTTAAAAACATATTTTTTTACACTTTGTAAAAGGGTAAAGCACGCCTCGACTTAACCCTTGTTTTTATAAACCACTGTAAATCAGTAATAAGCAATAGATATGACGGAAAATTGCTGTGGATTTTAAAGGGTTTGGAATACCCCGAAATCCACACTTGTTAAATATTGTTACAATAGTAATTTGCTGTATATCAACACATAACGATACATTTGGGTTAAGCCGGGATGTGGCTGCTAAAATCTAGAATCCGGGCGGACATTTTCTCCGAATCCGGGCGGATGATTTCTCTGAATCCGGGCGGATGATTTTGCTAATTCAAATAAAATTAGTAATTTGGCCGCCGTTATGGAAAAGATTGATTATTTACCGAGACTAATAGACAGGAAAATTGAATCGTTGCTTGAAACTTTTGGCGCGATATGTATAGAAGGGCCGAAATGGTGCGGTAAGACCTGGACCGGAATGTACCATAGTAATAGCAGTGTAATGCTTGGAGATCCTGCCGGGAATTTTCAGAACCGTCAGTTGGCGATGTTAAATCCGTCTTTGGTCTTGGAAGGGGCGCCCCCACGATTGGTAGATGAATGGCAGGAAGTACCGCAATTGTGGGACGCTGTCAGATATTATGCCGATCAAAATGGCGAGAAAGGTTTATTTATCATGACAGGTTCATCTAACCCTCAATATAAAGGAGTGATGCATAGTGGTACGGGAAGGATTGCACGAGCGAAAATGAGGCCTATGTCCCTGTATGAGTCCGGAGATTCTGACGGTAAAGTGTCATTGACCGACTTGTTCAATAATACACAGAAAGATGTGATTACTGGAGAAATAAGTCTTGGAAGGCTTATTGAACTGACAGTGAGGGGAGGATGGCCGGCTGCGCTGGACATATCATCTGACAATGCGGCTGAAATTTCAAAATCATATATCGATTCAATAATCAACAACGATATCGGAAGAGTAACGGACAGGAAGCATGACAGATACAAGATAGAACTGCTTCTTAAATCCTTGGCAAGAAATGAAAGTTCGACTGCAACCAACAACAGGCTGATACAGGATATAAGCGAAGTTGATTCACATACGATTAACAAAGAAACGCTGTCGGAATATCTTGAAGTTCTTGAAAGACTGTTTCTTATAGAAAATATAAAGCCGTTTTCCCCTGAATTGCGTTCCGGAACAAGGGTAAAACAAGCGAAAAAGCGCCATTTTACAGACCCTTCGTTGGCTTGTGCTTTGCTTGGGGCGAATGAGAAAAAACTGTTCGGGGATTTGAACACATTCGGTTTTATGTTTGAATCATTATGCGAGAGGGATCTTCTGACATACGCTGAAGCCATATCCGGTGAACTTACGCATTTTCAGGATTATTCCAATAATGAAATAGATGCCGTCATACAATCGGATGATGGAAGATGGGGTTGTTTTGAAATCAAACTTGGAATGAACCAAGTGGACAAAGCAGCGGCAAACCTGCTGAAAATGAATGATTTTTTTAAGAATAACAGTTCTTCATCCCCTGCATTCCTTGCCGTAATATGCGGAATGACGTCCGCTGCTTACAGAAGACCGGACGGAGTATATGTGATTCCGATAACTTCTTTAAGACCTTAATAGGCGAATCGATTTCTAAATAAATTTGCATTGCTCTCGGCTTCTGCGTAAGTTTGAGAAAAATTTGGATAATTATGGAAGACGATAAAAAAGAACGCCTCCCCGAAACCGACGAGGTCGTGGAAAATGAGGAACAGGAACGTAAGAAAGAGGAAGAATTGATGAAAATGTGCATCATAACCAATATGTTGGCTCAATAAAAAGTCCGATATGGTAACAATAGAAACAACGCCTTGGGGCAAAGGGCCCGAAGGAGAAGAAATACATCTTTATAAGATGACAAACGTCACCGGGGCTTCGGTCGTACTTTCCGAGACAGGTGCAGGGATAGTGGAAATCAATGTTCCCGACAAAGAAGGGAGAATAGCCAATGTCGCTTTGGGTTATGCCAGAGCGGAGGACTATTTCAACGACGGCCCTTGCATGGGAAAGGTGCCGGGAAGGTACGCAAACAGGATAGCCGGGGCAATGTTCGTCCTTGACGGGAAGGAATACAGGCTTCTTTCGGACAAGGCGGACTTTCAGTTGCACGGCGGCCCCGGAGGATACGCGGACAGGATATGGAAAGGGCGCGTATCGGACAATGGGGTCGAATTCCTTTTGGAAGACCCTGACGGGAAAAACGGTTATCCCGGCAATGTGGAGGTACTTGCCCGTTACGAATGGGATGACGAATGCCGCTTGACATTGAGCCTCAGGGCGCACAGCGATGCTCCTACTGTAATCAACCTTACCAATCATGCGTATTTCAACCTTAAAGGCGAGGGGAACGGGGATATATTGGACCACCGTCTCACTCTCAATGCTTCGGATTTCGTAGTGACGGATTCCAATCTCGTACCTACGGGCGAAATAGCTTCGGTTGCCGGCACTCCGATGGATTTTACAACGCCGAAAGAGATAGGCCGCGATATAGCCATGGATTTTCCGGCACTGAAATCAGGCAAAGGTTATGATTCTTGCTGGGTCATAGACGGCCGTCCGGGAGAACTGAGCCTTGCAGCCCGTCCGGGAGAACTGAGCCTTGCAGCCCGTCTGGAAGAACGGCAGTCCGGCCGCGTATTGGAAGTCCTGACTACGCAGCCCGGAGTACAGGTCTACACCGGCAACTGGCTGGACGGCTGCCCGAAAGGCAGGGGCGGTGCGGAATACCACGACTATTACGGGGTGGCTCTGGAATGCCAGCACCTTCCCGATTCTCCTAACCATCCGGATTTTCCTTCCACGGTGTTGAGGCCCGGAGAAGAGTTCAATGAATTGATAATTTACAGGTTTTCGGCAAAAGGATAATTTTAATACAGATGAAACAGTATTTGGATTTGCTCCGGCATGTCAGGGAGCACGGTGTCCTGAAACATGACCGCACCGGAGTCGGGACGAAAAGCGTTTTCGGTTATCAGATGAGATTCGACCTTTCCGAAGGTTTTCCGCTGCTTACCACGAAAAAAGTGCATCTGCGTTCAATCATATATGAACTGCTCTGGTTCATTTCCGGCGACACCAACATCAAGTACCTGCATGACCACGGGGTTTCGATTTGGGACGAATGGGCGGATGAAAACGGAGACCTCGGTCCGGTGTACGGACATCAGTGGCGTGCATGGCCGACTCCTGACGGAAAGACCATCGACCAGTTGTCCGCCGTTGTGGATTCGTTGAAACATAACCCCGATTCACGCCGCCATATCATTTCGGCTTGGAATGTCGCGGAGGTGGACAGGATGGCCCTTCCTCCATGCCATACGCTTTTCCAGTTTTACGTAGCCGACGGGCGGCTTTCCTGCCAGCTTTATCAGAGAAGCGCGGATTTGTTCCTCGGAGTGCCTTTCAACATAGCTTCCTACGCCCTGCTTACCATGATGATGGCGCAGGTATGCGGCTATAAGGCTGGGGACTTCGTACACACTTTCGGGGATGCGCACATATATCTGAATCATTTCGAACAGGTGGATTTGCAGCTTTCGCGGGAACCGCGCCCGCTTCCTGTAATGAAAATCAATCCTGACGTGAAGGACATATTTTCATTCAAATATGAAGATTTCACCCTTGAGGGCTACGACCCTTGGCCTGCAATAAAGGCCCCTGTGGCGGTATAGTTTTGTCTCATAGCTAATCTGAAAAATAAGGATGTCTTATAAAAATTTGAAAATCAACATCATCGTTGCTCTGGCGGACAATCTCGCCATAGGCCGCGGCAACGACATGCCATGGCATTTGTCGGAGGATTTGAAATATTTCAAGAAGACTACTTCGGGCCATACCGTGATAATGGGGCGCAGGACTTTCGAGTCGATAGGCCGCCCTCTGCCCGGGAGGCGCAATATCGTAATTACCAGGAAACCAGAGGGAAATGGACTGGCTGCAAGGGAAGGCATCGAATGTGTGCCGTCCCTGACGGCGGCTTTCGGCAAATGTATAGAAACCGGTAGCGGAGCTTCGATACAGGAAGTGTTCGTCATCGGAGGCGGAAGCGTTTATGCCCAGGCTTTGGAGTACGCGGACAGGCTTTATCTGACCCGCGTAAGGGCGGATATAAAGGATGCCGATACTTTTTTCCCCTCTATTCCTGAAAAACAATGGAAAACCGTTTCCTCATCCCCTGAAATGAGGGACGGGGAAACTGGTTTCATGTTCAACTTCGAGGTTCTGGAGCGTTCCGGCGATTGATTTTTCTGCCGACGCCCATGAAAACGATGGAGCCGGCCAGTATGATAATCAGTATTCCCGAGGTGGCCATGCTTATCCGGTCTCCTTTCACGAATGATTCCGGTTCGAATTCGAATACTATTTCGTGTTCTCCGGCAGGGATGTCCAGGGCGCGCAGAAGATAGTTCGCACACAGTATCTCAGTTTCATTCCCGTCGATATATGCTTTCCAGCCGGCCGGATAATATATCTCGCTGAAAACCGCCAGTCCTCCTTCCGCGTTTTCAGACACGTATTTCAATCTCTTAGGGGAATATTCCGTAAGCGTTATCGTGGATGCCGGTTGTTCCTGTAGGGCGTTTGTCGTTTCCGGCAGATTCGCTTTCGGGCCGGCGGTCAATACAGCATCGGTGCTCAAATCAATGTTCCCAAGTGCATCGAGGGCCTCGGCCGGAGAGCTGGCGACGGAGGTATTCCTGACAAACCATGCGTTGCCCGCGGCCCATGGATTCTTTAATGGAAGCATGTTCCCGTCTATTATAAGGTATTTGCAGTTGAGCATGGACAGGACCGGGCTGTACGGTAGGCGTTCCTGGGCCTGCTCTATCGAGCCGCATTGCCCTATAACCGAATAGACGGCGTTTATCTCCGGTATGAGATAATTTTCGATGAGGTTCTGGTAGCTGCTGAGTTTCGCCGCACTGTATCCGCCTATGTTTTTATGATAATAACTTGCAAAGGAACTGTTGAAAATGTCGCTTCCCAAATCGATTACCCTGTAGTATGGCTCCGGATCCTGTAGGATATAGGTGTCGACAGGCCTCTGCCTCAGCTGTGCCTGGTATGTGGTTTTGCTTACAAAATGATTGTCGTTCAGATATCTTTTGTCGACTCCCCACAGGTCGAACAGTACCAATAAGGCAATAATCCCGTATGCGTAATTCGTTTTCTTTGAAGGTATGAAAATCATCGTTCCCGCCGTGATAATGATTAGTGCGGCTGTCCTGAGGGCATCGCTCCTGAGCAGGGATATTCGGTCCGCCCTGAGTGCGGCGGCGAGTTCATTGCCGTATTGTGCATCTGCCGGTGAGGTGAAATTTCCGGCAATGCCCGGGAAGATGCACAGTACCAATGCAATGCCGGCCGTTATGCCTGCTGCGGCATACAGGCTTTTCATGTATTTCTTCCTGTCGTTGAAAAATTCGCAAAGTCCCATTACGGCCAGCAGCGGAGTGGTGATTTGCAGAATCACCAAGGCCATCGAGACAGTCCTGAATTTGTTGTAGAACGGAAGGATTTCATACATCAGTTTTGTGAAGCCCATGATATGCGAGCCCCATGCAAGAAGTATGGCGAACAGCGATACGGCAAGAAGCCACCATTTCCGTCTGTCCTTCGAGATAATCAGTCCGAGCAGTGCGAGCATTACTATGACGGCTCCGAGGTACATTGGCCCTACGGTGAACGGTTGCGGGCCCCAGTACAGTGGAAGGTTGTTCATCATCGAGTCGATGTTTCCTGCATTGGCGCGTTTCAGAAGGGCGTATGTGTCGGAATTGTTTCCGAGAGCTCCTGCGGACGAACCTCCGTTGAAATTAGGTATAAGAAGATTCGGCGTTTCGTTGACTCCGTAGGACCAGGAAGTGGCGTATGCGAGGTCGAGCCCGTCTTTTTCATCATTGTTTTCAAGCCCCGAGCCTCCGCGAATCGAGTATTCCGTATATTCCAACAGAGGGAGCAGTTTATTCGATACCGTGGCGATTCCGCAGACTCCGATGACGAGGAGGAGCAGCGAGGCCGTGGCGAACCGCTTGAAATATTTTTCCTTTATCGAAAGGACAAGCTCGGTTATCGCGTAAGCCAGGACGATTATGGCAAGATAATAGGTTATCTGCGGGTGGTTGGGCTGGATTTGCAGTGAAAGCGCGATACCGAACAGGGCGGCTCCGAGCAACTGGGCCGGGATGCCCTTTGCCTTGTAGGTATATACGAGGGCCGCAAGCACCCACGGCATGTAAGCGATGGCGAGCATCTTCGTATTGTGTCCGGCCTGGATTATCTGTATATTGTATGAGCAGAGCGTGATGGCTATGGCGCCGAGCACGGCGATGCTTTTCCTGTATCCGAACGAGAGCATCAGCAGAAAACCTCCCAGAAGCGAGATGAAAAGGTAGCTTCCGGGCCTTGTCTTGTCGAGTATGGGATTAATGTAGCCCAGCAGATTGCCTTCAGTATTCGCATAGAACGAAACGTTGGGCATTCCGGAAAACATCGAGTTGCTCC
Organism: Muribaculum sp. An289; assembly: GCF_002159555.1. Taxonomy (GTDB): domain Bacteria; phylum Bacteroidota; class Bacteroidia; order Bacteroidales; family UBA932; genus Merdivivens; species Merdivivens faecigallinarum. Next base: position 111,334 of record NZ_NFIV01000005.1, read on the forward strand.
ATCTTGTCTTGTCACCGGGGTGCGAGGCATTGTAGTCGGATGTTTCCTTGGATGCCTCCAGCCACGCTACCCTGTCGTGCTGGTATATTACCTTGTCTCCGAGCAGCTGTGGTGCGAAGCCGAATGCGATTGCAGCGAAAAGCAATATTATGCCCACGTATGCGAGCGCCTTTTTATAGTTCTCTTTCATTATTATTTTCTTTTGTCGTTATTATCCTGTCCATAAGTCCCGCCATTTTTTTTGCGAGTTCCGACCTTTCGTATTTCATGACTTCCGTCCTGTCGGTATCTTCGGTTTTCCCGTTGTCCCTGAATTCCTTCCAGAGTCTGATGATTTCGTCTCTCAGGCTGTCGGTCTCTTCCCATCCGAAGGTTTTTCCGCATCCGCTCCTTCTCAGTATTTCCGCCATCGCCCCGTCAGGATTACCTATCCCTATAATCGGACGTCCCGAAGCCAGATATTCGAACAGTTTTCCCGGGAGCACGGCCTTGTATTCCGGTTCATTGCGCAGCGGAAGTATCAGCAGGGAAGCCCCTGTCTGTTCATAATTGGCCGTTTTGTGCGGTACGTACCCAAGGTTGTCTACCCGCAGGCCGGCAGCCTGTATTGACTCGATAATCTGATTGTCCGTTTTTCCGGCGAGCCTGATGCGCAGTTTCCGTGAAAATTCGCTGTCTTCCCGGCACAGGGCGCCCAGGATTTTCCATAGGTTCTCCGGGTTTCCGTCCGCTGCAAAAAGTCCGGTGTGGACAATGTCGAAATATGCGAAATCCGCTTTTCTGTCTTCCGGAAAATCCTTCCTGTCCCAGCCGTTGGTTATCAGTTCCACGGGGGTGGATGTCTTTTTCATGAAATCCTGCTGGACGATAGGGGAAACGGCTACTACAGTGTCCGCTTCGTCAAGTACGTTTTTTTCGAGCCTGAGATGCTTTTTCCTTACATAACCGCACATCGGGATATGTTTGAAGTAAAATATTTCTGTCCAGGGGTCTCTGAAGTCGGCTATCCACGGAAGTCCGGTTTCGCGTTTCAGGTTCCGTCCGATAAGGTGCATCGAATTGGGTGGGCCTGTAGAAATTATGACGTCTACCGGATGTTCCTTGATGTATTTCTTTAAAAATCTGACAGAAGGCCTTATCCATAGGCATCTCGGATCCGGGACGAAGAAGTTTCCGCGCACGAACATCGAGAGCCGTTGTACCGGAGATTTGTCGGCTGAGGCGCTTACGATATTGACTTCCTTGGCAATCCCTTTCCCCCCGGTGAATTTCCTGTATATTCCGTAAGGCTCTGTGATATGTGTCTTTATGATTTCTGTACCGGCAGGTATCTCATCGAGGAGGCTCTCGTCGACTACAAGCTGTTCCGGGTTCTCAGGTGTATAAATGACCGGTTCCCACCCGAATTTAGGCAGAAGTTCGGCAAATTTCAGCCATCTCTGCACTCCGGAGCCTCCGGTCGGCGGCCAATAATATGTAATGACAAGCGCTCTTTTCATTCCGAGTGATTAAAATATTTACAAATATAGGGAACAACTGTTAACCTTGAAAAATTTTTACTAACTTTGACTGTCCTCCTTCGGGAAACCCTTTTTTCGGGTGCTGCCGCCCTGAAAACCATAATGCATACGGGGCTTTGGTAATAATACGAAAGCAACAGAGGCTTTCAATGCGGCAAATCCTGATTATCCTGTAACTGTCGTGGATATGGTAAAAGATTTTGCCGACATTCTTTCGGGAGTGTATGCAGGCAGTACGGAATTGGAGCCTGGAATTTTAAATATGATTTGAATGATATTTTATGATTGGAGGGGCGTTACCGTTCCGGGATCCCCCCTTTTTACGTATCCTTGGAAAATTTTGTTACATTTGTGATGTTTTTGGTGCGTTCGTAGCTATGGGCAAATCTGAAAAAATCATAAAAGACAGCGGGGGAATCGTAGAGACTCCCTTGATGAAACAATATTTCGAGGTCAAGGCAAAATACCCCGAAGCGATACTGCTTTTCAGGGTGGGGGATTTCTATGAAACCTTCGGTGAAGATGCAGTGACCGCGAGCAAGGTTCTTGGCATCGTGCTGACGAAGAGGGCGAACGGTTATGCCGCCTCTGTGGATTTGGCCGGTTTTCCGCATCATTCCATCGACCTGTACCTTCCGAAACTGGTACGTGCCGGTTATAAAGTGGCTGTCTGTGACCAGCTCGAAGATCCGAAACTTACTAAAAAGATTGTGAAACGGGGGGTGACGGAACTGGTTACTCCCGGTGTTGCCTATAACGAGCAGCTCCTCGATTGCAGGGAAAACAATTTTCTTGCATCTCTGGCCTTTGAAAAGGACAAGGTAGGCATGGCCTTTCTGGATATCTCCACCGGTACGTTCAAGGTGGCCCAGGGAAATCTCGAATACGCGGAGATGCTTGTGAGCTCGTTTGCCCCGAAGGAACTGCTTGTCCCGCGCGGCTACGAGAAGGGCGTGAAGGAGCATTTCGGGGACAAATACTATATATCGACCCTCGATGAATGGGCCTTCGTCTATGATTCCTCGTACAGGAAACTCTCCAGGCAGCTCGGGGTCGATTCCCTCAAAGGCTTCGGGGTTTCGAAGATGCCTCTCGGTGTCGCTGCCGCGGGAGCCGTTCTCGTATATCTGGAACATACCGAGCATAGCAACATAGGGCATATCTGTTCTGTTTCCCGGATAGACGAAGGCGATTATGTGTGGATGGACCGTTTTACCGTAAGGAATCTGGAAATTTTCAGTTCTACGGCCGGGCACGACGGAGTGGCTCTTCTGGATGTAATGGACAAATGCTCTTCGCCGATGGGGAGCCGGTTGCTCAGAAACTGGCTTGCCATGCCGATAATGGACGTGAACGCCCTTGAAGGCCGTTATGATGCGGTTTCGTATTTTATTGAAAATAAAGATATTCTCAATGACCTGAAGGAAAGCCTCGGGAACATTGGGGATCTTGAAAGAATCATATCGCGTGCGGCGGCGGGAAGGATTTCTCCGAGGGAAATGATGCAGCTGAAACGCGGGCTGAAACAAGGGGAGCCTATAAAGGCCCTGTGTTCGCGCAAGGAAGTTCCGTCTTTGGAAGCTTTGGTTTCACAGATAGACGTATGTTCCGACCTTGTCTCACTGATTGAAAAAACCATCGCCGACGACCCGGCGGCGGCAATAGGAAAGGGCCCGGTGATAGCTTCGGGTGTCAATCCGGAACTCGATGACCTGAGGAATCTTGCCGACCACAGCAAGGAATATCTTCTCAACATCCAGCAGAGGGAAATCGAGCGGACAGGCATCCCGTCGCTGAAAATCGGTTACAACAGTGTTTTCGGCTATTATCTCGAAGTGCGCAACACGTATAAGGACAAGGCTCCGGAAGAATGGGTAAGAAAACAGACCCTTGTCAATGCGGAAAGGTACATTACCGAAGAATTGAAGGAATACGAGGCCAGGATTCTCGGTGCTCAGGAACGTATATACAATCTGGAAAATGCCATTTACCAGGAAGTCATTTCGGCAATAAGGGACAAGGTCCCTGTCATCAGGAAAAACTGCGATGCCATAGCGGCGATAGACATACTCTCCACCTTCGCTGTTTCTGCAATCTCCCACAATTATTGCAGGCCGCAGATGAGCCGGGGGCATTCTTTGGATGTAACGGCTGGCCGTCATCCCGTAATAGAGACCTTGATGCCTGTCGGGGAGGAATACGTGGCCAATGACCTTCATCTTGACAATAGCGGGCAGCAGATAATCATCCTTACGGGCCCGAACATGGCGGGAAAATCCGCGTTGCTCAGGCAGACGGCCCTGATAGTGCTCATGGCGCAAATCGGTTCTTTCGTGCCGGCTTCATCGGCAAAAATAGGTGTCGTGGATAAGATTTTTACACGTGTCGGGGCATCTGACAACATCTCCCGTGGCGAATCGACCTTTATGGTGGAGATGACCGAGACGGCTATGATTCTTCACAACCTTTCCGAACGTTCCCTTGTCCTTCTCGATGAGATAGGCCGCGGTACTTCCACGTATGACGGAATGTCCATAGCACGTGCCATAGTGCAGTACATCCACGAAGACGGGAAAGGCGCCAAGACGCTTTTCGCCACCCATTATCACGAGCTTAACGATTTGGAGCAGATTTATCCGAGGGTGAAGAACTTCCATATTGCGGTAAAGGAAGTGGACAATCAGGTGATTTTCCTGCGTAAACTGCTACCCGGGGGTGTGGCCCACAGTTTCGGCATACATGTCGCCCGTATGGCCGGGATGCCCCGCAAGGTAATCTCGATGGCAGAGCGTACTTTGAAAGCCCTCGAAGAAGGCCGTCCGGACAAGGATATTTCAAAACGCGGCACGGTGAAAGAGGGCAAGGTGGAGGCCGACGGGTCTATACAATTGTCCCTTTTCCAGTTGGAAGACCCGTTGCTGATGACTTTGAGGGATACTCTCAACGATGTGGATATTAACAATATCACCCCATTGCAGGCATTCGACCTGCTCCGGGAACTGAAAAGGAAAATGGGAATATGATTCATAAAAATATACAGTCACATTAAAAATTTAAGGTTATGGAAAACAAGTGTTGTGTTTTAGGAAAAGGATGGGGGATAGTCATCGGTGCGGTCGTTCTCGGTGTCTCCATCATTTTGGCTGTTTCCAATTTCAAATCATACGACCGTACGGTTACGGTGAAAGGTCTGTGTGAAATGGAAGTAAAGGCGGACAAGGTGATTTATCCGCTTGCTTTCAAGGTTGCCGGCAACAATCTTGAATCCCTTTATGCTTCTGTGTCTGAGAAAAACGCCGTAATACTCGACTTCCTTAAATCTTACGGTTTTACCGACGAGGAGATTACGGTTTCGCTGCCGCAGGTTTCCGACAGGGATGCCGAGGGGTACACCCAGCGCAGCATGAGGTATATCATTACATCGGTAATTACCGTGTATTCCACGAAAGTGGACAAGTCCCTTGAAATGCGCGAAGATCTTGCCGGTTTGCACAAAAAAGGCATTACCCTTATAGCTGACAGTTGGTCTTACCAGCCTTCTTATATGTTTGAGGGGCTTAACTCGGTTAAGCCGGGGATGATAGAAGAGGCCACCTCGAATGCTCGCGAGGCGGCCCAAAAGTTCGCTGATGACTCCGGAAGCCGTTTGGGGAAAATCCGTACGGCCTCCCAGGGACAGTTTTCAATCTCGGACAGAGATGCCAATACCCCTTATATTAAGAAAGTCCGGGTTGTCACAAGCGTGGTATATTACCTTAAAGGGTAACGGTAAAACTCTATCGCGGCTTCATATTCACATGTATCGTACCCATGTTTGTCTTTGAGGAATCTTTGATAACGCATGAGTGCGTTGTTTGTACCACATAATCACTTACAGGAGAACATCCGTCGAGGGTGAATGTAATCGCTTCACGGTATACCGGACCGAAGTTGCCGTCTTTGTCGTAGCCTACTGAAACTATGGTTCTCAACTGATCGAAATATGTGTAAAACTCCATGTTTTCGTCAGACCATCCTCCCTGGGTTAGGAATGCAATGATATCGTCATCGGAATATGACTGTTCATCGGCCATATTTCCGTCCCAGATATGGTAATAGTATCCGGCTATGTCTCCTGACGTTTCTACATGGCAAGGTATCACGGCCATCTGCCCCATGGAGCCGTATTTCCGTTCGTTGATTTCGGCGAGGTCCTCCGCGTTGAAATATTTGTCTACGACAAGACGTGCGGATACGTCTGCCGTGATGACATCGGTAGTGGTGAATGATGACTTGTACAGTCCTGTCGTAACGGTTTCAAATTCATATCCGAAAGCGAATACGACATATTCTGTTTCCCGGGTAAGTCCGCTTATTTCGATTGTCCCGCTTCCAATGTATCCGTATCCGTCCAGTCTCGAAGGGTCAGATGACAGACTGGCAAGTATCTTTGCATCACTCATTCCTTCCCAGTTTTCCGCCTTGTCTACTATAAGTACATACCAGTCGTCTTCTACGGAAGCCGTTATGTTGAGTTCGGCTGAACGTCCCTGTATATTTTGCGGTTCTATTCCGATAACATTGTCCGAAGCATTTATGGCACCGGTCCTGAATGTCCCGAAAGTCGCTTCGCTGCATACGTATCCTTCCGGAGTGATGGCAAAGGCAAACCCGATGCCGTCGGCTTCCGAATAAGGGTATTGTATAAGTTCGGATGATACGCCTTTTTTGGCGATGCTGTTTGCCACAATATCCTCAATGCTCATGCTGCTCCCCTGCCAGTAGGCCATATCGATGAGGGCATCTATGTAAGCCTGGTATTGTGCCACAGCCGATTCTTCGGTAACGAAACGCGTAAGGTCCGCATTCCAATAATAGATCTGTTCCGGATCAGACGGTGTCACGGTTACATTTACGAAAGTTTCATCCACATCAAACGTGAACTCGAAATCCATATTGACAGTATTCTGCAGTGCCACAGTCGTGAAAGGGTATTTATTGATGGCAGTAGTCCTGTTCCCGTCATTATCGATTCCATAGGAAAGGATATAGAAATCGGTACCGTCCGGCATACTGTTTATGAACCATTTGCTTTCTCCTTTGGTCCGGCTCCTTTCAAGGACTGTTTCCAATGTGAGCGAATAGTCTTCCGCCACAGATGTATAATACCCGATTTCGTTTGCAAAAATTTCGTCATCGTTGTCAAAACTGTCTACGATACTTTTTTCTACGGCCCGGGACAGGTAGGCGATGTCCGGATCCTTCGGCAGTACTCTGTAACTTATGCTTACCGCTCTGAGCCTGTCTATCTCCACATCGAAATCGTCATTTACTATGGATGGCGGTTCCGGTGTATCGTCGATGCGCCCGTTCTGACGGACAGTGAATTGTTCTCTCTGTTCCAGATACGATACATAAAAGGATGTTTCACGCATGAAGGAAGAATCATTGGCTGCGACTTTGAATCTTATAGATGATTCGTAAATTTCGAAGTCGGACAGCCAATCCGCATTCGCGTTTTCGATAGAGGGAAATATCCCTTCCCGCGGATTTTCTATTGAGAAACCTATGGTAACTGTCGAACTGTCGCTGCCTGTTTCGACATAATCTTTGTCAAGTCTGAATACCGGTACTGGCTCGGTCGTGTCACAACCTGCGAGCAATGATAAAAGGACCGCTGTCACAAAATAAAACGGTAGATTGGTAAAAATACTGTTTTTCATGAGTGAGAATTTTAAATTGTTAATGAATTATAAGGCGTTTCCCCCGAAAAAGGAAGTGTAACAAAAATACTCAGAAACGATGTACGGATATGAATTATTTTTTGTCGGTTTGGCAAATTGCCGAACCGTCAAAAATCTATCCCGGAGGTTTTATCCAACTTTTTTCTGTAACCGTTAGGCGTACAGCCCATCCCTTTTTGAAAGGCCTTGGTAAAGACGGACACGGAACTGTACCCCACGTGGTCGGCTATTTGCTTCAGTGCAGGTCTGTTTTCGCTGATTGCAAGCATTCTTGCAGCCTCTTCGATACGATACATGTTCACATAATTGGGAAAGGACATGCCGGCAAATCTGTTTACGGATTTGGACAGGTAATTCCTGTTTGTTCCTAACATTTCCGCTGCTTTGTCACGCGAAATGTCCTTATGACGGAATACCTTGTCTTCTTTCATCAGTTTTTCAAGCCTCATGAACAATTCTTTTCCGGACTCTTCCGCTTGACTTGGAATCTTATGGTCTTCTTGTTGTCTATTGCGGTGTTGGGCCACCAATACCCTGTACAACTTCCTGTACTTATTCAAGAGTGTCCACATAGTGCCTGCCAATACTGCAACGATAACTGCAATGAAAACCGCCGCTTCGTTCTTGCGTTTTGCTTTCATCAATGCCACTTCCTTGTCAGACATCTCTTTCGCATGTCTAAACTGTTCGTATTGCAGCATGGAGTAAGTGAATTCCCTTTCTTTGCGAATCTCCGAAATGTCGTTGGTGTAGTCAATATATAGATTCAGGTATTTTTGAAACATGTATCTGTCACCTGTCCGGTTAAGCAGTTCTGTCAGCCGCCGGAGCAGTTCACCGCGGAACTCCATGTTTCCGTGTCTGTACGAAATGTCTATTCCGTCAATCCATGCTTTCTGTGCTTTGCCGTATTCTGCCGCTTGCTCGCAGAATTCTCCGTAACGCAGGCATATAAGGGCCGATGTGCCAAAATCGGTATGTATTGAGTGTTTAAAAGCGTTTGCGTAGGATTCTTCGGCGATTGCGTGTAACCCCATAGCTTGCGCTGTTTCGGCTTTCGTAAGAAAAAGAACGGGGTATAATGACAGTACATTCGCATGGTCGGTGCTTCTCTCGGCTTCTTCGATCAGCGACATTGATTCTCTGTACTTCCCGTTAAGACATAGCATCTGACCGTAAGTGACAGCTCCGAGTACCCGGTAATAATCATCCGTCTCATACTGGACGGACAGTTCATAAGCCTGCCGGGCGTATTTTATGCCCCGAGGATCGGATCTGATGTAATAAATATTTGAAATATTGACGAGCAGGATTATCCGGTTACTGATATTTCTGTCCAAGATGGCGTATTCCAAAGCCTTGCGGTAATGCTCTATCGCAGCGGTGTAATCCAGTTCGGCTTTCAGACTGTAGCTCCCTTTCACGCTGTGCGATATTGTCTCTAACCGGCAATCCGTCACGAGGCATTCATAGGGTAAGGTGAGTGCGAGATAGTACTGTACGGAATCCGTGTTTTCCATAAACAGGTATGCCTGTGCGGTGAATACTGCCGAATAGAGAAATCCCAGTGTGTCTTTTCTGTCTATGCATTCATTCAGATACGGGTGAGTGATATTTATCAGCGAATCGTAAAGGCCGGCTCTGTTCAGTCTGTTCCAAAGCATTTTCATCGAATCAAGCAGACATGCATCGTTCCCGGTCTCCCGTTCCGGATGTGACTGGTACGGCATTGCGCAAGAGTAAAGCATGGCGCACAATGCAATTACAGGGATTATGATGTTTTTGGCTTTCATGCTTTAGGTTTTTCATCCGTCATCGGACACAAAATATTAAAGAGGTGGAATACCCCTTGTACGAAAAGACTCTTTCGCTTTTCTTGCATAGAGTTTGATAACATTCTCGGGAAGCGTGGAACCGTTTACGAATTTACGTGTTTCTTCCGGATATTTGGCCAATGAAGTGGCCAACAGCCATGCCGTTCCCATACGCAGATAATATGGCGATACCCCTTTTACGGCGGTTTCGGGATAATCGGAGTGAATGTTATTGAAATCCAATGTCTTTATAGCACTGAAGATATACGGAAGCCATCCTTTTTCAAGGAAATGGCACATGGACATGACAACGGCGAAACGTACTTCGAATTCCCTGTCGGAGCGGTAATATTCGCCGAGCCATTCCCAAATGCGTTCCCTTGTCGTTTCCGGCGTGCTTTTCTTTGCCTTGGCCCATTTGGCTTCGCCGCATACCGTATCGCAGATTGCCCAGTTGTCTATGGCGGGTACGAATTTCCCGAACAGTTCAAGTCTTTCTTCCAACGGGATTTTCATCTTGTCTAACATAAGTCCCCAGATGATTTTTTCTTCATGACTCAACTGTCCTGCATTTTCTTCCTTACTGTTCACGCTTTTGCCGTTCCGTCCTGTTGAGTTTATTGTAGAAGCATTTTCGAATCCTCGTATGATTTGCTCCCGGTTTTCCGACACTGCAAGTTCGGAAGCGATTTTCTTCATGTCCGGAATATGCAGGCCGAGGACTTCCTGTCCCGGCAGCGGATTGATTACCCTGATATGCCCGAGGCGGTATTTTTCTTCCGATGCGAAACGCGGGCTGATGTAAGGTGTGAGTATGTCTTCAATCATTTGAATTGAACGGTTTTGCGGTAAAGATAATTATTCATTTCGAATAATTTAAATCGAATAATCAAAAACAAACGACCTGTTCGCAAGGTGGGGACAATCATATCTTGCAAAGCCGGGAACGGGACGACTTAACAGTTGTCTTTGTAATCCACTATCCCATAAATAATTATGATAATCTGACAAAAAATCTGTGTCCCGGACAGCGCCTGCTTATAGATAAACAGATTTTTCCTACATTTGTTGTTTAATTGAACGGAAATATACAAACCATGACCGACGGAACACCGCAAGGAAACATTATACTCTATCAGACCGAAGACGGACAAAGCAGGATAGATGTCACACTCTCCGGTGATACGGTGTGGCTTACCGCAGACCAGATGGCCGAACTGTTCCAGCGCAACAAGTCTACCATTTCAAGGCACATCCGCAATGTCTTTGAATCGGGGGAGCTGAATCCGGATTCAACTGTTGCATTTTTTGCAACAGTTCAAAACGAAGGCAATAGGAAAGTAGAACGAAATATCGCATACTACAACCTTGATGTAATCATCAGCGTCGGCTATAGGGTCAATTCCCACCGGGGAGTGCAGTTCCGGATCTGGGCCACACAGATACTGCGCGAGTACCTTGTCAAAGGCTTTGCCATGAACGACGACCTTCTGAAACGCGCCGGCGGCGGCAACTACTTTGATGAACTCCTGGCGCGTATCCGGGACATCCGCTCCTCGGAAAAGGTCTTCTACCGCAAGATTCTGGAGATCTATGCCCTCAGCATAGACTATGACCCACGGACAGAAGCCACACAGAAGTTCTTCAAGACAGTCCAGAATAAAATACATTTCTCAGTTCATGGACATACGGCAGCGGAAGTCATATACAACAGAGCTGATGCGGAGAAGGACTTTATGGGGCTGACATCATGGACTGGAGCATTGCCGAAACGGACGGATGCCGCGATTGCCAAGAACTACCTTTCATCCGATGAGCTTGACACCCTGAACCGTATCGTCAGCCTGTACCTTGATTTTGCTGAACTTCAGGCCAGGTCACACAAACCGATGTATATGAAAGACTGGATTCAGAAACTTGACGAATTCCTGTCACTTTCCGGCAAAGACCTCCTGCCCCATGCCGGGACAGTATCGGCGGAGATCGCGAAACAGAAGGCAGACTCCGAATATGACAAATACCAAAAACGGATACAGTATGGTCTCTCACCTGTGGAGATTCACTTCATAGAGAGCTTTGAAAAAGAAGTCAAAAAGCTGAAAAAATAAGGGACCAGCGGATAATTCCGGTTGGCAGTCCTCAGCGGATAATTTTGCACAACCGGGAACAGGTCAATTTTGATGTATTTGTGTAATTCATTGTGTTGTAATGTTTTATGGAGGCAAGTTATCCTTGTTCAGAGCGGCATCCACGTGGACTTCGCTGGGAACAAGGATTTTTGATAGGTTTCCGGTGGCCCGAAAAACAACATCTCTGCCTAAAGAATGGCAGGAAGAGGGATGGAAGCGGAATGAGGAGGAAAAATAGGAATTTGTCGTGTCATTTTCCACCCCACAGCCATCAGGCTTCTTCTGTAATTATCAATAACTTGTAAAAATACAGGGTGGCTGTCGGGTTCGTTCCGTCCTGAAAAAAGTTTACCTGTCCTGAAAAGGTTGTAATTACCTTATGGCTTTATGTAGTTGACGGCTTCCCCGTCAGTCATCCCGTCTGCCCACCCAGTCGGTGCATGATAATTTTGAATATATTGATAATCAAGTGATTAGTAAAATAGATGCACATTTCGGCTGTTTTAAACTTTCGGAATGTGCACTTGAATTTTTAACGTATTGATATTCAACTCGTTGCAAGACTATTTGCACCCGTACTTCCGCTACATTCACTTAACCGGAAAGCGAACCAGTTTACCACGAATCTGTGGCACTTTCCTGGGCTACATTCCAATACAATGGCCACACATGCCACCCTATCAGTAACACGCTGGGAAAGTGAACTATGTTCATGGCAACTATCGTGACGGTTATGCAGCCGCTCCTCGGAGTTTTATTCCAATCCGAATAAGAATTGTGGTGAAATCCTATGACAGTTTCAGCGTGAGCGCGACGAAGTCTTCCACTCCGAGCCTTTCCGGACGGAGTTCGAATACCGGGTCTGACGTGAAAGCGGCTGTTTCTTCCTGGTTCCATCCTTCCCGGGCGGCCTTTGCGGCAATCAGGGGTTTCAGCGAGTTGCGCATTGTCTTGCGCCTTTGTCCGAAGGCCGTTTTAACGATGTTCCGGAAAAGTTTTTCATCGCAGCCGAGCGAAGTGCGACTGTTTCTTGTCAGGCGGATTACCGAAGATTTTACTTTCGGAGGCGGGTTGAAAGCACCTTCCCCTACGGTGAAGAGGTATTCGATATCATACCATGCCTGGAGGAAGACCGACAGGATGCCGTATGTCTTTGTCCCCGGTTTTTCCGCAATCCTTTCAGCCACTTCTTTCTGTATCATGCAGACCACCAGAGGCACCGAGTCCTTGTATTCGAGAATTTTGAAAAATATCTGGGAAGAGATATTGTAGGGAAAATTTCCGATTACGCTGAATTTTCCCGGGAAAATGTCTTCCATCTTCAACCTGAGAAAATCCCCCTCTATCAGCCTGCCGTCCGCCTGCGGGAAATGCCCTAAAAGATAATCCACGGACTCCTTGTCGATTTCAATCATTTTCAGATTTATATCGGTCCTTTCGAGCAGGTACTGTGTGAGTACGCCCGTTCCCGGCCCGACTTCAAGGACATCGCCCGTCGCCGTCAACGATTCCGCGATGTTGCGCGCAATCCCAAGGTCGGTAAGAAAATGCTGTCCCAATGCTTTTTTTGCCCTGACTTCCATTGTCGAAAATTTTTCCCGATGACAAAAATAGGAAGTTATTTTGATTTTCCGTCATACCCATACATGGCATGGCCAATCATTTTGGCAATTGGTGGAGTTCGACTGGTGGGATAAGAGCTCCTGTACATTCTATGCGTAAGTTTCTTTTTGTTTCTGTATTATTTTCGCTGACCGATACAAAAATGTCATTGCCTTTTTTCTCAATTTTAAACCAGTCCCCGATAATGTAGTCATTAAATTTTCCGTTTTCATGGGCAAAAAAAGTACTGTCATCAGTTATCGCAGTCGAAAGATAAAATAGGATTTCTTTCTTTTCGTCCAATTCAAATAAGGCAGTTTGCTCTTGGTAGTCCACAGTTATGTCATATTTTTTAAATGAATACCATTTATCCATTATACATCCGGAAAGCAGAACGCATAAGGAAATAAAAACCAATGCTCGTTTCATTTTGTTAGATTATTAATTAGATTATTAAAGTGAGTACGTAATTGGCCTGTAGTGCCAAACATAATTGCCTGGGTTATAATTGTCTGATGGAGCGGTGTCAATTTCGTCTTCGTCTATACGTTCCGATGTATCAAAGATACCTTGAATATAATAACCGTCTGACGTACCATTCCATCCCCAGTTGCAGTGGAACATCTTTTGTTGCTCTTTCAGTTTGCCGGTCGATGCGTAGTAGATGTTTCTGACGAAAAGCCCGTCAATCACCCATGAATGTCCGTTAAATCTGGCATCCCATGCGCCGATATAAACAGGAAGTCCTCGGTTTATTTGATTTATTACTTGTTCTTTAGTTCTTTTATTAAAGTTAATATACTTGTGTACATTTTTGTAGCCGTAATTCTTGAATGTGCGCTTAGCGCCATCATCATATCCGTATGACCCTTTTTTCCTGTATCTGATCCGGCAGTTTTCACGTTTGCCTACTTCTTTGGAAAAAGCTGACACGAGTTTTTGTGCTTCCGGGCTTCCTTTATAGTTGATATCCCTGTAATTATATACGGTCTTCATCAAGTCCCAGTCATAGGGGTGCCCGTCAAAACTGTCCTTTGGGGCGATTTCGTTGTATGCCAGTATCTGTGCGGTCGCTATGGCCACGCAACCGGCAGGAATGTCCGGATTGTTTAGAAAATCGTTGAATGGTGATCGTTGCATCCATTTAGTTTCAAGGAAAGGACCTACTTTGCTGACCACGACCGTGTCATAAAGCCGTGTATGTTGCTCATTGCCGCCGTCTTCTTCTTCATCGTCCGGAAGTTTTATGGTAAGGTCTCCCGAATATATCTTTGAAAGAATGGCGGCCGGGACGAATATTTTTCCCATGTCGTTGAAATACGGATCGTCCGTAATGTAATCCACAGGCTCGTCTATAGGTGAAATGCTTTGCAGGTATTCATCCGCAGCCATAAAGTCTTCTGGGGAAATCTGCCCTGCCTCGGTAACGCAGAATACAGGGTTTGCGGCGGAAGTCATGGCCGAGAGGACGGCATAGCCGTTATTATCTTTGAAATTTACTATGTATAATACAGTATCGGTAAGTCCCCCGGTAACAGGAGTTGCTCCGGCTTTGGTTATAGCTAATTCTTCTTTTGTTAGTACCTCCACGTTGTCCTTGTCATATTCAGGGGCTCCGGATTTTGTGACTCCATACAGGTCTTGGAGTAGCCTGTCCAAGTAATTTAGGGCTTCAGCTTTGGTTATTGTGCCGATGGAGTTGTTTTCTGTGGTTTTTTCCACAGGGTTTTCCATTGTTGTCTCTTTCATGCAAGAGACAGCAGTAATGGCAAAGCCTACCATTAAAATGGATGTTAATCTGTTCATCGCGTTGGGATTTTAATTGGTAAAATGTAACTCTTCCGCTTGCTTTTCGATAACGCCAGGGCAAGTGCATGAAGAACTGACGGACTCGTGCTTCTGTTTTAGGCAGCATTCGATGACAGCAGCAAATATAATGAAAATAATTGTGAATAGCATCTGAATTTTCCCTAATTTTGCAGGATGTTTATGAGAAAATAAGAATTATGTACAGGACACATACTTGCGGACAGCTCCGTATTTCGGATGTCGGAAAAACAGTTACCCTTGCCGGATGGGTACAGAAGGCAAGGAAGATGGGAGGAATGACTTTCATCGATTTGAGAGACCGTTATGGCATAACCCAGCTTGTTGCCTCGGACTCGGCTTCGCCGGAGTTGAACGAGGCGGCTCTCGGCCTGGGCCGCGAATATGTCATAAAGGCTACCGGCACTGTTGCCGAAAGGTCTAACAAGAACCCGAAAATAGATACCGGCGATATCGAGATAATGCTTTCGTCCATAGAGGTTCTCAACAAGTCGGAAGTTCCTCCGTTTACAATCGAGGATGTCAGTGACGGAGGAGAGGAACTGAGGGCTAAATACAGGTATCTCGACCTGCGCCGCAATCCTTTGAAAAAGGCTCTGATGCTCCGCCACCGCATAGCCCATGAGGTAAGGAATTATCTGGACGAGCAGGGATTCCTCGAAATAGAGACCCCTTACCTGATTAAATCCACCCCTGAAGGCGCAAGGGACTTCGTAGTGCCTTCGAGGATGAACCCGGGACAGTTCTATGCCCTGCCGCAAAGCCCGCAGACTTTCAAGCAGTTGCTCATGGTGGCCGGTTACGACAGGTATTTCCAGATTGTACGCTGTTTCCGCGATGAAGACCTCAGGGCGGACAGGCAGCCGGAGTTCACCCAGATAGACTGCGAGATGTCTTTCGTGGAGCAGGAGGACGTGCTTGTGACTTTCGAAGGCATGATGAAAAGGCTTTTCAAGGCGATACACAATATAGACATCAAAGAAGTTCCGCGGATGTCATGGGCCGATGCCATGGACAACTACGGTTCGGACAAGCCGGACATCCGTTTCGGAATGACCATCAAGGATGTGACTGAAAAGATGCAAGGCAAGGGTTTTTCCGTCTTCGATTCGGTACAGTATGTCGGAGGCATAGTCGTACCGGGATGTGCATCCTATACCCGCAAGCAGCTTGACGAGCTCACCGAATGGGTAAAACGCCCTCAAGTCGGTGCGAAGGGACTTGTTTACATAAAACTCAACGAAGACGGTTCCGTCAAGTCTTCTGTCGATAAGTTCTATGCCCCTGAATACCTTATGGAGGTTGCCGGTGCGATGGGGGCCGCCGAAGGGGACCTGATACTTATGCTTTGCGGTCCGCGCCGCAAGACCCAGACCATGCTCGGCGTACTGAGGATTGAGATGGGGCAGAGGCTCGGTCTGCGCAATCCTTTTGATTTCGCCCCGCTTTGGGTCTGCGACTTCCCGTTGCTGGAATGGGATGACGAAACAGGAAGGTTCTATGCGATGCACCATCCGTTTACGGCTCCGAAACCCGCGCATCTTGACAAATTTTACAGCAACGAAAAATCCGACCTTGAGCAGGTCTGCGCCGATGCTTACGATTTCGTGCTGAACGGTACGGAGCTCGGAGGCGGTTCCATAAGGATTCATGACTCGAAGGTGCAGGCGAGGATGTTCGAGATTCTCGGTTTCAGCAAGGAAGATGCGGAATACAAGTTCGGTTTCATCATGAACGCCTTCAAGTTCGGCGCACCTCCTCACGGAGGCCTTGCATTCGGTTTCGACAGGGTCTGCGCCCTGTTCGGAGGCCAGGAAACAATCAGGGATTACATAGCTTTCCCTAAGAACAATCAGGGCCGCGATGTCATGATAGACGCTCCATCGTACATAGATGACGTACAGATGGACGAATTGATGATACGCTCGACCGCTCCACGTCAGGACAATGCCTGAAGCGGATACTCTGTCTGAGACGGAGTCGGTCTCCGCCAGAAAGCCAAGAGGATTATTAACGGGAGAATTATTAACGGATAAAAGAAAATACGATATTGTTATGCTTGAAAAACAGATACAGAGCGACATGGTAGCCGCGATGAAGGCAAAAGAGACCGTACGTCTCGCGGCTTTGAGAGGGATAAAGGCGGAAATACTGCTGGCAAAGACTTCCGAGGGCGGTACCGGTGAAGTCACAGATGCCGACATAATAAAGATAATCCGCAAACTTGTAAAGCAGCGCAAGGAAAGTGCTGAAATCTATGCCGGACAGAACCGTCAGGACCTTGCCGACAACGAACTCGCCGAAGCTGCCGCCATGGAGGTTTATCTTCCGGCGCAGAAAAGCGAGGCCGAGATAGAGGCCGAACTTCGTAAAATCATAGAGGAAACGGGTGCAAAAAACCCCGCCGACATGGGCAGGGTTATGGGTGTGGCCATGAAAAGGCTTGCTGGCGAGGCGGATGGAAAATTAATCTCCGCACTTGTCAAGAAGCTTCTCGGCTAAATCCGTAAAAGCTTTCCCGTCAGGGCCATCGTTCAGGGCGGCAGGTGTTCCGGCATCTCCGCCTTCTCTTATGCTCTGGACGATAGGAATCTGTCCGAGAAGGTCGATGCCGTATTGCTCGGCCATACGTTTTCCTCCGTCTTTCCCGAAAATGTAATATCTGTTTTCCGGCAATTCGGCAGGTGTGAACCAGGCCATGTTCTCCACAAGTCCGTATACGGGTTTCCGGATGTTTTCATTCCTGAACATGTTCACTCCTTTTTCCACGTCCGACAGGGCCACGTCCTGAGGGGTCGTCACTATGATTGCTCCGGACAGCGGAATGTCGTGTACGAGGGAAATATGTATGTCTCCCGTGCCTGGAGGGAGGTCGATGAGCAGGAAGTCGAGTTCTCCCCATCTTACCTGGAGAATCAGTTGTTTGAGGGCGTTGCATGCCATCGGGCCCCTCCATATCAGAGCCTGCCCCGGTTGGGCGAAGTAGCCGATGGACATCCATTTCACGCCGTATTTTTCTATCGGAAGTATCAGGTCGATGCTTTCCGGCTCTCCGTCGGCGTTAATCCGTTGCGCCTCAATGCTGTCCGGTATGGTGCCCTCGGTGCCTGTCATTTTCGGTACCGAAGGCCCGTAGACGTCAGCATCGGCAAGTCCGACCCTGTATCCGAGCCTTGACAGGGCGATTGCGAGGTTTACGGCCACGGTGGATTTTCCTACGCCTCCTTTGCCGGAAGAAACCGCTATGATTTTTCCGATATGCTCTATTTCTTCCATGCCGAGGTCGAGCCCGGTCTGTTTTTTCGTCGGCTTACGTTCCTTGACGATGGTCCTTACCTCCGTTTCACATTGCGGCGCCGTGCGTTTTACGGCGGATTTGCATGCTGCTATCAGGTAGTCCGCAAGCGGGTCGCGGCCCTGGAATGCGAGGGTGACGGTCACCTTGTTGTCCGTAATATCGACTCCCTTGACAATGCCGAGGGAGAGGATATCGCGATCTTTCGCAGGGTGCTCGACTTCCCGCAATGCGAGAAGTATTTGCTCTTGCGTAATCATTATTATTCGACTATTGTCATTTCATCCAACAGATAACCGGCACCGCCGAATTTGTCCACGATGAAGAGTACGTATCTTATGTCTACGTTGATGCATCTCTGGAGTTCAGGCTCGAAGATGATGTCTCCGCTCATCGCTTCCCAGTTGCCGTCGAATGCAAGTCCTATGAGCTCGCCCTTGCTGTTCATGATAGGGCTTCCGGAATTTCCGCCTGTGATGTCGTTATTGCTTATGAAGGCGACAGGCATCTTGGTCTCCCCGTTCACTTCCATCGCATAACGGCCGAAATCCTTGGCATCGTAAAGTTCTTTCAGTTTCTCAGGAACCACGAATTCCCAGTTGTCAGGGTCTTCTTTTTCCATCACTCCGTCAAGGGTGGTATAGTAGTTATAGAGGACGGCATCGCGAGGAGAATACGACTTGACACTTCCGTAGGTAAGCCTCATGGTGAGGTTGGCGTCAGGGTAGATAGGCTCTCCGTTCTTCATTTCGAGCAAGCCTGCCGTGTATTCCTTCTTGCCTTCATAGTATTGGTCGTATACGTCGTCGATTTGTGCCACTACAGGGATTATGGTCGTCTGCAATTCGGAAACGATTCTCGTTGCGATGTCGTTCTTGACGGTTTCTTTATCGGCAGCCGCTATTTTTTCAGGAGAAGTGAAGCAGCTTTCGGAATACATCCTGTTTACGAGTTCTTCAGTCCCGTATTCATTGAAAATAGGAAGCCAGTATGTCGTGTCCACGTTGTCCTTGTATATTTCAATCATCCGTTCGGCGACTTTTTTGTCGGTGGACAAAGAATAGTCTTTGAAGAAATTGTCGATGGCTTCCTGAGGCGCACCGGCACCCGCTATCGAAGCAATCTGCACGAGTTCTATCTGGCCTATTGTTTCCATGAAGTACCTGTAGACATAGTTGGCGCCGGACATCTGCGCTACTGCCGAATTGATTTTTTCAAGCGCTTTTCCGTATGCCTCTTTACGGCTCTGTTTTGCGTTGACCCACTCGGTAAACTCGGCTTCTTCGGCCTTCTTGCGCTCTATGATTCCGAGTTTGGCGAAGGACTCGTTCATGCCTATCCATTTTTTCCACCCGTTGGAGGAACCTGCATACTTGCTTGCATACTGGATTTTTACTTTAGGGTCGGCGAGCATGTCTTCCATGATGATTTTCTGGCGTTCGCCCCTTACGTAGATGCTGATTGCATTGTTGATGTCCCTTGTCATTTCGAGTTCCGAAGCGGCCATGTACCTGTTGGTCGTGCCAGGGAAACCTATAATCATTGTGTAGTCCCCTTCCTGTATGCCTTTGAGGGAGATTGCAAGATGTCTTTTAGGAGTGAAAGGAACATTGTCCTCGGAGTATTCCGCCGGGTTGTTGTCCTTGTCTGCATATACGCGGAACATCGAGAAATCACCGGTATGGCGAGGCCACATCCAGTTGTCGGTATCGGCCCCGAATTTTCCTATCGAGGAAGGCGGTGCGCCGACGAAGCGGATGTCCTTGAATGTTTTGGTAACTATCAGATAATATGCGTTGTTATTGTAGAAGCTCTTCACTCTGGCATCGCAGTGAGGGTTCTCGGCAACAGCCTTTCCCACAAGCCTGTCGATGGCTGCCTGTACTGTCGAGTCCGCATCCATGCCTTTCTTTGCGGCGGTCTTGCGTGCTTTTTCGATGTCTTTCGTCACGTCCGTCATGCTTTCCACAAAGGTTACGGTAAGGCCTTCGCAAGGCAGTTCCTCATCGAGGTTCATTGCCCAGTAGCCGTTGTTGAGGTAGTCGTGCTCGACGGAGCTCAGTTTCTGGATGCTGGAGTAGCCGCAATGGTGGTTCGTCACCAGGAGCCCGTTCGGAGAGATGATTTCCCCGGTACATCCCCCGCCGAATTGTACGATGGCATCCTTCAGGGAAGTGTTGTTGATGCTGTAAATGTCTTCGGCGCTCAGTTCGAGGCCCATTTCCTGCATCGTTCCGATGTTCATTTTCTTGAGCAGCGGGAGCAGCCACATTCCTTCGTCAGCTATCGCCGGAGTGAAGGCGAGCGCGAGTGCTGCAATTGAAATCGATAGTTTCTTAATCATTTTTGTATTGTGTTTGTTAATAATAAAAATTTCAGTCCGTTCTCTACTGGTGGCCGCAATTGCGGCAAAGCAATCTTCAAAGATAATCAGAAAAATCGTTCCGGATGCAAAAAACGCTTAGAAAAGGAGATTTTCACCAAAAAGGGTGAAACTGAGCCTGTGGTAAGGGGTGATACCGTGCTCCTGAATGGCCTTTTTGTGCTCTTTTGTCGGGTATCCCTTGTTTCTGTCCCATCCGTATTGGGGGAATTCCGCCGACAACCGTTCCATGAATTCGTCCCTGTGGCATTTTGCCAGTACGGAAGCCGCCGCTATCGAAGCGTATTTGGAGTCCCCTTTGACTATGCAGACATGTGGAATGCCACCGTATGGTTTGAAACGGTTTCCGTCTACGAGTACCAGTTCCGGCGTTACCGACAGCATTCCCAGAGCCCTGTGCATGCCGGTAATGGAGGCGTTCAGTATGTTTATCCTGTCGATTTCTTCTGCTTGCACGGCACAGACTCCCCATGCAATCGCCTCGCTTTCGATTATCGGGCGGAGAATGTCCCGGTTCTTGCGGCTCATCTGTTTGGAGTCGTTCAGGAGCGGGTGTGTAAAGTCTTCCGGAAGAATCACCGCCGCTGCATATACCGGACCGGCGAGACAGCCTCTTCCCGCCTCGTCGCAGCCTGCCTCGACCGTGTTTTCTCTGAAGTGTTTTGCCAGTATGTTTTTCACTTTCCGGAAAATTTTCCGCGAAAATACATATTTTAGAATTTATTTTATCTGTTTTTCATCGATTTGAGCATCGAAATGATTTCATCTTTGGCCTTTACCAGCTCTTCGAGGTTCCGGATGGTCTTTTTCAGCTCGGCGTTCTTTTCCATCAGCTCCCCGATGCTGCGTTCGTATTCCTCTTTCAGCATGCCGTCGTCCGTTTCGGGCATACTGTATCCGAAAAGCAGTTTTGCCGGTGTCGTTCCGAGTATCTCGGCGAGCAGGAGCACCTTTTTATTATAAAGGCCGGTTTTCCCGTTCTCGATTTTCCTGTAGGAGGTCACGGAGATATTGAGCTGTCCCGCAACGTATTCCTGGGACAGTCCCAATTCTTTTCTCCTATTGATAAGGAAGTTCCTTGTTTCTTTTTCCTCCATCGTCCAAAAACAAATCCGAACAAAAATAGAGCATAATGGTTCTTAGTGAGGATAACTTCAGGTTTCTGTGTAGTAACCAAAGGTTATTATTTCGCCACAAATCTTCAAAAAAAGATATTTTTTCCGCTGCGGATGCGGATATATCTTTTTTAATGCATGCGGATATTCTGCCGAAAGTATATTTGCACGGTAACAATCTTAAATAATTATTATGGAAAAAAGTTTCGACAGGCTGGAATATCTATTGTCCGAAGAATTGTTCTTTTTACGGCCCGGATTCAGTACGGCCATGCTTTGCCGGGAGGCCGGCGGCAGGGAGGAGGATTTCGACGATTATCTCATGCGTAATTTCGGGATAACGCTCCGGGACATGGTTTTGCTTTATGCCGAGACGTATTTCCGGGGCGTTTTGGATGGAAAATGACGATTTTACTATATATAGGTGTGGTTATTTGGAAAAAAATCATAACTTTGCAAAGATTGTCTGTTTTTATTTGAAAATAGGAAATTAAAAATATTTAAAATATCTGAGATGAAAAGTTATTCTACGAACAACATCAGGAACATTGTCCTTCTCGGCAGCAGTCGTTCCGGAAAAACCACCCTTGCCGAGACCATGTTGTATGAAGGCAAGGTTATCGACCGCAGAGGCTCGGTAGAAGCGAAGACCACGGTATCCGACAATACGGAAGTCGAGCAGCTCTACCAGCGTTCGATATATTCGACCCCGCTCTATACCGAGTTCAACAACAACAAACTGAATTTCGTCGATACTCCGGGTTCGGACGATTTCATCGGCGGTGTCATCTCCGCTTTCAAGGTCTGTGATTCGGGAGTGCTTCTCGTCAATGCGCAGCAGGGAGTCGAAGTGGGCACGCAGATTTTCGCACGTTACGCCGACGAGCACAAAAAACCGATGATAATAGCTGTGAACCAGCTCGATTCGGACAAGGCAAACTGGGAGTCCACCCTCGATTCGATGAAGCAGAATTTCGGAAGCAAGCCGGTCGTAATGCAGTTCCCTCTGGCTGTCGGTGCGGATTTCAACGGTTTCGTGGACATATTGAAGATGAAAGCCTATACTTTCAAGGATGACAGCGGCGCACGCGAAGAGATCGAGATACCTTCGCAGTTCGTCGACGAGGCCGAGACTATGAGGGCTTCCCTGATGGAAATGGCGGCAGAGGCCGACGAAGCCCTGATGGAAAAATTCTTCGAGGCCGGCGAGCTCACGGAAGAGGAAATGTACCGCGGAATGAAGATAGGGTTCCTGAACGGTTCGATATATCCTGTATTCACGCTTTCGGGCAAGAAGGATATCGGTGTCAAGAGGCTGATGGAGTTCATTATCGATGTCGCTCCGTCTCCTGCTGAATACACTGCCATGACTACCGAAGGAGTGGAAGTTAAGTGCGATGCAGAAGGCCCTGTCTCCCTGTTCTTCTACAGGACGGCGGTAGAGCAGCACCTCGGCGAAGTTTCATACTTCAAGGTAATGTCCGGGAAAGTGACCGAAGGCATGGATCTCGTTAACCCTGAAACAGGGGCAAAGGAGCGTATCTCCACAATATATGCGGTTGCAGGAAAGAAGAAGGAGAAAGTTTCGGAAATGTTTGCAGGCGACCTCGGATGTACTGTCAAGCTGAAGAGCGTGAAGACAAACCAGACCCTGTCGCAGCCTAACTGCGATTATGCATTCGAGCACATACAGTTCCCTCAGTCCAAGTTCCGTACGGCAATCAAGCCGGCCGATGAAAAGGACTCTGAAAAACTCAGTGAAATCCTCAACCGTGCATCCGCCGAAGATCCTACCATAGTAGTAGAATACGCAAAAGAGCTCAAACAGACCATCCTCAGCGGACAGGGCGAGCTTCATATCAACATCCTCAAATGGCACATCAACAATGTGCACAAGATGGAAATCGAGCTCCTTCCTCCAAGGATTTCGTACAGGGAGACCATTACCAAGGTCGCTGCCGCAAACTACAGGCACAAGAAACAGTCCGGCGGTGCAGGCCAGTTCGGTGAAGTGCATCTTCTTATCGAGCCTATCGTCGAGGGCGTAGAGGCAGGAAACAAATTCAAGGTCGACGGCCGCGATCTCGTCCTCAATATCAAAGGCAAGGAGGAGTTCAACCTCGAATGGGGCGGAAAACTCGAATTTTATAACTGCGTAGTCGGAGGTGCAATCGATGCCCGTTTCATGCCGGCTATCCTCAAAGGTATCATGGACAAGATGAGCGAAGGTCCTCTTACGGGTTCTTACGCGCGTGATATCAGGGTGTTCGTATATGACGGAAAGATGCACCCGGTAGACTCGAATGAAATCTCTTTCGTGCTTGCTGCAAGGAACGCCTTCAAGGAAGCCTTCCGCAAGGCCGGCCCTAAGATTATGGAGCCTATCTACAATGTCGAGGTGCTTACACCTTCGGAATATATGGGAGCCTGCATGTCGGATATGCAGAACAGGCGTGCCATCATAGAGGGCATGGGTACGGCGAAGGGCTTCGACGTGCTCAAGGCAAGGGTTCCTCTTGCAGAGCTGTACAAATATTCGACTACCCTGTCTTCACTCACTTCCGGCGCGGCTACGTTCACAATGAACTTTGCTGACTATCAGCCGGTACCGGCCGATGTACAGGAAAAACTGCTCAAGGCATACATGGAAAGCGAGAAGGACGAATAACGGTTGCCGTATGCATCCATGTGAAATCGAAGGAGGCCGTGCGTTTGCGCATAGCCTCCTTTGATTTTCCGACGAAGATTGTTGGAAAATGCAGTTTTATCAGTAAATTTGCAAGTTGGGATATAGAAGATTAACTAATAATTAATTAATATGGGTTTAAAAATAGTAGTATTGGCAAAACAGGTTCCCGATACGAGGAATGTCGGGAAAGATGCCATGAATGCCGACGGGACAATCAACCGCGCCGCTCTTCCGGCCATATTCAATCCGGAGGACCTCAATGCGCTGGAGCAGGCACTCCGTTTGAAAGAGTCCCACCCGGGTTCTACCGTCACATTGTTGACAATGGGGCCGGGCCGCGCTGCGGAAATCATCCGCGAAGGGCTTTACAGGGGTGCCGATGGAGGATATCTGCTGACTGACCGTGCCTTTGCCGGTGCCGACACGTTGGCTACTTCCTATGCCTTGGCTACGGCGATTAAGAAAATAGGCGAATACGATATTATAATAGGTGGCCGTCAGGCAATCGACGGTGATACGGCTCAGGTCGGCCCTCAGGTTGCCGAGAAGCTCGGACTTGCCCAGGTGACTTATGCCGAGGAGATACTTTCTCTTGACGAAAAGGCACGCAAGATAACCATCAAACGTCACATAGACGGAGGTGTCGAGACTGTCGAAGCCCCTCTTCCTTTGGTAGTTACCGTGAACGGAAGCGCCGCTCCTTGCCGCCCGCGCAACGCGAAACTGTTGCAGAAATACAAAAGGGCCCTGGGGGTACAGGAAAAGGCCGCTATTACCCAGAACGGGGAATCCCTCCCTTATGCGGAACTGTATGGACAGCGCCCGTATCTGAATATCGTTGAATGGAGCGCTGCCGATGTCGATGCCGACCTCTCCCAGTGCGGACTCAGCGGTTCCCCTACGAAAGTGAAGACCATCGAAAGCATTTCTTTCCAGGCCAAGGAGAGCAAGACCATGACCGGAAGCGACAGCGATGTAGAAGGCCTTATTGTCGAACTTTTAGCAAACCATACTATCGGATAATCATGAACAACGTATTTGTATATCTTGAGATAGAAGGCACTACGGTTGCCGATGTCAGCCTTGAACTGCTGACCAAAGGCCGTAAACTTGCTACCAGGCTCGGATGCCGGCTCGAAGCTATTGCGGCCGGAAGCGGGCTCGATGGCATAGAAGCGCAGGTAATGCCATACGGCGTGGACACGCTGCATGTTTTCGATGCTCCGGGACTCGCTCCTTATACATCGATGCCTCATGCTTCAATCCTGATTAATCTTTTCAAAGAGGAAAAACCCCAGGTCTGCCTTATGGGCGCTACGGTTGTAGGCCGTGACCTCGGCCCGCGTGTTTCTTCGGCGCTTACAAGCGGCCTTACCGCCGACTGTACTGCCCTTGAAATAGGAAACCACGAAGACAAGAGGGCCGGCAAAGTCTATAAAGACCTGCTTTACCAGATCCGTCCGGCTTTCGGAGGAAACATCGTGGCAACGATTATAAATCCCGAGCACCGTCCTCAGATGGCGACTGTCCGCGAGGGCGTGATGAAAAAGGAAATCCTCGACCCTGCCTATAAGGGTGAAACAATCAGGCACGATGTGGCGAAATACGTCCGCGATACCGATTATGTAGTCAAAGTGATAGACCGCCATGTCGAAAAAGCCAAGCACAATCTCAAAGGCGCCCCTATCGTTGTGGCCGGAGGTTACGGAATGGGCTCGAAAGAAGGTTTCGACATGCTGTTCGAGCTTGCCAAGGAACTCCATGCGGAAGTCGGTGCGAGCCGTGCCGCCGTGGATGCCGGTTTTGCAGACCATGACCGCCAGATAGGCCAGACAGGAGTGACCGTCCGTCCGAAACTCTATATAGCCTGCGGCATAAGCGGACAGATCCAGCATATCGCCGGAATGCAGGAGAGCGGCATCATCATTTCCATTAACAATGACCCTAATGCCCCGATAAACAGCATAGCCGATTATGTAATCGAAGGGTCGGTGGAAGAGGTGATTCCTAAAATGATCAAATATTACAAATCACACACGAAGTAAGCCATGGCAAATTTTTATAAAGACATACCGGAATTGAAATTCCATCTCGACAATCCGATGATGGAACGTATCTGCGAATTGAAGGAACGCGGATACAGGGATAAGGACGAATACGACTATGCTCCGCAGGATTATGCCGATGCGATGGATTCGTATGACAAGGTTTTGGAAATCACCGGCCAGATTACGGGAGATGTGATTGCGGCCAATGCCGAAGGTGTGGATGAGGAAGGTCCGCATCTTTCCAACGGCAGGGTGGAATATGCCAGCGGCACAAAGGAAAATCTGGATGCGATGGTAAAGGCAGGACTCAACGGGATGACTATGCCGCGCCGTTTCGGTGGGTTGAATTTCCCGATGACCCCTTATACCATGTGCGCCGAGATTGTAGCCACTGCCGATGCCGGTTTCGGCAATATCTGGTCGTTGCAGGACTGTATCGAAACCCTGTATGAATTCGGAAATGAAGACCAGCACAGCCGTTTCATCCCGCGTATATGTGCAGGCGAGACTATGTCGATGGACCTTACCGAGCCTGATGCCGGCAGCGATTTGCAGAGCGTGATGCTGAAGGCTACGTATGATGAAGCCAACCAGTGCTGGAGACTGAACGGGGTAAAACGATTCATAACCAACGGCGATGCGGACATCCACCTCGTGCTTGCCCGTTCCGAGGAAGGTACGAAGGACGGCCGCGGGCTTTCTATGTTCATCTATGACAAACGCGACGGAGGTGTGGATGTGCGCCGTATCGAAAACAAACTCGGCATACACGGTTCCCCTACCTGCGAGCTCGTTTACAAGAATGCACGTGCGGAACTTTGCGGAAACCGCAAGTTCGGACTTATCAGATATGTGATGTCCCTTATGAACGGCGCCCGTCTCGGTATTGCCGCACAGTCGGTGGGTCTGAGCCAGGCTGCCTACAATGAGGCGGTGGCATACGCAAAGGACCGCAAGCAGTTCGGAAAGGCCATCATAGAGTTCCCGGCGGTTTACGACATGCTTTCATCGATTAAGGCCAAACTGGATGCCGGACGTGCCCTTCTGTATCAGACTGCACGTTATGTGGACATTTACAAAGCATTGGACGATATAGCCCGTGAAAGGCAGCTTACTCCGGAAGAACGTCAGGAGCAGAAAAAATATTCGAAACTTGCAGACGCGTTCACTCCTTTGGCAAAAGGAATGAATTCCGAATATGCCAACCAGAATGCTTATGATTGCATCCAGGTACACGGTGGAAGCGGTTTCATGCTCGAATATGCCTGCCAGAGGATTTACCGCGATGCCCGTATTACCAGCATTTATGAAGGCACGACCCAGTTGCAGGTGGTTGCGGCAATACGTTATGTGACCAACGGTTCTTATCTGTCGATTCTCCGTGAATATGAACAGATTCCTGCAAACGCGGAAATGCAGCCGCTTCTTGAACGCGTGAAGGCAATGACCGACAAGTTCGAGGCATGCATGAATCTTGTAAAGGATGCGGACAATCAGGAACTTCACGATTTCCTGGCAAGGCGCCTTTATGAGATGGCCGCTGTATGCGTAATGTCGCACCTCATCATTCAGGATGCCACCCGTGCTCCGGAAATGTTCGCCGGTTCCGCAAGGATTTATGTCAATTATGCGGAAGCGGAAATCGAAAAACACGACATGTTCATACATGATTTTTCACCAGAGTGCCTGAATGATTATCGCAAGTAATATATTGCCTCAGGTTATCCTCGCCCGGATTTTATCAAGGGGGGATTTTGTTGTAATATAAATGCTTATACAATGTAAGAGGCTGGGAGTCTTTCATGGCTCTCGGTCTCGTTGCGTTTCGGTACGGCCGAAACGGATTCTGACGGCATCGGTTTAATTTTTATTTTAATTATAAACTTATAGTATCATGAACAGTTTTTCATTCCGCTGTAATATTACGGCAAAGGTAAAAACAGTGGTGGCCGTAATGATGGCCGCATCGCTTGTTTTAAGTTGTAACAAAAACGAACCCGAAGCCGAACCACCGGGACCGGATCCCGAAGCAAAATTCTACGCCATCACTTTTGAAGAGTCCGGGCTATATTCGGTGGCCGTGCAGGATTCGGCAAAGGCCGGAGAGAGTGTGGAAGTTACTGTCGGGCTTACGGACCCGGCCATTCGTGTTACATCGATCATGTACAATGATTCGGAATGCAAGAGGGTGTCGTATGATGAATCTTCCAATTCTTATGTCTATTCTTTTACCATGCCTGAAGAGGATGTGCTCCTGACCGTGAATACCAGCAGTCTGCGTTTCGGTATCGTTTGTGAAACCAATGAATTGTGGCAGTATTCCGGAGCATCGGAGGCCATTGCCGGAGACCAGGTGGATTTCAGTATTACGGTTGTGGACAATACGTATGGAATCATATCGGTGTCTTATGGCGAAGGGGAGGACGAGACCTGCACTTTGGTAGGGAACCCGGAGATAAGCAATACTATGGCAACTTACAATTTTACTTTTACCATGCCGGAAAAGGATGTGACATTGTCACCTGTGGCAGGCACTCCGGTAAACAGGATTTACAGGCAGTATTATGAGGACGGTACGATGACCATCCGTGTCCAGAACCATTACCGTGTGGATTTCAATGATCCTACGGCGGACGAGTACGGCAATGTCACCGACCCGGATGACCCTTATTGGCCTGGGGCAAGGATTGTCGAGAGTGCCAAGGGCGAGACTGTCCTCTTCCTTGTCGATTTCGCATTGGGTTACGATTCCCCGGACTATCATCAGAACAATCCTGACGGCTTCATTACCGTGACCGGGCTTTATACCGGGGCGGCAGTTCCTATTGCCTGGACTCTGGATCCGTTAATGGGACTTCAAGCATGGGGCTTTACGATGCCGGCGGAACCGGTACTGATAGAGTCGAAGACAACGGAATTGTCCACCTACGCGGGAGAGGAATTCGTAGGGGACTATGATGGCTTCTATATCCATTATGGTGTCGGCTATTCAAGCACCGTCCAGACAGCCGTGGCTCCCGATGTGGATTTCGACCTGGGGGCGAATACGGTATTCAACCTAAAGTCTTCTTCTTCCGACCGCACGCCGGGCTATGAGTACGATATCATGGGGCTTTATACATACGATGAAAACACAGGAATAATCGAGTACGATTTTGATTCCTGCCGCGACGAGCAGGGCAGGGACAAGGACGGTTTCGGCATAAGCGGTACTTATGGTTCAGAAGCCTGGATTGTCAGTGTCGTAGACCTTGAAGACGGAGGCCTTTCAGAAAATTTCCGTTATTATTTTTCCATGAAGGAGTCGGCCGGCGTGACGGGATTCATTTCCGCATCGAATGAAAACGGGAACCGTTTCCTTTTCCAGGTAGCCGCTTCGGCAGGTACGCAGTACTGGTATTATGATGCTTCGGGAGCGAGGACTCTGTATAAGGCGGAAGCCGATTTTTCAGGGAAAGACATAAATGAAGAAGGCGCGGTTTCGAAGATAAATGATGAGTCCGGGGAAACGCTTGTCAAGTATTCGTTTGCTAACGGCGTTCCGGTGTTCATGCTTAAAGGCGCAGAGGCAGGTACATATTCCGGGGAGAGCGGAGAACTAGTGCTTGATGGATTCGGTGAAGGGTCTTTGGCCGGAACTCAAGGGACTTATGACGTTGATGGCAACATAGTCGTATTTACCGATGCGTCCTCCGTTTCCACTACGATGACGATAGACAAGGTATCCCATACCTATGCCTTGATAGGAGGTGAAGGCGAATGGGACGGTCCTACCGAGTTCTCCCTCATTACCGAGACCGGAGTAGGCGGACCTTCAAACAAGGTGTTCATTACCGTAACACTTGATTCGGGAGAAAAAGGACAGGCAAAGATACAGGCGAGATTTTTCGGCCCGTACAATTCGGACGACCCTTACGCCTATGGTTCTGAGGAACTTATCAATGATACCCAAGCCTATGTATACGATTCTTCAGCCGAGACCCTTATCATAAGCAATGTGCTTCAGGGCAAGAGCGGTGCCTGGGGAAGTGAGCGCAAGGATATCGTATTCGAAGTGTCTCCGGACAAGGGAAGCCTTACATTTACCATGGACTGGATAATCTCCACGGCTAATCCTAACAAGTATGTGGGCGTGACAGGCCTCAGCCTTACGGCGGTGGAGTAAACGAAAATATCTCAAGTGACCGTCATCGTGTGGCGGGCGGAGTCCGGATACGGATTCAGCCCGCCACATTGCTTGTGAAACATCTTTTTGTCAAATTTGCATAATCAGAAGTTTATGTGTGATGTGCGAAGTGAAGGACAAAGTGTTTTTATATGCCGTCTTCATGATAATTTCCATTTCCATGGTAACAGGATGCGGTTGTGGGGAGTCCGCCGATTCCGCAAAGCCGGGCGGCGGGGGGGGAAGGATGTCTGGTCCGTCCTTACTGAAGAAGGCAGATGGAACGAACTGGTGACTCTGGCTTCGGCGGAATTTCAGAAAGATACGGCCGGAGGGTATTACGCAGAGGCTGTCTATCCAGCCGCACATCTGGCACAGTCTTATCTTTTCATGGACAAATACGATTCATCTGCATATTATCTCGGGTACATGGAAAAATACCTGTCCGGCACGGCCGATAGGGATGGCATTCCAAGCGCGGAAATGTACAAGTCCGGTCTGATATATTACAATACCAAGGCGATTATGGCAATGAAGACCGGCCTTGATTATACTTCGACATTGGAATATATGAACAAGGCGGCCGGGCTTGCTGAGCAGGAAAGGGATTCGGTCCAGCTCGGAAACATCCTTTCCAACATGTCCATGCTGTATTGTTCAAGGGGGGATACGGCGGGGCTTCCCTATGCTTTGAAAGTATACATTCTGGGCAAGTCGTTTGCGGACGACAACATACAGTGCCGCAACAATATACATTTGTCCGAGATATATTTTCTTTCTGAAAATTACGTGCAGTCTCTCAAATATGCCCTGGAAGCGGTTGAGTTGTGCAGGCGGTCCGGATACAAGGGGAATGCCCTTGCTTCCTACAGGCTTTGCGGGGACATATATTCGGCTATGGGCGATTCTGCCTTTGCTGATGACAGTTACCGTATGGCAGGAACCTATTATTCCCAAGCCAGTGACAGCGATATCATACAGTACCTTCATTCATACGCGGATTTCCTTTCCCGCAGGGGCGAATATTTTTCTGCAATGGAAATGTACGAAGAAGGTCTGGCCAAGGCGGACAGTACCGGGAATATCGAATTCCTTTCGGTTTTGCTGGAGGGACTGTCGGCCGTTTATGACAGCCTTTCGCTTACCGAAAAAAAGTGCACCAAAAAAGCGGGAAAATGGGACCAGCGAGGTCTTGCTGGTCCCTTTTTCGGTGCGGATACAAAAAAAACCGCGAGCACGTCGCGGTTTTTTGCGGTGAAAGGGGGATTCGAACCCCCGGTACCGTTACCGGTACGACAGTTTAGCAAACTGTTGGTTTAAGCCACTCACCCATCTCACCAAACTATTCTCACGATTGTCATCCTGTCTGTTCAGACGATACCATCGCCTCGCCTGTTCACCGGTGTCATCATTCTGCACCGATACCATCATCCTGTCCGCTCTCCGGAGCGTGCGTGCTGCCGGGGGATATAAACTGGCAATGCCGGACAGGAACTCACAATCGGGAATGCAAAGGTATGAAAAATTTTTATTGTTTTGCAATATTTTCTCTCATTTCGGTATCGGCCTGTATGTTTTTCATCCTGTAGTAGTCCATAATGCCGAGATTTCCGTTCTTGAACGCCTCGGCCATAGCAAGCGGTACCTCGGCTTCGGCCTCTATGACCTTGGCACGTGCTTCCTGGGCCTTCGCTTTCATCTCCTGTTCCAAGGCGACTGCCATTGCGCGGCGTTCCTCGGCACGGGCCTGGGCTATGTTCTTGTCGGCATTGGCCTGATCCATCTGAAGATATGCACCTATGTTCTTCCCTATATCGATGTCGGCTATGTCTATGGACAGGATTTCGAATGCCGTGCCTGCATCGAGGCCTTTGCGCAGGACAACCTTGGAAATCGAATCCGGATTCTCGAGCACCATCTTGTGGCTGTCAGCCGAGCCTATGCTCGATACGATTCCCTCACCGACCCTTGCGAGGACCGTCTCTTCTCCGGCACCTCCGACAAGCTGCTTGATATTGGCCCTGACCGTGACACGTGCCTTTGCAATCAGCTGTATGCCGTCCTTGGCCACGGCGGTGACAGGCGGCGTGTTTATGACTTTCGGGTTGACGGACATCTGTACGGCCTCAAAAACGTCGCGCCCGGCAAGGTCTATTGCGGCTGCCATCTTGAAATCAAGGACAATGTTGGCCTTGTCGGCGGAAATCAGCGCATTGACGACTTTGGGAACATTGCCTTTCGCAAGATAATGCGCCTCAAGCTCGTTGGCATCGAGCCGCAGGCCGGCCTTCGTTCCGGTAATCATTGCCATTACGATGATTCTCGGCGGAACCTTCCTCCATCTCATCAGAATCAGCTGCAAGAGTGAAATCCTTACGCCCGATATCAGCGCCTGGAACCAAAGGGTCACGGGGAAAAACCAAAGGAAAACGATGAGCAGGATTATGCCTATCACGGCCCAAATTAGAATCAGTTCTGTTGCCATTGCTTATGAAAATTAATGTGTTTCGTCTTCAAAAAAGCGGATTATTCAGTTTTCCTGACAATAATCCGGTTGTCTTCTATCAGGGCGACCTCGACTTCCTCCCCCTCCTCGATAAATCCTTCGAGGGATTTTACTTCGTATGATTTTCCGCTGAAGACCGCCGTGCCCATCGGCGCAAGCCTCGAAAGGCAGTGCCCTTTGTCGCCAACCTCTATCCCGCAGTCGGCAGGGGCCGCCCCCGCCTTGCTTGTAATTCCGGCTTTTAACTGGAACCTTTTCCATGTTTTTGCACGGAGGACATATATTGTCAAAGCGGTTACCAGAAGTACGTCGATAATCAGCACTATGGTGCTTGCCGGCTCGCCGAAGGTCTTGTCCGCATAGAAGTACGAACCGGCCAGGGCGCCGAGCCCGAGGATGCCCGTGATTGCGAATCCCGGTATCAGTATTATTTCAATCAGAAGGAGCAGAAGCCCCACGAAAATCAGTGTTACTATGTATATCATAAAATTATTCCTGTTTTTCAACGCTTATGCCTTTGACATCGGCGGCAATCAGTTTTCCTGCAAGTTTTTCGGCTTCGGCTTTGGTCTTGAACGGCCCTACCATGTAGACGGTCCCGTTTTCGTTGAGTGTGCGTATGATATCCATCGAAGTGCCCGCCTTTATGATTTCCGAAGCGGTTTCATCCAATGACCCGTCCGGAGAGAGTATGCATACCATGTATTCTGACGGCACCCCCTTGTGTTCCATTTCGCGCCCTTCTGCCACGGAGATTTTTTCCCCGTCATAGAAGGCATTGATGAAGGCGGAACCGAACCCTCTCGAACGTACCTTTCCGAGATTGGACCGGGCCTGGTCGTACGTCTCGAAAACCCCAACCGAATAAATGTATTTTCCTTTCGACGGGTTGCGCATGAATACCGGGCTGAGTCCTCCGAGGTCCTTTACTCCTGCAGGCGCTGCCGAAGCGAAAATCTGGATTTGGTATATGAGCCCGTCCGGCAGCCTGTTGTCTTCGGCAAAACGTCCTACCGGCAATATCTGGAATGAGTAATCGAACTGTTTTACAGGCTTTTCAACCATTATCTCGAAATCTCTTCCGGGCCTGTGTTTTTCGAAAACGAATCCTTCGGAAACAACCTGTTGGCCGGTGCCTTTATTCCCGATGTTTTCAAGGGCCTTGTCGGGATCGATTACTACGCCGTTGGCGAGAAAATCCATTTCGATTGCGGCGAGTTCCGCATTCAGCCTGTCGGATTCGGCCCTGAGCTGCACCATGGCCGCTTCGGAGGCTTCAATCCCGGAGCGTATGGAGGCCTGCATGTTTTCATCCGCAGAACTTGCGGCATATTTTTCCCTCATGGTTTTCAGCCCGCTTTCGATTTTGGAAAGCGAATCGCGCAGTGAACGTATTTCCTTCAGGACGGCCGAATATTTTTCCATCCCTTTTCCGGTCTGCACTGGATTTTCCTTCACGGCCGCCGTTGCTGATGTCGCCGGTTCCAACGATGCCGCGGCCTTCAATTCCGCAGGGTCCTGGATTTTTCTCTTTATCGCGAGAGGCTCGTACTCCATGACATATACCCTTACACTGTCCCCGGTTCCATGTCCGCCGTCCGAAGCCCTGTCGGAAACAGTCATGCAGTACTTCCCGTTTTCGCTTATGGCGAACAGTATGTCGTTGAACGGACTCGAATACGGGAACCCGAGATTTTCCGGAACTCCCCATTTCCCTGTTTTTCCGTCCCTGTGGGAAACGTAGAGGTCATAGCCGCCCATGCCGTAGAGCCCGTCGGATGCGAAATAGAGGCTTTTCCCGTCTGGGGACAGCATCGGGAACAGCACGTTTCCGGAAGAAAACGCTCCTTCATCGACCGAGGAAGGATAGGTCCAAAGCGTATCGTTGAGGCGCTCGGTCGAAAAAAGGCCCCATTGCCCGTTTCCGGTTTTGTCCGTAAAGACGATGATGTCGTCCCCGTCGCGGTGGTAAAATGCCGAAGGAAAATCTTCCCGCCGGTTCTGTACCAGGCTGTTAGGGCAGATTCTCCAGCTCCTTTCGGCAAGAGGGAGGTACAGGAAGAAACTGTCTTTGTGAAAATTTTCCGCGGCCACCGTCTTTGGTGAAGATACGAACTCCGCGAGTGCTATTGCGTTGCGGCAACGAAGGATTTTTCCCTGGAGAACGGCAAGGTCCGCACTGTCCGTCGCGGCCGCAGCCATGTCTTCAAGGCAACCGAGAGCTTCTTCAAACCGGTATTCTCCCATCAGGGAGTCGGCCTTTGCCGTATGTACGGCGGTCTGTGCGTGTCCCGGCATTATGAATGCTATAAAGGCGGAAAATACCGTTATTGACAATCTGTGCATAATGTCCCAAGTAGAAAATGGACAACAAATGTAATAAATAAGTTCATAATTATGGAAAAAAGTGTAAATTTGTGCCCTATTTTACGAATAAAAGTGAAGGGACGATTCGATTTTGAATATTAAAACAAGTAAAATTAAAATAAAGAAGTTATGCAAAGCAAAGGAGCCATTACATTTTTGGCAGTGATTATCGCCTTGGCCTGCATCTGGCAGCTGTCGTTTACTGCTGCCACCAAGATTCAGGAAGGCAAGGCAAACCGTTATGCTTCAGCGGCGGTAGAGGCAGAGAGGAACTCACCTTCTTTTGCCAATGTCCCGGAGGTGGACAAAGCTTATTATCTTGATTCGCTCAGGAAAGCGAAGAACAGTTTTTATATCGATTCCATCTCTGCGGAAAAAGTATATTTATGGTATACTTACAAAGAGGTAAAAGAGCGCGAAATCAACCTCGGCCTTGACCTGAAGGGCGGTATGAACGTCATGCTCCAGGTCCAGCTGAAGGATCTCGTGAAGGCGCTGTCCGGTGACAGTCAGGATCCGAGATTCCTCGAAGCCCTTGACATTGCGGAGAGGAACAGCGTGGATTCCAGGCTCGATTTCATTACTTTGTTTGCACAGGCATGGGATGAAGTGGCTCCGGGAGAAAGGCTGTCGCAGATTTTCGGAACATACGACATGCGTGACAGAATCCGTCCCGAGACTTCCAATGAAGAAGTGATAAAGGTCATTTCTGAGGAAGCCGAGAGCGCCGTATCCAACTCTTTCAATGTCCTCAGGAACCGTATCGACCGTTTCGGCGTTACGCAGCCTAATATCCAGAAGCTCGGCAACAGCGGACGTATCCTTGTCGAACTCCCTGGCGTGAAGGAACCTGAGCGTGTGAGGAAACTGCTTCAGGGAACCGCATCCCTCGAATTCTGGACTACATACGAAAATGCGGAGATATTCCCTTATCTCCAGGATGCCAATGCAATGCTCGCCGAGCTTGCAGCCGATGATACCTTGGCCGCTGCATCCGTAGAGTCCGTAGAGGAAGAGGCTGCCGATGCGGTTGCCGATACCCTTCTCGAGAAGGTGACGTCGCAGAACCTCGATATGGAAGCATACGCGAAAGAGAACCCTCTTTTCGGCGTATTGCAGCCTTCTGCATACAACGGTACCCTTATGGAAGGTGCCTGCATAGGTTTCGCCCATTACAGGGATACGGCAAAGGTCAATGAATATCTGAGCCTTCCTGAAGTACAGGCCCTGTTCCCGGCCGATTTCATTCCGATGTGGACTGTGAAACCTTCCGGAAGAATGGCCGACGGCAATTATTATGAACTCGTGGCAATAAGGGCTTCTTCACGTGACGGGAAAGCCCCTCTGGACGGAGGCGCAGTTACCGATGCCCGCGTATCTTACTCCAACACCAACGGCAGCCCTGAGGTAGACATGGTGATGAACGGAGAAGGTGCTAGGACATGGGCAAGGCTTACTGCCGACAACATAGGACATCAGATAGCAATCGTCCTCGACGGAATGGTATATTCTTACCCTGTTGTCAACGGCGAGATTACCGGAGGGCGTTCAGCCATCACCGGCAACTTTACCGTTACGGAAGCGGAAGACCTTGCGAATGTCCTGAAATCAGGTAAGCTGCCTGCTCCTGCAACTATCGTCCAGGAACAGGTCGTAGGACCTTCCCTCGGTAGCGAGTCCATCAACGCCGGTCTCATATCGTTCATAATAGCATTCCTTCTCGTGCTGCTCTACATGCTCTTCTTCTATAATGGTGCAGGTCTGGCAGCCGATATCGCATTGCTGTGCAACGTGCTGTTCCTTTTCGGAGCCCTTGCTTCATTCGGTGCGGTACTGACCCTGCCTGGTATAGCCGGTCTCGTCCTGACCCTCGGTATGGCGGTCGATGCCAACGTCATCATTTATGAACGTATCAAAGAGGAGATAAGGGCGGGCAAAGGCCTTGCTCTGGCGATAAAGGAAGGTTACAGGAATGCATATTCGGCCATCATCGACGGACAGGTGACTACGATTATCACGGGTATCGTGCTTATAATCTTCGGTTCCGGTCCTGTACAGGGATTCGCAACCACTCTTATTATAGGTATCATCACTTCGCTCCTCACTTCAATCTTCATATCAAGGCTCATATTCGAGGCAAGGCTTGCGAAGAAGAAGAACATTACCTTCGACAACAAGTGGACAAGGAACTTCCTGCACAATACCAAGGTAAACTTCCTGTCAAAGAGGAAATATTCCTATACGATATCCGGAATCGTGATACTCATCTGCTTGGGCTCCATTATTTTCAAGGGCTTCACATACGGTGTGGACTTCACCGGTGGACGTACTTTCGTCGTAAGGTTCGACCAGCCTGTATCCGCTGAGGAAATCAGGGAGGCGGCTACGGCAGAGTTCGGAGGAAGTGTCGAAGTCAAGCAGTTCGGAGGCGAAAGCCAGATGAAGATAACCACCAAGTATATGATAGAGGACGAATCCACGGAGATGGATACTCAGGTAGAGCAGATGCTTTACGATGCCCTTCATCCGTTCTTCGCCGAGGATATCACATACGATGAGTTCAAATCCACTCTTGAGAACCCTAACGGTATCATAAGCTCGGACAAAGTCGGTCCTACGATTGCAAACGACATGAAGCGGGATGCAATAATAGCCGTTGTCATCGCCCTTCTTGCAATCTTCGTTTATATCGCAATAAGGTTCCGTAACTGGACCTGGGGTGCCGGCGGTGTCATATCGCTTACGCATACGACGATTATCACAGTAGGTTTCTTCTCCCTGTTTACAGGTGTGTTCCCGTTCAGTCTCGATGTCGACCAGTCGTTCATTGCGGCCGTGCTGACCATTATCGGTTATGCAATCAATGACAACGTTGTCATCTTCGACCGAATCCGTGAGTACAGAAGGTTGTATCCTAAGAGGGCTCTCGAAGACAATGTGAACAATGCGCTCAACAGTACCCTTACCAGGACAATGAATACCTCCCTTACCACTATCATAGTGATGGTTGCCATTGCAATTTTCGGTGGCGAGGTAATCAGGGGCCTCTCGGTTGCGTTGGTAGTAGGTATCTCTGTCGGAACTTACGCTTCGATGTTCATCGGTACTCCTATCATGTACGATTTGAGCCGCAGAAAGATAAACAAGGAATCGGTTAAGTAAGCTTTCTCGTTGAATCAATTTAAGTAAGTTTTCTTACAGATTCAATTTTACTGATTATAATATTTTAAAGGATGACTCTTAAAGTCCTGTGGCTTTGGGGTCATCTTTTTTTGGTGCGGGGGAGGGAGCATTTGGGGCATTTGGGCCATCTGGAGCATCTGGGACATTTGGGGCATTTGCGGTTTGCGGGCATCATTTTGGGAAATCATTGGAAATCATTTTTTGCGGGTTATTTTGGTGAATTATTCTTTTTGCAGGTCATCTTTGTTTGCGAAGTCATTTCTTTGCGGTTTACGGTTTTCGGCTTGTGCCCTTGTGCCGTACTTGCCGTGTGCTTTGTCATGTGCCCCATGCTTGTCATGTTTTGCCTACTTGGCGTGTATTGTTTACGTACCGTGTACTACCAGTTTGCCGCATGGCCTGTTTTTCACCCCATATCCATCGCTTCATTTTGGAGTAATTGATAATCAATAAGTTATAAAAATAGGGCTGCTTTTGGGTGCTTCCTGAGGTACCCAAAAGCAGGGGTGTTTTTGATAAAGCTCTGATTGTTAGTGTGTTATAAAGACAGCAGCTGGACGTGGGGTAAAAAATTCCCGAAAAATTCCCGAAAATCCTCGCAATTCTGGCAAAATCTGATTCCTATCCACCTCCTCCGGTTTTTCTTCTTTCATGCTTTGTCACTCCAGCCCTCATCGCCAACCACCGCGCATTCGTCCAGCGCATCGCGGCATACGGAACGGCTGCGCTTCCAGTACCCCTGCCTGCTGTAGCTGAACAGCCGGCACAGCGAAGACACGCTCATTTCTTCGTGGCGCGACTTGAGTTCGCCGACCGTCCGGCACCTGCTTTTTTTAGCAGGTCTATCCCTTCCTCTTCCTTCAGCTGGCTGAGCATATACTCGTAACCTTCTATCTTTATGTTAGACATCTTGACCGCCGACTCCAGAGACCTGACCTTCGACTCCAGTTCGCGGATCCTTTCCTTGTCATCCTTTCTCGACATCTCTATCGCGTATTTGTCCCTCTCGTCAAAGATATCGATTTTACCGCTCCGGTATTGTTCCGACAGCTCCTTTATGCGCTTCAGCGACATCCCGTAGCGGCGGTGCAGCGTTTCGGCGGGGACACCGCTGTAGTACTCCCGCAGGACATGGGAGTCGCGCTTGCGTAAGAACTTCTGGAGACTCCGGTCCGAGTCGCTGCTTTCTTCTGATTTTCTCATCGTTTTTTCCTCCTTTTTTGGTAAACCTTTTTCAGGACGGGACAAAGTTTGGAGCGAGTTGTGTTTTGTTAAGTTGTTAATAATTAGTGAGTTATTAAAATTCAGCTCGCTTTGGGGTAGTATGCAAACATGGTCAAAAGCGAGTGATATTTTCTTAAATAATTGATAATCAATTGCTTATAAATATTTTTACTCGCTTTAAACAAAATCGTCAAAACGAAATCGTCAAAAACAAATGCAGCAAAACTAATGCTACAAGGCTAAGCTAAGAGCCTTTATCGGGAACCGCTACAGGGCAACTCGGGGTCGCGGCCCATTTTTCCAACGCTTCATGCAGTTGCCTGTCCGTTCTGAGCCGTACCTTCACTCCGGCCGGCTGGAAATAATATCTGACGACGATTTCTTCTTCAATGAACGGTATTATCTGGTCCTTGTGATGGAGGATGATTTCCTCCTTGCTCAAATCGACGGCTTTTGCAAGCGAATCGGCCTGGGCTCCTACGAGATGTCCGAGACCTTCGTCCTCGATGGCTTTTTTCATCTCATCCAGAAGGGCCTTGGCCTGGCTGCGGTAATCGAATTCCTTCGATGCGGCGAATCCGACAAAATCTTCGAAGTCTTTTTCACTCAGGCGAAAGTCTTCGGGTGCGGCTATGGAATCGTGCTTTGCCACATAGTCCAAAGTATATTCCTCGATTATTCCGTTGAGGACGAGAGAGTATACTATGCGGCTGTATTCCTGTACTGGAATCTCTACGTCGGGGCTTATCCCGCCGCCGTCCTTTACCGTCCTTCCTCCGGCCGTTTTGAATTCTTTCCTGAGGGAGTCGGGAACGTATCCCACCGAGCCGTCCGACCGGCGGTTGCTGTAATCCAATGCCTGGACACATCTGCCGCTCGGAGTGTAGTACCTTGCCGTCGTCACTTTCAGCTGTCCGTTATAAGGGAGAGGCCGGATGGACTGTACAAGTCCTTTACCGTAGCTGCGTGTCCCCATTATCAGTCCCCTGTCGAGATCCTGAATTGCCCCGGCCACGATTTCCGAAGATGAAGCGGAGGCCCCGTCTATGAGAACGAGCAGCGGCATTTCGGTGTCCACAGGGTCGAGCCTTGTACGGTACTCGGCTACCGGGGCGTTGCCCCTGCCTTTTGCGGAAACTACCAAAGTATTTTTAGGCAGGAATATCGAAGCTATGTCCACGGCTTCGTTCATGGCTCCTCCTCCATTCCCGCGAAGGTCGAGTACCATTCTTTCCATGCCTTCCTTTTTCAGTGAAATGACTTTCTTCCTCATGTCTTCGGCCGCTCCTGCCGTGAATCCTGTCAGCCTGATGTATCCTGTGCTGTCATCTATCATTCCGGCATATTCTATGTCAGGGAGATGTATCCTTTCTCTCGTGACTTTGATGTCGACAGTATCCCCAGTGCGCACTTTCTTTATTTTAAAACGGACATCGGTGCCTGGTTTGCCCTTCATCCTGTTGCTGCATTCTGCCGATTCGAGGTCGAAAACCTCTTCACCGTCGATGGTCAGTATCATGTCTCCGGGCTGTAGCCCCGCCTTTGTCGCCGGACTTCCTTCATACGGTTCATTGATGATGACTCCCTGTCCCGGGCGTTTGTAAATGATGGCGCCTATCCCTCCGTAAGTTCCGGAAAGCATCATTTCAAGGCCTTCCTGGTCTTCTTCCGGAATATAGACCGTGTATGGGTCGAGCCTGTTGAGCATGGCTTCGATTCCGTAAGTCAGTATCTTGTCCAGTTTTACGGTGTCTACATAGCTGTTTATCAGTTCTTTTATTATGGCATCCTCGATTTCCAAGGTCTCCCCGTTTTTAAAATTTTGGGATTGTCCCCAGGAGGAAAGCGGGAAACTCAGGGAGACTGCCAGTAAAATCAAACAGAATTTTCGCATATCTTTGTCTTTCAAATTAATCTTTATGTAATGCAATAAACATACAAAGTTACTCTTTTATATGTAATTTTGTCCTTTAATATTATTTTGACGATATGGAATTGGTTTTTGCGACAGGGAACAAGGGCAAACTGAGGGAGGCGGCAGAGATACTTGCTCCCGGGTTTACACTGCTGTCCCCGTCCGATCTGGGCCTGTCCGGCGATGTCGAGGAGACCGGGGCGACAATGAAGGAAAATGCGGCCATCAAGGCCAGGCATCTGTGGAACCAGGCCCACAGGAACTGTTTTGCGGATGATTCGGGGCTTGAAGTGGATGCTTTGGACGGTGCTCCGGGCATTTATTCGGCAAGATATGCCGGTGAAGGGAAGGATTTCAGGAAAAATATCCTGAAAGTTCTGGAAAATCTGGAAAAGGCCAGTGATAAAAAGGGGATGCGTGCGCGTTTCAGATGCGTAATCGCTTTGATTTATGAGGGCAGGGAGTATTTTTTCGACGGGACTCTGGAAGGAAAGATAACCATGGTTCCGGCGGGCAGTGGAGGATTCGGTTACGATCCGATTTTCATTCCCGAAGGATACGACAGGACCCTCGCGGAAATAAGCGAAGATGAGAAAAACAGCATCTCCCATCGCTACAAGGCACTTTTGCAGATGCGCCGGGAACTTTCCCGGATAACGGGAACCGAATTGTAGGAGACGGCTGCCGGCGTTTAATGAATCCAAAGAAGTCCGATGAAAAGGGAGGCTACCGATCTGATAGTGTTGCATGTCACGAAATTCGGTGACAGCGCCTTGATTGTGCATGCCCTTTCTCCGCTGTACGGACGGTGCGGACTTATTATTAAAGGTGTGGGGGCAGGAAAGAAAAACAGGCGGGCGGCGGCATTGTTCCAGCCTCTGAATGTTCTCGAAACGGTAGTGGACGAAAATCCGAAAAGCAGCCTGCTTTCTATTCGTTCCGCCGAGTTGAAATACAACCTGACTTCCATCCGGGGAAATATCCTCAAAAATTGCATATCGGTGTTCCTCAGTGAGTTGCTCTACAGGCTCGTGTCCGAAGGCAGCCGCGAGGAGGGTCTGTTCGAATGGACTGAGAACATGATCTGCGCTCTTGAGGGGCTGGAATGCGATTTTTCTAATTTCCATATATATTTTTCAATCGGACTCTGCGGAATCCTCGGTTTCTCCCCAAACCGGGACTCGGGATACAGGTTTTCCGAGGCAAACGAGGCCTTGCTCGGGAAATTCCTTTCCAATGATTTTGCAGGGTGCATGGCCTTGCCTGCTACCGGGGAGATGCGTTCGTCGTTTATGGAAGATATGGTAAAATATCTTGAGTATCACATAGATAAACCATTGGAAATAAAATCATTGAAGATTTTGCACGAGTTGTTATGCTAAAAGAATTGTTCAGGATATATCCCCAGCCGGCAAAGGCCCAGGCCAAGGTTCTTGAAGAACTTGTGGCAGGGGGAAGCAATACGTTGTTCGGGAAGACTTACGGTCTGGACAGCGTGCGTAGTGCGGAAGATTTTAGCAGAAAAGTCCCGTTGCACGATTATGATGCCCTGGAACCTTATATCAAAAGGCTGCTTTCGGGTGAGAATTATCTCCTGTGGGGGCAGAAGTGCAGATATTTCGCAAAATCTTCCGGAACGAGTTCTTCGAAGAGCAAGTTCATTCCGGTCACTCCGGACAATCTGCACAAATGCCATTTGCGGGGCTTCAAAATGATGCTGGCCTCTTATATCAGTTCGAATCACCGCAGCCGCCTGTTTTTAGGAAAATCGCTTACGATAGCCGGAACCCTCTCCTTTGACCCGAATACCGGGCTTTACAGCGGGGACCTTTCCGGGGTGCTCATGCGCAATTCGCCAAAGGCTGCCGACCTGTTCCGAATCCCTAAGCGCAGCGTGGCCCTGA
The DNA here is from genome assembly GCF_002159555.1 of Muribaculum sp. An289. Lineage (GTDB taxonomy): Bacteria > Bacteroidota > Bacteroidia > Bacteroidales > UBA932 > Merdivivens > Merdivivens faecigallinarum. Next base: position 154,743 of record NZ_NFIV01000005.1, read on the forward strand.
TTTCGGATTTCGACAGGAAAATAGCGGAAATAAACAGGTTGTACGCAAAGTCCGACGTTACATCCATAGCCGGGGTGCCGGCGTGGAACCTTCTGATGATAGAGAGGCTCATGGAACTCAACAATGTTTCCAATCTGTGCGAGTTGTGGCCGAATATGGAGTTGTTCATGCACGGAGGTACGGGGTTCGGCCCTTACCGTGAGACTTTCAGGAGGCTGATACCTTCCGAAAGGATGCATTATCTTGAAAACTACAATGCGTCGGAGGGTTATTTCGCTTTCCAGGACGATTTGTCCGATCCGGGGATGCTGCTCACTCTGAACAACGGTGTATATTATGAGTTCATACCGATGTCGAGGCTCGAAGAGGCACAGCGGGACGCCTCCCTCATCCGCTCCGGAGAGCCTGCCGCCGGGAAATATTACGGGTTCGATACTCTGGATACTGTCCGCACGGGTGTCGATTATGCCATGGTCATATCTACCAATGCCGGATTGTGGAGGTATCTGATAGGGGACTGCGTGAGGTTCACTTCGCTTAATCCGTACAAAATCATCATTACTGGAAGGACGAAGCTGTTCATAAATGCTTTCGGTGAGGAGCTCATGATAGGCAATACCGACAGGGCCATAGAGATTGTGTCGGCCCGTTTCGGGGTGAGGGTAAGGGAGTATACAGTAGCTCCGGTGTTCCTTCCTTCGGGAGGGGCGCACCAATGGCTTATAGAGTTTATCGGCAAAGTCCCTGATACGGAGGCCTTTGCGGACGGGCTTGACAGGGAATTGCAGGAACTCAATTCGGACTATGAAGCGAAGCGGACCCATACCCATACCATGGAGCGGCTCCGACTGACGGTGGTACCTGAGATGACCTTCGTCAGGTGGATGGAGTCCCAGGGCAAGAAGGGAGGTCAGAACAAGGTGCCGCGCCTGAGCAATGACAGGAAAATAGTGGATGCCATTTTGGCAATGCTGCAATAAGGCATGGATTTTGACAGGAGTGAGGCTTTGGTTTAGAAAAACTGGCGTTTTATGAGTTTTATGTCGATTTACCTGTTAGCAGGTCTTATTGCCGTAGTGGGCATGATCATACAGTGGCAGCTGCAAAGCCGTTTCAACAAATATTCACAGATTCCGATAAGCAGCGGAATGACCGGAGCCGATGTCGCGAGGAAAATGCTTGCCGACAATGGTATTTATGATGTGGAGGTCGTGCCTGCCAGGGGCATGCTGACCGACCATTATGATCCCCGTTCCAAACGTGTGGCCCTTAGCGAAGGTGTCTATGGAAGCCGTTCGGTGGCTGCCGCGGCCGTTGCGGCCCATGAATGCGGCCATGCGGTGCAGCATGCTGTGGGATATGCGCCACTGCGCCTCCGTTCGGCCCTTGTGCCGGTAGTGAGCGTATCTTCGAGGATAGTCCCTTGGGTACTGATTTTCGGCATACTCCTTATCAATGTTTTTCCTAATCTGCTGTGGTTCGGTATCGCGCTTTTTGCGCTGACTACGCTCTTCAGCATCGTCACCCTTCCTGTCGAAATCAATGCGAGCCGCAGGGCCGTGGCCTGGCTCGGGGATGCCGGCATTACCGACGTGACCAATCATGACAAGGCGGTGGATGCCCTCCGTTGGGCGGCTTACACCTATGTGATAGATGCGATAGGTTCAATAGCTACATTGCTATATTATATAGGTATCGCGCGACGCGAGTAGCTGTTCCCTGAACCTGTCTTTCTGTCCATCGAATAGAAAATTCACTTTTATAGGGAGATAGAATAGTTTGTTTTTTAGTTCGGAAGGGATGTCTTTGCGCTCCATTATGCGCTGGGCATCCTTTTCTGTCGTAAGCACGAGTGCCGTAGGGTTGGCCTTTGAAACCGAGGATATGTCCTTTATGTCCGACCTGGAATATCTGTGGTGGTCCGGATATTTAAGGCTCATCAGTACTTCATAATCCTCTGAAAGGTATTGTCTCATCGGCCTGTCGTCGGCGATGCCGGAAAACATTATGAGGCGGGGCGAATAGGCGTACCGCTGGTCCGCTTCCGGAAATACCGGTTCAGGACGGGAATATTCGATGGAAGTAAAATAAATGTTTTTCCCGCAGTCTTTGATTCCGGCTTCCTCCGTCCAGTCGGCGGCTTCCTGTTCCGTGATGTAAGGAGGGCATTTGGTCACTATGACGATATCCGCTGCCGAAAGTCTTGACGGGAGGTCTCTGAGGCGCCCGAAAGGAAGCAGCCTGTCCCTGTTCAACGGACGGTTCCAGTCTATGAGAAGGATGGAAACCGACGGGCGGAGTCTGCGGTACTGGAAGGCGTCGTCAAGGATTATTACCTGCGGCCTCCTGTCGGCCTGCATCGCTTCAATCATCTGGATGCCGTGCAGGCGCGATTTGTCTACGGCGACGACCGTTTTCGGGAATTTGCGCTTGATCTGTACGGGTTCGTCTCCGAAACGGGTCGCACCGCTGTCCGTGGCAACGAAAGCGAATCCTTTTCCCTTCCGTTTATATCCCCTTGAAAGCACGCCGGTGCGCATTTCGTCCTGAAGCATGCGCAGCAGCATTTCGGTATGCGGGGTCTTGCCCGTCCCGCCGACGGTTATGTTGCCGACGGATATCGTGAATGTTTCCGCCGTTCTGGTCTTGATGATTCCCTTGTCATAAAGGAAATGTCTGATTTTCAATATTAGTGCGTAAGGTGACAGTGACATGTTTTTCCGGTTTTCAGTTTATTTTCACAGGGTGGTTTCCGTATCACCCCATCTTTCTTCAATATAATCGAGTATGCTGTAAATCTCGTCGGGGGAGAGACTCGTTACCAATTTCAGTCTTGTTTCCTTGAAATCCGGAAGGCCTTTGAAATAGCAGGACAGATGTCTTCGCATTTCGAGTATTCCTACGCGTTCTCCTTTGATTTCAATCGATTTGGCAAGATGTTCCTTTGCGAGTCGGACCCTTTCCGGAACGTCCATGGGCGGCAGTTTTTCCCCCGTGTCCAGATAGTGTCTGATTTCTCTGAAAATCCACGGGTGTCCGAAGGTCGCGCGGCCGATCATTATCCCGTCGACTCCGAATCTGTCGAAAGCCTCCTTAGCCTGTTCTGGAGATGCGATATCCCCGTTTCCGATTATGGGAATGCGCATGCGCGGGTTTTCCTTGATTTTTCCGATAAGTGTCCAGTCCGCTTCGCCCTTGTACATCTGGGCGCGGGTCCTTCCATGTACAGTGAGGGCCGATATGCCGGTGTCCTGGAGCCTTTCGGCGAGTTCCACTATTATTTTCGAGTCTTCATCCCATCCGAGGCGGGTCTTTACGGTTACCGGCAGGCTTACGTTTTTTACAATCGATTCGGTTATCGCCACCATTTTGTCCGGTTCCCTCATCATTCCCGAGCCGGCCCCGCGTTTCGCTATCTTGTTTACCGGGCAGCCGAAATTTATGTCGATGAGGTCGGGTTTTGCGGCTTCGGCCATTTTCGCCGCCTCCGTCATCGCTTCCGGGATGTGCCCGTAAATCTGGATGCCGATCGGGCGTTCGTATTCGTAAATGACGAGTTTTTCGAGGGATTTCCGGGCATCGCGGATGAGGCCGTCCGAGGAGACGAATTCGGTGTACATCATATCCGCCCCGAATTTCTTGCATACATAGCGGAAAGATGCATCGGTGACATCTTCCATAGGGGCGAGAAACAGGGGTTTTTCCCTCAATTGTATATCCGCAATCTTCATTTTCAGAAAAACGGAGGCAAATTTAAGATATTTTTTTGACAATTTAATGGAAATGTGTATCTTTGCACCCCTTTTATAAGGGAAAGATCGCAATTTTAGAGTTATTAACCAAAAAGTCAAGACAGTGGACACATTAAGTTACAAGACTGTATCGGCCAATTCGGCTACAGTAAACAAAGAGTGGCTCGTCATCGACGCCACTGATTTGGTCCTCGGTCGTCTTGCTTCGAGGGTTGCACTTATCCTCAGGGGGAAGAACAAACCTAATTTCACCCCTCATGTTGATTGTGGAGACAATGTCATAATCATCAACGCGGAGAAAGTGAAACTTACAGGCAAGAAAATGACCGACAAGGTTTATGTGCACCATACAGGCTATCCGGGAGGACAAAGGACTGTCCCTATCGCCCAGATGTTGCAGAAAAAACCTACAGAGGTGCTTAGGCACGCCGTAAAGGGCATGCTTCCTAAGAACCGTCTCGGTGCTAAGCTTTTAGGCAATCTTTATCTTTATGCCGGAAGCGAGCATCCTCACCAGGCGCAGAAGCCGAGAGAAATTAAGTTGAACGAAATTTAAACAGAGCAGATGAAAGTAATTAACGCCCTTGGAAGACGTAAATCGGCAGTCGCTCGCGTTTATGTAAGCGCCGGTAACGGTACAATCATGATTAACGGCCGTCCTCTTGAGAATTATTTCCATGAGGATTCGCTCATTTATATCGTGAAACAGCCGTTGGAGGTAACCGGAACCACCGCACAGTTCGATATCAAAGCAAATATCGACGGTGGCGGAATCAAAGGTCAGGCAGAGGCCATGAGGCTCGGTATCGCAAGAGCACTTTGCGAAATCGACAGCGAGGCTTACCGTCACACTTTGAAGAGCAACGGTTTCCTTACCCGTGACGCACGCGAGGTCGAGAGGAAGAAACCGGGCCGTCCTGGTGCCCGCAAGCGCTTCCAGTTCAGTAAACGTTAATCGTTTATTGCCGATTTGCCAATGTACGGTCGGGAACAAAATCCGAAGGATCTGCATTTTTGTGGCTACCCCGGGTTTGCCTTGGCCGCGGAAAATTGAGGAGACCGGACTTGTCCGCTACTCCTGATTGATGAAAAGAGGCCCCGCAAGGGGAAAAATTAGTAAAAACGAAATTAAAAATGTCAAGAACGAATTTCCAAGATTTACTGGATGCAGGTGTACACTTCGGTCACCTGAAGAGGAAATGGAATCCGAAAATGGCTCCGTATATTTTTATGGAGAAAAACGGAATACATATTATAGACCTGCATAAGACTGCGGTAAAGATAGATGAAGCGGCTACGGTACTCAAACAGCTTGCACATGCAGGCCGCAAAGTGCTTTTCGTAGCTACGAAGAAACAGGCAAAAGACGTTGTTGCAGAGTATGCACAGTCTGTCGGAATGCCGTATGTTACCGAAAGATGGGCGGGCGGAATGCTTACAAACTTCCCGACCATACGTAAGGCCGTCAAGAAGATGAACACCATCGACAAGATGATGACCGACGGCACATTCGATACCTTAGCAAAGCGTGAGCGTCTCCAGATTACACGCCAGAAGGCCAAACTGGAGAAGAACCTCGGTTCGATAGCCGACCTTACCCGCCTTCCGTCCGCAATTTTCGTAGTGGACGTCCAGAAGGAGATGAACGCCGTAAGGGAAGCAAACCGTCTGAATATCCCGGTTATCGCAATGGTTGATACTTGCTGCGATCCTACACCGATTGATTATGTGATTCCGGCGAATGATGACGCTACCAAATCCATCGAACTCGTGATGAAGGCTCTTTGCGAGGCTATCAAAGAAGGACTTGCCGAAAGGAAGGTGGAGAAGGAAAAAGAGAATGCCGAGAATGCTGAAAACGCTGCTCCGGCACAGGGTGGAAAGAAACTCCGTTCACGCAGGCCTAAGAAAGAGGAAACTTCTGAAGATGCTGTAGAGACCGAAGCCAAAGAGGAGCCGGTTGAACAACATGTCGAAGCTGAATAACAAGTGGTAGAAACAAATTAAAGAAAATTTATTATGGAAATCAAAGCAGTTGATGTTGCCAAACTCCGTAAGATGACCGGAGCGGGCATGATGGATTGCAAGAAAGCGCTTGTTGAGGCTGAAGGCGATTTTGAAAGGGCACAGGAGATTATCCGTGAGAAAGGAAAACTCGTAGCAGCCAAGAGGGCTGACCGTGAGACTTCGGAAGGTTCTGTAATAGCAAGGACTAACGCCGACCATACCAAGGCGATTCTGGTTTGTCTCGGATGCGAGACCGACTTCGTTGCCGGAAATGCGGAATTCAAGACTCTTGCCAACGCGATTGCCGATGCTGCCATAGCAAATCTTCCGGCAACCAAGGAAGAGCTCGAAGCTCTCAAGGTGGACGGCCAGACTATTCAGGAAGCCGTTACCCAGCAGACTGGCAAGACCGGTGAAAAGCATGTGATTGCATATTACAGCAAACTCGAAGCTCCTTTCATCGCTACCTATATTCACATGAACGGTAAAGTCGCTTCCATAGTAGGTTTTTCCAAACCGGTTTCGGCTGAAGCAGGTAAGGAAATAGCCATGCAGGTGACTGCGATGAATCCGGTGTCTGTCAATAAGGACGACTGCCCTAAGCATGTCATTGAAAAGGAACTCGAGATTTATCACGAGCAGATGAAACTCGACCCTAAGATGGCCGGCAAACCGGCACAGATGCTTGAGAGCATAGCACAGGGCAAGCTTTCGAAGTTCTTCAAAGAGTATACGCTTGAAGACCAGATTTTCGTGAAAGACGGCAAGATTTCTGTGAAGGAGTACCTCAAATCGGTTGATCCTGAGGTCAAGGTTACAGGTTTCGCACGTTTCTCATTGAATGACTAAACCATAGTGGAGCGGCCGGTCAAGGCCTTGCAATCAGTGCCGGCCCTCCATTTTTTCGGGATGTAGCGCAGTTGGTAGCGCACTACGTTCGGGACGTAGGGGTCGGGCGTTCGAGTCGCCTCATCCCGACATTACGAATCAGGCAGCTGTCCGGAAACCGGGCGGCTGCCTGTGTTTTTCTGGTGACAGTTTCGCTTCTGTCGTGTGTTTTTTGCGCGCGCGGTGCAGTCGCTTTGAAATGGTTATTGATTATCAACGGGTTATGAAATCGGCTGCACATTTCGGGCTTTTAAAATCTTTGAAATGTGCAAGTGCTTTTGTAATTGTTTGATAATCAATAGGGTTTATGATGAAGGCGCACCGAACGTGCCAGTTTTCCGGGACGGCAGTTTTCCGGGACGGCAGTTCTCGTGGGCATCAGTTTTCAAGGCCACAGTTTTCCGGCACCGCCGGGTTTGTGGAGCGGGATTTATAATATTTTCTTCAATATGGCGAGGTCGGTATTTGTCAGTCGCGAAAGTTGTTTTCCTGCGATGCCATATTTTTTATGGAGGATTTTTGCCAGACTGTAACGCTGTTCGATGCTTAATTCTTCAATGCGGTTCTTATGAAAATTTTCTTGACACAGGCCGGTTATTGAACCGTATAATTCGTTGTCGCTGTATTTTGTTTTATGAAGGATGCCGTTATCCAATTCCATTTCCAGATTTTCATTGCGGGAGATTGCATAAAGGAGCCTTGCCGGTGTGCGGAAGATGTTTTCTACGGCCTCGGTGTCTACATAGCATTCGGGCAAAATCATATTTTCTTCAGAAATAAGGCAGTCGTCCAGCAGGTCGGTCTGGGAGTGCAGTAGTTCCCGCTTTGTCCTGTAGCTTAACGAGCCTACTTTTCGCACGGTTTTTCCAAAGCGGTTTCCCTCGTGGATTGTTTCTTCGCTTTTCTCCCTGAAGTACAATTTCTCCCTGAAGTATAATGAGGCGGAGCTCCATGTGTAGTTGCCGGGCATTATGCCGAGTCCGGCAGAAACCGGATTGCGGAGTACGTAACCTATCGCTTTCATAAGGTAGCCCATATCTTCAATCGGTCTCATGGTTGTGCCGCTCCTGCTTAAATCTGCAAGGCGGGACAGTTTTCTTCTGTATTGGAAGATAAACTGTCTGCACGAAACCTTGTTTCCGCGGACAATGAAATGTACGTGGTTGCTCATTAGGCAGAATGCAAGAATCGTTATTTTGTGTTGTACGGCACATACGGGTATGCAATTCATACCATCTATGTAATCTTGCCTGCTTCTGAAAATCACATCTTTCTCCAGTCCCTCGGTGCAAATGTGCCAATGATTTTCCATGCTGTGGTTCTCCTGCTGTGGTTCTCCTGCCGGTTGAATGGTAAAAACGATAAATGCTGGCAAAAACGATAAATGACGGCAAACGATAGTGAGGCAAAGTTAAGCGGGATTTTCTTGTGTGGGGATAACGCTGTGGATGAATTTTTTACGGAAAAATAAAAATGTGGCCGATGATGTGGTCCGGTACTGCAATTTTTCCCTTACAGAAAGTCAAAAAAACTTCTTACTTTTGTGTGCATAATATTAGATTCTATGAAAATGAAATTTTTGTTTTCCATTATGCTGGCGATGTTTGCGGCGTTTTCCATGTCGGTTTTGCCGGTCATGGCCGGTCAGCCGCAGGACGGGCCGGAAAAGAAGGAGAACCCCGACAAGGGATGGGGTATCGGGATTTCGGCGGGATATGCCTACAATATGCTTTCCATTCCTGATGCATACGATTATGACCGCCATTATTCTGCCGGTGACGGGTTTTATGTAGCCATTCCGGTGAAGTACAATTTCAATGACTGGTTTGCGCTTTCGGGAGAGTTGGCCGCCGTATCGAAGAATTATTCTTCCTACAGGTCGATGCAGATGATGGCCTATCCTTGGGAAAAGGTAGAAAATTACTATCTGTCCGTACCGGTTTACGCGCAGTTTTCTTTCGGAAGAAAGAAGCTGCGGGGCTTTGTGAATGCCGGCATTTATGCAGGTGCATGGCTTTACAGCCACAGGCAGGGTGAGTCTCTCGGGCCTTTCGATTCGGTACTGTATCCTTATGACGAGGTCGTGCCTTTCGATTCGCGCAGGGACAACCGCTTCGATGCCGGACTTCTTGCTGGCCTGGGCCTGAAGTACAGGGCGGCATCGTGTGTTGAGATATTCGCCGAAGCAAGGTACATGTATGCCCTTACGGACATGCAGAAGCAGTACCGTGGACATATTCCGAGGTATAGCAATACAATGGTAGTCCAGGCCGGCGCCGTCTTCATGTTTTAGGAGTTTTAACGTTTTTAGGATTTGGAAGTTATGAAGAAAATTTTTCTTTTGATTTGCATATCGGCGGCTTTCCTGCCGTTCGTATCTTGCCAGAAACAGGAAGTCGATTTGCTGCCGCCTTCGGAGGAAGGGAATTTCACCACCTGGTCGGAAGTTTTTGAATCCTTCTGGAATGCGATGAATTACAATTATGTGTTCTGGGATATAGATGAAACGGACTGGGACGCGGTATATGGCAGTTATGCTCCCCGGTTCGAGGCTCTCGGCGATTATACCATGAGCACGTTCGACGAGGCGGGAGAGCTGTTCCAGGAGATGACATCCGGCCTTGTGGACCACCACTATCTCTTTGCGCTGAAGAGTACCGAATATTATATTTATTCCCAGCCGGCCCAGATAGAAATTCTTACCAGGGACTATTATCATGAGGCGATGGACATACAGCAGCTCATCAATAATGCACAGGCGGAAGTGGCCAATGGCAGGATAACGCAGTTCAGCGGGGCTGCCGGATATGTAGGTGATTCCTATATGGTCGCAATGTCATATCTGATAGACAATGTGGCTTATATCTATTTTTCGGGATTCCACTGGACGTATCTGATGTATTATACCGATAATCTCGAAAGTAACGCAATGTATCAGGTATACCGGAACTTCTTCGACATCATAGACAATACGCCGGGACTGAAAGGTGTGATAATCGATGTGAGGAACAACGGTGGAGGCTATCTAAACGATTTGAATCTTATGCATTCGATGCTGATGAGCGAGCCGACACAGATAATGTGGATGAGGACGAAAAACGGTCTGGGACGTTATGATTACGGCCCGTGGACCCCTTGCATGGCATATCCGGCCGAGGACAGCCGTCGGATTCAGGTTCCGTTGGTGCAGCTTGTAGACCTCAATTCGGTTTCCATGTCGGAGATGTCTTCGCTGCTTGTGAAGGAACTGCCTAACGGTGCGGTAATAGGTGAAAGGACTTACGGAGGCCTGGGAGCCCTGATGGGCAATTTCGACTACAGTTATACCGGAGAGGTCGAAAACGCTTCGTACTGGATTTATACCACTACGACTATGGGCAAGGACATGCAGGGCAACAGGGTTGAAGGCATAGGCGTTATTCCTGATGTGGAAGTGCTTTTCGACCGCGAATCCTTCATGGCTGGTACGGATGTACAGCTGGAAGCTGCATTGGACTATATCGAATCGGCGCAGTAACCGCAGGTGCGCTGTCTGAAATATAGGATTTTTGTATGGGGAGTGCTTGCGGCGGTTTTTGCTGCCGCAGGCATTTCTTCCTATGCTGCCGTGGGAAATGATGTCGCCCTGGATGGTGATATTGCCGAAGAGGAGGTCCGGGATTTATGGGTAAGCCTTACCCGTGAGCGCAGATTTGCCGAATTGGCTGAGAAAATACCTCTGTATCTGGCTTCTTTGCCGTATGGTGCGGCGGACGGGGATGGGAAAACCATTGACGAGGAAGTCCTGTTCGCCCGCGCGAATCTTGCGCAGGCTTACCTGTTTATGGAAGATTTCGGCCGGTGCGAGGAGGAATTGTCCCGTATCGGGAAAGTACTTCCGCAGGTTTCCGATTACCACATAGGATTGCAAAGGCTGAAAACGATACGAACAATATGTTTTACGGGGCAGTAATGGCGGCCCAGATGGGAATCGTAGCCGGAGATTACAGGATAGCCGAGGCTTATGCCGACTCGGCGTCCCGTTATGTCGCTTCCAGGAAAAACAGTTCGCAGGAGGCTCTGTTGCAATTGCTGCATGGCGAAATATATTATGCGATGGGCGATTATGTCAAGGCGGATTCGGCATATTCCCGTTTTGCTTCCCGGCTGGACTCCCAGGAGCCCGGTCTGCGCCTGGAGTACATGTACAAGCAGGGATGTTTAGAGCTGGCATGGGGCAACCCGGAAAGGGCACGCAGGCTTTTCGAGGACGGTCTTGCCCTTTCGTATTCTATCGACAATATCGAAGACCGCCATCATTTTCTTTCGGGCCTGTCGGATTTTTATTCATCGGTGGGCGACGACCGTACCGCCCTGTCGTATTATAAAGAATACCATCATCTTTTGGACAGTCTGTCGTTATTGACGAAAGAGCGCGATTTCCACAATCTTCTGATGAACTATCAGAAAATGGGTTATGAGGAGAAAGTCCACAGGCAGGAAATGGAAAATGAACGTGTCCGGTCAAAATATGTGATAATATTTTCGGCCTTCATTTTAGTTTCTTCCCTTTCTGCCGGCCTGTGGTTTCTGTACCGCCGGAGGAACAGGATGTACAGGCAGCTGGTAGAGCAGCACCAGCGTTTCCTGCACCGTGCTGAAATCTCCGCTTGCGAAACAGCAGTCGGGCCGGGCACGGAGGACAATGAGAAAAGCAGGTCGCTGTTCATGGAGGCCGAAAAAATCATGTCGCGGGACAAGATATATAGGCAGAATGACCTGTCTTTGGAAAAACTGGCCGATATTTTACAAAGCAACCGTTCATACGTGTCTTCCGCCATAAACCAGTATTCGGGAATGTCCTTTACGCAGTGGCTTAATTCGTGGCGTATAAAAGAAGCCATAGCGAGATTGTCCGACCCTGCCGATACCGCTCCTCTGAAAGCCATATCGGATGAAGTCGGATTCAATACGATTGCGGTTTTCTACAAGGCGTTCCAGAAGGAAACCGGCTGCCCTCCCGCAAAATACCGTAAGGAAATGCGCAATATCGGGCATATTTCTTATTGATTCTACAAATTTATTTATCAATAATTTTCTTTTTGCCCCCGTATGTTTCCGAGGTTTATCTTTGCCTGCGGAACAATAAAAATTTTTGGAATATGGAACGTTTTATCAAAGAAAATTTATGGGCCGCACTTGTTTCCGCCGCGCTGTTGCCGGTGGCGTGCGAAAAAGAGCCCGTAGTTGTCGAGCCGAGGCTCGATTTTGAAAACGCGGTTGTAGAGGCTCCGGTCGAAGGGGGTGTTCTGGAATTGCCGTACGTACTGGAGGGGGCAGGAGAGTCCCCGGTGCTGAAGGCGGTGTGTGACGAAGAATGGCTCGCTTTCGATTTTACGGAGCAGAACATGCTTAGAATCACTGTCAATGCGACAGATACGCGGGAGAGGAGGACCGCGGATGCAAGGATAATCGTTCCGGGTCATGCCTTGGAAGCAGAGGTTACGGTAGAGCAAGGGGGTGGCGAATTGCCTGATTTTACCTTTACGTTTCATGATATTACAGAGAGCATCGCCACCCTTGATATTATTCCGTACGATACGGAGGCCGGTTATATAACCTTTCTCAGGCTTGCAGATGAGGTGGGGAACCTTTCGGATGACGAGTTGCATGAACTCGATGTACAGTATTGGATAGATTCTTATTATGGAATGTACGGGATAGAGGAGATAATGCCTTTGGTCACCTTGTACGGGAACAAGTTCAATGAACGCATGTTCAGTCTTGTTCCGGATACGGAATACTGCATTTACGCATACGGGGTCGATGCACAGGGAGAAAGACTGACACCTGTGACGAAAGCATGGTTTACTGCGGAAACGCTTGAGATGTCCGATACCTCTTTCGAGATAATGGTAACGAAAGGTACTGAAAATGAAAAAGGGCAGATACCGGTGCATATAACGTATAAGCCCGATGACAATGAGACGAATTACCTTACCGGATTTACCGTATGGTCGGAAGGAATGGATATGGATGCGCTGATCGAGCAGCAGCAGATTATCCTGAATGATTTCATAGTCAAGAATATGACTTTCGGGGCAATACCTCTGGAAGATGTGATAGCGCATTATTATCCGGCCGGCGAGCAGTCGGACGATTTCACTCCGATGAAAGACTACGAATTTGTCGTATACTGCATGTGCGTGGCTCCTTGCGGGCTCATAAATTCGGAAGTCATTTATAAAACATTCGATACGTTCGTAGAATAGGAAGCTGTTCGTAAAAATTTTAAAAACAGAGAATTATGAAAGAATTTGTAAAATATGCATTTTTAATGTCGGTCCTTTTTCCGGTTTTTTCATGTGAAAGGATGGATATGCCGCCAAAACCTGAAATATCCATTTCGATTGACGTTCCCGAAATAGGGCAGACCTTTGCGAATGCGGTTTTCGAGGCGGAACAGGATACCGCGACATTTTATTGCGGGATTATCCACGAGTCGATGTATGTCGATGATGAGACAATAAAGATGAACGATATGCTGCTGCTTGAAGATTTTGCTGAAAGGGAGGGCATATCGGTGGCGGAGGCGATAAGGAAGAATGTGGCCGTGGGACGGGCCGAAAAGGATTATTCCGGCCTCTGCCCGGGACTTTCCTACTATGTCTATGCATACGAACTGGATACCGACGGCATGGCGACCGGTCCGGTTTATAAGGAAAAAAACGATATTGAAATAGGAATATATCAAAAATAAGCTACTTATAAGCATTTCTCAAAGAACGAGGTAATGACTTGGAAACAGTCACAAATTCTGCAATATGCGGTAAATTTCTGTCAAACAACTCTTGTCTTAGCGCAAAGATACGGAAAAGCAACCAAATTCTATTACCGTTTCCCATATTTCTTTTCAAATAATTCTGTATTCTTCTCTCCCCATGCAATCATAGCATCGATGATGGGAATAAGCGTCATCCCCAACGGAGTGATAGCATACTCCGAACGAGGAGGCAGTTCAGGGTAGATGGTCTTCGATACGAGCCCGTCCTCTACCAGTTCCTTCAGTTGCAAGTCGAGCACACGAGGCGTGGCTTCGGGAAATATCTTGTGCAATTCACTGGGACGCAGGGCACGGTGGCGCAGTTCGTCCAAGATGCATGACTTCCACTTGGAATCAATCAGGCTCATGGTCAGCCGCAAGGGACAGTCCAAATCTACGGGTATCTTTCTTTCGTACATGGTTTTATCTTTATTGAATGTTACGCCTGCAAAGGTAAGGATAATATATCGTAACGGGTATATACCGAATAATTTTTCAGTATATGAATAATTTTTCGGTACTTGTGCAAACTGGAGGAATCACCTACCTTTGCAGCATCAAAACAAGATAATCAATTAAACATTAGCATCATGAGAGCAAATATCGAAGAGTACAAGGCAGTGGAAGAAGCTGCCATGAAGTTTGTGAAAAGTGTGGCAGAAGGCAACAGCAAGTATGCCCGCGAATTGTTTATTGACGAAGCCGTCTTATTCGGCTACTTGGACGGGAAGCTGGAGCACGGCAGCATCGAGCAGTTCTACCACAATGTGGACACCGTAGGCGCAGGCGATGACTTCAAGGCACGTATCGACGTGGTGGACGTAGAAGAGACCCTCGCCGTGGTGCGCGTGCTGGAAGAGAAATGGGGAGGCCGTATCGACTTCACCGACTACCTGCTGCTGATGAAGATGGACGGCGAGTGGCGGTGCGTGGCGAAGGCGTACAATCAGAATTCGAATACCATTCAAAAGTAAGGAGGAAGCGTCATGAAGATAACAGTTATTACGGGAAGTCCACGCAAGCATGGCAACAGCTTTGCCATGACGGACGCATTTATCAGGGAAGCGGAGACACTCGGCCACACGGTGCAACGATTTGATGCCGCACTGATGAAGATAGGCGGTTGCCGTGCCTGCCAGACCTGCTTCAAGACGGGCAAGGCTTGTTCGTTCGACGACGATTTTAACCTTATCGCACCTGCCATTATGGAAGCCGATGCTGTTGTATTCACCATGCCAACCTACTGGTATTCCATTCCGGCACAGATAAAGGGTGTGATTGACCGCCTGTTTTCATTCGTGGTGGGCGGAAAGGATATCGCCGGAAAGAAATGCGGACTGATAGCCTGCTGCGAAGAAAACGACGTGACGGTAATGGACGGCATCCGTATGCCGCTGGAACGTTCTGCCGCTCTGCTGAAATGGGAGATGGCTGGCGAAGTGCTTATTACCGGAGTATTGAACGAAGGTGACATCAACAAGACGGACGGCTGCAAGCAAGCGGCTGAACTGGCGCATAAATTCTGAACGTATGAAGGTATTGTTGATTAATGGCAGCCCGAATCAAACGGGCTGCACCTATACCGCCCTGCACGAAGTGGAAACCACCTTGCAGGCAAACGGTATTGAGACGGAATTGCTGTATTTAGGCAAGAAGCCCATAGTGGGCTGCATCGCCTGTGGAGCCTGCATGAAGACAGGACATTGTTTCCGCGACGACCTCGTGCAAGAGATACAGAAACGGCTGGATGAATTTGATGCCATCGTCATCGGTTCTCCGGTTTATTACAGTGCACCAACGGGGCAACTCGTTTCGTTCCTGAACCGCCTGTTCTTCGCCACGGAAAACCGCATGGCGGGCAAGCTCGGCGCATCAGTAGTATCGTGCCGCCGTGGTGGAGCCTCCGCCACCTTCGAGCAATTGAATCAATATTTCACTATTGCGAATATGCCTATCGTAGCATCGCAATACTGGAACTCGGTACACGGCTTCACACCCGACGATGTGCGCAAGGACAAGGAAGGCTTGCAGACCATGCGCATCTTGGGGCAAAATATGGCGTGGTTGCTAAAGTGCATTGAAAGCGGACGGAAGAACGGCGTTCGCAAGCCGGAATATGAACCGAGAATGCGGACGCACTTCATCCAAGACAAATATGAATAACCAAACTTAACAAGAAAACTTATAGATTTTTGAGTAGAGGATGTTTCCTGTCCGATTTTGAATTTAACCAACGGGAGGATA
The DNA here is from genome assembly GCF_002159555.1 of Muribaculum sp. An289. Taxonomy (GTDB): domain Bacteria; phylum Bacteroidota; class Bacteroidia; order Bacteroidales; family UBA932; genus Merdivivens; species Merdivivens faecigallinarum. The sequence goes on from NZ_NFIV01000005.1 coordinate 170,436, forward strand.
GCAAGCGGTTTTGGTCTGCATTTTCATTGACAAAAGACATTATGTCTTTTGTTATCCTTTTACTGTCCCGTGTAGCATCTTTCCAATAGTCATCTTCCCTGATATTGCATAAAGCAAGCAGTGTCAGTGCCGACATTTCATTTTGCTGGGGGATTGGCAGTCCCAGGTTTTTCAGTATTTCCTGCGCTTCGCTAATTTTTCCCATAGTTATCGGATATTAAAATATTCTATCAGGATTTTATTGATATAATCAATAGAATAGTCGTTGTTCAGGATTATTTTTCTGCCGATTTCCTGAATGGTTCCAATGTCAGGCATTGGCATGATTTTAAGTTCGGTAGCACTTACATTTGTATTGCCGTTGAACGTTCTGAAATAAGTGTCGAAAATATTGCTGTTAAGAAGGGCGGAAATTCCCATTACTTCATCTCTTTTCAGACGTCCTCCCGGCCTGTGCATGTAATTGAGTTTGTTTTCGATGCCGATTAGCTCGTATTTGGACATGTTGCCGAAATATGGTGCTGCAATCAGTCTGCTGTCATCATCTTTGGAACTGAATCTTCTTAACAGTATGTAATTTTTGTTAGGCAATAAATACGCTTTTGTGTTTTTATTGGCAATTATATACTGTCCTTTGTGTTTTTTGTCATTTTGCGCCGTTGTATGAGAATATATATTGCCCAACCGTTCTGCGTATTCGGACGGCTTTTCTTTCTCTGTGGGCAAGTTTATATTCATATCCATAGAAGGCAAATATACGCATAATCTTTATATTCCCAGCAACTTGCACACTTTCCGGTGTACCTCGGTGTTGTCAATCAGTCCGTGGAACTCTTCGGCGCCCGGGCCGTAAGCGAACAGAGGTACCGGAACACCGGTGTGTCCGCCCGTAGACCATCTGAAATCGATGCCGCTGTCGCCCTTGTTGAAGTCGCTGTCGTTGGATGCCATGGTAAGCCCTCCTGTTTCATGGTCGGCGGTTACGATTACGAGGGTCCCCGGATGACTGTCAGCGAATCTTTTGGCTACAAGCATGACCGAGTTTATCTCCTCCATGTCCTTGACAAGCGGGCCGTCCAGATGGTCGTGGCATGAAAAATCTATCTGCGACTCTTCCACCATCAGCAGGAAACCGTCCGGACTGTTCTTGCCGAGGATGTCCAAGGCGGCCTGGGTGCATTCAGCGAGCATTCCGGGCTTGCGTTCATCGGTGTCGGGGAAATGCTTTTTGAAAGGCAGGAAAATGATATTGTCCCACTCCTCGGGTATTGAAGAGATGAAAGAATAATCGTTCAGGACGACATTGTAGCCCATCGCTTTCAGAGAGTCGAGGCGTGCGTTGCCTCCGTTTTCATCGGGTGCGAACATCCCGGAGCCTCCGGTGAAGACGACATCGAGTCCGGATGAAAGAAAATCATCGGCTATGCCTTCGTCATCATGCCTCGTGATGTTGTGGGCGTACATTGCGGCCGGAGTCGCGTGTGTGAACGAGCAAAGGGTCACAATGCCGCATTCCAGGCCGGCGGCCTCGCATTTTTCGGCAAAGTTCGGGACATTGCAGCTGTCGGCATCCATCCCGAGGGAGGAATTGTTCGTCTTGTGTCCGGTAAACAGTGCGGTGCCTCCTGCGGCCGAATCCGTAACACGGTTATTCGCCGAATGTGTCGTGACAAAGGCGGTCTGCGGGAACAGTCCGAATGCGTTGGTGTCGGGGCGGGCCGTCTCCAGGGCGGCCACCTGTGCCAGTCCCATTCCGTCGCCTACGATGAATATTACATTCCTGACTTCCCGGTCGGTCTTTCCGTCCGTTGCGCTATCTGAAAAGGAATCGCTCCTTCCGGCACATCCGTAAAGTGCCATCAGGAGCGATAATAAGATAGCGGCTGAAAAAATATTATTTTTCATTATGCCGTGTTTGCGGTTTATTTTAAAACACCGAGTTCTTTTCCTACCTTTACGAAAGCGGCTATGCACTTGTCAAGGTGCTCTTTCTCGTGTCCCGCGGAAATCTGTACGCGGATACGCGCCTGATCCTTAGGAACTACCGGATAATAGAAGCCCACTACGTAGATGCCTTCCTGGAGAAGCCTGTCGGCCATCTGCTGCGACAGTTTCGCATCGTAAAGCATTACGGCGCAGATTGCGGACTGGGTAGGTTTGATATCGAAGCCTGCCTCGACCATCTTCTTGATGAAGTAGTCGGTGTTTGCATGGAGCTTGTCCTGGAGCGCGTTGGTTTCGGCCATCATGTCGAACATGCGGATTGCGGCTCCGGCAACCATAGGAGGTATGGAGTTGGAGAAGAGGTATGGCCTTGACCTCTGCCTCAGCATGGCGATGATTTCTTTCTTACCGGTAGTGAAACCGCCGATTGCGCCTCCGAATGCCTTTCCGAGGGTACCGGTGATGATTTCAATTTTGCCCCTGAGGTTGTGGAGCTCGGTTACGCCCCTTCCTGTCGCGCCTACTACTCCGGCAGAGTGGGACTCGTCGACCATTACCATTGCATTGTACTTGTTGGCCAGCTCGTAAATCTTGTCGAGAGGGGCTACGTTTCCGTCCATCGAGAACACGCCGTCGGTAACGATGATACGGTGCCTCTGTGCCTGTGCGAGTTTGAGGCATTCCTCAAGTTCGTTCATGTCGGCGTTGGCATAACGGTATCTCTTTGCCTTGCAGAGACGTACTCCGTCTATGATGGATGCGTGGTTGAGCGCATCGGAAATTATTGCATCCTGTTCATTGAGAAGAGGTTCGAAAACTCCTCCGTTCGCATCGAAGCATGCTGCATACAGGATAGTGTCTTCGGTTCCGAAAAATTCGGCGATTTTCGCCTCCAGTTTTTTGTGGAGATCCTGTGTTCCGCAGATGAAACGTACAGATGACATTCCGTAACCGTGCGTATCGAGTGCTTCTTTAGCGGCTTTTATAAGCTCTTTATTGTCGGAAAGGCCGAGGTAGTTGTTGGCGCAGAAGTTGATTACTTCCTGTCCCGAAGCTACTTTGATTGCAGCTTTCTGAGGCGTTGTGATTATCCTTTCTTCCTTGTAAAGTCCGGCTTCCTTGATGGCGTTGAGCTCATCTGTGAGGAATTTTTGAAAATCTGTGTACATAATGTTAAGTATTTAAATCGTTATTTTTCTGTCTGTCGGAAAATTTTTTTAAATGCAAAAATAGTGCTATTTCACTTTCGTTGTCATTCATCTTTCAGCCATCTGTCCAGCCAGGAGAAATACTCTCTGTGCCAGAGGACTGCATTCTGCGGTTTGAGTATCCAGTGGTTCTCTTCAGGGAAGACGACAAGGCGCGAAGGGATTCCCATGAGCTGGGCAGCATTGTAGGCTGCCATTCCCTGGTCTACGGGTACACGGAAGTCCATCCCGCCGTGCATGACCATGATAGGGGTGTCCCAGTTCTTTATGAACTTGTGGGCCGAATGGGCATAATGCCTTTTGGCGGCAGGATTTTCATCCCACGGGGCACCTCCGTTGTCCCATGTAGGGAACCAGAGTTCTTCGGTAGTCATGTACATGTGCTCCTGGTTGAAGATTCCGGCGTGGGCGATGAAGCAGTCGTAGGTCTTGTTGTGGTTCCCGGCCATATAGTAGACGGAGAATCCGCCGTAGCTTGCACCGCAGGCCGCCATTTTTCCCACATACGACTCTTTCTGCATCTCGTGGGCCGCCGTCAGGTAATCCTGCATGTTCAGTCCGCAATAGTCTTTGGAAATCTGTTCGCACCATTCCTGTCCGAAAGCCGTGGTACCCCTTCTGTTAGGCATGATTACGATGTATCCCTGCTGTGCCATGAGGCGGTAGTTCCACCTGTAGCTCCATGCCTGGCTGAGTGTGCTTTGAGGCCCTCCGAGAAGTATCTCTATCGCCGGATAGACTTTCGACGGGTCGAAATGAGGCGGGTACATTACCCAGGTGAGCATCTTCTTTCCGTCCACAGTCGTCATCCAACGGTCTTCCATTACAGGTGTGTCGAGTCTGTCGAGGATGTCCTTGTTTTCGAATGAAAGCTGGCTTACGGTATCTGCCTGGGCCGTTCCGTCCCAGTCGATTGCGACTATTTCGGTCGGGAAAAGCATGCTCATGTAGGAGGTGATGATTTCCGCGCCCTTCCCGTTTTCCTTCACATATGCCGGGGTCATGAAATCGTACCATAGCCTGTCCGAGGTGATTCTGGTGATGTTGCCTTCCATGTCTGCAACGAAGAGGGCCTGGAGGCCTTCAGCCAGTGAAGCGAAATAGATGCGGCCGCCGTCTTCTGACCATACCGGAGACGAGGCGTTGTATTTGAATGCTCCGGTAAGTTCGGTTATCCTGCCCGTAGCCATGTCCATGACCATCAGCCTGACCTTGTCGGCTTCGTAGCCGTCCCTCTCCATGCTGAGCCATGCAAGCCTGCTTCCGTCCGGAGACCATACTGGTTCGGTATCGTACCCCATCATCCCTTCACTCAGATTGGTGCATCCTGCTGTTGCTATATCATAAAGATATATGTCTGTATTCGTGGAGAATGCGTATGCCTTGCCGGCGAGTTTCCGGCAGGAATACGCTATTTTGGTGCCGTCCGGACTCCATGAAAGCTGTTCTATGCCGCTGAACGGCTCTGTAGGGAGTTCGTAAAGTTCCTTTTCGCCTGCAAGCAGGTCGGTGGCGTCCTCCAGGCTTATCCTTTTGCTCCCTTCGGGCATTCTTGCGATGAACGTGTGCGGTATTTCTTCAACCCAATGGTCCCAGTGCCTGTACATCAGGTCTTCGGTGCGGTATGCCCTGGCCTTGTCGAGGTCGGGGTATGTGTCTGAAGGTTTCTGGAGATAGGACTGGACATAATGGGTGAACATTATGCTCTTTTCGTCCGGGGACAGTTTGAACTGCGCGATTCCCCCGTCCACATCGGTTATTTTGTGCGTTTTGCCCAAAGAAGGCCTCTCGCCGTCGCGGTATTCGGCCGTCCACACCTGCCCGTCTGACAGATAGGCTATCTTTTTGCCTCCGTCGAGCCATACTACATTCGAATAATTCGCCTCGTCTTTTGTCAGCTGGGTGCGGCCCGTGCCGTCCGCATTCATCACGAAGATTTCGCTGTTGCCCCTGTTCTGGGCGATTCCAGTATAACCCACCGTGTACAGTATCTTGTTTCCGTCCGGCGATACTTCCGGTCCGGATACTTTCGAAAGGGTTACAAGGATTTCCGGGGTCATTTTACCGTCTGTAATCTCGATAGTGCTTTTGCCTATAATGCCCTCTTTTTCCGAAGGGGCGGCGCAACTAACCGTCAAGGCAGTCATGGCTATAAGCGATTTTGTAAAGAAATGGTTCATTATTAATTATTTATTGTCGTTTGTAGTCGTTTGTGCGATTTTGACACCCCAAAATTAGAAAATATTGGTGAATGTTGTTATATTTGACCTGTTTAATATGAAAATACCCTTTGGGTTTTAAGAAACTTCTAAGAAGATTCTAAACGTTTGTTTGTGGAATTTTATGGTTGCAGTTTATATAGCGGTCGGTTTGGTCTCCGTAATGACCGGCGCCGTACTGGCGTATTTCCTGATGAAAGGACGTATCGACGATACGAAAAAATTTTATGAGGAAAACATGGAGACGATGCGTGCCCAGTTCAAGGCCGCCGCTTCGGAAATAGCTGAAAACAATTCGAAGGTTTTCAGGGAAAATTCGGCAATGCAGATAGATGCTTTGCTGAAGCCCCTCCGCGAGAGTCTGGGAAGATTCGACAGGAGCCTGAACGATACGCGGGCCGAAAGCATAAGGTACAATGCCGAGCTCAAGGCTTCGATAGAGATGATTGTGAAGCAGTCGGCGGCAGTAGGTGAGGAGGCGGGAAAACTGGCCGATGCCATCACCGGGCAGGTGAAGTTCCAGGGGAATTTCGGTGAGATGCTCCTTGACAGGCTTCTGGACAGCGCCGGGATGCGGCGCGGAGTGCATTATGAAGTGCAGGGCCGGATCCGCGACATGGAAGGGAATGCGGTAAAGACGGAGCAGGGCCGGGAACTCCAGCCCGATGTGCTGATATATTATCCCGACGATACGGCTGTCGTGGTCGACTCGAAGGTTTCCCTTACCGCTTTCAACAATTATATGAACGCTTCGTCGCAGCAGGAGCGGGAACGTTATGCGAAGGAGCATGTCCGGAGCGTGGCCTCCCATGTCGAGGAAATGGCGGCCAAGGATTACAATTCGTATCTTCCGAAAGAAAAACGTCTGGTGGATTTCAATATAATGTTCATGCCTGTCGAGGCGGCATTCCAGCTGATGATGGCTACCGACCCGATTTTGTGGCAGAATGCCAGGTCGCGGGGAGTGCTGATAGTCTCGCAGATGAACCTTCTCGTCTTCCTTCAGATGATTGGCATGGGCTGGAAACAGGCCTTGCAGGAGAGGCATATAGCCGAAGTCTACCGTATGGCAGGCGGCATACATTCGCAGCTTACGGGGTTCCTCCAGTGCATGGACAAGGTCGGGGATGCCCTGGATTCGGCCGGAGACGCCTATAAGGATGCGCTGAAACGGCTTAACGGTTCAAACCAGTCGGTCATCAGCAAACTGAAACGCCTCGAAGAGTACGGCGTGAAAACCGAAAGGAAGGGCAAGGGACTCCCGAAGCGTTTTACGTCCGTGGAGGATGCGGAGCTTTGACGATTTCCGCCGCAAGTCCACCGAGCTTTTTGTCAGCTGAAGCATCCCGAGCTCAGCCCAGCATCTTCTCCACTGCTTCCGGATGGCTGTCGAGGAAGGCGGCCATGGTTTCACTGCCGATGTTGCATATTTCCTTGAATTCCTTGAAGCTGAATTCGTTGTATTTGTCACTGACACGCGGTTCCACTATGAAGTCACAGAGTGCGCGGCCTTCTTCCGAACTGTGATGGACTATCGTGTGTATGGTCTGTGCTATCAAATCGGCCTTGTTCTCAAGTTTCGGCGGCTCAAGGGGCGAAGGGTTGACATCCACTCCGATCAGGTATTCGCAGGAACCCCGTAAGGCTTTGGCCGGCAGGTTGTCGATGAGCCCGCCGTCAACATATATGCCGTCTCCGATTTTTACCGCCTCGAATACTCCCGGGATTGATGATGAGGCTATTACCGCATCATGCAGGTGTTTGCCGCTGCTGAAATACCGGCCTTCGCTTGTAATCAAGTCGGTGGCGCATACGGTAAGCGGCTTGGGAAGGCGGTCGAAATCGTCATCCGGCATGTATTTCCGGAAAACCTCGTAAACGTTTTTATGGGAGGACAACCCGAGCTTGGAAATGCCGATTACCGGTGTAATCACCGTGAAAAGACTGTCGAATTTTTCCTTTACAACGATGTCGTAAATCTCTTTGCCGCGGTATCCTGCCGCATAGAAGATGCCTATTATCGCTCCCATGCTCGTCCCGGCAACGGCCGTTGGCTCGATACCTCTTTCTTCGAGTGCCATGAGCGCCCCGATATGGGCATAGCCTTTCGCTCCCCCTCCGCTGAGCACTATTCCGGTCTTATGCTTTTTCATTGTGTTCCTTTTCAGTTTCGCATCCCAAGAAAAACATGTTTTTCCTTACCTCGTCCTGGGGGTAGGTAAAATAGGTGCAGGTCGCTTCCGTGCAGAGTTTTCCCGAATGGTCATAGAGCCTGGCTTCTATGATTGCGATATTCCTCCGCATTTCTTTCAGCGAGGCCCTTATCTCTATCGTCCCTTCGTCCGTCTTTACCGGGCGGCGGTAACGTGTCTCCATCTTCGATGTCACTCCGGTGGTCTGGAGCTTGCGTGTCACCACCCAGGCGCAGATTTCGTCCAAAAGCACAGCCTGTATGCCTCCGTGGAGCGTGTCCAGCCATCCCTGGAATTCGGGTCTCGGCTGCCAGATACTCACTATTTCATCCCCGTCTTCGTAAAATTCCATCCGGACTCCGGCAGGATTGTCCGGGGAACAGCCGAAGCACAGGTAACCGTCGACATTGCACCAAGGGTTCAGAATCTTGTCCATAAAGAAAAATTTTTATCAAAGCAGTAAAATTAGTAAGAATTTTCAAAATCCGGTAATTCGGTACGGGTTTCGGGCGCGGGTTTGTCCGTTTTGCGAAAAAATTAGTAATTTAGGCGCAATTATGAAAAATTAATCGAATTGCTTTATGTTGTCGGGTTTGAATTTTCAGGAAATACTCTCTTCCTTTCTCGTGTTGTTTGCGGTGATAGACATTACCGGGGCGATACCTATCATTATGGGTATCAACAGTAACGGCCAGAAAGTCAAGGCGGGGAAGGCGGCCGTCATTTCGTTGATAATATATGTTGCGTTCCTTTTTGCCGGGGACTGGCTGCTGAAGCTTTTCAATACCGACATAGAGTCTTTCGCCATTGCCGGCTCGCTGATTCTTTTCGCTTTGGCCGTGGAAATGATTTTCAGTATAGAGATTTTCCGCAATGACGGGCCTTCGGGATATTCGACAGTGGTGCCGGTGGTCTTTCCTCTGATTGCAGGGGCGGGCGGGCTTACGACGGCGCTTTCCCTCAGGGCCCAGTATGATGTTTCCAACATAGTGATTGCTTTGGTGCTCAACATGATAGTGGTTTATTTCGTTATCAGGTATGTGGACAAGGTCGAGCACATCATCGGAAAAGGGGGCATCTATATACTCCGCAAGTTCTTCGGTGTCATCCTGCTTGCGATGGCCGTAAAGATGTTCATCGAGAACCTGACACTCCTGATAAAGAATTTTTAAACCCTGCACGGTCCTGACGTATGCGCGAATTATCCCGGATATTCCTGATCGCTGTGGTTTTCCTCATAGTGCGCGTGGGTACCCTGTCGGCTGCCGACGAGCCGGCCACGCAGGACACGACGGATGCCCTGCTGGAACTTTTGGAGCGCGAACCGGGAAATGTCGATACGCTATCGCAGCTGTATGCGATATACATGAGGCAGGGCGATTACGGGGAGGCGCAGCGTTATGCCCTCAGGATATCGGAAGTGGCGCAGGAAAACGGGGATATGCATACGGAGATGCTGGCGGACAGTTATATCGGGCAGTCTTGGCTTGCAATGGACGGTTATGACTCGGCATATAACTATCTGAACGCCGCCGTCACACTTTGGAACAGTCTTGACAGTACGGCACGGACGGACGAAAGTTACAATGCAATTTATACGGCTTACAACGGACTGGGAATCTATTCCGTCACCATTGACATGGATTTCGGCAAGGCGATAGATTATTTTTGTCTGGCTGGCCGGCTCAAAAGGTTCTGGATTGAACCGTTGTGCGGCATATTGGAAAAATGATGAACCTTCGGTAGACGTGTTGTCATACGAAAACGGCCTGTCCCAGCGTATCTTTATAGTGGATGGCAACGTGATAATGACCGGATGCGAGGGCTTTTATCCGAACAATGTAGTCAAATATTGGGTGAACGGCGAGCCGACAGCGGTTACCGACGGCTCGACCTCATGTGTGCATGGCTCGTCGGCGCTGATTTAGGCGGTACAGCCTTTGAGTCCGCGAGTATTTTTGTAGCAACGGCCGCATCGGCTGGTTAAGTAATTGGTAATTAGATATTTGTGTGTACTATTGTTGTGGCCGACAGCAGGAAAAACTGTTGCCGGCCACAAATTATAAATATCCTGTGGCCGGCACTTCCGATTCCTGTAGCAGCGGGAAAGTTTGCCCTTTGGACGGGAAAGTGCACCAATTTTCCATGAATCCGAGGCACTTTTCCCCGGGATGAAATAGGACAATCGCTTCTGCTGCCATTCTGCCTGCATTCCTCGTCCGTCCTATCGGGGGAAAGTGAACCGAATTTCCACGAATCAGTGGCACTTTCCCCTGGGATGAAATAGGGCAATCGCTTCTACGGCCCTTCTGCCTGCATTCCTCGTCTGTTCTATCAGGGGAAAGTGAACCGTTTTGCCGCGAATCCGCGGCACTTTCCCCGGGGGAATGTTACTTTCCCACGCAAAAGTCTTGGTAGAGCAAATTGAATAGATTCATTTGCATTGCTCTCGACTTCTGCGTATGTTTGCCCTATGGAAAAAGAGTTTTCGGTTGTCTGCCCGATGGCGGATTATATGAGAGGGTTTCGGGATGCAGGCCGCTTCAAAGAGTATTGCAAGGTGTGCGGCCAATATGGAACATGCTGGGCCTGCCCTCCGTTTGATTTTGATACGGACGGGTATCTTGCCCGGTATGAAAATATCTTGCTTGTAGCTGTAAAAATAGATGTGCCCTGCCGGTCGGAGAAAATGTCGGAGTTAGTGAAAAGTGATGATTCGGAAATATTGCCGGCAAACGATGGAATCGCTGACATAGCCATTGAAAGGAGTATGAAGCTTTTGGAGCAGACGAGGGTTGTTATGGACAGGGAACTTCTCGAAAAGGAGGCCCAGTTACATGGCAGGGCCTTTTTCGCCGGGACATGTCTGCTGTGTGGGCGGGGAGCCGGGCAGGGAACGAAACGGGGAGCGAAACAGGGAGCGGAATCCGGCGGCGGATGTACGCGCCGGGAGGGTTTGCCGTGCCGTTATCCTGACAAAGTCCGTCCCTCCCTCGAATCCATGGGGTTCGATATCGGAAAGACGGCAAAGGAACTTTTCGGTCTTGAATTGAAGTGGGCTTCCTATGGCATGTTGCCGGAATATTACGTACTTGTCGGGGCGGTGATGTACTGATTTCGACAAAAATTATTATCTTGCAGATATTTTAATACTGTCTGTCGTTAATAAAATAACAAATGTATTATTTTGATGTCGCTTATGAACCGTATATGTGAATTGTTCGGCATACGTTATCCCATAATCGCCGGAGGTATGGTATGGTGCAGTGGCTGGAGGCTGGCTTCCGCCGTAAGCAATTGCGGAGGGCTCGGCCTGATAGGTGCGGGCTCCATGCATCCTGAGACCTTGCAGGAGCATATCCGCAAGTGCAAGGAGGCTACGGACAGGCCTTTCGGAGTGAATGTGCCTTTGCTTTACCCTGAGCCGGAGACAATAATGAGGATAATTACTGAAGAAAAAGTGCCGGTAGTTTTCACTTCTGCCGGGAATCCCAAGACATGGACGGGATTCCTTCATGAGCATGGCATCAAAGTGGCTCACGTTGTTTCTTCATCAAAATTTGCCCGGAAATGTGAAGAAGCCGGGGTAGACGCGGTCGTGGCCGAAGGCTTTGAAGCCGGAGGCCACAACGGCCGCGAAGAAACAACAACGATGTGTCTGATTCCTCAGGTGCACGGCTCTGTGGGCCTGCCGCTTATAGCGGCCGGCGGCATCGGAAGCGGTGCTACGATGCTGGCTGCCATGGTGCTTGGCGCCGAGGGAGTGCAGATAGGCACCCGTTTCGCGCTCACGGAGGAAAGTTCCGCAAGTGAAGGGTTCAAACGCTTCTGTACAGGCTTGGGAGAAGGTGATACTTTTCTGATGCTTAAAAAAATAAGTCCTACACGGCTTGCCCGTAATCCATTCTTCGAGCAGGTGTCCGAGGCTGAAAGCCGCGGGGCCGGACGTGAAGAGCTTGCGGAACTTCTCGGCCGGGGACGTGCTAAGAAAGGCATCTTCGAAGGCGACCTTGAGAACGGGGAACTCGAAATCGGCCAGAATGTTTCCCAGTTCAAGGAGATTCTCTCGGTATCCGCCGTTATGGAAAACATAGTCGGAGAGTACAACCGGCTTGCAGCAGGGTTGGAGAGGCTCGGGTAACTCACGCCTTTGGCGCTGTTTCCGGATTAGCAGATAATTCCGGTCGGAATCTTCCGTTTTCTACCCCACAGCTAGCTATTGCTCTTGTAAAAGCATTGATAGTAAATGGTTTATAGAAATCACATCTGCGCTTGGGTGCTTTCTGAGGCACCCAAAGCCAGCTTGTGCTTTTGTAAATCGTTGATTATTAATCATTCCGAAAGAGGACGGCTGGCTGTGGGGTGGAAAGTCTGCCGGTAAAATCCGATTCGCCTACCAGTCCCACCAGTCCCTCCTCTCCCGCATTCCCTCAGCAAAGATGTTGTTTCCCTGGTCGCCAGAAAACGAAAGTTTGGAGCGAGTTGTATTTTTTCTAAATAATTGATAATTAGATATTTGTAAATAATTCACTCGCTTCAAGTAGGTTCGGTTCCCATTTCCCGCTCCCTGTTTCTTTGCGCTGCTCCTGGGTGCTACTTTTGGATGTTGCTTCTTTGTGTTGCTTCCGGCTGCTGGTTTTTTTGCGCTGTTCCTGTCAGCCGTCCCCAGATGCTGCTTTCTGGGCCGATTTTGCCGGCCGATTTCCCGGCAGATTTTTCCACCCCATATCCATCTGTTGCTTTTGTAATGTATTAATAATCAATGGTTTATCAAAATTGCTCCTGCTTTTGGGTATGTCAGGAAGTACCCAAGCGCAGGATGGTTTTTAGTAATTTATTGATTGTCAGCGGTTTATTAAAATGTCGGATGGACATGAGGTGCAGTTGCCGGTGCAGTTGATGGTGCAGGTTGATGTCGATTGATGCAGGTTGATGCCGACCAGTGCCAATTGGTGCAGCTGATGGTGCATGCTGGTGGCAAGCTGCGCAGAGATTTGGGGATAATGTGAAAAATCGCGTGTAAAAATATCCGGATAATGTGAAAATTTTATATATTTTGGTGTCGGATAATGTGAAACCATTGCGCCGGTTTCTTATTGGGCATAAAGGGAGGTATGAAAAAATAGCCCTAATCTGGTTCAGCATTTTCAGAAACTAAAACGCTTGCCTCCGCAGCCATTCACTCATAAAGCGGTCGTAAATTATATACCCACAAGGAGTCTGGTAAACCAGCTCGTTTTCCAATAATTTTTTCAACGCCGCACTCACACTGCTTGCCGCCCGAAGTCTGTAGGCACTGATAAAATCTCCGGCCAGAACCTCCTTGACACAACCCTCCTTGGCGATTGCTTTCAACAGGCGTACCTGACCTGAAGAATATGCTTTCAAGAGATTTGCATAAGTGTAGCTGTACTCGGATAAAATCTGCTCTGTGGCGTATGCTACAAGTTCCATATCCACATCACGGTCATACCCGTACAGGCGGTTGAGAAGGCACTGAACATACCAGGTATGTCCATTGTATTTTTCATAAATCGAATTGAAAATATCCTGAGACAGTTCCAGATTATGTGCAGAAAAATGCCCTGTAGCGAAAATTGCGTATTCATCCTGTTGTATCGGTCCGATTGTGAGCGGTTGCGTACTTTGATAGAACGGCCTTTTCGACGAGGTGAACATTTCCTGCATCAGATGCTGCCTGCTGCCGGCAAAGATGAAGTTCACATTGGGTAGGAACTGGATATAGGAGCGCAACAAAGCCTCGACCCCTTTCTCCGGATATTCTGCAATCTGCTGGAACTCGTCTATGGCGACATAGCACCGTTTTTTTGACGAGCCCAGATACTCGAATATCTCTTTCAAGGTGTTTTCTTCCTCGGCCGGAGCTACATCTATCGTCACCTTGGGAGCACCCGTCAATTCGTCAAAAGTAAGCACAGGACGGCAGCTGCGGACAAACCGGCTTATCCGACTCAAAGCCTTTTGCGGGGCTGAGTCCAACTGCCCCAGCACTGTACCGGCAAACAATCGTACAAAATCGCCTAATGACTGGGTTGAGTATATATCCAAATAGAAAGTGACAATATCAGGTTGCCGCTCTTTCAGCCGGTAGAATGCATTACGTATCAGTCCTGTTTTTCCCATACGGCGGGGCGCTATCAATGTCAAGTTACGCCCATTGTGAAGTGCATCGAGAATAGTTCTGGTCTCCTGCTCTCTGTCGCAAAAGAATTCAGGGCTGTAATATCCCGAAATGAGAAAAGGGTTATTAGGCTTCATGTTGTTCCTATTATCTCGTTACAAATTTATCGTAATGCAAATATCGTAATAAATTAAAAAATGGCAAAATTATCCGATAAATATATTCTTATCCAGTGTGAGTTGAGACCGACCTTTGATTTTCAGCAGGAAATCCTGTCGCATGGGGATGAGGTCGAGGTGCTTGCTCCGGAACATTATGATAATGTTCTGTCGAAGGTGGCTGGGGTGAAAAGTGCATTGTGCCCCGTGGAGCATTTCGATTCTATTTGGCGCGGGGCCCGTTGCAAGGATTGCGGCAGAAGGCGGTACTGCCCGGACCCGATAGCGTGATTTGTACCGTATAGTCCCGGGACAATGTAGGCTGCTAAGTGTCGGAAATCATGTTCCCGGGTTTGCAGAGATTACTGAGAAGTTGTTTAAAATTTATTTTGAGGTTTTCTTTGATGAGCGGTTCTTCGGATTCCTCAGGCGGCTCAGCGAGGTCTCGGCAATACCCAGATAGGAGGCGATTGCCTTGATGGGTACCTGCTGTATCAGCTCGGGCCTCCGTAATATTAAGGCATCGTACCGCTCGGATGCATCTCCTGCCAGAATCGTCCGTTTGCGTTCGATAGTCCAGATCTGCCCGAGAAACCACTCGGTCATCCAGCGCATGAAAACTGGCGACCGCTCGGCCATTTTCAGAAATTCGGCCATCGGAATGACTGTCACGACCGTCTCGAAAAACGCCTCCATGGTTATCTGTGCAGGCAGACCCAGGCTAAGCGATGCTGTCGATGCAACGAAATCCCCGGGAAAAGCGAAATAAATCGTATTTTCCCGTCCATTGGCGAAAAATACGCCGCGTACCATTCCGTCTCTGACGATGTACACGTTTTCATCGACGTCCCCGGTTTTTATTATAGGCATCCTGGCCTTGAAGCGCAGTTCCTTTCCTTTTTTCATCAAGGCATCGAATTCCCTGTCAGGAAAAGGAACCCGATGGGTCAAGTATTTTTTCAACTCTTTCAATGACATCATAGGCCGGTTCTTTTCACGCTTTTATAGACAATTTTCCCAATTTACTGACATTTGTCAGCATATTTTCCGCAAATTTATCATTTTCTCGGAAATATTATACTTTTACATCGCTAACCGGCTGAAACCCCCACGGAGGTTCTGAGTTATATCGGCTGATTATTCATTTTGACCGTTTCGTAATAACTCAGGAAACAGACATTAATTTTATGAAAAAATTACTTGATCTTTTGACTGCGGCCGCCGTTTCTACCGTGATGATGTTCGCGGCTGCGTGCAATCCCGAGAAATTGCCGGATGACCGTTTTCCGGACGATGAAGACTCCACGGTCGTAGTTACCCCGAAGGATACGACAGCTTTCCCTGACGGACCGATGACATGGGAGGACAATGAAGAAAACAGCGATGGAGACAATGCCTCTTTCCGTATTTTCGCCTCTGAAGACATTACCCTTACGGCTTGCGGCGACGGAGCGATTGAAAAAGAAGGGGAGGCCTGGACTCTTACCGGCGGAAACGAGGTTGAAGTAGGTGTCATGGTTCCAGGCGACAAGTTTTTCGTGGACATGTTGGTGGAAGGTTATGCGGAGTTGCTTGAAGAATACAGCTACGATGCCGATGCCAAATGTTACACCGGCCAGATCCGGCTCCGTTCGGATGTCACCTTGACACCGGAATACATGGATGTTCCTGAACCGCAGGTGGGTGATTATTACTATGCGGACGGTACATGGTCCACTGAACTCAATTCAAGCAAGCAATGCATCGGCATCGTTTTCGCCACAGGGCGCAACGAGCATGATTCACAGCAATATGCGGAGCTTACCGATGTCCGCGGATATGTTGTTGCCGTAAGGAATTCCGACCCTGAAAAGCCGAGGAATGTTTTCGGATGGACTGACAAGGTAGATGTCTCGGATTTGGACGGAGACCTGGAAATCTTTGCCGGATACACCAGAACCCATAATATGGAGCAACAGCCAGAGTACTCCTACGACAACTTCTGGGCCTGCTGGTCGGCTACCCACCATATCCATCCTGCCCCTGCCATGAGCAGCGGCTGGTACCTGCCGGCTTTCGGCGAATTTAATGTGCTGTTCTCAGTCTACCACAACGTCATACGCGAGAAAATTCTCTCTGTTGAAGGCGGAGAGGACATGGACGGTGAGAACAATCTCGGAACCTATTGGGCTATGAGCGTCGTGTCGGGTACTGATGATTTCTCCCTTGTAGACTTCAGGGCCTCAATGTCATACGAGACATTTGCGGACCGCTGTCGTACCAATTCCTACATGTACATGAATTATACCCGTCCTGTTTTAACTTTCTAATACTATATTGACATGAAACTGTATTATTCGCTATATACTTTTTTGGCTGCTGCGTTTCTGATGACCGCATGCAGCGAGGACATACTGTCCGACAAAATCAGTCAAGAGTCCGACGGAACTCTGCATCTCCGTGTCAGCGCATGCGATTTTATCGAGGATTCCGGGACAAAAGCCGCGGACAACGGTTCAGAACTCGCATTTGAGCAGGGAGACCGTGTCGGTGTCCTGATACTCCGTGAAGGAGAGCCTGTAGGTACCAACAACCTGCCTTATGTGTATGACGGTGCGGCCTGGAAATTCGATACTCAGACGGCCCAGGCCGAAAATACCGGAAAACAGGCATGGTCCGAAACTGAAATCGCCACTTTCATTGTGTATTACCCTTATGATGCGGCAGCCGATGGCATCTACGATATAGAAGGGCTGAAAGCGGCATTCCAGCCGCAGCCTGACCAGCAGACAGAGGAGGCCTATCGCCGCTCCGACCTCATGGCTTGCACAGCCACTGTCAGCAATCTTGTACTGGATGTGCGGCTGAGTCATCTCTATGCCTCTTTCTCGCTGCTTCCGTCTGTAGAATATACTCTGACCGATGGTAAGAACACACGCATTCAGGGATTGCTTGAGCAGATTAACATCTCTGTCGGAGACCAAAGCAACCTCATGCCGTTCAAGGCTGAGGACGGCAGCTTCCGTTATATACTGCCTGACGGATTTTCCGGTGATATCAGATGGTTCTATTCATGCGGTACGGCCCCCTACGGAGGCAGCAGGACATTGGATAAAGTCGAACCAAACACGCGTTATTCGCAGGTTGACTGCATGGATGGCGGCGAATACGGTTACGATAAGGCAAAATTAGGTGATTATTATTGCACGACGGATAACGGCAGTGTCGGATATCTGCTTCCGACCGAAGCGGCCTATCTGCTTGACGAGCATCACTGTGTAGGTGTCGTGTTCCAGACAGACCTCTCACGCATAGGTGATGCCGAGAAAGAAGCTCTGGGAGGGCAGGCCCATGCCCTTGCTCTTGCCGTCCGCAATTCGCCATGCTACGGAGGCTACTACTATGCTGCGTGGTGGGGACAGTACGGCTATCCTGAAGAAGATGTCAAGGACTGTGCGACAAAAGTAGACCAATACACCGATATCAGCGGGCTGCACAATACAGAATCCATCCTGACGACACGGGCTACCGAGATTAACGAGCTGGGATTGTACCAGGCGTTTAAAGGTGTCAGGGACTGGCGGAACACCGAGCCGCTTCCGGACAATACTACCGACTGGTTCCTGCCATCGGCAGGACAGTGGTGGGACGTGCTGCAAATCATGGGTAAAGCCCCGGCACTCGCTGATCCGGCCGAGCAGACCAATACAGAATACCCTTACGACTATATTGAACAGGGAGACGTGGTTCCAAATCTGAACAGCTGGCTTTCCGGGATTCCGGCCAAAGACAAGGAAGAGTTTACCTCCTCCAGCACCAGAACAGAGATATACGGATACTGGACATCCAGCGAATTTTCCCTTATCTATGCGAACAAATGGTATTATATAGATGACGAGGGAGTTCTGGCTATGAGCCGCGACTCAAAGCACATTGACGGCAATGTCCGCTGTGCCTTCGCATTCTGATTAAAAAATCCAGACGGTTTCTAACTCGCTGCCAGACATTGCGGTACAGACTGAGAGCCGTTCTGTGTCATCAATAAGCAAAAGAGGATGTGTCATTGGATGCATCCTCTTTTGCTGTTGTTCTGAACGGCAGGACAACAATAGTCTGATAGGGCATCCCTAACGGTGATTATCTATATATTGAATGATGCCGTATTTTCCGCTACTTTGCCAGTCCTGTTCGATGTTTTTGTTTCTCAGAAAATCCCTGCCTTTTCTGCCGAGAAGGGTACAGTCGGATTTAAAACTTCTGATAATCAATACGGGACACTTGATATAGCCGATTCTGCTTTCAATCTTTTTGTTAGGATTGTAGTTTCTGTCGCCTACCATTCTCCTGTAGTTGAGGTCGCCTTTTACAATCAGGAGATTGGAACCGTTGAAAATATCCTTTATCGCAGACAATTCACGTGTGTTTTTGTATTCGGATTTAGATACAATGTTGTAATTGTCAGGCATGTTCCAGAAGAAATCGGGTCTGAATATGAGTTTAGTCCCGATAAAGGAGCGTATATCATCCAACAAGGCTGTATATTCTTCATTGTTCTCTGTCAGCTTGGACAGGATGTCGAATAATAGTTTTTCATCTCCGGATTTGACATCGGAGACGAATATAGGGAGTTCGTTCACGTGGTATATTATTTCAATGTCCGTGTCTCTGCCCTTTTTCAGGATGAAGTAATATCCCAAAATTATATCGGAAAGAAATTCGATTCCGAAATTATCGACAAGTATGTTTATTCTTGATGTTCCGCCCAAATCCGATGCATAGTCCGCCCAGAACTCTTTACTGTCATCTATGGCCGCTCTTACTTCGGAAAACTGTTCCCAGAACAGTTGGCTCAAATCCGTGGAGTTGGCCGACAGGTTCATCTTCAGCAATTTGCCGAGGTTTTCTTCCTGATTCCGGTCTCCTGTGCAGTTCTTGATTTTCAGTCCGAGCTCCAGCAGTTTTTTTATTTTCGATTCATGTGTCCCGGATGTCGAAAAGTAGTCTTTTTCCATCGAGGATATTTTATTCTCCCGGTATGGGTCTATGATTTTCCCAGTGTTTTCCCCGTGGCTGTTGTTAACATGGTGCAGAATGTAGAAATAAAAATAATGCTCAACATCTATGAAAGGTGCGTTTGTGAAGAATTTGGAAACGTCATTTTGGTCATATTGGGTATTCTGCTGTTTTGCCCATGATTTGAGTAATTCGTCACTGTAGCGGGAAAATATGTCGTTGTCCAGAAAACCGATGCTGAATTTGGAGCCGGTAAGTTCCGAGTAATCGGGAATATCGGGATATTTGTCAGCTTTTATGTTTGTTATGATGTTTCTGAAACGGTATTTTATGGTTTCCCTTGCAAAACTGTCATTATTATATCGGATTACGTTCGGTATCCTAAAATGTATAACTGTGTCAGCATATCCTTGTTTTCAATCTTGTATTGTGAAACGTACTCTTTCCGACAGCAGGAAATCAAGCATTTCGCCGAAAGCGGCGTTGATTTGGGACGGGACATACGAAGGGTACCGGTCGTTGAACCGTTCCGCGATGGTTTCCGGCAGTTTCAATATGCTCGTGCCGAGCCTGTCGCACAGCAGGCAGGTATTGTGTTTGTCAAGCACGGCGCGGGTTACCTTGTTCCGGCTGTTGTCTTCATAGTCTTCGAAAGCAAGTTCTATGACGAAGTTCTTGTCATCGTCATACCCTACGGTGATTCCCGCCCATATTTCCAAATCGTCATCCGAACTGACGACTAACTGTTCCATCAACAGTGTTGTGTCGGATTTTTCCAAAACCATTAAGTTTTAATGCAACAGGTTCTATGCAGCATACATGATAATGCAAAGATAAGGTTTGTGATGGAAAATTTTCCCGAAAATCTGAGAAGATGTTTAAAATTTTCCGAGAAAAAATTTTAAACAGTTTCTGAATTACTTCATAATTTTGCCGTCACTTTTGAAAATGACACATAATATGATTTTGAAGGACGATATAAAGGCGATAGCATTCGATGCGGATGATACTCTTTGGGAAAACCAGCCGTTTTTCGATGATGTAGAGGAAAAATTCTGTTCGCTTCTGTCGGAATACGGCGGGTGCGGGCATATCCGGGAAGAACTTTTCAAGACCGAGATGAAGAACATGGATGAGCTCGGCTACGGGGCCATGGCATTTACTCTGTCGATGATTGAGACGGCGTTGAGGGTGAGCGGAAATTGCGTGCCTGCCGGGAAAATTTCCGAGATATATTCTTTAGGACGTTCTTTGCTCAGGATTCCGGCCGTTCCTTTGGAGGGTGTCGCGGAGACTTTGGAAAAATTGATCCGTCGCAGCGCGTTCAGGCTGGTTCTGATGACAAAGGGCAGCATGCTCGATCAGCAGCGCAAACTGGAGCGTTCCGGACTGAAAAGATTTTTCGAGCATGTCGAGATAGTTTCCGACAAGGATGAGAACACTTACCGCATGGTTGTGGAGTCTCTGGGTATTGAGCCGTCGGAGTTGTTGATGGTAGGCAATTCGTTCAAGTCTGACATCGCTCCTGTCCTGCAAATCGGCGGCTACGGAGCCTATATCCCTTTCCATACCACATGGCAGCACGAGAAGACGGAGGAATTTGTGCATCCGCGGCTGGTCAGGCTGGAGAGGTTTTCGGAGTTGTGCGATTTGCTTTAGCGCTGTCCGGCCCGATAGTGTGATTCGTACTGTGTAGGGTTAGGAACCACGTATGGATTGGAATTGTGTAAGCCCGGGAACAATAAGAAGCTGTTTAAATTTGTTTATAATTAATTGTAAATATCGCTGCGTTCTGTTTTTGACGGCATCCTGTATATAGTAAAACCGGCGTGCAGTGGAGGATGCCCCCCACCATCACATTGACGGTCAAAGGGAAAACGGAAAAGTTCAGAGCGCACCCCGACTTAACCCAAATGCAGTGATATGTACTGATAATCAGTTGGTTGATACTGTTGTAAAAATTTCTGACTGTGGATTTCGGGGTGTTCCAAACCCTTCAGAATCCACAGTTGTTTTGAAGTGCATGTCTTATTATTTCTTGATTTACAATAAGTTATATAAAAAACAACTAAATCGGACCGTGCGCCTAGATTGTATTCCTTCGCAAATGTAGATTCGAGCAGGAAATTTTAGATTGTGTCATTTGTATCGCCACGATGGTCTGCGCGAGCGCCAGAGCCTTGTCAATGCTCATATTTATTACATTTGCATCTGATGTTAACTGATATTTTGAAATGAACACGGTCTGGATAGTAATGCCGATACTTGTCGTGCTGATGTTTCTTCTTGGTACTGAATTGACTGTCAAGTCGTTCGCGGATGTTGCCCGTAACCCTCATGCAGTGCTGGCCGGGATGGTGGGGCAGTTGGTGCTGCTTCCGCTGCTGGCTTTCGGAATAGCCTGGGCGCTGGATTTGGCCCCGGTATATTTCATGGGATTGGTGTTGGTTGCTTGCTGTCCGGGAGGGAGTTCCTCCAATGTGTTCTCCATGCTTGCGCGCGGGGATGTGGCTTTGTCCGTGACACTTACGGCAATCAGCAGCGTGGTTACTTTGTTTACCCTGCCTTTCATCATGGAACTGGCTTCCCGTTTTATTTCGCACCAGTCCGGGATAGAGGTTTCCCTGCCTGTAGGAAAGCTGCTTCTTCAGAATCTGGTGCTGCTTTTCGTTCCTATCGTTGCCGGAGCCGTTTTCCGCCGTTTCTGTCCTGTTGCCGCAGCAAAGGTGGGCAAAGTACTCTCCAAAGCCGCTTTTCCGGCCTTGATGTTTTTGGCCGTGGTGTTTTTCTTGCAGTATACCAAAGAGATAGCGGACAATTTTGCCGTCCTCGGTCTGTCGGCTGGCGCGTTGATACTCA
This sequence comes from Muribaculum sp. An289, assembly GCF_002159555.1. Lineage (GTDB taxonomy): Bacteria > Bacteroidota > Bacteroidia > Bacteroidales > UBA932 > Merdivivens > Merdivivens faecigallinarum. The sequence goes on from NZ_NFIV01000005.1 coordinate 192,150, forward strand.
TCGCAATGCTTTGCAGTTCGCTGATTTCCCGTCTTGGTCGTTTTACCGCTGCCGTCCGCCGCACAATCGTCATCGAGGTCGGAATGCAGAATGCCGCCCAGGCCATCGCCATAGCGTTTTCCCCATTCATTTTCAATAGCGGCGAGATGGCCATTCCCGCAATTATCTATGCTCTTTTGATGAACGTCATCCTGCTTCTTTATGTTTTTGTCATCCGCCGCCGTGCGAAAGCCTGACCGGTCCTTCCTCTTCCGACGAAACTGATTTTGTCTTGTATCTGTTATCCGTGGCCCGCAAGCCGGGGGAGGTAATTCTTGCAAGGCCGGGTTTACAAATGTTGCTGATAATTTTCGCGAAATGGCTATTATCTTTTTCCTGAAATGGCGGTTGTTTTTTCTTTTGTTTTCTTGAGAGCATGCAATATCTTTGTTGGAAAATTGAGACACAGATGATGCTTGACGAAAATATTTGTGCAAAGCCTTTTGTAAAATGGGTCGGAGGGAAAACTCAATTATTGGGAGAGATTGAAAAATCCTTGCCCGGTAATTTTGTGTCCATTAATGATGCGGTGTATGTCGAGCCTTTTGTCGGAGGAGGAGCTGTCCTTTTCTGGATATTGCAGAAGTATTCAAATATATCTCAGGCAGTGATTAACGATATCAATCCGGATCTCATCAACGTCTACCGTGTTATTAAGGACACACCGCAAGATCTTATATCAGTGTTGAGACAGTATCAGGATAGTTACATCTACCTGAATAATGAGGAAAGGAAAGCATTCTACCTGACAAAGAGAAAGATTTTTAACCAAAAAGCTGTTTCCAATGAAGAAATGGCGGCTCTTTTCATATTCCTGAACCATACTTGTTTTAATGGACTGTACAGAGTGAATGCGAAGGGCGAATTCAATGTCCCTCATGGAAAGTACGCCAATCCGAAAATTTGCGATGAGGCAAACATATTGGCTGTTTCCAGATTGTTACAGAAAGTCACAATATTATGTGGCGATTTTTCGGAGACATTGCAATATGCTTCAAATAAGTCATTGTTCTACTTTGACCCTCCCTATAAACCGTTGACTGAGACATCATCGTTTACCTCGTATGCAAAAGAAGGATTTAATGATGATGAGCAGAAGCGTTTAGGGAAATTCTGTGTTGAGATATCAAAGAAGCATGCAATGTTTGTGGCCAGCAATTCGGATCCTCAAGGCGTGAATCCTAAAGAGGACTTTTTTGATAAAGTTTATAGTACATTCAGTATCAGAAAAGTGCAGGCTACGAGAATGATTAACGCTAATCCGAAAGGGAGAGGTAAACTTTCAGAAATAATGATAACTAATATTAGTCTATGAAAAGGGATTTTGATGAATGGCTTGCCGGTTTTCGGGAAACGATAGCTGATTACAAGTATTATGTCGACTTCGGGAAAGTTTATAACAATGTAGAGTCGATAAGAATAGAGTTGAATATCCTTAATTCTTTGATAGGGTGCAAGGATATTGAATCTGAGTTTGAGAGGATTGTGACAAAGTATCCGGAAGTCCTTAAATGTATTCCTATATTATTGGCTAAGAGAGAATCCGAGATTAAGGCGATGGATGCTGACGGAGAATTCTGCTATAATTTCCGGAAGCTTTCTTATCCATTGGAACAGTATAAAGTATTCATGCGCAAGACAGGACTTTTTGATCTGATGGAGAACCACATCATTCATAACCTGATTGATTATGTTACCGGAGTTGAGACGGGGCTGGACTCCAATGGGCGTAAGAACCGAGGCGGCCATCTGATGGAGAGCCTGGTCGAAAGCTACCTTGTCAAAGCTGGCCTGGTGAAAGGAGAGACATACTTCAAGGAGATGTATATCCATGAGATTGAAGATAAGTGGAACGTGGATTTGTCATCAATATCAAATAACGGGCAGGCAGAAAAGCGTTTCGACTTTGTTGTCAAAGGTGCGGACAAGATATATGGTATTGAAACTAATTTTTATTCAAGTCAGGGCTCAAAGTTAAATGAAACGGCCAGAAGCTATAAGACAATAACTCTGGAGACGAAGGGCCTTCCATATTTTGAGTTTGTATGGTTTACTGACGGTAAAGGATGGAACACGGCCAAGCGTAATCTCAAAGAAACATTTGATGTGCTGGAGAATCTATACAACATCAAAGACCTTGAAAGTGGAGTAGTGGAGAGGGTTTTAATTTAGATAATACCAAGGTGAAAGCATACTATAAGTCGGAAGATAAAAACTTTACGCTATTGCAGGGAGATTGTATTGAACTGATGTCAAAATTTGATTTCAAGTTCGATATGATTTTTGCTGATCCTCCATATTTTCTGTCCAATGGCGGGATAAGTGTTCAGAGTGGGAAAATGGTCTCTGTCAACAAAGGAGATTGGGACAGATCCCGTGGAGAGGATGCGGACCATGCGTTTAATAGGGAATGGCTTAAGGCATGCAGAGAGAAACTTAAGAGCAATGGAACAATCTGGATTAGTGGGACGTACCACAATATATTCTCTATTGCCAAGAATCTTACAGGGCTGGGCTACAAAATACTTAACTGCGTGACCTGGGTGAAGACAAATCCTCCGCCAAACTTGTCTTGTAGGTACTTTACTCATTCGGCTGAATATATTCTTTGGGCACGCAAAGAGGCTAAAACTCCGCATTTCTTTAACTATGAGCTTATGAAAGAAATTAACGGGGGAACTCAGATGCGTGATGTGTGGACACTGCCGGCTATAGCCAAGTGGGAGAAAAACTGTGGTAAGCATCCGACCCAGAAACCTCTTTGCGTACTTTCAAGGATAATCCTCGCGTCCACCCAGCCTGGAGCATGGGTGCTTGATCCGTTTGCAGGAAGCAGTACGACAGGAATTGCAGCCAATCTGCTTGGCCGCAGATACCTGGGCATCGATATGTGTCAGGATTTCCTTGATTTAAGCATCAAACGCAAAAACGAAATAGAGGATCCGGTCAAAAGAGAAGAAATCCTCCTAAAACTCAACAAGCAATCCGAATTGTACCAAGACAAGGAAATCCGTGTCCTTAGCGAGGAACAAGCCGGGTATGGTAGAGAATTGCCGTTTTGAATGTAGTCTGGAAATTAAAAATCTTAGATTTTCAGATATTAAACAGACCATTTACTGGAAATGAATATTTTGGATTTGATGTTATGAAAGTTGTCGCAAATGCGATAAGCGATTTTTTAGGCCAGAAATTTTATGCTTACGCAATTCCTGACTAATTTAAGAATAATCATATACTACTGAATACTGCCATTATATGTGGCATAAATAATTATGAAACTACCTGAATATAAATCTTTAGAAGAAAAGACACCATTTTTTTATCATATAAAAATAGATACAAAAGATGTATTGGATTCCCATCTTGAGAAATTACTGGAATTCAGTCCGAACTGTATTTTCAGAGGAGTCAATGAAGCGAAGTACAAGCTTTACACGTCTGTTCAGCGCAGTTGGATTTGCAACGGTCTGGGCCGCCACTCCACAATAAATCTTATGGTGGATTCCATGATTACGAGTCTGCGTAACAATATCACCCTTACAGATTATTACAAGTCTTTGAATATTATACCGACAGATTTGTTGTATTTAGGCCTGTTGCAGCATTATTCCGCGCCAACCCCATTACTGGACTTTACCCATGACTACAAAACTGCACTGTATTTTGCAACTAAAGGACTGTCAGCAGGATGTTCAGACAGTGAAATCGATGACTTTTTTTCTATATACTATATTGATACTGACAAATACGGAGATCAACTTGTAAAAATGGATGAGTTCCTAAACGATGGGTTAGATGCCGGTGCTGCCATGTATGAAGATATTATCTCAAAATACCCTGGAAGACATGCAGATAAACCGCTGCTTGACAGTATGGAAATTTATACAAGATGGATGAAAAGACATTCTTTTGCTGATGATGGATTGTGTGCTATCAAAATGATGTTTATAGATAACCCTCTCAAATTCAAGGGAATTGCCACTCCATATACACATGAAAGTTTATACTGGTCAAATCTCAATATAATCGCACAGAAAGGATGCTTTATTCTATATAACAACGACCGTATGCCAATGGAAGAATATGTCAGCCAATCTGTCTGTCTGCCGAAGATATGGTGCATTGATATTCATAAATCTTTAGCGGAATACGTACAGGAACATTATCTGCAAGGTCTATCTGAAGCTTTATTGTTCCCGGACATCAACCAGCTTGCAAAAGATGCTTACAAAGACTTCCTGAAAAATCTGTAAGATACATCTTCACAATAACTGATATTTAATTATCTATCAAGAAACCACGGCTGTAACCCATAATCTTGCAGGCACGTGACACGTTCTCCAACTGTTGGGACAGCTTAAGCAGTCCCAGCTTGTTCTTGATGACTTTTTCTGATGTGGTCATAACTTAATCTGCTTTTATGTTACAAATATACTCTTCTTATGCGCAATTGTCAGATTAAGTCTTGACTAATTCATATATGCCATTTAATTTATTATCAAAATTTTGAAAAACTATGAACTTCTGTCATAGTGCGGCGTATGTCCGTCTTATATTTGCAAAATAATGGCCCGCAGCAGTCATACGCCTGACACAGCCGGAACCGGGAATGACGGCAGGCAACTTATTTTGCAATTAAGTATATGTTTGCTAATTTTGCAAGACATATTGACAAACACGGAGAGTGTAAGTTTATTCTCGAATACGAATCTGGAAAATTCAACTGGAAGAGAATGAGCGGACATCTTCTCACGTCATATCCGTTTCGGTATGGGCGTGGGACTGCTGCTTATTTTATTCCAGAGGCTTTCCAGAGCCCGTATTCTAAAATAGGCTCCGGTGCCACGCTTTCTGCATATTGATAACACTGCCGCTCTGGCATCTGCGGCAAGACTAATTTTACAAAAGCCATGATTTACAATCAGACAAGGACACAGGCCGGCACAGTAATGCCGCTGCTTATGGGATGCACGAGACCTTCTCCTATCGAGATTATGAGTGATGAAGGTAAAATCATCTATGATCCGATGACACAGATATCGGAGATGAATATGAGGACGGTAGGAACTTATAGTTTGAAAAGCAGAAACACAGCAAAATACGGCAAACCGACCTCATGGAACCCAAGAGGACCTTTAGTAGGAGGTTCGATTGATAGAAAAAACGAAATTGACGATTCAAAAAACGTTAAATAATTATGTATTAATCTGTTGAATATCAATGATTCTGCTCATCACCAACAAGGAAGATGTCCACCCGACACCAGTGATTGAGAGACTGACTGAAAGAGGAATTCCCTTTTTCAGATTAAATACGGAGTCCCTCCTTACCGACTATGAATTCAGCTGGTGGAATGACAGCCGAGGCTGCGACTTCCATATCCGGTGCATTCAGAACGGTCTGGAAGTCCGCGGCTCGGCAATCACTGCGATATGGGACAGACGTCCGGAGCAACCGAAGGAACTGCCGGTAAAGAGCACTCCCGAGATTGACAAACATAATCTCGCGGAGGCTCTCGGCTTCCTCGTTTTCCTGCGCTACTACTTGAAAGACATCCCGTCCATAGGAAGTATCGCCGGAGACCGTCCGGCCGCATCCAAGATGCTGCAATACAGGATAGCGCATCAGGTGGGATTCAATCTTCCGGAAAGCCGCTATTCCAACAGCCGCCGGGCAATTATGGCCCTTGCAGAGAGATCCCCGTACCTGCTCCTTAAGCCTATAGAAAGCAATGACATCTGGGATGAGGACAATATGCAGGATTATGTGTTCTATTCGCAGAAAGTCCCGTCGGAATCTTTGGCCGATGTGCCGGATGAGGCATTCACACAGACAGTGACATTTGCCCAGAACTATGTCGAGAAGGATTTCGAGCTTCGGGTGACGGTTGTCGGGGAGAAAGTCTTTGCATGCAGGATCGACTCGCAGGCACTCACTGACGATACAGGAAAAATCGACTGGCGTCAGGGATATGAACATGGGATGAAACAGACAGCGTTCAATCTTCCGGAAAAAATTGCAGATAAATGCCGGGAATATCTTCGGTGTCTCGGATTGAATTTCGGATGTTTTGACTTCATCGTCACACCTTCAGGTGAATATGTGTTCCTGGAATGTAATCCCAACGGGCAGTGGCTCTGGGTCGAGGATGCGACCGGGCTGAAGATTGCGGAAGCGATAGCGGATTTCCTGTCATCATGCGACATGAACAAATAACTTAAAATCGAAGTATATGGCAACAAAGAGATTCTTCAAGCCTTTTGTGGGCAAAAATTACAATGACGGTCTGGCCGGGAAAAAGGTTCTGGTCATCGGCGACAGCTTTTATTGCAGCCATAGGGAAGACTGCAAATATTTTGAGGAATGTACAGATATCGTAAAAAAGGACAGCAGCAGGTTTGATACTGTCTGCCCGGATTATGGTCCAAGGAAGTTGAACCTTTCTGACGCTCCTGCCGGGGAATTGGGAGAAATGTACAGGGCATACAAAAACTTCGGCGAGTTTCTGTCCGGATATGCGGAAGGAACTGACTGCACAACAGTCTGGCAGAATGTGGCCTTTACCAACTATGTCCAGTTTTTCGTTCCCTCAGCGACTTCACACAGCAGGGATGCCGTGAGTGAGCGGGACTTCGAGGCATTCAAGGAGACCGTTATGGAATTGAAGCCGGACGTTGTTTTTGTCTGGGGGACCATTGCAGGAGAAGCAATAAGAAAGGGACGCAAGGAGGTATATGACTACGATACTCCCGAATTCCACGCCAAGGAAGGATATATCTGTCACTTGAGGCTCGACGGCCTTGACAAAGATGTCGTGATTATCAACACCTATCATCCGTGCAATATGTACGGACGGTGGAGCAGCACTTTGCCCGACTTGAAAGCATACATCGATGAAGCGCTTGGAATATAAAAACCAAGACATGGAATAACGCTATGTTATGAATTGGATATTTTGGATTTTGGCTATAGCAATAGTTGTCCTGTCGATTATCTATGTTATCGGGAATAAGTTTCTGACTGGTAATTCTGACATACCGGCTTATAATATCCTGACAAACATAGGGAAGGCTCTTGCCGGGAAAGTCCTTTCCGACGGTGAACGGAATGATTTGTGGAACAGGTTGGCTTTCTGCAATTTCTTTCAGGAGCCTGTCGCTGATTTGAGAAAAGCCACTGATGCACAAATAGAATCAGGCCAGAAGTCTTTTCTGAAAGTCATTGAGAAATATGCTCCGGAACGGATAATTGCATGTGAGCCGTTGTACGGTTATCTTCCGAATGAGGGGCGCCAGGGGCCTGAGGTTGCACTGTCTTCCCCTTGGAAAGACGGGAAAATCTACAGTGCCGAAACTTGGATATACCCATTGCCGTATGGTAAGGAATGCAGGGTCATGCCAATTGCCAATCCGGGCGGCGGCTTCCCGTGGGATTACTGGCATGAACTTATCGTTGAATTCTTGAAATAGGATGTCATGAGCGATACATTCAAATTCTGGCTTGTCGCCAATTTCGGGATAATATTGACGGTCATATCAATGTCTGTCAGCTCTGTATTGGCCTTTGCCATAGGCGGGACTGAATTTTGGGGTGACGCTTCCAGTCTTGTTGTCGTTTTCGTTCTGACTGCATTCTTTGTGGCATTTCCCGGAAAGAAAATCAGCGACAGTTTAGGCTTTTATACCGTTGTCATTTGCTTTCTCTCGGTACTCTTGTCTGGAGCCTCCGTCAATGAGTTCGATGATTTCAGCATTATATTTAAGTCCGGGTTCTTCATTTATTGTTGTGTATGCCTTGTGGGCTCATGGGTGGTTGCCGGAATCCTGATGCCGTTTGTAAGTGCCAATATCGATGAAATAGTCTCCAGATGCATGAGATACCGTAACAGCAACGTAGACCTGTTCGAGTTCAAATGGAAATACATGATAGCATTGTTTCTGGATATATCCCGCGCCGTTTTCGGGAACGCTGTAATCTTTGGGTTCGTCATAAGTCAGTTTTGATAAAATTTTTATTTGAAATCCCTACTTATGTAATAATGCGGCATAAGTAGGGATTATTTTTGCTTCAAAATTTTTCACATTATGGAGCGTGTGACAGATTTATTGCTGAAAATCCGCAGTGTGTCTGATAAAATCCATCAGGCTGATGAGAACGCCAGAACCAGAGGGGAGCGGTTCAATATCTTTTCCGTTATGGGGGTCAATCATTATGAGCTGGCTCATTCAACCATTATTGCGGAGTTCCTGGATCCTGATGGTTCTCACGGACAGGGAAGAACTTTCCTGGATGAATTCCTGGATGAAATTTTCTATTTTGTAAGTTGCAGATTCAGGAAACCGTGGGTGATGAAGTCCGGAACGCCGTTCGACAGTTCTTCCTCCAAGGTATATACAGAATATGATACAGACGACGGCAGGATAGATATATTGATAAAGAATGATGCGGGGCAGGCTATAATTATTGAGAATAAACTGTATGCTGCAGACCGGCCGAGGCAGTTGAAAAGATATGCCGAGTTTGCGGAAAGGCAGAATTGGGATTATTCCATTGTATATCTCACGCTTTACGGGAGCGAGGCCAGCATGCAAAGTGCGGAAGGTGTAGACTATGTGTGCATTTCTTATTGTAATGAAATCACAGAGTGGTTGCAGCGCTGTATATATGATGCCGTAGACAAGCCTTTTCTCAGAGAAGCATTTATTCAATATTCAAATCTTGTCAAGATAATAACACATCAGGATATGGAAACTAAATTCACGGAAGAAGTAATCAGGGCGATGGTTGATAATGCGGAAGCGGCTTCAATAATATGTGATGCGCAGCAAAAATATCAGGAATATGTACGGGACAATATTCTTGTCCCGAAACTGAAGGAATTTGCAGATAAGTCAGGATTGCAATTCAGGTTCGATTGGGATTTGAATGGTGAGAAGGGGTTTTATTTCAAGAGAAAAGAATGGAAAAATGCGGCCGTATGGTTTTATTCCGAGAACAGGACTTCCTGGACAGGATTTTATATTGCGGTCATGAATGAATATGCAGATGTCCCGTTGAAAACGAACAGGCAAGTACAGCTGCGTTGTTTTGACGGAAATTGTTCTGATTCTTATCCATTCGGATGGAAATATATGGAGTATGGTTATTCTGAATGGAATATGGACACGTTTGCGGATATTGTAAACGGAAAGTTTGTTGAATATGTAAAAGAGCAGACACTTGCCGTAATTAACGAGCTAGAAGGACTCTCATGTTTTCAAAGGGACTGAAACGTCCGGTTCAAAAATAAATTTACTATGTGCAATAATAATGTATCGAATTTTATAGAAGATATTTGTTCGTATTTAATGTTAGCAAAGATTGTAGAAAAAAAATAAGAAAAATATTCTATAGCACATGCTGACAATATTGAGAACCATAGAAAAATCCCTGCAAGGAAGCAAATGGCGTTTCGTAACAGCAGTCACTGAAACAATGATAAAGACTGTGGATATGAGCGGTTATGTGTTCTGTTACCGGAGGTCTGACGGAGTGCTCAAAGTATCTTCATATTCCTGTAATGTCGTTGACAGTCATGTTCTTCAGCATCTTGCCAAGATAGAGGCATTCTGTATGAAGAACGGGATTTGCAATACCGTATTCGGAAAACCGGTATGGGATGGCGGGGCTGCGACCGTACCTGAAATCCGACAATACGATTAACCCTCAATGGTTGCGCAAAGACACCGGGGCATCCGTTTTGATTACAGGCATTAGAGGAATTACAATCAGAAAAATGGTTTAACGATTATAAATGTAGTGACTATGGTAAAAGACTTGTTTCGAAGATACATCTGGTTGGTAGATACGGTTTATAGGGCCGGCAGGCTGACTTTCGAGGAGATAAACGAGAGGTGGATGCGTACGGAAATGAGTGGAGGTGAAGATTTACCTCTGAAGACATTCCACAACCACCGCCATGCAATAGCGGACATTTTCGGTATTGATATAGAGTGTACCAGAAAAGGTGGATATTATTACTATATTGAAAATGCCGAAGAAATAGAGAAAGGCGGTGTCAGGGCCTGGCTGCTCAATACTTTCGCTGTAAACAATCTTATAAATGAAAGCCATCATCTGAAACACCGTATCCTTTTCGAGGAGATTCCTTCAGGACAGAAGTTCCTGACACCAATAATCGAGGCGATGAAAGAAGGTGTGTGTGTTGAATTGACTTACAGGAACTTCTGGCGGGAGTCCTCTTTTGTCGTGGAACTGGAGCCATATTGCGTGAAAGTATTCAGGCAGAGATGGTATATGCTGGCACATATACCAGATTCAGATAGCTTGCGTGTCTATTCTCTTGACAGGGTAAAGAGCCTGAATCTTACGGAAAATAAATTCGTTTTACCGAAAGGTTTTGATGCTGAAGCATACTTCTACAATAGTTTCGGGATAATAGTCTATGGCGGTTCTCCGGCTGAAACCATAAAACTTAAAGTATATGACAGTAAAAGGAAATACTTCAGGACGCTTCCGCTGCATCACTCGCAAAAAGAAGTGGAAATTTGCAGGGAATATTCCATATTCGAGTATTTCGTATCCCCGACTTTTGATTTCCAACAGGAAATTCTGTCACATGGGGATGAGATCGAAGTGCTTGCTCCGGAACATTTCCGCAAGGAAGTGGCAGAGATTGTCAGCATAATGGGAGGCTATTATCAGGATAATCAATAATCTTTATGTGTCATGCTTGATGGAATGCTACGCTTTTGCTACTTTTTAAAATAGAAAAGCCTGTTAATCACTTGATTAGCAGGCTTTTGTGGTACCCGGAGCCGGGGTCGAACCGGCACAGCCTCGCGGCCACTGGTGTTTGAGACCAGCGCGTCTACCGATTCCGCCATCCGGGCAGTCTGACCTTTTCCGAGACCAGCAAACCTTTGAAGTGCATGAATGCGAGTGACTTCTGCTGGTATGTGGGACCTCTCGGGAGGTCTTTGGTAAACTTTGGGCTGCAAATGTAGAGACTTTTTCATAATTTTGCAAATCGATTCGGCAAAGCGGACCGAATTTTTGACGTCTGCGCCGGCCTGATTCCGAAAGGGGAGAGGGATTATTGCTAGTAGGAAGAATATTCAGTGGGAAAAAAGCCAGTGGAAAAAGAACCGGCTGGTGAAGAAGAGTGGCTGGCAAATGAAGAACCGGTCCGAAAAAGAAGGAAAATGCTCAATGAAGAGGAAGGAGTTGATAGTCAACGATAAAACGGAGTCGGTCCTGTATATGGACAAAGGGCTCGGGGAGTTTTTTGGTATACTCTCCTCCGTCCCTCGTTCTTCCGTCGTAGTCGTGGCCGACAGGAATGCCGTCGCTCCGACAGAACGGATTTTCCCCGGTTTTTTCCAGAAAATAACAGGCCCGCATCAGGATGGCCTGCTGCCGATAATCCTTGATGCCACAGAGTCGAGGAAAACCCTGGGCACCATTGAGGAATTATGCCGTAAATTCGAGCAGGCAGGAGCGGACAGGGACTCGCTGATAATCGCGGTCGGAGGAGGGATAACCACTGATATTGTCGGTTTTGCAGCTTCCGTATACAGGCGCGGGCTCAGGGCGGTTTTCATTCCGACCACCCTTCTTGCCCAGGTCGATGCGGCCATCGGCGGTAAAAACGGGGTAAATCTCGACGGGTATAAAAACATGATCGGGACAATCAGGCAGCCTCTTTTCGTTTTTTCGGCCACTGGTTATCTCCTCTCCATGCCGCCGCAGCTCATCGTTTCGGGATTGCCGGAATTGCTGAAAGCCTTTATCATAGGTTCAAAAGAAGATTATGAAACGGCGTGCAGGATTTTTTCTGGATTCCGCGCGGATTCCGGACCAGAAAAACATTCCGGACTTGAAAAACATCCCGACCTGGAAACGTTATCCGACCTGATTTTCTCGGCAGCCTCGATAAAAACGGACATTGTTTCCGAAGACAGCTTCGAGCACGGCCGCCGCGAACTTCTGAATCTCGGGCACACATTCGCCCATGCGATAGAGACGGTTACGGAAGGGGCTACGGCCCATGGACTTGCAGTTGCGGAAGGAATCGTCATGGCCGCCCGTGCCGGTGAAATGCTCGGTATCACGGAAGCGGGTTTTGCAGATAAAATTGAAAAAGATTTTGCGGCGTGCCGCATCCGTGAAAATGGGAAAATATACGGCGAAAGCCCGGCGGACCTGCTGCCCGTGATGCTGGATGACAAGAAAATGCACGCTGACGGGCTGCATCTGATTGTCCCTGTCTGCCTCGGGAAGGTCGTTTCCGTGCCGGTGACAGAATCCCGGTTGAAAAAAATATTGTCAGGCCTATGATTTGTGTTTCGCTCCAGAAAATGCCTTTCACAGAAGCGGTCGCCCTGCTTGAATCCCCGATGACGGAAATGGCCGAAATCCGCTTGGACCTGTCCGCTTACAGCAATAGGGAGGTCTCGGAGCTGTGCTCCCTGCCCGTGCCGGTAATTGCGACTTGCCGCGTGGACATGGCCGGAGAGGCCAAGGCCGCTGAGCAGCTGGAGGTTGCGATTGATTCCGGAGCCGCCTTTGTGGACATGGAACTCGAAATGCCGCCTGCCCTTTCGGAAAACCTTCTCGAAAAGGCAGGGAAGGCCGGCTGCCGCGTGATAAGGTCGTACCATTGTTTCGGGACCACGCCGGATTACGATTCATTGAAAAACAAAGTACGGGAATGTCTCGCAAAAGGTGCGGACATTGTAAAGATAGCCGTCATGGCTTCCTGCAAGGAGGATTCCGAAAGGGTGCTTTCGCTCTATAAGGATGCGGACCTGACGGCAGCCGGTTTGGAAGGTCGTCTCGTGGTATTCGCTATGGGAGAAGCCGGAAAAGAGTCACGGATAGAGTCTTTAAGGCTCGGCGCCCCTTTCTGCTATGCTTCCGTAAACGGCTCTCCAACGGCTCCCGGCCAGCCGGATGTCAGAACGGTCTGCAAAGAATTGTACGGGAATGCCTTGCCCCGTGCGGGTAAAGGAGGCCTGCGCCTCATGGACGGAGGTATAACCATTCCACAGTCCAAAAGTACCCTCCAGCGGCGTATCATCGCATCCGCACTTGCCGGAGAATGTTATGAGGTCGCTCCGGACGATATCTGCGAAGATGTCCGTGCGGCCCTGGCGATAGCGCCTGTCATAGCCGGAAAACGGAAGCCGAAGGAAATTTGCATGAGGCCGTCGGCAGAAGCCCATGATGAAAACAGGTAAACAGGTGATGAAATCAAAAGAATAAAATATGGTATCGAGAAACAGTAAATTGCCAGCCCATATCGCTTTGGCATTCGCAGCGGTCCTGTGGGGCATAATGTCCCCTATGGGAAAAACCGCACTCGCCTCGGGAATCCCGCCTTTCGCCCTTGCTGCCTTCAGGATGATAGGAGGGGCGGTATGTTTTTGGATTCTCTCGCTTTTCCTTCCCAAAGAAAAGATAACTGCCAAGGATGCAATATTGTTTTTCCCGGCGGCCCTCATGGGAATAGTCCTGAATCAGGGCAGTTTCATCATAGGGCTCTCGTATACCTCGCCGGTCAACGCCTCGATTATAACCACCACCACTCCTATTTTCACGATGATACTTGCGGCGGTTTTCCTTAGGGAACCCATAACATGGCTGAAAGTATTAGGTGTTGCGATGGGGGCGGGAGGAGCCGTCATGCTTATAACCGACGGAGTGTCCTTAGGCGCGGGCTCCTCAATAAAAGGCGATTTGCTCTGTCTTTCCGCCCAGGTGCTCTTCTCGTTGTATCTTTCTCTATTCAAAGGGCTTGTGCAGCGTTACAATGTAGTGACGGTAATGAAGTGGATGTTCCTGTACGCCATGATTGTATCGGTTCCTGTCGCCTATAAGGATATAATGTCAATCGATTATGCTTCCCTGTCACTTCCGGTGATACTCGAAGTGTTATATGTGGTGATTTGCGGGACTTTCCTTGCGTATATCTTTATGATTTACGGCCAGCAACGCCTTCGCCCTACGCTTGTCAGCATGTACAACTATGTTCAGCCCGTGGTGGCAACGGTCATCTCGCTGGCAATGGGCATAGGGACTTTCGGATGGGTCAAAGGCATCGCGGTCGCGTTGGTGTTCTCGGGCGTGTATATGGTGACCCGCAGCCGTTCGAGGGTGGAAAAATGAGATACAATTTCTTAAACAACTTTCGCTATCTTTGCGAGGCAAAGGCATTCGTTATATTAATGGAAAAGGATGTATTTCAGAGTCTTTATCCGCAAAATCAAAAACGATGAAAGCCGAAGAAATCTTAGAACTGTTCCGCCAGTTTGCCCCGAATGCCAATAAGCTGTGGGCTTACTTTGTATCCATCATCACATGGATACATTCCACATTTACCAAATACCGCCGTGGGATGGAAGTGACGGAACGCACATTGCGTATAGATGTCGGAGAGTCAGGCTTTCTCGCACGTGTTGCCGCTCCAGTGTCGGCTGCCGTCTTTAGGGACGAGGCGGAATGCGCAGGTATCATGATTGAAGGACACGGTACTTTAATGGGCCGTCCCATGTCCCAGTTAAGGGACATCCTTTCGGCTGTCGGGGTGACGTGTACCGACAGTATGCCGTTGAGGCTGAAAGGAAGTATTCGTCCCGGGACCATTGAGGTCGACGGTTCCGGAGGCTCGCAGTCTGTTTCCGGGCTCATGTTCGCCCTGCCTCTTCTGGACTCTCCGTCCGAAATCATTGTGTACAATCCCGTGAGTGTCCCGTATATCCGGCTCAGTGCAAAAATTTTGTCGGAATATGGGGTGAAAACAGAAATTATAAACGATTATAAACGTTTAAAAATACTTATTCCCGCTCCGCAAAAATATTCCCTCAGCCGCGTTCCCGGGAATAATATGTGCGTAGCCGGTGATGTTTGGGGTGATGGTATTCGGAACGGCGGCATCCGGGGCATGGACATCCATGACGGCGATTGGAGCGCGGCGGCCGCTTTCCTTTGCGCGGCCGCAATTTGCGGGAGATGTTCGGTGACAGGTTTGCGTAAGGATTCGTTTCAGGCGGACAGGGCCGTGCTCGGGGCTTTGAGGGAAGCTGGAGCCTTTGTCAGGGAAAACGGCGGTACATATACGGTGATGCGCTCGCCCCTGTACGGTTTCAGTTTCGATTGTACGGATTGTCCCGACCTGATTCCCGTACTGTCGGCGTTTGCCGTATATTGCGAGGGCATTACGGAGATAAAGGGACTGTCAAGGCTTGCAGGCAAGGAATCGGACCGGGCGGCATCCATTGTACATCTTCTGTCGAAAGCCGGGGTGGTCCACAGCCGCGAAGGGGACGTGCTGCATATTGAAGGAATGTCGCTGACCCGCAGGTTGCTTTCGGGTTCAATGCCAGCCCCAGGGGTGTACGAGACGTTTTCGGACCACCGTATCGTCATGGCCGTCATGCTTCTCGGCCTTCCTGCCGCGGATATTGTCCCGGACGATTATGCCCCGCTGGCCAAATCGATGCCCCGCTTCAAGGAGCTGTGGGATTCGGTAACAGGTTCTGACAGACAGTATGATATGGTAGACAGGGTAGTTTGAAGTTTGATAGGATAGGAGAAAAATAATTTATGGATACTTTAGGTACATTTTTCAAGGTAACCCTTTTCGGAGAATCGCACGGACCGGTTGTAGGAGCCGTAATAGACGGAGTGTTGCCCGGCCTTCCGATAGCGGCGGAAGACTTTACGGAAATCATAGCGAGGCGCAGGACCGGAGGAGGAAGGCGCGGAGTGTCTGAAAGGGAAGAAGACGATATTCCCGAAATCCTGAGCGGAGTTTACGACGGTTGTACGACCGGGGCTCCGATAGCATTGATTTTCAGAAACAAAGGACAAAAATCGGAAGACTACGCCATTTTTGAAAGGATTCCACGTCCCGGTCATGCCGATTTTACCGCTTCGGTCAAATACAATTATTTCAACGACCCGCGTGGCGGAGGGCATTTTTCCGGTCGGCTTACCCTTCCCTTGGCAGCAGCCGGTCTGATTGCCTCGAAGGTTATCGACAGTTTGTGTACCCCGGTACAGTCACAGGGCACTCTGGTACAGCCGCAAGGCGATTCAATACAGCCGCAGGACGGCCAGTCCTGCCGGATACGCGCCGAAGTAACGGAGATAGGCGGGGAGAAAAGCCGGGAGGGTATGGAGAAAGCCATAGAAGAATCTTTGGCCTCGGGGGATTCCGTCGGAGGGATAGTCGAGTGCAGGGTCACGGGGATTCCGGCCGGTCTCGGAGAACCGTTTTTCGATTCGGTGGAGTCGCTCCTGTCGCATGCCGTTTTTTCCATCCCCGGCATAAGGGGCATCGAGTTCGGGGATGGTTTTGCGGCCGCACGGATGAACGGTTCGCAGCATAATGACCCGTTCACGGACAGTCTCGGACATACGTCCAAAAACGGTGCGGGCGGAATCAACGGAGGGATTACCAATGGGAACGAAATATGTTTCCGCGTGGCGGTAAAACCGGCTTCAAGTATCCGGAGGCCTCAGGGAACCTTCGATTTTGTGGAAGAACGCATGGCTACGCTCGAAATTCCAGGCAGGCATGATGCATGTATCGCTTTGAGGGTTTCTCCTGTACTTGAGTCGGTTACGGCAATGGTGCTTGCGGATTTGATGATGTGCCGCAAATGCCGCGGCTGAAGATTACCGGTATTTTTCGCCTTCCTCCAACATCCCGAGATATGAATTGTAGCGTTCGGCGGCAATCTCGCCGGATTCAACGGCCTTTTTTACCGCGCATCCCGGTTCGTGCGTGTGGGTGCATGGGGAAAAACGGCAGTCGGGCGCATGGCGCAGCATTTCCGGAAAATACAACGCTATTTCTTCCGGCTTCAGGTCCACGAGCCCGAAGCCCCTTATCCCGGGAGTGTCGATGACGAAACCTCCCGTGGCAATCCTGTGCATTTCGTAAAAGGTCGTGGTGTGTTTTCCCTGGAGATGCGCTTCGGAGATTTCCCCCGTTTTCGGGTCGAGATTAGGGTCTATGGCCTTGATAAGTGAGGATTTTCCTACTCCGGAGACCCCTGAGAACAGCACTACCTTGTCCTTGCATTCCTCCCTCAGCCTGTCCACCCCTTCTCCGGTAACGGCCGATGTCTCGATTATTTCGTATCCGGCCTTTTCCCCGTAAATCCTCCTGAACGCTTCAATGCTTTCATCGCAGGTCCCCCGGCAGAGGTCTATCTTGTTCAGTACTATGGCCGCCGGAACGTTATACACCTCGCAGGTAAGGAGTATCCTGTCCAAAAAAGGCAGTTTTACTTCCGGAAAGGCTATGGTGGTTATAAGGAAGGCCCTGTCGATATTCGCGGCTATGACGTGGTTCTGGCGCGACAGGTTGGTGGATTTGCGGATGAGATAGTTCTTGCGCGGAAGCACTTCCGTGATTGCGCCGCATTTTCCGTCGGTTTCATACCTTACGAGGTCTCCTACGGCCACCGGGTTGGTGGAAGTAGAGCCCTTGAGCCTCATTTTCCCCTTGATGACACAGGGGAAAGGGGACCATTCCGGCAGCTCCGAAAGCAGATAATGGCTTCCGGTATGTTTGATGACGGTCGCGATTCCGGTTTTCATTAAGCAAATATTTTATAATATCCCGGATGCAAAATTATAAATTCCGTTTTATAAATTGAGTGAATATGTGTATTTTTGCCAACCGATAAATAACCAGCGATATGTTTCAGACGATAGAAATAGACGAAATCATCAGGCAATGTTTTACGGCATTGTCTTTCAAGCCATATCCGGAACATCTGTACGACCCTTTGAGGTACATGATTTCGATTGGCGGAAAACGGATCAGGCCGAGGCTGTGCCTTACCGCCTACAACCTGTTTTCGGACCGAATCGACAATTCCATCCTCAAACCGATGATGGCGATAGAGGTTTTCCATTGCTTTACCCTTATACACGACGATATAATGGATAATTCCGACCGTCGGCGCGGACAGCTTACGGTACACAGGAAATGGGATTCGAATACGGCGATACTTTCCGGAGACGTCATGTCCATAGAAGCCTATTCGCTGTTGTCGGAAGCCCCGGCCGAGATTCTTCCGGATGTCATGAGGCTGTTCAACGATACCGCAACGAAAGTGTGCGAAGGGCAGCAGCTGGATATGGACTTCGAAAAATCGAGTGTGGTCACCCTCGACGAATACCTTAAAATGATAGGCCTGAAAACGGCGGTGCTCATCGCATGTTCCGGAAAAATGGGTGCCATGATAGCCGGTGCGCCGCGCAAGACCTGCGAAGCCATATACGATTACGGTTATTTCATCGGAATGGCGTTCCAGATTATGGACGATTATTTGGACACTTTCGGGGATTCGATAATTTTCGGGAAGAACATAGGCGGAGACATAGTAAACAACAAGAAAAGCTGGCTTCTGGTATATGCGATGAAGACGGCTTCTTCGGAAAATTCCTCCCGTCTGCACGGGATACTCGCCATGCCTGTGGGCACACCGGAAGAGCGCGCTTCCAAGATTGCCGCGATGAAGGAGCTTTACATGGAGCTCGGAGCGGATTCCGCCGCCCTTTCGGAGATAGAAAAATATCATGTCAAGGCCATGGAGGCCCTGAAGGACTCTTCCCTTGAACCACGGCAGCTTGAGAGGTTGAGGGATTATCTCGAATCTTTGTTCAACAGGAAAAAATAGCGACCGGCCTCGGGCGGTTGGACCGGCATCGGAACCAGAACCGGCATCGGGACCGTCTCGGAACCAGTAGGAAAGGAGGACAGGCAGAGATGGACAGGAAATCATTGGAAATAATGGCTCCGGCAGGGAGTTACGAGTCCCTTTGGGCTGCAATCCAGGGGAGGGCGGACTCAGTGTATTTCGGAGTTGACCGCCTGAACATGCGTTCGCATTCCGCGAACAATTTCCAGCTGTCCGATTTGCCCCAGGTGTGTGCAATTTGCCGCGAGCACGGCCTTAAATCCTACCTTACACTTAATATCGTCCTCTATCAGGAGGACCTGGAGGAGATGAGGGACACCCTCAGGGTGGCCAAGGAAGCCGGCATCACAGCCGTAATAGCTTCGGACATGGCCGCCATAACCTACGCCCGCTCTTTGGGGCTCGAAGTACATATCTCCACCCAGCTCAGCATCTCCAACGTAGAGGCTCTCCGGTTCTATTCGGCCTATGCCGACGTAATCGTCCTTGCGAGGGAGCTCAACCTGCATCAGGTGAAGGAGATTCATGAAACCATAATCCGAGAGGGCATCAAAGGTCCTTCGGGCCGTCTTGTCGAAATCGAGATGTTCGCCCACGGGGCGCTGTGCATGGCCATATCGGGAAAATGCTATCTGAGCCTGCACGAGTACGGGGCTTCCGCCAATCGCGGTGCCTGCTACCAGATATGCCGCCGCGGATACGAAGTGACCGACCTCGAAACCGGTTCAAAACTCCATATTGACAACAAATATATCATGTCGCCGAAAGATTTGTGTACCATAGAATTCATGGACAAAATCATCGATGCGGGAGTGACCGTTTTCAAGATAGAGGGCAGGGCACGTTCCGGAGAATACGTGAAAAGGGCCGCTTCCGCCTACCGTACTGCCGCCGATGCGGTATGTGACGGGACATACACCCCGGAACTCGCGGCTTCCCTGAAAGAGGGCCTTTCCGAAGTTTTCAACCGCGGTTTCTGGGACGGCTATTATCAGGGTGCGCGACTCGGCGAATGGTGCGACGTCTATGGGAGCAAGGCTACAAAGAGGAAGGTATATGTGGGAAAAATAACGAATTATTTTGCCAAAATCGGTGTCGCGGAGATTTATATCGAATCGGGGGAACTTAGTGTCGGCGACCCGATACTGATAATGGGACCGTCTACCGGGGTCGTGGAACTCACCGTTCCCGAAATCCGGGTGGACCTGGAACCTGTCGGAAGTTGTGGGAAAGGAACGTTCTGCTCCATCCCTCTCGGGGAGGCCGCCGGAGGCGAAGGTTTTAAACTGCGCCGGGGCGACAAGGTCTATCTTTTTAAGGAAACAGCACAATAATGGCCGTGAAAGGAATGAACCGGAGGATACTCAGGCTCGCGCTTCCGAGTATTCTCGCCAATATAACCGTCCCGCTTGTCGGGATGGCGGATACGGCCATAGCCGGACATCTCGGCCATGCTTCCTTTATCGGGGGCATTGCTGTGGGAACCATGCTTTTCGACCTTATTTACTGGAATTTCGGCTTTCTCAGGGTAGGTACGGGAGGGCTTGCCGCCCAGGCCTACGGACGTAAGGACGACAGTGATGCGGCAAGGATTTTCCTCAGGGGGCTTGTCACGTCCGTGCTCTGTGCCCTGGCCGTCTGGATTCTGCAATGGGTGGTGGTGCAGGCGGCTTTCCTCGTCATAGACTGCACCCGGCAGGTCAAAGAGCTGGCCCTTACCTATTTTAATATAAGGATATGGGCGGCTCCCGCCACTCTTTCCATGTTCGTGTTCAAAGGCTGGTTCATCGGAATGCAGGATACGGTAAGGCCTATGGCCGTGGATATTTTCGTCAATGTTGCGAATATCGCCGCCAGCCTTTTCCTTGCCGTCAGGACACCCCTCGGTTTTGCCGGAGTGGCCTGGGGAACCGTATTTGCGCAGTATTCCGGACTGGCGCTTTCGATAATTCTCCTTTTGTCCAAATACCGTCATGTTTTCAAAGGGGTCGGCCTGCGCGAATCCATGGGAGGCGGTCGGCTGTCATCGTTTTTCAGGATGAACGGCAACCTGTTCATCCGCTCGGTCTGCATCATACTCGTTTATATTGGATTTACGACGATATCGGCCCGTTTCGGGGATGAACTTCTTGCGGTTGGGTCGATACTCATGAAACTCCTTATGATTTTTTCATTCTTTATAGACGGTTTCGCATACGCGGGCGAGGCCCTTTCCGGCAGGTACGTGGGGGAGATGCGTTACGATTGTTTCAAGGATGCCGTACGCCGGATTTTCGTATGGGGAACGTCCATATCGGTGATTTTCCTTTTCGTTTACGGTATTGCGGGAAAATATCTTTTGCAGCTGATGACGGACGAGAGGACGGTGGTGGAACTTGCCATGTCGTATATGCCGTGGCTGATGCTCATGCCGCTTCTCGGATGTGCGGCCTTCATCTGGGACGGGGTCTTCGTCGGTGCCACTGAGACCAAATGCATACGCAATTCGATGATTTATGCGATGGCCGGCTTTTTCATCTGTTATTATGCAGGGGCCGCATTGCTGGGAGTTCCCGTTTCCGGACTGGTGGAGGGGCCGGTGTCGGTGGCGGGCGACGGGACTTTCACAGTCCTGCGTGAAGCATCGCTCGGCATACATGTCCTGTGCGGGGCGTATTTCGTGCATCTTATCGTAAGGAGTGCATATATGACCCTGTGCTACAGGTCCCTTGTGAAGAAAAAATTTTATTAAACATGCCATATTGTTGATAACATGTTGGTAATGTGAAAAAATATATCTATCTTTGCATCCCGCAAAAGTGCGGTATAGTAACATAAAGTAAAGATTTACAAGTATTTATGCCAACAATTCAACAGTTAGTTCGCAAAGGACGCGAGGTTATTGTCGAGAAGAGCAAATCTCGCGCGTTGGATGCTTGTCCTCAGAGAAGGGGGGTTTGCGTGCGCGTTTATACGACTACGCCTAAAAAGCCTAATTCGGCTATGCGTAAAGTCGCTCGTGTACGTCTTACCAACCAGAAAGAGGTCAATGCCTACATACCTGGCGAAGGACACAACCTCCAGGAGCACTCAATCGTGCTTGTCCGCGGAGGCCGTGTGAAGGATCTCCCAGGTGTGCGTTACCACATCCTTAGAGGAGCTTTGGATACTGCCGGCGTAGATGGAAGGACTCAGAGCCGTTCCCTCTATGGTACGAAGAGACCAAAGAAATCTAAGAAGTAATTTTAATTTTTAAATTTTTCTGTAAAAATGAGAAAATCGAAGCCTAAAAAGAGGATTCTACTTCCTGATCCTAAGTTTCACGATGCAGAGGTTACCCGCTTCGTGAACAATCTTATGTTGCAGGGGAAGAAGAGTATCGCGTATTCTATTTTTTACGATGCCATTGACATGGTGGGCGAGAAGATGAAAGATTCTGACAAGGCTCCTCTGGATATATGGAGGAAGGCCCTTGAAAACGTGACGCCTCAGGTCGAGGTTAAAAGCCGTCGCGTTGGAGGTGCCAACTTCCAGGTTCCGACCGAGGTGCGCCCGGAAAGAAAGGTGTCGTTGAGCATGAAGAACATGATACTTTATGCACGTAAGCGTTCCGGACATTCGATGTCGGAAAAACTCGCTGCCGAAATCATTGCTGCTTACAACAATGAAGGCGGTGCGTTCAAGAGAAAAGAAGATATGCACAAGATGGCCGAGGCAAACAAGGCTTTTGCGCATTTCCGCTTCTAAAAACCCTGTCGCAATACGGTGCAGGGATGCAATTTGGGATATTAACTTGAAAATATGGCAAGAGACCTAAAATACACGAGAAACATTGGTATAATGGCCCACATAGATGCGGGTAAGACTACCACGTCCGAGCGTATCCTGTATTATACCGGGAAGACCCATAAAATCGGCGAAGTCCATGAAGGGGCTGCGACGATGGACTGGATGGTGCAGGAGCAGGAACGTGGCATTACCATAACATCTGCGGCCACTACCGCATTCTGGAAGTACAAGGATGATACTTATCAGATAAACCTGATAGATACTCCGGGGCACGTGGATTTCACAGTAGAGGTTGAACGGTCGCTCCGCGTACTGGACGGGACCGTGGCGACTTTCTGTGCGGTCGGACGTGTACAGCCCCAGTCCGAGACTGTCTGGAGACAGGCTGACAAGTACCGTGTTCCTAAAATAGCATACGTGAACAAGATGGACCGCGTAGGAGCGGATTTCCTGGCTGTTGTCGATGAGATTAAGGAAAAACTCGGGGCAAGGGCCGTGCCTATCTGCCTCCCTATCGGTGCTGAGGATAAATTTGAAGGAATTGTCGATCTTTTGTCGCAAAAGGCTCTCATATATGATTCCGAAGGGAAGGAACTGGTAAATTACCATGTCGCCGATGTACCTGAGGAAATGAAGGCCGATGTGGCCCTGTGGCGCGAAAGACTCATAGAGGCTGCTGCCGAATATGACGAGTCGCTGATGGAGAAATTCTTCGAGGATCCGGATTCCATATCCGAGGAAGAGGTCATCTCCGCTTTGCGCAAAGCGACGATAGACATGGCCATAGTGCCTATATGCTGCGGCTCTTCGTTCAAGAACAAGTGCGTGCAGTTCCTTCTGGATGCTGTGATACGCTATCTCCCTTCTCCTCTGGACAAGGGCGCCGTTACCGGTACCAATCCTGAAACGGGTAAGGAAGAGCACAGGTCTCCGAATGCCAAAGAGCCTTTCTGCGGTCTTGTGTTCAAGATTGCCACTGATCCTTTCGTCGGCCGCCTTGCTTTTCTCAGGGCATATTCCGGCCGTCTCGATGCCGGTTCATACGTCCTCAATACGAGGTCCGGCAAGAAAGAACGCGTGGCGAGACTGTATCAGATGCACTCGAACAAGCAGAATGCCATTGATTTTGTCGAGGCCGGCGATATATGTGCGGCTGTAGGTTTCAAGGATCTCCGTACCGGAGATACGATTTGCGCCGAGCAGGCTCCTATCGTCCTTGAGTCCATGACTTTCCCTGATCCGGTTATCGGTCTTGCCGTAGAGCCTAAGACCCAGAAGGATTTGGACAAGTTGGGAATAGCCCTGGGCAAACTCGCCGAAGAGGACCCTACGTTTACCGTACAGTCCAATCAGGAAACCGGTCAGACCATCATCAGCGGTATGGGCGAGCTTCACCTCGATATCATCGTGGACCGTCTTCGTCGTGAATTCGGTGTCGAAATCAACCAGGGCGCTCCTCAGGTCAACTACAAGGAAGCCATCACAGGTACGGTACAGCACCGTGAGGTATTCAAGAAGCAGACCGGCGGCCGTGGTAAATTCGCCGATATCATTGTAGAGATCGGGCCTGCCGATGAAGGAGTCACAGGTCTCCAGTTCATCGATGAAGTCAAAGGAGGAAATATCCCTAAGGAGTTCATCCCTTCTGTAGAGAAAGGATTCAAGGCTGCCATGGCGAACGGAGTTCTAGCCGGCTACGAAGTGACTTCCATGAAAGTTGTGCTGAAAGACGGATCTTTCCATCCTGTCGATTCCGACCAGCTTTCATTCGAAATCTGTGCCCGTCAGGCCTTCCGCAAGGCAGTCCCTAAGGCAAAACCTGTCTTGATGGAACCTATCATGTCCTTGGAGGTCGTTACCCCTGAAGACTATATGGGTGACATCGTAGGTGACCTCAACCGTCGCCGCGGACAGATTACCAACATGGACTCGAAGGGCAATGCAAGGATTGTCAAAGCCGAAGTTCCGCTTTCCGAGCAATTCGGTTATGTTACGGTTCTGCGTACCCTTTCTTCCGGCCGTGCGACAAGTACGATGGAATTCTCCCATTATGCGGAGGTTCCTGCAAACATTGCAAAAGAAGTTATCGAGAAAAGCGGAAATCGCAGAATCTCAGATGATGACGAGTAAAAATGATTAATAAAAGAATTTAATTGATATGAGTCAGAAAATCAGGATAAAGCTTAAATCATACGATCACATGCTTGTTGACAAGTCTGCAAAAAAGATCGTTGATACGGTATTGTCTACCGGTGCTGAGGTCAAAGGTCCTATTCCTCTTCCTACAGACAAGAAGATATTTACCGTAAACCGCTCGACCTTCGTAAACAAGAAGGCCCGCGAACAGTTCGAGCTCAATTCTTTCTGCCGCCTTTTGGATATATACAGTTCAAACCCTAAGACAGTTGACGCTCTTATGAAACTTGAACTCCCAAGCGGTGTCGATGTTGAGATCAAGGCTTGACATACAAGCCGTCATGTACATTTAATAACCGGTTGTTTTTATTGTCAGTCAAATAAAAACAACCGGTTTCAACTTGTAAGCAGATGGAAGAAAAATCATGGCATAAAAGATATTTTCATTAAATCAGACCAGTGTGATGGTATTGGTAATTATTTTATTAACTTTGTGATTTGAAAATGTAATCTACCTGCACGAAATCTTAATGAAGCTCTGGATATCTACAGGTAATGAAAGTTTATTAATAGAGCTTTGCCGATGTTTTATGATAAGAAAATTTTTAATACCGTGTTTTTTGGGTTGTTTCTTTTTCGTGGCAGCCTGTGACAAGAACAATGGAAGCGATCCGAATCCGCCCGTGCCGGATGAGATTACTTTCAATATGATTAAAGACAGCGTTTCCGCTCCTTTGGATGGAGGCGATTTGTCACTTGGATATTTTTTGTCTTCCCGTCCTGAAGAGGGGCAATTTGTAGTGACGATGCTTTCCGGAGAATCATGGGTTTCGTATGTTGCCGATGACCCTGAATCGAATACGATTACTGTGAATGTAGAGAGGAATGACGGCGAGCCGAGGGAGGGCATTTTGGCCATTCGCTTCGACTACAACGGGGGCAGCCTTCTTGATTCCGTGACCATAAGCCAGGACGGCAGAGACTACGATGTGTTTATTGAGGCAAAGGATCTTGACGGAGAGTACTATACCGGTGAAAAAGATTACTATATCTGGGTTTCGACCCTCGGTATGTGGGAGGACGGGTCTGAAGGTTTGAATATAGACCTGTTTGCAGAAGGAGAGCCTGAACTAGAGGATTATCTGTGGAACGGCACGCCTTATAAGAGAGTGATTTCCATACCTGAAGGAACTTACACCTTCGATCCGAGTTCGCATGCTCCCGGAACATTCTCCAACCGTTCTTTCTACGGAGTGGCTTCAGGTTATTATTACATCCCTCAGTACTATGTTACGGAAGGTACTGTTTGGGTGAAACATCTGGAAGGAGGGGTTACCCAGTTCGATGCGCGTGTTCTGTGTACGGATGGCAAGTGGTACCGCCTTTCATATACGGGCGACTTTACAGGCCTCGCCTATGTTAATGAGTAAGCGAATTACTAACTAATCAAATTAGTCTTAATTATGAAAAAGAACGTTTTGGCAGTCCTTATGGCTGCAAGTATGATTTTAGCCGCGTCCTGCGATAAGAACCGTGGTAATGATAATCCTCCGGAAACGGCGGATCCTAAAGTAACGGTCTCTATCGATACTGTTACGGCTTATTCCTTTACATATACTGTAAGTCCATCCGACGCCGAAACTGTGGCATGGATGGTTCTCTCCGCAGATGAGCCAGTCCCTACTGCCGAAGACATTATTGCTAACGGCGAGAGGATGAATGCTACAGTGCCGTCCATAACCCGCACGGCAGAAAACCTTACTCCTGAAACCGGATATATTGTAGTAGCTGCCGCATCCAGCGAGGATGTATACAGCGAAGTCGCTACTCAGAGCGTGACTACTTCCGAGGAGCTGTTGGTGCCTACGGTGACAATAGGGGAGTTCACAAGGCTCACTCGTACGGCGGCCACCTTTACATATAGCCACACCGATGCAGCAAGAGTGTCCTACATGGCGATTGTACAAGGTAACGAGATCCCTGCACCGGAGCAGATTCTGGCAGAGGGAGTATCCATCGACCCGGCCGCTTCCGAGGCTACTGTCGATAATCTTGCCGCTGGCCAAAGGTATGTACTTGCATTGGCGGCTGTTTCTGATAAGGACATGTACAGCGAAGTAAGCGATACGACTTTCGTGACTATGAACGCATATCTGGCAGACGAGGATGTGTCGGACGTGGTATTTTCGGATGTGCAGGCCAAAATTAATGGCAATTATATCACTGCCGTATTCACTGACGAGTCTGGAACAACCTCTCTTCAGGTTGCTTTTTACGCCACTTTGGTGGATAAAAAGGTTCCGGATGACACTTATGAGGTAGCTCCGGACAATTTGCAGACAGAGGGTATCAAGCCAGGCATCGCATACGGTGAAAACGACTATGAATACACGGTACTGTCTCTTGAAGGCGGCGCTGAGCTCGGGCAGATCGACTCCGGTACCATGGCGGTTGGAGATGGAGTTTATACATTTAATTTTACTTTCAACGAATACTTTAATTTCTCGGGTACTTTCAACGGTGAGATATCTTTCGAGTCCGCTCTCGGGTCTACACTTAACGGAGATTATCCGGAGGCTAACTTCAGCAGTGGAGAAGCGGTTTCATTCAAAGCATATAACTGGACAGACGGTTCCGATGACAGTTATGTACGTTTCCTTATTGACGATGAGGGCGGAGACAAGTTCTATGGTGAGATTTTCACTCATACCGCCGCAATTCCTCTCGGTACGTTCCAAGCGAACAGCGGAGAAGGCTTTGAAGAAGGTACATTTAAAATAGGCGAATGCAGTACCGTAAGTAAAATAAGGAATTCAGGAACTGCTTTGGAAATAAAGCCTGACAGGTCAGATAAAAGTACATGGTCGGCGGCGCCTGCTGCAGATGGTACTATTACAATAACCGACAACGGTAACGGCACCTATACTCTGTCATTTGACCTGTACGATGACATAGGCTACAACTTCAAGGGTACTTATACAGGTGAACTTACAAGGTTATATTTTTAATAGAAATTTTGTATCGAAGTAAATAAATTATGATTTTTAACAATAGAGTGTTTTTTTGCTTGTTTTCCATTGTGCTGGCGGTGGCATCCTTGTCTTCGTGCGACAAGCAGGGACCGGATGATCCGGATTTTACCGAAGTAATCGGAAACAGCATATTCGTTCCAAATTCTGCCGGGGAAACGGTAACCGTCCGGATGGAATTTGATGAAGACTGGTATATCGAAAATGACTCGCCTTGGTATACCGTCAGGCCGATGAGGGGAAGTGCCGGTACGGCACAGATTACAGTAAGCGTTCTTACAGAAAATAATGATTTGAAGGAACGGCTGTTAGGCTTCCATATAATCACAGGCGATATTGACAACGTGTATTATGTGATTCAGGATGGCGTTCCGGGATTCAATATAACGGAAAGCGATGCTGAATGCGTAAGGGAAGGCGGCAATCTTGTCGTTACGGTAGAAGGAAACGTCAAGTACGATGTGTCCTGCGAGGAAGATTGGTTGACAGTCAATAGTGTACAATACGACTCCACGCTGTTGGCGGACGGCTATAGCTATTCCAAATATATGGTGTCAAAGATAAACCTGTCTGTCGAGGCCAATGATTCCGATTTCCGTAAGGCAGATCTTATGCTGACTTCCAATTCGGAAGATTCGACGACGGCCATAGTTACCGTGGAGCAAATGGGCGACCTGGTGGCTGATTACGACAGGCAGTTTATCAGGCGTTCGATCGTAATGAGGATGACTGCTACATGGTGCGGTTTCTGCCCTTTCATGAACTATGGACTTGAATCGGCCAGTGAACAGTATCCGGACCACATAATTCCGATAAATATTCATGAGAGCACTTCGGAAGGCGGATTGGCTTTTCCTGGCTATTATGACTTTTCTAGTTTCTTCGGTGTAGAGTCTCTCCCTGAAGGATATACCAATTACTATGCATACTTGCCTAATATTTCGTCTACAGCTTTGGCTGCGGAATATTTTGAAAATTTAGCAAGGGAGGCTACAGGCAACCTGCCTTCCAATACAGTCATCGGTGGTTATGCGGTCTTGGAGGACGACGCCATAAGCGCGGATATTTATGTCGCATCGAAAGATGCCGGTGAGTACGCACTTTGCGTATATCTGCTTGAGGACGGCATCATTCATGATCAAGCATACCAAAGCGGCTCGGATGAAGGCAAGGACTATGTCCACAATAATGTATTGCGCGCTTCCATCACCGACAATCTCTTGTACGGCGAGGCCTTCTCGGCACAGTCGAACGGAACGCAAAAATTCCACTTTGATTTCTCTGTACCATATAATGTAGAGAACCAGGACAATCTTCATGTCGTTGCTTTTACATTGCGTGAAGGCACATATAGCGGTTCTACCGCAATAGGGTTCGTGGAATATAAAGACTATGGTTACATTGTGGACAATGCAGTCAATTTGCATTTGGGGCAGATTGAAAACTATGCCTACGAAGAATAAATGAAATTGTGTTATGAAGAGGATTATTTATTGTTTTATAGCCGTTATGGCTTTGGCGTTTACAGCATCTTGCGAAAAGGCTTCTCAAGGCCTTGTGCTTGTTGCCGACAAGACCGAATTTGTCGCAGACGGGGAAGATGAGGTTTCGTTTACCATAATGAAAGACGGAGAAGACATAACCCATACGCCCGGTGTCAGCGTATGCTGTGAGGGAACTTTGTCTACTTGTCTTCCTCCGAGCGAAAACGGTTTCAAATTCTCGACTTCGATTGCGGGCGAATATATTTTCTCTGCATCTTACGAGGGAGAACATTCGGAACCGGTGACGGTCAATGCAATTTGAATACGGGAATAATCGCTAATGGATAATGCGGGAAATTGTTCCCGATAACGATGAGAGTGGTGGGGATGTGTCAAAATCTGACTTTTGACACATCCCCACTCCTTTAAGGCGTGTAAGAATTATGCACGCCTTCTCTCTTGTTCATGCGGCTTCCGATTTACGGAGGCAATGACTGCGAAGTGAAAATAATTTTTTGCAGAAAAACATATTGGATTAAAAAAAATTACTATATTTGCACTCCAATTCGAGATTACAGTTTTGTAATACATGATGGAACGGTCCCATAGCTCAGTTGGTTAGTAGCACCTGACTCATAATCAGGGGGTCCTTGGTTCAAGCCCAAGTGGGACCACGAAACGGTCTGAAAAGACCTTTATGATTCAAGCACTTGCATAAAAATGCAGGTGCTTTTTTTCGGTTCGCCTAGCACGAACATTCTCTAAGCGGTGCAAGTCTGTAACACGCCCGATAGCGGGAAGTGTATAGCCAAGAGCAAGGGTGTCCATCGTGAGTTGGAATCTGAAGGAAGCTGGCGGCAAACATCTGGCCTGACGTACAGGAACTTGATATAAGGCTAATGGGCATGGATAAGACTACCGAACAAGTCAAAGTCCGATAGCTATACGGAAATGCCCTAAGTAAATCAAGCAGGTATAAGATGGAAAGAGCATGTCCTTAACTGGGGAGGTCTCATGGACGTGCGGAGGATGAATTTCCGAAGTACGGAGTAAAGCTAGCCATGAGAAGTCAGCAGAGGCCATAGTACCCGATTATTTTTTTACTCAACTCGGGGAAGGGCTGAACCATTAGTCAATTGAGCAGTAAATGAAAGCCACTCCATGAAGGGAAGAATGCAGAAAATACCGAGGTCAACCGATAGCCACCCTCAAAATGATAGCACGGAATGCGAAAGCTATGAGGGGGTGCAGACCTTCATGGACATGACTGAAAACAACCTCAAGGAAGTGCAATTTGGACGTGGAAACCTATTGGAGTTCATCCTCTCGCCGGATAACCTTAACCGTGCTTACCTGCAAGTCAAGCGCAATCACGGCAGTGGTGGAGTAGACGGACTGTCGACCGAGGAATTGGGCGGCTATCTGAAAGGACACAAAGATGAACTTGTGGAATCCTTGAAATCGGGCAGATACCGCCCGAGTCCTGTCCTCCGTGTGGAAATCCCGAAGGATAATGGCAAGAAACGTCCCCTTGTTATCCCGACGGTGGTGGACAGGGTAATCCAACAGGCCATCAGCCAAATACTGAATCCCATCTATGAACGCCAGTTCAGTGACAACAGCTTTGGCTTCCGCCCTCATCGAAGCTGCCACAAGGCATTGAGGCGGGCGCAGGAATATGTCACCCAAGGTTATAAATACTGCGTGTGCCTTGACCTTGAACGCTTTTTCGACACGGTGAACCACGCCATGCTGATAAGGGTACTTTCCCGCACCATACGTGACGGACGTGTAATATCCCTCATCCACAAGTACCTTACGGCAGGCGTCATGTTCAGCCGCAGCTATGAGGAAAGTGTGGAAGGTGTTCCCCAAGGCGGTCCGTTAAGCCCTCTGTTGGCAAACATCATGCTTAACGAACTCGACAAGGAACTCGCCCGCAGGGGTCACAAGTTTGTCCGCTATGCAGACGACTGCATGATATTAGTCCGTAGCAAGCGTGCAGCAGAACGCGTTCGTGAGAGCATCGCCACTTTTATCGAATCACGGCTTCACCTTAAAGTGAACCGGGAAAAGACAGAAGTGTCATACGCGGGCAGGGTGAAGTATTTGGGTTACTCTTTCTATATGATGAACGGGCAATGCCGTCTGCGCCTTCATCCCAAGTCAGTTACTAAGATGAAAGCGAAACTGAAAGAACTGACCTCAAGGAGTAAGGGTTGGGGCTACGCAAAACTGAAAGACAAGCTGAACCGATTCATCAATGGTTGGATGAACTACTTTAAATTGGCTGATATGCGTAACATCCTCCAATCGACGGATGAGTGGCTTCGTCACAGAATACGGAGTTATGTCTGGAAGAGTTGGAAGAAAGTCGGCGCAAGGTTCAGGAATCTCGTGAGATGCGGCATAGACAGGTGGCGAGCTTGGCAATGGGCCAATACCCGTGGTGGATATTGGAACACGGCAGGAAGTCCGATACTATGCCGAGCCATGAATAACGAGAGGCTAAAACTTCAAGGCTACCCTTGCC
>NZ_NFIV01000006.1 GCF_002159555.1 Muribaculum sp. An289
AATATTTTTACGGGAAAATCAAGATATTTTTCCAACAATCAGTGTTTTTCCGTTTTCACAAAAATTTCACATTGATTTAATTTTATAATTTTCCGTTTTATTATACCTTTGTCCCACTAACATAATCTAATTAATTCAAAAGTTATTATGAAACAAGCATTTAAGTGTTTTGCTGCGGCGATGATAGGCATTTTCGCCTCGGTAGCCATGCATGCGCAGGTTACTACCGCTTCCTTTAGCGGCCGTGTCGCAGACGAGTCAGGACCGCTTCCGGGCGTTGCCGTAATCGCTGTCCATACCCCTTCGGGTACGCAGTATAACGCCATTTCCGACAAGAACGGTAATTTCCGTCTTAACGGTGTTACCCCTGGCGGACCTTACACCATTACGGCCGAGATACTCGGCTACCGTACCGCGGAGACAGTTGGTCTTTATGCTCCGGTGGGTGAAAACGTTCTGGTGAATTTCGACATGGAGATAGAGGCTATCGGCCTTGAAGCCGCCGTGACTTATGCCGATGCTATCAATTCGAACATGAATGTCGACAGGGCAGGTGCCGGTACTGCTGTAAGCGGGAGGACAATGGAAGCCCTTCCAACGGTAAGCAGAAGCATGAACGATATCATGCGCCTCACTCCTCAGGCATCCGTTACATCCAACGGTCTTGCTGTCGGAGGCGGTAACTACCGTTCTTCATACGTGACTGTCGACGGTGCTGCATTCAACAACGCTTTCGGTATCGGGTCCAACCTTCCTGCCGGCGGAGCTCCTATTTCCCTGGACGCCCTTGAGCAGATGTCGGTGAACATCACTCCTTTCGATGTCAGCCAGTCCGGTTTTACGGGAGGTGCCATCAATGCGGTGACCAAGAGCGGTTCCAACGAATGGACATTCTCGCTGTACAACTACTTTACCAATGACCAGTTGCAGGGAGACCGTGTCGGAGATATCCAATTGACGAACAGCCAGTCTCTCAACAATACCACCGGTGTGAGCATCGGAGGCCCTATCATCAAGAACAAACTCTTCTTCTTCGTCAACTTCGAGTATTCGGCCGACAATGTTCCGGGCTCGGACATGATTGCCAGCAAAGGCGATGGCAAAGTCGGCGAGAACTGGAAACCGGGAACGAATGTTGCCCGTCCTACCGCCACTTTCCTCGATGAAGTAAGGTCTTATCTGATGGATACCTACGGATACGACCCTGGAAGGTATCAGGGATATTCGCTGAGCACTCCTGACTGGAAGCTGATGGCGCGTATCGACTGGAACATCAATAATGACCACAGGTTCAATATCCGTTTCAGCCACACTGACAACAAATATTCTTCCGACCCTTCTTCTTCGGTAAACCCTATAGTTCCTAACCCATACAACAGAAACGTATACGGACGTACTTCCGACTATGCGATGTATTTCGAGAGCTCAAGGTATTTCCAGGAGCAGAACTTCACTTCGCTCGCTGCCGAGCTTAACTCCCGTTTCCTCGACGGTATGGTGAACAATATGTTCCGTATCACATGGTCCCACCAGAACGAGCCACGCAGCTTCGTGGGAGACAACTTCCCTACCGTGGATATCCTTTATCCGGCGGATAACGGGGAAAGGGCGGTTCTGACTTCCTTCGGTCCCGATCCTTTCACTTACGGAAACCTTCGTGACGTGCAGACCGTAGTGGTTACGGATGAAGTAAGCATCGTCAAGGGAATCAACAATATCAAGGCCGGACTCCAGTTCGAGTGGAACGATACCAAGAACGGTTTCATGCAGGGCGGCCTCGGATATTACGTATATGATTCATGGGAGAGTTTCGTTGCGGCAGGAAAACCTGTGGCATTCGCCATAACCCATTCCAACAGGGATGACCTACAGCAGGTTTATCCGAGCTTCCAGTACATGCAGGCTTCGGCATACGTTCAGGACGAGCTCAATTTTAACGACAGGTTCAAACTGACCGTCGGTCTCCGTTTCGAGATGCCTTTCTATCCTTCGATTGAAGGCAATACCAACAAGGAGTTCCTTATGCTGGCCAATACCCATCCGGAATCTTCGATATACGGGCTTTCGACTTCCGACATGCCAAAGGCACGTCTGAACGTTTCTCCGCGTGTCGGCTTCAACTGGGATATCCTCGGTGACCGTTCCCTCGTGCTCCGCGGAGGTACAGGTATCTTTACGGGACGTCTGCCATTCGTGTGGATTGTATCCGCAGCCGGAAACAGCAACTGCCTCCAGGCCCAGTATGTGGACGCTACCGGAACAGGTGCCAATACGCCTAATTTCCATACCAATGTCAGCGACATCCTCGAGGATATCTACAAAGGAGAGTTCAAATCCCAGGATCTGGCGGCTCCTGCAAATCCTACCATTCTTGACAAGAACCTCATAATGCCTACGACATGGAAGACCTCCCTTGCATTGGACGGCCGTATCCCGGGAGGCATCGAGGCTTCTTTGGAAGGTATTTACAGCCACGAACTGACATCTGTCAATGTGAACCTGCTCGGTATGCAGAAGACCGAAGAGGGAATAACGCTTCCGGGCGAGCCGATGGCGCGCAACTATTGGGAGCTTGAGAACTTCACCAACTCGATGGGAAGCCTCGTGAACCCTTACTATATAACCAACAGCCCTGTAAACGGTTATTATTACTCTATAACCGCACAGCTCCAGAAGGACTTCGATTTCGGTCTGTCGTTGATGGCGGCCTATACCCACAGCGGGTCGAAGACCGTGTCCGATGCTATCGGAGACCAGATTACTTCGGCTTACAATACTATGACATACAATGTGAACGGTTCCAATACGCCTGAACTCGGATATGCGACATACGTATCTCCTCACCGTTTCATTGCAAACATAAGTTACCGTATAAAGGAGGGCGACAAAGGTACCACTACCTTCGGTCTCTTCTATGAAGGTTACAACCACATGTATGTAGGCAATTATTCTTATACCCGTTACTCCTACACCATGAATAATGTGACCGGAGACTATGGCGCGAACAACCTTATCTATATCCCTACGAGCGAAGAACTTGCCGGGATGCCGTTTGTCAGCGATGCCAACAGGGACGCATACGAAGAATTCATAGCTTCCGACAGGTATCTCAGCCGTCACAGGGGCGAGTACTCCGAAAGGGGAGGCGCAATAGCTCCATGGCAGAGCCGTTTCAACTTCAAGTTCACCCAGGACATCCACTTCAAGGTGGCCGGAAAGACCAACACCTTCCAGATAGGTTTCGATATCAACAATATTGCAAACCTTCTCAATCCGAATTGGGGCCTTACCGACAGGATGAGCGGTGACCAGGTTCTTACTTATTCGAAAGGGAAGTATGAATTCGAAGCTCCTACATGGGGCAAGGTTTCATCTACCTTCAGCACTTGGCAGATGTTGATCAGCCTCCGTTACTTCTTTTAATATAACCGCGTAAATAAACAATCGTTATGAAAAATATTTTTAGAAATCTGGCTGTTGTTTCAAGCCTTATAGCGGCTCTCGCTTTCGTTTCGTGCCAGGAGAAAGTCGAGACTGGGGAAACCGCTTTCAGCATGGTAGATACCGAGATAAGCGAGGTGTTGCCAGCTTGGAAATCCACAGGTTCGGCTACTTTCACATTGGACTGGCCTGTTGCCGGTGAGAAAATCGCGATTACATCCGATGCTTCCTGGCTGACCGACTTTAACGACCGCACTGCTTATGAGATTTCGGTTACGGCCCTTCTCAATGAGACCGGAGCTCCGCGTACCGCCAACGTACATGTGGCTTACATGGAGTTCACGGGGGACTTTACCGTGAGCCAGGAGGGCGCTTCCACCGATTTGTCCTATGGTGACTTCTTCCGCAGCGATTCCCTTTACATTTTGGGATATACCCAGTTTGCAAATGATTCGACAAAGGCTGTCCTGCCTGTGGACAATGTGATTTTCGGTAATGCCTCGTCTTATCGTTATGCCCTCTATGAGGGAAGCCTGGGCGCATCGGAACTTAGCGATGAAGATGCCATAGCCAAGCTGAATGCTGATGAGGCAGCCGTTGTGGACAAACCTTCGACCCTCTTTGTGCTCGACTTTGAAAAAGCCTATACCCTTATCGGTTTTGCCGTAGACCAGGAAAACAACAATTCCAAGGTTTATCGCGAATCCGTGAATTTCAAGATGGAAAATTCGGCAGAGCATGCCGATTTTGAGGGTTACGAGTCCATAGACAATATTAGCCAGGCTCATAATTAAGCAAGCTTCGGGCAGCTTCTTCCGGCTTGCCGGCAAGTGTCTGGATTTGCCTGATAAAGCAGGATTGCAAGTGCAGGAGGGCGGTTCAAAAACGGACCGCCCTCTTTTTGCGCGCTACATTTGTGGCGAGGGCGTGATGACCCTTTCTGGAAGAGGACAAGGAAGGAAAACCGGATTCTGCCGGTAAATTTTCCACCCCATATCCATCCGGCTTCTTTTGAAATAATTGATAATCAGTGACTTATAGAAACATAGGCTGGCTTTGGGTGGTTTCTGAGGTACCCAAGCGCAGGAGCGATTTTGATAAAGAGTTGATTATTAATGTGTTGCAAAAATGATAGATGGACATGGGGTGAAAAATTTCCGAAAAATCCTCGTAATTCCGGCAAAATACGGTTCTCTGGCCGCCAGAAAAAGTTTCACCGCACCGGAGATGCAGGTCACCTGACCTTCCGGACAAAGTTTGGAGCGAGTTACATTTTGTTAAATCATTGATTGTCAATTATTTGTAAATATTTTACTCGCTCCGACCTTTGCGACAAGGACATAGTTGCGTTTATTCATGGTGGCGTTTATTCGTAGTTGCGTTTATCGTCGAGTAATCGCAAACAAATTTCCCTCCCTCTCCACGTAGAAACAAAAAAAATCGCCCCGATCAAGGGCGAATTTTTTTATCAGTGTTTTACCTTATTTCGTAGCGCTTTCAAGTCTCTTCATCATCGAGAATATGAAGACACATGATATTACGCAAAGTGCGATGAGGATTGTCCAGAGTATCCACAATGGGAGTCCGCCCCAAAGTGTTCCGATAATCATTGTCATGTAGTTTCCGACAGCGGTAGCTCCGAACCAGAGTCCCATCATGGCTCCCTTGTACTTAGGAGGCGCAACTTTGGATACGAAAGATATGCCCATAGGGCTGAGGAAGAGCTCTGCGAATGTCAGGACAAGGTAAGTCGAAACGAGGACATTCGGTGAAACCCTGTAGTCCGTTGTCGTAGTGGCAAGGTCGTTAGGCACAGGAAGGCCGATGGAGCAGATTGCCATGATAAGGAATCCTACAGCCGCAATTGCCATACCGATACCGATTTTGCGCGGAGCAGAAGGTTCTTTGCCTTTCTTTGCCAGGGCGCCGAATACGGCCATCGATACAGGAGTGAGGGCCACGACGAAGAACGGATTGAACTGCTGGAACATCTGAGGCAGCACATTTATCGAGCTTCCGTCCAGCTGGAAATATTTCCATACGAGGCCGCCGAGGGCGAGTACGGCAATAATGCCGGAAATAGCCTTGCTGGAGCCTTTTTCGGACTGGAATACGGAGAAGAGCGAGTATACGGCTACGATTATCAGCAGCAGGTTGACAACGTTGAATTCCATGCTGGTTATGCCGCTTGCGGTCTGGGCCGTGTAGTCCCTTGCGAAGAAGGTGAGTGTAAGTCCGTTCTGGTGGAACGCCATCCAGAAGAATATCACAACGATGAATACGAGTACGAGTGCGGTGATACGGGACTTTGTCTGTGCAGGAGTAAGCTCGACGACTTCTTTATTCTCTGCCGAGAGCTGTTTTGCAGTGACGTCGGCATGTTTGAAGGTGCGTTTGAAGCATACGTAAATCAGCATGGATACAATCAGGGAAACGCAGGCTACTGCAAAACCCCAGTGGTATGCCCCTGCAAGGGTGTCGATGTAATGCTGGGAGAAAGTTCCGAGTTGTGCAGGATCGGAGAAGCCCTGTGCCTGTGCAAGCGACTGGAACTTTGCGAGTGCGTCCGGTGCCATAGTGGCGACACCGTTCATATTGTCAATGTACTGATGGGCGAGGGCCGGTATGTCCGAATTGTAGGTAAGCCCCTGTTTTCCCATAAAGTAATCGGTTATCTTGGATGCCATCGTCGGAGCGAAGAGGGCACCGATGTTGATTGCCATGTAGAAGATGGAGAAGGCAGAGTCCCTCTTTGCCGAATATTTCGGGTCATCGTAGAGGTTTCCGACCATTACTTGCAGGTTGCCTTTGAACAGTCCTGTTCCCAAGGCAATCATGACCAGGGCGGCTACCATGAGCACTATGGCCCCGGTGCTGCTCCCCGTAGGTATGGCAAGGCAGGCGTATCCGGCAAACATCACGACGATGCCGGTGGTGACCATCTTGCCGTATCCGAATTTGTCAGCGAGCCAGCCTCCGAGTATAGGCAGGAAATAGACTAATGCGAGGAAGCCTGCGTAGATGTTGGATGTTACGGTTCCGGAGAATCCGAACTTTGCCTGCAGGAACAAGGTGAAAATCGCAAGCATCGTGTAGTAGCCGAAGCGTTCCCCGGTGTTGGCGAGGGCCAAAGCGTATAGCCCTTTAGGTTGTCCTTTGAACATAAATCAGTTTTTTAGTTAAAATTGTTATAATTTGTTTAAACATTGTTGCAAACTGAAAGGAAGCGAGGGCAAAAATACGAATTTATTGTATCTTTGTCAAATCATGAGGAAAATTTGGCCAAATATGCTCTTTTCGCTGATGCACGGGCTCTCTTTTCTGCCTCTCGGCGTGCATTATTTCTTCGCCAGGGGAGTTTCGTGGCTTATCGGCAATGTGATAGGCTACAGGCGCGCCGT
Source organism: Muribaculum sp. An289 (assembly GCF_002159555.1). Taxonomy (GTDB): domain Bacteria; phylum Bacteroidota; class Bacteroidia; order Bacteroidales; family UBA932; genus Merdivivens; species Merdivivens faecigallinarum. Next base: position 6,843 of record NZ_NFIV01000006.1, read on the forward strand.
GCTTGAGGCGAACCTGAAGGCCGCCATGCCTTCTCTCGGAGAAAAGGGAAGGGCTGCGGTCATCAGGGAGTATTACCGTAACATAGCCGACCTGATAGCCGAATTCGTATGGTGCATAGGCAAGGACGGGAACACGCTCGAACGCAAAGGCTTTGTCCGTCTTGAGCAGGCCGGCATACTCGAAGGGTTGCATAAGAAGGGCCATGGGGTCATGTGCCTGTGCAGCCATTCGGGCAATTGGGAGATGCTTCCGGCGGCCGTCGATTTGTATGTTTCGCAGGGAGAGTTCCGCAAATCGGATTTCGCCACGACATACAAACGGCTGGTGAACGATTTTTGGGAGGAGGTCACAATCAAGGCGCGAACATACGGAAAGTGCTCGCCCTCACAGTTCATAGACAGTCGCTCTGTTTTGCGTTATATGATAAAACACAGGGATGAGGGCAAGATTTATCATTTCCTCGTGGACCAATACCCGTATGGGACAGGGACACCTTATTATATAGGGGAGTTTCTCGGGCTTCCGACCGACGTGATAATGGGCGCCGCCAATCTGGCCGAGCGTTTTTCCATGCCCGTGGTTTACCTGCATAACATCAGGGAGGCAAGGGGAAAATATGTGCTGAGGCCGGAAAAAATCTGTGACGATGCCTCTGAAATGGGGGCGGAGGCGTTGATGAGACGCTATTTTGCCATTTTGGAGAAAGATGTCAGGGAGAACCCGTCCAATTGGCTGTGGAGCCATAAAAGATGGAAAAACATAGAGGGCCTTTACCCTCCGGTAAAAATGAAAAAGAAGAAAAAGAAGAAAAAATGAAAAGAATGTACGGAAAAATAATCTTATCGGTAGCGGCGATTGCCCTGTCGGGCATTTGCGCAAGCGGGAAAACCCCTCCCGGAAAAATTTTTTACAACCTGCCGTCCACGACTGTCGTGATAGAGGCAGAGGCCGTCTGCGAGAATTTTCACGCCGGGCCTTATGCGGAATTCGCCCGGAAATATCTCGGTATCGATGCGCGTACCGAAGACAGCAGGTCGTATGTAGTCAAATCGTTGAGGATGACCCCTTTCGTCGAGGCCGATCCGTCTGCCGCCCATGTGCTGGACGTCGGACAGTATTCGATAGCCTCCCCGGATCTCCTGAAACTCACTTCCCAGGGGCTCGTTTCAATCCCTGGGGATTTCAGCGGACGTTCCGAAACCTGGCGTTTCCCGTCCTACATGGATTCCGGACGGTTTGACGGGACCGGAGCGGGGAGCAATTTTTCTTCCGAAACGGTTGAACTTTACACTTTGTCGGAAAACGACGGCGTGTACGAGCGCATATCCGTCCGCCAGAACCAGGTAGTTGCGAAAAGTGTCGAGCAGAAAGCCGCTGAAACCGCTTCCGCGATTTTCCGTTTGAGGGAAAAAAGGGAGCAGATTATTACCGGCGACACCGATGCCACCTTTGACGGGGAAGCCCTCGGTGCGGCTGTGGCGGAGATAACGAGGCTGGAAGAACAGTATATGACCCTCTTCCTCGGTTATACGGATTATTCGGTCCAGAAAATGAATTTCGATTTTACGCCGGTCCCCGACGAACAGGTGTATGTGGTATTCAGGATATCGGATGAAAACGGGTTAGTACCTGCCGACGACATGTCGGGAAGACCTGTGCTGGCCGTCCTTAAGAACGTAGAGAGGCTTTCGCAGGCCGAAGTGACCGAAACTGCCGAAAAGGGAAAACAGGTGGAGCCGTTGATATATTACAGGGTGCCGGCCGTTGCCGAGGTAGCCGTTTCGGACGGGACGAAGCTGCTTTCATGCAGCCGCGTGCAGTTCTACCAGCTCGGAACCACCTTGTCGATGCCGGTAAGGCTTGAAAAACGATGAATTGCAACGGAGTTGTAATCACTGGAGTTTATTTTTGTAATTAAAACATGACGGAAGTCTATTAAAATTTATAAAATTATGACAATCAAAGATCTCAATCCACAGATAGTGTGGAAGAATTTTTATGCGATGACACAGATCCCGCGTCCTTCGAAGAAAGAAGGAAAGGCGGTGGAGTTCCTTTATAATTTCGGAAAGGGGCTCGGGCTCGAAACCTATAAGGACGAAATCGGCAATATCATAATCCGCAAGCCGGCTACTCCTGGGATGGAGAACCGCATGGGCGTGATACTTCAGGCTCACATGGACATGGTGCCTCAGAAAAATGCCGACAAGGTGCATGATTTCGAGAAAGACCCTATCGAGGCCTATGTCGACGGGGAATGGGTGCGCGCAAACGGAACCACTCTCGGAGCCGACAACGGTATGGGCGTGGCCGTGGCTCTGTCTGTCCTCGAATCCAAAGACCTCGTACACGGCCCTGTGGAGGTCCTCATCACCATAGACGAGGAAACCGGAATGACAGGTGCTCGGGAACTGAAACCGGGGCTTCTGAAAGGGGACATCCTGATAAACCTCGATTCCGAGACGGAGGGGGAACTCTATGTCGGCTGTGCCGGCGGGCTTGACGTCGAGGCGGTAATGGATTATGAGGAATGTGCCGCACCGGCTTCCGGATACGTGCCGTTCAAACTGAATGTCAAAGGTTTCAAAGGCGGGCACTCCGGGATGGACATCATCCTCGGTAGGGCAAATGCCAACAAACTGATGGCAAGGGTGCTGCTTCCTCTGATGAGGGATATGGGGGCTCTGCTTTGCAGTGTCGAAGGCGGTACGCTCCGCAACGCCATCCCTCGCGAGGCATTTGCGGTGATTCTCGTACCTTCGGCAAATGTGGAGGCTGTCAGGTCGAGTGTCGCAAAGGCGGCCCGAGAGATTAAGGAGGAATATTCCATAGCGGATCCGGACGGCGAAGTGTTCCTCGAAGATACCGCAGCACCGGCTGTCTATATCGAAGAAAAAGCCGCTCTAAGGTATATCAGGGCGGTACACTGTTGCCCTAACGGAGTGGAGAGGATGAGCGATGCGATGCCGGGCCTGGTTGAGACCTCCAACAACATGGCGGTAATCAGGACTGCCGGCGGCAAGGCTTCCGTCCTTACTCTGATGCGCAGTTCCGTTGACAGCGCCAAGGATGCGTATGCCGAGGATATCAGATGCCTCTTCGAACTTGCCGGTGCAAGGATAACCTTCTCGGGCGGGTACAGCGGCTGGGCTCCTAAGATGGACTCCCCGATACTCGCTACCATGAAACACATCTACAAGGGGCTTTATGGCAATGAGCCGGCCGTCATGGCCATCCACGCCGGCCTCGAATGCGGAATCCTCGGCGGCACTTATCCTAACTGGGACATGATTTCATGCGGCCCTACCATCAAGAGCCCTCATTCTCCGGACGAGAGGGTGAACATCGCCACCGTAGGTAAATGGTGGGATTTCATAAGGAAAGTCCTTGAAGAGATTCCTGTGAAATAATTTTTGTAAAAACGATTTTTATAACTATCTTTGCAGCCCTTTTCGGTATTTTGTTCCGGAAAGGGCTGAGTTTTATAGGTTTATTAATTAATTTAAAGAGAGATGATCAAACAGTACGAAACCGTTTTCATTGCAACTCCCGTTTTGTCTGATGCCCAGATGAAGGAAGCGGTTGCCAAGTACACGTCCCTTATCACCGAAAACGGCGGTGAGGTGGTGTACCAGGAGGATTGGGGGCTTAGAAAGCTGGCATACCCGATTCAGAAAAAAACTACGGGATTCTATTATCTGATTGAATTCCGTGCAGAACCTAAATTTATAGACGTCCTTGAGACACAGTACCGTCGTGACGAAAGGATTATCAGGTTCCTTACTTTCGCCATGGACAAGCACGCCATAGCATACGCAGAGAAGAGAAGGGCCAACAAAGAGAAAAAGGAGGAATAGATCATGGCAGCAACAAACAATGAAATTCGTTATCTGAACCCTCCTACGGTCGAGGTCAGAAAGAAGAAATATTGCCGTTTCAAGAAAGCGGGCATAAAATACATCGATTACAAGGATGCGGAATTCCTGAAAAAATTCCTTAACGAGCAGGGAAAGATTCTTCCTCGCCGTCTTACCGGTACTTCTCTGAAATATCAGAAGAAAGTGTCCCAGGCGATAAAGAGGGCAAGACACCTTGCTTTGCTCCCTTATGTGACTGACCTTTTGAAATAGTTGGAGGATAGAGAAATGGTTGAGATTATACTTAAACAGGACGTGGCCAACCTTGGCCTGAAAGACGACATAGTCGAAGTTAAAAACGGTTATGCGCTCAATTATCTTATCCCTCAGGGCTTTGCCATAATGGCTACGCCGTCGGCAAAGAAGGTGCATGCGGAGAATCTCCGTCAGCGCGCGCACAAGGAAGCCAGGATCCGCCAGGATGCAGAGGCCCTTGCAGCCAGACTTGCCGAGCTCCAGCTCAGAATCGCTGCAAAGGCGAGCGAGAACGGCAAAATATTCGGTTCCGTAGGAAATATCCAGGTAGCTGAGGCGCTTGCAGCGGCAGGTGTCGAAGTGGACCGCAAGGATATCGAGCTTGAGCCGATTAAGGAGCTTGGAAGCTATGAGGCTACGGTAAAATGCTACCGTGACATCAAAGGTACAGTAAGATTCGAAGTTGTTGCCGAAGAAGAGTGATGACAATAGCTTAGAGAGGTTTTAATGGTTTCATAATTATCTCGTTTTGCGAGGTGCGAAAGTTGCCAATATGTTTTTGGCAACTTTTTTGCTGTAGGGGCGTGCCGATAAAGGAATTTTGTTATATATTTGTGTCTTTGTTGGAGAAAAAATTATAATTTCTAATATAAAAGTTAAAATGAAAAGGATTTTTTTAGCATTGGCCGCAATTTTTGCCGTGTCCTTCGCGTTTTCCGCGAATGCCCAGCAATTGCTGCCTAACGACACCACTGTCCGCGTAGGCAAGCTCGACAATGGTTTGACTTATTACATCAAACATAATGACAAGCCGGCACAGAGGGCTGAATTCTATTTGGCAACGCATGTCGGTGCAATCCAGGAAACCCCTGACCAGGACGGTCTCGCGCACTTCCTCGAGCACATGTGCTTTAACGGTACCAAGAATTTCCCTGGAAAGGCTTTGCTGGACTATCTCCAGAGCATAGGGGCGAATTTCGGCTACAACATCAACGCAGCCACCGGAGTCGAGCAGACCACATATATGCTTAACAATATTCCTGTCGTGCGTGAGGGCATTATCGACACCTGCCTGATGGTTATCCATGACTATTCGCACTTCGTGACAAACGACCCGGCCGAAATCGATGCCGAAAGGGGAGTGATAGTCGAAGAGCGCCGCAGCCGCAGGACGGCGGACTGGAGGATGCATGAAAAAGCCCTTCCTTATATGTACGGTGATTCGAAATATGCCACCTGCACCCTTATTGGTTCCGAGGAGAATCTTCTCAACTTCAAGCCTGAATCTCTCTGGAATTTTTATAAGACATGGTATCGCCCTGATCTTCAGGCGGTAATCGTTGTCGGTGATATAGATGTGGACGAAATCGAGCAGAAAATAAAGGATATGTGGGCTGACGTCCCTGCTCCTGAGACCCCTCTCGACAAGGTGATGCCTTCTATTCCGGCCAATCCGGAACCGCTTGTCGGCATCATTACCGACCCTGAGGCAACTTCTACGAATATTACCATCCTGAGCCGTTACGACGCTCTTCCTGCCGAATACAATGCGTTTATGGAAGGTTTGATGGCAGACTTGGTAGAGAATCTGATTTACTACATGTTCTCGGAAAGGTACAACGATATAGCCATGCAGCCGAATGCTCCGTTCCTGAATGCATTTTCGGCAAATACTTCCCTTACCGAACTTTGCGATGCTTTCTATACATCGATTACATGCAAGGACGGAGATGCAATCAATGCTTTCAAGGCGGTGATGACGGAAATAGAAAAAGCAAGGAAATACGGCTTTACGGACGGCGAATTCGAGCGTGCGAAAGCCGAGATACTGGCTCATTATGAAAAGGCTGCCGAGAGCGCGGACAGCCGTCAGAATGCCGATTTCGTGGATTCGTACATCAACAATTTCTTCTTCCACTATCCATATATGGACCCTAAGGTCGAGTATGAGGTAGTGAATGCAATTTTGAGTTCGCTCAATGCCCAGGTCATAAGCCAGCTGGCTCCTGAAATGATTTCGGAAGAAAACCTTTCGATAATATACAAGGCCCCTGAAAGGGAAGGCCTCGTGCATCCTACTTCCGAGGATTTCCTCGCCGCAATGGCGGAGGTTAAGGCTTCGGACATCCAGCCTAACGAAGATATCGTAATGAACGAGCCTCTTCTGGACGCTTCCGCTTTGAAGGGTTCGAAAGTCAAGAAGACTTCGGAAGGGATATTCGGAACTACCGTCTGGACATTGAAGAACGGTATCGATGTCATTGTAAGGCCTTCGTCCGAAAATAAGGACGAGATAATCATGAGGCTCGATGTGGACGGCGGTCTGTCCCTTGTTCCTGATGAGGAAACCGCTTCCATGGATGTTTACGGGCTGTATTCGGCAGAACAAGGAGTATCCAAATTCTCCAATTCGGATCTGAGCAAGATGCTGGCGGGCAAAAACGTATCGGTAAGCGCAGGAATCAACACACGCAGCGCATCGATAAGCGGAAATTCGACAAAGAAGGATTTCGAGACCGCTTTGCAGCTGATGTATCTCTATGGTACCGACCCTCGCTTCAATCAGGAAGAATACGATGCCGTTATCGGAAGGTACAGCCCGATGATTGCCAACATGGTCAACCAGCCTATGTTCAAGTTCCAGCAGAGGTTTACCGAGATTGCCTATGGCGGAAATCCTCGTGTACACACCATGACCCTTGACCTTCTTGAGAATGCCGACCTTTCAGTGATGGAGAAGAACTACCGCAACATATTCGGCAATTTCAAGGGAGCGAAACTTTATATTTTCGGAGATGTGGATCTTGCAACCATCAAACCGTTGGTTGAGAAATACATTGGTTCCCTGCCTACGGCCAAGAAGCCTATAGAGACGATTGAAAGGGATATTAACATAGTTCCTGGCACTACCGAGGAATACTATGAAGTCGCTATGGAGACTCCGATGGCAACGGCCGTGATGATTTGGAACAACGAGATTCCGTACAGCCCTAAGGAAAACATGGTAATGCGCTATCTCGAAAATTGCATGAACATCCTTTATACGCAGACTATCAGGGAAGAGGAAGGCGGCACTTACGGTGTGGGCGTTTCCGGACTGCTTACTTTGGAACCGGAGGATATGTTCCTTCTCCAGATTCAGTGGCAGATGAACCCTGATATGGCCGAAAAACTTGTCTCCAAAGTTATGGACGGTCTGAAGGATATCGCCGCCAACGGTCCTACCGAGGAGCAGTTCAACATGTCGAAGGAAAACTTCCTTAAAGAGCTTTCCGAGGACAGGCTCAGCAACAGGTGGTGGATGAACCAGACCAGGTTTACTATGAAATACGGTTTTGACGAGGCCACTGACGAGGCCGGGCTGATTGAAAGTGTGACCCGCGAGGATGTGCGCAATCTCGCAGAGAAGATACTTTCCCAGCCTAATTTCATCGAACTCGTGATGATTCCGGCGGCTGCTGCCGAGGCTGCGGCTCCTGAAACATCCGAGGCGGAAGCATTGCCTCAGGCTGCATAGTTTCCGGCATATTTTTAAGGAGTATTGGGGAAAATATTGCAAAGGCGCGGGCTTGTCCCGCGCTTTTTTATTGCCGCGGTTTTTCTACGTCGTTGAAAAGTAGTATCTTTGTGACTTGTTTTTAAAATGTTTGGAAATATGAGGTTCAAGGAATACAAAGGGCTGGATCCTGTCGCGATAAATAACGAGATTCTGGAAAAATGGAACAGGGAAAAGTGTTTCGGGCAGTCGATGAAGGAGCGTGAAGGCGCGCCCCGTTTCATATTTTTCGAAGGGCCTCCTTCCGCCAACGGCATGCCGGGAATACATCATGTGATGGCACGCTCGATAAAGGATGCCGTGTGCCGTTTCAAGACACAGAGCGGTTACAGGGTGGAGAGAAGGGCCGGCTGGGATACCCACGGGCTTCCTGTGGAGCTCGGCGTGGAAAAGAAGCTGGGTATCACCAAGGAGGATATCGGCTCAAAGATTTCCGTAGAAGAATACAACGATACCTGCCGCAAGGAGGTGATGAAATATACCGAGGAGTGGGAGTCCCTTACCCAAAGAATCGGCTATTGGGTGGATATGGACGACCCTTATATAACTTACGACAACCGTTATATCGAAACCCTCTGGTACCTGCTGAAGAAGATATATGAAAAGGGCCTTTTGTACAAAGGCTATTCGATACAGCCTTATTCTCCGGCTGCGGGAACAGGGCTCAGCACCCATGAGCTTAACCAGCCGGGCTGTTACCGCGATGTCAAGGATACCACGGCAGTCGTGCAGTTCGAGGTAATCAAGAATGAAAAGTCTCAGAAACTTTACGGCTGCGAGACTCTTCCGGTGTTCTTCATCGCGTGGACCACGACCCCGTGGACACTTCCTTCGAATACTGCCTTGTGTGTCGGCCCCGACATAGATTATGTCAGGGTGATGTCCTTCAACCCATATAGCGGCGAACCGGGCATTTATGTAGTGGCCAAGGCTTTGGTTTCCTGTCATTTCAACCCTAAGGCGGCCGAAATCCCTCTCGAGGATTACAGGCCGGGGGACAAGCTCGTCCCGTACAAGGTGCTTGACGGAGTTTTCAAAGGGTCGGAGCTCGCCGGCATTTCGTACCATCAGCTGATACCGTGGGTGAATCCGGGCGAAGGGGCCTTCAGGGTAATCTGCGGGGATTATGTCACTACTGACGAGGGGACTACCGGAATAGTACACATCGCTCCGACATTCGGTGCCGATGACGACAGGGTCGCAAAGGCAAGCGGGATTCCTCCGATGCTGATGACGGACAGGAACGGGCAGAAACAGGCCATGGTAGACAGGAAAGGACGTTTTTACTGTGTCGAAGACCTGTCCGAAGATTTCGTGCGTTCGTCTGTGGACGATTCGTACAGGCAGTTTGCAGGGCGTTATGTGAAAAACGCATACGATTCTTCGCTTCCGGCCGATGCCCCTACGCTCGATGTGGATTTGTGTGTCATGCTGAAGCAGCAGGGGAAGGCGTTCAAGATAGAAAAACATGTGCATACCTATCCTCATTGCTGGCGTACCGACAAGCCGGTCCTGTATTATCCTCTTGATTCATGGTTCATAAGGACCACGGCCGTGAGGGACGAGATGATAAAGCTGAACAACACCATTGTATGGAAGCCCGAATCCACCGGCTCGGGACGTTTCGGAAAATGGCTGGAAAACATCCAGGACTGGAATCTGTCGAGGAGCCGTTATTGGGGCACGCCGCTTCCGGTATGGCGCAGCGAGGACGGGAAGGAAGAAAAATGCATAGGTTCCGTCAGGGAACTTTACGATGAGATAGAAAAATCCGTAGCGGCCGGATATATGGAGTCCAATCCGTTAAAGGACAGAGGATTCAATCCGGATGATATGTCGCTTGAAAATTATAACAGGATAGATCTCCACCGTCCGTATGTGGACAATATTTTCCTCGTTTCCGCTTCCGGCAAGAAAATGAAACGCGAAAGCGATCTGATAGACGTGTGGTTCGATTCTGGCGCGATGCCATACGCTCAGGAAGGCCTGAGGAATCTCGGAAAGGACTCTTTCGGGGCGACGGCGGATTTTATAGCGGAAGGAGTGGACCAGACGAGGGGATGGTTCTATACCCTTCATGCGATACATACCATGGTAAGCGGCACGCCTGCCTTCAAGTGCGTGATTTCCAACGGACTTGTCCTTGACAAGGAGGGCAACAAGATGAGCAAGAGGCTCGGCAATGCGGTCGATCCGTTTGCGGTGCTCGACAAATACGGCGCCGATGCCCTGCGCTGGTACATGCTGACCAATTCGCAGCCGTGGGACAATCTGAAATTCGATGAGGCGGGAGTGGATGAAGTGCGCAGGAAATTTTTCGGTACCCTGTACAATACGTATTCTTTCTTCGCCCTCTATGCCAATGTGGATTCGTTCGACCCTTCGGTGCCGCAGGTCCCGGTAGCTTCGCGTGCGGAGACGGACAGATGGATTATCTCTCTGATGAACACCCTTATAAAGGATGTCAGGGCGGCATACGAGGATTATGACATAACGGCGGCAGGCCGGATGATTCAGGATTTCGTATGCGACCATCTGAGCAACTGGTATGTGCGCCTGAACAGGAAACGTTTCTGGGGAGGGGAGATGGACGATGACAAGTTAGCGGCTTACCAGACATTGTATTCCGCGCTGACGACGGTTGCGGTACTTGCCGCCCCGATTGCCCCGTTCTTTATGGAAAGGCTTTATCTCGATTTGAAGCCGGAGGCAAAATCCGTGCATTTCACTCTGATGCCGGAGCCGGATGCTTCTCTCATCGATACGGAACTGGAGGAAAGGATGGCCCTTGCCCAGAGGGCTTCTTCGATGATACTGGCGTTGAGGCGCAAGGTGAACATCAAGGTGCGCCAGCCTCTGGCGAAAATAGTCGTGCCTATCATAGACCCGAAGATGCAGGAGCGTTTCGAGAAGGTCAGGGACATAGTATTGGGAGAGGTGAATGTGAAGGAGGTAGAGTTCATTACCGATACGGCAGGGCTGATTACGAAGAAAATCAAGCCTAATTTCAAGACACTCGGAAAACGTTACGGCAAGCAGATGAAGGAGATTGCGGCGTTCATGGCCGGCCTTTCGCAGCAGGACATAGCCGCTATCGAGTCGGCAGGCCTTTCCGGCGGGACGTATACGCTTGCCTTGGCTTCAGGGGATGCGGTCCTTGAACCGGGGGACTATGAAGTCACCTCCGAGGACATGCCGGGATGGCTCGTCGCTTCCGAAGGTACCCTGACGATAGCCCTCGACATAACCATTACTGACGGGTTGCGCCGTGAGGGGACGGCCCGCGAATTGATAAACCGTATCCAGAACCTCCGGAAAGACAGCGGTTTCGAGGTTACGGACAAGATAAATGTCTTAATAGACGGAGGAAAATATGCGGCTGAGATTTCGGACTCGCTCGCGGATTTTTCCGACTATATATGTGCTCAGACACTCGCTTTGTCCATATCGGCGGTTTCAGGGCTTGACGGAGCGGCAGAAACCGAATGGGGCGAAGGTTTTATTAAGATAAAAGTAACAAAGGTCAAAAACATTTAAAGATTTTTACTATGGCAGCTAATGAGACAAATGGTAATGCGCCTGCACCGGAAAAAGTCAGGTACAGTGATGAGGAACTCCAGGAGTTCAAAACCATCATCCTCGATATGCTGAAGAGCGCTCGTGAGGATTATGAGTCTCTCAGGGCTTCGGTAACCAACAGTAACGGAGTGGAAGATACTTCCCCTACTTTCAAAATCATGGAAGAGGGGGCGTCGTCCCTTACGAAAGAAGAGGCGAGCAGGCTTGCCCAGAGGCAATACAAGTTCATACAGAATCTTGAAGCCGCGCTTGTAAGGATTGAAAACAAGACATACGGTATATGCCGCGAGACGGGGAAACTCATTCCTAAGGAGCGTTTAAGGCTCGTCCCTCATGCTACCTTGTGCGTGGAAGCCAAGGAAAAAATGAACAAATAAGGCTTTGGATGGGTGCTAAAGGTATTTCGCGCGGGACGTGGATTCCTCTCCTTGTAATCTTGTTGCTCGTCATTGACCAGATAATCAAAGTCGTGGTCAAGACGAACATGTCGATAGGCGAGAGCATCGATGTTTTCGGCGACTGGTTCAAAATCTGTTATGTCGAGAACGAGGGATTCGCTTTCGGAATGAAACTCGGCGGAGTGGCCGGAAAATATGTCCTTACCACTTTCCGTCTTGTCATTGCCGGAGCCCTTATCTGGTGGATTTCACATCTGGTGAAGTCGGACAGGAATCCCGTGGAAGGGCATCGTCCGGTGCCTACGGGAGTGCTTGTAGGACTGTCGATGATTCTTGCGGGAGCCGTGGGAAATATCATCGACTGCCTTTTCTACGGAGTGATTTGGGGAGAGGCGCCGTTCATGCTCGGAAGGGTGGTGGACATGTTCTATTTTCCTATCATAGACACGACTTTCCCGCAATGGCTGCCGGTAATCGGAGGCCATCCTTTCAGGTTTTTCACGGCCATATTCAATTTTGCCGACAGCTGTGTGACCTGCGGAGCATTGTACCTGATATTCTTCCAGTACAGTTATTTTGCCGGAAGGAAGTGACGGTTTCGGACGACAACGGTTTCGGACAATGAAGAAAAATGACATGTGAAGTGATTGCGGCTTTTAAACTGCTTCTCATTTCACATGCCTTTTTTACAATTTCCCTGTAACTCCGTCTTCTATTCGGAAACAGGCCGTATGGAAAGCCCGAAGTAGCGGCCGACTAAGTCTATGCGGTGGCCGAAACTGCTGAAACTCAGATAAGAAGACATCGTAGTGCTATATTCGTCAGGATTGGAGGTCCAATAATAACCGTAACGTTCCGTATCGTAGGACGTCTTGCTGTTGATGTAACCCGAAGCCGGCATGAAGATGGATTGTCCGCTCGGTCCGGTGAAGTTGTAACCAGCCTCTCCTTCAAGTTCCGTCCACTCCCATTCGCATTCGTCTATAAGTTCCTGCATTTCCGCCTTTGTAGGCATTCTCCAGGTGCCTCCCCAGTTTGCGGCAGCGGCATCATATTCCGGATTGCCGGATATGTCCGATATCGTCTTTTCGAAAGTCGTATTGTTTGCCATACTGTATTCTTCTTTAGGCTCGGTTTCGCCCCATGCGAAATAATCTCCATATTCCCATGGGTTTTCAGCGCCTATGTTGCAGGTGGCCCATTTTACGCTGAGCCCGAGGTCTACCGAATCGTGCCCTTTGCTTACCGTCACCATGCATGTGGCTGTTTTGCCTCCATCGTCGGTGGTTACCGTGATAGTCGTCTCGCCTGCCGACACGGCCGTAACAAGGCCTGTCCCGTCTACGGTGGCTATGCCCGTATCGGCTGATGACCATTTGATTCCTTTGTCTGTAGCATCTTCAGGCAGGACAGTCTCCGTCAGCGTATGGGTTTCCCCTTCATTGAGCCTGAGTTCCGTAGGTTCGAGGGTTACGGATTCTACCGGAATGCCTGTCACCGAAATCCGGCTGGAAGCGGCCTTTCCGTCTACCATGGCAGTAATCTCCGCAGTCCCGATTGCAACTCCGGTAACCACGCCTTCTGAATCCACAGTTGCCACGCCGGTGTCGGAAGAAGCCCATTCGATGCTTTCATATTCCGCATCCTCCGGCTCGACCCTTACAGTGAGCTCCAATGTCTCCCCGATTTGCACTTCGGCTTCCGTAGGTTCGACAATCACATTTTCCACACTCGTCCCGGGCACTGTTCCCTGCCCGTCCGTTACCGTGACCGTGCATGTGGCCGAAATGTCACCGCAGCCTGCCGTGATTTCGGCTTTCCCCGCCGAAAGCGCCGTCACTTCGCCGTCCTCCACTACGGCGACCTGTTCATCGGAACTGCTCCATACGAGTTCGTAATTCGCATTTTCCGGGGTCGCCGACACTTCGAGCAGGACTACGTCCCCGACATTGAGTTCCACTTCCGCTTTCCCGAAAGCCAGGCTTTCAAGTTCCGGTTTTACCGGCTCGTCCGGTTTGCACCCTGCCAGGCAAAGGGCAAGCATGGCCGACGAGGCAATGAAAAATGATGATTTCATAAAAGTTTGAGTTTTTTGTTCCCCGGCAGCCTTAGGACGTTATACATTAAACATCTTCTGAAAAAGAAAGGCGGGCCGTCATTTACGTATAACGGGCGTTTGGCGATGCCTTCCGGAGTGAATGGCGGCCCGCCCCTTTTGGAGGGGAGAGCCGACGTGTCCCGTATAACTTGAAATTTGGCGATTTCTTCGGAAGGACACCTTTCTTATGATTCCCGATATTTCAATCTGCTTGTTTACGCTGTGGCAGTTTACGCTGTGACAAATTTAATAAATGGCATTGAAATTCCAAACGGATCCGGGGAAAACGGGTATGCTTTAGTCCGGTTTTAGGCCGGATTCCGCTCGGTACCTTAAAGTATTTTTGTAGTTTGAAAAAATAATGTTACCTTTGCACTCCAATTTTGGAACAGCATGTTCCGATAAGGTTTGATTAGTTTTGTTGGAATCACAGGAGAGGTGGTAGAGTGGTCGATTACGGCAGTCTTGAAAACTGTTGAGCTGAAAGGCTCCGGGGGTTCGAATCCCTCCCTCTCCGCAATGATAACGGCTGCATTCCGTAGGAATGCGGCTTTTTTTTGTGCATGTGCTCCGCAAGCTTGCTTGCAAGCGGGCATGCAGGGAAAAGCGGACCGGCGGATAATTTTGCACAACCGGGAACAGGTCAATTTTGGTTATATCTATGTAATTCATTGATTTGCAATATTTTATGAGAGTATAGTAAATTATCCTTGTTCAGAGCGGCATTCACGTGGACTTCGCTGGGAAAAGGGATGGAAGTGGGATGAGGAGGGAAAATAGGAATTTGTCATGTCATTTTCCACCCTACAGCCATCAGACTTCTTTTGTAATGATTGATAATCAATAACTTACAAAAACGCAGGCTGGCTATGGGTGCCTCAGAAAGTACCCAAGTACAGATGTGGTTTTTATAAATTACTTATTATCAACTCTTTACAAGAATAATGGATGGCTATGGGGTAGAAAAAGTTGATTTTGTTCGGGTCACGGGCGAGAAATGAATCCACGGAAGATTCCGACCGGAATTATCCGCTGGTCCAAAATCAGCACCCGATTTTACACCCAAAAATGTAAAGCCGGGTGTTTTTTATATTAGTTCAGAGCACACCCCGACTTAACCCAAATGTATTGATATGTACTGATAATCAGTTAATTAATGCTGTTGTAAAAGTTTCTGACTGTGGATTTCGGGGTGTTCAAAACCCTTCAGAATCCACAGCCGTTTTTGGGAATTTGTCTTATTACTTATTGATTTACAGTGAATTATGCGAGGGATGGCTGAATCGGACCGTGCGCCTGGATTGTCTTCAAACCCTTCGTTCGGTCTTCATGCCCTTCGTCCGGTCTTCATGCCCTTCGTCTGGATTGTCTTCATGCCTTTCGCCGTGGATTATATTCTCAAACCCTTTCGCAAATGTAGATTCGGGCAGGAAATTCTAAACTGTTTCTTAAATTTTCTGAAAAAATCAGACACCAATTTTTAAACAAAAAAATTATGACAACGGTTAAAGTAAAATTCCGCCCGTCGACAGTTGTAAACCGTCCCGGCAGCATCATTTATCTCGTAACTCGCCACAGGGTCGTGCGCCAAATCACGAGCGATTGCAAGGTTTTCCCGGAAGAATGGGACGAAAGGCAATCGAAGGTAGTACTTGCCCATAAGGAACGCACTAATGCGATCCTGTCCGTGGCACACAGGCTTAGCAATGACATGGAGCATCTCAATGAGGTGATTGACAGACTGAACCACACTGAAACGGATTTTACCACGGATGATGTGGTGAGGTGTTTTTATGAGTCGGACACTAATCCGTCCCTTTTCAGGTTCATGGAAGATGTGATAACCCATCTCAAGCATCTTGGGCGGGAGAGGACGTCAGAGACCTATACTACTGCGCTCAGAAGTTTCATGCATTTCAGAAACGGCGAAGATGTGTATCTGAATGAAATGGACTCGGAACTTATCATGGAGTACCAGGCCTATCTCAAGTCCCGGCATGTGTCCCTGAACACGATTTCTTTCTATAACAGGATTCTCCGGGCTGTATACAACAGAGCCGTGGAAAAGGATCTGGCGGTACAGCGTTATCCTTTCAGGCATGTGTACACCGGGGTCTGCAAGACCGTGAAGCGTGCCATCCCCCTGGAGGCTATAAGGAGGATTAAGGAGCTCAGCCTGCCGCCTGATTCATCGCTGGACTTTGCGAGGAACATGTTCCTGTTTTCATTCTATACCAGGGGAATGTCTTTCGTCGACATGGCCTATGCCAGGAAAACGGATCTTAAGAACGGGGTACTTTCGTATTGCCGGAGGAAGACCGGCCAGCGCCTGTACATCAGATGGGAAAAATGCATGCAGGATATCGTCGGAAAATATGCGGAAAACAATACGGAGTACCTGCTGCCGATTATTAAGAGGCCCGGTAATGAGCGGCGGCAGTACAGGAACACCCTGCGGCTTGTAAACAACAATCTGAAGATGGTGGCAATCATGGCGGACATTCAGATAAATCTTACGATGTATGTCAGCCGGCATTCATGGGCCAGCATAGCCCGCAGCCAGAATATCCCCTTGTCCATAATAAGCGAGGGAATGGGCCATGATTCGGAAACCACGACACAGATTTATCTCGCCTCTCTGGACAACGCTTCCATCGACAATGCTAACGGACTGATTTTGAAAAAACTGCATTGAATGTGGGCGGCGCGATATCTTTTACCAAGAGAAGGTCCCCTCTTACCAAGAGAAAGGCAGAAAAAAGAAGAGTGTTGATAATCAGTAATTTTATATTCAGACTGTTATGCAAATATGCCGTTTCGCAGAACAGTTTGAATTTTTTTTGAATTTTTTTTGAACGAAATTTTTGGTTTTTTAGTTTTTATATAATACTTTTGCGCGGTAAATCCCTCTCTTGGTAAGAGAGGGATTTAATAGGAATAGGAGATGCGTATTAAGATTTTCATGTTGTCCGTGTTCATTTTGTTTGGATGCGGACAGGCGTTCAGTCAGGAAATCCGTAAGGAAATTTTCTTGGATTTCCGTATCAACAAAGGAACACTGGACACGACATACATGGACAATGCCGAGCGTTTGTCCGAGGTAATATCGTTTTTGGAGGAATTCAAAAGCGATTCGGCCTTTGATATGATAGAGGTTTCGTTCTGCGGCTCCGCTTCGCCGGAGGGAACCATCGCCATCAACAGGAGGTTGTCCGGGGAGCGCAGCAAGGCTCTGGAAGAATATGTCCGCAGCCATATTTCTTTGCCGGACAGTATCATAGTCAGGTGCAAGGACGTTTTCGCATGGGACCGTCTGATACGGCTGGTGGAAGAATCCGACATGCAGGACAAAGACGAGGTGCTGAACATATTGCTCAATGTGCCCGAATACACCTATAATAATAACGGCGCCATAACGGACAGCCGCAAGAAGCATTTGATGGATTTGCAGGGAGGCCGTGCATGGCAATATATGCTGAAGCATTTCTATCCGCATATCCGTAATGCCAGTGTCGTATTCATTATCAAAAAGGAGCCGCCTGTAGAGAAACCGGAAGGGCTTCAGGCGATGGAGACCCTTGAGGAGCAGAGACCGGCCTTCCTTGCCGGCGCAATCCAGCAGAGGCCTCAGGTAGCGCAGGGACCCGAAAAGCCTTTCTACATGGCAGTAAAGACGAACATGCTTTACGATGTGGCTGCCGTCCCTAATGTCGGAGTGGAGTTCTACCTTGGAAAGAACTGGTCCATAACCGGCAACTGGATGTACGGCTGGTGGAACTCCGACAGGCATCACAGGTTCTGGCGTATTTACGGCGGCGAGCTCGGTGTACGCAAGTGGTTCGGCAAAAAGGCTGATGAAAAGCCTCTTACAGGCCATCATCTCGGTGTTTACGGACAGGTGTTCACGTACGACTTCGAATGGGGCGGCAAAGGATATATGGGAGGTGCGCCTGGCAAAATGCTGTGGGACACGCCTAATTATGCGGTAGGTATCGAATACGGCTACTCGCTTCCGATAGCCCGGAGGCTCAATATAGATTTTACTATAGGTTTAGGCTACTGGGGAGGAAGATATTACGTCTACACACCTCATGACGGCCATTATGTGTGGGAGGCGACGAAGAACCGCCACTGGTTCGGTCCGACAAAGGCGGAAATCTCTCTCGTATGGCTGCTCGGCCGCGGCAATGTCAACAACATGAAGGGAGGCGCGAAATGAGAAAATCGATGAAAATACTATTGGTGGCCGCGCTTGCGGGAACGCCAGCCCTGCTTTCTTCCTGCGTGCATAAGGAATTGTGCTTCGATCATGAGCCTCACGCCCCTAAATCCGAGGTGACCATAGAGGCCGAGTACGAAAGGGAATGGCAGTATACCTACGAAGGCGGTACGGATTGGGAGGCCTATTCCGGCTGGAGGCAGGATTTCGGAATGACTTACGATTCGCTGCGCCCGGAGATTCCGAGCGGCCTGCGTGTGGTAGTATATAACTCCGATGGTACGAACAACATGCTTAACATTGCCCCCGAAGGCGAAACCGTAAGGATGATACCAGGGGAACATTCGATGTTGTTCTATAATAATGATACCGAATACATAGTCTTCGATGACATGCAGTCTTTCGTTTCGGCACGCGCTACGACGAGGACACGTACCCGCTCGTCCTACATGGGCAATCCGTTTGCGGAGGAGGAATATAATGAAAATACCGTAAATGCCCCTGATATGCTTTACGGCAATTATGAGGAGTCATATGTCGCCGAGCTTACGATGGAACCCGACATAATGCCTGTCACCATGCATCCGTTGGTATTCACATATCTCGTGCGCTACGAGTTCAGCCACGGTCTGGAGTATGTGGCCCTGGCGCGCGGAGCGCTGTCCGGCATGGCGGAATCGGTCTGGCTGAACAGCGGGCATACCTCCGAAGAACCGGCTACCATATTGTACGACTGTACGATTGAGGATTTCGGGACACAGGCTCTTGTACGTTCATTCGGAGTTCCGGATTTTCCTAACGAGCATTATTCGGTGAAGGCTCCGCATACCTACGCCCTGAACCTGGAAGTAAGGCTCAGAAACGGCAATATCAAGTCCTTCGATTTCGATGTCACGGATCAGGTGGCTTTGCAGCCTCAGGGAGGTGTCATCATAGTGGACGGCATCGAGATATCGGATGAAGAAGGCTGGTCGGGCGGTTCTGGTTTCGACGTGGATATCGATGACTGGGGCGAATACGAAGACGTAGAGATACCGTTTTAATAACCGGAAAAATACGAATAAAGGAAAACAGGACAATTAATTTTATTACTCATATTTTTAACCTTTTAATTTTTTTAAGATGAAAAAAATCTTTTTTATTGGTTTGGCTGCCGTAGCCGTGTTGGCAAGTTGCAGCAAGGACGAGACAATTGAAGTGGCCGGCAAGCAGGCTATTTCATTCGACAGTTTCGTGAATCTCAGCACAAAAGGTGCTGCTGACGACCTTACTTCCGAGACTTTCCGTTCCTTCCAGGTTTGGGGTCTGATGGAGAAAGACGGCCAGACAGGTACTCCGTTCGTAGGAACTGAAGTAAAAAGCGCAGACGGTAATTCTTGGAGTTATGACACTCCTGTATACTGGGAAAACGGTTACAAGTACAGTTTCGTAGCTGTCGCTCCATCCAATAGCGAAGCATGGACACTGAACGCTCCTGAAACTGTAGGTACTTGGGGATCAATCAACTTTACAAACGGTGAAGGTACTACCGATTTGATTTATGACGTTGACGGTACATACGCTGTTTCTCCTGTAGAACTTTCAGAGAACCAGTGCCCTGCGGCTATCAGCTTTACGTTCAACCACCTGTTGTCACGCGTAAGGTTTACATTCACCAACTCAATGGCCGATAACTCTACACTCAACGTTACGGATGTGAAGGTACTCAATGCGAACAACAAGGCTGTTGCAACTCTTGGTGAAACGGCTACCTGGGCTTTGGCTGGTGACAATGCCGTGACCGAACTTGCTTTCGGCAATGTAATCCTGGATGAGGAAGCTGTGAATTTTGCTTCTGGCGAGACCAAGGCGACAGATCACAAGTATATGATTCCTGTGATGTCAGAGGGTCAGACATATCAGCTTTCCTTCAAAATCACCCGTGTTCACAGTGGAGTTACCGATGAGTACAATCATATCGTAAATCTTCCGGCTGTTACATGGGAAGCAGGCAGCAGCTACTCCTTCAACGCAACCATCAGTGCTGCTAACGTAAACCCTGACACTCAGCTCTGCCCTATCGAGTTCAAAGCAAGTGTTGAGGATTGGGGAGAATTCGGTGATGATATCAAAATTCCTGATTCCGAGGATGGCGAATAATACATGTTCCGGAATGTAAATTCCAGAATACCATTAAAAAACCACAAATAATAGGGTATAAGGGGTTGAATGTCCCCTTATACCTGCAAATGGCAGAAGATGCGTTTTTGCCTCATTTTCAGTTGAATTCAAAATTCGAAAGAATATGAAAGGGTTTAAAGGTTTTCATCGTTTTCCGATATCGGGCATGGCCGCGGTACTGTTTTCATGCCTGCTCGTGTTGTCGTGCAGCGATGATATTATCGAAAGCAGCAAGGACAGGGTCGGGAAGCACAGCGACAATATCTGTTTCGGGATTTCCCCGGCTGATGAGGACTGGACGAAAGCCTCTGCCGGTACAGGGGCGGCCAGTGTGAAGGATACGGAGTATTATGTCCTGCGTGCGGAAAACAGTTCCGATACGCTTTGCCTCCGTGCAACGGTTACTGATGGAATATCGGTATCGGCTTTCGGGAATGATGCTCCGGAGACACGTTCGGCTCAGGTCGTTTCACTTGAGACTTACGGCTCTTTCAGGGTGCAGGCGCATTGTACCGATGCCGGCGTGCCTGTCGGTGTTTTCTATATGGACGATGTGGCGGACAATCTGAACGCGGGTGTCTGGAGTACCCGGAATGTGTACTATTGGCCGGGTGAGGACCGTACTCTGCGTTTCTTCGCTTGGGCTCCTGTCGATGCGGCCTTTACTTCCGTTCCCGAATCCCCGGAAAATACCGTGCTGGGCTATGAAGTTCCGCAGGCTGTGGCCGACCAGAAGGATGTGGTTGTGGCCGTGACTTCCGATATACCCGGAAACAGCAATACCGAAGTGCCTCTTGGTTTCAGGCATATTTGCAGCGCAATCAGATTCGAATTCGGCCGCGAGATGCAGCCAGGGACTATAAAGAGCGTGGAATTAAAGAATGTAAAATATGCGGGGTCTTACGATATGGCCTCGGATACATGGGCTCTGAATGACGGCGTAGCCTCTTTCAAGCAGGATTTGGGGCTTCCCACTACCGGCAATGAGCCCGACGACAGCCCTCTTACCAAGCCTGAAGGCACTTTCATGATGGTTCCTCAGACCCTGCCTGACGGTGCCGAAGTCGAGGTGGTTTTCGTTGACGGCGTGACCGGCCAGGAGCGCGAACCGATGACGGTTTCCATTGCGGGCTCCCGCTGGCCCCAGGGCATGACCGTAACCTACAAACTCTCCATTACGCCGGAGTATGACCTTGAATTTACTTCGGAGCCGGAAATCCAGGATGCTCACTATGTGATTTATCCTATCAATATCAAGGCCGGTAATATACCGGGTGGCTGGACTCTGACTTCTACAGACCCTTCGGTAACCCTCCGTACTGAACATACAGTCCTTACCCGTCGTGGTTTTTGGATTGAGCGCGACAGGGGAGGGGCCTCCATAAGCAGTACTGCCGTAGGCGACAATATTACCGTATTGGCTTTTCTTGAGGAGAACGTGGGCGAGACTACCCGTGAAGTCAATCTCGAACTTCGTCCTACGAACATGCCGAATGCCATTCCTCGTATATTCACAATCTCCCAACTCTGCCCGAGCTGGAACGGTGACCTCGGCTGCGAGCGAATCGAGGACGCCGACTATCCTTGGGGATTCATGTGGCCGGATGGAATGAAGATAACTTATAATATGCGTAATGCAGGCTTGCTTGATTTAATAAAGAATGCACTTCTTAATGCATACCTCTCATGGTTTACGGATTATAACAATTTTGTTACAAAAGAAACCTGGGCACTGTCTATTACATCAGTCACTATTAATTTCGACGCAGTCCCTCAGGTGCTTGTAGCTACAAGTGAAGATGATGGGAAGAGAAATACGGATGAACTCTATAACTTCAATGGAATAAGCGATGTGGCTACGCTGATGAGTATCCTTGAAGATTGGGGCGGGACGACAACCGATGTCCTGCCTTTGAATCCTGAAGAATTCGCCGCCCGTGCCTGTGTTATGAAGAATAAGTTTGGTGTAACGATAGAATCAAGTGGACTAGGGAGTGAAACAATAGAGGTGCCGGTTCTTGCTGAAGAAGACCTTGTTTGGTATCTCCCTTCAAAAAACGAGGCGTCGAGGATGCAGGATACAGGCGAATATGCTTTGGACGGTATCTATTGGACTTCTACAAATTATGTTGCTGAAGATGAGCATAATGAGAATGCATATATATATACTGCCGGAGGGTCGACTTCAGTCGAAAAACGTAATGTATACCATCATGTCCGCGCGGTACGTAAAAAGCCTATTCCTTAAAATTGGCAGTAATGCACTGATATTCAATTTATAGAAAGGAGCCGGCCCGTGTAGTCGCAACAGACTCGTGACCGGCTCCGTTTTTTGCCAATCCGGAACCGGTCCATGCGGTATCCATTGCAACTGCCTGGCGAGATTCAGTCCGACCGGGAAACGGCTTAATCGGTTTTTATGGCAATTATCTTTTGATAAATGGACATTATTTGATAATTAGTCGTATATTTGCGCCTTGAAAACAAGGCTGCTTGTCAAGGAGAGATGCCGGAGTGGTCGATCGGGCCGCACTCGAAATGCGGTGAACGGGTAACTGTTCCCAGGGTTCGAATCCCTGTCTCTCCGCAATGAATCTTGAGAATCAGGGATTTGCAAATTCAACACCCGATTTTACACCCAAAATGTAAAGTCGGGTGTTTGATTTATACCGGGCAGTGCCATGACAGTTCCGGCATCCTTTTGCATCTGGCGCGTTTTTTTTAATTTTGCGGCCGGATTTTATGAATGCAGGGGCAGATGTTCGTTCCGATAACCATAATGCTGATTGCCGCTGTTGCAGGTTTCCTGTTGCGGAAGGTGGAAGCTGTGCATCGTTGCGGTAGCGCCATAAAATATATGGTGTGGTTTCTCTTGTTCGTGCTCGGGCTTTCGGCCGGCATGAATGACGACATAGTGTATGGCTTTGCGCAGGTAGGCTTAGTGGCCTTCATCTTTGCTTTCTTCGGTACGGCAGGGGCGATGATTGCCGCCTGGGCGGTCTACAGGCTGTTTTTCAAAAGCCGTGAGACTGAAGGCTCAAGCGGGGGAGAGCGGGCCAAGGGAGGCCTGAAAGGCAGTTTCGTGATAATAGTCTTTTTTGCGGCAGGCCTGGCGGCTGGAATCCTGAAGTTTTTTCCTGAGTCTTTCCCGGTCGGGGAAGTGTCTAAATGGGCTCTGTATCTGCTGCTGTTCTTTGTAGGCCTCAGCGTAGGAAGCGACAGCCGTTTTTCCGAGATAATCAGAACCATGCGCCCGAAACTGCTACTTATCCCGCTTGCCACCATTGTCGGGACACTCTCGTTTTCCGCCCTGGCGGCATGGCTGATAGGCCTGTCGGGCATGGCTGCTGGCATGCCCTGTGGTATGCCCGCTTGCGTGACCGGTGGCCTGTCCGTGCCGGACGGCCTGGCGGTAGGCAGCGGTTTTACTTATTATTCGCTGTCCTCCGTCCTGATTACCCAGCTGAAGGCACCGTTGGTCGGGGCCGCTGCCGCCGCCTGGCTCGGTACGGTAGCCCTGCTTACCAATTTGTTCAAGGAAATAGCCGTTCTTGTCGGTGCCCCTCTGATGACAAGGCTTGCCGGCCCGTTCGCTCCGATTTGCGTGGGCGGCGCGGCCTCGATGGACGTTTTGCTTCCTTCGATAACCTCGGCCAGTGGCAGACAGTGGGCTTTCGTGGCAGTCCTGCACGGCGCAGTCATTGATTTCTGCGTGCCGTTTTTCGTGTCGTTTTTTTGTGCGGTGTGATTACCACCGAGCACACGGATGCCCGTCAGAATGCGTTGTGGGGCTGATTGATGTGCGCGGTAGTACTATCGAGCACAATTTTTACTACTTTTGCCGTAAATTTTTATGAAAATATGTTTAAGAAAATAATATTTTTCCTTGCCGCCGTTGCCGCTACCGTTGTTGTAGGTGCCCTCGTCTCTTGTGCCGGGGGAAGCGGCCTGTCGCAGTGGAACGAAACCGTCTATGTCCCTGAATATGCCAGAGGCTTCAGAATATCCGCGGCTGAGGGGAAGGAAAGCGTGATAATCACTACTTTCACCCCGTGGCAGGGTGCCGGAGGGGAAACGCGGTCGCTTTTCATAGCGCGCAATGGAGAGAAGGCCCCGGAAGGTTTCAAAGGACAGGTGCTTGAGGGCGATGCGGAAAGGATAGTCTGTCTGTCTTCCTCATACATTGCCATGCTCGATGCCCTCGGGGAGGTCGGCAGGGTGAGTGCGGTTTCGGGAATGGATTTCATAACCAATCCGTATATACAGGCCAACAGGGACAGGATAACGGATGTAGGTTATGACGGCAACACCGATTATGAAATGCTTCTTGCATCGGCTCCCGACATAGTGCTTCTGTACGGGATTACCGGAGCGAGCGGAATGGAAGGAAAACTGAAAGAGTTGGGCATTCCGTTCATGTACATAGGGGAATATATGGAGGAATCCCCTCTCGGAAAGGCCGAATGGTGCATCCCTGTGGCTGAAATAATCGGTTGCAGGGAGAAAGGCATCGAAGTGTTCAACCGTATTCCGAAGCGGTATGACAGCCTGAAGGCCGTTGCCTCCGAAACGGCATACAGGCCTAAGGTCATGGTGAACATACCTTACGGGGACGCATGGATAATGTCCCCTCCGAAAAGCTATGTAGGCAGGCTGATAACTGATGCCGGTGCGGATTACATTTATCCCGGAGATACGACCGAGGTTTCACGCACGATAGATATCGAGGAGGCCTACAGGCTTGTAAACGAGTGCGATTATTGGATAAACACCGGTCGCGTGGCTTCCAAGGCCGCCCTGTTGGCGGAACTTCCCAAGTTTGCGGATGTGCCGTGCATTAAGGAAGGCCGGGTTTACAACAACAACCTCAGGCTCAATGAACATGGTGGCGATGACTTCTGGGAGTCCGGGATAATGCATCCGGACATTATCCTTGAAGACCTGATAAACATCTTCCATCCGGGCTTGCTTGCGCAGTCGGGTCCGTTGTATTATTATCGGAAAATCGAATAGGAAAATCGAATAGGAAAATTTGAATAAGATAAGCATGTCCGCAAGGGTAAAAATACTTTTCGTAGTCTTTTCGCTGCTGACACTCGCACTTTTCATTGCCGACCTCATGTTCGGGAGTGTAAAGGTAAGCCCGGCAGAGATTGCGGCAGTTTTGACCGGAGGAGGGGACGGGTCTGTCAACGAGCGTATAATCATCGACATCCGTCTTGTCAAGGCCATAGTGGCCGTGATTGCCGGGGCCGCACTTTCGGTGAGCGGACTTCAGATGCAGACACTTTTCCAGAATCCCCTTGCCGGACCCTCCGTTTTGGGCGTGACTTCTGGGGCGAGCCTCGGCGCAGCCCTGCTCATCATAGGCCTGCCAGTGGCGGGAGGCATGTCTCCGGTGCTTTCTTCTTTCGGAGTTGCCGGTGCGGCGTGGCTCGGTGCGGCCGCCGTCATGGCGGTAATAGTCGCCGTCAGCCGCAGAATCAAGGACATAATGGTGATACTGATTCTCGGAATGATGTTTTCTTCGGGAGTCAGCGCCATAGTGCAGGTGTTGCAGTATGTCAGCAATGAATCCGCTCTGAAGTCGTTCGTG
The DNA here is from genome assembly GCF_002159555.1 of Muribaculum sp. An289. GTDB lineage: Bacteria > Bacteroidota > Bacteroidia > Bacteroidales > UBA932 > Merdivivens > Merdivivens faecigallinarum. The sequence continues at coordinate 32,562 of NZ_NFIV01000006.1, forward strand.
ATATGGACGATGGGGGCATTGGGGGATGTCACTTACACGCAGCTGGCCTTGCTCGCCCCTGTCTTTCTTGCGGGCATGGTATTGGCCGTGGCGGCAGTCAAGCCTCTCAACCTCCTTTTGTTGGGGGAGAAGTATGCGCGGACGATGGGATTGAATGTAAAACGTAGCAGGACAATGGTTTTCCTGTCCACGACACTTCTTGCCGGGTCGGTCACAGCCTTTTGCGGCCCGATAGGTTTTATCGGACTTGCGGTGCCGCACGTGGCGAGATATGTTTTCTCGTCTTCGGATCACCGTATCCTCGTCCCTGCCACGACACTTGTAGGCGCGGCGGCCATGCTTGTCTGCGACCTCATATCGAAAACCATGAATTTTCCTGTGAATACGATAACTTCCCTGCTCGGGATTCCGATAGTCGTGTGGGTGGTTGTGAGGAATAAAAATATTTTCAGATGATACGGTTCGAGTCGCTTTCGATAGGTTACGGGGACAGGCTGCTTGTCCGTGATGCGTGTGCGGAGATACCCGACGGTTCCTTTACGGCCCTGCTCGGGCGCAACGGTTCCGGCAAGAGCACTTTGCTTTCGGCCATCTGCGGTGCGAAAAGGGATTATTCCGGTAAAATATATGCGGACTCCGTGGATGTGGGGAGTGTTCCACAGTACAGGCTGGCATCGGCGGTAAGTTATGTCTCCACCGAGCGTGTCAGGGTTCCCGGCATGACCTGTCTTGAGCTCGTGTCTCTCGGCAGAGCCCCGTATACAGGCTGGGACGGCAGGCTTTCCGATAAGGACAGGGAGATTGTCCTGCATGCCCTCGAATTGACGGGAATGGAGGGATTCGCGCACAGGCGGATGGAAAGGATGTCCGACGGGGAGTGCCAGCGTGTCATGATAGCGAGGGCCCTTGCGCAGGATACGCCGGTGATTCTTTTGGATGAGCCGACATCTTTTCTCGATTATCCAAACCGCCGGGATTTGTGCTCGCTGCTTGCCGGCCTTGCCCATGATGAGGGCAAGACAGTGCTCTGCTCTACCCATGAGCTCGAGATTGCGCTCGGGATGTGCGATTTTGCCATGCTTCTCGATGGGGGAAGGCTGGAGTTCATGTCTGTGGCCGCTATGGTTGAAAGCGGAAGGATAGGGGAGGTCTTCGGTTATGGGAAGCCGTAGCCAGGTTTTCGAATTGGCAGTTCGGTTTCCGAATCCGTGGCGTCCTTTCTCGAATTTGCAATACGTTTGCAAATCCAAATGGTTTAACTTTGCATCCGAAAGGCCGCTTCACGGCCCGTTGAAGGTTTTTAAAATTAAAAAAAAATTATGGAAAATCATCCGCATGAGCATGTCCATGAGATAAAGTCCCTGGATTCGATATTCATAATATCGATAGTCCTGAACCTTCTTTTCGTGGCAATAGAAGCCCTGGTGGGTTTCACGCAGAATTCGCTCGGCCTGCTTTCGGATGCCGGGCACAATCTCGGTGATGTATTCAGCCTGCTTTTGGCCCTTGTGGCCTTCAAGCTGGCCAGGGTGCATTCCTCCGAAAAATATACCTACGGTTATAAAAAGAGTACCGTCTTGATATCCCTGCTGAATGCAATCATACTGCTTGTGGCCGTAGGGGCCATAGTCGTGGAGAGCATACATAAATTCACCCATCCGGAGGCTGTCAACGGAGCCGCCGTCTCATGGACCGCCGGAGCCGGCATCGTGGTAAACGGCCTTACGGCGTGGCTTCTGATGAAGAGCCAGAAGAAGGATTTGAATGTGAAAGGGGCTTTTCTGCACATGGCGGCCGATACCCTTGTGTCTGTCGGCGTTGTCATTTCGGGCCTTGTAATGATGTTTACCGGATTTTACCTGATAGACCCTGTCATAAGCATCATCATAGCGGCGGTGATTCTTGTCTCTACGTGGAAACTGCTTTCGCAGAGCGTAAGGCTGTCGCTTGACGGCATTCCAGAGTCGGTGGATATGGATGTGGTAAGACAGGCCATTGTCTCCGACAAGGATGTCGCGGGCATGCACCATGTCCATGTATGGGCCATCAGTACTACGGAAATAGCTCTTACCGCGCATATAGTCTTACGTCCGGGAACCGACATGGAAGCGGTAAAGGAGCGGGTGAAAAGCCGTCTTTCCGGATTGGGCATCGCGCATGCCACTCTGGAAGTCGAGTTCGAAGGGACTCCATGCCATGACATGCACTGCGATTGTTGCGGTGGCAACCGGTGACGGTACCGTATGAAAACGGATTGAGTAAGGATGAAATCATGTCAGAAAAGGAATGGAAATTATGTCAGAAAGAGTCGTAAAAAAATTGAAGAGCCGCGATATAAAGTCTACGCCAAACCGTCTGCTGGTTCTGGAAGCGGTCATGTCGTCTTCGTCCCCTGTTTCACTCGCCGACCTCGAAGCGATACTCGGGACGGTGGACAAATCCAGCATTTTCCGTACTTTAAACCTCTTTCTCGCCCATCATCTGGTGCATGTCATAGATGATGGAAGCGGGTCGCTGAAGTACGAGGTCTGTACTGGTGAGGACGAATGTTCCGTGGATGACATGCATGTCCATTTTTTCTGTGAAAAATGCCATAAGACAATCTGTCTGTCCTCTATTCCGATTCCTCCGGTAGAGCTTCCCGAAGGTTTCGTGACGGTTTCGGCCAATTATATAGTCAAGGGGTTGTGTAAGGATTGTTCGAAAAAATAAGGCGGTGTGTAAGAATTGCAAACTGCTGCGTTATTATCGGGATTCGGGCTAAGTCATTTACGGAAGTAAACTCCTGTCGCCCTCACCCTCAATGCCTTGCATTTTATCAATTCTTACACACCGAAAGAGACTGCGCCAAAATTCATTTTGACACAGTCCCTTGTTTTCATTCCATGTCCTTCCTGTCTTTATTCTACGTCCTTGTAGTGGAAATAATTGTGTATCTTCCTGAGTCTCAGTGATACGGCAATCATTATCGCTCCCGAGGCGATAAGGGCGCAACCCGTGAGTACGATTACTGTCGCGACACCTATTGTCGACGGCATCAGGAGTATCAGAAGGGCGAAGAGCATGAGCAGTATGCCTCCAGCAATGGCCCAGCCCGAGCCTTTTACCTTGAATGTATTAAGGTCGGCTCCGAATCCGATGGCCATGAGGCTGTGGTAAAGGGTCCAGATTCCGAGGATGACCGGCAGCAGGACGAGGGTGATTTGCGGGTAAACGCACAGGAAGATACCGAGTATCAGGTCCAGGATTCCCCCGACAATCGCATAACCTCTCATCATGAAATAATTCCGGCTGCTTAATGAAACGGCCAGCTCGGTAACTCCGTTTACGAGCATCAGTATGCCGAACATGATGCTCAGCGTGATGTAGCTTTCGGCCGGAAAGCAGAATACCACAATGCCTGCCGCTATTGTAAGTATTCCGGAAATCAGCAGAAGCCACCAGTGACGGATGGCTTTCCCGGCTTTTCCCATAAGGTTTTCAATAAAATTTTCCATCTCCGATTTGATTTTTATTTGAAACTTTTTATGTGGTGTCTGTAAAATCCGACAGCCAAAGAAAATTTTATCGCAAATTATGTGCTAATTTTGCGCGTTTTTTTGAAAATGGATTTTGTATGGGGGTACGGTTGTGTGCTGCGGGAAATCCCGCGCGGGATTGGCTGCCGGTGTTGGGTCTTACCTTTGCGGCCTTTATTTTCAATACTTCCGAGTTTGTGCCGATAGGCCTGCTTAGCGGGATTGCGGAGGATTTTTCCATAACCGAGTCCAAGGCGGGCATGCTGATTACCGCCTATGCGTGGGTCGTGGCGGCCGCTTCGCTGCCTCTGATGGTGGCTGCATCCGGAATCGGGGCACGGAAGCTCATGCTCTGTGTCGTGGGGTGCTTCATGCTGGGGCAGGCAATGTCCGCATTGTCTTCCGGCTATTGGATGCTTATGGCCTCGCGTGTAGTGGTGGCCTGTTCGCATGCGATTTTCTGGTCCATAGTGACTCCGCTCGCTGTCAGGATAGCCCCGCCCGGGCATGATTCAAAGGCTTTGGGCATGATTGTGTCCGGAAGTTCCGTAGCCATGATTGTCGGCCTGCCTTTGGGCAGGACCGTGGGAATATATCTCGGCTGGCGCATGACTTTTGCGGCGATAGCCCTGATTGCCGCCGCCGTCCTGGTTCTGCTTGCCGTTTTGCTTCCCAGACTTTCCGGTTCGCAGGGGTTTTCCTGGAAACAGGTGCCGTCCCTTTTTAAGTCCGTTTCATTGCGCAACATATACCTGCTGACCGTCCTTGCGGTGACCGCCCATTTTACAGGATACAGCTATATAGAGCCGTTCCTTGCGGGTACGGCCGGTTTCGGGGAGGCTTGGATAACCGTGGTGCTGATGCTTTTCGGGCTTATGGGCATTGCCGGCAGTGTCCTGTTTGCCCGTTATTACGCTTCCCGGCCTTCGTTCTTCATGGGCTATGCCGTTATGGGCATCTGTGTTTTCCTGCTTTTGCTCGGTGCGGCTTCGTACGATGCCGTGTCGATGATTGCCCTTTGCCTCTTCTGGGGGCTGGCCATATCGTTCCTCAACCTTGTCTTCCAGTCGGAAGTAATCCGGTGTTCCCCTTCCAGCGGGGCGGCCGTGGCCATGTCGATTTATTCCGGGATATACAATGTGGGCATAGGCGCCGGGGCCTTGATAGGAGGACTTGTATGCTCGCATTTCTCGGTTTCAGCAATAGGATATGCAGGCGGGCTCATAGGTGTCCTGGCTTCGCTGGTTTTCCTTTTTGTATGCCCGCCTGCAAGGCGACACTGCTGACCTGCCGTGCAGGCCGGCCGTTATTTTCTTTGCTGTTATTTTTTCTCTTTCAGGAGATCGCGGATTTCTTCGAGCAGCTTCACATCGTCCGGTTCAGGTGCAGGAGCCGGTGCCGGCTTCTCCTCGGCTTTCTTTTTCGTGAGCTGGTTGATGAATTTGATTGCCGCGAAAATAACGATTGCGATTATCAGGAAATCCACTGTCACCTGGATGAAGTTGCCCCAGTTCAGTGTCACGGCAGGGCTTATTACGGCTCCGCTTGCATCGGTGACGGCTTGTTTCATGGTCCATTTCAGGTCGCTGAAATTGAGTCCGCCGATGAGCAGCCCTATCGGGGGCATTACCACATCGGATACCAATGAAGTTACGATTTTTCCGAATGCGCCGCCGATGATCACACCGACAGCCATTTCGATTACGTTTTCGTCTGTTTCCCGAAAATCACGCGGAAAAACAGGCGATGTTCCAATGAAAAATCCTGCGATTTTCCAGTGAAAATCCGGCAAAAAAATCAAAACAATTTTTTAAAGTTGAAAAAATACAAAAACTCTCCGTATATTTGCACTCCCATTCAGGAGAGATGCTCGAGTGGCTTAAGAGGCACGCCTGGAAAGCGTGTATACGACAAAATCGTATCTCGGGTTCGAATCCCGATCTCTCCGCAACGAAAAAACGGCTGCATTCCTTTGGAATGCGGCTTTTTTTTGCACCTCCGGCTTCAAGCTCGCTTGCAAAGCCGGAGGTGCAAAAAAAAGCCATGATATGCTCCGCATATCAGCCGTTTTGTCCCAGCCGTTCCTCCTTGTTGCAAGGGCCCCGCGGCGAGCGGTAGGGGAATGCGCAGCCCTCCCGGGCGAGCACAATCCCGATGAGGGAGCGCGGCGGGTCCTCCGGCTTCAAGCTCGCTTGCAAAGCCGAAGGCGCGGAAAAGCCACGATATGCTCCGCATATCAGCCGTTTTGTCCCAGCCGTTCCTCCTTGTTGCAAGGGCCCCGCGGCGAGCGATACGGGAATGCGCAGCCCTTCAGGGCGAGCACAATCCCGATGGGGGAGCGTGGCAGGTCTTTCGGCTTCAAGCTCGCTTGCAAAGCCGAAGGCGCGGAAAAGCCATGATATGCTCCGCATATCAGCCGTTTTGTCCCAGCCGTTCCTCCTTGTTGCAAGGGCCCCGCGGCGAGCGGTAGGGGAATGCGCAGCCCTCCCGGGCGAGCACAATCCCGATGAGGGAGCGCGGCGGGTCTTTCGGCTTCAAGCTCGCTTGCAAAGCCGAAGGCGCGGAATGAGGAGGAAAAATGGGAATTTGTCGTATTATTTTTCACCCCACAGCCATTTGGCTTCTTTTGGAATAATTGATAATCAATGACTTACAAAAACGCAGGCTGTCTTTGGGTGCCTCAGAAAGTACCCAAGCGCAGATGTGATTTTTATAAATTGTTTATTATCAGCACTTTATAAGAATAGTGGCTGGCTATGGGGTGGAAAAAAGTGTCCCGTCCGTTCCACTTCGCTGCATGTCCTTACATACAGCCGCTCTCTATTTTTCTCCGGAGACAATTACCCCCTCGCTCATCCATGTTTTTATGGCTCCGTCCTCTTCATAAATCAGGACGGCTTCGATGCCCGGGTGATTCTGCACGTAAGCGATGCTTTCCTCCACTCCCACCACCATCATGTAGGTAGCAAGTGCGTCGGCGAGGGCGGTACATTTCCCGATTCCGGCATCCGTGGCTTTTCCGGTGCCATCAGCCATTCCGGTACTGTCAGTAACTTCGGTGCCGTCAGTAATTCCAGGGCCGTCCGCCAGAGCCAGAATGGCTTCAGCCGAAGCGTTGTCCGAAATCACGGTTGCACTCAGCAGGTTGTGTTCTACGGGCAGGCCTGTTTTCGGATTGACGGTGTGCGAATATTTTTTTCCGTCCTTGATGTAGAATTTTCTGTAATTCCCGGAAGTTACGACTCCTGTCCCGTTTTCCGAGACGGGTATCTCTATGACGGTCTGGAGTTTTTCTCCCGCTACCATGTTTCCGTCTATGGGCGCATCGATGCCTATGGTCCATTCCTTTCCCGACGGATTCACGCCCCGGCAGAAGATTTCGCCTCCGACGTTTACGAGCATGTCGGTTATGCCTTCCCCGGCAAGATATCCGGCAATGATGTCACAGGTGTAGCCCTGGGCTATCGCGTTGAAATTGAGCGTTACCCTCGGGTCGGTCTTTACGAGGCGGCCGTCCCGGAATATGATTTTATCCATTCCGGTAAAATCCATTATCGAATCTATGTCTGCCATGTCCGGGAATGTCCCCTCTTTGAAGCCGAAACCCCAGGCATCGAAAAGTGCTCCGGAAGATACATCGAAATATCCTCCGCATTCACGGTAGATTCTTTCCGACAATGCGAATATGTCTGTAAGTATCGGATTCCGGCCGGGCACTTCGCTGCCGGACATCCCGCTGCCGGCCACTCCGCTGTCAGATGTGTGGCAAGGTCCCTCATTGTTCCCGTTGAAATTTCCGTTGAACATGGACAGTGCGGAAGAAGGGTTGTAGCCCGAGATGGAGTTGTCTATGTCGGCAAGTATCCGTTCCACGCCCTCCTGCAATTCCTTGCATTTTTTCAGGTCGCTCCGCAGGGTAATCCTGTATGTGCCTCCCTGGGCGTATCCTTCAATGTTGTAGTAGTCCTCGTTTCCCCCGCAGGAGACTGTTATGGCCAAAATTGCCAGGAATGCAAATATATTCTTCATTTACAAAGTCTTTATATCGTATTACAAAGTTTTTATATCGTACGGAGGCATGATTTTCGTATGCGATGGCCTGCATGAAAACTGAAAACAGCCGTGCCGTACATCCATGAACAAACAAATATACGGTTTTTTTTGTGCGGAACGGAATTTTTTAGAACTTTGCATTGTATTGGCCGGACAGTGCCCGGGGATGTCGAACAGGACAGGTGCCCGGGGATGTTGGACCGGACGGGTGTCCGGGGGATGTCGGAACGGCGGATGCCCGGCGACGGATATATGAACTAAGGACAAGGATTTTACAAAGAGATGAATCTGAGACATATTATTATATTTTTGCTTTCCCTGTCGGTCCTGGCGGGGTGCAAGAAGGATGACCTGTCGGATGTAGACCTCATGATGGAGGGCGACCCGATAATAGACATAGACGATTATGTGGCTATTGGCTCGGAGTGGGCCCTCGAAGCCGGCGGGGTTACCGAGCCTGAAGAAGGTCTCGGATATTTCTGGACATTGAAAGGCATTGTGGACGAGAACGATACTACGGATGTGTTCCGTTTCAAATTCGGAGACGAGACAGGAAAATACAGGCTGAGGTGCACGGCGTTCTGCGAGGGATATTACGACAATCCGACTACGAAATATGTGAATGTCATCGATACGCTGTTCAATACCTCGCTTTATATAGGCGAGATTCCAGGCATGCAGGTATTTATCGACCCAAGGGACGGAAGGGAATACAGGTATGTGACGGTAGGCGGGACCGATTGGTTCATTACAAACCTTGCATACAAGGGCGCCGGACTGTCATATCTTGAAAATTCCGTAATGTGGTCGGTCTTAGGAGGTTATTATACTTATGATGAAATCATGTCTTCGGAATATGAAGGAGGGGCGATTTGCCCTGAGGGCTGGCATGTTCCGACAGAGGAGGATTGGGCCACCCTGGCGCTGTCGTTCACTTCGGAAACCGGCGGAGAGGATTCCGGCAAGGAATATTTCGGAGTTTCTTCAGCCCTGATGGCCGATGCGCTTTTCTGCGGGGAGAAAATCTGGGAATATTCTCCGGATTGCGAACCGGGCAATGAAAGCGGTTTCAGCGCACTTCCGGGTGGCTATCATAGCATGGGCGAATTCATAGGATTCAGTGAATATGCGGTCTTCTGGTCTGCTGATGCGTATGAAAACGGAGGACTGTACCATTATATTTATTATACCGATTCCGACTTGAAAATCAGTTACGGCACCGGCGATTTCCGTGCTAATGTAAGGTGTGTCAGGAACAGCGGCAACTGATGATGTCCCGACGGATTCCGACGGACAGGATAAAATGATTGGAAATTTTAATGATTGAAAAATTTTAGTGATTGAAAATTTTTAAAAAATAAGAAGGAACATGAAAAAGGCTCTTCCGTGGATTATTGTGGCGGTCATCGTACTTGCCGTCTTTTTGTGGGTGAAAAATTCGTACAATTCGATTGTTACGGCCGATGAGGCTACGTCGAGCGCGTGGTCGCAGGTTGAAAACGTATATCAGCGCAGGTCCGACCTGATTCCTAACCTTGTGGCTACGGTCAAAGGGTATGCGGAATATGAAGGCAGCACGCTTCAGGAAGTTGTAGAGGCAAGGGCGAAGGCGACCCAGGTTACCGTAGACCCGAACAGGCTCGATGCTGCAAGCATAGAGCAGTTCCAGGAATCCCAGACGGCCCTCGGTTCCGCTCTCGGACGTCTGATGGTGGTAGTGGAAAAGTATCCCGACCTGAAGGCGAACCAGAATTTTCTCGACCTTCAGGCACAGCTCGAAGGTACTGAGAACCGCATAACCGTGGAACGCAAGAAGTTCAATGAGGTGGTGCAGTCCTACAATACGATGATAAGGCGTTTCCCGAGCAATATCATAGCCAATATCTTCGGATTTGAAGAGAAGGGTTATTTCAAGGCGGTGGAAGGCGCGGAAGTCGCTCCTCAGGTTGAATTTTAATCTTCCACGAGATGTCGGCTGCCGGATTTCTGACAAAGGAACAGTGCGATAGCATAGTCGAGGCCATAAAGAAGGCCGAGCTGAATACTTCCGGTGAAATACGGGTGCATATCGAGTCCGTATGCAAGGGAGACCCTTATGAGCGTGCTGTCGAGGTATTCGGAAAACTGAAAATGTACCGGACGGCTGCCCGTAACGGCGTGCTGATATATCTGGCGATAAAGTCCCATAAGGTTGCAATCGTGGGTGACACCGGCATCGATGCCGTCGTCCCGAAAGGTTTCTGGGATGATACTTACCGCTTTATGGCCGAAAGGTTCAGGGCGGGAGATTTTACCGGCGGCCTTGTAGGGGCAATAATCTCGACAGGGGACAATCTCAAGGAATTTTTCCCTTACCGTAGTAACGATATAAATGAACAGAGCGATGAGGTTTCTTTCGGGAAGTAGGCAGGGAAGCCGTATTGTTGCCGTGGCGGCCGCCATATTGGTGATGGCCGCGGTTTTCCCGTTGTATGCACAGATTCCGGCCCGTCCTGAGCCCCAGCGGTTAGTGAACGATTTCGCTTCTGTCCTGTCGCCCGAGCAGAGGAATACTCTAGAGAAGGCGCTCGTGGCCTTCAATGACAGTACTTCCAATCAGATAGCCGTCCTTTTCGTAAACAACCTGGGAGGTCTGGACATAGCTTCGTATGCGATAGAAGTCGGTGAGGAGTGGGGTGTCGGCAGTGCGGAATACGACAATGGGATAGTGGTGGTCGTCAAACCCAAGACCGGGAACGGGAGGGGGGAGGCCTTCATTTCCATAGGCTACGGGCTTGAAGGGGCGATTCCAGATGCGGCGGCACGCAGAATCGTCGATAATGCGATGATTCCGCATTTCAGGGAAAACGATTATTACGGCGGGGTTTGCGAAGCCGTAACCATTCTGATGAAGCTGGCATCCGGTGAGATATCGGTTTCGGACATTGACAGGGATGGCGATGATTCCGGAGCGGGCATCATCGGGGCTCTTGTCTTCCTGATACTGATGATTGTCATTTTCGGAGGGGCGTTTTCCTCCAGACGGCACGGCGGAGGTTCCGATACCTTTACAGGAGGAGGACGTTCTTCGGGAGGACCGATTTTCTTCGGCGGCTTCGGAGGTTTCGGAGGCGGTTCCGGTGGCTTCGGTTCAGGCGGTTTCGGAGGCTTCGGCGGAGGCAGCTTCGGAGGTGGAGGTGCCGGCGGAAGCTGGTGATTCGCCCAAAGCCGATGATTCGGTGGCACCGTGTTTTTCGAAGGCCTTGACGATTTTCGCTACGAGCGGATGTCTTACGATATCCCTGTGGTCGAATCTGATTATGCTGACTCCCTTGATTTTTTCAACAAGCCCGACTCCTTTGAGAAGCCCTGATGAGTCTTTTTGAGGGAGGTCTATTTGTGTGGCGTCTCCGGTTACGATGAACTTTGCATCGTTCCCCATTCTTGTGAGAAACATTTTGAGCTGCCCGAGGCTGGTGTTCTGAGCCTCGTCGAGAATCACACAGGCCCTGTCGAGGGTGCGTCCCCTCATGTAGGCGAGGGGGGCTATTTCAATCGTGCCGTCTTCGATGAATTCCTGAAGGCGCTTTGCGGGTATGATGTCTTTGAGGGCATCGTAAAGCGGAAGCAGGTAAGGGTCGAGTTTTTCTTTCAGGTCTCCCGGGAGGAAGCCGAGCCTTTCACCGGCCTCCACTGCGGGCCTGGTGAGTACGATGCGCCTGATTTCCCTGTTTTTCAGCGCCCTTACGGCAAGGGCTATGGCAACGTAGGTCTTTCCCGTACCTGCCGGGCCGAGGGCGAAAATCAAGTCGTTGGCATAGAATGCTTCCACCATTTTTATCTGGTTCGGAGTCCTTGCCTTTATGGCTTTGCCGTCATTGCCGTATACTATTACGGAGTCCGCCGGAAGTATCTCCGGTTTGCCTCCTCCCTCCGGAGAATCGAGGTATTCTTCCGCATCATAGGCAGTGAGGCTCCGTTTTACAAGCCGTTTTTCAATCAGATGCCGGATTGCACCCTCAAAACCGGAAATGTCTTCGGCTTTTCCGTCGAGCATGATTTCATCGCCCCGGGCGACTACTTTGAGCTCCGGAAAATATGAGCATACGGTTTCGAGTATTTTGTTGTTCGCCCCGTATATTTCCACTGGGTCGATTTCTTTCAGAATGATTTTTTTTGTTTCGGCCATTTATTTTCCGTGTTGTTTGTTTCCTTATAATTTTAATAAAATGTTTTCCGCCGTTCCCGCCGTTTTCTCCGCTTTCTTGCGTGCCGACATCATCCTGTCGTAATCATGGGTGTTGAGCCACTCGTCGCGCTTTCCCTCCATTTCGTCGATGATTACGGTAGTGAAGCCTTTTTCCTTGAAGCCGGCGCGGCTGCTCCACAGATATTCGAGCGAAACCGATTTTATTGCCGCTTCATGCCCGTGCCTCCTGACAATCCTGACTGTGGCGGCAAGCCCTATCTGCGTGCCGCTCAGGGACATGTTGGAGATATAGTTCCCGAGCGAATATATGACAGGCTTGCCGTCGATCAGAGAGCAGTCCTGCGGAGTGTGAGGGTGCGTGCCTATGATTGCGTCGGCCCCGTTTTTCATGAGCCAGGAGGCGAGCCTTTCCTGATGCCGGTCATGCACCGGACTGTATTCCGTACCCCAATGGGGCAGGGCTATTATTATGTCCGCAGAGTCGGATGCGGCCCTTTCCAATGCAGCCTTGAGTTCGAGGGTGTCCGTATCGTTCACCCTGTACGGAGCAGGTACCGGAATCCCGTTCGTGCCGTATGTGAAATTCAGCAAGGCTATCCTGATGCCGTTTTTTTCTATGATTAGCGGATATGCTTTCTCCTGTGCCTCCCGGTCTCTGTACACCCCGGTGTTCAACGTCCCGTATTCTGCGTTCAGTTTCCGGAAACTGTCCAATGTGGATTTTATTCCTTTGGCTCCCTTGTCGCATATATGGTTGTTGGCAGACAGCATTATGTCTATCCCCTGCGATGCGGCTTCTTCAAGTATCCCGTAAGGGGCGGAAAAACACGGATAACCGGTATAAGGTTCCACGCCTACGGGAAATTCCATGTTGGCCACAGTGAGGTCGGAACCGGAAACAAGGCCGCCGATGTTGTCGAAATATCCGCTGAAATCATATCCGCCGTCCCTGTATGCGGACTCTATCTGGGCTTCGTGCATCATCACGTCCCCGAGGAATGTGATGTCTACGGTGTCCGGACGGGCGTGGTCTATCTGTACGAAAGGCCTGATGCTGTCGCAGTGCTGTACTTCCGGCTTGTAAGACAGGGTGCAAGGAGGATGGAAGGGAAGCAGGGACAGCAATAGGAACAATCCGGCAATCATCATTTCGAATCCTTCTCCTTTATGCCGTCGATAACGTTCCTGTCGACTTTCATGACATACAGGTTCTCCTCGTTCAGTCTGACGGACAGCCATTCGCGCAGCCGTTCCATATTGGGCGCACTGTCGTTTCCACAGCTTATGAGAACGTATGTTCTGTCTTCAGTAGTGTAGTCGTCCCCCATGTCTACGCTCGCGCCTTTCAGTATGGCGAGCGAAGTGATGCCGGGTATCTGTGTGGCGATTTCCCTTGCAATCTGCCCGTATGGGATTTCGCTGTCTTCGACCTTCCGCAATTCGGCCTCCAGTTCCGCAATCAGATTTTCGCGTTTCTGGATTTCGTCATTGGTTATGTCGTAAAGGCTTTTCAGGAACTCTTCGTTCATGTCGTTCCCGCCGGCGCTGCCCGTGCTTTCGGTTATGACAAGCTGGTCCCGCCCGATTCCGAATCCAGCCGCCCTTTCATACAGGCTTTCCTTCTTTTCGGTAGTGAGCGGCGGTCCGGCCATGAAAATTTCGAGTTTTGAGCCTTTGTGGTGTTCTATGTTGTGATTGTAGATATAGTTGTCGCCTATCGATACGGTTTCCTTGAGAAAATCGTCGGCAGCTATGTCGAAATTGTTCTGCCTGATGACCGAAACCGCGGAAAGCACGCTCGGTACGATGAGTATCACCACGACGGCACTTATCAGGCGTTTGGTGCGTTTCATCGACCTCGGGTCAGCGAATTTTACCGATGGGAATTTCATGTATCTTACGGAAAAATACGTGGCGAGGATTATGAAGGCGCAGTTGATGAAAAACAGGTAGGAGGCTCCTATGAAATACAGCACTTTGCCACTTGCTATCCCGTATCCGGCAGTACAGAGCGGAGGCATGAGGGCCGTGGCTATCGCTACCCCGGACATTACCGTCCCCTTTTCGCGGCGCGATATTTCAAAGATGCCGGCGAATCCTCCGAAAAGCGCTATGAGCACGTCGTATATTGTCGGGTTGGTCCTCGCCAGAAGTTCCGTCGGCTTGTCCAGGTCCAGAGGGGAAATGAGGAAATACAGGCAGGATGCGATGACACTTATTACAATCATTATCACGAGATTCTTCAGCGAATCCCTGATCAGCGCCGTGTCGTTGGTGCCGAGGCCGAGACCCAATCCGAAAATAGGCCCCATGAGCGGGGATATGAGCATTGCTCCTATGATTACCGGAATGGAGTTCACGTTGAGGCCTACGGATGCGATAATGATGGAAAATACGAGAATCCAGACGTTCGGGCCGCGGAAATTGATGTTGCCCTTGATGTTGGAGACCGCAGCCGGAATGTCCGTGTGATCCGAAATGTTCGTCAATCTCTGGATATATGCCTTGAACCTGTTCACTTTTCCCTTTTGTGCATTAATATCCCCAAAGATAAATGATTTTTTTGAAAAGAACGTAAATATGGCTACTTTTGCGGAACCGTAAATGCAATGGATGAAAACGACATCTACCATAATCTTCAAGGCGTTGTTTGCCGCCGGAGCGCTCCTGCTTCTGTCGGGATGCGACTTTTTCCGTGTCCTTGCCGGAAGGCCGACCGGGGATGAACTCGGCGAACTGTCGGCTAAGCGCGAGGCCGCCCTTGAACGGCTCGAAGCCGAAAGGCTCGCTCAGCAGGACGATTCGGTCAGGCGTGCCGGGCTGGCGGAAGCGTGGGTGTCGGATTCGGTATGTGTCCGTGAGGCGATGGAGTCCGGACGAGCCGTCTTCAAGCGGATTTCCGATTTGAAGGTGCGCCCTTCCGAGGTTCCCGACTGCCGTTTCTGCCTGATGATGGGATATTTCAACAACAGGGCCAATGCGGAAAGGCTGTTTGCGAGGATATCCTCTGACGGACACTCCCCGATGCTCGTGCCTTTTGAAAGCGGCGCTACCGGCGTGGCCCTTTTCCCGTCTTCGAGTGCCGCGGAAATCCTCGGGAAAATCGATGAGGTGAGGGGAAAGGACTATTTTCCCCCTGATTTCTGGATAGTATGGAATACTCAAAAATACAATTAATTATAAAAATAACTCAAAATGAAGACAACAGTATTTACTGAAAAACACATTTCGCTCGGCGCGAAAATGGTTCCTTTCGCAGGGTACAATATGCCGGTCGAATATGAAGGAATCATTCCGGAGCACAAGACGGTGCGCGAGAAAGTCGGCGTTTTCGATGTGTCCCACATGGGGGAAATCTTTGTGGAAGGACCGAATGCGCTCGCTTTCCTGCAATATCTTACATCCAACGATGTGTCCGCATTGTATCCCGGAAAGGCCCAGTATTCATGTTTTCCTAACGGGAAAGGCGGAATCGTGGACGATGTAATCGTTTATTGCTTCAACAATGAAAAATTCATGCTTGTCGTGAATGCGGCGAATGTGGAAAAGGACTGGAACCACCTCTGCTCTTTCAGCGAAAGGTTCGGTCTGACTCCTGGAAAGGAGCTCAGGAACGCTTCCGATGAAATCTGCCAGCTTGCTATACAGGGTCCTAAGGCCATGGAGGTGATGCAGAAGCTCTGCAAGGAGAACATCATGGATATGGAATACTACACTTTCAAGGTATTGGAAGTAGCCGGTATTCCTGACGTAATCCTGTCCACCACCGGTTATACCGGTTCGGGCGGATGCGAGGTCTATGCCCTCAACGCTTACGGCATGCAGCTTTGGGACGCCATATTCAAGGCCGGGGAACCTGAAGGAATCAAGCCTATAGGACTCGGTGCCAGGGATACCCTCAGGCTCGAAATGGGTTTCTGCCTCTACGGCAACGATATAGACGATACGACTTCCCCTATAGAGGCTTCTCTCGGATGGATAACCAAATTTGCCGACACGAAAGGCGATTTCCTCGACAGGGAACTTCTTCTGGCACAGAAGGAAGCGCCTGTAGTGCGCCGTCTCGTAGGTTTCGAGCTCGTTGACAAAGGAATAGCCCGTCACGGTTATCCTGTATGCAATGCCGAGGGCAAGGAAATAGGGCACGTGACTTCCGGTAGCATGGCTCCGTATCTCAACAAGGCAATAGGAATGGCGTACGTTGCGGCTCCTCTCCACAAGCAGGGCTCCGAGATTTTCATAAATGTAAGGGGACGGATGCTGAAAGCCGTAGTGGTAAGGCCTCCTTTCTATAAGAAATAAGGATGAAAAAGATGGGGACAGGGCGGTTTCTGAAACTGGCCTGCATTTTGAAGCGTGGAAAACGGATAATTTAGTTTGTCATGCTTGAAAATACGTTAAGAATATTCATGGTGGGTGCGGCCACGGCTGCACTCACTGTTTTTTCTCTGTCCGCACAGGATTTCAATATCGACGGGGCTCTGAGGAAACATGTCGTCTACCTTTCTTCCGACTCTTTGCACGGGAGGGCTTCCGGGTCCGAGTACGAAAAGGCCGCAGCGGCATACGTGTGGAATGCTTTCGAGAGTTCCGGCCTTGAAATGCAGGACGGTGTAGAAGGGGACGAGTTTTCGTTGGATCTTCCCGACGGACGGCTCGTTTCGCGAAATATAGTCGGAATCGTTCCAGGATACGACCCGGAACTGAAGGACCGTTATATAGTAATAGGTGCCCATCTGGACAACATCGGCGAGAATGTGCTGACTGTTGACGGGAAGGAGGTGCGGCAGATTTATCCGGGAGCGGATGACAACGCTTCCGGGGTCGCCATGCTTGTGGAACTGGCCCGTATCGTCTCCGAAAATGATTTCATGTTCAGGCGCAGCCTGGTTTTCGTCGCTTTCGGGGCCTCCGAGCAGATGCATGCCGGAGCCTGGTATTTTCTCAATATGTCTTTTCCCGACAAGGACAGGATAGACCTTATGGTGAATCTCGACATGCTTGGCATGGGGGCGCGGGACGGAAACGGATTTTATGTCTATGCGGCATCCAACAGCGATGTGGAAGCATTCATCGAGGACCAGTCCCGGAAGCTGAAGCCGCTGCATCCCGAATTGATAACCCAGGATTTCTATACTGGGGACCACCGGGTTTTCCTGCATGACGGAATCCCGTCCGTGCTGTTCACTACCGGTCCGCATCCCGAGTACAATACGGTGCGCGATACGGAGAACCTCATAGATTACAGGACAATGTCCTATGCTTCGGACTATATTTACGATTTCGTGCTTTCGGCTGCCAACAGGGAAAAACCGTTCAGGTTCAACCTTCCCGACAGCGATGAGAGGGTGTACAGGATGTCCGACTGCGATGTGCCGCCCAAATTTTTCAACAATACCGATTTGGCGAAATTCATGAACGAATGGGTATATGCTTATCTCAAATACCCTTCGGAGGCTGTCGACAAAGGCATACAGGGCGTTGTCACAATCAGTTTCATCATAGAGAAAAACGGGGAGCTTACCAATGTCACGGTCGAAAAGGGAGTGGACCCTCTGCTGGACGATGAGGCCGTGAAGGTCGTGTCCGTGTCCCCTAAATGGAAGGCCGGTACTATAAAAGGGACGAAGGTACGCACGAAGATTACTATTCCGGTGGAATTCAGACTCAGTAAAGGAAACGAGGGGCGCTTCGGTTTTTGAAAAACTGTTTGATTTTTTTGCTACATTTGCGGCCGAAACCCTTACATCTTACGTAAATGGAGTACAATTTTAAGGAAATCGAACGCAAATGGCAGTCATATTGGGCGGAGCACGGAACCTTCAAGGTGAAGGAAGATGCCTCGAAGCCCAAATTCTATGTGTTGGATATGTTCCCGTACCCTTCCGGGGCGGGCCTGCATGTCGGACACCCCTTGGGATACATAGCAAGCGATATCTATAGCCGTTACAAACGTTTGCGCGGCTTCAATGTCCTGCACCCGATGGGTTATGACGCATTCGGGCTTCCGGCTGAACAATATGCCATACAGACGGGACAGCATCCGGCCCTGACTACCGTGCGCAACATAGAGCGTTACCGCAGCCAGCTGGACAGGATAGGATTTTCCTACGACTGGTCGCGCGAGATACGTACATGCGACCCCGAATACTACAAATGGACCCAGTGGGCCTTCCTTAAAATGTTTTCACACTGGTATGACAAGGGGGCGGGCCGCGCACGTCCGATTTCCGAACTCGAACATATCTTCGAAACCGAAGGGAATGCCGGTGTAGATGCCGCCTGCGGCCGTGTAGAGATTTTTACGGCAGAGCAATGGCGCGGATTTTCGGAGAAGGAACGTGCGGACATACTGATGGAATACAGGATAGCCTATCAGGGCGAGACATCGGTGAACTGGTGTCCGGGCCTGTGTACGGTGCTTGCCAATGATGAGGTGAAGGACGGATATTCCGTGAGGGGAGGTTTCCCTGTGGAGCAGAGGAAGATGAAGCAGTGGCAGCTGAGGGTTTCGGCCTATGCCGAAAGGCTTTTGGACGACCTCGATTCCTTGGAGTGGACGGATTCGCTCAAGGACATGCAGCGCAACTGGATAGGGCGCAGCAAGGGTGCTGAACTCGTTTTCCGTGTTTCCAACGGCGTACAGGAATATGACATGGTCATTTTTACCACCCGGGCGGATACCGTTTTCGGTGTTACCTTCATGGTCCTTGCGCCTGAAAGCGATTGGGTGCAGTTGCTGACTACGCCTGAAAACAAGGCCGCGGTGTCGGAGTATCTGGATGCCGTAAAGAAAAGGACTGAGAGGGAGAGGATTTCCGAGACGAGGAAGGTTACCGGCGTTTTCACCGGGTCCTATGCGATAAATCCGCTTACCGGGGAGAAGGTGCCCGTGTGGGTGTCGGACTATGTGCTTGCAGGATACGGGACGGGGGCCATCATGGCCGTTCCGGCGCATGACAGCAGGGATTATGCCTTCGCAAAGGCTTTCGGGCTTCCGGTAGTACCTCTGATAGAGGGCTGCGATGTGTCGGAGTCCAGTTTCGATGCCAAGGAAGGAAAGATGTGCAATTCCGGTTTTCTGAACGGCATGGATGTCAAGGATGCAATCCCGGCGGCCATCGAATATGTGGAAAAACACGGAATAGGCAAGGCGAAGGTCAATTACCGTCTGCGTGATGCCATATTTTCACGTCAGAGATACTGGGGAGAGCCTTTCCCGATTTATTTCAAGGACGGGATTGCAACTCCTTTGCCTGAGGACAGGCTTCCTCTGGAACTTCCCGAAATAGACAGTTTCCGTCCTACCGAGACCGGTGAACCGCCTTTGGGAAGGGCAAAGGACTGGACTTATGAAGGTTATCCGCTCGAACTGAGCACTATGCCCGGTTTTGCAGGTAGCAGCGCATATTATCTCAGATACATGGACCCGCACAACGGGGATGCGTTGGTAAGCCGTGAGGCGGATGAATACTGGCGTAACGTTGATTTGTACATAGGCGGGACGGAACATGCTACGGGCCATCTGATTTATTCGAGGTTCTGGAACAAGTTCCTGTACGATTTGGGATATGTCTGCGAGAAGGAGCCGTTCAGGAAGCTTGTGAACCAGGGAATGATCCAGGGACGCTCGAATTTCGTCTACAGGATAAAGGGCACGAATACTTTCGTATCCTACAATCTGAAAGATTCGTATGACACTACCGAAATCCATGTGGATGTCAATATCGTAAGGAACGACAGGCTCGATACGGAGGCTTTCAGGCACTGGATGCCGGATTTTGCCGATGCGGAGTTCATTCTCGAAAACGGCGAGTATATATGCGGCCATGCGATAGAGAAGATGAGCAAGTCCATGTACAATGTCGTAAATCCGGATGTGGTCTGCGATACGTACGGGGCGGACACACTCCGTCTGTATGAGATGTTCCTCGGTCCTCTGGAGCAGTCCAAGCCATGGGATACCAAGGGAATAGACGGTGTCCACAGATTCCTGAAGAAACTTTGGAGGCTTTTCTTCGACGGTGATGCCCTGGCCGTGACCGATGAGGCCCCTTCGGCTGCCGAGCTCAAGGCCCTGCACCGGCTGATAGGCAAGGTGCAGTCGGACATCGAAGCATTTTCCTTCAATACCTCGGTCAGCGCCTTCATGATAGCCCTGAACGAATTATCCGAGCTGAAATGCCGCAAGAGGAGCATTCTGGAACCTTTCATCATCGTCCTGTCTCCTTTTGCCCCTCATATTTCGGAGGAACTCTGGAGCTGTCTCGGACATGGTGAAAGCATCTCGTTCGCGCAGTTCCCGGAGTATGTGGAAAAATATACTGTAGAGAACAATGTGACTTATCCGGTGTCTTTCAACGGAAAACGCAGATTCGAGATATCCCTTGCCAAGGGATTGCCGAAGGAAGAGGTGGAGGAAGCCGTCAAGGCCAGCGCCGATTTCGCCAAATATCTCGGAGATGCCAGTGTCAAGAAAATAATAGTTGTTCCGGACAAGATAGTGAACATAGTCTGCTGATGTGGAAAAATTAAAATTATTGTAAATAAGATGAAACAGTCTAAAATCCTGAAAACTCTCTTTGAGTATTTTGTGATTACCCTTGGCATTGCCATGTATACTTTTGCGTGGCAGGCATTCATGATTCCGAAAGGTTTTTTCAGTGGCGGCGTTACGGGTATAGCGACGGTGCTGAATTTCGCTACCGGAGGCGATGGGGTGACGGGCGGCATACCTATCCCGGCTACCTATCTGGTGCTTAACATCCTTTTGTTAGGCGTGGGATTTTTCGTACTTGGGACAAAATTCGGTTTCAAGACGATTTATGCAATCATCATGGCCTCCATATTCCTTAAAGTCTTTGAAGGCGTTTGGGTTAGCCCTATACAGGAGGATTTTCTCAATGCGCTGATAGGGGGTGCGATAAGCGGTGCGGGCATAGCCCTGACCTTCCTGGTTGGAGGCAGCACCGGAGGAACGGATATCGTGGCCCTGGTCATAAGGAAATATTTCAACATAACCGAAGGCAAGGTATACCTGATAGTGGAGTTGCTCATCATATCTTCCATAATACTTGTTCCGGGGAAGGGACTCCAGGAAATGGTTTACGGTTACCTTACGATAATCGCATTCTCTACGGCTCTGGATTACATCATGGTCGGTTCGAGGTCTACTGTACAGATACTCGTGTTTTCAAAGCGTGCCGATGAAATCGCGGACATGCTGCTCGGAATGGGCAGGGGTGTCACGGCGGTACCTTCGGTAGGCTGGTATTCCAAGCAGGACGGCAAGGTGCTGATAGTAGTGGTCAAGAAAAACCAGATGCCCGAGATAACACGTAAGGTAAAGGAACTGGACGAGCATGTGTTCATTTCCGTATGTTCGGCTACGGAAGTGTTCGGCCAGGGTTTCGAAGAAGTCAAGACAGGAGTTAAGAAAATATGGAAAAAAGCAGACAAAAAATCCTGAAAGGTGTAAAAGAATACCTTCTGATAGCTTTAGGCCTGTTGGTCTATGTGCTCGGCTGGACGGTCTTCCTCATTCCTAACAACCTTGTCGGCGGAGGGGTTTCCGGTATAGGTGCGGTAATCCAGTATGCTACAGGCGGACTTATCAAAGTTTCGTATACGTTCTTCGTAGTCAATTTCGTCCTGCTTGCCATTGCTCTGAAAGTCCTCGGACCGAGTTTCGGTGTAAAGACGGTCTATGCGGTTATCATCACGACACTGATGTTCCAGTTCTTTCCGGAAATCATCCCGTCGGAAATCATAGACCTGATAGGCAAGTCGAACGGAAAACTCGTGGCTACGGTAATCGGCGGCGTGATGTCCGGCTTCGGTATAGGGCTTGCCATTTCGCAGGGCGGAAGTACGGCAGGTACGGACATAGTCGCGCTTATGGTTGCAAAATACCACAATATTTCTACTGGCAAGATGATTCTTGCGATAGATGTGTTCATCGTCCTGTCATCGTTGATTGTCCCTATGACGAACTCCGAGGGAAATCCTATGACCTGGGGCGAAAAGATAGCCGTTGTGACCTACGGTTTCGTACTGATAGCATGTTGCAGCTATACGGTGGATTTGTACCTGTCCGGTTCCAAACAGTCGGTGCAGATATTCATCTTCTCTAAAAAATACGATGAAATCGCCGACAGGATTTCGGAAAATATGCACCGCGGGGTTTCCGTGATGGATGCGGAGGGATGGTATACCAAGACAAACAACAAAGTCCTCATGGTGATGGCACGCAAGGCGGAACTCAATACGATACTGCGTATGATCAAATCGATAGATCCGGAGGCTTTCCTTTCCGCCGGAACTGTTATGGGTGTATACGGAAAGGGCTTCGACAAGATAAAGGTCAAGGCAAACAAGGAAGAATAATAGGGTTACGAAAAAAAAACGGAGCCGCTTATAGCCATAATGGCTTGTGCGGCTCCGGTTTTTTTTGTCATGCAGGGCCTTGGCTTCGGCCCGGTTATGCCGGTCCGGTTATGCCGGCCCGGGACTATTTGCCGGACTCTATGTCCTTGAAGTACCTGTATGTGTTCACTTTCAGTTCCCCTACGGCAGGTTCGTCGCACACCAGTATGCCGTGCGGGTGTATCTGTAGGGCTGAAACCGTCCATACGTGGTTGTACTGTCCTTCTACAGCATGCTGTACGGCAACGGCCTTTTTGTGGCCGAGGGCGAGTATCAGCACTTCACGGGCATCCATTATAGTGCCCACCCCTACGGTAAGGGCCTGCTTCGGCACGGCCGTGATGTCCCCTCCGAAGAATCTCGAATTTACGATGATTGTGTCCTGTGTCAGCGTTTTCACCCTTGTGCGGGAGTTCAATGACGAGAACGGTTCGTTGAAGGCTATGTGTCCGTCTTCGCCGATTCCGCCCATGAACAGGTCGATGCCTCCGGCCCTGACGATTTTTTCTTCATAGCGGGCGCATTCTTCCGCAAGGTCCTTTGCATTTCCGTCGAGTATGTTGATGTTTTCGGCCGGTATGTCGATATGGTCGAAGAAATACCTGTGCATGAATGAATGGTAGCTTTCCGGATGGCTTTCGGGAAGGCCTACGTATTCATCCATATTGAAGGTAATCACATTCCTGAATGAGACGGCCCCTTCCTTGTGCATGCGTATCAGTTCTTCGTATGTCCCTATAGGGGTCGAGCCGGTAGGAAGTCCGAGGACGAAGGGTGCATCTGTCGTTGCCGCTTTTTCCTTGATTCTCTTTACGATGTGCGAAGCCGCCCATACGGCGACTTCTTTCTGGTCGTTCTTGATGATTAGTCTCATATACTGGTTTTTTTAAAACATTTTAACAAATACTTCCAGGGCCTGGTATTCGGCCATACCCAATTTGTCGTACAGCCGGGCCGTGTTCTGTGTCCGTTCTTCGGCCCTTTGCCAGAACTCCCTGTTGTCGCTTCCCGGGAATGGCACTATGTCTTTCTGCGAAAGGTGCCTGTAGATGGCGTATCTCTTTTTGAGCATTTCATCCGGAGAGAGCGGAACGGCCATGTCCACCATTCCCAAATCCCATTCCATCCATGCCCCGCGGTAAAGCCACATGTGGCATTCTTTAAGCCATTCGTCGTCCTTTACTATGTTCAAGGCAGCAAGGACGGCTTCTATACATATCCTGTGTGTCCCGTGAGGGTCAGCCAGGTCTCCGGCGGCGTATATCTGATGCGGCTTGATTTCCCGCAGGATGTTGACTATTATCTCAATGTCGGCATCGGTAAGTGCGCCCTTCTTTATGCTTCCCGTTTCATAGAACGGCAGGTTCAGGAAATGCACATGGCTTTCGTCAAGGCCGAATGACCTTACGGCGGCCTTGGCTTCCGCACGTCTGATTCCGGCCTTCAGGTCGAGGAGCGCCCGCGGCTCGGAATCCCCCTTTTTCTTTGAGGCGATTATGTTTTTCACTTCGTCGTACCTGTCGCCGAGGCCGATTTCCCTTACGGTGTCAAGGTGCTGGAGCACTACGTCGTCCGTAACGGCGAGGTCTCCCGAGGTCTCGTATGCTACGTGTACGTTGTGCTTGTGTTCCACGAGCCTGATGAATGTGCCTCCCATGGATATCACGTCATCGTCCGGATGCGGCGAGAAAATGAGTACCGTTTTCGGGAATGGGGTGGACGGTACGGGCCTGAAAGGGTCGTTGACGTTCGGTTTGCCTCCCGGCCAGCCTGTTATTGTGTGCTGGAGGTCGTTGAATACGTCTATGTTGATTTTGTCGTAAGGGCCTTTGGCTTCAAGCAAATCCCCCAGGGAATGCTCGATGTAGTCGTTGTGCGTGAGTTTGAGTATCGGTTTCTGCACTTCGCCGCAGAGCCAGACTACTGCCCTGCGCATGAATTTCGGAGTCCAGTCGCATTTCCCGACAAGCCACGGTGTGGCGATGCGTGTCAGTTTTCCGGCGGCGTTTTCATCGACAACTACTTCTATGTTGTCGTGCCGCTGGAGCAGGGTGGCAGGTTTCTGGTTGGTGGCATCGCCTTCCACAATGCTTTTAGTTATGTCGGTCTTTTCTTCGCCCCAGGCCATCAGTATGATTCTCTGCGAGCGGAGTATGGTCTCTATGCCCATGGTTATGGCCATGTCCGGTGTCCGGTCCATGCCGGAAAAGAAAATGGACTGTGTCTTTTTGGTATTGTGCGACAGCTGTACGAGCCTTGTCCTCGATTTCTCGTAGGCGCCGGGCTCGTTGAAGCCTATCTGGCCGTTCTGCCCTGTACCCATGAGCATCAAATCGATATTGCAGGACTTGTCGAATCGTTCGCAGTATTTCGTCACATCGCCCGGCCTGATGCCGCCGTCCGGTATATGGATGTTTTCCGGTTTGATGTTCACCAGGTTCAGGAACTCATACCTTATATAGTAGTTGCGGCATTGCATAGATTCTTTCTGTATCGGATAAAACTCGTCCAGAGAATATACGACAACGTTTCTGAAATCGATTTCCCCTCTTTCATAGCGGTTTACAAGTTCCCTGTAAAGGCCTATGGGGGTCTTGCCGGTACTGAGGCCCAAAACGAAAGGCCTGGAACCTTTGTACTCGTTTTCGTGTGCCTTTATGGATTCGCAGACGATGTCGGCCACGTAAAGCATCGCCGATTGCTCGTGTTCGAAGATTGTCACCGGGATTTTCTCATATCTGTGAAGCAGGTCTTCGGGAATGTCCTTTGTGATAAGTCCTCCGTCCTTGGGCAGTGAATATTTGTCGTTCATTTCGGTTGTCTGAATGTTAGATTCTTTATGTGCAAAGATAAAGATAATTGCCGTTTTTTTACCACAAAGGCCTGTGAATATTGACAAGATTATGTAATTCGGATTCGGCGCCCTTTCTTCTGTATGAATATCGGATAACTTTGAGAAGCTGTTTAAAATTTTTTCAAAAGTTCTTTGAGGCATCATTCCGGCATCTTTCTGCCGTTTTTATCACACAATAGCGCTGCTATTCTCCTCAAAAAACGACAAAAACCTGCACAAAAGCATGTCTCAAACATTCTGAGAAAAAAATTTTAAACAGCTTCTGAATCGCAGGACTGTAAATTGAATTTTGGGAGATATGGGAAGATTGTCCTTTTGTTTTGTTGTTTTATCTTTGTTGGCAGTGGGGCTTGCCGTATCCGTCTGGGACCTTGTGGATTATATCCGGACGGGAAACATAAGCGGCGTGGACAGGAAGCCCGTGCTGTTTTGGCCGGTGCATCTGTGTTTTACCGTTTTCATGGGATTCAATCTGTTTGTGGATGACCCTGTGACAGGTTTCGCCCTGCTGGCTTTGCAGTCGTCCTGTATGGTCCCCATGGCTTTGATGCCGAGGTGGTCCGACAGGGAAAGCCTTTTATATAAGTTCATTACAGGATTGTCTTTCGCCTTTACGGCATCGGTGGTCTTCTGGTCTTTGTTCCGGCTGATGGGGCATGGGAAAGGGGAGCTTATGACCGTATGGAAACTCTATTATTGCTGGATTACGATATCTTCTTTCGTATCATATATGCACGCTTCCCTGAAAGGGATGTCCGCGCTGTGCAGGGAAGGCATGGCCCTTCTCTACGCCCGGGAGCTTGTCTTCGTTTCGGCATTCTTCCTGAATCTTGCGGTGATGACTGTGTCCGGGCTTATGGGAGGCGGGGCGGTTTCCTCCCTGTCCGTATCGGTGTTTTCGTTGTTGTCGGTGGCTTATCTTCATCTGGCATATATACGCAGTGACGACCTGTATCTGATGAGGCATGTCAAGATGGCGGTGTCGTCCTCCCTGCCGGTGTCTTTGCTGGATGTGACGGCGCAAGATGCGGTGCGGTCCGGGGACGGTTGTGAAGACGGGGGCTGTCAGAGGCAGTACGATGCCTCGCTAAAGGACAGGTTCGAGGAATATTTCAAGTCCCAGAAGCCTTTTCTGAATCCCGAGCTGTCGCTCAACGATATGGCAGTGGCATTGTGTACAAACAAGACTTATCTGTCGAGAATGCTCAATAACGGTCTCGGGATGAATTTCAGCCAGGTCGTGAATAAATACCGCGTGGCCTATTGCATGGAACTCTTCGTCAAGAACCCTTATCTCAAACTGGCTGATCTTTCGGATGCTGCGGGTTTCAGGTCCCTTTCGACCTTTTCGCTTGCCTTCAGGCTGAATACCGGGGAGGCTCCAGGCGATTGGTGCCGCAGGACCCGTTCCAAGTTGAGGCAGTCCGTCAAGGACCCTGTGATTGTTGAGGGATGAGCGGGGAGAAGCGGTGCGGCATCGAAAAATGTGTTATCTTTGTCCGATTCTGATAAAAAATGTTTTTATGGCAGACGAGAAAATAATCTTTTCGATGAACGGTGTCGGGAAAATTCTCCCGCATAACAATAAGGTCATATTGAAAGACATATACCTGTCTTTCTTTTATGGAGCGAAAATAGGCATCATCGGTCTCAACGGAAGCGGAAAATCGACTCTGATGAAGATAATCGCCGGTGTGGAGAAATCCTACCAGGGAGAGGTCGTATGGGCCCCTGGATATACGGTGGGGTATCTGGAGCAGGAACCCGTCATGGATGATTCGAAAACCGTGATGGAAACCGTCCGTGAAGGGGCGGGGGAGGCGGCGGCCCTGCTTGCGGAATACGAAGCGGTCAATCTGCGTTTTTCCGAGCCGATGTCCGATGAGGAGATGAACAAGCTGATAGAGTACCAGGGAGAGCTTACTGACAAGATAGACCATTGCGGCGGCTGGGATTTGGATTCGAAACTTGAGAGGGCTATGGATGCCCTGCAATGTCCTGCACCGGATGCCTTGGTAGGGACTCTTTCCGGAGGAGAGCGAAGAAGGGTGGCCCTGTGCCGTCTCCTTATAAGCGAGCCGGACGTGCTTCTGCTCGATGAGCCGACCAACCATCTCGATACGGAAAGCATACAATGGCTGGAGGCCCATTTGCAGCAGTACAAGGGGACTGTCATTGCCGTTACGCATGACCGTTATTTCCTTGACAATGTGGCCGGCTGGATACTGGAGCTCGACAGGGGAGAGGGCATACCGTGGAAAGGCAACTATTCGTCATGGCTGGAGCAGAAGGCTTCCAGGCTTGCGATGGAGGAGAAACAGGAGAGCAAGCGGAGAAAGACCCTCGAACGCGAGCTTGAATGGGTGAGGATGGCCCCTAAGGCAAGGCATGCCAAGTCCAAGGCGAGGTTGGGCGCATACGACAAACTGTTGAACGAGGACGGGAAGGCGAAAGAGGAGAGGCTCGAAATATATATTCCCAACGGGCCGCGCCTTGGAGACAAGGTCATCGAGGCCCACGGGGTTTCCAAGGCATACGGGGACAGGCTTCTTTTCGAAAATCTCGATTTTTCGCTTCCTCCGGCAGGGATAGTGGGCGTAATCGGCCCTAACGGGGCCGGGAAGACGACCCTTTTCCGTATGATAATGGGTATCGAGAAACCCGACAGCGGCCATTTCGAGATAGGTGAGACTGTCAGGCTCGCCTACGTGGACCAGCAGCATAAGAGCATAGACCCCGACAAGACGGTTTTTGAAACCATTTCAGACGGGCGGGATTTCATAAAATTGGGGAATCGCGAAGTGAACGCACGCGCCTATGTTTCGCGCTTCAATTTTTCGGGAGCCGACCAGGAAAAACTCTGCGGGGTGCTTTCCGGAGGTGAGAGGAACAGGCTCCATCTCGCGCTTACCCTGAAGGACGAAGGGAACGTGCTTTTGCTCGACGAGCCGACCAACGACGTGGATGTCAATACGATAAGGGCTCTCGAAGACGGTCTGGAGAACTTCGCCGGCTGTGCCGTCGTGATTTCGCACGACAGGTGGTTCCTCGACAGGATTGCCACTCATATCCTTGCATTTGAAGGCGATTCCTCGGTGTATTTCTTCGAGGGAAGTTATTCGGAGTATGAGGAAAACAGGAAGGCGCGTATGGGCAATGAAGATCCCAAACGTTTCAGATACAAGAAACTGAAGGATTAGCGGGGCTGGCGGTCAGCAGGAAAGTTCCAGCCAGCGTTCTTCCTTCGTTTCCAGTTCGGAGATTATCCCGGATATCCTTTCGGACATCCGGGTGATTTCTTCATATCCGTAGCTGTTCGAAGACAGTTTTTCTTCGATTTCCTTCTTTTCCGCCGTCAAGGCCTCGATTTCCTTTTCGAGTTTTTCCAGCTCCCTCTGCTCTTTGTACGAGAGCCTGTCCTTTTCGCGTTTTTTCTCCTTGTTTTCCTTCCATTCTTTTTTGGAGGCGCTGTCTCCCTTGGCTTTCTCGGGCTGTTTTCCTGTTTTGCCGTATTCCCTGATGAATTCCCGGTATTCGCTGTATGTGCCGACAAAGTCTTTAATGACCCCGTCCCCGCAGAAAATGAAGAGATGATCGGCCAGCCTGTCAAGGAAATGCCTGTCGTGGGACACGATGATGAGTGTCCCCTTGAAGTCCGAGAGATATTCTTCGAGTACGTTCAGCGTAACGATGTCCAAATCGTTGGTGGGCTCGTCGAGGATGAGCAGGTTGGGGCTTTTCATGAGTATGTCCAGAAGGTACAGCCTTCTGAGTTCTCCTCCGGAAAGTGTCCCGAGCTTCGAATTGAACATGCTGTGCGGAAACAGGAAGCGGTTGAGCATCGATGTGTCGTTGAGCGTTTCCAGTACTGTCTTGTCGGGGTCGAAATCGGTGTCCCTCATTCCGCCCTGCCTGTAATATCCTATTTTGAGCGATTCGCCGCGTTCGATTGTTCCCGATGCCGGTCGGATTTCGCCTGTGAGCAGTTGGAGAAACGTGCTTTTCCCGACTCCGTTGCCTCCTACGATGCCGACTTTCTCGTATCGGGAAAAATTGTAGGTGAAGCCGTCGATGAGTTTTTTGTCTCCGTATCCGAAAGAAACGTTCCTGCAATTGAATATTTTGGTGCCGAGCCTCGAACTTTCGAGTCCTTCCATGTCGATGCTCCGGTCCTGTACGGTGGCGGCAGCCCTCTCCTTGAGGTCGTGAAAGGCGTTGATTCTGTATCTGGCCTTTCCGGTGCGGGCCTGCGGGGTGCTTCTCATCCATTCGAGTTCCCGTCTGAAAATGTTGCGGACCTTGTCGGTCTCGGCCCTCTGGTTGTTCAGCCTCTCTTCCCTTTTTTCAAGATACTGGGCATAGTTCCCGCGGTAAAGGTACAGCGAGCCACCGTCGAGTTCGAGGATGGTGTTGCATACTTTGTCGAGAAAATACCTGTCGTGGGTGACCATGAGCAGGGTGGACCTCGACCGCGAGAGATAGTTTTCCAAAGTCTCTATCGCTTCGATGTCAAGATGGTTGGTAGGTTCGTCGAGTATGAGGAAATCCGGTTCTTCGGCAAGCAGCGCGGCTATGGCGGCCCTTTTTATTTCCCCTCCGGAGAGGTCCTTCATCTTTTTTCCCGTGTCGGTCAGACGGAAGGAAGTGAGGTTGCTGACGAGTTTTCTTTCATATTCCCATTTCTGTTCCTCGCTGTGCCAGATTTTCCTGGCCTCCTCCCTTCCGATGATTTCCTCCATTATGGTCTTTTCCGGGTCGTATGCAAACTCCTGTTCCAGGAAAGAAATCCGTATGTCTTTCAGGAAGATTATTTTTCCTCCGGAATCGGAACTGTCCGCCCCTGCGAGGATTTTCAGCAGGGAACTTTTACCGCATCCGTTAGGTCCGACAAGGGCCATTTTGTCCCCCTCGTTTATGTTGAAGGATATGTTATCGAACAGCGTTTTGGGCCCGTATGATTTGCTTATGTTCTCGACTTGCAGGTAGCTCGGCATATCGTTCCGGTGTTAATTGAAAAATTTGTCTACTTCCTTTACAGCGTGCGGCAGGGCAAAAACGGCGACTTTGTCGTAAGGCATTATCCGGGTGCTCCCGACGGCGATGATGCTTTCCTTGCCTCTTACGAGCCCTCCGATAATCGCATCCTTGGGAAAATCGAGTTCCTTCAGCGGCGCCGTGGTTATTTTCGACTCCGGATTGACGATGTATTCTATCACTTCGGCTTCCGTCCCGCTCAGGTATTTGACATTCCTTACCTTGCTGCTGAGCGTGAGTTTGAAGATACGTCCGGCGGTTATGAGTTTTTTGTTGATTACCGCGTCCACGCCCATTCCCTTGGCAAGCTGGATGTATTCGATGTTCTCCACTTCGGCTATGGTCTTCGGCACTCCGAAGCGTTTCGCTATCATGCAGGCAAGGATGTTGGTCTCGGTATTGCTGGTGACGGCCACGAATGAATCGTAGTCCTTGATTCCTTCTTCGATAAGAAAATCCGAATTACGGCCGTCTCCGTTGACTACCAGGATGTTGTCGAATTTTTCCGACAATTCGGTGCAACGGTCTTTCTTTAGTTCTATCAGTTTGATGTTCGAAGTCGTCCTGGCCGCGCTCGCCGCAACGAATTCTCCTATTTTCCCTCCTCCGAGAATCATCATGCTGTTGATTTTTATGTTGGGTTTCCCCGTGTAGCGCATCAGCTCGTTCACTCCCTCTTTCTTGGTTATCATGAATATGAGGTCGTTCATCTTGAGCTTGGTGTCGGTGTGGGGGATGATTGTCTTGCCGTTTCTGGAGATGGCGACAACGCGGAAAGGAAGGTCTTTGTAGGTTCCGGAAAAATCGGAGGGGCGTTTTCCTATGAGGGAGGCTCCGTCGTCGAGTTTGAATACCATCATCTGGAGTTTTCCCTGTGCGAAGTCCATGAATTCGGTGGAAGCCGTGTGCTTCATCAGCTCGCTTATTTCTTCGGCGGCTACCTTTTCGGGGTAGAATAGCAAATCTATGCCGAGGGAAGTGAAGAGCAGGCGGTTTTCGGCCTTCATGTATTCTTCGTTGTTTATCCTCGCCGCGACCTTTTTCGCCCCGAGGTTTTTAGCCAGCAGTGCGCTCACTATGTTTACGTCCTGCAGGGCCGCCGGGCTTACGGCTATGAACAGGTCGGCTTTCCCCGCTCCGGCTTCTTTCAGTTTTTCTATGGATGAGGGGTCGCCTTCGACCGTAAGTACGTCCGTAGTCCCGGCAAGCGCTTCCAGCCTTTCCGGATTGCTGTCGAGCACGGTTATGTTGTTGGTTTCGGAACTTGAACTAAGCATCTTTGCCAGATGGCTGCCGACCTCTCCGGCTCCGGCTATGACTATTCTCATCGGTACAAATTTTATTTTCAATCAATTTTCAAAGATAATCAATTTTCTTTTTATGTCGGTCCGGGCGGCTCCGAATGTCGGATAAAGAGTGTATTTTTGTAAATTGATTGAGAAGAAGCTGTTTAAAATTTTTTCAAAAGTTCTTTGTGACATCATTCCGGCATCTTTCCGCCATTTTTATCGTAAAATAGCGCTGCTATTCTCCTCAAAAAACGGCAAAAACCTGCACGGAAGCCTGTCTCAAATTTTCTGAGAAAAAATTTTAAACAGCTTCTGAGAAAATTTTTAAACTGCTTCTGAAAAATCCGGATGGCTTATGGCGGAAAAAATGAAAACTCCTGAAAAAATCATCGTGCGCGGCGCGAGGGTGCACAATCTTAAAAATATTGATGTGGAAGTGCCTTTGAACAGTATCGTGGGCATTGCCGGTGTTTCAGGTTCGGGGAAGTCTTCGCTCGCCCTCGGAGTCCTATATGCCGAAGGTTCGAGGCGTTATCTCGAATCGCTTTCGACTTATACCCGAAGGAGGATGACCCAGGCGGCGAGGGCGGATGTGGACGAGGTGCTTTATGTCCCGGCTTCGTTAGCCATGCATCAGCGGCCCGGCATTCCCGGCATACGCAGCACTTTCGGTACGGGAACTGAGCTGCTCAACAGTCTGAGGCTCATTTATTCCCGGCTTGCCAGCCACAGATGTCCTAACGGGCATTATTTGGAGCCTTCGCTGCTTGTGGCTGCCGGTCAGGAACTTGTATGTCCTGAGTGCGGGGCGCATTTTTTCGCTCCTTCCGCCGAGCAGCTGTCGTTCAACAGCCAGGGTGCATGCCCGAAATGCGACGGTACGGGGACTGTGCGCACGGTGGACGAGTCCACCCTTGTCCCCGATGAAAGCCTCAGTATCGATGAGGGGGCCGTGGCTCCGTGGAATACGTTGATGTGGTCGCTCATGACCGATGTCTGCCGGGCCATGGGAGTCAGGACGGACGTGCCTTTCAATCGGTTGACAGAGAAAGAGAGGGATATCGTATTCCACGGGCCGGCCGAGAAGAAACATATTTTCTATAAATCGAAAAATACGAATCAGGCGGGAGAACTGGATTTTACCTATTTCAATGCGGTATATACGGTGGAGAACGCCCTGGCGAAGGTCAAGGACGAGAAGGGGATGAAGCGGGTGGAAAAATTCCTTAAGACGGAGACGTGTCCGGATTGCGGAGGAAGCCGGCTTTCGCAGGCGGCCCGCGCCCCGCTTGTGCGTGGAATCTCTTTGGACGAGGCCTGCAAGATGACGTTGACGGAGCTTGTGGACTGGGTAAAGGGCATTCCAGGGTCTTTGCCGGAGGAAATGCGGCCTATGGCCCAGAGTATCTGCGAGTCTTTTCTCGATGTGTCGCGGAGGCTCCTCGATCTCGGGATAGGCTATATCGGCATAGACAGGGCGGCTTCGACACTTTCGACGGGCGAGCGGCAGCGCATGCAGCTGGCCAGGGCGGTCAGGAACCGGACTACCGGGGTACTTTATGTCCTTGACGAGCCGTCGATAGGTCTCCATCCTGCCAATATCAGGGGACTTGCCGGCGTGATGAAGGATTTGATTGCGGACGGAAATTCCGTGGTCCTGGTCGATCATGACATACAGATTCTTGCGGAGTCCGACTGGCTTATAGAGCTGGGGCCGGGTGCGGGCTCGTCCGGAGGCCGTGTCATTGCCGAAGGGACGATAGGAGACATAGAGCGTAATCCCGTGTCGGAAATAGGGCCGTTCCTGTCCGGAAAAGCCAATGTCCGCATGCGCGACAGGGCTGCCTCGGCCGAGGTCTTCCGTTACGGGAAGATTCATCTTTCGACAGGGAGGATTCATACGGTCAGGCCTCTTGAAGCGGATATCCCGAAAGGGCGGCTGACAGTTGTTACCGGGGTTTCCGGCTCGGGAAAGACTACTTTGGTGCTGGAGAGCCTCATCCCGGCCTTGCAGTCCTGCGTTTCGGGTTGCAGGCTGCCCGGGCATGTGAAGGGCATAGAAGCGGAAGGAATCCGGCAGGTGAAGCTGATAGATGCCTCGCCGATAGGTATAAACGTCCGTTCCACCGTGGCTACATACGCCAATGTGCATGATGAGTTGAGGAAAATATACGCAAAGACCGGGGATGCGAAGAAAAAAGGTTATAAGGACGGGGATTTTTCATATAATACCGGGCGCCTGCGCTGTCCGACCTGTGACGGCACAGGAGTAATCAGTCTGGATGTCCAGTTTCTGCCGGATGTGGACATACCGTGTCCGGATTGCCGCGGTTCGAGATATTCAAAGGAGGCCTATTCCGTTTATCGGGAAAACGAGGCCGGGGAGCGTTATTCGCTTCCGGAGCTTATGGCCATGGACGTGAACGATGCCTTGGCGGCCTGCAACGACCTGAAAACCGTCCGCCAGCGTTTGCAGGTGCTCCAGTCTCTCGGACTCGGTTATCTTACTTTGGGCGAGGAGACTCCGGGCCTGTCCGGAGGCGAGGCCCAGAGGCTCAAGCTGGCCAGCGAAATGGGGCGGGGACAGGAAGGCTCGGTCTTCGTTTTCGATGAGCCTACCATAGGATTGCATCCGTCCGATGTGCAGACCCTTCTCGGGGTGTTCCAGAGTCTTGTGGACCGTGGGGCCACCGTGGTGGTCATAGAGCATGACCTCGATGTAATCCGCAATGCAGACTACATCATAGACATGGGGCCCGGAGGCGGTGACGAGGGAGGCAGGATAGTGGCCGCCGGTACTCCGGAACAGATAAAAACCTGTCCGGAAAGCATTACGGGAAGGTTTATATAAGTTGAGGTATTATATCCAGATTTTCGACCTGACGACAGGAGCTTTGGTATGTTCTTCGGACTACGAGTATTTTTCATTGTCGATATGGTAGCATGGATGGAAGGCAAAATAATAATATGTTATGAATCGATTGTCTTATTATGGAATGACTGATCCCGGCCGTTGCAGGGAAAACAATGAAGATGCGTATCTTCTTGAGCAGAGCGGAAGGTGTGTAATTGCGGCCGTCGCGGATGGAATCGGCGGATATGAAGGCGGTGAAGTGGCCTCATATCTTGCCTGCAAATGTATGTCGGATTATCTGAGGGATACTCCGGACGGGGATTTCGGAGCGGATTTCGGGGCGGATGTCTTGAAACAGGCGGTCATATATGCCAACAATGCTGTCGTTTCCCAGCAGCAAAATCCCAGGCTGTGCAACATGGGCTGCGTGCTGACGGCGGTTTTGTTTGACATGGAACGGAATCTGGCGTATATGTGCCATGTCGGGGATACAAGGTTTTACAGCTATAGGGACGGTTCGCTCGTCAAACTTTCTAAAGATCATTCGATGGTCGGAATTCGGGAAGATGCCGGATTATTGTCTGAAATGGAGGCCATGTCTCATCCCCAACGCAATATAATTACTCGGTTTATCGGCAATTCACGGCTCGATTGGGATACGGAATATATTGTGAGCCGGAGTTTTCCGATTGAGCCGGATGCACAGTATCTGATTTGCTCCGACGGGCTATATGATATGATTCCTTCGGCTGAAATCGCAAGGATATTGGCGCGGGAGGGCAGTCCGCAACAAAAGGTCGAATCTCTGATTGAAGCGGCCAATCTCGCGGGAGGTAAAGACAATGTTACGGCAATCGTATTGGAAGCCAGGTAAAGGTATTTTTATTTCGGGAAAATTGAAAAGCGCACCCCGACTTAAGCCTTGCATGTTGTTATGTGTTGATAAACAGTAAATTAATGGCATGGTGAAATTCCCCAAGTGTGGATTCTGGCAGGTTTCAAACCCCTCGGAATCCACATCCATATTTTGACACGCCTTCTGTTTGTTCCTGATTGACAGTGAGTTGTGGTTTTGAAAGTTGACTCGGGGTGTGCGCCTAAATACTGTCTGGTGCAATCCGGTTCTTGCCGGCAAGCATTTTCCGTTCAAGTTTTCGTATCATAGCCTGAAACATCTTGGCCGTTTTTTTCCGTCTGCTTCGCCTCTTTACTCACAAACCTATTCATCCGTGATGAATTTTGCCCAAACGCCGCACCGGAATCCGAAGACATGGCTTTAATTGCAATCATCAGGCGCATGTGTGCAGTCATGTCGGTATATCAGCTCATTGCTGTCACGATATATGCGCAATTCATCGACATTCCTTCCTCTATACCACCCGGTGTGATATTCGTAACGATAGTTTTTATTATAAAATGTATAAATATATCCTGTCGGCAAGATATCATAGGCATTTTCGTAAACCGTTTTGGTCCCACATTCGTCCCAATATAGTTTTATTCCGCTGTCTATTTGCAAATCGGGCTTATCGGACACTTGGCGATTTTTATTCCAACATCTGTAGCGATAGTTGCCGTCTTGAGATAAGTCAATAATAATATGAAAATCTCCACAATACAAATCAAACAAAGGCGCGACTCCTTTGTCTACAAAATATCGCCCGTCCCATTGATAACAATGCCACGCTTCTGTCGCAATGGGATATCCGTAATGTTCGATAATATGTGGTATGCTCAGTTCGCCTATACTCTCATCATAATACATGCATTGATAATCAAACAACTCAACCGATGTTTTCACCTTATCGGAAGCCTCATCATATCCGTATCCTTCCCAATTCAGATCGATGTGAGAATACAGGTGTCCTGCCTCCTTGAATATCTTTATCGGAACAATCTCTCCGGAATCTGTTATTTCAACCCCCATCAATTTCATATAAAAATGATCGCCCTGACATATTGCCTGTTCATAATCCAGAAGAATATAACGATGCTTTAGCGTATCGACTCGAACTATTTTGGCAATGTAGCCAATAACATTCTCCAACTCAATACACTTGATTGAATTGTCATCCCGATATTGCAATAGCGTGCGGGCATTACATCCGAAGGCAGGATTCCCCATAAAGCCACCCCGTTCAACACTGTATGTCCGCATCCTGCCGTCCTGTGATGTGGTTATAATCAATGCTGTTGTTTCAAAGTCAGATTTGTCTATCTGAAAATCAATTGTTTGTGGATTTTCTTCTATTGTAAGGAAAAGCTTGTCTATCGCTTTATCTGGGATATAACCATTATGCAATTGGGTCAACCGGTTTACTTCGTTTATAAATTGGGTCTGCGACAAATTATTTTTACCGCATGAAATCGTTACAGATACAATACAAAAAAGAATGGATATTATTCGACTATTCATAATCTGTTAAAAATAATGATACCGACAAAAGGCACGCATCGTATTCAGGCCGTTATGATAATACTTATGGCAAACGCTTGTTTGACTGCATTTCAAAATCCGTGGCTGGATGGTGCGTTATTCAAATCTGCGCCAAAGATAGCATTTAACCGTATTTTGTCCAAGCAAATTAATCCCCGCCAATCTAATTGATTTACAGCTTTAATTATTTAAGCGCGTTCATCGCTTTTTCTAAGACGTTCTGGAAATCCTCCGTCCTGTCGGCACCGAGAAATACGCCTATGATATTTTTACGTGGATTGACGTATAGAACCTGCCCGTATAGCCCGAAAGCCCAATGGCCGCCTTGGTGAAGAATAGCTCTCGCCCTGCCATCTTCCTGCCGTTGCCAGCCACGATAGGTTACATTCTCAGGCAGATTGTGCGGGTCCTGATAGTAAGCCTTAAGACTATCTGTATCTGAGAAGCTCTTCTCTCCCATAATACCCCAATACCAGGAATAAGAATAAGTATATCTGCGCTTTTCACCGCTGACATGCGGGCTTAATGAACGTGCCACGAAAGCAGAATCAATAATTTGCGTTCCGTTCCAATTGCCTGCATTCAGATACAGACGTCCGATTTTCGCCAAATCCCTCACATTGCTTGTAAGGCCGGCATAGCTTTTTGCCACCCTGTGTTTTCTGCTGTCCAGTCCGATAAGTGCATTTTTCTCCATCCCTAACGGTTGCCATACCTTTTCGGAAAGATATTGTGCATACGGCATTCCTGTAGCCCTTTCTATTATGATTCCCAGAATCTGGGTCGTCATTGAATCATAATGGTAGTATTCACCGGGTTTATGGGAGAATTTCGTGTTCTTGACAACTTTCATCGCATCGTTGCCCATATACAGATGTGCCATTTTTGAAAAAGGATTCCAGCTGTAGTTCTCTTTAAACTTCAGCCCGGCTGTCATATCAAGGAGGTGCTCTATCCTTAGCGAATCAAATAAAGGGTCTTTCTTTTGAAGTTCGGGTATATAATCAGTGACCGGGTCGCTCAGACTCTTTATGTATCCTTCCTTGAGCGCTATGCCGCAAAGCATCGATGTTATGGTCTTGGTTACAGAGAAGATGCATGATTGGGAATCCTTGTTCCATCCACCGTAATAATGCTCGAAAACTATCGTGTCATTTCTGATGATAAGTGCAGCTGCCGGCTTACCGCAACTCTCCATTGATTCCGGGATGCTCATCTTGCATACGGAATCCAGACGGGCCAGATAAAAATCCAGTTTCATCGTGTCCAGCACCCTTTCCGTTTCAGGCAGTTCGGAAAAAGTGAAAGTCCGAGGACCTCTGTGCACCGTATCCTGTTCAAATACCGTGTAATCATCGACTGCCGCATTGCCGTATTTGAGCCCCTTATATATAATACATGAATGCAACGACATCATGCAAGCCAGTATGGCAAATGCTTGTATGAATTTTCTCATAGCGTGTTCGTAATAGGTGGTCTTTCTGAATTTAGCCTGCCTATACGTTCACGTATCACCCCGCAATATTTGTCTTTAAGTTCATCATTCAGAAATGACCTGTCAATAACTTCCTCCATTTCAGGCAAAAGCTTTACATATTTCCTAATAAGGCGTTCAATGGTTTTCTGCTCGGCCCCCATCATCATACCCGATAATATAAAGTCCGACCGTTTCAGTTTCTGCTTTTTCCCATTCAGGGTCAATGCCAGTTCTTCCTTATCTTTCGGATTCAGGATCACGCCATTCAGCAAATCGTAGGCTGGAGTCAGACGTATAATCCCATCTGTCGGTTCATATAAAGAAAAATTCTTCAGATGCATATCGTTATTTCCGGTAATCCATGAAAACAATATTACTTCGAAAAAATTGGTAACATCCATTTTAGGCATTGAAGAATATTGTACTATCGTTTTGGCAATACGTTCATAACTGCTTTTATATTTATGCTCGGTAAGTCTTTCAGTCAGTTGGCACATATCTTCCATTGCCACCTTTTCACCGGTACTTGAGCGGTCAATCCGTTTTGTTAAATAACACAGGCTGTTGTCGGCCATACGCATCAATGTATGTGGTACTACGTCAATTCTGGCCAACTCAGCCAAATGCATTGTCAAATCTTCCGTTTCGGGCATCTGTTCGAGTCGTACTGTTTGAGGTTTGCATATAAAATTTCCCCATAAGCCAACGATAGTCAGTCTTTGACTCCCTTCATGTTCATTGAGATGTAGGGACAATTTGGGCTGTACGCCGGTAAGTGAAGTACGGTCTTTGATAACCTGTATTGCCAATTTCTCCAACTCCTCACAAGTATAATCCAAAACAGGGACTTTCTCCGTCCCAAAGAATTTCTTTGCGCACTTGGCATGAAAATCCGTCTCTCCCTTTTCAAGCGGGCGGTAACAATACAAGCATTTATCCATTTGTATTTTCCTCCTCGATTACCTGCTCGACACTTACGGCGCTGATACAGTCATTACAACAAAGTAACAGTAAAGACATCCTGTCAAGTATACTGATATCCGTATTGCGCAAAGCCACATCCAGCAGCCACCCCTCAGGGATAAGGCCGTCGAAGAACGGGAACAGGACATTGCTTCTGTAGGCCTCTTCCCGCAAAGGTAAAGTCAGGCTGATAGGTTTTGCTCCTGTCGATTTTATATACTCCGGAAGATAATAAAACTCATAACCTTGGTCTCCTTCCGTAAGCACTCCTGCCAGTAAATTTTTGTAATATATGTTTGCCCGTCTCATCGCTGTTTATTTTGTTTCGGTTGTGGAGCCATTTCATAATTGAAGAAATCAAGCAATTGATTTACTTTGTCAAGGCGTAATGTGGATTTCCCTTGTTCCAAATCACGGACGAACCGTAATCCGACACCGGATTTGACGGAAAGCTCCTCTTGGGTCATATTGAATTGCTTTCGCAATGATTTTACAGTAGCGGAAAGATTATTCATGTACCAAATTATAACTGTTCGGGTACAAATATATGAAAATATTTTGTTGTTATATCATATTGGGTATAAATCATTAAATAAGAGTATTTTTATACCCGTTGTGATATAAAATTGCTTTTTGAAAGCACAAAGTTTCTTATGGCGGTACCCACAACTCCCTCGCGTTGGCGATGAATTTTTTAGTAATGTATTTTTTTCAAACACCCCGCACCGTAAAAGTCCACACAAAAGTCCATAAAACACCAGCGCGACAAACAAATTTTCTTTGTTCATCGCGCTGATATTCAGTTATTTAACCTAAATAAAGGCTTCTAATATTCCTCCTCGTTGAAGAAATTTATCTATATTGACTATCAGTATATTATGCAACAGTCGATGAAATTTGCGCAAACAAACCGCACCGCCTGAGACGGGCTGAGGCGATGGGAGGAAAAGGGAGGACAAACAAAAATTTCCATTCTTTACAACAACCTTACTCAAATGTAAACGTATATGATGGATACATATTTTGTAGCTTACATTCCCACTTGTCCGGCAGCTGTTTGTACTGCCACTGATGTCTTCTTCCACATACTCTATTTCCTATAATGGTGTGCCCCATAAAGACTTTAAAATTTGAGTCGAAATCCTCATGAAAGCCAAGATCCTTATGATTACCTGCTATCCAAAGTTGACCGTCAGTAATTATATCAAAAAAAACGGCAAGACGCCTATCGTCCCACTTGGGACCAGTAAAGCACCTATTTCTTTCGTCCGAAAAGAATTCATCTTGTTTTCTGCCTATGAAATCAGACAAGTCATCCTGAGTGAACGCATATGTATAATTATTGCTGATCTCCTTATAGAATCTTAAGAAAGCACCATGACGCACAATCCGTTTCCATGAAGAAGTTTCATAATTCCTGTCGTAGTATGGACTCACTCGCCTCCAAAATGCATTCCCTTCGCTGTCTTCATAATGAAGGAGAATTCGTTTGAGAAGAATCTCGTTTCTTGATGTTGCATCCTTAGGGAACATGACATCATAGTTATGTATCAAATTTTTAAGAGCTTCTTTAACATCAATATTGAGAGCGGCAATATCCTCGAGATAACTGATGATTGTATCACCTCCGACGTCCTCACCATCAAGGAAATAGGATTTATCTTGAATCTTCCAAATTAAAGATTCAATCTCAGGATCATTTATATATCTCGAAACATATAAATGTTCTTTAGATATGAATTTACGATTTTCCTCATCGAGTTCATCCAAATTCGTCATATTGCAGCGAGTGGAATGAATAGTTTGAACAAAAGTCCCTAATGACGCATCATTGGTTTTTCTTGAATGAAAGTTAAGGTAGCAGAGATGCATGAGTCTAACAAAGGTCATTTTATTGATTCCTTCCGGATTCTTTGATAACTTTTCGAGAAAGTAATAGTAGAACAATGGCCACAGAAAGACTGCGTTTTCTCTTTGAGTCGTGTCAGTGTCTTTTTCAATAAGCCATTTAGCATCTGTTGTATTGATTTTTGCCCAAATATCTTGTTTCAAAGTACTAATCCAGTCAGTATAGTATCCTGGATATATTTGTTGCAATTCTTTGTTCCAATCTGTGTCAACCATGAATTGCAGAGCCTCTACTGAGTTTTTCATATCTTCAATGGAGCTAAGTTGAATCTTTAAATTATTTTCCATTGCGTCTATACATGCAATGAGATTATTGAAGCCTTTGTCTGCATCATAGTTTGCCTTACTGCCGCACCCTTTGGCTCGATTCCGCCAAAAGTATGTTTGCCATTCTTCCCAAAGTCTTCCCCATTCCTTCAATTGAGACATCTCTGCTACTTTCAGCTTTCTTGATTTCTGCATTTCATTGTTTGACAGTTCTTCTCCTCTTGAGTTCATAGTGATGTAAAGTTCTTCTCCTTGAGAAGTTACATCAGTCTTAAAATGCCAAAAATGTATCTTGGTGAGAAGATAGTCATAATAGAAGCCATCAGAATTACTAAATATCTCTTCAATGCATTTAATTGCTCTCATGATATTGCTGACGGTCATATCATTCTGATAGTCTTTCAAAAGCCAGCACGGATAAGTCTCACTGGTAATTTCTTTCAATGTTTGCAGACTATCGTCAGATTTAAAATGCTCAACCAAATCGTAGATAAACCTGTGTGTAAGTTGGCGAACCTTGTAGTCAAAAGCCATTGATCCGTCATCCCAACGTATCAGATTACAGAAATCCGTCATTCGGTTCTCCCTGGCCGCTCTTACAAGTAGTAGGATAAATAGAGTCGTGAATCGTTGCTGACCATCTATCAGGTATTCATCTACAATTCGGCTGGATAGGTCTCGGATGTACTGAGGCTTGTAAGAATAGAGGAATCCTATATGATGGTTTTCTTGACTATGCGCATAATGACAATGTTCATCAATTTGTGCTTCGTCTCTAATGCTTTCCAAGAATGGAATAAGTACACTACTGCAATTGTCGGGACTGCCCCAAACATATTCCCTTTGTATCTCAGGAACTATAAAATCATGCAGAGAGAGTAGTGTTAGCAAATTCTCATCTCTCAAATATGTTTGTCTTTTCATAATAATATCATTAAAATAGGAAGTTTCTAATCTGGTCTACAATGTATTGCCTCCTTAACACAATGTCTCTCTTATCCCATTGTAGCATATATGAAGGATCTGACCGTTGGTCTTCGGTTGCCATTATTTTTGAGAAGGCGTCAAGGACATGTGGCCTGATATACTCGCCCCTTGCGGCTTTCTTCATAATGTCAAAATGCTTCTGTGTGTATGAGGCATTACCATAACCTCTATTGATTTTATCTTGCAGAAGACAGACGTTTCCCAAAGAGTTTAGAGGTATAATTTCGTTTGTCATCTTATTGTTGAACCAATTCCTGAAGTTTTCATTGTCATGAATCAGGGGCCAATAGTAGTCAACTAATCCAAAGGCCCATTGTTCTGTTTTCTTACCGTACCCACATTTATAGGCAATCTTAATGTAATCCTTTAATGTTTCGATCCGATATCCGGTGTTTAATGGCGTTTGCGGGAAGATATGCTCTTTATCCTCTTTGACAGCACAGAAATGCTGGGAATCAAGATTGGCAATTGGGAATTTGGTTGCTTTTGAGTTCTGAATACGGATAACATCCAAGAGTACCATGACAGGAATCATTTCCTCATCGTCATACCAGTTTTGTTGGAAATTTAAATCCTCATCCGAAAGGGTTCCTCCATTATCATCGGTGGTTTTGAGTACGGATTTGATCCAACCTTTCTCCCGAATCTTCTCTTTCAAGTTCGAGATGAATGATAAGCGGTTGTGAGAAATCCACAGATTTGTGAGTTCATTGAATGTCATTCCCAGATAGACAGCGCAGTACATGACTAAATGGTACAACTCGGAATCATCGTACCAATATTCGACAAGACGCTGGATATCCTGTATATAAATAAACAGGCGACACAGATTATCAGAATGTTCAAAATACATCAGTTTAATTGTACCACTTCCTTTCAAAAGAGTATCTTCATGAATGCCAAGATATTTTTGTCCTTCATAAGTCTGAACTATCAGCTTGTAGAGGGTGTCAATGGGGTATCTACTTTCATCGAACTTTATGTGTTCTCCTTTTGAGTTGATATTTCTGGTAAAATATTTGAAATAATTCTGTCGCTCCTCGTTACACCACCAATTGTTGATTGAATCTAGTTTTAGGCCATTTTTTATACGATTCTCATTAAGAATGACATCATGCTTGATAGGATCATGAATATCTTCTACGTCCTTTCTGGCTACCCGGGTAATCACTATTGCACGAATAAGATCAGCCCCATCCAGAGGAACTCGTTTACCATTAAGGTTGTCAAACAAGTCGAACTCTTGATCTGAATTTATTTGAGGAAGGTTGACAATCAATTTTACATGGTTCAGGATTTTGTCCTTCATCATATCTTTTTTTTCTGAATGTTCCTTGAACCACGATTCGATTGTTCTACATGTATTGTACATGTAAAATATATCCTGATAATTGTATTGATCGTCTTCTTCTATGCCCAGTTCGCTCCATTCCAGCAACCTGCCTCCTTGTTGACTAGCATTGTTTTTGAATGCTGACAACTTCCAGTTAAATACATAATTTTTAAGAAAATTCATTGATTCCTCACGGACATCATATTGCAATTTCCCTTCAATCAACTCAAATTCCCCAAAATATGCTAAAAGTAACGAAAGGGTTGTAAGTCTCTGTTGCCCATCAACTACATTATAATTTCTATCCTTTTGGGCTACTATTGTAATATTCTGGAGACAATAAAAGACATCGTTATCTCCATGAGTCTCGAAAGAGTCAATATCATCTAATAATTGCTCTATATCTGTTATCTTCCATTTATATCCACGTTGATATGCTGGAATTGTAAAATGTTCTCCAGATTTAAGATATTCCGCAAATAACTCTCGTACTGAAAAAATAAGTTCCATGTTCAAATAAAGTATTATGACTTGCTATTATTCTCTATTGTTAATGTAAATATGCCAATAATCTTTAGAAAACTATACAATGCATTATACCAGTCTACAAGAACAAAAGTCAGGATATCTTTATAATTCGATTGATAATAATACTATTGTAAACTTCTCGCTTTTGCAACCTATATCTTATAATTGTAAATTACTGGATATGATTTGAGAAATTTCTTCATCGGTTGTCGTAGATTCTTGCTTATTCTTTAATGCTTTTGAGGCCTTATTTACAGCTTCGCTGGATGTGTATGGAACAATACCTGAATAGATAATATTTTCTATCTGCTCTAAGCGTAGGCGAATTTCCGATATTTGTTCCTTTGTGTATAAACCAGCTTTTATATCAGATAAAAAACCGGCATATCTGTTACGCAAATCATGCATAATTGCCGCAAATCTTTCGTTGT
Organism: Muribaculum sp. An289; assembly: GCF_002159555.1. Lineage (GTDB taxonomy): Bacteria > Bacteroidota > Bacteroidia > Bacteroidales > UBA932 > Merdivivens > Merdivivens faecigallinarum. Next base: position 77,109 of record NZ_NFIV01000006.1, read on the forward strand.
CGGCCGCTTTCTTTTCCAAATTCTCTGCCTTGTATTTAGTCGTAAAATAAGTTAATGCTAGTGATAAAAAGGCTATTAATGGAACAATCACTATTTCTGGCAACCATTTAAATATATTAGTAATAGCCGAAGCTGATACTAATGCAGATAAAAAAGAAAGAATTAAATTTTGCTTTTTTCTTTTAGCTAGGTAAATATCGGCTTGGCATAAATGAATTTTGTGCGTCCAGATAATTTTATTAAAACGCTCAAGAATTTCTCTATATTGAATAGCTATTTGATTATCCATGTTCTTATTCTTCTGACATATATTTTAAGACTTTTCTTAATACATCAATATAACCAGATGTTTCAACAGGCATTTCACTTCCTGGTGCGGTAAGATTAAAATTCCAAATTGGGCATGAATTATAAAGTCTCTTTTCGTAGGTGCCGGTTGGATAATCCGAGCGTTGTTCCCACTCCCTTGTCCAATGCCAATCAGCAATATAGTGATAAACGAAACTGTCAATCACAATTCCTGGAAGATGGTAACTACTGAAATGGTTATCACGAATTTCACGCATATGTTTACAAGTGTCGAATAATAAGCCATTACTTGCTGCATTTCTTTCCCTCATTGCTTGCTGTTCAATTTTAGGATCTGTTGTCAACCAGTTACCACCCATGTTCGAATCTGGGTAATCATATTTTCCGTTCCAATTCCCCAACCAATCCTCTTGACGAAAAGCTGGTAAAATTTCAAATCTAATACCATCCGTAAAGTTTATCACTACAACTTGTCCGTCCCCATGTATGTCACTCCTTGGATAGGTTTTCAAAATGGCATTTTTTAATGCTTGTAACAATCGTGATTGACCGTTACCTTTTAATATGTCATACCTTTCATATTCTCTTCTCGGCAACTCTACAAGCATATCAATATCACTCGTATCGATAGCAGTACCTCTTCCATAGGAACCTACATACAAACTATGGGTAGTTTCACTATCACTATTCCAAAATTCCGAGTTCACGGCTCTGGTTATTCGTTTATAGCGCTGAGAGACCAACAAACGTTGATCTGCACTTATTATTTCTCCTCTCTTTTTTACTGTATCCATATTAATGTATTTTAGATGCAAAAATAGTAAAACAATCAAGTTACTGAATATAATTCGCTATATTTGCGCAATAAAATTGCATCTAAGAATGAAACTAAATAGGATAAAGGCAGTCTTGTCGGACAAAGGTATTTCCCAAACGTGGTTGGCTAAAAAACTGGATAAGAGCTTCAGTATGGTCAATGCCTATGCTTGCAACAGAATCCAGCCTAACTTGGAGACACTGCAGCAAATTGCAGAGATTCTTCAGGTAGACTTAAAAGATCTGATAACAGACAAGGATGAACGTCAATAGTTTGTTCTTTGTAGATGTTATTTTTCTAGTATGCAACTTCCGATAATATAAAAATATAGGAATATATGACACCAGAAGAAAAAGCGAGGCAAAAAATAGATCAGTGGTTTACGGATGCTGGCTGGAAAGTAGTTGATAGAGACAACTACGAACCAAACTGTACTGCTGTAGCCATAAGGGAAGGACTTTTAAAAGGTAACCTAGAGGCTGACTATTTTCTTTTTATTAATGGAAAAGCCGTAGGTGTGCTTGAGGCAAAAAGAGAAGAGATAGATCCTTTTTCCAATACTGTGTGCGAACAGGCTGTTTTATATGCCCGGAATGTTCCTAATATCTATCAAGTATACCAAAAGCCTTTGCCTTTCATATTTACTTCAAATGGGAAAGACTTGTACTTCTGTGACTTTCGTAAACAGGATTCTTGTTTCAAACAAATTATGACGATTCCAACTCCTCATGAATTGGTTAAGCTGTTGGGAATAAATGATTATTTTGCCGGACTCCCAACTTTGCGAAAAAAAGGATTACGTGATTGTCAGTATGAGGCAGTTACTGAACTGGAAAAAAGTTTCAGGAGTGGGCAGAATCGCGCCTTGATGGTATTGGCAACAGGTGCAGGTAAGACATATACCGCATGTCTTGCTGCATATCGTCTTCTTTCATATACTCCAATGAGAAGAGTACTATTTCTTGTGGACAGAAATAACCTCGGGAAACAGGCAGAGGGAGAATTTGGAACTTTCCGGTTGACAGAAAATGGAGATGCATTCAATACAATATTTTCAGTGAATCGTCTTCGTTCCTCTTCTATACCATCTGATAGCAATGTCGTTATTTCAACAATACAGCGTCTTTTTTCTTTTCTGAAAGGCGATGTTATTGAGGATAATGACAACGATGATAATAATGATCCTACAGAAGAAGTTGTATTGCCTCCTAATCCCAATTTACCACATGATTATTTTGATCTGATTATCATAGATGAGTGTCACCGCTCCATTTATGGGAATTGGCGTAAGGTATTGGAATATTTTGATACAGCCAGACTTGTTGGATTGACAGCCACACCAATTCCTGAAACAATGGCATTCTTTAACAATAATCGTATAGTCAACTACACATTGGAGAAAAGTATCGTTGATGGTGTAAATGTAGATTGCCGCGTATATCGAATCAAAACTCAGGTTACAGAAAATGGCGGAGCTATATTAGAAGGAGAAAAAATCAAAGAAGAAACACGTTATACCGGAGATGTAAAAACCATTTCCAATAAAGAAACGAAAACATATACCAATAAAGAGCTAAACAGAAGTGTCATTAACCCTGCGCAAATAAAACTTATTCTCTCCACTTATCGCGATGTCGTCTATACCGAGTTGTTCAATGATCCACAGCGAGAAGCAAATTTTGACTATCTGCCAAAGACTTTGATCTTTGCTCTAAATGAGACTCATGCCAGCAATATCGTACAGATAACTAAAGAGGTATTTGGACATACAGATGACCGTTTCGTGCAAAAAATAACTTATTCCGCGGGCGATAGTAATGAATTGATACGTCAGTTCCGGAATGATAAGGATTTCAGAATTGCCGTAACTTGCACATTGGTAGCAACTGGTACAGATGTTAAGCCTCTTGAAGTATTGATCTTCATGCGTGATGTAGAATCTTTACCGCTCTATATACAGATGAAAGGACGTGGTGTACGCACAATTGGAGATGAACAGTTACGGAATGTTACCCCAAATGCGTTTAGTAAAGATTGTTTCTATTTGATAGATGCCGTAGGTGTTACTGAACACGAAAAAACAATACCTACGATAACTGATGAGCCGACTACAAAGATTATTACTCTTAAAGAGCTGTTGGAACAGATTACCCATGGTTACCTTCCTGACGAGCATCTGAAACGTCTTGCTGCAACACTTTCCAGAATATATAACAAAGCTGATAATTCACAGCGAACTGAGTTCGTACGTTTAGCAAATGACGACATGAAAGAACTTGCTTCAAGGATTTACGAAGCATTTGAAAATAATATTCTGCCGCCATTCATAAGTACTAAAGAGCCTAATAACGAACGGAAAGGTTTAGTAGCTCCGCTTGCAAATCATGCAGATGCGCGTCGATATCTGCTTATTCTTGCTGCCGGGTTTGTCAACACACTAATGCCTGGTGAAGACACGCTTGTATCTAAAGGTTTTTCAATAGAAGAAGCTAAAAATACCATAGAAGCCTTTGAAGATTTTTGCAAAGAACATAGTGATGAAATAGAAGCTCTACGTATAATTTATAATAATGAAGGAGAGCCAATTACCTATTCAATGCTAAAAGATTTGGAAAACAAACTCAAGATGGCTAACAATCATTTTACTTCCAAGCAATTATGGAACTCATATGCCATTCTGAATCCAAATAGCGTTCGACGTTCTTCTACAAAAGAGGAGAGCGATGCTTTGACTAATATCATACAGCTTGTACGTTTTGCTTTACACCAAATTGAGCGGTTAGATAGTGTTGTTTCTACATCTAAACAATATTTCAATCTATGGTTAGGACAAAACCAGCGCGAAATAACAGATAAACAACGTGAAGTCATCAGTCGTATTGTAGATTATATTGCTTCCAACGGAGCTTGTACAATCAAAGAGATTCGTGAAGATGATGCAACTCAGGCAGCACAGATGATCCGTGCCTTTGGCAATATGCAGAAAGCTAACGAAGCTTTACACTCTCTATACACATTTGTAGTTTTAAGAAAAGCAGCATAATAATGACAACCATACAAATAATAGATAGCATAAGATTAAATCGAACTGGTTTGCAAACAAAAGATGCAAATGGTCGATGGGTCAATGTACATAAGCAACAAGGGGATTTAGATGGCGCATGTTCTATTTATTCCCTTGTGATGGCAATGCTATGCCAGGGGATGATTGAAGAGCAAGATATTAAACTGTATAATTTCCCCGATAGGCGTACTCCAAAAGGCAAATTCTTATATCATTTTTTCTATGAGCAAGGTTTTATTCAAAATGGTTATAACTATACAGCATTAGCACGAGAAATCAACGAACAGCCATTTGAAATTAGGGCAATACACAAAAGGCCAAGAACTAATGATGATAGAATTGAATTGATAGGGCAATTCGTAAGCCAGAATACTCCAGTTATAATCTCGACAGAATTCAATGATGGTGCACATGCTTTATTGGCTATAGGAATAGAAAGCGATGAGAATGACGTCATAACTAAAATTTTCTGTCTAGATCCAGGAGCTCCATCTCCAAAAGTATCTCCGTGGAATTGTTTTATCGATGTGTCAAAGGAGGGTAAATCTCAATATCCATTCTATTATGTAACTGAAGTAAATACTTATAAAGTTACATTAGATGACATGTTTATAGTAGAACATAAAAATTTTGAATAGGAAATATGGCAAAAAAGAATACAACAGAGCAGACACTTACAAAAAAAGTCTGGAATATGGCAGATGTACTGGCAGCAGCCGGTGTCGGTTTTACAGACTATATAACTCAGCTTACCTATCTCCTTTTCTTGAAAATGGATGATGAAAACGCAGAATTATTTGGAGAATCTGCAATTCCAAATGGTTATCAATGGAAGGATTTAAAGTCTCTTGATGGATTTGATTTGGTCAAACAATACGAGGAAACTTTAAAGCACCTAAGTAGTCAGGACAATCTGATTGGTACCATCTATACAAAAGCCCATAATAAGATAGAAATTCCTGTTCATCTTAAAAAAGTCATTACCATGATTGATGAGGAACAATGGCTGATCATGGATGGAGACGTGAAAGGTGCTATCTACGAAAGCATCCTTGAGAAGAATGGGCAGGACAAGAAAAGTGGTGCCGGTCAGTACTTTACTCCACGTCCACTCATCAAAGCAATGGTAGATTGCATAGCTCCACAAATTGGAGAAACAGTTTGTGACCCGGCCTGCGGCACCGGAGGTTTCCTCTTGACTGCATACGATTATATGAAAGAACAGTCTGCCAGTAAGGAGAAACGAGATTTCTTGCGCAACAAGGCACTGCACGGCGTAGATAACACTCCATTGGTAGTAACGCTTGCATCTATGAACCTATATTTGCATGGTGTAGGAACAGACCGGAGCCCGATTGTTTGTGAGGATTCCTTGGAGAAAGAACCATCCACTCTTGTAGATGTAATACTTGCCAATCCTCCTTTCGGCACACGTCCGGCAGGCTCTGTCGATATTAACCGCCCGGATTTCTATGTAGAAACGAAGAACAATCAGTTGAACTTTCTTCAACACATGATGCTGATGCTCAAAACCGGAGGTCGTGCAGCTGTAGTATTACCAGACAATGTCCTTTTTGAAGGTGGTGCTGGGGAAACAATTCGCAAGAAGTTACTCTCAGACTTCAACTTACACACGATACTTCGTTTGCCTACAGGTATTTTCTATGCACAAGGCGTAAAAGCAAATGTATTGTTCTTTTCCAAAGGTCAACCGACAAAAGAGATTTGGTTCTATGATTACCGTACTGACATCAAACATACGCTTACTACTAATAAATTAGAGAGACATCATTTGGATGATTTTGTTACATGCTATAATGCAGGAAATTTAGAAGGACGCAAAGAGACATATGATGCAAACAACAATCCTCAAGGGCGTTGGCGTAAATATCCGGTAGATGATATTCTCACCCGTGACAAGACAAGCCTTGATATAACCTGGATAAAACAAGGAGGAAAGTCTGATGACCGCTCCTTGGCTGAATTGATGGCTGATATAAAAGAGAAAAGTAAAACTATTAGTTTAGCAGTAGCAGAACTTGAGAAGCTGCTTGCAAACATAAATGAAGATTAAGCGTATGAAGGATAACGACATCGCAATATCAACAGAACAACAATTTGGAGAAATCATAGATATTATTCTCCAACATAAAAGTAATGCTTCAAGAGCCGTCAATGAAGAGTTGCTACTCACAGCATGGCATGTAGGTGGATATGTATCTGCTAAACTGAAGAGCAAAGAATGGGGAAGTAAGGTTGTTTCTCAATTATCCGAACACATACGTTCGCAACGTCCTGACATCAAAGGATATAGCAAAAGAAGCATATACAATATGGTAATGTTTTATGATGAGTATTCATCAGAAACGTTCATAGCAACAATAAGAAAATATTTGAACACTGAATTTGTGCAGATGCCGTCTGCACAAATTGCTGCGAGCAATAATATATCGGAAACGTCTGTAATTTTACAGCCGATGGTTACACACACCCAATCAACATCTGGGCAAATGCCCAGAATATTGGAACTAACTACATTGTCCAATCATATAGAAATTCTTTGTCGCTGCAAGAGCAATGAAGAACGCATATTTTATATCCTCTATGCCAATAAGGAACATCTTTCTTATAAAGAAATGCAGCGTTGCATTTCCAATCAGACTTATACGGCTTTATTAGGAAGCAAGGACAATATGTCAAAAGGATTACTGGAAAGATATCCTAATGCGCCACTCATGTTCAAAGACACCCTGTTCGTAGATTTTCTCAATCTGCCGAAAAAGCATAGCGAAACAAAACTAAGGAACGGTCTGGTAGAACACATGAAACAGTTTATTCTTGAACTGGGAAAAGACTTTATATTCATGGATCAGGAATACCGTCTTAATATTGGTACATCTACATTCAAGGCCGATTTACTGTTCTTTCATCGCGGCTTACAGGCATTGGTTGCTGTAGAGTTAAAAAAGACAAAGTTTCATCCTCGTGACCTTGGACAGTTAGAATTTTATCTGGAAGCACTCGACCGCGATGTAAAACGCTCCAACGAAAATCCGTCTATCGGTATTATTCTCTGTCCTGAAGCAGACCGGGTAGTAGTAGAGTACGCTATGAGTCGCAGCATGAGTCCTACCATGATTGCTGAATACAAACGCATACTCATTCCTCAAGAACGCATGCAGCAGCAATTGAATGAGTTCTGCAATCTATTCTTAAATAAAGACTGATTCAAAAAAATCAGATGGAAAAACTTTAAATAACCAATCTCTAAATTAAATAGAATCTGTATGGCAAAAGAAATAGAACCGAAACTACAAACTATTGGAGTTTATCTGAAAAAAACAGACATTTTTCGTATTCCTGAATATCAAAGAGCATATTCTTGGAATATATCAAATTGCGATAAGTTGTGGCAAGATATCGAATCTTATATAGATCAAGACGCTGAAGATCCGTATTTTTTTGGAACAATCATTATTGATTGTTCAATGAAAGGTTACCTGAATCTAATAGATGGGCAACAAAGAACGACAACGTTTCTACTCCTTCTCAAAGCCATGCATTTGAGAATAACTGAAATTCTAAACAATATGGCTGACACCGAAGAGGCTGCAGGACTTAGGAGAAGTTTACAGCAAAGTTTGGATTCAATATTTGAAATTTTATATCGGGCAGATGTGAGAAAACAGATAGAAATTGAGAAAAACTGGGATAAAGCCAAAGGAGTGCAAATCATAGAAAATGTATCCATCAACGAACTTCATAAAAATGAATTGAAAAATATAATCGAAGCCAAGACTTTTGCTGATGCAGAAAAAATGGTTTATAAGTTTCCTCGAAAACAAAAAGACAATAAATACACCAATTTTTTCCGTAATTTTAAATCATTCTATGAGCGTTTGCTCGTTTATCAAGAATCAAATCTTGATGTATTGGCCAATGGCTTCCTAAATAAGTGTCAGATCATAGAAATTAAAAGTTGGCAGATTGAGCAAGCTATAACGATGTTTAATTCACTGAATTCAACTGGCATGCCTTTGTCTGATGCAGATATCATATCTGCACACCTTTTTTCTCATGCACCCAATAAAGCGAACTTTAAAGAAATTTGGGAGCCTATAATACATAAAGCTGACGAATTAAGCCAAAAGAGAATCGTCAATATTGATAGTGTGCTTCAACAATTTATGTATATAAATCGTTCCAAAGAACATCAATATGAGGAAGGCCAGCTGACAACGCCAGGTGTAAGAAAATACTATACAGTCCTGTATCCAGAGCTTTTAGAAGATCCTATCAAAATATGCAATAATTTCAGCAAAATTTTAAGGATATGGGACAAGATCCAAGGGTTTCCAATTACAAAACTACTGTTGAAGTTTAATGAAAACTTCAAATTGTTTCTTATTTCTTACCTTTATAGAATTCCTGAGGAAAAAATATCAGAGCGTGATATCACGCCAATCATGGAATGCTTGCTTCGGTTGTTCGCACTTCTTGAAGTTGGAGATTTTGGTTTCTCCTCACGTTATTTCAAAACATTCCTTTTCAATGAAAATTTTAAATTAGTTGATCCAAATTATTCGATAGACAAAATTATCGAAGATTTCGATTCCCATATTAATTCTGTTTGGAAAGAAGAAGATGTAATTGCAGACCTTAAAGAATACGATAAAAATATTTTGGTTTACCTTAATGAATATATTTATGCTAGGGAACATAAATTACATTTTGACTTTGTCCAAGATAAAGTCAATGTAGAGCACATTATGCCTGCAAGTGGGCATAACATAGACGCTATTCGTGCTGATGCCCAGATGACATTAGAGGAATTTGATGATATGGTCAACCTTCTAGGAAACAAAATTTTATTGGAGGAAGATATCAATAAGTATATTGGGAGGGATTGGTTTAAAACAAAGAAAGGAACACTTGTGCAAGACAAAAAAGGATATGTTGGAAGTAGTTTTGGTATAGCAACATCCTTGTCTTCATATCCATCTGATTCATGGGGAAAGAATGATATCGAATTTGCAAATCGGAAAGCAGCCGATAGAATCTGTAATTTTATATTTAACAAACCGCAAGAAATTAAAGAGTAGTGGATACCAAAATATTACGTCAAAAAATACTAGATCTTGCCATTCGCGGCAAACTCGTACCGCAGGATCCAAATGATGAGCCTGCATCAATTCTGCTCGAACGAATCAAGGCTGAAAAAGAACGACTGATAAAGGAAGGCAAAATCAAGCGGAGCAAGAAGTCTGCAAAGACTTCTGATACGCCCCATTATGAGAATGTACCATTTGAAATTCCAAGTTTGTGGGAGTGGACAACCATAAATGATATTTCTAAATCCATTTTGTACGGTGTAAGTGAATCCGCAAAGACTAATGGGAAATACAGGCTTTTACGCATTACGGACATTCAAAACAACAGTGTACAATGGGATTCTGTTCCATATACAGATTTCGATGAAAATAAAGCAAAATCATATCTACTAAGCGATGGCGATATTTTGTTTGCTAGAACCGGCGCAACTGTTGGTAAGTCATATTTGGTACAAGGATTGACAGAAGGAGCTATTTATGCTTCATATTTGATTCGAGTCCAGACTTATGATGCAGTATTGCCTCAATACCTCAAGTTCTATTTTGAGTCAGGTTATTATTGGGAACAAATAGAACAAGGATCTGTTGGAGTGGGACAGCCCAATGTAAATGGAACCATATTAGGTAATTTACATGTTCCTATACCACCATTACACGAACAGTTCAGAATTGTTTCTGAACTTTCAAAATGGATGGGTATAATTGATATTATTGAAAATAGTCAAACCGATCTACAGGCTCTCATCAAGCAAACCAAAAGCAAGATACTAGACCTCGCCATACATGGAAAGCTAGTACCACAAGACCCTAATGACGAGCCTGCTTCTGAATTGATCAAACATATCAATCCAAAAGCTGAAATCACTTGTGATAACGGACATTATACGCAGTTACCTGTGGGATGGTGCAAATGTCTTTTAGAAGACATAGTTAAATACGAACAACCTCAAGCCTATATTGTCAATTCAACTGATTATAATGACAGCTATTTGACTCCTGTTTTAACTGCCGGGAAGTCTTTTATTATAGGATACACTAATGAGACAGAAGGTATTTATCAGAATACGCCTTGTATCATTTTTGATGACTTTACCACAGATTCCAAACTTGTTGATTTTCCCTTTAAGGTAAAATCATCTGCCATGAAAATCCTAAAAGTGACAGACGATATAGAAATTGAATATGTTGCTATGTTTATGAGCATAAAACGACTTATTGGCGATACTCATAAACGTTATTGGATTTCAGAATACTCTAAACTTTGCATACCAATACCACCAAAAGAAGAACAAAAGCGTATAATCAATATTGTAAAGATGGCGTTTAAAAAACTTGACGCAATAATGGAGAACTTATAAAATCTCCATTATTGTGTCCAGTCTGCTATACATTGAATTTATTGCAGCAACGATTCTTACTTGTTCCTTATAAGGAGGTACAGGTACTTCTATTGCCTTAAATAGTTTTTTATCCAGGTGAGGTATTGCCGAACCTACTTTATTCTCTCGCAATGCTTTACGATGTAGATTTATAACATGTAAGATATATTCTGCAAACATGTTTTTATTGATATGTAGTTGCTTGAATGTGCTACCTTGATAACTGATTGCATCACTTTAAATGTACCGTCCATGTCACTTTCAAATGTACCGGGCATATCAGAATGAAATGTACCGTCTGTATCACTTTGAAATGTACCGCCTGTAGCGGAATGAAATGTACCCCCCGTTAACCAGTGCCGGCATGGTCGGGGCAGATTCTTCGGGATGGTCGCAAACGGTTTGACGAGGTAACTTTGTGGTAAAGGTAATACCACAGGGCTATGGCAAATGTAAAAGCGACAATGACAGACATCAGAGTAATTATCCGCGAGTTTTCCCGCGGGACATCACTACGTGAGATGGAGCGCAAGCTGAAACTCAGCCGCACATCTTTGAGGAACTACCGGGACCGTGCGGAAGCATCCGGCAGGAGCATGGTGGACCTTCTTGCCTTGAACGATGCGGAGCTTCAGGCAATCATGCTGAAAGGCGACGGGCATCGCGGCAGGGACTCCGACAGGTATGGCTTCATGCAGGAGAGAGTAGAAGACTATGCAAGGGACATGACGCGCAAGCACATGACCTATGACGTTCTGTATGAGGAATACCTGAAGAGCACAGACAATCCATACGGTTACACCCAGTTCAAGGCGATCATCCAGGAATATGAAAGGAATCACGACTACAAGTACCATAACGTGTACGAACCCGGGCGCGAGATGCAGTTCGACCTTGCGGGCGACAATCTATGGATAGTAGATAAAGACACGGGAGAAGCGGTCAAGGCGATTGTTCTTGTCTGTGTCCTGCCGTACTCGATGCTCAGCTATGTGACCGCACTGCCAAGCGCAAAGATGGAATATCTCTTCCAGGCACTGTCAAGAGCCGTCAGATACTTCGGCGGTGTAGCCGAGGTCTCAAAGACAGACAACATGCGCCAGTGGATAAGGAAGACAGACCGCTATGAGCCGACCCTGAATGAGGCCGCGCGCCAGTGGTGCCTTCACAACGGGACCGAGCTGGACGAATGCCGCCCTGCCAGGCCACGGGACAAAGGCCCGGCAGAAAGCCTTGTCAACCAGACATACAGATACTATTACAGCCGTATCTGCCGCGACACCTTCTTTTCTTATGACGAGCTCAACGGCAGGCTGGATGAGTTGAATGACATGTTCAACGACAGGCCCCGCAAGAACAGGACATACAGCCGCAGAGAGCAATACGAAAGGGAGGAACGTCCGTATATGCTCCCATTGCCGCCAAAGCCCTTCCTCCTGAAGTACACCAAGGAAATAACCATCAACTCCACCTATCACTTCCAGGTGGACAGGAATCACTTCTACAGTGTTCCATATCAGCATATAGGCAGGAAAGCCAAGGTCATATACGATGCGGAGACGGTTGAAGTCTGGATCGGACTGGACAGGATAGCGGTACACGACAGGAAGCGCTCTGACGGATACTCCACAGTCGAGGCCCACATGCCGGAAAAGCATATGGCATACAGACGCTCAAAGGAAGTCAATGCCGCCTATCTCCAGTCAAAGGCCAGTCAGATAGGTCCTCACACACGTGAGTCCATAGACTGCATACTGAAGTCCGCCCTGTTCGTGCAGCAGGCATACCGCTCCTGCCAGGGTGTCCTGCGCCTGGCCGTAAGATACGGGGCGGACCGGCTGGAGGCAGCCTGCAGACGGATAGAGCCGAAGACCGCGTCCACATACAAACGCATAGAGGCAATACTCAAGAACAATCTGGATGACATACCCCTGACACCGTCGGATACGGCTTCATACATGCCCCGGAACGACAACGTGAGAGGTGCGTCCGCGTATCAATAGGACAACCATGCCGGCACACAAATGAATACAAGACAATGAACACACAAGAAACGATCCTCCAGCTGGAGGGACTTAAACTCAAGGGCATGGCGGAATGCTACAAAGCCCTTCAGAGTATGCCTGCAAGCCAGTGGCCTGCTTTGGACACCTTTATTGCAAGACTTGCTGAAGCGGAACGGCAGTACCGCAACCGCAAGAGGACAGAAATGTACCTCAAGACCAGCAAACTGCGCTACAATGCCGTAATGGAAGATGTAATCTGTTCGGAAGAGAGGAATCTGGGCAAGGAGATGCTGCTCGAACTTATGGACTGCACTTTCATAGACAGAGCCGAGAATCTTCTCATAGACGGCAGGACAGGATGCGGGAAATCGTTCCTGGCATGTGCCATCGGAAGACAGGCCTGCTTCATGGGACACAGGGTGGAATACTTCTCCATGAACAAGTTCATCGAGCGTATAGCCCTCGCCAAACTTGACGGAAGCCTTCTTAAGGTCATCAACCGCATCGAGAAGAATGACCTCGTCATCTTTGATGACTTCGGACTGCAGCCGCTTGACAACAACTCACGTCTGGCCCTGCTCCAGATCCTGGAAGACTGCTATCAGAGGAAATCCGTAATCGTGACATCACAGCTCCCCGTATCCAAATGGTATGACTACATCAATGAGCCTACCTTGGCTGACGCAATCATGGACCGCCTCACCGCTAACGCGGTTCGGATTGAGCTAAAAGGTGACTCGATGAGAAGAAAAAATCAGAAATAATCTTAACTTTGCCGAACCGAAAGCGACCATGTCTGAAGTGGTACATTTGAAAACGCTCCAGGGGGTACATTCAATGTGATATAGTCATGATAACCTTCAATCTGCGTTCTGAACACTTCTCCAGAGTTTTCGCCATCAACTAAAATCAATAGGCTATTGGCTACTACATATCGTCCATTTGTCAAGGTCTTAAAGTCCCGTTCTCCTCTTAGATATTTTACGTCAAGGTTTGGCATTTCTTTACCATCAAGTTTTTCTCCATCCGTCAAAGAACATAGCATTTGCATTGGAGCTACTACCCACCCAATAGGCAAGTTCGTATAATGTCCGTTAGGTTGCGCTTTATATTGTTATCGTATTCATCAAAAACAAAAACTGATATGATAACAAAATTTAATGACTATCTTGCCAAAACAAACTTGGCAAAGAACACAGTGGCTTCGTATGTATGGACGGTGAACTACTTTTTCAGTCACTATGGGGAAGTGAACAAGAAAAACCTGTTGGCATACAAAGGATACTTGGTTGAAAACTTTAAGCCTCAAACCGTAAACCTTCGGCTACAGGGTATTAATAAGTATTTGGAATTTTCCAAGCATGATAGACTGAAGGTAAAGTTTGTCAAAGTGCAGCAAAAGAACTTCTTAGAGAATGTTATCAGCGATGCCGACTACAAGTTTCTGAAAGCACAGTTAAAGGCCGATGGTTATGAAGATTGGTATTTCGTGGTATGGTTTATGGCGGCGACAGGTGCACGGGTAAGTGAACTGTTGCACATAAAGGTTGAACATGTGAAGGTGGGTTATCTAGACCTTTATAGTAAAGGTGGTAAGGTGCGTCGTTTATACATCCCCAAAAACTTGCGAAGCGAGGCTTTGCAATGGTTGAAAACGAAAGGTGTTACAAGCGGTTATCTTTTTCTCAATCGTTTCGGACAACGCATTACAACACGAGGTATTGCCCAGCAACTTAAACATTTTGCCGATAAGTATGGACTGAACCGTGATGTTGTTTATCCTCATTCTTTCCGCCACCGCTTTGCCAAGAACTTTCTTGACCGTTTCAACGACCTTGCATTACTTGCCGACCTTATGGGGCATGAAAGTATTGAAACTACTCGCATCTATCTGCGGCGTACAGCTAGCGAACAACAAAAGATTGTTGACAAGGTTGTAAATTGGTAGCATAAGATCTTAGAAGCGTATTTTCCTACGCTTCTAAGGCTTTTTGAATGTTGTCAAGAGTTGAAAATAACTCTTCTATTCTTGCAACGATACGTTGCTGTTCTGCAAGAGGAGGTAAGAAGATTTGCATATTTTCTAAAACCCCAATATATAATTCTTTTTGGTTTGTACTTCCTGCAAGATTCTTTTCCATATACTGTTGTATAGAGTCAGAAGATATATAAGCATAAATATACTGAGGACAAATACTTTTTAACACTCTTACGACAGAAACATGTGAATCAGGAACTACAAATGGATAGTTGCCCAAGCAATTTGTATTAAACAATCTTGTTCTTCCAACAGTGCCAGTACCCGTTGAATTTACAAGGATATCCCCAGTTTGTAATTTGTAAACTTCATTCCACTTGTTGATAGTAGAAGGATCTAAAAATCTTGCTTGCTCTAATGATACGTCACCATCTTTTAGATTACATTTTTGAGCAAATACTGGGTATGTTTTATCGTCTTCCGAGTATTTGGGTGATTTTCCTCTTGACAAGAAAGAACATATATCAACCAATTTGCAGGCACACCAATTTTTAGGAATATTCCTATACTGTCCGTTATCACAAGGTGTGAAGTCAGGATTTATGCGTTTAAGCAGATTCAAAGCAGGCTCGTCATTAGAGTCTTGTGGTACTAGCTTTCCATGTATAGCAAGGTCAAGAATCTTGTTTTTGATACTAATAATGAGGGCTTGTAACTCTATAGTTTCGTATTCGACAGCTTCAATGAGGAGGTCATACTTAACGACTTCGTTTATTATACGTTCTACTTCGTTTAAAGGGGGTAATGGTATTCGCATATTTTGAGATTGGGTCAATGATATGTTAACTTGACCAGCTGATCCTCGTGTCGCGATAGAATTGATCTCTGACATTTCCTCTAAATATGCCTTCAGGTATGGCACTAGCACTTTTTTAAATTTATAAGGGCGTATTAGGACAGCAGCCTGATTGAAATTCGCTTGTGGTAATGTTGCTGGAATTATTGCAAGTTTACCAAGAGGTGGCCCGACAATATTCATAATAAGGTCGCCAACTTCTGTACGCGAACGCAGAAGTTTCCCATTATGTACTTCTTCTGTAATATATTGCGGATGGTAAGCAAAATCTATTTTCTGATTTCTAAGATTGTACATTTTTATGTAAGGGATACCATTCTCAACAAAGCAAGTTTTATCGGGTGTACTTCCTGATGCTACATAAGCAATATCTTCTAACCTGCACCACACCCATCCTTTCGGCACCGCAAACGGTACATTCCCATAATGGGGCGTATGTAATGTAAATTTTAATCATAATAAAAACAAGGTGCGCTATAAATATTCGATACGGCACACCTTGATAAATTATCTTCTTCGGTAACTATGTTTATTTTTCATTGACACCTCTAATGCGGTTTTTATACATCGTCGTTTATACACCTCTTCCTCTTCATCCGGTCTTCTTCCATCCCAGCGAAGGTCGGAGTCGGCGTTGCCACCGCCTCCGCCGGATGAAACAACAACAGGTTGTCCGCCAATCAAAGCATCAGCGATAGAGAAGATTCGTTCCCGTACAGAAGGCTCAGCCAGCTGGTCAAGAACTATTTGCATCTGTTCAGTCTGACTATCGTTGAGAGCCGTCAGTCGTGCATACTCCTGTTGCAGCCATTTAAACTCCCGATAGTCCAGCAACGCATTATTCTGCACCGCCTGTATTTGCTGTTCAGCATCCTTCCGATACCGTTCTTCAATCTGACGGACAATCTTCACGAATCGGCTGGCGATAGATCTGTTCTGATCCTCAATCCATTTGTCAACACCGAATATCGGAGGTTTACCAGTGATCCGTGGCGGCTCAAAATCTATCTTGTGATTGCGGAAAGGTTGCACCACTCTACCGACACGGTCTATATTGTTTGTCATCTGCTCCAGTTCCTGCTCCTTTTCTTGAAGCTTACATGCCCTGTCTTCAAGTTTTGACTGGTATTCGGAAATCTGTTTTTGTATCCTGGTCTTTTGAATTTCATATTCCTGAAGAGCGATTTTACCGGAAGTCAGAGACTTCTCAATTTCTTCAAGTTGGGATTGAGACCTGAATATCTGTGCTTCCAACCTCCGTATCATAGTTTGCAGCCCCTTGACTGCTTTTTCCGCCTGTTTAGCATCTTTGGACAGTTTCCGGATATAATCGCGTTTACCAAGATGGCTGACGTTCCGTCCTTCAATACTGTCACCACGTTCCAGCCCGTACTCGCTCCCAACCTCTTCATATAGTGAGGTGTGCATTTCCCGAAGAATATGGCCATACCCATAACGGCTCTTGCCAAACTTAGCCGACCACATGACGCATTCGCGTCCGCTTTTGGCTCGTTGTCCGACAGGAACAATCAAGGCATGGATATGCGGGCTGCTCTCATCAAGATGAACCTGAAAACCGATGATATTTTTCTGTCCGTACCGTTTGGCGCACCAGTCATAGACATCTTTTGCCCATTGTTCGATTTCCGGACATCGCTGGAGATGGCTGTTGTCTGCACCCTTATCCAGATTTACGGTTTGGGTTCCAAATGCCATCTCAAGCGTACGGTCATGATTGCCTCCGAAGATAAATTTCGCACAACAGTTTGGTTGAATTTTGCTGTCCGGCTTGAAGGGTTTCCAGCCCAGTTCAGTCAACCGTTCCTGCAAACGTACTTCAAGCGATTTCTCTTGATAGCCTAACGGATGAACTTTCCCATCGGGCCCAATCTCAAAATTCAGTTTCATTCGGGTCTTGTCATAGTGATTGGTCGGATCCTGATTCTTTCTGTCAATCTTGTCGTCATTCCAATGCCTTTCGTTTTCATTCGCCTCTGCTGTGCCGAATGACTTCCCGGCTTCAACATGCATGGCCTGTTTAATATCTGTGTTCATATAGGGTATTTTTTTGATAAATGACTAATATTTGAGCTTGCTCTTGTGCCAGTCCACTCTGCGGGACAATGACCGGATTTTATTGCCGTCAGGCAAAAAGTCCTTATTGTGTTAAGGACTTTCTATAAATCCTCGGAACAAGTTCCTTTACTATTCAATAAGTTCCAGATCCAGTTCATCAATGAGCAACTGCAATGCTGGATTACGTTGTATCATCTGATGGAGTATCTGCCTCTTTGATGGTGAATACAGAAAGAAGTCTGCAATGTCCAATCCTTGGCTGCGTTGCTCTTCATCGGATGTACATTCCAAGACATTGGACACAACAACCCGTTTACATATTCCAGACAACAAAGCAGACTTTTCTTTCCATTGTTCGGTTGCTCCTAGATCAGGGATGAGAGTAACCTCCCTGCCTTTGAGGGCCTGCATGGCTTCACTATTGAAACAACCGTTCTTTCCACCTGTTGCCAGCCATATATAATCGGGGATAAAATGGCTCATTACAACAGCGGTCTTTTCACTTTCCACCAGCATTACCGGAGACGATGAATTTTTCAGAAGATGTTCTCCAAACAGACATTGCTTCAAATGGAAATCCTGCAACTTCAACTCGGAATGCGCCCAGCTGACAAAAGCCTTAGGCTCTTTAACCCGATGGCCTGTCTCAGCATTATAGCACATTACCTTGCCGGTTCTTACCTGCCCATTTATATCTGTCTGCCAGAAAACCGCTGCACCTCCCCATTTTGAAGATGTCCCTATGCGATACATTTCAAACAATCTGGTTGTCTCATCTTCACCAAACACCTGACAGAAATACTGATATAAGGGGTTGATTGAATAATGTGACAGACTCCTTAACACATAAGATGAAGGAATATACGAAGGAACAATACAAGACGGAGTTTTATCTGCCGTCTTATGAGGGACAGAAAGAAGTGACTTACCGCTTCCCTCATCCATTTCCAATACATCAGGATTATCCTTGAAGTATTCCTTAGGTGTATAGTGGTAGCCACAACTGTTTTCATGATCACACTTGCCGACATTACCGGGAAAGCTAATGCTGCCTTGTTCATCAACATACCTGACAAAACACCGGCTTTTACCACAGTTCGGACAAGTAGTCTTGCTTCCAGGGCGGTATTTCTGCAAATGGAATCTGTATTCACTCATGGTCCTCTGATTTTAGTGTGGTTGCACTCTGCACTTTTGCACTTTGAGAAGATTGCACGGTATCTTGACAAGATGAAAGTGCAATAGTGCAAGGTGCATCAGTATTTTCTGTCATAAGTTTGCGATAGACTCCATGCTGAAGCTTTTCTATAAGAGGGTGCTTAAGCCGGCATAATTGGTCAAGCGCATAATAGACGGTACGTCGGGACATATCAACTTTTCTACCGGCAATAACAGCCTCCCCGGAAGTAAACCGATCTTCCAACAGAGAAAGCCACGCTTCCTTAGTTTCGCCGATACTGTTTATGACAATGGCTTCCTGAATCCTCCTGTATGTTTCCTCATAATAATCAATCATACGGATTGCCGATTCTACGGACTCCCGCTCAATATATTGCATATCTCCACTATCAGTAGCCCATTTCATTACCTGAAACAACAGGGCAAGACGTGCTACATGGCCGTTGAGTTTCATCTTTCGGCTTTCAACATCCGCATCATCCTCAATGGCATTTACAGCATCGATAATTCCATTGTACCATTCATAAAAGTATTCTTCCGCATCGTCAGACATTGTAATGATACGGGGATTGACCGTTGTACCCTTGTCATCAAGGATACAGGGGATGCTTAGGATTCTGTTGATTATTGTCCTCCATTGATTCATGATATCAGGACGGGCTGTATTCCGTTCTTCCCGTCTCCATCCGGATATCTTCCTGTTTTTAGGATAGACAAACAGAAAACGGTCAAGCAATCCGTTGGCAAGGAATTCTGCACGGAAGACTTCCTGCAGCATATTCGTCTGTACTGAACCGATGACATTTATACATGGATTCTTGATTAGAACAGGACGTGATTCTGATTTGCGGATAATCTTTAACGGCTGTCCGCTATAAGCTGTCAGCAGATCTTCAATGAGGTTGTTCTTGCTGTTGTACCTTTTGACGGAATTGAACAAAGCCAGGATTTCATCGACGACCAATGTTATCCCACGCTGATTATGCTGATGAATATTCATCATCGCCTCCGGGGTGGAATCATAAATGACCGTCGTTACAAAATTCGGTTTCTTGAGCAGTTGTTCTTCCCCCTCACTTCCGTGCTTGCCTGCTGACATGGCTCTTTCATATTCGTCATATTCCTCGTTATATTTCTCATGCAGCCGGTCATCATACTCATTAATAGGCTTATAGATAAAACCGAGGGGAGGAGTCTTTCCGAGCCCGGGACGACCGACCAGCATCATATAAAGGGATGGGCAAGTTTTCCACTCGCCCTTTATCCGGATATGACAAGAGTTGCCTATTGCTGTAGCAACAGCAGAAAGAACAATAGACGCAGTATATTCCACATTGAAATTTTCGTATCTGGCAAGATTGAGGATAATCTCCTGTATCTTATCCGGGAAGGCATCTAACGGAAGACCTGTTTCCGGAATGCCTTCCACTTCCGAACGAAGCATGTTGGTCAAATGAACGGTGTTAAACATAGCCACCTCCTTCCTGCTTTGGAAGTTCATCACCAATAGCGAAAGCTTCATAATGGAAACGACGCAGAAAGCGGTCTACGTCTTCTTGCGTGTACCAGTATTTATCACCTTCACGCGAGTAGCCGAGATAGCCGTTGTCTCGCAACTTTTTCAGATACTTTTCTTTGATGTTCAATTTCTCCATCAAAGACTTGTTGTCATATAGACGGTGTCCGCCTTCATGAGCCGGAGGCGGCAGTTTCTCTTGTCTCTCCACTATGCTGAGAATCTTTTCAAGCAATTCCCGGTCGCATAGCTTCTCTACATTCGTTTCTTTAGCCATACTTAAAACAATTATGGCCGATTGCCCTGATGCACACTCAGACCTTCAGCCTGGTTATACGATATGGTACGATTGTGCACATCGCACCAGAATCACGGCACGAATGTATGAAATAGCTGAGGACTAATAAGTTACAATAAATTATCCAATGTTAGGAAAGGTGTTATGGAAAGTTATGATTCTGTCACAACTTTGTATGTAACCAGTTGATTACCAGTAATAAAAAAGAGGAAAATAAAATTGAAAAAAATCGAAGATTGCCAGATGAAGCGAAACAAAATGCATAACAAGCCAGAAGCTAAGACTTGCCAAGAACGAAGATAATACCCTTCGTTTTTTATCACTTCTGAAAAAACTTGTCAATTTCTCCGGCATTGTTAGGGACGGGCATATCCCTCCTGTTCTGCCGGGACTGTCCGATACCGGTCTGTTCAAATAGTGCGTTAAGCTCGACATCGGGAAAGAGTCCGTTGCCGAATTCCCAAAAAGTCTTCTGTTCGTATTTGGAATATTCAGGATAATCGCCGCAATATATTCGACCACACATATAGGCAAGAAGAGCCTTTGTCCCTTTCCAGCTATAATGGGACCCGACCTCTTCAATATATCCGGCTTCTATTGCTTTCGCAAAGATTGTACGGGCAAGTGAAGTATCAAGTCTTCCCGACAATACAACCCCTTTTGGGGAATCCGGACATTCTGACTGATTATCTATGGCTTGAACGGTTTGCTGATTCTTTTCCCTAAGTTTGATGTGCAGTTTTTCTGCTCCGTATGCAAATAGCCCCGATAAGATAAGGGCGGTGACAATGCCTGTTATAACGACAGGATCAGGATGATTGTCCTTTACCGGATCAATTATCCCAAGTCCTATAAGGAGCAGAGTTCCTATAAAAAATACTATTGCAGCAGACCACATGATTATCCTATGGTGCTTATTAAAGATAGTAGAAAGCAGCAATACCAGAACAAATGCGCACACCAGCAATAGGAATACCTGCGTAATAGTCATCTCAAGTCAATTTAGGTGTAAAATTAATGAATGTTTTCAATAGCCATCTACATTCATCAGACAATTTCGAGAGAAGCAAAATCCTCTTTCAGACGTGCCACTTCCGCCGACAGCGTTTCGGGCAGGAATTTGGCATATACCTTTTCGGTGACATCCGTACTTCCATGACCGAGCAAACGACTGACAACCGACATGGAAAGTCCCTTGTTCAGAGCAAAGACCGCAAACGAATGCCGGGCCACATGCATTGAGAGGGTAAACGGAAGCCCTATCTGTTCTCCGACAACCGCCAGCGACTGATTGATACATTTCGTCGCATTGTTACGGGCTTTGTACAGAGCTTCTGCATCATCAAGATCCAGATCATCCTTTACCAAGTTGAATACATACCGGCATCCGGCACGTTTCTCCTGCCAACGATGCAGAATATTCAGGGCAGGTTCCGTAAGAGGAATTACATGGCGCTTGTTCGTCTTGATCATAATTTTTCTCAGTTCCTTCTTCTCAAAATTTACATGCCCCCACTGCAATGTCATCACATCGACAACACGGAGTCCACAGGCATGGAAGGCAAAGAAGAACATTTCCAAAAACTCCTTACGGCGCGGTTCGGTGCAGGCATGGTAATATTCCAACAACGCAGACATCTGTTCTTTTGAAAGATACTTGCCGTCAAACTCATTGTCTTCGTCTGCAAGAGATATCTTTGAGGCGATACGCATATCCTGAATCCTCGCATTGACGGCATGGTCTATCATCTTCATTTCGGAAGCATAGGCACATGCCTTCAGAATCGGAGTCAAGGCATGGTTGATCGTTGCATCGCTGTTCTGTTTTATCTCACGCCGCCACCTGATGTATTCGTCAATCAGTTCAACCGATATTTCACCTAAATAGATACTGTCCGGCTTGTAGGTACCGTTCTTTGTTGCACGGAGAAAGATACGGAAGATATTCATGCCGCTCTTGCCGTTCTCATAGCGGCTGCGTCCGATTCTGTTCCGGGAATAGTCAGATTCGAGCCTTTCCAAAACAAACTCGATAAAATCCTTCCCTTTGTCCTCCCGTGTGAGCGGTTTGTCTGCCAGAAAGTCGGCGATCACCTGAGCCGTAATCTGATTGGGATGTTTTTCCTGATATTCGGCCAGCAGTCCGTCGATCTTGTCCGCACGGGCAAGCAGCAGACTGTTGATCCGGTTGGCCTCCGGACCATAACTCGCCCTCACACCTCCGCGTCCCTTGTTGGCTTTCTCATTCCAGTCGCCCAGCCGGACAAAGATGTTCATGCCCTTGCGTATCACCTGCCGGTTCCTGGTGTATTCAAGCTGGACAAGATACTGTTTGGCTGGATCGATCTCACCCCGGATATGCAGGCGATAGCGTCCCAATGGATATAGTCGTTTCGGTCGTCCCATACTGGAGATGTTTGAAATTAAAAAACAGAGGTTGCGGTAATACTCACAAACCTCTGTAAAGGTAATGAATTTTGTCCAAACAAATCCCGATTTTTCCTCCGAAAAACGTATTTTGTCCAAATAAACCACGCCATTTGAGGCGGTCAAACACTGTTGTCCAAATAAATTAAATCCCGCCAATCTTATTGATTGACAGGGATTTAATAGTAGTTTTTGCGCTTAAAATTGCACTAATATTCCTCCTCGTTGAAGAAGAAATCTTCTTTGGTAGGGTAGTCCGGCCAAATGTCTTCTATGCTTTCGTAAATCTCGCCGTCATCATCCAGGTCTTCAAGATTCTCGATTACTTCGAGCGGAGCTCCGGATCTGGTGGCGTAATCGATCAGTTCCTCTTTGGTTGCTGGCCAAGGCGCATCTTCCAATCTGTAAGCAAGCTCAAGTGTCCAATACATCGTTCTGTCAGTTAAATCGTTAAACTTTCTTTGACTGTCCCTCCGGTTTCCATTGTTCCAGTCGGGGCGCAAAGATAAAAACTTTTTTCAGACCCCGGTCGCCAATGCCTGATTTTTTACAATTTTTATGGCAGCCAGAAATCTTCAACCAAGCCCTTGGCATTTGTCACATATCGTGCCAATGTGAAAAGATAATCCGACAACCTGTTAATATATTTTACCGTTTTCCGGACATCCTCTCCCTGCTGTCCTCCGATGGCGATGGAAGACCTCTCGCACCTGCGGCAGACAGTTCTGGCGACGTGGCACAGGGCCGCCTCCCTCGGTCCCGAAGGAAGCACGAAGGCCTTCTGTTCAGGAATCGTCTGTGTCATTTTGTCAATCTGCCCTTCGATCCAGGCGATATCCTCTTCCGGGAAAGCCGGCAGCGGTTTCGACGAATCCTCGGCCGCTATATGTGCCGAACCGTTCATCAGCGCGCATTGTATCCGCCGCAGTTCATAATCATGTTCCGGCAGCCCGGCGCGCAGAAGCCCGATCCATGAAATAAGCTCGTCGATATCGCCGTAAGCCATCACCCGCGGATGGTTTTTCGGAACCCTTTTTCCGCCGACGAGGGACGTTTTCCCCTCATCTCCGGTTTTAGTATAAATCTTCATATTTTCGTCCGTTTTCCAATTCTGTGCAAAAATTCAATCCAACCGCCAAAAATAAACATTAATATGAAAAAGTGTTTATGAAAATTTAATTAATTTTGCGGCTCTTTGGAAAATGAAAATAAAGGGCCAAATAATTCAAGACAATGGCATACAGGAAAATAGAAAGCTACGACGAAGAAACGACCGCAAAACTGGCGGAACATTATAAGGCCATCCTCGAACTGATAGGGGAGGACCCTTCCCGTGAGGGCCTGCTGAAAACCCCCGAAAGGGTCGCGAAGGCCATACAGTTCCTGACGAACGGATATCTCCAGGACGGACGTGAAATCCTCATGGGGGCCTTGTTTGAAGAAAAATACAGCCAGATGGTTCTGGTAAAGGATATCGAGCTCTATTCTACCTGCGAACACCACATGCTTCCCTTCATAGGCAAGGCCCATGTGGCATACATCCCGAACGGCAGGATAACCGGTCTCAGCAAGATTGCCCGCGTGGTCGAATGTTATGCCCGTCGTCTCCAGGTCCAGGAAAGGCTTACTACCCAGATACTTGAATGCATAGATTCCACGCTCAAGCCCCTCGGGACGGCAGTCGTAATAGAGGCCGCCCATACCTGCATGAGGCTCAGGGGAGTACAGAAGGAACACTCGCTTACAACAACCTCGGCCTTTTCAGGAGCCTTCCTCAAGGACCCCCGCACGAGGGAGGAATTCATGCACCTTATAGGCCAGAAGCTGGATTGATTCCCTCTGCCCCCGGCAACTCTGCGCTGTCAGGCCTGTTCCGGCCAGCCGTAATGGGAGGCGACATATTCCCTCATCAGCCGTAAGGCGGCTTCCTTGTCGTTTTCGATGGTTCCGTCGAGAATCGCATTCTTGACGTGCTCCTTTATCTCTCCGATTTCGGGACCGGGGGCTATGCCGTATGTGGTCATTATGATTTCCCCGGTAACCGGGTTCTTGAAATTGCGGATGGCATCCTTTGCTTCGACTTCGGCGAGTTTTTCCCTTACCAGGGCGAAATTGTTTTTCAACATCTTGACCTTCCGCGGGTTCTTGGACGTTATGTCTGCCTCGCAGAGTTCCATAAGGTCGTCTATGTCGTCCCCGGCATCGAAAAGAAGCCTCCTGACGGCCGAATCCGTAACCTCGTCGGTGACAAGGGCTATCGGCCTCAGATGGAGCGCTACGAGTTTCTGGACATATTTCATCTTCTCGTTCAGGGGCATGTGCAGGTTCTTGAATATCCCCGGCACCATCTTGGCCCCTACGGTGTCATGGGCGTGGAATGTCCAGCCGATTTTCGGGTCGTACCGTTTCGTGACGGCCTTACCCACGTCGTGCAACAGGCCGGCCCATCTCAGCCACAGGCCCGAGTCCGGGTTGTTGCGGCAGATATTGTCCACGACTTCCAATGTATGCCGGAAGTTGTCCTTGTGACCGTGTCCGTCTATGTTCTCGACTTTCTTGAGCCGTGTCAGTTCCGGAAGTATCTTTTCGAGCAGTTCCGTTTCGTCCAAAAGGAGGAATCCCTTGGACGGGCTCTCGCAGGAAAGTATCTTGTGCAGTTCTTCGGCTATCCTCTCCCTGGAAAGTATGTCCAGCCTGTCCTTGTTCTTCTTTATGGATTCGAGGGATTCGGGCACTATCGTAAAACCGAACCTCGTGGCGAAACGTATGGCCCTTATCATGCGCAGAGGGTCGTCGCTGTAAGTGGTGTCGGGATCGAGGGGGGTGCGGATTATGCCGCCGGCAAGGTCCCTGATGCCCCCGAAGGGATCTATCAGTTCTCCGAAATTGTCCCTGCACAGGCTGAAAGCCATGGCGTTTATGGTGAAATCCCTCCTCAGCTGGTCGTCTTCGAGTGTCCCGTTCTCCACTATCGGCTTCCTCGATTCACGGTGGTACGACTCCTTTCTGGCCCCTACGAATTCGAGCTCTATGTCTTTATAACGTACCATTGCCGTCCCGAAATTCTTGAAAACCGAGATTTTCGAATGCACGGCGGCCCCTACGGCTTCGGCCAGTTCGATGCCGCTGCCTTCCACCACTATGTCTATATCCTTGCAGGGTATGTGAAGGAACGAATCCCTGACATAGCCTCCGATGACGAAACTCCTTACGCCGAGTTTTGCGGCGCATTCCGAAACAATCCCGAAAACCGGATTGTCAAGATATCCTGAACCTATCGTTGTCATATAATCCCTTTCTGTCCTGCTGCCGCAACCATCTCCTCGTATGCCGGCAGCCTGTCCATATAACCGTATGGCGCCCCTTCTCCCGATGCCCGTTTGAAAAAGAACGTTTTCTTCCCGTTGGTGATGCAGATGTAAGGGACTCCGACGGCCATGTCATATCTGAGCGCCTGTTCCAGGACATCCCCGTCGAGCCTTACCGAAGGCTCCTTGCATTCGACTATGCAGACTTCCCTCAATTTTCTGTCATACACTATGATATCGGCCCTCAACGATTTTCCTCCGATATGCAGCTGCACTTCGCTCATCATGTGGGTGAGCGGGACACCTGCCGTTTTATGGAGCACGCCTATGAACCACTGCCTTACCTGCTCCTCCGGGGTCAGTCTGACGAATTTTTTCCTCAACGGATCGAAAATATCCTCCATATCCTATGGATTTTGGCTCACAAAGGTACAAATTTTCTTAACTTTACGGGGTTTATTGCAATCGAAGTTAAAAATTGGTTTATGGCAAAGGGTACAGGCAATACGGAAAACGTCTTCAATTCGGTCTCGTCCGACATCAGGGCCGGGCATTTCGCCCCGGTATATCTGTTGATGGGAGAGGAGCAGTATTATATCGATAAAATATACGGCATGCTGATGGACAATGTCCTGACGGAAACGGAAGAGGACTTCAATCTGACCGTTTTCTACGGGGCGGACGTTACCGGGGCCGACATAGCGAACGCGGCCTCGCGCTATCCGATGATGGCCGAACGGCAGTTGGTGGCCGTGAGGGAGGCCCAGTCCGTAAAGAAACTCGACGACCTCCTTTCATATGTGGCTTCCCCCCTCGATACCACGGTGCTGGTGCTCTGTTACATGGGCAAGAGCATGGACAAGCGCACCTCTTTATATAAGGAGATACTGAAAAAAGGTGTCGTTCTGGAGTCCCAGCCGGTCAGGGAGTATGAACTGCCGAGGTGGATTTCATCCTATTTTTCCTCCGAGGGTTTCAGCATCCAGCCACCGGCGGCAGCCCTTCTTGCCGAATATTCGGGAGCGGAACTGAGCAAAATTGCCGTGGAAGGTGATAAAATCATAAAAAGCCTCGAAGAAGGCAGGAAGGAGATACGGGTCGAGGACATCGAGCAGAATGTAGGGATTACCCGCCAGTTCAGTGTTTTCGAACTTACCAAGGCCCTTTCATACAGGGATTCGGCAAAGGCGTTCCATATCGCCGCATATCTCGGGAACTCTCCCAATTTCGCACTTCCGGCGGCAGTGAACGCGCTTTTCCTGCATTTTTACAGAATCCTGAAATACGAAGCCCTGCTTAAAAGGAACCCGCAGGCCTCCGCCCAGGACAGGGCAAGGGAGATAGGCATAAATCCTTATTTCCTACAGGAATACGATATTGCCGCCAAGTCTTTCCCCGTAAGGAAATGCATGGCGGCGATAGCCGAAATCGAGGAGTATGACTACAAAAGCAAGGGTGGAGATGCCGGTGAGGCTTCGTCCGGAGAACTTTTGATGGAACTGGTTTCCAGACTCCTCGCTATATGAGTTTCCTGAGGATTACCCCCTTCGAATTTTCCTCGTTCCAGAGCCAGTAAGTGTCCCCAGAGTTGAGGCTGACAACCATGTCGAGCTCCTCCTCGTTCATTTTTCCGTCCTTGAACCATTTGAGGGCCACCTTCCGGGTCGCGCCGACCTTCCCGATGCCGCCTTCGATTACCGCCTCGACATATTGCGACTGCGTATCGGTCATTATCCTGTATCTGCCGTCGGTAGTCGATGAAATCTGGCAGCTGTCGGCCACGAATTCGATTACGTAATTTCCCGATGAAACAAGGCCGGGTGAAGCCATTTCGGTGAATGCTTTCTGTGTCTCCGTCATTTTCAGGTCTTTCTGGCATGAAAACAAAACGAGTCCGGAGACGAGCAGACTGAAAATTATAATGATTTTCTTCATAATTATTAAAATATTTGTTGTTTTTATTTTTTGTCGTTTTCTTCTTCCGCTTCAGGAACATGTATGGTCGTGGCCACCCGTTCCTTCCTTCCGTCAGGATAGGTGATGATGGCACTCAGTTCCCGGTTGCCTTCGAATGCTATCACGAATTTGTCCGGGACCGTTATTATGTAGTCGCCGAGATACCAGTCGATTTTGCAGTCGCTGCTTTCGAGGTTTATGAGTTCCAGTTTTATCGTATTGCCCATTACGAGGGCGCTCCTGTTTATGAAAATATAAGGAAAATCGCTGTTCTGCTCGAAAGTAGTAAAATCAATGGAGTACTTCTCGCCTTCGATTCCGTTCTTGTCGTACCAGATGGTCACGGTGTATTCGGTGTCCACGGTCAGGTCCATGTAAGAAACCGTGTTCCCCTCGGCCTCCTGCTCGGATACGGTATCCCCGTCCTTGTACGAGAGGTTTACGAAGGCGACGGCCTCTTCATCGGTCTTGTCCGTCTCCCATGACAGCATTACATTGCAGCCGGCTACCGTTATGCTGTGTTTCGTTATGGTCGGGAGGTCGAGCGCGTCCGCATCGAGCAGCTGGAAGACTACGTTGTCTTCCGACATGCGTATGCCGTACAGCTGGTATCCGACTCTTTCTCCGCTCCAGCACACATAGTCTTCATGCGTTTCGGAAGAACAGTGCGTTATGGCCATCGGCCCGGGGAAGAAAATGTCCGCAGGGTTATTCTTGTCTGCCGGGTACGATGCCTCTATGAGGTCGGCGCACTGGTGCAGAGGATAACTGTTCACTTCATTGTAAAGCCATCTTTCGCTGGCGGTGACCGGCCGTCCGTAATTGTATGAAGTCCCGGCATCGTTTTCCGATTTGTCGATATGGTAGACCAGCATTCCGGAGGCCGGTATGTAGGCATCCCAGCCCTCTTTTTTCCTGCATTCCACTATGAAGTATTCGTTTTCCGTATCGCTTTCTATCCTGATGAATTCATTTGAAACGTTGACAGGGGCAAGGCTCTGTTCCCCGGTGGACAATTCCCTTGGAGAAGCTATTTCGAGCATTTCCCTTTCGAAAGCATTGTAATTCGGAGGGGTGTTTCCGTTGTTGTTGTATGACCCCGAATCCATGATGGAAGTGGAGCCCCACAGGGCATCGGCCGTGGCCATTCCGTCGTAGTTGTAGCTTGTATCGTAGGCGTCCGACAGTCCGAGAATGTGGCTGAACTCATGGCAGAACGTCCCTATGGCCGTGAATCTCGACCCGTTCCCCGCTACCATCAGCTCAGATGTGCAGGCATATCTCGAAATCCTCACCCCGTCAAGGTACAGCTCCGGATTGTAGTAGTCCACAACGTATGCATGGGACCAGATATTGTCCGGATACAGGGCAGGATTCTGGGCCTCGTCATTCCCGGCGAAGAACATGAAAACGAAATCGCAGACTCCGTCTCCGTCGCTGTCATACTGGCTGAAGTCGACTTCCGCATCCAGTCCCTCGCAGGCTTCCGCCACAAGTTCCGCGGGCGCTTTGTCGTTCCCCGAGTCATCGTTCCCGCCATAGTAGGCATATCCGTTTTTGGCAGTGTACGGGCCGTAGACATCGAACTGGAAATCCGCCAGCTCTCCGAACTGTGCCTTGAAGTAGTCCTTCGCGGAACCGTCAGCCCCGTTTTCCGAATATCCTTCCGAGTTCAGCAGCGAATTGAAACGGTCCTTGTCCCCTTCCGTAAACGCCAGGTCGGGGAACTCGACAAGGATGACCGCCGCCTTGACCATGCCGCGGCCGGCAGTTCCCGCACGCGGGGTCATGTCCGCCCTTCTCCTTTCGTAGATGCTGACGGCATCGTAGTATGCCCTCCTCTTGCTTCTCGCGTTTTCCTGCAATTGCGCGTATGGGATATTCCGGGCTGCGGCGACTATCTCCTTCGGGGTATTTTCCCCGCCAACAGCGTATTCCGTCACCGTCCTTTTCCCGTTTTCATAAATCACATATCTCAGGTAGCCGTCCGCACAAAGTGTCACCGCCGCACCGTCCTCGGTCGTCGTTATCTTGTAAAATTCATCGCCTGTAAAACGCACTGTCACGCACTTTCCGTCCGGTTGCGTTATCGTTGTGCTGCCGCTTCTTACAGGCGAGGCGCCGGCATGCAACGTACCTAATCCGGACAAGAGGACGAAGAATAGGATTTTCAAACGTTTTATCATATCCGTAAAAATTTTCTTATTTTTGACGGTTAATTTTAAAAATTCGATTGGCAAATATAATAATAATTATGATTAAACAGTTTGCGGAAAAATTATTCGTTGCGGTCATGGCGGCTTTCAGTTTGCCGCTTTTTGCCCAGAATGAAGTGAATCCCGTCAAAGATAATGACAGAAAGCTGGTAGAAGACATAGAGAAGGCGGGAAAATTCGATTTCTGGACTTTGAGGGTGATGGAAGAATCGGCGATCATCGGAGGCGATACGGCGTATCTGTATGAACCTTCCCTTGCAAACGATACCATTTCGGGACGGCAGGCATATATGAATCCGGACGGCTGTGTGTGGAGGACCTCCAACGTCTATGCCGATGTCGTGGGAGTGGTGAAGACAAGCACGAGCGTGTTTCCCGAAAGGAGGGGGGACGGCTATTGCGCCCGTCTGGAAACCTATTTCGAAGAACTGAAGGTCTTCGGACTGCTTAACATGGAGGTGACCGTGCAGGGCTCGATTTTTCTCGGAAGGCTTCCCGAACCGATACGCAATACGAGCAATCCCCAGGGAAAGCTCCTTTTCGGCTTCCCTTTTACTTCAAGGCCCTCTGCCCTTCAACTGGATTATAAGGCCATAGTAGGGAATGAGGCAGTCAAGGCCACGGGATTTTCCAAAAAGAAACCGTTGGGATATGCCGATTATGCAGACATAGTAATGATGCTCCAGTACAGATGGGAGGATGAGGAAGGCAACGTGTATGCCAAAAGGGTAGGGACGGCCTACGAACGGATTACCGAAAGCGTGACCGAGTGGCAGAACGGACATACCGTGCCTGTGAAATACGGCGACATTACATCCGACCCCGGTTACGAGCCTTATATGGGCCTTATCAAGGAAGAGGTTTCCAATTACACACTCAACAGCAAAGGCAAGTCCGTGCCTGTCCATGAAGTGGGCTGGGCGGAACCTGGCACCGAACCGAACTTCCTCATAATCCGTTTCTCGTCGAGTTACGGGGTTGCCTTCAGCGGCGGAATCGGCAACAAATTCTGGATTGACAATGTGAAACTTGTCTTCTGAGAAGGCTTTCAGGATTCAGGGCAAAAAGAAGAGGCCTTGCCGGTGATGGCAGGGCCTCCTCTTTAGTGGATGGTCAATTTACTTCGAAGCTTCAACGGATGCTTTTCTGAAATCTTTCATCAATTTGCTGATGTTGAGGGCTGCTTTGCGTGCCCTTGTGCCGGCTGCCTTGTTCCCTTTTTCAACCTGTGCGTCGGCATTAGCGATGAAAGCATCGATTTCAGCCTTGATTTGATTTACAAGCTCTTTCATGAAATTAAAGTTAATGTGTTATACAATATGGTTAAATAGCAATTGTCTACAAAAATAGCAAAAAAAATCATTAAATATCAAAGAGTACGGTATTTTTTGCCGTATTCGAGCATCTGTCCGAGAAAATCATCGGTATATTCGACCCTGTAATCGATGGTTTCCCCGTTTTCGATGACAGGTACTATTTCAGGATTCACGAATCCCCCGTAAGGTTTGAGCCCGAGGGAGGCGTACCTTTCCCTGACTTCCTTGTGCAGAGCCGGATCTATGTGTATGGCATAGCGCTCTATCAGAGCTTTCCCCGCTTCATAGTCGCCTTCAGATTTGATTCTCTGTATCTCGGCAAGCAATTCCCCGAAAAGTCCGCGGAGTTTCACATAGTCGTTAATGATGAAATATGTCTTGCCGTCCCTTGTCCTTTTCTCGATGACATTGTCCGCAAGCCCCTTTTCGTAGCACCATTCGGAAATGAGTTTCCTGTTCTGCATGTGTGCCTCGGTATTCGGCCTTCCCGGTTCCACCCTTGAGAACTGTACGCAAATCCCGTTCCTGATATATGTCAGGTACTGTGCCTTGTACGCTTCCATGTCGGGAAGCAGCCCGAGTTCTACCATCTTATCGTCTCCCATGTAATAAAGGGCGAAAAGGTCGGCCCTTGCCTCTTCGAGGGCGGAGGCGTATTCCCCGAGCGCATTGGAAGACACTCCAGGAAGAAGCTGCCCTGAACCGTGCCCGAGGCATTCGTGGAGGTCGGTGTGCAATTCATCGGTATATGATGAGTATTTTTTGATTAAGGCGACTTCGTCCTCGTCCCAAGCGAATTCGGAAGTGGTGCTTTTCGGCGCTTCTTCAGCCGATTTGTTGTATGCGTGCGTGATGTTGGCTATCGTCACCGATTTGGAGCCGTGCTCTTTCCTTATCCAGTCCGCATTCGGGAGGTTTATTCCTATCGGGGTGGACGGGAAGCAGTCGCCTCCGAGGGTTGTCGCGTCTATGACCTTTGCCGATATCCCCTTGACCTCCTTTTTCTTGAATCTGGGGTCCACTGGCGAATTGTCTTCGAACCACTGTGCGTTTTCGCTTATGGTCTCGGTCCTTTTGGACGCTTCCGCATCCCGGATGTTCACTATGGATTCCCACGTGCCCTTCATTCCGAGAGGGTCGTTGTAGGTCTCTACGAAGCCGTTCACGAAGTCTATTTCCGAAAGAGTGTCCCTTACCCAGGCGATATTGTATTCGTCCCACGTCCTGAGGTCTCCGGTACGGTAATAGCTGATGAGCAGGTCTATGCATTCTTTCTGCATTTCGTTTTCTGCAAATCCGGATGCAAGCTCAAGCTCTTCCACTATCTTTTCTATCGCTTTACCGTACAGACCTCCTATCCGGTAGGTGTCTTCCTTTATTTTCCCGTCTTCCCTGACGAGCCGGCTGTTCAGACCGTAGGAAACAGGGGCCGGGTCATCGGGGTTCTCCATGGCGGAGTAGAACCTTTCGGCTTCCCTGCGTGTCACGTCCTCATAGAAGTTGACCGCTGAGGCGGAGAGTATGTCCTTGTCCCCGTCCGTGTATTTCCTTTGCGCGTAGATTTCGGGGTCATATATAATATTAAGGAGTTTTTCACCGTTGTCCGTATTCCCGGCTTCCGCAACCAGCATGGAAAAATACTCCCTTCCGCATTCCGGGACAATCTTGTCTTCGGCATAATGGTGGTGTATGCCGTTGCTGAAGAACACCCTCTTGGCATAGGTCTCGAATTTTTTCCATTCTTCCGTCTCCCTGTCTCCCTGATAGTCTTCGATTATGGCTTCGAGCAGATGCCTGATTTCGAGGTTGTACTTGCAGTTCTGATCCCAAAGGATGTCTCTTCCGTATTTCGCGGCTTCCCCGAGATGGTAGAGGAGGCTTTTCTGGCGGAATGTGAGGGAATCCCATCCAGGTATCCTGTATCTCATTATCTTAATGTCCGCGAATTCGTCCACGGTATAGCGGAAGCCGTCTTCCGCTGTTTTCCGCCCGCCATCGCATCCTGTCAGCATGGCGGATAGTCCCAATGTGTACACAAGCAATTTTTTAAAATTCATGTTTTATGTTTTTATTCACGTTTGTCCTCTATAGCCGCTTTCAGCTTTCTGACTGCCTTGAGGGCGAGTGCCGCCCAGTCCACCGATGACATTATACTGCGGACTGCCAGATATGCAAGGTTGGACGGGGAGTAGAAATCCTTGGCCTTTCCGTACTGTTCCCCGAGCTTCTTCTCCTTCCGCTCTATCTCATCCTTCAAATTGCCGATGGAAGCCGTCAGCTCATCGTAGTTCTTTATGTCGGCGTATCTATTCATTGTTGTCGTAAAACAGTTTGATGAATAATCTCACGAACGTATTCCTGAAAAGTTTCTTCCTGAAAGCGAAAAGCACCGCTGCGGCGATGCAGAATATGCCGGCGACGATGAAGGCTCCGGCGGCGTAGCTTCCGATTTCCTCTCCGATGACGAGTATGCAGCCGAATGCGGCTGTAATTACTGCCGTCATTACGGTTATGAGAAGGACAAGCATGCCGAAAAACCTTCCCAGGACGGTAGACAGGTCCTTCACCGTCCTGAGCTTTATCTTTTGCAGTCTAAGTTCCGCATATTCTGCCGCTTCCTTTGACAGGTCTTCGGCAGGTTTTGTGAAATCTTCCATGCCTTACATCTTTTCGAGGGTCCTTTCCAGGGCGTCCAGCCTTTCGAGGATGCGCTCCCTTACGTCTTCCTTGAGCTCGTTGCCGCTTTCTTTCAGGCTTTCCTTCAACGCCTTGGCGGCTTCAAGCCCTTCTTCGGCCTTCCGGCTTATCTTTGCGCGTGTTTCGCTGCCTTTGTCCGGTGCGAAGAGCAGCGCCACGACGGCGCCTGCTGCGGCACCGGCGAGAAATGCGAATATCGGGTTCTTGTCCATGACGATAATTTTTTATGATGATGAAAGCAAAGATAACATTTTAGCCGGAAAAATACTATATTTGCTCCCAAATAAATGGATTATGAGGAACTTTTTCATATTCATGGCCGCCGTGCTGTCTTCCCTGCTTGTCTTTTCCTGCGAGGAAGAGTCTCCCTATCCTCCTTACAAGGGGTCGGGGCGCGTGGTAGTCGTATATATTTCAGCGAATAACAACCTTTCGAATTATGACGATGCCGAATTCGGCGTGTCCTATGCCGATACGAACTATGTGGCCATGCTGGAAGGCTATCTTCCGGCCCAGGGTTCCGGTGAGCGCCTGCTCGTGTTTTTCCATACCGTAGACGATTCCCCGAGACTCGTGGAGCTTTCAAGGGACCGCAAGGGCAATCCTGTCGAAACCGTTGTCAGGACATTCGATGTAGAGTCTTCCTCTACGGCGGAATGTGTGGGCAGTGTGCTTTCATACGTGAAGGAGTCCTATCCTTCGGACAATTACGGTCTCATCCTGTGGTCGCATTCTACAGGCTGGCTGCCTGAGGGCTATTATGAGAACGGGGCCCCGTCTGGCTATGCCAATCCGGCCGACGCCCCGACATCGCCGATGAACCACATGGACGTTTACGGGAATGCCATAGTAAAGATGGCCGGGCCGGGTATTTCCCCATCGAGTTTCGGCAATGACAAATATACCGGTGAGGAGATAGACATCATAGACCTTGCGGCGGCAATCCCGATGCATCTTGACTTCCTTATTTTCGACAGCTGTCTTATGGGCTGTGTCGAAGTCGCCTACCAGTTCCGCGGAGTGACGGATTATTTTCTCGCTTCCCCGACCGAAGTGCTCGCGAACGGTTTTCCTTACACCCACATCATGGAGCCGCTTTTCAAATATTCCACCGAGTCGGCGCTGAAGGAAGTGGCGGATTTGTATTTCCATTATTATGCCGATAGCAACGCCCCTTATGCGACGGTTTCGGTGGTGGATTGCTCGCGCCTTGACGGCCTGGCTTCGGCATGCAGGGCGATATACGAGGAGAACAGGTACAAGGTGCCGGATCTGGACCTTGGGGCGATTCAGCCTTATTTCAGGATGAACAAGCACTGGTTCTATGATTTGGGCGATTTCGTGGAAAATCTGGAGCCGTCCGCGACCTTGATGGCGGATTTCCGCTCGGCAATGGACCGTGCAGTGATTTTCAAGGAAAATACGGAGCGTTTCATCAGTTTCGAAATAACCGATTTCAGCGGGCTCAGTACTTATATCCAGAAGCCCGAGGAACCGTATCTTGACGAATATTACCGCGGTCTCGACTGGAATATTGCAACCAGGATGATTGCGGAATAAAAAAAATCGCTATATTTGCAGCCCCATAAAAAGCCGTCGGGCTTTTTGGTGCAATGGGGCCCGTGGAAACGGGCTGAGTAACACATTTTTAAATTTTTAATTACATGAAACAGGTTACATTAAAAGGTACAGGCCGTACTATCGGCAAGAAATCGGACGTGAAGGCTTTGCGCAGGTCAAAACTCGTCCCATGCGTTTATTATGGAAACGGTGTGGAGAACACGATGTTCACAGTGACACTGAAAGACCTTGAGCAGCTTATAAACACTCCTAATTCCTATATCATCGAACTCGACATCGATGGGAAGAAACAGCTTGCGGTATTGCATGCGATACAGTTCCATCCTGTGACCGACATGCCTTTGCATGTGGATTTCCTTGCCATCAGGGAAGACAGGCCGGTTGTCATAAACGTTCCTCTTTCGATTACCGGAAACTCCATCGGAGTACGTCAGGGCGGTAAGCTCATGGTATCTTCAAGGAAGCTTAAAGTCAGCGGCATGATCAAGGATCTTCCTGACAGGCTCGACGTGGATGTTACAGAACTTAATATAGGCAAGCAGATTGTTGCCGGCGACCTCCATTATGACAATATACAGATTGTGTCTCCTAAGGCTACCATTATCTGTTCTGTCAGAATGACCAGGGCGGCAGCAGCCGCAGCTGCTGCTGAATAACGGCGGGCCTATCGTCCTGATTTGCCATGGGAATGAATTATCTTGTCACAGGTCTTGGCAATATTGGCGGCGAATATGCGAATACCCGTCATAATATGGGTTTTATGGTGTTGGATGCCTGGGCTCAGGCGTCCAACATTTCTTTTTCATCCGAAAGGTACGGGGCAGTCGCCCAGCTGAGGCTGAACGGCAATTCGGTTACTTTGCTGAAACCTTCCACTTACATGAACCTCAGCGGAAAGGCCGTAAGGTATTGGCTCGACCGCCTGAAAGTCCCGGTTTCGAACCTTCTCGTGATTTCCGATGACCTGAATCTTCCTTACGGTACGATCCGGATGCGCAAGAACGGCAGCTCGGGGGGACATAACGGGCTGGAAAACATCAATCAGCTGATAGGCACTACCGAATATGCGCGTCTGAGGATGGGAATCGGCCATGATTTCGGCCGTGGCGGCCAGGTGGATTTCGTCCTCGGAGAGCTGGACGAAATGGAGAAAAAAGAACTGCCCGAGTTGCTCGGGCGTTCCATCGAAGCCGTAAAGGCCTTTATAACAATCGGTCCTGACAGGGCCATGTCCCTTTTCAATTCCAAAAGGAAGGAGCCTCAATAGTCTTCTTCCTCATCGTCTTCTTCACCGTAGACATCTTCCGAGTCGAAGAAATACCTGTCCCAGAGGTCGTCCATTTCCCTTCTTTCCTTTTTCGTCGGACGTCCTGTGCCGCGTTCCCTTTTCAGGAAAAAAGTCTCGATCGGGCGGCGGAGTTTTTCAAGTTCCTCCTGTGGCGTGATGTTTTCGGCGTACTCGGGGACAAGTTTCGCCCCTATTCTCTTTTCTATCGTATTTATCACCCGGAAGGTGAATGTGACTTCATTTTTCCTGACGGTTATTACATCTCCCGGTTTTACTGATTTGGAGGGTTTCGCATCCCCGCCGTTTATATGTACCTTGTTGCCTTTGCAGGCATCGGTGGCATCCGCCCTCGTCTTGTAGACCCTGATGGCCCAAAGGTATTTGTCTATCCTTACTTCCGCCATTTGTCCCAAACGTTTTTATCCTTGTTCAGTGTAGCTGTCATGCTCCTCCCTTTCGCGGAGTTTTGCCGAGATAAGGGTGCAGCCCTGTTTCCCGGCCTTTATCGTGAGGGCTGTCGCGGCGGCCGGTATTACGACGGCTTCCCCCTTCTTCACCCTGCATGTGGCTGAATCGCTGTACGGTTCCATGGTGAATCCGGCATCGCCTTCCGTGCACAGGAATACCGATACGCTGTCTTCCTCTTCGAGGCCGGTGCTCCTTGTTCCTTCCGGTGCAAGCCTGATGCATTCTATGGTAGATTCGTCAGAGTCGCTTACGATGCCTTCCTTCCGGGAGATGCAGTCGGCCGGGTTGGTCCGTTCGAGCCGGATGAAATCCATGGACTCTCCGATATGGGCTATCCTTTCTTCGGCGGTCCCTTTCCCGTCATACAGATTGAAGGCTATGAGGGACGGCTCCTCTATGATTCCTGCGAGTATTTTCCCTTCGGCGCAATGGGCCATTCCGGCAGGTATCTCTATCATGTCGCCTTTTTCGGGCCTTATCCTGTGCATGCTTTCCTTGATGGTGCCGTCAAGGCATCTGTCGAAAAGCTCGGTCGCGCTCAGATCCCTGTTGAAGCCTATGTATATGGCGGCATCCCGGTCCGCTTCCATTATGTACCAGAACTCTTTTTTTCCGAGGGCATCGTATCTTTCGAATGCCGTGCGGTCGTCCGGGTGTACATGTACCGGCAGGCTTCCTTGGATATCCACGGTCTTTACGAGGAGGGGGAACTGTGTCCCGAAATACTGGCTCGGATTGTCCCCGATAAGGTCTTCCATATAGGTCTCCGTAATCTCTTCCAGCGTATTTCCCGCAAGGAAGCCGTTTGCCGCAATGCTTTCCCCGCATTCCCCGAGGTCGGCCACCTCGTAACTTTCCCCTACGGGAGTTTCCGGTGAAAGCATGCATTCATTCCCGTCCTCGTCCTTTACCTTGAAGGTCTTCCCGAGTTTGTCGAATAATGCTGTGCCTCCCCATTCCCGTTCTACTGGAACGGGACCGAATTTTAATGGATAAAGTTTCATCTTCTTTTAATTACGCTCATTCCTTTCCAACTGTTTGCCAGGGCAATGATGCAAAGTACGAGCACTAATGCGCAGCCGCCGATGACATACCAGTAGACGTTCCCCGGTATCAGGTTCCTGAACGTGTCCGAAGCCGAAAGCATCGGGAAATTCCAGGATATGAGCAGGGAAAGGAAATTGTTGGTAAAATGCATGAGGATAGTCAGTTTCAATGAGCCTGTCTTGTAGTAGACCCATCCCATCAGTATGCCTATCAGGAATGCCGGTATGGCCTGGAACGGGTTGAGATGGATTACCGCGAAAATAAGCGACGACCAGAAAATGGCCATGAACACGGATGTGTGTTTCAGCAGGCCCCTCAGTATGATTCCCCTGCAAAGCAGTTCTTCGAGCAACGGGGCAAGGATTGCCACGCTGATTATTGCAGTGGCCTTAGGCCCGTTGATAAGGGCGTCCAGGGACTGTTTCACCCAGTCCCACGGTTCCGGCATGATGCTGTTTATCGGATCGATGACCATCGATGAGCATACAATCATCAATGCAACGAGAAGTGCGGACAGCACCCAGCCTGCCTTTCCGAAAGAGTTGTTGTCTATCGGAATGTTCCTCGAAGAATGTATGCTGTTCTTCAGCATGGACTTCTTTCCCATGTTTATGGCATAGAGGATAGGGAACAGCATCATTATCAGGTATGCAACAGGTGAAAAATAGTCGTTTATGAACTGTTCCGGTGGGATAATCGGCGTGAAAAGGGCCGACAGGGCGAATGTGACGGCGGAGCTTACGAGATTGCCCGCAAGCAGAAGCAGTACGAGTATCCAGCTTTGTCCCAGTCCGGGCAGGTAATATGAAAGTTTCTTGAACATTTCTTTAAGGATATTATGTTTTCAATCTGTTATTCGGAAGTAGTACTGGCTGTTATTCGGAAGCACTGGCGTTGAAAAGCGGGGAAGGGTAGAGCCCTTTGTCCGTCAACTCCTTGAATTTGGCGACAGCCATCGGCCTGTCTTCCTTGAATGTGACCCCGAACCATTCGCACGGGGTTTCCAGTACCTTGCAGGTCGCTTTTCCGCTGTGGATGAGCCTGTCGATTACCGTAGGTATGTAGAATTCCGATTTCAGCTCGCCGCCCTTTTCCTTCAGGAAGTCCCTGAACATTTCTTCGCTTTCTTCGAAATAATCCGGAGTGAAGCCCCACATGTTCATCGACACCAATGTCGAATCGGGATATGCCCTGTCTTCTTCTCCGGTCGGATGTCCTGTAATGTTTCCGTCGCTCTTCCTCGACAGCTCGTGGTTTTCAACGACACCGCTCAGGAAGCCTTCGGTGTCGGTCCGGCAGATTCCTCTTGATACTCCTCCCGAAGGCGAGAGCGTGTTGGCCAGCCTGAACCCTACCATGGAATATCTGTCTTTTCCGCATTCCGGCGAGCGGAGCCAGTCCCCCAATATTTTGAATGATTCTTTTCCATAATAGTCGTCGCCGTTGATTACCGCAAACGGAGTGTCTATGGTGTCTTTTGCCATAAGCACGGCATGTGCAGTACCCCATGGCTTTACCCTTTCGCTGTTGAACGTGAAGCCGTCCGGAATTTTGCCGAGTTCCTGTGTGACGAAGCCGAATTCCACTTTTTCTCCGTCAGGAGTCCTCGCACCGGCATATTTCCGGCGTACTTCCCTTTCGAATTCGTCCCTGAAAGATTCCCTTACGATATAGACGACTTTGCCGAAACCGGCTTTTACAGCATCGTAAACCGAATAGTCGATGATGGTCTCCCCGGCGGGGCCGATAGGGTCCATCTGTTTCAGTCCTCCGTACCGGCTGCCCATTCCTGCCGCCAATACAAGTAATGTGGGTCTCATATTTTTCTTCTTTTATTCAATGATTACGCAAAAATAATTAAATTTGCATTATTATGAGAAAATTACTTGAAAAATGGAAGTGGCTTTGGGGGTCGGACCGCACGAAATATTATGCGGTGACGGCCGTTTTCGTCCTGTCCGTTTTTTTCTTTTCGGAAAACAATGTCATCCGTTGGATAAACACCAGATTTGAAATCTCCCGTCAGGAGGAAATCATCTCGGAATACCGCAAAAACATAAAGGAGGCCGGCCGCCGGCTTGAAGCGCTCGGCTCCGACCTCGATACTCTTGAGACTTTCGCCCGGGAGGATTTCTATTTTCATGAACCCGGCGAGGACGTTTTCGTCTGCATGCCGGAGTGAAGGCGGACTTCCGGAATCGGGTTTTACCGGAATCCTCAGATGCCCGTATAGTTCATCGGGGTTATTGCGTGCAGCTCTTCCTTGACCCTGTCATCCACATCGAGCGAATCTATGAATGCCGCTATGCTTTCCTGCGATATGTGGCCGCCAGTCCTCGTCAACGCTTTCAAGGCTTCGTAAGGATTCGGGTATGCCTCGCGGCGCAGAACGGTCTGGATGGCTTCGGCCACGACGGCCCAGTTGTTTTCCAGGTCGCGGTCTATCGCCTCCCTGTTCAGCAGCAGTTTGCCGAGACCTTTCAGTATGGATTCGAAGGCTATGAGCGAATGGCCGAAAGGTACGCCTATGTTCCTCAGCACCGTAGAGTCGGTAAGGTCGCGCTGCAACCGTGAAACAGGCAGTTTCATGGACAGGTGGGTGAATATTGCGTCGGCCATTCCGAGATTGCCTTCCGCGTTTTCGAAGTCTATCGGATTCACTTTGTGCGGCATGGCCGAAGAACCCACTTCCCCCTTTATGACACGCTGTCTGAAATATTCCATGGAGATATAAGTCCAGATATCCCGGCAAAGGTCTATGAGGATTGTGTTGAATCTCCTGAAGGCATCGAAAATGGCCGCAAGATTGTCGTAGTGCTCGATTTGGGTCGTAGGACA
The DNA here is from genome assembly GCF_002159555.1 of Muribaculum sp. An289. Taxonomy (GTDB): domain Bacteria; phylum Bacteroidota; class Bacteroidia; order Bacteroidales; family UBA932; genus Merdivivens; species Merdivivens faecigallinarum. The sequence continues at coordinate 118,840 of NZ_NFIV01000006.1, forward strand.
GGAGCGTTTCAGCCCGAGCCCCGCCACGAAGCTGTCGGCGAATGTCTTCCAGTCCCTGTCCGGAAACGCAACCTTGTGCGCGTTCATGTTTCCGGTGGCCCCTCCGAATTTTGCCGGTACCGGAATCGATTCAAGCTGTGACTTTTGTTCCCTGAGCCTTGCCACGAAAACCTCGATTTCCTTTCCGAGCCGTGTCGGGGACGCCGGTTGCCCGTGTGTCCTTGCAAGCATCGGGATGTCCTTCCATTCATCGGCCCTTTCCTGTAGCTCCCTTATGATTTCGTCCATCTTCGGATAAATGATATCGTGCAGCGCTTCCTTGACGGACAGCGGTGTGGCCGTGTTGTTTATGTCCTGGGAAGTCAGCCCGAAATGTACGAATTCAGAATATCTTTCCAGTCCGGCCTCCCTGAATTTTTCCTTGATAAAATATTCGACAGCCTTGACGTCATGGTTTGTCGTCTTCTCTATCTCCTTGATTCTTCCGGCATCTTCTATCGTGAAGCCGGTATATGCCTTTCTCAGTTCTTCGGCGTTTTCCATCCCTTCGAGCTGGCTTAGCCCGAACTTGGTCAGGGATATGAAATATTCGATTTCCACTTTTACGCGGTTCCTGATGAGGGCGAATTCGCTGAAGTACTCTCTGAGCGGTGCGGTTTTTCCGGCATATCTTCCGTCTATCGGGGAGACGGCCGTCAATGGATTAAGTGTCATCATTATTAAATAAGGTATTTGCAGGGCGCTAAATTACTAAAAAATTCTCATCGTCCGTAAAGTTTTCCATATATAGTCCTGCATTGTACCGCTTCCGCCACATCGTGTACCCTCAATATGTCTGCTCCTCTGATCAGAGCTTCGAGGTGCAGGGCTTGGGTCGCGGGCAGGGCTTCTTCCGGGGAGATACCGAATAATCTGTATATCATGCTTTTCCGGGATATTCCTACGAGGACCTGTTTCCCGGTGGCCTCTTTTATCCTGTCTATGCCGTGGAGAAGGCTGTAATTCTGGTCTATGGTCTTCGCGAATCCGAATCCCGGGTCCACTATGCATTCTTTGATTCCTGCCGCCTCGATTTTCGGAAGGAGTTCTCTGAAGTAAGCGGCTATATCTTCGGTAACGTCCCCGTAGTCGCACTGCCCGGCCATCGTTTCGGGAGTCCCCCTCATGTGCATGGCCACGTATGTAAGTCCGAGACGGCCTGCGGTGCCGAGCATTTCCGGGTCGGCTGTCCCGGCGGATATGTCATTGACGATGTGCTTGCCTATGCAGTCATAGGTTTTCACGACTATCCCCGAGCGGAAAGTGTCTATCGACAGGGGTACCGACGGAAATTCTTTCCGTATGGCGGTGATTGCCGGGTACAGTCTTTCCCATTCGGTCTTTTCGTCCACGCTTTTGGCGCCGGGCCTTGTGGAGCATCCCCCGATGTCCAGTATGTCGGCTCCCTGGGAAACCAGTTTTCCCGCTCTTTCTACGGCCGAGGCCGCATCTGGGCATCTGCTTTCAGGAAAATACGAATCCCAGGTGACATTTATGATGCCCATTATCTTGATATTTCTTGCCATTATTTTTAATTTTGCGTAATCATAATCGTACAAAAATATAATTTTTTAAGATATGTTGATAGTTATCGAAGGTCTCGACGGTTCGGGAAAATCCACACAGGTAAGGAAATTGAAGGAATACATAGCCCGGTCGGGACGTGCTCTCGAATATATACATTTCCCCCGTTTCGATACCCCTTTGTACGGAGACCTTCTGGCCCGTTTCCTCAGAGGCGAGCTTGGTTCGATAGACAGGGTGCATCCGCGGTTGGTGGCCCTTCTGTTCGCCGAGGACAGGAATGCTGCCGCCCCGTCGATAAGGGAGGCCCTTGCGGCTGGCAGGACGGTTCTGCTGGACCGTTACGTATATTCCAATATAGCCTTCCAGTGTGCGAAATTGGAAGACAAGGCGGAACGGGATGAGCTGAGGGACTGGATTTTCGATACGGAGTACCGTCATTTCGGGATTCCCGTTCCGGACGTGAACATTTTCCTCGATGTCCCGGTCGATTTCGTGTCGGAAAAATTGGGGGCTTCGCGAAAGGGGAGCGACCGCGAATATCTGGCCGGCAAGAGGGATATCCACGAGGCCGATATCGATTTTCAGAGAAGGGTCAGGAAAATCTATCTGGAGCAGTGCGGGGCGGACGATACTTTCATAAGGGTCGATTGTTCGGATTCTTCCGGAAGGATGCTGCCGCCGGATGTCATTTTCGGCAAAATACTTTCAGTCCTTTCAAGAAAAAACGGGTAGGCCATGAGAAGGTTTTCAATTCTGTGTTCGTATGTTGCCGGACTGGCCTTTATCGTATCCGGCTTTTTCAAGCTTTTGGACCCCATAGGGACGGGATTCATAATGGAGGAATATTTCAGATTCCTTCATCTGGGTTTTCTCCGGGGGATTGCAGTCGCCGCCGGCATAGCGGTTTCCGCCGTAGAATTCATTCTGGGCGGATTGTTGGTGATACGTTTCAAGATGCGCTTCACCGCAGTCGCCGCTCTGGTGATGATGGCATTCTACATGCTGCTGACACTTTTTCTCGCAATCTTCAATCCTCCAATGGATTGCGGCTGTTTCGGGGAGGCCGTGCACCTTACCCATTTGCAGACTTTCATAAAGAACATAGTGCTCGGCCTGATTTGCCTCCCACCGTTTTTCAAAAGGGATTCGATAGAATATACCTGCCGCAAATGGCATGTCGTCTACAGGCTCGTCCTGCTTGCCATTCCGGTCATAGGCCTTCCGTTGCAGTCCCTGCTTTACCGTCCGTTTCTGGATTTTACCGACTACAAGCCTTCTACGGTCTTATCGGACGGCGTTTCTGGGCAGGCCGATTACTCGTCGGCCATGAGTTTCGTTTATGAAAAGGGAGGGGAGAGGCGTTCTTTCGGCCTCGACAATCTTCCGGATTCCACCTGGACCTATGTCGAAACGGTAACTGTCCCGGTCGAAGACCAGGGTGATGACGGCATGCCTCTGCCGTTGAGGGATGAAGAAGGAAAATATGTCTCCGATTTGTTCGCTCATGAAAAGACGATGCTCATATCCGTGTATGACCCTGCCGCATTCGATATGGACGACTGGATGACCGTGAAGATTTTCGGTGATTCGGTTTCGGCCGCCGGCATGTCGGTGATTGTCGCGCTTGCCGCGACGGAGGAGGAGGGGCGCAGGATTTCGGAAATGATACGGTATCCGGTCTGCTACAGCGATTACAAGACCCTGATTACCTTGAACCGTTCAAACGGTGGATTCACATACGTGGCCAATCTTTCATATCCTACGATTGTAGGAAAGTGGGCTTATCGTCTCATGGAAACCGGGGCCCCGGCCATGATAGCCGTGGAAGATCCCGATGTGATGTTAATGCATGCGACGATACGCCGGAATTCGTTCATGCGTATCGTCGCCCTTGCATATATAGTCCTGATGATAGTCTGATGTCTGACCGGGAAACGGCTTCTAAAGCGTGCGCTTGATTTCCACTATCTGGTATGCCTCGATGATGTCGCCTACCTTTACATCGTTGTAGCCGTTGATGTTGAGGCCGCAGTCATATCCGGCCATGACTTCCTTGACATCGTCCTTGAAACGTTTCAGTGAACCGAGTTCCCCTGTATATACTACGATGCCGTCCCGGATTACCCGTACCTTTGCCGTGCGGGTGAGTTTTCCTTCCTTGACCATGCATCCTGCAATGGTTCCGACTTTCGAAATCTTGAATATTTCACGGACTTCGGCAGTCGCCGTAACCTCTTCTTTCTCTACAGGTGCGAGCATACCCTCTATACCGCTCTTGATTTCGTTTATGGCGTCATAGATGACAGAGTAAAGCCTGATTTCTATTTCCTCTTTTTCTGCCAGCTTCCTTGCGTTGGCGGAAGGACGTACCTGGAATCCTATGATGATGGCATTCGAGGCGGCGGCAAGCAGGACATCCGATTCGGAAATCTGGCCTACGGCCTTGTGTATTACGTTCACGCGCACCTCTTCGGTCGAAAGCTTGAGCAATGAATCGGAAAGGGCCTCGATGGAACCGTCCACGTCACCTTTTACTATGATGTTGAGTTCCTTGAAGTTTCCGATTGCTATCCTTCTTCCGATTTCTTCGAGAGTGATATGTTTCTGGGTCTTTATCCCCTGTATCCTCAGGAGCTGCTCCCTCTTGTTGGCTATGTCCCTCGCTTCCTTTTCGTCATCGAGGACGTTGAAATTCTCGCCGGCCGTAGGGGCTCCGTTGAGTCCCAGTACGGAAACAGGTGTCGACGGACCGGCTGTCTGGACTTTCTGTCCCCTTTCATTGAACATGGCCTTGACCCTTCCGGTATAGCTGCCGCTCAGCATTATGTCGCCTACGTGCAGGGTGCCTCCCTGGACGAGTATTGTCGCGAGATAACCGCGCCCCTTGTCGAGGGACGATTCGATGATGGTACCGACAGCCTTTTTGTTGGGATTGGCCTTCAGGTCGAGCAATTCGGCTTCGAGCAGGACTTTGTCGAGCAGTTTGTCCACATTTATGCCTTTCTTCGCCGAAATCTCCTGGCACTGGTATTTTCCTCCCCAGTCCTCGACGAGTATGTTCATGTTGGCAAGCTGTTCCCTTATCTTTTCCGGATTCGCTCCCGGCTTGTCTATCTTGTTTATTGCGAATATCATAGGGACTCCGGCGGCCTGGGCGTGGTTTATCGCCTCTATCGTCTGCGGCATGATGGCATCGTCCGCCGCGATGATTATGATGGCGAGGTCGGTAATTTTCGCTCCGCGGGCACGCATGGCGGTGAAGGCCTCGTGTCCCGGGGTGTCGAGGAAGGTTATTTTCCTTCCGTCCGGAAGTTCGACGTTGTATGCGCCGATATGCTGCGTGATGCCTCCGGCCTCTCCGGCTATGACATTGGATTTCCTTATGTAGTCAAGGAGGGATGTCTTTCCGTGGTCGACATGTCCCATGACGGTTATGATAGGAGGACGTGGAACGAGGTCTTCTTCCTTGTCCACTTCCTGTTCGATTGCCTGATTGACTTCCGCCGTTACGAATTCGACTTCATATCCGAATTCTTCGGCAACGAGCACAAGCGCTTCGGCATCGAGCCTCTGGTTTATGGAAACCATGAGTCCGAGGTTCATGCACGCTTCGATGACTTTCGTTACAGGGACATTCATCAGGGTGGAGAGGTCGTTTACGGTTACGAATTCCGTAACTTTCAGGATTTTGCTCTCCATCTCCGTCCTTTCGATTTCCTCCTGGAGCTTCTGGGATACATGCTCGCGTTTTTCCTTGCGGTGCTTGGACCCCTTGGTCTTGCCTCTGCTCTCGGTCATCTTGGCGTATGTTTCCTTGATTTGCTTCTGGATAGCGTCTTCGTCTATCTCTACGGTTGCGGCAGGTTTGAACTTTTCGTTCTTCTTCTTGTTGCCTCCGCCGTTCTGGAATGCCTGCTTTCCGCCTTTCGGTTGCTGGGAACCGTTGCGTTTGACGTTTTCCCCTTCCTTGGTTATGTCCACTTTCTGGTTTGCAGGCGAAACGCCCTTGTGGATTCTTTCGCGCTTGGACTTGTTCTTGTTTTTCTTGTCGCTTTTCTTTTCGAATTGCGACAGGTCTATCTTGTCTATGATTTTAGGCCCAGGGAGCCTTTCGATTCCTTCCTTGATGCCTGTCGCAGCAGGTTTGCTTTCGGTTGCCGGTGCTGCGGTTTCGGCGGCAGGCTGCTGTTTTGCGGCATTTTCAGGCTCTCCTGTCGCCTGAGGGCTTTCCTTATGCGTTTCCTCTGCCTTGACAGCCGTTTCCTTCACCTTCTCAGGGGCAGGGACCGGTTTTGCCTCTTCTTTTTCTTTACGCGGCTTTTTTACGTTCCCCTTTTCGTCGAGTTCTATTTTACCGAGTATTTTGAGCTGGCTGCCGGCCGTATTGGCCTGTTGCCCGGATGCCTTCTCTTCGGCAGGGGCAGGGGCGGCAGTCTCGTTTTGCGGAATATTGCTGGCAGGTTCGTTTTTCTCGGGAGCGGCAGGGGCATTCGACTTGTTCTCGATAATAGTCGTGCGCACCATCAGGGTTTCTTCTTCGGTCTCCTCGGTGTCTTCGAGGCTGTCCTTCTTTACCTTGTCGGTGATTTCCTTTATTTTTGTCGCTACTTTCTTCGATTGTTCCTTGATGTCGTGCTCTCCCTTGAATGCGTTTTCAATCAGGGGAATTGCGCCGGAAGGCACCCATGCGTTGGGTGTCTGTTCCATTTCAAAGCCTTTTTCCCTGAGAAAATCCACCAAGGTCTGTAACCCGATGTTGTACCTTTTCAAAATCTTGCTCGCTCTTACATCTCCCTGTTCTGCCATATCTTGATTCCGCTGTTTAATTGTTGGTTAGCTTTCTTTGTTGTCAATAGGTCCATTAAAATCAGTCTTCAAACTCTTTCCTGAGTATTTCCTGCACTTCCTCGACGGTTTCCGTCTCAAGGTCGGCGCGTTTTGCGATTTCATCCACGGAAAGGGCGAGTACGCTCTTCGCAGTGTCGCAGCCTATGCCTCTCAGGGCTTCTATTACCCATGGCTCTATTTCATCCTCGAATTCGGTAAGGAGTACGTCTTCTTCGACTTCCTGTGCTGCCGCTTCAGCTGCATCGAGCTCCCTGAAAATGTCTATTTCCTTGCCTGAAAGCATGTTGGCGAGCTTGATGTTGCAGCCTCCCTTTCCGATTGCCAGGGATATTTCGTTAGGTTTGAGGAAAACGTTTATATGGCCGGGTATTTCGCTCGGTTTGATGGAAGAAATCTTGGCCGGACTGAGCGCCCTCTGGATAAGGAGCTGTACATTGTTCGTCCAGTTTATGACGTCTATGTTTTCGTTTCTGAGTTCCCTTACGATTCCGTGTATCCTTGAACCTTTTACTCCGACACATGCGCCTACAGGGTCGATTCTCTCATCGTATGATTCGACGGCCACCTTGGCCCTTTCGCCCGGAATGCGGACCACTTTCTTTATGGTGATGAGCCCGTCGGCTATTTCAGGAACCTCCTGCTCGAATAGTTTTTCAAGGAAAAGCTCCGAAGTCCTCGAAAGGGTGATAAGAGGCGAATTGCCTTTCATTTCAACACTCTTTATGATGGCTTTCACGGTGTCGCCTTTCTTGAAGAAGTCGCTTGGAATCTGCTCTGTCTTCGGGAGTATCAGTTCGTTGTCGTCTTCATCGAGGACGAGCACTTCCCTCTTCCATGCCTGATAAACTTCCCCGACGATAATCTGTCCGATTTTTTCGGTGTATTTTGTGAAAAGCTGCCCTTTTTCGATGTCCATTATCCTTCCCGCAAGGTTCTGGCGGATATTGAGTATGCCGCGCCTGCCGAAACTTGCGAGGCTTACAGGTACCACATAGTCTTCGCCGAGTTCGTATGAATCGTCGATTTTGGAAACTTCCTCAAGGGAAATCTGGGTGTTCGGATCTTCCACATTCTCTACGATTTTCCTGTTCCACCATATTTCGCAGTCCCCTTTGTCGATGTTTATGATGATGTCGAAATTGTCGGCGGTTCCGTAGATTTTCGCCAACTGTGTGCGGAAAACGTCTTCCAATACACTCATCATTGACGATCTGTCAATCCCTTTCGTCTCTTTGAATTCCGCGAATGCGCTTTTAAGATCTATCGTTTCCATTTATAAAAATTAAAATTATTCGAATGTTATATGGTATTTAACTGAATTCACTTCCTCTTTCCCGAATTTTTCGGTAACCTGCACTCTGGCCTTCTTTTTCTTCCCTTCGACGGCTTCGAGCCTTTCGTAGCTCAGCTCGATTCCGTCTTCACCTGCTTTTTCGAGCGTTCCGGTGAGCTTCCTTCCTCCTTTCAACTGGACTTCTACCTTGCTGCCGACGGCTTTCGCGTACTGCCCCGGAACCTTGAACGGGATGTCGATTCCGGCGGAACCCACCGTCAGTTCGTAGTCTTCCTTGTCGCGGTCGAATTTTTCTTCGATTTTCCCGTTCAGCCACATGCAGTCGTCAATCGTCACGTTGTCCCGGGAAGACTCTATCGTTATGTCGATAACGTTGTCCTTGCTTACCGATACGTCCACCAAAAACAGCCGTTCGTTGCCTTCCAGTGCCTGTGCGGCGCACTGCCTTATGTCCTCTTTGTTAATCATGCGGAGAAAATCATGTAGGTTTTACAAAATGTAAGGGGACAAATTCTGTCCCCTTATCCTCATCCCGCCGCAAAGATAAATATTTTTAATATAATATCCAAATTCATCGGATTCTTTGGATATCGGATACTTCGTTGACTCTGCCAAAAAGCGGGTAATCCAAGTTTGTTTGCTCTGCTTTCTGATTTTTCTTATTTTTGCACGATAAATACTTCAATCATGGAATTTACTGCAAAAGAGATAGCTGAATATTTGAAAGGCGACATAAGCGGCGACCCGAATGTGAAAGTGAGCGGATTCGCCCGCATAGAGGCAGGCAAGAAAGGTACGTTGTGTTTTTTCGCAAATCCGAAATACGAGCATTTCCTATACGGCAACAAGGCCGATATCATGATTATAAACAGGGATTACGAGTTGAAGCAGCCTTTGGATATGACCGTAATCCGCGTGGACAATGCGTACAGCGCAATAGCCTCACTGCTGGAATATGTGTCTGCTAAAAAGAAGAAATACCGCAGGCACCGCGGCTGGTTCGTAAGACGTTTTTTTTCCACGAAAATAGGAAAACGTGTTTCGCTCGGGGATTTTTCGTACATAGGCCGCCGTTCTTCGATTGGGGATTTCTCGATAATTTATCCCCAAGTATATATAGGTGAGGACGTGACCATAGGAAAACACTGCATAATTTATTCCGGTGTCAGGATTTATCCCGGTACTGTCATCGGCGACAATTGCATCATACATGCGAATGTGGTTCTCGGCAGCGACGGCTTCGGCTATTCTCATGAAGAGAACGGGACCTATAAAAAAATTGAGCATACGGGCAATCTGGTAATCGAGGACGATGTCGAAATCGGAGCCAATACCACGGTGGACCGCTCGACCCTGGGTTCTACGATTATCCATAAAGGTGTGAAAATCGACAATCTTTGCCAGGTGGCGCACAATGTCGAAGTGGGAGCCAATACCGTAATGTGCGCGATGAGCGCCATCGCCGGTTCTTCGACGGTAGGCGAACGTTGCGTGCTCGGCGGCCAGTCGGGCATATCGGGACACATTTCCATTGCCAACGGAACCAAGGTAGGAGGCCAGGCAGGGGTCATTACGGCTGTGAAAAAAGAGGATCAGGCTCTGCTCGGAACACCGGCCATAGATTTCCATCAATATTACCGTGCTTACGCTTTATTCAGAAAAAGTGCAGAAAAACAAAAAAAATGATTAACTTCGCGCCCCAATACTTGTTAGTAAATTGATATAGTCATGCATATAAGACAGCATACCCTGAAAAGGAGCTATATATTCGAGGGGAAGGGCCTTCATACGGGGCGTATATCCAGGATGGCCATAAACCCGGCTCCCGAAGGGGCAGGCATAAGATTCTGCCGTACCGACAAAGGCGGTGTCATAATCGAGGCTTTGGCAGATTATGTTACCTCTACGGCGCGGAGTACTACGATAGAGAAAGACGGCGTGGCCGTGATAACCATAGAGCACCTGATGTCCGCATTGTACGGACTGGGTGTCGACAATGCTTTTATAGAGATAAACGGTGATGAGGTGCCTATCCTTGACGGGAGCGCCAAGCCGTACATAGATGCCATTTCGGCCGACGGCCTGATGGAACAGGAGGCTTTGCGGGAATATTACAATCTCGATGAGGAGATTCATGTGACAGATGCCGAAAGGGGTTCGGAAATCATTTTTTATCCGGCTCCGGAGACATCTTTCGATGTTACCGTGGATTACAACTCGAAGGTTCTCGGCGTGCAGACGGCCCATTGGGATCCGGCAATAGATTATGCATGCGAGGTGGGTACTTGCCGTACTTTCGTGTTTTTCCATGAAATAGCCTTCCTTTTCAGCAAGAACCTTATCAAAGGAGGCGATGTGGACAACGCGATAGTAATCGTGGAGCATCCCGTGGTGCAGGACGAACTGGACAGGATGGCCGCACTTTTCAATATGCCGAGGCTGGTGCGGAATCCGGACGGATATCTGAACAATGTGGTTCTCCGGTATCCTAACGAGTGCGCCCGTCACAAACTCCTGGACCTTATGGGCGATTTGGCCCTTGTAGGGAGGCGGGTGAAGGCCCGTGTAGTTGCGACAAGGCCCGGCCACGGAATCAATACGAAAGCAGCACGTATATTGAGAGACAAGATTTTAAATGATAATAAGTAGTATTTAATATAACATTGTAAAAATGGCGCAAAAAATACATCCTACAGCTATTGTGCATCCGGGTGCCAAGATTGGAGACAACGTCGAGATCGGGCCTTTCTGCTATGTCGAGAGCGATGTCGTGATAGGCGATGGGTGCAAACTTTTCCCTCATGCTAATATTCTCCAGTATGTGAAAATGGGCAGGAACTGCACGGTTTATCCGGGAGCGGTAGTCGGGGCTACCCCGCAGGATCTCAAATTCAATGGAGAAGTGACGTATGTCGAGATAGGGGATAATGTGACAATAAGGGAGTGCGCCACGATTAACAGGGGTACCAATGCAAGCGGAAAAGGCGTTACCAAGATTGGCAACAACGTACTTATCATGTCGTATGTTCACATAGCCCATGACTGTAGAATCGGCAACAACTGCATCCTCGTAAGTTTCGTCGGCCTTGCCGGTGAGACCGATGTCGATGACTGGGCGATAGTCAGCGGCGGGACGGTAGTCCACCAGTTCTCGAAAATAGGTGCGCATTCCATGGTAGGCGGCGGTTCCAGAATCAATCAGGATATCCCGCCTTACGTGCTTGCAGGACGTATTCCGATTGCCTATGGCGGTATCAACGTAATAGGCTTGCGCCGCAGAGGCTTTTCGAACGAGACCATACAGATGATAAAGGACATGTACCATGTCATCTATTTCAGCGGTCTGAACACCTCTGATGCATGTGACCGGATTGAGGCCGACTTCCCAGCATGCGAAGAGCGCGATATCATCCTGAGATTCATCAGGGCTTCGAAGAGGGGCATAGTCAAGCATACGACCAACGGGCCTATCGAATAATTTCATGCACCGGGTAGGGCTGTTGTCCACGGCATATCTTCCGCCTGTAAGTTATTTTACCGTAATGGCGAAATACGGGGCAGTGTCGATAGAAGCCTATGAAAATTTTCAGAAACAGTCTTATCGTACAAGGGCCCGCATAGCCTCCTCTTCGGGTACGGAATACATTTCCGTCCCCATATTGAAGGGTGAAGGCCATAAAAGGCCCATATCGGAGATAGAAATAGATTATAAGCGCGATTGGGTGTTGTCGCACAAACGGGCCTTGATGTCCTGTTACGGTTCAGCACCTTTTTATATATACTATAAGGATGATATTTTTTCCGTCCTCGACAGCCGTCCACGGTTTCTACTCGATTTGAATACCAGCCTTACCCGTGTCCTTGCCGGACTTCTCGGCATAAGGTGCGAGATCCGTTTTACGGACAGTTACGTCGCCCCTGCCGATGTTGCTTCTGGTGTCGTTCCCGGTGTCGTTTCTGCTGTCGTTCCTGGTGTCGTTTCTGCTGCCGTTCCTGGTGTCGTTTCTGCTGCCGTTCCCGGTGTCGTTTCTGCTGCCGCTCCCGCTTCTGCTTCTTCCGGTGTCGTTCATGGTGTCGTTCCCGCTTCTGCTTCTTCCGGTGTCGTTCATGCTGCCGCTGCTTCCGATGCTGTTGTCGCTTCTGCTTCTTCCGATGCTGGTGCTTTTCCCAATACTGGTGTTTCTGCCAATGTTGGTGCTTCTTCCGATGCTAACGATCTTCTTCATACTGACACTGCTTTTAATGCTGGCGCTACTTTGCAGGACAGCACTTCTCTTCATGACGACACTGTTCTCCAAGACGATGGCCGGGCTTCAATTGATTTTCGTTATTGCATACATCCGAAACGGCCTCTTCCTACGGGATTTTTAAAAGGAGGTGAATACTATCAGGTTTTTGCCGACAGGCTGGGCTTCATTCCGGATTTGTCTGCCGTAGACCTGCTTTTCAACGAAGGCCCCAACGCCATCTCATTCCTGAAGTAACCCGCCTGAGCATTTGGGTCAGCCTCTTATCCGCCGTAAGCCGCCGGAGGTGAGGCCATATATTCCGACGGCAGTGCCGGTGTTAATAATGTCTTCTCTGTTCCCGGGGAAAGTGCCCAAGATTCGTGGAAATTTGGTTCACTTTCCCTGTGGTTTTCCGGCAGTTACCCTGTGTAGCCCCCCCTATAGTGCCCTGTAGTGTGTGAATCATAGGGGGAAAGTGCCCAAGATTCGTGGAAATTTGGTTCACTTTCCGGGAAGAAATGGCGAAAATGACGGTAAAATCAACATTTCCGGTGGGAAAGTGCCGTGAATTTGTTGAAATACGGTTTACTTTCCCGGCTTCTTTGAATGTAGTGGAAGTCCGGGTGCAGGCAATTTTGTAACAAACTGAATATCAATGCGATAAAAATTTAAGTGCACATTTCGAAAGTTTTAAACTGCCGAAATGTGCACCCGTTTTTGTTAATCAATTGATTATCAATACATTCAAAAATCGCCATGCGCCGACTGTTCCAAAATTACATGGAAAACTTTACAAGTAAATTGCCCTGCTCCCGGTTGTGCAGAATAACGGTTGTACGGGATATAACGGATCAGCGGATAATTTTGCACAAACGGGAATAAGGATTTTTTGATTACATTCCGATAATGTGTTGATATATAGCCGTTTATGGGCGATATAGTTAAGCTGAGGCGTTCCCGGTTTGACACTATTCTTGCATGCCACGATTATGCTTCCGGTGGCCCGAGAAACAACATCTCTGCCTAAAGAATGACAGGAAGCGGGATGGAAGTGGGATGGAAGCGGAATGAGGAGGAAAAATAGGATTTTGTCGTGTCATTTTCCAGCCCACAGCCAGCTGGATTTCTTCGTAATGACTGATAATCAATAACTTACAAAAAACACAAGCTGGCTTTGGGTGCCTCAGAAAGCACCCAAGCGCAGATGTGGTTTTTGTAAATTGCTAATTATCAACCTTTTACAAGAACAGTGGCTGGCTATGGGGTAGAAAAAGTTGATTTTGTTCGGGTCACGGGCGAGAAATGAAGCCACAGAAGATTCCGACCGGAATTATCCGCTGGTCCGATATAACTTCTCCAGCGGGTAGCAAAGCCCCGCCCCTAAACCTGAGCAGACCTTCAACCGGAACGGAGCGGGCCTTCAACTTGAGCGGACCTTCAATTGGGGCGGACCTTCAACCTGAGCAGGCTTTTAGCCGTAGCGGACCTTCAACTGGAATGTCTCTTCAACCGGAACGGCCCTTCTCAGAATCTGAACCCGATGGTCGCCACAAACGACATGAGGTAGTTCTTTACTCTGAGTTGCGGCGAAGCAATGAATCTGTCTGGATTATCGGAGTCCGGAACATAGTCAGCGTAAGGCCTGTAAATCAAGTCCGGATAATCTCCGTACCTGAATGCCACGTCCGCATAGAACGAGCCGTTTGTCTTGAAGCCGAGTCCTCCTGAGTAGACGAACGTATATGCCTTCGCATCCTTTGCCGCAATCTCTCCCGGAGTAATGAAGTTGAAACCGCCCCTGATGGCTACGTATGGAGTGACATTGATTTCAAGGCCGGCACGGAGGTTATGCGAAACGCCGTACTGTGAGACTATGTCGCTGTTTGCATATTCGAATCCGTCACGGGAGCCATCAGTGTTTTTAAACCTCATGGAACCGTAATCTACGCCTTCATAGTCGATGCTCAACAGTCCGAAGCGGCCGAAGGTATAGGCTATTCCGACGTTATACTTGAACGGGGAGGTGAGCCTGTAGGTGTAATTTCCCTCCGGTGTTCCCCTGGAAACACGGCCTCCGGTCATATTCCCGTTCTCGTCCCTTTTGGTCTCGGTGGTCACTTCCAGATCTTCGAACCATCTTTCGGATATCGTTGTCCCGGTAGGGGTCTGGATGGCTGCGCCTATCCTCAGCCCGGCTACAGGGGCGGCGATGATACCGAATTTTGCATAAAATCCCCTTCCCGAACTTTGCAGCACGTATCTGTCATGAAGGGATATGAATCCCGTCTGGAAGTCGGAACTGTTTACCGCAAATTCCGAGAACCTGCTGTCCATCGTATAGTCCATCATTACGAAGCCCAGATTCACCCCGGCATAAATAATGTCTGAAAAATTGAAGCCGGCGTTCAGAATGATGTCGCTTTTGTTTCCGTAAGTCCTGTATGAAATGCGCTGGTCGAGCGGGCCTCCGGTGTAGATATTGTAGCCGTCGCCCGTCTGCTCGATGTTTTCGGTTATGCCCGCATATTCGGTATCGGGCGCATTGCCGAAATTAGATATCGCTCCCGTTTCCCAGCCGAGTACGGATGCCCAAGGAAGCCCCTTGAAATAGGGGTCTTCTCCGTTCAACAACGACGAACTGATTCCCATGGTATTTGCCGCCAGTGCCCCTGCCCAGGAAGTCGCCGAATTTATGCCCCTTCCGTTGAAGGCCATGTTGTAATCATGGGTGCGGTTGTAGACAAGTCCGACAGTGACGGATTTAAGGCCTCTTGAACGGTATGTGTCGAAATTGAGGACGAATCCGAAATTAGGCATGGTGAACCTGTTCTGGCCGTCCCGGAAACTGTTCCCCATGCCGGCAGGAAGGCTTATTCCATCTCCAGAGATGCTGGATGCAGTGCGTGAAAAACTTCCGCCGAGGGTCAGCTCGATTTCTGAATACCGGTAGACTCCCGAGCCTGCCGGGTTGACGGTTATTCCGCCGATGTCGCCTCCGAGGGCGGTAAAGGCGTTGCCCAGGGCTATGCTTCTTGCCGTGCCGTAATAATCCGTGTACGAATAATTGTAGGCGTCGTATGCGCTTTGTGCTCCGGCAGTGGCCGGAGCCATCGATGTGACGGCTCCGATAATCCCTGCGGCTATTATGCTTGAAATGATTTTACTCCTGTCCATGTCGATGAATTTTTATTATCTCCTTCCCGATGACCTTGAAACTCCTCCTCCGGAAGATCTCGTTGTCCCTGACGACCTCGAAACGGTTCCTCCCGAAGGTCTGTATGATGACGAGCTTCTCGATGGGGTGAAACTTTGCCGCGAAGTCGATGAGCTCTTCCTGAACGTGCTGCCGCTATTCCTGTTCGACGAGCTTGATGTATTGTAAAAACTTCTTGAACTGCTACTTGAGGAAGTGCTGTATGACTGCCTGTCGGACGATGTGGTCCTTGAAGGCCTGAAACTGTTCACCGTGGCGCTTTGCCTGTACGTAGCGCTTTGCCTGTATGAGGACGTGGAACCGCTACGGATGGAAGCGGCCTGCCGGTTTGCACCTGAAACCCTTGACACTCTTGATGCCGTATTGTTCCGGGATGGATTCTCCCCGGCGGTCATTGCCTGTTTTCTTGTCGAAGAAGTCGCGTATTTGCTGCTCGTCACTTTGTTCACTGCATTCAGGCCTGAAGTCCGGGTTGCCGTTGAGGCCGCCCCGCTTGTACGCAATACCCTGTTTACGCTGCCTGAAGATGTAGCCGTTCCTTTCGTCGCATTGGCGGCCGTATTTGTCGTCCTCGTAATCCTCATTCCCTGTACGGAAGTGCCGGAAGAGGATGTCGAGTTGCGGTTTCCAGCGCTGACGGCGTCCCTGCGGTTGGATGTAATGGCTGTCGAAATGGAAGACGAACTTCCTCCTCTCGACCCTGAACCGTAGCCTGTCGAGTTCCTGCTTCCGTAATACCTGTCAGGTCCATGATGATGGTCCGGTCCGTAGATAGGATAATGGTGATGATGGTGGTGGTAGAACGGATAATATCCGTAGAGCGGTCTGTATCCGAATACCGGATTGAACCAAGGGTCCCACCAGATGGAAGCGAAGTAAGGGTCGTATCCCCAGCCGCCCCACCACGGGTCCCAGTAATTGTAGAACCCTCCGTACCAGCCATAGTAGCCGAAGAGATTGCCCCAGCCCCAGCCTATGCGCAGGTCTGCCCAGTAAGGATAGTGGTAATATCCCCAATTGTAAAACGGGGTGTTGTAAAAATAAAACTGGTTGATTGTCCCGTCTTCCGAAAGGAAGCCGTCAGAGACAGCTACCAGCGCCGTATCCTCTATGAATCTGAACTGTGCGTTTTTTCCTGCAGGTACGGCAAGGGTGTCCGTGCCGCTTCCGGTACCTATAAGATATATGTCGGATTCGTTGGTCTCCTGCGTAAGCTCTGCAAGATAGCCGTTGTCATTTTCCAGAGGGGATTCATTACGGTAATAGAGCCCGTCCTCGTATTTCATGTCCGAGTATGCCGTATATGAGCGTACCGAACAAGAGGACAGAGCCATTATGACGGACGTTGCCGCGAAAAGATACTTTCTCATAATTGTAATCTCCTATTTTTTTGTACTTTTGCACCTAATTCCAATAATCGTGCAATTTAAATATTTTTTTCAAATTTTTTGTATACAATGGCAAAAGAGGTGACGAGCAGGGCGGAGAATTACTCCCAATGGTACAATAATCTTGTTGTAAAGGCGGATTTGGCTGAAAATTCGGCAGTACGCGGGTGTATGGTGATAAAACCTTACGGATACGCCATTTGGGAAAAGATGCAGCATGAACTTGACAGGATGTTCAAGGAAACCGGACATTCCAATGCGTATTTCCCGCTTTTCATACCCAAATCGTTTCTCAGCAAAGAGGCCGAGCATGTCGAAGGTTTCGCCAAGGAATGCGCCGTAGTTACGCACCACCGGCTCATGAACAATCCTGACGGGCCGGGAGTGGTAGTGGATCCATCGGCAAAATTAGAAGAGGAACTTATCGTGCGTCCGACATCGGAGACGATAATATGGAATACATATAAAAACTGGATAAAGTCATGGCGCGACCTGCCGATACTTTGCAACCAATGGGCGAATGTGGTAAGATGGGAAATGCGTACGAGGCTTTTCCTCCGTACCGCCGAGTTCCTTTGGCAGGAAGGCCATACCGCACATGCGACCGAGCAGGAGGCGATTGAAGAGACTAAGAGGATGGTGAACGTCTATGCCGACTTTGCACGCAACTATATGGCGATGCCTGTCGTGGTCGGTCACAAGAGCGAGAACGAGCGTTTTGCCGGGGCGGTGGATACGATGTGCATCGAGGCCATGATGCAGGACGGAAAGGCCCTTCAGGCAGGCACCTCGCATTTCCTCGGGCAGAATTTTGCGAAGGCTTTCGATGTGAAGTATGCCAACAAGGACGGCCAGCTCGAATACGTATGGGCAACGTCATGGGGCGTATCCACAAGGCTTATGGGTGCCCTCATCATGGCGCACGGAGATGACAACGGACTCGTGCTTCCTCCGAAACTCGCCCCTATCCAGGTAGTGATGGTACCTATTTTCAAGAGCGAAGAAGAGTTGAACGGCATCTTGGCGAAAATGAATGAGATAGCGGTATCGCTCAAAGCTATGGGGATAAGTTATAGGATAGACGACAGGGACAATCTCCGTCCGGGATTCAAGTTCTCCGAGTGGGAGCTCAAGGGCGTTCCCGTAAGAATAGCAATCGGTCCGCGCGATTTGGAAAACGGCATGGTAGAACTTTCACGCAGGGACGAACTGACGAAAGAGAGCGTGCCTCAGGAAGGTCTTGCCGAAAGGATTTCCGTGCTTTTGGACGACATTCAGAAAAACATTTATGCCAAGGCGTTGGCTTTCAGGGATAAAAATATAATAAAGGTGGATACGTGGGAGGATTTCAAAGAGAAAATCACCCAGGGAGGCTTCCTTTCCTGCCATTGGGACGGTACGGTCGAGACCGAGGAGCGCATAAAGGAAGAGACCAAGGCTACAATCAGGTGCATACCAATAGATACTGCCGTTTGCGAGGAGGAAGGCAGGTGTGTCTATTCCGGCAGGCCTTCGCACAGAAGGGTGTTGTTCGCGATAGCATATTAAGGCTGTTGGAAAAACAAAAAACGATATAATAGCCGTTAACTAATTTTTGACATTATGAGAAAATTGATTGTTTTATTCGCTGTGCTTGCCGTTTGCCCGGTTTGTGCATTCGCCCAGGCCGATACGGTGAAAACCGACAGTGCGGCAGCGGATACGGTTTTGGCCGAAGAGTATCAGGTGGCTGCCGAAATGGCAGAAGAAGTAGTGGCGGCAAAGGAGGTAGAGCCTCAGGTCGAAAAACCTAAGTACTGGACTACGGGACTGTCCACGCAGTTGGGTTTCTCGCAGGTGGGAATCACCCAATGGGCCGACGGTGCCAACCAGTCGATTTCGTTCAACTCGTTTATCGATGCCTTTGCCAATTATGCCAAGGACAAGATTATCTGGGAAACGAGGTTGCAGCTTGCATACGGAATCATAACCGATATCGATGACGGCTTTACCAAGAAAACAGATGATAACATCCAGTTGGACAGTAAGTTCGGGTATAACATATCCAAAAACCTGTATCTTTCGGCACAGTATTCTTTCAAGACCCAGTTCTCAAACGGTTACAAATACGATGGGAATACGATTGTCCAGAAAGAGTCGGCCTTCCTGTCCCCGGGCTATACCAATCTTGCCCTCGGTATCGATTACAAGCCTTGGAAATGGCTCAGTCTCAATGTGGCTCCGCTCACCGGAGGTGTCGTTATCGTGAACGATCCTGCATTGAGGGAAAAATACGGCAACTACAAGACGGCCGAGGACGGCAGCAAGATAACCATGCCGGTCAAGTTCGAGCTCGGTGCCCAGGTGAAAATGGATATTAAGCTCAAAATAGGTTCGAAAATCGATTTCGCCTCCTATCTTACGCTCTTTTCGGATTATTTGGACAAACCGCAGAATATCAGGGTGAACTGGGATACGGTTACGGATTTCAACATAAGCAAATTCTTCTCGATTAATTTCAGGACATACCTTATATATGACGATGATATAATGATAACCGATTTCAGGAACCCTGAGGCCCCTGCAAAGCAGCGTGTGCAGTTCAAGGAAATATTCACAATCGGCTTCACTTATTCGTTCGGGGCCTAACGGATTCCGACGTTTAACGGATTTGTAATGTAATGGCTGATTTACAGTATAGATTCAATAAAAATCTGTCAGGACTTTTCGGACAGGATGAGACATGCCCCCGCGTACTTCTTGCTGTAAGCGGGGGCGTGGATTCAATGACCATGGCCGAAATGGCTTCGACCTGCCCGTATATCGCGAAATCAGCCGTGGCCCATTGCAATTTTTCGCTCAGAGGGAAGGAGAGCGATGGTGACGAGGCTCTGGTGCGGAAGTGGGCGGAAGAGCATTCACTCCCGTTTTACCGCATCCGTTTCGATACTGTCGGGTACGCCGGGGAAAAGTCGCTTTCGGTAGAGATGGCCGCTCGGGAGCTCAGGTATGCATGGTTCATGGATTTGCTTTCGAAGGAAGGTTATGATTATGTCTTCGTTGCCCATAACATGAACGACAATGCGGAAACGCTGTTCCTCAATCTGCTCAGGGGCACCGGCATAAAGGGCATTTCGGGGATGAAGGCAAGAAGCGGCCGGATTCTGAGGCCGATGCTCATATTTTCCCGTCATGAAATAGAGTGTTTCGCTTCGGCACATTCCGTTCAATACAGGAACGACAGTACGAATTTTTCTTCAGAATACAAGCGTAACCGCATCAGGAACGAGGTTTTTCCGATTTTGGGCAAAATCAATCCGTCTTTTCTGAAAACCCTTGTTTCCGATATGGATTATTTTTCCGAGGTATCGGCTTTGGCTGACCGTGCTGTTGAGGATGCCATCCGTGCTGCGGCCTTGCCAGTTGCGGATACAGACAGTATTGCCTGCGAGTCGGCTTATTCTGTAAATGTATTGAAAAACAGTCGTTTGTCCTCTTATTCGCTGTTCGCTGTCGCTTCCCGTTATGGCTTTGCTTCGGCACAGTGCCGCGATATGGAGAAGGTGCTTTATGCGGATAATGACGGTTGTCCTACGGGAAAATATTTTCTTTCTCGTTCGCATTTTGCCCTTGCCGACAGAGGCCGCCTTCTGTTTTACCCGCTTTGCAAGGTCCCCGTTTCATTGGGTGGCGGGGCTGTGCAGGATGAAATCGATGCAGGGGCAAGTGACTTGTCTTTCCGGTTTTTCTCCAGGGAATTTTCATTGAAGTTCCTTCCGTCCGATTCGGCTGAGCTGCCCTTCAATACGGCAGGTCCCCGAATGGAACGTGCAGGTGCGGGGTTCTCTTATGCAGGAGTTCCGGATGCCGGTTCCGCCGGTGCGGGTCACTATGGTGCCCGGCTCTCGGCTGTCAGCCTCTATGCCGATGCAGACAAGGTGCAATTTCCGGTAAAAATACGGCAATGGCGCCCGTCCGACAGGATGAGGCCTTTCGGTATGAAAGGCTGGAAGAAGCTGAGCGACATTTTCTCGGATGCAAAAATCCCTCTTGTCGAAAAGCATACGCTTCCAGTCATCGAAGATGCTTCCGGGGCGGTCGTTGCCATAGCCGGACTTAAAAGCTCCGAGGATTTCAGGGTAACGGAGAAAACCCGCAGGGTGCTTGTAATAGTATCCTGAATTGTAAAATAGTATCCTGAGCCGTAAAACTGTGGCCGCCAGTCTGAAAAACCAGCTGACGGCCACGTTATTAAAGTGTTATGATTTTCCGCTGCTCCGGAATTACGGCCTCAGAACTACGTCTCAGAATTACGGCTTCAGAACGTGAAGCCGTAGTCCCAAGGAAGCCTTGCGTAGATTTTTCCGGAGATTTCCTGAAGATTGCCGTATGCGCTTTCTATACGGTGTCCCAGCATGGCTTCTTCAATGGTGAGGCCTTCAGGAAGCGGAGTGCCTGACAGGGCGTCTATCACGGCACCCATCCCGCCGAACTGCTCCATAAGCATTTCTAACTGTGTCAGAGGTTTAGGATACTGTACCACGGTGTAGTCGGTGTATCCGGAAACGGCCGCTGCATATTCGATTGCATCGTAAAGTCCTCCAATCTGGTCCACAAGCCCGATTTCAAGGGCTTCGGTTCCGGCCCAGACACGCCCTTGTGCTATTTCATCCACGTCTTCCACATCCATCCCGCGGCCCTGTGCCACCAATTTCGTGAATTTTGTGTAGATGGTATCCACGGATGCCTGCATGTACCTTTCTTCGGCAGCATCGAGAGGCCTCATGAGATTGAACATGTCGGCATGCTCGTGGGTCTTGATTGTGTATACGTTGAGGTGCGCCTTCTCTTTCACGGCCTTTCCTATTTCTGGAATCATGCTGAACACTCCGATGCTTCCCGTCAGTGTCGTAGCATCCGAAAAGATGTAATCGCAGCCGGCAGAAATCCAGTAGCCTCCGGAAGCCGCGTATGAACCGTATGAAGCGATGATTGTACGGCCCTGGGCCTTCATGAGGTCTATTTCGCGCTTGATTTTCTCAGCCGCGCTCACGCTTCCGCCAGGAGAATTAACACGGAAGACGATGGTGCGGATGGTCGTATCTTTCCTTATTTCGGCAAGTTGCCCGGAGAAAGAATCCCCGCCGATATTTTCGGAAGATTTTCCTTCGACGATTTCACCGTCGGCGTATATGACGGCTATCTTGTTGGCCGATACTGATTTTACTGTATTGTTCGCGGCATAGTCGTCGAATGGGATGAAACTCAGGTCCTTTTCGTCCTCGACCTCGTAAAGGGTGCAGAGTTTTTCGCTCATCTGGTCCTTTGTAGCGGTCCCGTCAATCAGCCCGTTTTCGATGAAATCCTCGGGCGAATCGAGTTCGAGCCCGTTGATCATGCCGTCAAGTTCTTCTATGGTGATATCCCTTGCCGAGGCCATTTTTTCACCGAGGCTCTCCCAGATTGCATCCAGCATCTCCTCGTTCTGCCTCCTGTTTTCCGGACTCATTTCACTTTTGATATAAGGTTCCCCGGCCGATTTGTATTTTCCGTGGCGGATAAGCTGGATGTTTATTCCAATCTTGTCCAGAAGGTCCTTGAAATAAATCATCTGGCTTCCGAGGCCGAGTATCATTCCGTTTCCATAAGGGGCCATGTATATTTTATCTGAAACGGATGCCAGATAGTAGCTTCCGAGCGTAGGTGTCTGTGTGAAGGATATGATGGCCTTCCCGCTTGCGCGGAATCTTTCAAGGGCGGTGCGGAACTCTTCCATCGCGGCTATCGGGCCGGAAAAATTGTCGGGTTCCATATAGATGAATTTCACTCCCGGGTCGGTTGCGGCCTTCTCTATCGCCTTGATGGCATCGTAGAGCGTTGTCGTTCCGCTGTTTTCCCCCATTATTATCTGGTTGAGGGAGGCGGGGATGCTCCTTTCCGAAATGACATTTTTAAAATCGATTTTCAAAATTCCCGTTTTCGGAATGACAGGAGTCGAGGATTGTCCGAGAAAGGCCAGCGAGCCTATGACTCCGATACATATCATGATTGCGATGAACAATGCAATCGCGCATCCTAAGAAGGAAGCCAAGAGTGTTTTTAAAAATTTCATAACAGTATACAATTAGTGCGATTTTCAAACTGTCTACAAAGTTACTGATACTTTTTGAAAAATTGGACTTTGTTTCTAAATTTGCGCTCCGATAAATTAAAAGACAGATGTTTCGTATAGTTGAGAAAGAGTGGCTTGCCGACAATATATGCCGCATGTCGGTCGAAGCGCCGCGCCTTGCAAAAGCCGCAAGACCGGGGCAGTTCCTGATTGTCAGAGACAACGAGAAGGGCGAAAGGGTCCCGCTTACGATATGCGATTATGACGGCCAGGCCGGTACTGTAGACATAGTGATACAGACTATTGGCGCATCCACAAAGGAAATGTGCGCTTATAATGTCGGTGACTGTTTTGCCGATGTGGTGGGCCCCCTCGGAGTGCCTTCGGAGTTCATATCGAAGACCCCGGAAGAACTGAAAGGCCGCCGGTATCTTTTCATTGCAGGCGGAGTAGGGACAGCTCCCGTATATCCGCAGGTCAAATGGCTCAAGGCCCACGGTGCTGCCGTAGATGTGATAATGGGGGCTAAGAACGTTTCCCTTGTTATCCTTGAAGATAAGATGAGGGCCTTGTGCGACAATCTTTATGTCTGCACCGATGACGGGTCGGCCGGCTTCAAGGGAATGGTCACGGCCTGTGCCGAGGAACTTCTGGACGGCGGACATGAATATGACGAAGCTGTCGCGATAGGACCGATGATCATGATGAAATTCGTATCCCTCACATTGAAAAAATACAATATCCCGCTTACCGTGAGCCTCAATACGCTGATGGTGGACGGAACCGGAATGTGCGGGGCCTGCCGTGTCACCGTCGGGGGAAAGACCCGTTTTGCCTGTGTCGAAGGTCCGGAGTTCGACGGTTATGCCGTCGATTACGATGAGGCCATGAGGCGCCAGGGAATGTACCGTCCTCAAGAAATAGAGGAAGATCATAAGTGTCATTTGGGATTGGGAAAATAATTTTATAAAAATATTATGGCAAACAATATTCCGCGCGTACCTGTCAGGGAGCAGGATCCCAAGGTCAGGGCTGCCAATTTCGACGAGGTATGCTATGGTTATAATATGGAAGAAGCCTTGCTTGAGGCTTCAAGATGTCTGAACTGCAAGAACCCGCGTTGCGTGGAAGGGTGTCCTGTCAATGTGAAAATCCCCCAGTTCATAGCCCGTGTCGCCGCCGGCGATATCAAGGGGGCGGCCGAGGTGATTTCGCAGGACAGTTCACTGCCGTCGGTATGCGGCAGGGTCTGCCCTCAGGAGTTGCAGTGCGAAGGCCGCTGCATCCTCGGTGTGAAAGGGCAGCCGGTCTCGATAGGCAAACTGGAGCGTTTCGTAGGGGACTGGAGCCGTGAAAACGGAGTCCGTTTTACCCAATGCGCCCCATCCAACGGGCACCGCATCGCCATAGTGGGAAGCGGCCCGGCTTCGTTGGCCTGTGCGGGCGACCTTGCAAAACTCGGTTATCAGGTGACTATGTTCGAGGCCTTGCACAAGGCCGGCGGCGTGCTTGAATACGGCATTCCCGAGTTCAGGCTTCCGAAAGATACCGTGGTGGCCGGCGAAATAGCCAATATCAAAGCCATGGGGGTCCGCATAGAGACCGATACCGTGGTTGGGCAGACCATAAGCATAGACGAATTGTTCGACAATGAAGGATACGAGGCAGTTTTCATAGGTTCCGGAGCAGGGCTTCCGAGATTCATGGACATTCCCGGCGAGAATCTCAACGGGGTATTTTCGGCGAATGAGTTCCTGACGAGGAACAATCTGATGAAAGCTTACCGCGACGACTACATGACACCAATCTATACGGGCAACAGGGTCGCCGTAGTGGGCGGAGGAAACGTGGCCATGGATGCCGCGAGGACGGCATTGAGGCTCGGCGCCGAGGTCACAATCGTTTACAGGCGTACCGAGAAGGAGCTTCCGGCAAGGGCCGAGGAAGTGCATCATGCAAAGGATGAAGGGATACATTTCGAATTGCTTTCGAATCCTGTGGAAGTACTCGGCAACGAGAAAGGCTGGGTGCGCGGCCTGAAATGCATACGGATGGAACTCGGAGAGCCTGACGAAAGCGGGAGGCGTTCCCCTGTCGAAATCCCCGATTCATATTTTGAAATAGAGTGCGATGCCGTGATAATGGCTCTCGGGACTTCCCCTAATCCGCTGCTTTCACGCGTGACCCCGGGGCTCCAGAGCGACAAACGCGGCCGCATTGTGGCCTCCGAAGACGAGAAAACCACCCGTGAGGGGGTTTTTGCCGGGGGAGATGCCGTTACCGGTGCGGCGACCGTCATACTTGCAATGGGAGCCGGGCGCAAGGCGGCGAAATCGATAGACGAATATATCAGAAGCAAGGAAAAATAATTAGGATTACATGATACAGAAACCTTCCATACCAAAGGGTACGAGGGATTTTCTTCCCCGCCAATGTGCCGAGAGGCAGTATATTTTCGATACGATAAGTTCCGTATTCGAGACTTTCGGCTATGCCCGTATCGAGACTCCTGCCATGGAGAACCTTTCCACCCTGCTCGGAAAATACGGAGAAGAGGGCGACAAGCTGCTTTTCCGCATCCTTAATTCTGGCGATGCGTTTTCAGGGATTGATTTTTCCCGATACAGGACGGAAGGGGAAGGTTTGGAGTATGACAGCAAGGCACTGTCCCTGAAGACATGCGAAAAGGGGTTGCGGTACGATCTTACTGTCCCGTTTGCGAGATTCGTAGTCCAGCACCGCAACGATATCGTTTTCCCGTTCAAAAGGTTTCAGATCCAGCCGGTCTGGCGTGCCGACAGGCCTCAGAAGGGCAGGTACAGGGAGTTTTACCAGTGCGATGCCGACATCGTGGGTTCGGAATCATTGCTGAACGAGCTTGAACTTGTCCAGATAGTAGATACTGTCTTCAGGCGTTTGGGCATCCGGGTTTCGGTCAAAATCAACAACCGCAAGGTGCTTGCCGGTCTGGCGGAGGCATGCTGTTTCCCGGACAGGATTACGGACATCACCGTCGCCATAGACAAGATAGACAAGATAGGTATAGAGGCGGTAAAACAGGAACTGGCCGGGCGAGGGCTTACACCTGAAGCTATTGCAGTCATAGAGCCTGTCCTGTCGCTTTCCGGAGATACCGCTTCCAAACTGGAGGCCATGCGGACTGTCCTTTCCGGTTCTGAAATAGGCAATAAGGGCTTGGACGAGGTCGAGGAACTCTTCGGGCTGATTTCCGCGGCCGGGATTTCCTCTCCTGTGGAATTCGACCTTTCCCTGGCCCGCGGACTCAATTATTATACCGGGGCAATTTTTGAGGTCAAGGCTTTGGATTTCCCGATAGGGAGTATCTGCGGCGGAGGACGTTATGACAACCTCACTGGGATTTTCGGTATGCCGGGGCTTTCCGGAGTGGGCATTTCTTTCGGTGCCGACAGGATTTATGATGTGTTGTCGGGGCTTGAAAAATTCCCTTCGTCCGTGCTTTCAGGGCCGAAAGTGCTTGTCGCAAATCTCGGTCCGGCCGAGACGGCTTATTTGCTGCCGGTCGTGAAAGAGTTGAGGGACAACGGTATTTCCTGTGAGATATACCCTGATGCAGTGAAACTGAAAAAGCAGTTCGATTATGCGGCCAAACGCAATATCACGTATATGATTATCACCGGAAGCGATGAAATGGAGCGCCATGCGGTCAATATCAAAAACATCGTAACAGGAGAACAGAAGGAGGCGCCTATGGACTGTGTCGCCGACCTTGTTTCGTGCATGTATTGAGAAGCTGTTTTCGCCGGCTTTTGATTGCTTTCCGTCAGTTTCCCGACTGCTTTGCCAACTTTCCAGCTGCTTCCGCCCGCTTTTGAAAATAAATTTTGCTGAATTGAAAATTATATCTATCTTTGCAGTCCAATACCGCGGGGTAGAGCAGTTGGTAGCTCGTCGGGCTCATAACCCGGAGGTCGGAGGTTCGAGTCCTCCTCCCGCTACCAAGACAAAGCGACCATTCAGGCCGCTTTTTTTGTTTTGCCATCCCAATTCTGGATTTCTGAGCCGTGGTGTACGTCGCGATGAAAAAGAAGATATCCGACAGGGATTACCGGTATAAGCGTGATATGGCCGTCCGTCCGGTAGAATGGATAAGGGACTATGTAATGCTGGATGCGAAAGCCCTGCTGAAAAGCGGAAAATATACGGTACAGCAGGTCAGTGACATGCTGAATTTTCCGAATCAGTCGTTTTTCGGCACTTATTTTAAAAAGGAGTCGGGCGTTTCCCCGAAAGCCTATATGTCCGGCAAGTGATTATCTTCCTTCCTCGTCGAGCACTTTCGTCTTCGTCTTGAGAATCTTCAGGACTATGTAGGAAAGTCCGGTGAAGATTGCCAGTACTATTATGGCCCAGTTCAGATGGATGTATTGCGGGCAGAGCCACCATCCGCAGAGGTTGAATATGCAGAAAATCAGGAAAAGGAAGAAAACTCCGTTCTTCTCTTTCTTCAGCACCTTCTTCCATGAGAAAGGAAGTGACGGCTTTACGAAGCCTTTGAATTTCGGGAAGAAGGCAGGGACGTGTTCAGACCATGCGAGGTATTCTTCCGAAAACTTCCTGCGGAGAAACTGCTCTTCCGCGTACATGATGCGTTCATAATACAGCCAGAAAATGAGGATGAACATGAGGATGAACGCAATGTTGCAGGTGAGCAGGGCTATCCCGAAATACATCAGGAAATTCCCGAGGTATAGCGGATGGCGCACAGTCGAGTAGATTCCCGTCTTGTTCAGGCTGTCTGCCACCTGTTTTTCCGTGTTCCTTCCGGAAGTGTTGGCCGGTGTATGTCCGACCGTGTATACCCTGACAAAGACTCCGAGGAGACTGACGAGCAGGCAGAAAAATTCATAGTATATCCAGTACGGGGCGAGAGCCGAGAACATCATCCCCTGCATTTCGAGGGTAAGCAGATATATTCCGAGTCCTACTACCAAAACGAATATGGGGAGCACTCCCCTGCGCTTGAACAGCCAGTTGCCCTGTTTTTCGAAAGTCTCTTGCAGTGCCATAGTTTGTTATAAAAATTGTTTTTGAATAATCTCAGTAAAAATTAGTAAAAATCGCACAAAAGTAGGAAACACTTTTTAAAAATCAAAAACTGCTTGCTATCTTTGTATGTCATGCCGGTTTTGCTCCGGCATGCGCGTGTGGTTAAATCGTATGTGTATATGAGAGTTTTGTTCCTGTCTGTTTTCATCCTGTCATCCTGTCTCAGCTCCTTTGCCGCCGCGGCGGCCGGAGGGCCCGGCCCGGAAGAGGCCATACTCGGCAAGTGGGAGACCTGCG
This sequence comes from Muribaculum sp. An289, assembly GCF_002159555.1. Classification (GTDB taxonomy): domain Bacteria; phylum Bacteroidota; class Bacteroidia; order Bacteroidales; family UBA932; genus Merdivivens; species Merdivivens faecigallinarum. The sequence continues at coordinate 146,795 of NZ_NFIV01000006.1, forward strand.
ACAAACACGGCAATCCGCAATCCGAAGTCATAATATATAAGGTGGATGACGGCTACAATTGCAAGATAACCGGACTTCTCGGTGAATTCGAGGCCTACGGCAGTCCTTTGTGTGCAGGCTGTCCGGGCGAATACGAGGACAAACCGGTAATCGGTATGGACATAGCCAAGGGCCTGCGCTATGAGGACGGCGTATTCAAGGGGAAGATACTCAGCCCCGACAGGGCCAGACTGTTCAGAACGACGATGGAAGTGGACGGGGATGACCCGGACATACTGATTGTGAAAGGCTATGTCGGCCCTTTCAGTGAAACCCAGAAGTGGAAAAGAATCGATTAAAATTTCATATTATGTTTAAAACAAATCTCGACGGCTGCATGCCTTTCGTTTATGAAGGCGATTACAGTTTTTATCTTGAAAAAGCCCTTGAGGCGTACGGCATATTGGATAAGGAAACGGGCGCGGGGAATGATTTTCTCGGATGGAAACATCTTCCTTCGCAGACTCCGGAGTCCCTTCTGAAACAGTTCGAAGATATCAGGGACGAATGGTTGCAGGCCGGGGTGGACACCGTGGTAGTCATAGGCATAGGCGGCTCCTATCTCGGCGCCAAGTGCGCGATAGAAGCCCTGTCGCATTCGTTCCAGTCCCGGTTGGGGCGCAAGGAAAACAGTCTGGATGTGGTTTTTGCCGGAAACAACCTGTCGGAGGACTATCTGGCCGAGCTGCTCGATCTGATGCTCCGCCGTTCCGTGGCCACCGTAGTCATTTCCAAATCCGGCACTACTACCGAGCCGGCAATAGCTTTCCGTCTGGTCAGGAACTTCATAGAGGACCGTTACGGTAAAAAGGCCGCAGCCAGCCGGATAGTGGCGGTGACGGACAAGGCGAAGGGCGCTCTGAAGAAACTGTCGGATACGGAAGGATACAGGACTTTCGTCATTGAAGACAATGTGGGGGGACGTTTTTCCGTGCTGACTCCGGTAGGGCTGCTTCCGATAGTGCTTGCAGGCCATGATGCGCGAAAATTGCTTGCAGGGGCGGCAGAGTCGGAGAAAATCTGTTCCGAAGCCACGGAAGACAATCCTGCATTGAGATATGCGGCGATGAGGAACCTTTTGTACTCGAAAGGCTATAAGATAGAGATGCTGGTTTCGTTCAACCCGAAACTCACTTATCTCGGAGAATGGTGGAAACAGCTTTTCGGAGAGTCCGAAGGCAAGGACGGCAAGGGGATTTTCCCGGCATCGGCCAGTTTTACCACCGACCTGCACTCCATGGGGCAATATATCCAGGACGGGGAACGAACCCTTATGGAGACCGTTGTTTCTGTTGAAAATTCCGGCAGGAAGCTTATGATAAATACGGATCCCGAAAATCTCGACGGGCTCAATTTCATTGCTGCGAAAAGGGTGGAGGAGTGCAACAGGATGGCGGAGCTCGGAACCAGGCTCGCACATATCGACGGAGGCGTGCCTCAGATGCAGGTTTCGATAGAGCGTGTGGATGAGGCCAACCTCGGCGGGCTTTTCTATTTTTTCGAAATGGCGTGCGGAATCAGCGCCTACATACTCGGCGTGAATCCTTTCGACCAGCCGGGGGTAGAGGCTTATAAGAAGAACATGTTTGCCCTTCTCGGCAAGCCCGGATACGAGGCGGATGCCGTTGCATTGCGCGAAAGGCTTCCAATCGGTTTCTGAGAAATCGCAGGTTTGCGGCCGGCAGACTTGCAAAAGAAAAAACAGAGGAAAATCTCTATCCATGGGAGAAATAAAACCTTTTTTGCGGCAAGTGGCCGAAATATGCAAAGACAGGATTCTTGACCGGAATTCGAGGGTCTGTCTGGTTTTTCCGAGCAGGCGTTCCACTGTGTTTTTCCGTCAGTACCTTTCGGAAATAATGGACAAGCCGTTCTTTTCTCCGGAACTGATTACCATAAATGAACTTTTCGGTAAGATTTCCGATCTCCGTGTGGCGGACAGAATAACTCTGCTGCAACGGCTTTATGCCTGTTATTCGGAAATAGTACCGGAGCCGGAAAGTTTGGACAGTTTCGTTTTCTGGGGGGACATGCTTGTCTCCGATTTCAATGATGTGGACAAATACATGGTAGATGCGCGTAGCCTGTTCATGAATGTGTCCGATTTGAACGCTTTGAAAGATGATTTCAGCTATCTTACAGAAAAACAGAGGGAAGCCATAAAGGGCTTCTGGGGCCATTATTTTGGAAACGGGGTTTCTGTTTCGGATGGCGTGCGTAAGAATTTCAGCAGCAATTGGCGCATATTGTTCCCCCTTTATGAAAGATTCAGGGCTTTACTCGGGAAAGAAGGCATCGCATACGACGGGATGCTGTATCGCCAAGTCGCGGAAAAGCTGCGCGCCGGTTCTTTGGAACCGTTGGAAGGATATGGCACAGTAGTGTTTATCGGACTGAATGCGCTCAACGAGTGTGAAAAAGTCCTGCTGAAGCATTTTATGGACGAAGGACGCGCGGATTTCTATTGGGATTTTTGCGGAAGCATGCTCAGGGACGAAAAGAATGCAGCATCGCTTTTCATGAAGGAAAACATTAAAGATTTCCCTTCCAGATATGTTTTGGACGACAGTGATGTAACAGCCCCGTGTATTCAGGCTGTATCCGTACCTTCTGCGGTGGGGGAAGCGAAATATGCCGGAGAGATCCTCTCTTCCCTTGGAGACGGTATCGGACGAGAAACGGCGGTTGTGCTTCCTGACAGTTCCCTGCTGGCCCCGCTTTTGAGCGCCATTCCTCAGAATGTGTCTTCGATAAATGTGACAATGGGATGCCCTATGGGAGGTTCAGCCTTGTATTCGTTTATGCGTTCGTTGAAGGAATTGCATCTGCATTCGCGCAGACTGCCATCGGGAAAGATGAAATTTTATCACCGGAACGTGATCGATTTGCTGCACCACAGATATCTGTGTTCGCAGCCGGGGGTACAGGATACGATAAAAACCATTTTTTCGTGCAACATGGTCTATGTTGAGCCGGAACTCCCCGGGACGTCGCCTTTGTTGAAAACGGTTTTCCGTGTAGTAATCGATGACTTCGAAAGTACGGAAAATACCGGTCAGCTCGCGGATTATTGCAAGGATGTGCTGTGGGAACTCGGAGTTTCGGCGCCAAGCATTGACAGGGAGTTTATCAAGAAGTATCTTTCGGCCGTTGTCAAAATCGCTGACATGCGCCTTCCGGTACGTCCGGCCACGTGGTTCCGTCTTACAGACACGCTTGTGGCCGGTGCCACGGTGCCTTTCAAGGGCGAACCTCTGAGCGGGATACAGATAATGGGACCTTTGGAGACAAGGGCCCTGGATTTTAAAAATGTTATCATTACATCCATGAACGAAGGGCTGTTCCCTTCGAACAAAAACGATTCTTCATTCATTCCTTTTGTGCTCAGGAAAGGTTTCGGCCTGCCTACATACGAATATGAGGATGCCATATGGGCTTATTATTTCTATCGTCTGATCAGCCGTGCGGAAAAAGTCTTCTTAATATCCGATACTCGTGTCGAAGGATTGAAAGGAGGAGGCGAGAGCCGGTATGTCAAGCAGATAGAATATCTTTATTCTGACAAGGCGGTATTTTCGAGAAAAAATGTTTCGTTCTTTTCGGGCCCCGGAATGGCACCGCAGTCCGGGCAGGTCGTCAAGACTCCTGAAATCAGTTCCTTGATGGAAAAGATTTTTTTTGAGGACAGAACCCCGTTTTCATACAGTTCACTGAATGATTATGTGACTTGCCCTTTGAAATTCTATTACGCGCATGTTGCCCGGGAAATTCCCGAAGAAGAGTTGGTGGACGATGTGGATTATTCATCATTCGGTCGCTGGTATCATTTGGCGATGCAGACATTGTACGGTCCGTGGGTAGGGAGAGAAATGACCAGGCAGTGCATTGAAAAAATGATTTCCGACAGGGATGCCCTTTCCGCCGTGGTGGACGAATCATTTTCCAAAATAACGCAGAATACTGAAATACGCGGCGCAAATCTGATAAATCGAGAGATAATCCTCAGGCTTGTGGAAAAGACATTGGAAGCGGATGCTGGTTTTGCACCGTTGAAGATAGCCGGGCTGGAAAGGTGGCTCACGGCCCCTTTCAGCTTGGATGACGGACGCCATGTGATGCTTGGAGGGTTTATTGACAGGTTGGATATTTGCGACGGTCGGTTGAGGATAATAGATTATAAGACAGGTGCCGTGGATTTGAAGTACAAGGACGTATCGGAAGTTTTCGACAAAGGGAGGCAGAAGCGTCCCGGTATCATACTTCAGCTATTCATTTACCGTTATCTTTTAGAACATGCGGGCCAAAGCATGGCGATGGGGTATCCTATGGCCGGTGTCATATATTCGTTAAAAGAGATATTCCGGTCGTCACCTCAGGAGTTTTGTTTTACTGACGGTGACTATTCGTCAATGCGCAAAGGGACCGCGTCCCTGATTGAAGAGATTCTGGACCCGGCGGTGCCTTTCACCGAGGGGCCGTCGGCAAAATGCGAATATTGCGATTTCGCTTCTATATGTAAAAAGACGGAGGTGTGACATGTTAAAGGTTTACAGCGCTTCGGCCGGTTCTGGCAAGACTTTCCGGTTGGCAAAAGAATACATAAAGCTTCTTTTCAGGCATGAATACGCCTATCGGAACATACTTGCCGTGACTTTTACAAACAAGGCGACGGAAGAAATGAAGTCCCGTATCCTTGAGCAGTTGAATGTGCTTGCGTCTTGTCCCGAAAAGTCCCCTTACTATGAGGACATAGCTTCGGCATGCGGGTTTTCCGCCAAAGAAACCGCAGAAACGGCAAGAAATGTCCTGGAACGCATAATGAATGATTATACGACATTCTCCGTAAGCACCATAGACCGGTTCTTCCAAAGGACGATGAGGGCTTTTGCCCGCGAACTCGGGCTTTACGGCTCCTATTCAGTTGATTTGGACAGGATGGCTGTTTATTCGGAGGGTATAGATGACGTAGTGGACTCCATAGGCGGTGACAGCACGGATCCGGCATTGATCGGATGGTTGGTGGAGATGGCGATGGATTCTTTTGAAAGAGGGGGAAAATGGAATGTCAAGGATTTTCTTAAAAATTCCGGAACGGAAATTTTCAGCGAAGAGTTCCGCATAAAGAGCGGAGGAGTCCCATACGACAGGGCTTTGCCGAAAAAATCCATAGCCCTCGTGCGTGAACGGTGCGGACGCATTATGGGAGATTTTGAGCAGGGAATGTCCGGTTATGCTTCCCGTGCGCTGTCTGTCATCTCGGAAGGGATGCTGGCTCCGGAAGATTTTATCGGAGGGGGCCGTTCGCCTTTCAGGAAGCTTCGTGATATTGCGGAAGGCAAACTTTTTGAAATCCCCGATTCTCTGACGGCCAGGATTGATGCCTCATCCGAGGCATGGTACGCAAGGACATCTGCCTTCAAAGACCGCATATCGGCAGTGTATCCGTCTCTTAACGATTGCCTGCACGAAATGAAGGTTTATTATGAAGACAATCATGTTTTGTACAATACTGCCGTTGCTGTCTCTTCGGAACTGTTGCGCCTCGGTGTCGTGTCAGACATAGCGTCTGCGATAGCGAGCATTCTGAGAGAACGCAACACTGTCATGCTGGACGATACGAACCAGGCTTTGGCAGGGATTATTTCCGATGACGATACCCCTTTCGTGTACGAGAAGCTCGGTACGCGTTATGACGACTACCTTTTGGATGAGTTCCAGGATACTTCGAGGTTGCAGTGGCACAATTTCCTGCCTCTTGTATCCAATTCTGTATCACAGGGCGGTGAAACATTGGTGGTCGGAGACGTAAAACAGAGTATCTACAGGTGGCGCTCCGGAGATTGGCGTATTTTGGGCGGAGAAATTAAAGAAAGATTTCCAGATGCCTTGTTTGAAAGCATGAAGGAAAACTGGAGGAGTCTTGGCAACATAGTTTCATTCAACAATGATTTTTTTTCTTTTGCGGTAGAGCGTTGCGGAAGCAGTATGCTTTCCGAGGTATATGCCGATATACGGCAGGAAGTACCGTCCCTCCGTGCGCAGAAGGCCGAAGGCGGGCATGTGCATATCAGGTTTTTGTCGAAGGATGACGATGTTTCATCGGCCGATGAATGCTTGCTGTCTTCTATTTCGCGTTTGCGCGCCAACGGGTACGTATTTTCCGACATTACTTTGCTGGTCCGTTCCAACTCGGACGGCGAAAGGGCCGTGGAACTCTTGAAAAACAATGGTATTCCGGTAATTTCAGATGATTCGTTACTTGTAGGCAATTCATTTGCGGTAAAATATGTCATAAATACGCTCCGGAAAACCGCTCCCGGCGACATGCCTGCCATGTCTCTGTATGCCTTTTGCGAAGCTTGTGTCGCTGAGTTGCCAGAGGAAACCATGGCTCCGGATACGGCCCATGTATACGCTTTCCTTGACAAGGTCAATGAGTTCGTTTCTTCCGAGGGCGATGATCCGCATGGATTTCTTTCATGGTGGGAGACTTTTTCGCAGTCATTTACCGTACCTGCCCCGGAAAACGATTATGCGGTGAGGGTTATGACTGTGCACAAGTCAAAAGGCCTCGATTTCAAGGCCGTGATAGTCCCTTACCTTGAAGTGCCGATGTACAAGGCTTCTAAAAGATGGGTGAGACTCCCCGAAGACGATTTCGGTACCGGATTGTTGGTGCCGGTCGTGTTGAACTCTAAGTCTGAAAAAACGCTTTTCGCAGATGATTACAGAGAGGAGGCGGAGCTTTCCATAGTGGACAATTTCAATATAGCTTACGTGGCCTTTACGCGCGGCGTGGAGGAGCTGGTGATTATATGTGATCCGCTCTCAAAAGCTTTTATGTCCAATCCGTCCGAACCTTCGAGAATCTCGGAATACCTGTATGCTTTCTGCCGTGAAAACCGGGGTGAAGGCATGTCTTTCGATTTCGGGGATTGGATGCGCGCTTCATCAGGAAACAGGCAGAATAAAACGGAAAATGCCATAGTGCCGTATTTTCGTCCTTTGTCATTCGGCAACAGGCTGAAACTCGCGTATGACAGTTTCGATTATTTCACCGATGCTCCGCAAAGGCGCGGTAGGGGGAAAATACTGCACACGATCATGTCGCGCATAAAATCGGTAGGGGACATTGAAGGTTCCCTGTCCCGTTCCGTGATGGAAGGGGACATAAGCCTTGCAGAAATGCCGGAATATCTTGAAGAGATAAATTCTGCGGTCTCGTCCGTAGAAAAATACGGCTGGTTTACCGGAAAATACGATGTTTTGACCGAAATAGAGATCATCGAACCCGGAGGGCGGATAAGCCGCCCGGACAGGGTGCTTGTCTCCGGAAACGAAGCCGTTGCGATAGACTATAAATTCGGGAGACAGGAAGCCGGCCATGAAAGACAGATAAGACGCTACATGTCTCTTTTGTCCTCGATGGGCTATTTGCGGGTAAAAGGCTTCCTCTGGTACGTTGAACAAGGTCACATTCTTGGTTTTGAATAATGAAGTGCTTCCGCTTCCGGCTACGGTCAAAACCGGCCAATGAGAATCGGTTCAAAATTTATTGGCATATCTCTCGGTTTTTTCGTACCTTTGTGTTTGAATTTAAATATTTTATAATCAATGAAACGTTTTTTAGTACCATTTGTTTTATTAGTTGGGATTTTTTCATGTTCCAAAGGGACTGAGGAAGTTCCTACAATGGATTCCGTGATTGAAATAGATCCCGGAATCGTGGAAGTCGAGGCTGCGGGAGGAACTTATACTGTCAGCTATTCGATAACCGATCCTGCCGAAGATGGCGTAATCGAGACTCCGATATGCACCGATGGATGGTGTAATCAATTCGATGTCAGCGAACCGGGCGTTATTTCGTTCAATGTGGACCCCAATACGGTTCCCGGTGAAAGAAGGACGGAGGTAACCGTTCTGTATTCCAATGCGGAGGAACCTGCTGTGTTTACGGTAATCCAAGCGGATCCGACCAAAGTTCTGGCATCTGATCTGGATAATACTCTCTGGACTGCCGAAGTTTGTGAATTCGACCGCGATTCTACCATATTCAGGCTATTGACGGAATATAATGAACTGAGTTATCAGACGATAACCGCAGGGGAATTTGCTGACCAGTATGCGATTGACTATAATATGGCAAATCCGGACAGCCCGATATCTCCGGATGACGCGCTCGGATTTCAATTCATCGATACTCCGGAGTACAGGTCATACGCCAATGTTCTTTTCGGCGGCAATCAGATAGAGTTCGTCCACGGGGCTTCTAATCCTGTCGGCGGTGTAGCGGTCACGGATTTTTCAGGGCCTTACGTGTTTGATGAAAGCACCGGTATAATTACGGTAAACGACAAGAGCAACACGAACTATGAAAGGGAAGTAACCATACATGTCTCAAAGGACGGGGATTACCTTCTGTTCAGAATCATCAAGATGTGGTGGCCTGAGACTATTGCAGACTATTACGGGGGTGACAAGCCTTATTTGGGTTTCAATGTTACCAATTACAACGGAACTCAAGCATATTGCCCTTACGGGTATCTTTTGTACAGAATGAAACTTTCACAAAACGAAGATGAGCAGTAAAAAACAATCAAAATTTAAATAAAAAAAGAAAACAATGAAAAATATATTTACTTTATTGAAAATATCGGTGTTGGCACTGATTGCCATGTCGGTCTTTTCCTGTAAAAAGGACGAAGTGAAGACAGTCCCTACTGTAAGTGTCGAATTTGTGTCCTCGGGCATGACTTCGGCTACGCTTAGCATAACTTCTGAAAATGCAAATGAATTGGCATACATGATGTTGAACGATGCGGCGGAAGTGCCTTCAGCAAGGGGTATATTGACCGCAGGTACAAAGATACAGGTTCCCGGCGGGGATGTGACGGTTTCCGACCTTGTCGCCGGTGAAACTTATCATATAGCGGCTGCGGCTGTTTCGGAAAACGGCGAATATTCTGAGGTGGCGACTCTGGAGTTCGGCACATCGGGGCAGAATTGTTCGTTTGACATTGATGTGATTTCCGCTACGGACAAATCCATATCGTATTCGGTAGTTCCTTCCATGGACAATGTAGACTATTATGTTGCCGCTTTGGAATTTTCCGTTTACGGGGACTCTGATGATGAAGCCATATATGAAGCCGTGGCCGAAAGTGCGGCACAGGCGGCTTCCGCAGCAGGGATTTCGTTGCAGGAATACCTTTCACAGAATCTCCATAGGGGAGAATATTCCGGTGTTGTTTCGGAACTCGTCCCTGAAACCGAATATTTGCTGACGGTATTCGGCATGTCTTCAGAAGATGCGTCCCCTACGACCCCTCTTTCAAGGATAGAAACATCTACAGTGCCTGAAACTCCGGAACTTACATTCGATTTGGAATACTCTGACGTTACAACCACGACTGTCCATTTGAAAGTGACTCCTTCAAACAAGACAGCACAGTTTATATTCCTCTGCCTTCCATCCGCGAATTTCCCTGATCTGACAGAAGATGATGCGGATGAAATCGCTCAGAGATATGTAGATGGCGTTAAAAGCTATTTGGATGCCGGAATAGGACTTTATACTGGTGATCAGGACGTGCCTAACTTCTCGATAATGCAGAATACTGAATACTATTTCTTCGCTTTCGGATATACTCCGGGTGTGGGTATTTCAAGCAAATGCGAACTTGTGTCGTTCATGAGCGAAAGGGGCGTCGTTCCGGAGGACTTCGAGGCAGAAATAATCATAGATGCCACGACAGCGAAGCGTATCTCGGCCAGAGTGGTTCCGGCAGCCGGGTTTGAAAGCATCTTTTACGGTTGTGTCGCAATTCCTACCGATGAGTATACGGAAGAACTCGCAAAAGAGAGTGTCGAGCAGGCGATAGTCGATTATTACAACCAGCAGGTAGAATTTAATCCTACATACTCTATGCTGGATGCCGTTACTGCCGTATGCGACAGAGGTGAAGGATGGTTTGAACCGTCAGGGCTTACTCCTGAAACGGAATATACTGTCGCTGCAGTATCCGTTTCAAATGAAGGTATCGCGGCAAAGGTTCTGACTACCACGGCTACCACAGGTTCGGAGGATGTTTCGGCAGCGACTTTCACAAGTACTTTCGTGAAAGTTTATGACGGTAATGAGGCATTGGAGGCCGGCTTGTTTGCCGACTCGCCTCATCTGATGAAAGACAAAGGTATTGCAGTGTTCCATTTCGAACGTTCGTCCGAGGCTGTGGAATGCTATTATTACATGGCGAACGGAGACTATTCCAACCCAGATGAAGAATTCAAGACCGATGATGACCTGTTGAGTTGGATAACTACCAATCCGTATTTCTATCAGGCTGACGAAAACACCCACTACGCTTTCGTGTCGGTTGATTTCTATGATGCATACACTTATTTGGGATGGTACTACACCATGCTTACTGTCGCAAAGGATTCACAGGGAATGTGGGGGCCTGTGGGCAGGACAATGATTCTGCCAGAGTATGCGAAAAGAGGAGATATCCAGGAATTGGTAGACCTCATCAATGAAATAGAGGCTGGTACAGAAAGTCTTTCAATTAAAGCAAGTAAATGATGAGAAACATATACAGCTTGTTGATAATGATTCCGGCAATCCTTGTGATTGCCGGTTGTGAAAAGAACGGGCAGGAATCGGTTCTGGTGCCTTTGACTGTTTCCGTGTCAGATGACGGCTTCCTGTCATCGGACGGTGCGGCCGTATATCCTGCTGAATTCTCGGACGGGGATGCGATAGGTTTGTTTGCGGTTGAAAACGGAACGGTGTTAGAAGCTGTGGACAATCTTCGTCTTACGGCTTCATCCAATGGAGGGTCCATTGTCTGGTCTTCTTCGGATTCAGTCATGACATTTCCTGAAAATGCGGTTTATTATGCATATTATCCGTATCAGGAAAATTTCGGGGCCTCTGTAGACCCGGCTGCGACCACGGCTTCGGAATTTTTTGCTGACTTCATTGCAGGATGGAATTTGCCGGATGACCAGAGCAACGGTTTTGCAGATTATGACCTGTCTGTAGGAACAGCGTCTCCTTCATCGGGTAGGCTTGATTTTGAAATGTCCCATGCGATGGGATTGGTGAAAATAAGTCTTCCGGAGAAAACTTACCGCTTTACCAATACGGACAGGCAGATTCCTGACTATTCTTTGTCCGGCAATGTGGTTTTCAATGACTTTAAGCCGTGGACGGATGGCAACTTTTACATTTATTTGATCATGCCGGGGAATTTCAGCCTGTCTGGCAGTTACGGGGATACACCGTGGCAACAGGACGGCGAGGCGATAGCCGACAATTGCGTGACTATAGACTATGGCGAACCTGAAGTGATAGAGCATTTGCTGCAAGTCGGTGATTTCTTTCTTGCGGACGGCTCTCTGATTTCTAAGGACGCTCCGGCATCAGAGGTGTCCTCGGCCGATGTGATAGGCATTGTATGCCAGATTGATCCTGACAGGATAGCAGATGGTGAAAAAGAGGCCCTTGGCGGTGTCGCGCATGCCATTGTTCTGGCTACGCGGGTAGCAGGTTTTTTAAGCGCAGATAATTTAGGGTATATGCGCCGTTTCTATACCGATTATTCTATTCAGAATACTGACTTCGAGGCCAGCTATACAAGGGACGAGGAGGAAATAGGTTTTCCTAATATCCCGATGACATCCGATCTGCAAGAACTGTATACGTTGGCAGATGAAAATCTGGATGGATATAGAGCCACTCATTTGATATATACCGAAAGGGCGGATGATTTCGCAAAGGGATATTATCCCGGTTTTAAGGCGGTATATGATTTTGCTTCAGAAGTGGGAGGCCCGGCAGAGGGTGTCACTACAGGTTGGTTCATGCCGTCGGGAGGCCAGTATCTTGATGCAATCCGCAATCTATGCAATGTAGAATTGGATATTACCGGTATCGTTGCATCGGGTGTCGCGAACGGCAGTATGGCATGGGAAGGCCAAGGCGCTCTGGCATCGGCCATGAATAAGGCCATGGAGAAAGTTTCCAACAATAATAAAATACTGTATAGCGATTATCAGAACGGGGTTATGATTGCGGCTACCGCATCTGACAAATATTACAGATATATAGATATCGCCGATGGAGGCTGGGTGGACTATATATGTTTCTTTAAATATGCTACTTCGATTGTAAGGCCTATGTTGGCATTCTGACAGATATAAAGACTTTTCTTGGGGGGTTGTGTCAAAATGAAATTTTTGATACAACCCCTGTCATTTTTGGGATTTTTCCTGCACACTGCCCGTGAGCATCCTTACGAATTTTATATGCGACAGGAATTTTGCGGCGAATACCCTTATCACCGTATACGACGGTATGGCAATGAGCATTCCGACCACTCCTCCCACATAGCCGGCCATAAGAAGGACGATGAAGATTTCGAGCGGGTGGGCCTTTACGCTGTTGGAATATATTATAGGTTGGAATATGTAATTGTCAATGAGTTGCGCGAAGACGAAAATGGCTACAAGTATGGCCGTATATCCCCAGAAGCTGACATCTATCCCCATAGGGCTTGCCGAATAGTATTTCAGTATCAGGCCGAGGAAAGTGCCGATTACGCCTCCTGCGAATGGACCTACGTATGGAATGATGTTGAGAAGTCCGGTCATGAAGGCTATGCCGACAGCCATGCTGAAAGTCAGGCCGGCAACGAAATGCAGTCCTATCGTGTTGATGAGCGCCACTCCGATGACTTCGATGATGAGCCCTATGAAATAGCGGCTGAGCAGTCTGTACATGTCTTCTATCGCCTCTCCCGTTTTCTGCGTGTATTTGTCGTTTACGAACGACAATATGATGTTTTTGAACATATTGTCATTGTTTATGAAGAAAAACGAGATGAACACGATGGCGAAAAGCCCTACGCCTATGTTGATGATTGTCCCTGCCGCAGAGCCTATGATTGAGGTGAAAGTGCTGACATCGAGTATGTTGCCGAGATGGTGGAGCAGCGCTGACTCAATCTTGAAGTCTGGCCCGAGAGCCGGGAACGTCTCTATGAGGAATCTGTTAAGCTCCATAAGCGGAAGTTCTATGCTGGCGCCGGTAGTGCGCAGGTTGGACGTGTCGAAATTGACTATGACGTTGCTGATGATAGGGATAATGAAGGAAAACAGAGAAAGGAGCACCACGAGTACTGTCACTATCGACAGTATGGATGCCAGCCACTTGGGGAAAACGAATTTTCTTATGCGTATTTTCCTCAATGTCCTTGCTATCGGGGTTGCGACAAGTGAAAATACCGCAGCGAGCAGTATGTATGATATTACTTCCCTGAAGTACCAGCAGAATGCCCCTATCAGGGCAATGGATGCCGCTATGATAATGTATTTTGCCAATCGTTCCATGTGACAAACATACGCAAAAATTTTCCTATTTTTGCAAATTGTTGATTTTTTGTATGTTTTTTGCTGGACGGTGAAAGCATTTTGAAAACAGATTTTATAAAAATATGGAAAATTACAAAGGACTGACTCCCGAAGAAGTGGAAGCGAGCCGGGCGGAACATGGCAGCAACATTCTGACACCTCCCAAACGCAGACCGGTATGGCTGCAATTTCTGGACAAATTCAAGGACCCGATTATCAGGATACTTCTGATAGCGCTGCTCTTCTCTTTCGGAGTATCGGCCTATCATTATTTTGCCGAAGGGGCCGGGGCCAATGTGTTTTTCGAGCCTGCCGGGATTCTTGTCGCGATACTTCTCGCCACGCTTGTCGGCTTTATACTCGAACTCAGGGCGAACAAGGCTTTCGATGTACTGAACAAGGTCAATGACGACACTCCGGTGAAGGTATACCGGAGCGGCGAACTCGTGGAAGTGCCCAAGAAGGATGTGGTAGTAGGGGATATCGTGCTGCTCGAAACCGGTGAGGAAGTCCCGGCCGACGGGGAACTTCTCGAAGCGGTTTCGCTTTCCGTCAACGAGTCCACGCTTACAGGGGAGCCGCTTGCACGCAAAGGCGTTGAAGCCGATACTCCGCAGGGGCTTGAGGCGACATATCCTTACCACCATGTGATGAAAGGCACAACCGTCTCGGAGGGCCGCGGAGTGATGAGGGTCTTTGCCGTAGGCGATGCTTCGGAGTACGGGAAGGTCTATGTGGCTTCGCAAATCGACTCTTCGACGAGGACCCCGCTCAACCAGCAGCTTGACAGGCTGAGCAAGGTGATTTCCATAGCGAGTTATATTATCGCCGGACTTATCGTAGTCGGCCGGCTTGCGGTCTATTTTCTTGACGGCCAGCATTCCGGAGATGCGTTTTCGTGGAGCGGCTTCGGAAGTTACCTGTTGAATACTTTCATGATAGCCGTTACCCTGATAGTGGTTTCCGTTCCGGAAGGCCTGCCTATGAGCGTAACCCTCAGCCTTGCGCTCAGTATGAAGAGGATGCTTGCCTCCAACAATCTTGTCAGGAAAATACATGCCTGCGAGACGATGGGCGCGGCTACCGTAATCTGTACCGACAAGACGGGAACGCTTACCCAGAACCGCATGACCGTGGCCGAGGCCAGGTTTCTTGTGGACGACAAGGTTCTGGTGGAACAAAGCATAGCGGCCAATTCCACGGCCCACATCAAGGAGGAGGACGGGAATGACAAGGTCATGGGAAATCCTACCGAAGGGGCTTTGCTCCTGTGGCTGAAATCACGCGGGGATGATCCGATGGCCCTGCGTGCCTCTTTCGAGGTATATGACCAGCTGACGTTTTCGACCGAAAGAAAATATATGGCGACAGTCGTGCGCCATGAAGGAAAATTGCGCCTTTTGATCAAAGGCGCTCCTGAAATAGTCCTCGGCCTGTGTACGGAGATTGCCGGAGGTGCCTCACGTGAAGAAATCCTGGAGATATTGAGGGGATGCCAGGCAAAGGCCATGAGGACCCTCGGTTTTGCCTATAAGGACATGGCGGCGGATGCGTATCCGGAGGGGGCCCTCGATCCGAAATCCCCTGATACGGTCATCGGAGGTCTGACCTTCATAGGGCTGACGGCCATTTCCGACCCTGTCCGCCCTACTGTGCCGGCGGCAATCCGCAGCTGTATCGATGCCGGCATAGATGTGAAGATGGTGACGGGGGACACCTCGGTTACGGCGGCCGAAATAGGCCGTCAGGTGGGGCTTGTCCCGGAAGACGTGACTCTCGAACAGATACAGAGCGGCTTTGACGGCAACGGCAGGAGATTCCAGATTACGGGGCCTGAATTCGCCGCATTGTCGGATGAGGAACTGGAGGCCTGTGTCTCGGATTTGAAGGTTATATCCCGGGCCCGTCCTTTGGACAAGGAGAGACTGGTGAAGACCCTCCAGAAAAAGGGAGAGGTGGTAGCCGTGACCGGGGACGGAACCAACGATGCTCCTGCCCTGAATGCGGCTCAGGTGGGATTGTCCATGGGAGACGGGACTTCAGTTGCCAAGGAAGCCAGTGACATAACAATCCTGGACAATTCTTTCGACAGCATTGTGAATGCCGTAGTATGGGGCCGTTCCCTTTACAAGAACATCCAGCGTTTCATACTCTTCCAGCTTACCATCAACGTGGTTGCCTCGTTGATTGTGCTTATCGGCGCCTTCATCGGCGAACAGTCCCCGCTGACTGTCACGCAGATGCTTTGGGTGAACCTCATAATGGATACCTTTGCGGCCATCGCGCTTGCTTCGCTTCCTCCGACAAGGGATGTCCTGAAAGAGAAGCCGCGCCGCAGGAGCGATTTCATCATAAGCAGGAATATGGCAGCGCTGATTTTCGGAGTGGGCGCGGCTTTCGTGGCGGTGCTGATGTGGCTGCTGCTGTATTTCAGGAATGACGGCGACGGCCTTACCACTTACGAACTTTCCATGTTCTTCACTGCCTTTGTGATGTTACAGTTATGGAACATGTTCAATGTAAAGGCGTTCATGACGGGAAAATCCGCTTTTTCACACCTGTTTTCATCGAAAGGTTTTATCTGGATGGTCGTCGTGATACTTGCGGGCCAGATACTTATAACGACTTTCGGCGGCGAAATGTTTTCTGTAGTCCCTATCAGGCCTTTGGACTGGCTGAAGATTGTAGGGCTTACCTCGGCGGTTCTTTGGGTAGGGGAGATTGCTCGGCTTTTCTCTTCAATCGGAACTTCCCGCTCCCGAGGTTGCAGATGATATATGCATCGGGGTCATTGCCGATGATTTCCGTTGCGGACTTTTCAGAGAGCCTTTTCATGGGCTCTCTTTTGTTTTCGCTTACGATGAAAGACTGCGGCGGCGTGACGTTTTCGAATGCGAAGCCAAGGGTTTCGTAAACCCTCCCGTCCGACCATTCGAGGTCGGCGTAGCTCATTATGTCGTCAGGTGCCGTCTCCGCTATGAATGCGTTCAGCGATTTTCCCATGCCCCCGGCGATACGTATTCCGGGAAGGGATGCGTACCTTATCCATTCGTATGATGAGACCGTACCTTCCGGCTTCTGCCATCTGCGTGCTCCGGAAAATGTGGATACCGCTATGAGCCGTCCCTCCTGTGAAAACGTTCCGTAGCGGTATTTGCATTTGGAACTCCCGTAACTGTGGTATCTGTCGAGAAAATCATCGGCTTCCGGCCCGGTTATGCGCCTTACCGTGCATTTCCTCCCCATTATCTGTTCGAAATGCGATATTCGTGCTTTTATCCTGAGCCTGATGTTCCCGTTTTCCCTGTACCATCTGTCCTCGTATATGACGGCGGCATCCATGGATTTCCGCAAATGGCCCACGAAGGAAAGGATGGCGTCCGACCTTATCTGTGCCGCGAAGATTTCCCCTCTTTCGGTCTTCGGAGGCCTCGGGACAATCAGGAATCCGCATCGTCCGTCTCCGGCCTCCATGTTCCGGAAGGTGCAGGTGGCAAGCGCATATTCGGGAAAATCCCGCAAGGGACGTGTTATTTCCGTTTCCTTGCAGGCTTCCCGTAAAAATCCTATGGCTTCATCGCTGAAATTCATTGTCTTTCTTCTCCAGAATGGTTTTAATGCCGCGCAATTTAGAAAATAAAATGTAAATGTCAAAAAACTGGCGGCGGATTTTGCCTGCTTGTTTCGCACTGGAATTTTTCACCCCATATCCATGAGGTGGTTTTTGAAATTACTGACAATCAGTGTGTTATAAAAATGCGAGCTGTCTTTGGGTACTTTCCGATGTACCCAAGCGTAGGAGTGATTTTGGTAAAATATTGAATATCAATACGTTGTAAGAATGATGGCTGGCTGTGAAGTTGGAAAATATGCCGGCATTTTCTGGCGCGGAAATACAGGTTCCCAGGCCTCCCGGAAAAAGTGTCCCGTCCTGAAAAAGGTTTACCTGTCCCGCCAAAAAATTGCAAAATGTCATATTTTTTTGTATTTTGCAACAATCGTTTTTAATCAATTGGAGTTATGAAAATCATGAAATTGTTCAATGACCGGGCAATGGGGTTTTTCTCCATAGGTGCTTTATTCGGACTTTTGCTTTGCATGAGGAGTGAAGGCCTGCATGTTTTAAATATCGTCATGTGGGTCGTGGCCGGATTGTTCCTGCTGCTGTTCCTTGTAAGGATGTTTGTCCTGTTGTTTGGCAAGGAAGCAAGATTCCTGGCAATGAAAGACAGTGGAACGGGACTGGAAAGATTCGCCTTTCCTGCCATACTGCTGCTTTTCACTGTCGAGTTTTATTGCAGGGAAAATATGACGGCGGCCGTAGTGGCGCTCATCCTTTTCGTCCTGTCTTTGCTCGGGACTATATTGCTGGCAATCAAGGATTCTTCGGAGTCGCGGAATCAGCCTGAAAAATAACCATGCCCACCTTCTTTGAAGCACGCCCCGACTTAATCTGAGTGTGCTGTTTTGTGCTGATGTACAGTGTTTTATCGTTGTAATAATATTTTATGAATGTGGATTTCAAAGGGTTCCGAACCCCTTGAAATCCACGGTAATTTTCGGTGCTCTCTTTATAAGTTATTGATTCATAATATCTTACAATTGGAAAAATTAAATCGGGGTGTGCCCGTCATTTTTTCAATCTTCTAAGCCACAGCCAATAGCCTGTCAGGGGAAGTGTGCCTCCGATGAGGGCGGCTATGAAATAAAGTATCTTGCTCCAGATTCCGCCCCATGTGCCGGTGTGCAGTGAGAATATCAGGCCTTTCAGTTGGCCCGGTTCCGCGCCTGCGACTGCATAGAACGCCTCGCGGTACCAGCCGAAAGACCATGTAAGGCCGGTGAGGGCCATGACAAGGAGCAAAATCAGGCTGTAGAATCCCAATGAAACGTGGCTGTCGTAAAGAAAACGTTTCCAGCCCTTGGTGCATGAGAGGCCGAGCCTTGCGCGGAGCATCCGGGAACCTTTGGGCAGCCAAATCGCAAGACCGCTGATCAGGATTACGACCATCAGCAATGTACTTATGCCGACAATGGTTTTCCCGACAGTCTTTTCTCCCTTGGCTGCCGGTATGTCCATCAGCCATCGGTGCAGTTGGCGTACCGCTGTGAAAAATCCGCTTCTTTCCACCCAGCCGTTGATTTCGCCAGTATAGGGATTTACGCTCAGGGCCTTTCTTCCGCCGCCCTTGAATGTAACCATTGCGCAACCGTTTTCCCTGTCCGGAAGCCTGACGTTTGCCACCTCGGTCCGCTTTGCCACTCCCGCTGACCCGGCTGTTTCCGGCAGCCCGGCCACCTCGGCCCGGGCGCTTGCTTCGGCCCGCCTGTCGCCGTCGGCGCCGGAAACGGCGTTATCAGGGGCAGGCATGCCAGGAGCTCCGTCCGCACCTGGAACAACGGCGCCCGAGGCATTGAGAGCTTTTGCTATTTCCTCACCGGACATCATTGCGGAGCCCTCGGGAACTTCACATCTGTATAGATGCGGGTGCGCAAGTGCGAGAATTTCCTTTTCGAAAACGAGGATTGCCCCGGTAAGGCAGGTTATGCTGATAATCAGCCCTATCGGGACGGAAATCCACAGGTGTATTTTCCTGAAAAAACGTCTCATTTTTGTACTTTCAGTTTTCCTGCGCGGCTTATCGCATCGGCCTCTACCGACAGTCCCTTGCTTGCCTGTCCTGTCCTTGCATCGATTTTATAGAATGCCGGACGTTCTCCGCCGGTTACGGTCACCGCGATATAGATGTTGCCGCCCTCGCTGTAAGGCTCGCCTCCGAAACCAGCAAGGTCGTCCGGCAGGCCGGTTACAGGGGTGATGCTCCTGTCTTCACCCTTGAATATGGCAAGCTCGTTCGTGTTGGCGTTGCGGCCGTCGTTTATCATGCTCTCCACCCCGTCCTTGTAAAGCTGAAGAAGGAAATAATCTTCGGTAATGTGCCAGCATCTGAAGATAGGATGTCCCGTCCCGAGTTCTTCAATATTTACGTAATATGAAGGGTCGAATTCCGTTTCCCCGGCCTTGATGCGGACTACTCCCGAAGGAAGCGTGCCGGTGACTTTCTTCAAGTCGGAAGTGGAGACGGCCGTGCGCCCGTAACCTGGTGAAAATACATAAAGGTCTCCGTTGCCGGCTGCCCAGATGGTCTGATAGTACTGGCTCCTCATACGCCCGCTTGCAAAACCGATTTTTCCTGTTCTCGCTATTACTGGAGTTTCGTCGAAACTGTCCCCGCTGTAGATTGCCACGAAGGCCGAATCAGGGAACTGGGTGGACGGTATTACTCCGGCCGTGTAGCTCCCGCTTCCCTGCCCGCCGTCTTGCGTGGTTACGAGTTCGGGGTCGGTCACTTTGTCGGGCCATTGTCCGATGCCGTACTTGCTCATTCCCATAGGGACTACGGAGGTGTAAAGTTTTCCGTTAGCCTCCACGAAGCCGGCAAAGGTCACTTTCTCCCCGTTGCCGAGGTAATTCTCGGCATTTGTCGAGCTTTCGTACTGTGAGCCGTCGTTGGCGTTCAGGTAGTTGAACAGCAGGGCCTGTGCTATGTTGCCTTCTTCGTCGGTGGTGTTGGAATCCCCGGTGGATGCGGTGATTACGTTTTCACCCCAAAGCCCGTATGTGGTAATCCTGTTGAATTCGTAGATGTATTTTTCTTCCGGAAGTCCGCTCGCGTTCAGATAATATGATGCGCCCGTGCCGCTTCCTCCGTCATTGTAGGCGAGGGAAAATACATAGTTCATGTCTTTGTAAATCCAGTATGTGCCCCCGATTACTTCGGTGCCTGAATTGCGGGTGGTCACTTCGCCCGAATCCAGAGTTTCCGATGTTATGAGATAACTCACGCCGTCTACCTGAGCCGCAATGACATACAGTTCTTCGGCATCGGTCGGGTTTTCCGGCCCTTCATTGATGTTCCCTTTTTCGCAGGAACTTGCCGCAAGCGCCGCTGTCAGGACGAGGGACGCTGAAATCCCTTTAAAAATAATTTTCTTCATTTTCCTTATGCTTTTAATTATTGTTTTTCTGAAAAATCTTTATTTGTCTTTTGATAGTCAATTGCTTCCGAAATGGACCCTGATTTTCAGGTAAAACGCCCTTCCGGCTTTCTGAAGGCTGAAATTGTCATAAAGCTTTTCGTCGGTAAAGTTCCTGCATTCGAAAGAAATGTTGTAACGACCGTCGCTGATGCTGTAAGTCAGGGAAATATTGTGCGAAAACTGGGTAGGGACATAGTTTTTGGAGTCCTTGTGCCCGATGTTTTCCCAATAAAGCGGGAACTCGTGCTGCCAGAAATTGTCGTAACTTACCGTCAGCGTATTTCCTTTCGCGAAGAGGTCGTTCCAATAAAAATTGGCATCGAAGCCGGCGTATCTGTAAGGGATATTCGGCAGCCGGACCTTGTAGTGCATGCTTTCCTGAAGCGAACCGCCGGTCCATGTCTTTTCGAAATCCCGCGTGTCGATATCGTTGTACGTGACCCCGGCATCGAACCATTTGGAATAAGAATATCTCAGGGAGATGTTGTAGCCCATTGTGCGGACATGCCCGTGGTTCTCGTAGATGCCGAACTGGGTGCTTCCGTGCTTGCCGAGCCCGCGTTTTATGTAGTCCTTGGTATTGCGGAAGATGAAACTTCCTTCGGCATAGATGCGGTGCCCTCCTTCGAAATCGTGACCGTAACTCAGGTTGAGGTTCACGTTGTCGCTTTTTTCGGGTCTCAAGTCCGTTTTCCCGGCTTCGAGGTCTTCGTCTCCGAAGAGTTCATCCGTCGTAGGCAGCCTGTATGCCTTTTCGTATGAAAGTTTTATCTGGAACCCCCTCAGCGGGATGTACGTCCCGGCGATGCCGTATCCGAACGAATCGGTAGTCCGCTCCATGCTTATGTAGTCTCCAACCCCGTCGGAACTTTGGGACACCGGCCCCTGGTTGTATTGGTTGTAGTATTTTCCGAAAACCGACACGTTCCATTTCCGCGAGAGTGCAAGGCGGTAGGAGAGTCCCGTGATGTTTTTCCGGGTCACTTTCGGGATGTCGAAGGCCGTAAGGACCGATGAAGTGCCTATGTATGAGCGACTTTTGCGCCGGAAGTCGCTGGTTATATGGTTGAAGGTGAAGGTGTGGGCCTTGCCGAGACGGTAATTGATGTTTACCGAAGCGTTGATATTGGTGTTTTTCGATTCGCTGTTCTGGTAAGACTGTTCCCCTTTCGTGTCCTTGATATAATATTCCCCGTACCAGTTGTAGTATCTTGCGGAAGTATCGATGTTCCTTGTAATGTTATAATTAAAATTGGCCGCAACGGTGACGTCGAGTCCTTTGACGAAAAGGTTGCGTTTGACGTATTCGAGCGATGGGGAGACCGACCAGCCTTTGCGGTGTTTCTGTCCGAAAACAATCTCTTGATATACTCCGGTCTGTATGTCTTTGTAAAAATTGGAATACGAAACCCCGAAGATGAGCCTGTCGGCCCAGTCTTTCCCGGCTACTCCGAGTTTTGCCATCACGACTTCGTTGTGGAAGGTGTCATGGAAACGCCTTACATGTTTTATGTCGTTTTTGTCCACTGGGAGCTTGTGTACGTTCCCGTTTTCGTCCGTTTCGAATTCCCTTACCCAGTTGTCGATATAGTAGCTGTTGTCGGAATAATTCTGGAAGGCGTTGACTTCGTATGTAAAACCGTTTTCGAGAGTCTGGCCGAAATTCACGTATGACTTGTGCGTGTTGAACGACCCGTAGGAATACGAGGCGTCCACATGCCATTTCGGCCTAGCCTTGTCGGTTACGATGTTGATTACTCCTCCGATTGCATCCGTTCCGAAGGATACCGGAACCACCCCTTTGTACACCTCTATACGTTCCGCGAAATTTACCGGTATGTTGTTGATGTCGAATGCAGTTCCGGCACCTTCCTGAGGCACTCCGTCGATGAAGACTTTTACGTGTTTCCCGCTGAATCCGTCCAGCATCAGCTGCATGTCCGAGCCTACTCCCCCTGATTCGCGCAGCTTCATGCCCGGCAGCCTTGTGAGGGCGTCCCCGAGGTTTTTCGCGGAATTCCTGAGGCCTTTGGTCTCGACTGCCACGGCGTTGAATGCGGAACGTTTTACCCTTCCGATGGCATTTCCGGTGACTACGGATGCTTCGAGGCGGGTGGCTTCGTGTCTGAGCCTTACATTGTGTTTCAATGCTTCTCCCTCCGGGATGTCTACTGTCTGTTCATACTTTTCAAATCCCAGAGCGGAGACAATCAAGGTATATTCGCCGGCAGGGGCTTCAAGCCTGTAATGGCCGTGCCTGTCGGTGTAACAGTTGTATTCCGTGCCTTTAAGCAGTACCGTGGCGTAGTCGATGATTTCGCCTTCCGTGGAAGATATTTTTCCGAATATGGAGCCGGGTTGCGCCTTTGCCGTGAAAATGCCTGTCAATATCAGGACGGACACTGCGGCGAGTCGTCGTAATCCGTAAAATGTCATATCTGTGTTTTTTGCGTTTTCGCCCGCAAAGTAACAGACTTCCCGTTTCCCGCACAATCACCATTTTTGGTGAAAATCCACCGTTCCGGTAGCCGGATTTTGGGAAAATGGCTTAAAAAAATGCTTTGTCTGTATTTTTTTCACGGATTCAACGGATTTGCAAAGCCGTTTTGAAATTTGTTCGATAGTCATCCCTGCATACGACATGGCCAGGACGTTTTTTTTCATTGTCG
Organism: Muribaculum sp. An289; assembly: GCF_002159555.1. Taxonomy (GTDB): domain Bacteria; phylum Bacteroidota; class Bacteroidia; order Bacteroidales; family UBA932; genus Merdivivens; species Merdivivens faecigallinarum. Next base: position 169,957 of record NZ_NFIV01000006.1, read on the forward strand.
TCGAGAAATGTCTGGGGTTTTTCCGTCCAATACTCCGTGTCGGGGTTGTATTTCCATGCAGCATGGGTTGTGTCCGGTTTGTTTTTACTGGCATTTGCCGTAAGGCTTGTTGTAGTATTGTCGTGCGGGGAAGCCAGGACTTTGGCAGTGCGGGATGGCGGAGGGGACGGACTTGTTTTTCCAGCCGTCTTATTGCTTTTCGCAGTCGAGTTTCACCGTACCGGAAGGGCGGATGCGGCCATGATTGCCCTGGTTGTTTTTGTTCTGGCGTTTTGCGCTTCGCTTTTCCTGATGTTTCGCGGCGTAAGTGAAAAGTAAAAAGAAAGAACTTTTGAAAAATTTTAAACAGCTTCAAAGAAGCTTCTAAAAATTCGAAAGAAATTTTGCGGGTAATAAAAATATGTTTACCTTTGCAGTCCCGTTCGGAAAACGAAGGGGAATAAGGTTGGATTCGTTAGCTCAGTTGGTAGAGCACAACACTTTTAATGTTGGGGTCCTGGGTTCGAGCCCCAGACGGATCACAAGACGGCGTTTGCCGGACATGCTTCCTTAGCTCAGTTGGCTAGAGCATCTGACTCTTAATCAGAGGGTCCTGGGTTCGAGCCCCAGAGGAAGTACTTCAAAAAGCACTTGCAGCGATGTTGCAGGTGCTTTTTGTTTTCGGGCAGCCATAGCACGGGCGGGCAGGGGCAAGGAGTGGGAAACAGGAGCGGGAAATGTGAACCGAACCTACTTGAAGCGAGTAAATTATTTACAAATATCTAATTATCAATTATTTAGAAAAACGCAACTCGCTTTCAACCATGTCCTCATACCCCTCAAAAACGAGCTTAATTTTGATAAATTATTGATTGTTAATGATTTAACAAAATGTAACTCGCTCCAAACTTTCGTTTTCTGGCGATCAGGGAAACAACATCTTTGCCGAGGGACTGGCGGGCGAATCGGATTTTACCGGCATATTTTTCACCCCACAGCCATCCGGTTCCTTCTGAAATGATTGATAATCAGTAATTTACAAAAACACAAGCTGTCTTTGGGTGCCTCAGAAAGTACCCAAGCGCAGATGTGATTTTTATAAACTGCTTATTATCAACACTTTACAAGAACACAGGCTGGCTGTGGGGTAGAAAAAGTTGATTTTGTCCGGTCACGGGCGAGAAATGAGGCCACGGAAGTTTCCGACCGGAATTATCCGCTGGTCCCTTATTCTTTTTGACAAGCCGGAGATTGAACAGAAGGAAATGGGGCGCGGCGGTCCATTAACGCAAAATAAAAGCGGTCCGCAAAATAACGGGCCGCTTCAATTTAACCGTTTGATTCACTATTCGATATCTATCGTATGGATAGAGTTTTCGGGTTTCTCTTCTTCTTTCTTAGGCAATACTATGGTAAGCACGCCGTGTTCCATTTTTGCGGAAATGCCTTTCTTGTCGACGTTGTCAGGCAATACCAGGCTCTGCTGGAACCTGCTGTAAGAGAACTCCCTTCTAAGGTATTTTCCTTCTTTCTTCTTGCCTTCCCCTTCCTTGTTCTCGTATTTTTTCTCCATTTCAATTGTCAGTTCGTCATCGTTGGCGATATTGATTTTGAAATCGGATTTGGTGAGACCCGGGGCGGCGACTTCTACCGTAAAGTCCTTTTCGTTTTCTATGATGTTTACGGCAGGTGAAGTGCTGTTCAACCTTGCTACATTGTTACTCATGAAGTCATCGTCGAATATGTCATTGAATATAGACGGTAACCAATACTGATTTCTTCTAACGAGTGCCATAATTATATCCTCCAAATTTTAAATTCAACTTTTATTCTCTGAACCCGACCTTCATCGGATTCGACGTATGTTTTGTCAAAGGATGTGCCAGCGGAAAAATCGTTGTAAAAACGGCCCTGTTTGCGCCAAAAAGTCATTAATACGACAATTTTTCACCCGAAAAGTGACAAATTTTCTTAAAAAGGCTTAAAAATTTTGGTGTTTCATTAAAAACCTCTATATTTGCAGTCGCAAAAGCGAGTTTTATAAAGGTTTATATTACAATCCTCATTAGCTCAGTTGGTTAGAGCATCTGACTGTTAATCAGAGGGTCCTAGGTTCAAGTCCTAGATGAGGAGCAGAAATCCGCTCGTAAGAGCGGATTTCTTTTTTTTTGTTTCTTGCAAAATAGGTTTATTTTTTTTAATTTTACAACCGATAACTTCTATAAACAACTTAAAACTCGATGCAATGAAACATTTCTTTTATTTTACGGCAGCCGCCGTCGCTTTTCTGGTAATCAACGGATGTGAGCAAATCCCCCCCCCCCCAAGCCTGTTTTTGAGCCTGTATCTTCTGAGGATATGACAGTTCCGTGCTCCGGCGGTATTTTTTCAGTGGCATACGAAATCGTCAATCCATCGGAAAACGGGGATGTATTGGCGCATACCGAAGCTGATTGGATCACGGATTTCGATTATTCAGTTTTCGGCGAGGTGAAATTCCTGGTTGAAGAGAATATCGGGAAAGACAAGCGCGAAAGCGTGATATTTCTGGAATATGAATATTCAGAAGGCGAATCTTTGGAGTTCGGTGTCAAAATTGTTCAGGAGGCGGCAGGGGATCTTCCTCCGGAGCCGGACGACGATCCTTTTACGATAGAAGTTTATGAAATAGGTGCGACTTCCGCCAAAGTGAAAACCACGCCGCTCGACATGGAGCTTACCTATACGTCCCAGTTGATGACCAAGGCTGATTTCGAATATCAGGTAGGAGATGTGGATAATGCGCAGCAGTGGCTGAGGGAGACCTTCGAATACATGGCGTACAGTTATGGTATGACTTTCTATGATTTTATGAAGGCTTTCCTGATAAGCGGTGTCGAGGATTATCCTTATACGGGATTGCTTCCCGAAACCGAACATATCGTTTTTGCCGTGGGGCTTGACTATGAGTGTAATTTCACTACCGAATTTTATATAGGTGCGAATTTTTTTACGATGGAGTTTACCCTTACCGACTTGTCGTTTACCATGGATGTAGTTCCGGAAGCAAGGACCGCTTTCGTTGTTACGACTCCTTCCGACATGACCGCCAATTATGTAGTCTTTCCGATTATGCAGTCCGACTGTGCAGGATTGTCAGACGAGGATATCATCCAAAGTATAATCGATGCATATTCCATGTTCATAGAGGTATATGTGGTTTATGGGATAAACGAGAGGAATTTTACCGGATTAGAGCCTGACACGGATTATTATGCATTGGCTTTCGGTTTTGAGCCGAGTGCTTTCATGTATACTTCGAATCTCCACAAAGAACCTTTCACTACATTGAATACGGGTGACCCGACCAAGGTTACTTTCGACATATCTGCCGACAGGATAAGTGCTTATTTTGCAGATATTACCGTAAAACCTTCGGACGCGTCGGTGTTTTATCTTTACAATGTCATCCAGAAATCTCTTTATGAGTCTTATGGCGGAGACAAGGACGCTCTGCAACGGTATTCGGATGAGCTCATAGATGAATTATACCAAGATTATGTGGGCTATGGATATACTTGGGAAGAAATTGTGGAACAATTTTATGTTGCAGGCGAAACGACTTTTACTGCTGAATGCCTTGTCCCGGAAACGGAATATTATGTTTGGGCGGCCACATGTGATGAACAGGGTGTATTCTTATCGGAACCGGCTCTCGTACCGTTTGTTACAGAGCAACATGTACCTTCCGACGCGTATGTTCCAGGCATAGTGGACGAGTATTTCGATGGTTATGAAATAGCCGAATACAATCCTCTTTATGGCGGATATCAGGGCATGGTTGTCGTTCCGATCGTATATGAGCCTAACGATTCGGCTGTAGATTGGTGCGTGTCCGTTTTCCAAGGAGACGTAGTCGCCATGTATGGCGAAGATGATGTGTTCTTATCCACATTGGAAAGCTCGCAGTGGGGGCAGAACATTGTGGGCATACCTACTTTCGCATTAATGTACGATCAGCCGTATACTGTAACTACTATTGCAGTGGATGAGGATGGAAATTACGGTGAGATGTATCATCAGGTATACACAATGACAAAAGATGGAGTGGCTCCGCCTGAAAATGTTGATTATTATTTTAATCAGTTCATGCCGTATTCAGGATATCCGGAGGAGTTAAAACGCGTGATGCCGAAGATAATGTGCCATAAGGAGGATAAGCCTGACTGCGTAGCGGATACGTCCGAATCTTTGGATATGGGAGAATTGCCTCCGATCGGCAAAGATTCGTCTGGAAAGATAATTAAAGCTGATTTGTTTTGATTGCGAATAATGACTAATTTTGCAAGAGCATTGTATTTCTAATTCACGCACGGATGGACGTACTTCTTTTATCCCGTATGATTAAGGAGCTTGTGCTCGAAAACGACAGGGTTTCGCTTCCGGGACTCGGAGTTTTCGTCTGTGAGTATGTCCCTGCTTCATTTTCCGATAAGGGTTTTGTCATAAACCCTCCTTACAAGAGGATATATTTCAGGAGCAAGAAGGAAGATGACGGGCTTCTCGTTTCCTTTTATGCAGGGAAGAACGGGGTGGATAAGGACGTTGCGGAAAAATTTGTCGAGGATGCGGTTTCGGACATAAGGCAGGAGCTTGAGTCGAAACGTTCCGTGGAATTTCCCGAGTTGGGGAAGTTGCGCTCGACAAAGGAAAATACTCTGTTTTTCGTGGCCGACCAGGATTTGGATATTTACCCCGACGGTTTCGGGTTGGTTTCGGTATCGTTGAAGAGCAGCGAGAGCGAAGACATTCCGGAATCTGTTCCGGTAACACCAGCGGTGCCAGTAGCATCGGCGACACCAGTGACTCCGGAGGTTCCGGCGGCACCAGCGGTGCCAGTAGCCCCAGCGGCTCCAGCAGTATCGGAGACCGTGGAGACCCCAGTAACAGCGGCGACCCCGGAAGCCCCAGCGATTCCGGAAAGCGGGAAAAAGAAGGCCCCTGCATGGAAATGGGGGCTGGCGATTTCGGGTATAGTAGTTCTTGCGTTGGTGTTGTTCGCGATATCGGCCAGAATCTTTCCCGACAGTGGCTTTATAAACGGGCTTCTGTACTCGGAAGAGGAAATCGAGATATTGAAATGGGCGGGACTTTTATGATCCCGCCCTGTTTCTTGTGTTTTTTGTCGTGCGGTTGACCGATTAGGCCGTACCGTTTGTTCGCTAACCTATTTCGGAACCGTTGTCCAGGACTTCTTCCGGAGTTATGAATCTCATTTTTCCATCGGGCTGGCGTGCCATCAGTATCATTCCCTTGGATTCGATTCCTTTTATTTTACGCGGAAGCAGGTTCGCGAGGACACAGATTTGCCTGCCGATCATCTGTTCCGGAGTGTAGTATTCCGCTATTCCGGATACGATTGTGCGCCTGTCGATGCCCGTATCTATGGTAAGTTTCAGAAGTTTGTCGGTCTTAGGAACTCTTTCGGCCTCCAGTACCGTGGCCGTGCGGATATCCATTTTCCCGAAATCGTCGAAGGTGCAGCTTTCCTTTTGTGGGGATACTGCCGGGCCGGCGGACTGTTTGGCAGCCAAGGCGGCACGTTCATTGGCCTTTTTTGCTTCCTCCAGTTTGTCCAGCTGTTTTTGTATGGCATCGTCTTCTATCTTTGCAAACAGAAGTTCCGGAGCCGACAACTGATGGCCGGCCGGAAGCAGGTCGCTCTCTCCGAGCCTGTCCCAGTACAATAATATGCGGCCGTCATTGCCGTTGGTGTCTCCGGTGGCCGAATCGGCAGGAATAGCCGGAACGGCAGGAATGGCAGGCACTCTGTCGAAATTGTCATCGGAAGTATGTTCGCCGTAATTGTTTATGTCGGCGTTGAGCATTTTTCTCAATTTGCGGCAGCTGTCCGGGAGGAACGGCTCGAAGGCTATGGCGAGGTCGGCGCATATCTGCAACGATACGTTGAGTATCGAAGCCGTCCTGTCCATGTCTGTCTTGGCCGTTTTCCAAGGTTCGGTATCGGAAATGTATTTGTTTCCGAGCCGTGCTATTTCCATGGCCCCTTTGAGGGCTTCGCGGAACTTGAAGTTTTCTATGCTTTCTTCGATGTTCTTCTTTATAAGAGGAATCTGCGACAGGGTTTCTGTGTCAACAGGCGCCGGTGAAAGGTTTTCAGGCACCTTCCCTCCGAAATATTTGTGCGAGAGCACTATCGCCCTGTTTACGAAGTTGCCGAATATCGCGACAAGTTCGCTGTTGTTGTGGGCCTGGAAATCCTTCCATGTAAAATCGTTGTCCTTCGTTTCCGGCAGATTGGAACAGAGGACATACCTGAGGACGTCCTGCTGGCCAGGAAAATCCTGAAGGTACTCGTGCAGCCATACGGCATGGTTGCGCGAGGTGGACAGTTTCTCGCCTTCGAGGTTGAGGAACTCGTTTGCAGGCACGTTGTCCGGGAGGATGAACTCCCCGTATGCCTTGAGCATGGACGGGAAGACTATGCAATGGAATACGATGTTGTCCTTGCCTATGAAATGGATCATCCTCGTGTCCTTGCTCTTCCACCATTTCTCCCATGTGCGCGGGAGGAGCTCTATGGTATTGGAAATATAGCCGATAGGGGCATCGAACCATACGTAAAGTACTTTGCCCTCGGCCCCTTCCACGGGTACGGGAACTCCCCAGTCGAGGTCGCGGCTTACCGCCCTCGGCTGCAATCCTCCGTCAAGCCAGGACTTGCATTGGCCGTACACGTTAGGCTTCCATTCCTTGTGTTCTTCGAGAATCCATTCTTTCAGCCATCCTTCATATTGGTCCAAAGGAAGATACCAGTGTTTGGTCTTTTTCTTTACAGGCTCGCTTCCGCTTATAGCCGAGTGCGGATTTATGAGCTCTTCAGGGCTGAGGGTGCTTCCGCACTTCTCGCACTGGTCGCCGTAGGCTCCTTCATTGCCGCATTTCGGGCAGGTTCCCACAATGTATCTGTCGGCAAGGAATGTTTTCGCTTCCGGGTCGTAGTATTGCTCGCTTTCCTTTACGATGAACTTCCCTTCGTCATAAAGTTTTCTGAAAAAATCCGCCGCGAAGCGGTGGTGGGTAGGGGAGCTCGTCCTTGAATATATGTCGAAATCGATTCCGAGCCCGGAAAACGAATCCTTTATCATTTTATGGTATTTGTCCACGATGTCCTGAGGAGAACAGCCTTCCTTTTTCGCCTTTATCGTTATTGGCACGCCGTGTTCATCGGAACCGCAGACAAAAAGCACTTTTTCACCGCGCATTCGCAAGTACCTTACATAAATGTCGGCCGGAACATAGACTCCGGCGAGATGTCCGATGTGAAGGGGCCCGTTGGCGTAAGGCAGGGCGCATGTTACGAGTGTGCGTTTGAAATTCTTTTCCATAAAACAATTTTATTAGAATATGTTTATAAAACATGCAAAATTAACGAAAAAAAGCGGAAAGGACGTGCGTGTGCGCATTTTTATCCTTTGCTTTTGGCCTTTTTGTCAAGGCAAAGCTCCGGATGCCTGTCGGATGACCGGCTCAGGATGCACGAGATAGCTATGGCGCACAATGCCAGGGCGATGAAAAAATATTCGGCCATTGCCGGCTCGGCTGTGTTTTCGATGATTTTCCCGACAATGATGGGGGTGAAGAAAAGTCCGATGTTCTGTATCCAGTAAACCAATGAAAATGCAGTCCCGAGTTTGCTCTCGGGGATGATTTTCGGAAGCGAAGGCCACATGGCCGCCGGAACAAGGGAATATCCGAGTCCGAGAATCGAGATTGCAATGAAGCCGAATGCCGGGATTCCCGGGGCGAATGCCACCATCAGGTGGGACAGCAGAATCATTGCAGAACCGAGTATCATGATTTTCGTCCCTTTGCCTACCATGTCCACGACCGCTCCGAACAGCGGGGCGAATACAAGGGTGAAGAATGGTATCATGGCGACCATCAGGGAAGCGATGTCGCTTTCTATCCCGAACCGGGGGATGAGTATGGCCGTGGCGAATTTCCGGAAGGATATTACGCAGCAGTAAAATGTCACGCAGAGCAGGGAAATCAGTATGAAATGCCGGTTGCCGATTATTTTCCAGACATCGGAAAAACGGAATCTGTCCTCGGTGCCGCCGTTTTTTTCTTCCGCAGCCGGTCCTTTGTCCTGCTGCCCTTTGCCCGGTCCTTTGCCCGGTCCTTTGCGCCCTGTCCGGTAGTCGATGGCTATGAACAATGCCCACAGTATCAGTCCGGTCATTATCAGTATCAGCCCGAGATGTGCCGGTCTGGATGTTTCTGAAAACGGGATGTAGCCTTCAAGGTTTACGATTCTCGGCACAGTGACGAGGGCGGCCGCCGTACCGAGCCTTGCCAGTGCGAGCTGAAGCCCCATGGCGAATGCCATTTCCCTGCCTTTGAACCATTTGGCAATAGACCTGTTTACGGCTACCCCGGCTATTTCGCTGCCGAGGCCGAATATCGCGCAGCCGGCGTATGCCAAAGCGAGCGAAGGTTTCTCGAAAAGTCCGGAAAGCCATCCGGCGAAACGGCTTGCCGCAAAGGAGCCGGATATCGAATATGTTATCAGTGCCGCCCCGCAGACCATTAGGCCTACGAAAATGGAGCCCGTTATCCTGACACCCCACTTGTCGAGGAGCATCCCGCAGACAATCAGGCCTCCGAAGATGCAGAGCAGCGAATATGCGCTTCTGAAAAATCCGTAATCCGCAATGGACCAGCCGAGGGCCACGTTACCGGGATTTTCGAACTCCTGGCTTATCGTGGAAAAGATGTCATCGAAAAAATACGATGCGAACATCGGAAGCGAAAGGGATACGAGCACAATCCATCTCAGATTGCCCGTATCCCTGAAAAATTCCGATATTTTCTTTCCCATCAGGAAAATCCCTATTCTTCCTGTTTCTTGGCTACGTTAGGAAGCTCAAGCCCGTATTTCTTCTTGCGGTCTTCCCTCTTGAGCCAGAAACTGAAGAGGAAGGCGAGCACTCCGAATGAAGAGAATATGAGCATAGGTGCGAGGTATCCTCCGGTGGACTGCAATACTTTTCCAATCAGCAGTGGAACTAAGCACAGGCCGATGTTCTGCACCCAGAATATCAGGCAGTATGCGCTTCCGAGTATCTTTTCGTCTATGATTTTAGGAACGCTCGGCCAGAGTGCGGCGGGAACGAGCGAAAAGCTTACGCCGAGTATCGCTATCAGTGTTACCGCGAACCATTTCTGAGGGTATAGCGGCAGTACGAATGCGAAGCACAGATGGCATGCGAACATTATGATTGCCCCGAGCATGAGCATGGTGGCTCCCTTTCCTTTACGGTCGAGGAAGATTCCGAGCAGCGGGGTGAGGCACATAGCCAGTATAGGGAAGAAACTGAACAGCTGGGAAGCCGTGCCGTTGTCGACTCCGAGGGTCACTTCAAGATAATTAGGAGCGTATCTCTGGAACGGGAATATCGCAGAATAGTAGAGCACGCACAGAAGCGCCACCAGCCAGAACATCTTGCTTGAAAATATCTTTCCGAGGTCCTTGATGTGGAACTCGTCTTCAGGCGATTTTTCGGCCGTCTCCATACCTGCCGCAATGAGCTGTTTGTCGAATTTGGAATCCATTACGGAGAATACGATGAAATTAATCAGGCCGATGAGGAGGAGCACTGTGCAGAAAGCCACCGGAGCCACTACCGACTGGTCGAACTTGTCGGAGATTATAGGGGCCAGCCACATTACGGCGAAGACTCCGAGACGGGCTATTGCCATTTCCAGTCCCATCGCCAGGGCCATTTCCTTGCCCTTGAACCATTTTGCTATCGATTTCGACACAGTCGTCCCTGCCATTTCGCAGCCGCAGCCGAAAATCATGAAACCGAGGGATGCCATTTTCGCGCTACCAGGCATCGATGTCCACCAGCTGTCGAGCCAGCCGCAGAAAGCCGTCGCCTGGAACCATTCGCTGATGCCCACGAACTTGATTCCCGCTCCTATTACCATGAGCGAAGCGGACAGGAGTCCGGTGAACCGTATTCCCATCTTGTCCAGGATGATTCCGGCCAGGATGAGGAAACCGCATACGTTCAGTATGTATTCGGATGCGGCGTATGTCCCGAAAGTGCCGCTGTCCCAACCGCGGGCGGTCTCGATTATGGATTTGAGAGGGGACATGACGTCCACGAACATGTAGGCGAAAAACATCATCAGAGCGATGAGAAGCAATGCTGCCCAGCGTGCTGCCGCACTGTCATTGAGCATTCTGGAAATCTTTTCTTGCATTATGTAAAATTTTTAATTGTTGCAAAATTATAAACATTTTCTAAATAGTCAGCCTTTTGAGCAGTTTGGAGTAATAATTTTTAAGCCCTGAAATCCTCATGAATTTTCCCGTAAGCCCTTCTATTTTCTCCCTGTCGTTTTCCTTTTGCGCCGAGGCGATTTCTTCGGTTATTTCCCTCAGCATGGCATCCACCACCTTCGATTTGTAGATGCACATGAGTTTGGGCACCGTTTCCGAGAGCGTGGCGGTTTCGTCCGGAACGGTATCGGCGAACTCCTTTATGGTTATGACATGCCTGTCGTACACATAGTCGAGTGTCTCTTCGGCGATGTTTTCATTCGGGTGGTGCAGGAAATAGCTTATTATCTCCTTGCCGTAGACAGGCGCGTTCCGGAAATATTCGTCGTAGATTTCCGAATACAGCCTGTTCCGCATTTCCAATCCGTCTTCGGACATGGAATTTTTTATGTATTCGGCCACTGTCACCGTATAGTCCGGATTTTCCGGATCGTATTCTACCGAACCCGGAGGGAATTTCAGTTTTTCATCCCCGAACTTGACAAGATAATAGGCGATTTCCTTTTCGCACGGGGCGAAAAAACGGTCGTTGATGAGCCCGTCTTCCCCATAGGTTTCCTCCTTTCTCCCTTCATGCCGGCTCTCGTCGGCCTTTGTCTCCTGTACGGTCCGGGACATCGCCGGGGATTGCGCTTTCGTGCTTTCCCTGGCCTTTTTTTCTTCGCGCAATGTCCTTACCCTTTCGAAGACGAGGTCCGGTTCTATGCCGAACATCGCCGCACACCTTTCGGCATACAGCGAACGCGCTATGGCATCGGGTATGACGGCGATGCTTGTCGATATGTTGTTTATGAGGCCCGCCCTTTTCCTCGGGTCGTCTCCGGCCTCTTCGAGAAGGAGTGAGGCCTTGAAGTCTATGAAGTCCTGCTCATGCCCGCTGATGAATTCCTCGACTTCCTCCCTTGTGTGTTTCATGGAGAATGAGTCGGGGTCGTCCCCGTCCGGGATAAGCACTATCTTGACGTTCATGCCTTCTTCGAGCACGAGGTCTATTCCGCGCAGGGAGGCCTTGATTCCGGCCGAATCCCCGTCATATAGGATTGTAATATTGGAGGTAAAGCGCCTGATGAGCCGTATCTGTTCCGTGGTAAGCGAAGTCCCGCTCGATGCCACCACGTTGGTTATGCCTGCCTGGTGCATGGAGATTACGTCCAGATAGCCTTCCACGAGCAGGCATTTGTCCTTTTTGCTTATTTCCCCCTTCGCAAAGTAGATTCCGTAAAGCGAACGCCTTTTCAGGTAGATTTCGCTTTCCGGCGAATTGACGTATTTCGCTATGGTCTTGTCTGCTTTCAGGGTACGCCCTCCGAATGCTATGACACGTCCGCTCAATGAATGTATCGGGAAAATCACCCTTTCGAAAAACCTGTCATAAAGTCCGCCTCCGTTCTCCTTTTCGATGCACAGCCCTGTGGCGGTGAGGAATTCCGGCTTGTAGCCGTTGGCTATGGCTTCCTTTGCGAACGAATCCCTTTTTGCGGGGGAGTAGCCCAGGCCGAAGAGGCGGATGGTGTCTTCGCGCAGCCTCCTTTTTTCCCGGAAATAGCTCAGCCCTACAGCCCGTCCTTCAGGGGTGTCCAGGAGGGTTTTGGCAAAATATTTTGCGGCGAATTCGTTTACGAGCATCATGCTTTCGCTCTTCATCCTGCTCGCTATTTCTTCGGCCGTCTCTTCCTTTTCCACCACATCGATGTGGTATTTGGCGGCAAGCCATTTGAGGGCCTCGGGATACGAAAGATGCTCATGTTCCATTATGAAATGGACCGCATCGCCTCCTTTGCCGCAGCCGAAGCATTTGAATATTCCCTTGCTCGGCGAGACTGAGAAGGACGGGGTCTTTTCATCATGGAACGGACAGCATGCGACATAATTCGCCCCCCTCCTTCTGAGGGAGACGAATTCGCCGATTACGTCTACGATTTGTGTCGCATCGAGTATTTTCTGTATGGTTTCCTGATTTATCATCAAAATTTTCTGAAACCGACGGCTTCCCTTGCCGCCCTGAGTGTCGCGGATGCGCTCGCCCGCGCCTTGTCCCTGCCTTCAGACACTACTTTTGAAAGATAGGCTTCGTCCGAAGAAACCGCATCGATGTGTTCCCTGATAGGCCTCGTCAGATTGCAGATGTCCTCGGCCAGCTGTTTTTTCATGTCCCCGTACCTAATCGAGCAGTCGTTCCATTTCTCCCTGAAATAGGCGACTGTGTCAGGTTTTGATACGAGTTCCATGATAGTGAACAGGTTCTGTATGACCTCCGGCATCGGGGAGCATGGTTCCTTGGGGCCTGAATCCGTTACGGCCTTCATGACCTTTTTCCTTATGGTCGCTTCGTCGTCGCAAAGATATATCGCATTCCCCTCGCTTTTCCCCATCTTTCCGCTTCCGTCAAGGCCCGGGACCTTTACGGGTTTTTCATTTCCGAAATTGAACGGATGAGGTTCCTTGAAAACTTCCGTGCCATAGAGGTTGTTGAACCTCCTTGCATAGACCCTTGCCATTTCCAGATGCTGTTCCTGGTCCTTGCCTACGGGTACGTAATCAGCATTATGGACAAGGATGTCCGATGCCATCAGTACGGGATAGGTAAGGAGCCCCGCGTTGATGTTTTCGGGGTTTTTCCTCGCCTTGTCCTTGAACGAGGCCGTCCTTTCGAGCTCTCCCTTGTATGCTATCATGTTGAGCAGCACGTAAAGCTCGCAGATTTCAGGCACGTCGCTCTGTACGAACAGCGCGCATTTCTCCGGGTCCAGGCCGGCTGCAAGGTATTCCGAAAGTATGATTTTTACATTTGCATGAAAATCGTCCGGATGCGGATGTGTCGTAAGCGAATGCAGGTCGGCTATGAAAAAATAGCAGTCGTAGCCGTTCTGCATCTTTACGAAATTTTTCAATGCCCCGAGGTAATTGCCGAGGTGCAGGTGTCCGGTGGAGCGTATCCCGCTTACTACTTTTTCCATTTCCGTCAGTCTTTGATGTTTTGGAGGACTTCCCTGATTTTACCCTCTATCTCGTCGCTCAGCTCGGTATTGTCCATGAGCATCTGTTTGACGGCTTCCCGTCCCTGGCCTATCTTGGTGTCCCCGTAGCTGAACCATGAACCGCTCTTTTTGATTATGTCGTATTCGACACCGAGGTCTATGATTTCACCCGTCCTGGATATTCCTTCCCCGAAAACTATGTCGAATTCGGCTTTCTTGAAAGGAGGGGCGAGCTTGTTCTTTACGATTTTTACCTTCGTCCTGTTCCCGAGGGCCTCTTCGCCGTCCTTGATCTGAGTGCTCTTCCTTACGTCGATGCGGACGGAGGCATAGAACTTCAGTGCGTTTCCTCCCGTTGTGGTCTCCGGATTGCCGAACATGACACCGATCTTGTCCCTGAGCTGGTTGATGAATATGCAGCAGGTATTCGTCTTGCTGATATTTGCGGTAAGTTTTCTTAAAGCCTGGCTCATGAGCCTTGCCTGCAAGCCCATTTTCGCATCTCCCATCTCCCCTTCGATTTCGGCCTTTGGCGTGAGCGCCGCCACCGAGTCTATCACGATGATGTCGATTGCTCCGGAACGTATGAGGTTGTCGGTTATTTCAAGAGCCTGTTCTCCGTTGTCCGGCTGCGATATGAGCAGCGAATCCACGTTCACGCCGAGGTTTTTCGCGTATGTACGGTCGAAAGCATGCTCGGCGTCGATTATCGCCGCTATGCCGCCCTGCTTCTGCGCTTCGGCGATGGCATGTATGGCAAGCGTGGTCTTACCGGACGATTCCGGTCCGAAAATCTCGATTACTCTTCCTCGCGGATATCCCCCGATTCCGAGGGCATGGTCCAAGGATATTGAACCCGACGGTATCACGGATACTTCCCATTTAGGCTGTTCGCCCAACTTCATGATGGTCCCTTTTCCGAAATCCTTTTCGATTTTGTCTATTGTCGCCTGCAAAGCCTTGAGTTTGGCGGCATTGACTTCAGGAGCCCTGTCTTCTACATCTTCTTTAGCCATAATGAAAGTCTGTTTTTAATTAGTGTTACAAAGTTTGCAAAGTTATCGAAAAAAATCGAATTTTGCACTATAAATCCGATTGCATTGAGAATATGAAGAAAAAACTGTTGGGGAAAAATCTATATGAATTGCAGGATGTCGTATCGTCTTACGGAACGCCTCTTTACGTTGCAAAACAGATGGCTGACTGGCTGTATAAAAAGAAGGTGCGCGACATCGGGGATATGACGAACCTGTCGAAGCAATTCAGGGAAAGGCTGTCGGAGGATTATGAAATCGGGGTGACTGAATATTCCGCGGTTTACAGGTCTTCGGACGGTACTAAAAAATATGTTTTCCCTGTGACGGGCGGCGGTTCCGTGGAAACTGTAATGATTCCGGAGCCGGACCGTGCTACTCTGTGCGTTTCGTCCCAGAACGGCTGCAAGATGAACTGTTCTTTCTGCATGACCGGGCGCGGCGGTTTCAGGGGGAATCTCGATGCTGCCGAAATAATGTCGCAGTATATCGCGGTGGACGAGGCCGACATGCTTACAAATACGGTTTTCATGGGGATGGGAGAGCCTTTGGACAATATCGATACCGTGATGCGCTGTCTTGAAATCCTCGTTTCCGACTGGGGTTTCGGCTGGAGCCCGAAGCGGATAACTGTATCCACGATAGGGGTCCTTCCTGCACTGCGGCGGTTTCTCGAAGAGTCCAGGTGCCATCTGGCCATAAGCCTTCACAATCCGTTCCCGGCCGAGCGGGAATCCATGATGCCTGTCGAAAAGGCGTTCCCGGTGTCCGAAACCATAGAACTGCTGAAAAAATACGATTTCAGCGGACAGCGCCGCGTGAGCTTCGAATACACGATGTTTGCCGGTGTAAACGATTCGGGAAGGCACTGCAACGCCCTGATGGCTATGCTCTCGGGCCTGGAATGCAGGATTAACCTGATACGTTTCCACAAAATCCCCGGCTCCAACCTGCTGCCGTCTCCGGATGTCGTGATGGAACGGTTCCGCGACAAGTTGAATTCCCATGGATTCATCTGTACGATAAGGGCTTCGAGAGGTGAAGACATAATGGCGGCCTGCGGAATGCTTGCCGGAAAGAAAGATTAATGGTATTTTTGTCCCTGTTATGAAAAACTTATCAGCCGGCATATTGTCTGTATTTGCAGCCCTGGCGTTCGTCCTGGTGCCGCAACGGTCCTGTTTCGGTTCCGAGGGCCCGGCAATGCCTGCCGATAAGGGGGAATCCCCTGTGGTCGCCCTTGTGCTGAGCGGGGGAGGGGCCAAGGGTGCGGCCCATGTGGGCGCGATAAAATATCTGGAATCCCTCGGCTATGATTTCGACATGGTGGTCGGCACGAGCATGGGCTCCATAATAGGCGGGCTCTATTCCCTCGGTTATACCGGGACCGAAATCGATTCGCTGATAAAGGCCCAGGACTGGTCGGTGCTGATGAACGACAGGACCCCGAGGAAGTATCTGTCCTATGCGAGCAAGAAGTACAGGGAAAAATATCTCCTTTCCATTTCTTTCGATTTCAAGGACCGTCTGGATACGCTCATCGGGGTCGCCAATCAGGACAGTCCCGTAATCGGCGATGCGTTTTTCCGTACCCTTCCTTCGGGTTTGGTCGCGGGACAGAATATATTCAATCTTTTTACCGGGTTGTCCGTAGGTTATCAGGATTCGCTGGATTTCAATACTTTGCCAATCCCTTTCGCCTGCGTGGCGACGGATTTGGTTACGGGGGACGAAATAGTTTTCCATGAGGGGCATTTTCCTACGGCGGTCAGGGCGTCCATGGCCATTCCGGTGTTTTTCGCCCCGGTGCGTTCCGGAGACCGCGTGCTGGTTGACGGCGGTACGCTGAACAATTATCCGGTGGATGTCGCCAAGAAAATGGGTGCGGATATTATAATAGGTGTCGATGTCAGCGGCGAAAAATCGGATTATTCGGAGATTAACAATATCGCGGACATCCTCGGCAGCGTGATTTCATTGATGGGGGATACGAAATATCAGGGAAATGTCGATGATACGGACATATACATACGGCCCCAGCTTTCAGGGTACGGGACGATGAGTTTCGATGATGCGAGCATAGACACGATTGTGGACAGGGGATACCGTGCCGCCAAACTGAAAGAAAAGGAACTTAAGGAAATGCTTGCCGACATAAGGCGCGCCAAGGGTTATTCTGAAAATTATTCCGGGGGACAGCGTTTGAACGCCCCGCCGGCAGTCAATCTCTATTCAGACTCGATCATGCTCGCATCGGTCAGGATACATGGGGTGAACAAGGCCGAGCGCGCATGGTTGAAGAAAAATATAGAACTTCCTTTGTATCAAAATATAACAAGCGATGATATCGATGCCGCGATAAGCAGCATCTACAGTACGGAGGCCTTCAGTTCGGTCACATACGAGCTTGTGGGGAAAACCAGTCCGTACGAAATGAGGATATTCTGCACGAAGGGCAATGCGCACAAACTCGGGCTTGGGGCCCGTTTCGATACGGAAGAAGTGGCGGCCGTGCTCCTGAATGCAGGTTTCAACAGCAAGAAACTCACCGGGTCGAAATACGATCTGACACTCAGGCTGAGCATGAACCCTTATTTCAGGTTCGATTATTCATACATGGCGCCTAAGATTCCGAGGCTCAATTTTTCGCTCGGGCTTTATTCGGAAAGCGCCGATATCATAAGCAACGGGAAGAAGGGTGCGGACCTGAAATTCTACAAATTCGATGTTTCCGCTTTCATTTCCAATATTTCATTTAAAAATATAGACATGCAACTCGGGGTGAGGACGGACGGTTTTTATATCCGCTCGTTCCTTACTTCGTCGGATATCGTCGGAAACTACGATATAACACAGAATCTGAACAGTTATCTTTCGGCTTTCGCTTCATTCCGGGTTGACAATCTGGATGATGCCTATTTTCCTAAGCGCGGTTTTACTGCCGGGCTGGATTATTCTTATTATTTTACAGGATTCTACAAAAGTTTCAATCCTTTCCATTCGGTGAGCTTCGATGCCCGTGTCGCCGTCCCGCTTTCACGGATTTTCACTCTGATTCCTTCCCTGTACGGACGTTTCCTTTTCGGGAACAACATCCCTTTCCCTTATATGAATGTCATGGGGGGACTTGAGCCGGGCAGGTATTTCGACCAGCAGTTCGCTTTCGTGGGAACGCAGGATCTGAACGTTTTCCGGAATTACCTTACGGCCGTGAGGTGCGACCTGAGGGCCAATGTCTACGGCAACCATTACCTGTCGCTGATGGTGAATTATGCCAGGGACTGCGAGCGGTTGAAATATTATCTGAACGGGGACGGCTATATAGGGGCTGGTCTGGAATATTCGTTCAAATCCATGATCGGGCCTATCTCGGGTTCCGTCTTCTGGTCGAATTATACAAAAAACGTAGGTGTGTATGTCAGCATCGGATATTACTTCTGATTATGACAGGCTGTTGGACAGGATGCGCCGGGCTTGTTCGCGGCGTGAGTACTGTTCGGCCGATATCAGGCGGAAGCTGTCGGCAGCGGGAGCCCCGTCAGCACTGTCAGGAAAAATATTGTCATCGTTGAAGTCGGAAGGATATCTCGATGACGGCCGTTATGCGCGGGCCTATTGCCGGGACAAGTCCGGTCTGTCCGGCTGGGGAGAGGCGAAAATCCGCTATGCCCTCGGCTTGAAAGGCATCCCGGGTCCGGTCATTGACGAAGCCTTGTCCCAAATAGATTCCGATGCAGCGTGCAGGCGGATGGATGCCGTCCTTTCTTCAAAGCTGGCTGAAATCCGGCGTAGCCATCCCGGGATTTCCCGCGGCGAGTGCCTTTCCCGTCTCCTTCGCTTTGCGGCAGGGCGCGGCTATTCCTATGGAGAGGTGATGGAAAGCCTGAAACGCAATAAGTCGTGATTTTTTGTATTTTGTTTTTGTAATGACGGTAAGTTCCCCATTATAAATTGCCGTTATCCCTTTTAATGCGTATCTTTGCACCTTTGTAAATGATAAGGCAAAGATATGGAAAGATTGGCAATAGGCTCGGATCATGCCGGGTATGAAATGAAATTGAAAATCATAGATTATCTGAAAGGGAAAGGCTATGAATGCGTGGATTTCGGTACGTATTCGGCTGACAGTTGCAATTATGCCGAATATGGCATTGCTGTAGGAAAGGCGGTGGCAAGCGGGGAATTCAGGAAAGGGATACTCATTTGCGGTACTGGCGTAGGTATTTCAATCAGCGCCAACAAGGTGAACGGTATACGTGCCGTGGTATGTTCCGAACCCCTTTCGGCAAAGATGTCCCGTGAGCACAACGATTCGAACATCCTGGCTTTCGGTTCCCGCATCGTGGGGATTGAGCTTGCCAAAATGATTGTCGACGAGTGGCTTGCTGCCGAGTTCCAGGGAGGCCGCCATGCCAATAGGGTGGCTACCATTACCGAATACGAGCAAAACCGTTAATATACTGGAAGGCTATGATATCAAATGAAGAAATCACTGCCTTGCAGCAGCGCATACTGACGCTGGGGAGGTGTCTTTGACATCGAATCCAAGCGTGACAAGGTAAAGGAGGCCGCTGAAAAG
The DNA here is from genome assembly GCF_002159555.1 of Muribaculum sp. An289. Lineage (GTDB taxonomy): Bacteria > Bacteroidota > Bacteroidia > Bacteroidales > UBA932 > Merdivivens > Merdivivens faecigallinarum. The sequence goes on from NZ_NFIV01000006.1 coordinate 188,881, forward strand.
GAGCAGGAAGCGGGCTTTTGGGATGACCCCAAGGCTGCCGAGAAATTTCTTAAGGAGGTGGCCCCTTTAAAATTTTGGGTGGCATCATACGATGAACTCATGTCGATGTCCGATGATTTGCAGGTTCTTGCCGAATTCGGCGAAGAATCCGCGGCAGAGGTCAATGAAACTTACGATAAGTTGAGGGACAAGCTCGAAGCCCTCGAAATGCGGAACATGCTCGGCGAGGAAGGCGACAACCTCGGAGCTATTCTGACTATCAATTCAGGAGCCGGCGGTACGGAAAGCAACGACTGGTCGGCCATGCTCATGCGCATGTATGCCCGCTGGGGCGAAAGGAACGGTTACAAGGTCACGGTTACGGATGTGCTTGACGGAGAAGAAGCAGGAATCAAATCCGCAACCCTGGAATTCGAAGGGGATTTCGCTTTCGGCTATCTCAAGGCGGAGAGCGGAGTGCACAGGCTTGTCCGCATTTCCCCTTTTAACGCCCAGGGAAAAAGGCAGACTACGTTTTCTTCTGTCTTCGTTTATCCTCTTGTGGACGATACCATTGAGATAGAAATCAATCCCGGAGACCTCGAATGGGACACGTACCGTTCGAGCGGTGCCGGAGGTCAGAATGTCAACAAGGTCGAAACCGGAGTCCGCGTGCGCCATATCCCGACAGGGATAGTCGTTGAAAATACCGAGACCCGCTCTCAGCTGGACAACCGGCAGAGGGCCCTGCGTATATTGAAGTCCCGTCTGTACGATTTGGAGTTGAAGAAACGCCAGGAAAAACAGGCGGAGCTCGAAGGCAAGAAAATGAAAATAGAGTGGGGCTCCCAGATACGCAGTTATGTCCTCCATCCCTACAAGATGGTCAAGGATTTGCGTACCGGTTATGAAACTTCGGATACCCAGGCCGTTCTGGACGGGGATTTGAACGAATTCATGAAAGTTTATCTGATGGGAAATGGAAATAAACAGTAAAATATAATTATGGCTATGGAGTTTAAATATGCACCGATGTTTCAGCTTGGAGAAGACAAGACTGAATACTATCTGCTTACAAAAGACTATGTTTCCGTAAGCGAATTCGAAGGAAAACCGATACTGAAGGTTGCCAGGGAAGGCCTTACCGCTATGGCGAATGCCGCTTTCAGGGATGTTTCCTTCATGCTTCGTCCCGAGCATAATGCGCAGGTCGCCAAGATACTGGCCGACCCTCAGGCGAGCGACAATGACAAATACGTAGCGTTGACTTTCCTCAGGAATGCGGAGATTTCATGCAAGGGGAAACTCCCTCTCTGCCAGGATACCGGAACAGCTATAATACATGGCGAAAAAGGCCAGCAGGTATGGACCGGATACGATGATGAAGAAGCCCTGTCGCTCGGAGTTTTCAAGACATATACGGAAGAAAATCTCCGTTATTCGCAGAATGCCCCCCTTACCATGTACGAAGAGGTGAATACCAAATGCAACCTTCCGGCGCAGATAGACATCGAGGCGACCGAAGGCATGGAATACCGTTTCCTCTGCATCACCAAGGGCGGCGGCTCGGCAAACAAGACCTATCTCTATCAGGAGACCAAGGCTATACTGAACCCCGGTACGCTCGTTCCTTTCCTTGTAGAGAAGATGAAGACTCTCGGGACGGCAGCCTGCCCTCCTTACCACATTGCCTTCGTCATAGGCGGTACTTCTGCCGAGCGCAATCTTCTGACGGTAAAACTGGCTTCCGCCCATTTTTATGACAGCCTTCCTGCCACAGGGGATGCTACCGGCCGCGCATTCAGGGACGTGGAACTTGAAAAACAGGTTCTTGAAGAGGCATATAAAATAGGTCTCGGTGCCCAGTTCGGAGGAAAATATTTCGCCCACGACGTGAGGATTGTCCGTCTTCCGCGTCACGGCGCGAGCTGCCCTGTAGGACTCGGCGTAAGCTGTTCAGCCGACAGGAACATCAAGTGCAAGATAAACAAGGACGGTATCTGGATTGAAAAACTCGATGACAATCCTGGTCGCTGGATTCCTGAGGAGCTCCGCAACGCAGGTGAAGGGGATGCCGTCAGGATAGACCTTGACCGCCCTATGTCCGAGATACTCAAGGAACTTACCAAATATCCGGTTTCTACTAGGCTGAGCCTTAACGGTACCATCATCGTGGCCCGCGACATAGCGCATGCCCGTATCAAGGAACGTCTCGACCGTGGCGAGGAAATGCCTCAGTACCTTAAAGACCATCCGGTATATTATGCCGGACCGGCCAAGACTCCTGCCGGGATGGCATGCGGTTCCATGGGGCCTACTACGGCCGGCCGTATGGACCCATACGTGGACTTGTTCCAAAGCCACGGAGGCAGCATGGTGATGCTTGCCAAAGGCAACCGTTCCCAGCAGGTTACGGATGCCTGCAAGAAACACGGCGGCTTCTATCTCGGTTCCATCGGCGGCCCTGCCGCAATCCTTGCGCAGAACAACATCAAGTCCATCGAGTGCGTGGAATACCCTGAACTCGGCATGGAGGCCATTTGGAAGATAGACGTAGTCGATTTCCCTGCATTCATCCTTGTGGACGACAAGGGCAACGATTTCTTCAAACAGCTCAGGCCTGTCTGCACTTGCGGGAAATAGTCCGGACGGACAAGTCATTGTACGCTATATTTGCGCACTCGCTTAACGGCAATGCCTGCGGCGGGCTTGAATATCCGATATATGAAATTTTTGTTTTTATTATTCATGCTGACCGGCTTTTCTTTCTCCGCGCCTGATGGACAGGTCGGAGGAAAAGTCGTGGACAGCAAGACACAGGAGCCTCTTGTCGGGGTTACCATTATCCTGAGGGACAACCCGATGGTGGGCACTATTACGGATGCGGACGGAGACTTCTCGCTTCCTGTCGATGATTTGCAGGAAGTATTGAAAGTCATATATCTGGGTTACGAATCGTGTGAGGTGGACCTTGCTTCGGTAACATGGCCGCTGGTCATTGAGATGGACAGGGACAACTTCAGGCTGGATGAAGCCGTTATCACCGGCCAGGGAGCGGAAATCTCCAGACGGCGACTGTCTTCGAATGTCGCTACCGTGGACGAAGCGGAACTGGAAAATCTGCCTCAGGGACGTGTCGATCAGATGTTGCAGAACGCACTTCCCAATGTGCAGATAACCATGTCCAACGGGCAGCCGGGGACAACTTCCCTGGTTAAGTCCCGTGGCCTGTCATCGGCCTATTCGTCATCCACCCCCGTAATCTATGTGGACGGTGTACGTGTTGACAATATGAATACCGGTGCGGCATTGAACAATCCGTTGGACGGTAATACTGCCATGAGCGGTTCTATCGGCGACATCCCCATGGAGAACATCGACCATATCGAATATGTGACCGGGGGTGCGGCTACTACGCTGTACGGTTCCGATGCTGCAAACGGTGTGATTCAGATTTTTACGAAAAAGGGCGGCTATGGAGGCATGAACATCTCTTTCGAGGCGCAGTTGGGTGCAGAGGTGGCTTCCTCGCAGTTCTATCATTTCAAACGCACAAAGGATTTGCTGCATCAGAACGGCTTTTATCAGAAATACAGGCTGGCGATGGACGCTGGAAACGAAAAATACGGTTTCAGCCTTGGTTTCAGCATGAGTGACGACACCGGTACGTTGATACACAATGCCAATGAAGACAGAAAATACGATTTGCGTTTTGGGTCGCGCCTCAAAATAAACAAGTGGATAGAATACCAGAATTCTTTCGGCATGACACTCGAAGATTTCGGGCGTAGCCGTAACGGCAATGAGGGCGGATATACGGGCCTGTGGTTTACCGAAGGTTCGGCGGCTGCCAATTTTACTTATACGACCCCTGACGGGGATGTCGTGAGTTACAATCCCGACATCGATGCTGCGGACGAATACGAATACAGCCAGATGAAGGCATTTGTCGATAAGGCCGAGGCGTTGCAGTATAACAAAGAATCGGTACGCCGTTTCCAGACCTCCCATTCGATAAAATTGACCCCGTTGAGTAATCTGACACTCAAAGGGACGGTCGGCCTGGACTATCGCCTGAACAACAACAAGGTCATTACTACCAATGAATTTCTGATTCATACACAACAGAAACCGGCAGGCACGTCGGATGCCGGAAGCATCAATAATTTTGACCGTAAATACATGGGTGTCACCGTAGACCTGAACGCCCAGTACAGATACCGCTACGAGGACCTGCTGAGCTCTTTCACGACGGCGGGATTCCAATTTTTCAGTACTTACGACCATCAGTCCGTCTACAACGGTTCCAATGTGAGGGACGGGGCCCAGATTATTACCGGCGCGGGTGTCCAGACATCTGACGAATGGTTGAGCTTTCTTTACAATTACGGTGTGTTCGTGCAGGAAAACATAGGATTCAAAGACAAGTATTACATAGATTTGGGCTTGCGTGCCGACTATAACACAGCTTTCGGCGACAATGTAGGCTGGCAGCTGTACCCGAAGGTGGGACTGTCTTACCTGTTGTCGGATGAAAAATTCATGCGGCCGGTTATCGAAAGCCGTGTCTTGACGTCATTGAAAATTTTCGCGAATTACGGTGTCGCCGGAAATTATCCTCCGGCATTCGCTTATCAGAAAACCATAGACGTCAATTCATTCCTCGGGCAGCAGGCGGCTTCGTTCGGTCAGTACGGGAATCCCGACCTCGGACCGGAGAAGAAACATTCTTACGAGGCCGGTTTTAACACCGTGCTTTTCGACAATTTCCTGAACATCGGATTCACATACTATTATGCGCTTACCAAGGGCGCATTGTTCAGCGTGCCGTCTCTCCCTTCGTCTGGTCAGGAAGCCAGCTATCTGAAAAATGTCGGGGAAATCGAGAACAAGGGAGTGGAAATCACCACTTCTTTCCAGCTTGTGGATACCCGTGACTGGTATGTGAGGCTGAACGCATCTTTCAACACCAATCACAACAAGGTGCTCGATGCCGGCGGAACAGTCCCGTTTGCCATCGGAGGTTTCTCTTCGCGTACCGTGCAGACTGTCGTGGAGGAAGGGAAGCCTGTAGGGTTCATACGGGGTTCCAAGGCTGTCCTTAATCCTGACGGGACCCTGAAGGAAGTGCTGCAACTACAGGATTTGGGCTCTACCTTGCCTGTGTTCTACGGGAACTTCTCGCTTAATGTGAATTACAAGAACCTGTCATTCTTCATGAGCGGGGATTATCAGGCCGGTTCGTATGTCCACTCTTTCGACCGTCAGTTCCGCTTTTCAAAAGGTCTGAAAGACGACAGTATTCCGGAGCAGGCCCTTGAGGGGATATCCCAGTCCCAGGCCTGGCTCGATTTTACAAACTTTTTTGTCGAAAAGGCCGATTTTCTGAAAATACGCAATATCGGTATCAGCTATGCATTCAGTCCGCGTAAATTGCTGGAGAAAGTCATTGTAGGGTTCAATGTCTACAATCCGTTTGCATTCACGGCTTCATCGGTGGATCCCGAGGCCACTTTGTCCGGAGGTCTGTCGCAAGGGGCCGTGACTACGGGAGGAATCAACTATTCGACCTATTCCACGCCGCGCCAGTACATATTTAGTGTGAAAATCTTGTTTAAACAATTATAGGAAAATTGCTTTTGGAAGAATCGTTTTCCGGACTTTAAAAATGAAAATGAAGAATTTGAAATACATAATCTTGTCGGTTTTCGCCTGTCTGTCGCTTAGTTCATGCGACCTGTTGCTTCCTGGCAGCATTGTAAATCCTAATGTCAGCGATGATACGTTTCTGGAGTCGGACAATGCGATGCAGGCATGGGTAAACGGGGCCAACCGTTCTTTCGCCGTGGCAGTGGGCAACTATTGTATGCTGATGGAAATACTTTCCGACAATTATTTCAACAATTATTCCCGGAGCAGCCAGGTATTCGATATACCACGTATCCTCTATACGGATACGGATGTGGCTGATTTGCAGAGGTATGTCGGAATGTTGCGCGAAACTGCCGATTACGGCCTCGGCCCTGTCGCCGATGCTGATCCGGCCACTACGCAGGAAGATTTGTTCAATCTGTATTATATCAAGGCGTTTTCCTTTATTTTGGGAGGCGAACATTTCCGCGGACTTCCCGATACGGAGGGAGGGGAGATAAGGACCTGGCAGGAGTATCTCCATACGGCTTTGGAGGTGCTGGACAGGACATTGGAATATGCCGGCACGGACGAAGAAAAGGCCTTCGTACACACGCTGAAGGCCCGGGTGTATTACCGTTTGGGCGATAGGGAGAACGCTTCTGCCGAGGCCGTCGTGGCCTTGGGACTTTCTTCCGATTTTGTCCGGCAGGTGGAGTTTGATGGGGACAACGCCGTAAACAATCCTATCCAGGAAGCCGTGTGGGGTACATGGTTCCAGCCTCTTCCGCGACTTGATTTTCTCGACCCGAAATATTTCCAGCTCTCCGCAACCGAGCAGCGTCCCATCAATATCGCCAAGGCGGAGGAAAATTATCTTATTCTGGCCGAGGCGAGCCTGGCTGCCATGGACGAGGCCGGGGCGAAGGATTATATGCGGCAACTGCTTGCCTTAGTGAAGTCCCGCCCGGTACAGGATGGTATCAATGACCAGCTGGAGGGACGCTTCAACGGAGGTTTCAAACATTATCCGGACAGTCCGGAGTACAAGGTGGCCGCCTCTGCTGGCGAACCGTTCCGTGAAGGTCTGGTGCTCGACCGCCGCAAACCGGCTCTTATATCCATACCGTATATTTCAGGCACTTCGGTGACGGATGAGATGATTGACAATGCTTCCGGCATAGACGGGACACTTGAACTGCTTTATCTGATGCGGCAGGAGATATTCTTTGCGGAAGGAAGGCGTGCCGCGGATTTGGGCATCCGTCTGCCCGTATGCGAGGTTGAGGCCGCCAATAACCCGTCCGCGGCAGGTTATACTGATGCCGTGATTCCCCCATTCATCCCCTTGAACCAGGGTATGGACGACTTTACGATGGACGAAGCTGCCAAGGAGGTCACAATCACATACAACATGAACAGGATAATCGTTGAGAACAAATCCTCGGAATGCGTGGCTCCGTTCTTTGGGTAGGCGGTTCTTATGGTTTTGCCGTGATTTACCGGGAAAGTGATTTATCCCGGAAAGTGAACCAAATTTCCACGAATCTGCGGCACTTTCCCTAAGAAGCTGATGTTAATGATATTTTATGGGTGAAGGCGTACGTAAAGCATTGTATATCGTGTGCGGAACAATCTGCATTCTTCTTGCCTTGGCGGGAATCGTCCTGCCGGGTTTGCCGACAACGCCTTTTCTGTTGCTCGCTTCATGGCTTTTCGTCCGAAGTTCGCCTTCGCTCTGTGCCCGGCTTGAGTCTTCCCGCCTGTTCGGCCCATACCTGAAACGTTACCGGGAACGCGGCGGAGTTACAGTCAAAGGAAAAGCGATGATTGTCATTCTGATGCTTTCCGTAGTCGCGGTTTCCTGCATCTTCTTCCTTGAATCGCCTGTGCTCCGCCTCATTGTCGTTTCCGCAGGCATCGCCGGCGCAGTCTGTGTCATATTCTTCGTCCCGGGAGCCTCTTGCAATGGGCGCCATCTGTAAAATCGTTAGCCGTTGCAAATACGTCCAGTCCATCTGTCCGGTTTCCGGTTTTCCTGTTTCTTGTTTTCCCTGTTTCCCGGTTTTCCATTATCACGTTATTATCCCGTTTATCCGTGACGGTTCGCCCTAATGGGGGTTCGGCCTGATGGGGGAAAGTGAACCAATCTGCCGGGAATTTGAGGCACTTTCCCCTCGAAATATTGGCTTTATCGCCATTTTCGCCGTTTTTTCCGGGGAAAGTGAACCAAATTTCCACGAATCTGCGGCACTTTCCCGGGCTACATTCAATACAATGGCCACACATGCCACCCTCCGGGAATATTGTCCCTATCGCTATTCCTCATCCGCACTTCTGGGGAAAGTTTTCCATGTAATTTTGGAACAGTCGGTGCATGGCAATTTTCGAATCTATTGATAGCCAATTGATTAGTAAAACGGGCGCACATTTCAAAAGTTTTAAACGACCGAAATGTGCACATAAATTTTTATCGTATTGATATTCAGTTTGTTACAAAATAGCCTGCACCCGGTCTTCCACTACATTCACTTATCAGCCGGGAAAGTGAACCAGTTTGTCGCGAATTTCCGCAAAATTACCTTGTCAGTTCCGGAAAGTGTCCCGGATTCGTGCCAATCCATGTGTTTCAGAAGCCGACCTGAAGCTGGGTGATGAACAAATGCGAGGAGGGGATGCCGCTGTAGACACCTTTGCTGCCCCGGGAGCGCTGCTGGTAGACGTACTGCGCCTGGAGCCTGCATTTGCGGTAAATGTTCCATTGTAGGCCGATGATGTAGTTGCACTGCCAGTCGTTGAGGGCGATATTCCGGTCTAAGTAATCCACTGAGGCTATTATGTCCAGAAACTTTGCGGGAGAACCGGTCAGTGTTGCGTATGCTCCTCGGCTTTTTACCGATGCATCAGTACCCTCCATGTATTCGCTCCGGAGATACGCCGGCCCCGTTTTTATTTCCAATCCCGCGCTCCATCTGTTCCTGCGGTAGGTGTCTCCGGCCATAAAAGCTCCGTAGGGATTGTCGGCCTTTGCAGTACCCTCTCCGATGTAGGCGGAACCGTGCAGCTTGAGAATACTCGCCGGCCTTAAAGCCAGGCTTGCGACAACGTCTTTTCTGTTGTTGGTCTCGGCAGTATTGTATGGCTCTCCGCTGAACACGCCGATGCGGTATTCAAAGAGATTACGGCGGTCCTGGCCTATTTTGAAAAATGCGCCTCCGACTTCCAGCCCCAGGTCCCTGCCGGCTCCTCCTCCGAAGCAGATGTCAGAGCCGTCGATGCCCGCAAGGTATTGGACGGCCTGGGCTCCATTTATTATTTCAAGGACGGAGGGAGACATATTGCTCTCGATGGTAAACGGTGTCTTATACTGTCCTATCCGGATATAGAATGCCTCTGCCGGGCAGTATCTGACGTACAGTTCATGAAGCCTGAATTTGACCAGGTCGGCCATGAAATAGAGGTCAATATGACTGATCGGCTCGATGTCTGCGATTATCATGGCCCTGGTGAGATTGAATTTGTTGAATGCCCCTTCATGCGCCATGTCGTAGGTGTCGTATTGATATCCTGCCTGGGCGTAGCCGCTGACACTTACTTTTTCCGAAAGGAAGCGGAGAAGTTTGCCGCTTTTCGGTTCATTTGAGCCGGCAATGAGTGTGTCTGCCGCCGCTGAAGAACTGATGTATGCGGCTGCGGTCAGGATTATGGTTAGGACAGTGGCCTTGATATTCATGACTGTTTTCTTTGAATTTTCGTATGTCTTTTTTAAACAGGCGGCAAAAATAAGGATATTTCTGCATAAAAGGAATGTCAGGAGCAGTTTAAAAATTTTTCAAAAGGTCTGAAAATAATAATTTGGTGAAAAAAGACAGCGTTGTTATCCCGGAATGCAGGATAAAACGCAGCCCTGTTCGGCCCTTACCTGAAACGTTACCGGGAACGCGGCGGGGTTACGGTCAAAGATGACTTCGCAATGCGGTTGTAAAAGGAGTAATTATATGAGAATAATTATGCATATAATTATAATGTTTTTCCTATATTTGCGATACTATTCCACGGAATAGTTACATATTATTTGATGAAAGTGTTTCGGCTTTTGTCCTTGACGTGAAATCTGGCAAATTTCGACAATAACAGGGATAAGCAAGCACTCGTCACCTTGTATCGATAAAGGTGTAGCACTATTGTGCAGCTCCATATTCGTACGGGTGTGGAGTTGTGTTTATTTGTTATTGGGCATTCCAGAGCCTCACGTCAGATGAACCGGATGACTCCACACTTGAACTGGATAACATTCTATATCTTTCTGATTATCAAATTATACATTCAATACTCATTGTAATTTGATACCGCAAAGTTCCCGTCTAAAACGAAATCACATTAATAATTTGCACCACTACATAGCTTATATAGATATCTTGTTATCCGAGTATTATTAAATCCCTAAAAATAGGTATTGCCCGACAATTTCAAGCCTTGTACCTTTGCAGAAAAATTAAAAACAGACATTGTTCACTATAAATGCAAGTGCTGAAAGAGGACATACGAGGTCGCATATTGACGGTTGCCAGACAACAATTCGAGAGGAAAGGCTATTCCAAGACTTCCATGCGCGAAATAGCGGAGTTGGCAGGTGTCGGTGTCGGGAACATCTACAACTATTTCACGAACAAAGATGAATTGTTCCGTGAGGTAGTCCGTCCTGTCTTGTGCGCTTTGGAAGCTATGCTGCAGGAACACCACGGCATACGGGGCGAGGATATTATGATGATGAGGTCGGAAACATACCTGAAATCCTGCATAGACGAATATGTTTCATTGATTGACAAGCACCGCGCACTGATGGGAATCCTGTTGTTCCGTGCGCAAGGTTCTTCGTTGGAACGCTTCCGCGAGAATTATACCGACCGTTCTACAGAATTGGTCAAGGCGTGGTTCGCGTCCATGCAGCAGAAGCATCCCGAAATCAATACGGCAGTGTCCGATTTTATCATCCACCTGCATACGGTATGGATGTTCACGATGTTCGAGGAACTGCTGATGCATTCCGTGCCCCGGCAGGAAATGGAGGCTATCTTGCACGATTACATACTGTTTGAAATTCAAGGTTGGAGGGCAATTATCAAGATATGAGATACAGGCAATGCACATACAGACAATCAGCCACGTCAGGACGGCTGGCAAGGAGGAAATCTTCACGGAGGTTTCCTCCTTTTTTTATGAACAAATCTGAATATCGTTCGCTATTGCGCGCCTTTCTCACGTTCACTATTAAATACTCAAAATATGAAACAGAAACACAAGTTTAAGAGCATCGTAGCGGAAACACTGCTTATTCCGCTATACATGAGAGCCAAAGAAAGCCGCCGGGATAATCCCATCCTGTATGACAAGGCTGCGGAGCGGTTGGCGGACAGTCTGGAATACGATTACTCCCAATTTGACGGGGCAAAACTGAGCGAAGTGGGATGCGTGGTGCGCGGCTGGTATTTCGACCGTGCCGTGCGGCGGTTCATCGAGACACACCCCAATCCCGTCGTGGTCAATGTAGGTTGCGGGCTGGACACCCGTTTCCAGCGCATCGGAGGCAAGAAAGCCATCTTCTATGACATGGACTTGCCGGAAGTCATCGCCCTTCGCCGGGAACTGATACCCGAACAGCCTGGCAATCCTTATATCGCGGCATCTTTGCTGGAAACTGACTGGATGGACGACCTGCGCCGCAGGCATCCCGACGGGGAATTTATCTTCATTGTGGAGGGTGTGCTGATGTATTTCTACGAGAAACAGGTTAAGAGCTTCCTGCACCACGTGGCGAGCCGCTTCGGAGGCGGGGAACTGTGGTTCGACGTGTGCGGCACGATGATGAGCCGGCACGGCGTGAAGCCCGATTCGCTGCGCAAGCACGAGGCGCAAATCCGTTCCGGACTGAGCGACGGACACGTGGTGGAACAATGGGAACCGGCCTTGCAACTCATCGAGCAAGCCAACTACATGAAATTCTTCCGCCCGCGCTGGGGATTCTTTTTCGGACAGATACTGGGGCGGATGACACGGCTGTGCTACAAGTTTAGTTCGTTGCTTGGATATAGAATCATTGCAAAATAACATCATATATGAAGAAATCAAAAAAGAAAGAAGGTTTGTCCCGCCTGTTCGAGATAGCCGGGCAGAAAAAGTGGCTGCTTATATTGGCAGGTCTGCTGTCGGCTGGCAGCGCAGTATGTATGCTTGTGCCTTATTGGGCTGTTTATGAAATCTTAAAAGAGCTGTTATCTCATGGCGTAAACCCTGCCGCTTCGGACGGAGTGGGCATGATGCGTTGGGGATGGATAGCCTTCGGGGGGCTTGTTGGCGGATTGGTATTGCTATATGCCGCCCTGATGTCCTCGCATGTGGCTGCTTTCCGCATTCTGTATGGGTTGCGTGTCCGCCTGTCCGAGCATATCGGCAAGTTACCTTTGGGATATTTGAACAACACTTCCACGGGAGCCATCAAGAAAACGATGGACCAGAACATCGAAAAGATAGAGGGCTTCATCGCCCACACTATTCCGGACTTGGTCAATGTAGTGGCAACAGTGGCGGTAATGCTGGTCATCTTTTTCTCTTTGGATGTGTGGCTGACAGTGGTCTGCCTGGCGGTCGTGGTGATTAGCCTTTTCCTGCAATTCTCCAACTTCATGGGGAAACGGGCAAGGGAGTTCATGTCCATCTATTATGATGCACAGGAAAAGATGAGCGCATCCGCCGTGCAATATGTGCGTGGAATGCCTGTCGTCAAGATTTTCGGGCAGAGTGTCCGCTCGTTCCGCCAGTTCAACGCCGAAATTCAGGCATACAAGACATTCGCCTTGAAATGTTGCGACACCTATCAGAACGGGATGATAGCGTTTACCGTCCTGCTCAATTCGATGGTGACGTTCATCCTACCGATGGGCATCCTGCTGTTGCAAGCCAGTCCGCGATCGCTTTCATTGGCTGTGGTGTGGTTGTTCTTCATCATCATGGGGCCGGGCATGGCTTCACCCGTTTACAAACTGACCTTTTTAGGAGGCAATACACGAGACATCAACGAAGGGGTGAGCCGTATTGACCGCATATTGGAAAAGAAGCCTGTGCCGGAACCGGAACATCCGCAAGTGCCTGCCGCTTACGATGTTGAGTTCCGTCACGTGTCATTTTCCTACGAAAACACGGAACAGGGAACACGGACGGAAGCCCTGCGTGATGTCAGTTTCATAGCTCCGCAGGGAAAGATAACCGCCCTTGTCGGTCCGTCTGGAAGCGGAAAATCAACGGTTGCCAACCTGATACCCCGGTTCTGGGATGTGGAGCAAGGGGAAATCTGCATAGGTGGTGTGGATATACGCCGGATAGCTACCGCAAAGCTGATGGACATGGTTTCATTCGTATTTCAAGACACCTTCCTTTTCTACGACACGCTGTATGAGAACATTGCCGTCGGCTCTTCGGATGCCACGAAAGAAAAAGTGATAGCTGCCGCAAAAGCCGCCCAATGCCATGACTTCATAGAGTGTCTGCCGCAAGGCTACGAAACACGGATAGGCGACAAAGGCGTATTCTTGTCCGGCGGCGAAGCCCAACGGATATGTGTGGCCCGTGCCATATTGAAGAATGCGCCGATACTGGTACTGGACGAAGCGACAGCTTTCGCCGACCCTGAAAACGAGCATAAAATGCAGATGGCTTTACAGTCACTGATAAAGGACAAGACGGTCATCGTGATTGCTCATCGCCTTTCGTCCGTCATTTCCGCTCATCAGATTGTCGTAATGAAAGAAGGGCGCATCGTACAGTGCGGAAGGCATGAACAACTGTCCGTGACCGAGGGCGTATATAAAAATATGTGGGATGCCTATACGAGCGCATACCATTGGACGTTGAACAAAAACTAAAAGCAATATGAGAAAAAAGAACTTCTTAAACAAGGTCTTGCAAAACACAAGCTGTCCGCAAGGATTCTGGGGACGGATGATTTTGCGAGGGATGAATCGTTTTCATGCATCTTTAGCCAATCGTGGCATGAAGCAAGTGGAATGGCAGCCTGAATGGAATGTGCTTGATATAGGCTGCGGTGGCGGTGCGAATTTGAAACGTTTATTGAATTTATGTCCGAAAGGAAATATCTACGGCATAGACCTGTCAGAAGAAAGTGTTTCATTCGCCCAAAAGTACAACGAAAAAGACTTGAATAAAAGATGTTTCATACAACAAGGGAATGTTTGTTCCTTGCCCTATAAAGAGGAAGCGTTTGATGCTGTCACAGCTTTTGAAACGGTCTATTTTTGGTCGCCTGTGAACAAGGCGTTGTCTGAGGTGGCGCGTGTGCTCCGAAAAGGAGGCTGTTTTCTTATCAGTTTGGAAGCGAGCGACCCCGAACTTGGAAAAATGTGGACGGAACGGATAGACGGAATGGTGGTTTATACTCCGGCAGAATTGGAAGAATGGTTGTATGAAGCCGGATTCTCATCTATCAGAACAATCCGTAAAAAAGAAGAAATACATATTATAGCACATAAATGAAAGAATTTAGAATATGAACGCAATCAAAAACATTACAATAGGACATACCGAACGGCTTTACAAGCCTGTGGGTTATACCATGCTTGCCAACTTGGTGAATATCGTGCCGTTTTGCCTTTCCATAGAGGCGATACGCATCATTTTCAATGCGTTTGACGGAAGCGGACAGCCACTCGATACGACCCGCTTGTGGTGGATATTCGCCGTTATGGCCATTTATATGCTGGTCATGGCTTTGGCGGAAAGGGCATCTTACCGTGCCAATTTCCGTGGAGCATACGAAATGAGTGCTTCGGGACGCTTGTCGCTGGCGGAACATCTGCGGAAACTATCGTTGGGCTTCCTTTCAAGGCGTGACCCCGGCGACTTGTCCTCCATGCTTATTACGGATTTCATGATGGCAGAAACGGGAATCTCTCACCATCTGCCCCAATTGATGGGCGCAGTGGTAATGCCAGTGCTGGCTTTTGCTTCATTGATATGGATAGACTGGAGGATGGCGGTCAGTATGTTTGCCGCCTTGCCGCTTGCCTTGCTCGTCTTATGGGCAAGCACAAAGGCGCAGCAAAGTCTGAGCGGCAGGCAAATTCAAGCAAAAATAAATGCTGGAAATCGGTTGGAAGAATACTTACAGGGTATTCGTGTAATGAAAGCGTACAATCTGATAGGTGACCGCTTTGTTAGGTTGCGCAATGCTTTTGCGGAACTTCGCCGTGCTTGCATCCGTCAGGAAGCCTTGTTAGGCCCGTTTGTTCTGTTGAGCATTACTCTGGTACGTGCCGGGCTGACGATGATGGTACTGTGCGGCACTTACCTCTTGCTGGGAGGACAACTTTCTATCCTTGTGTTCGTGCTGTTTCTCGTAGTCGGTTCCCGTGTGTTCGACCCATTGACTTCCGCCCTGACCAATTTCACCGAGTTCCGATACTTTTCCATTGCAGGAGGACGTATCCTTTCCTTAATGAACGAGCCGGAAATGAAAGGAGAACGGCAATCCCCAGAGGCAGGCGACATCCGGTTTGAGCACGTATCGTTTGCCTATCAGGACAAGGAAGTGCTGCACGACATAACCGTCACGCTCCCCAAAAACTCCTTGACAGCTCTTGTAGGCCCTTCGGGTAGTGGGAAAAGCACCGTGATGAAACTTTGCGCCCGTTTCTACGACCCGCAGCAGGGACGCATCTTCTTTGGTGGTGTACCGATGGACGAGATAGCTCCCGAAAGTCTGATGAGCCACATTTCTATGGTGTTCCAGGATGTCTATCTGTTTCAAGACACCATACGCAACAACATCCGTTTCGGCAAGACGAATGCGACGGACGAGGAAATCATTGCCGCCGCCAAGAAAGCCTGTTGCCACGACTTCATCATGCACTTGCCGCAAGGCTACGACACGATGGTTGGCGAAGGAGGCTGTACATTGTCCGGAGGCGAGAAACAACGCATATCCATTGCCCGTGCCATGCTGAAAGACGCACAAGTCATCCTGCTGGATGAAGCTACCGCCTCGCTCGACCCTGAAAACGAAGTGGAGGTACAACGAGCCATCGACTCGTTGATTAAAGGACGTACCGTCATTGCCATTGCCCACAGGCTCAAAACAATCAAGGATGCCGACCGGATAATCGTTTTGGATAACGGACGGATAGAGGAAGAGGGCACACACGATGAGCTTGTCCGAAAAGAAGGGCTATATGCCCATTTGTGGAATATACAGGAAAGTATTTCGGGGTGGAAACTGTAGATAAAGATGTGTTAAATTGCAAACTTCGTTACCATCACTTCTGTATTGAATGTGCGGTGGCATTGGCTTACTGTATGAAGTCAGCATTATAATTGTCAGAAAATCTGAAAAGGAAACAATCACAATAGTATAAACATTTAATCAATAGAGCCTATATCCATGTCGGAATATATTGCCGGCGAGCACGCCAAATTTACAGACAAGTTGAAAAAACTGTACGGCGATGCCGTTTATCATTTGAATTATCTCCATGAGCAATATGCTGATAGTTTGGCGCGGGCGAGGAGGGAGTTTGTGCAGGACTCCATAGATAAGGAAAGGGCTGCTTATTATGCCAGGCTTAATGCTGAGCAGGAACGCCAATGGAAAGAGGATGAGCGTAATGCCCGGCAAGCATAACTCCGGACTTCCACCAGCCGGATTCTCCGATAAAAACAAAGTCTTTCACCAATAGTTACGGAGCAAAGATTACATACAGTTATTATATGAAGGACGGGGAGGAAGTGAAACATGGCAAATATTCAGCAAAACATAATTATAACGACTACAGATGGTGGTCCGGATGGGGTGAAGGATGGATATATTTGAATGGGTATGAATCATTTGAATGTGAATACCGTAACGGTGTGATGCATGGTAATTGGCACTATAGCAGGAATCTTACTAAAAATTCAACGTTCGGCAATAATCGTAATTGGAAACTGGACATACGTGTCAATTTGTATTGCGGACGGCTTGATGGAAATTTTAACATACAAAACGAATCTTTCATTTATAAAGGTTCGGCAAGTAAGGGAATCCTTAGCGAAATGACCATTACGAAGTTCGACAATAGCCATTCTATAACGGTGCGGAGCAACCCTGACGGAGACAGGACTGATTTGAAAATATTGGTTATTCATGATGATGAATTACACAATGCCGTTCTGTATGGCGAACTTCCGTTCATAAGGATTACTTGTCCTGTGACTGCTCCTAAGATACCATACATTATTCCATAGTATATGTAGGATAATGATTGCAATTCAAAAAAGCCGGACCTGAAGTCTTCCGACCTTGGACCCGGCTTTGGAAATTGTCATGGGATATTCTCCATAGGCCTTTCGGCAACCACGGATTTTCTCCTCATAAACGAGATATTACCTCTTCACTTTTTCGAGTTCAATCGTGAAATGCCTCATGATAGGGAGTTCCTTGGTAATCCTGTAACCGCTGGTGATGCTTTCGCGACGGTCGTAAACGTTTTTCAAGGCAGCCGCGATGTAATCCATGTGGTTGTTTGTGTAAACCCTGCGTGGGATTGCGAGCCGGAGCAGCTCAAGACGAGGATAACGGTTCTCTTTCGTGTCAGGGTCGCGGTCTGCAAGGAGTGCGCCTATTTCGACTCCCCTGATGCCGGCCTCAAGGTAAAGCTCTATTGCAAGTGTCTGTGCCTGGAATTCTTCTTTCGGCACGTTGGTCAGGATTTTCTTCGCGTCAACGAAGATTGCGTGTCCGCCGGCAGGCCTCTGGTAAGGCACTCCGTACTCGTCCAGTTTTGAAGCAAGATAAGCGACCTGTTTGATCCTTGTTTCAAGGTAGTCAAACTCCATGCTTTCCCTGAGTCCCTGTGCAAGGGCGTTCATGTCCCTGCCTGCCATACCGCCGTAAGTAAGGTAGCCTTCGAACATTATACTGTACATCTGGCATTTTTGCATGTCCTTTTCGTCCTTGAAGCCAAGGAAACCGCCTATATTCACGATACCGTCTTTCTTTGCCGACATAGTCATGTAGTCTGCATGAGAGTAGATCTCACGGCAGATGTCAATGATGCTTTTGTCAGCATAACCGGCCTCGCGTGTCTTGATGAAATATGCGTTTTCTGCAAAACGTGCGGAGTCGATGAGCAGTTTTACACCGTATTTCTTTGCCAAAGCGGAAACTCCCTTGATGTTTTCCATGGAAACAGGCTGTCCGCCGGCGGTATTGTTGGTGATAGTCAGCACGATTGCCGGAATTTTCTCTTTAGGGTTTGCTTTGAGGACGTCTTCGAGTTTTTTCAGGTCCATGTTGCCCTTGAAAGGTATCTCGAGTTCTGTGTCGGAAGCCTCGTCTATCGTGCAGTCGATTGCATGCGCCTTCCTGAACTCGATGTGTCCCTTTGTCGTATCGAAGTGCGAATTGCCTGGAAGGATGTCGCCTTCTTTCACAATTGCCGAGAACAGAACGTTTTCAGCGGCGCGTCCCTGATGCGTAGGAAGCACATAGTCGAGTCCTGTGATGTCCTTGATCGTATCTTTCAGCTTGTAGAAAGAAGTTGCTCCGGCATAACTTTCGTCACCTTCCATTATGGCTGCCCATTGTTTGTCGCTCATCGCCCCGGTTCCGGAGTCGGTCAGAAGGTCGATGTAAACATACTGGCTTTTAAGCGCGAACAGGTTGTACTTCGCTTCGGCAATCCATTTTTCGCGTTCTTCGCGGGTCGATTTGCGGATGTTCTCGACCATTTTAATCTTGTAAGATTCAGCAAAAGGTAATTCCATATAAAATTTTTTAAATGTAAATAATTGAAATTATCATCAAAAATTGAAAATTATCTGTAAAATTACGAAAAATCCGAATAATTGTAATAAAAAACCGCTTGAAAATTCATCTTGAAAATTTCCGGTAGGAAAAATGATGCGCGAAAAAAATATTTGCAGCCGCTTCCGGACCCGTGCATGCCATGGCATAATAATGCT
>NZ_NFIV01000007.1 GCF_002159555.1 Muribaculum sp. An289
CCTGTTCGACAAGACTAATTTCAATGATGTCAAAGATCTAAATGATCCCCTGATTCCGGGGCTTTTTGATTAATTGTTTAACTCGTCCCATTTTAACGGGACACTAATGAAATTCTATCTTGATTTTCTTATTAATATCTCTCATATTTTCATACTTATCTACAGGTATGGTTGTTACAAAATGGTGAACATCATTATCTCCTAAAGATTCATTATAGTGTTCATTGTATTTCCGTATGATAGATTTAATTCGATATTCTACATATTTTCTTTTATCTTGATTAAATAATCTAGTGAAATGCCCTTTATAATCAAATCTTGAACGTAGTTCAGGCGATATCCTTGTAGGGAACTCTTCCTTTGTAATATTTGATGTAAATATTATTACAAAACCATTGATATCAATTTCTACTGCTTGAGAACTTACCATCTTACCACTCTCTAATACATCCAAAAAGAAATTAAATAGTGTGGCATTTGATTTTTCAAATTCATCAATTAGAATAAGTCCTACATCCGTATTACGGACACGAATAAAAATCTCACCATCATCGCTTCCGATATAGCCACGAGCACTACCTATTAATGAACTTAATGAGAATTCGTTGCTATAATTCCCGAAATTTACTTTTGCTAAATTATCCTTACCTCCAAGACATTTATATAATGCTCTAGCAACTTCTGTCTTGCCGACCCCTGATTCCCCTAATAGAAATAACGATAATACTTTATGTTCTCCTATTTTGTTAAACAAACGAAATGATTTTGCTATTTCATAGAAATCATCTTTGAACTTTTCGTGCCCGTATAATGATTCTCGAAATGATTTAAAGAATGTTTCAAATTCTTCAGGTGTAAAATCTGTAATCTTCTTATGTATTCTATCTGTTGCAATTATAGGGGGAGGTAATTGTTCGAAGAAAATATCGTATTTTTCTTTGATGTCTACAAATTGTTCAAAACAATATCTTAATTCATATTTAAGTTGATCAAAATACTTGTTGTCACAGATATAAATAATATCTTCATTATTGAATAGTCTAAATACATTTTCTCCAATAGCCTGAATAGCGCTCGTATTATAATATCCTCCACCTAATATTGATACATCAATAACACATATGCCACTTTTGTAGGGAGTGAACTTATCAAGATCTTTTAAGTCTTCTAAAAAGTAACTTAAACTTATCACTTCATACTCTAAAGACTGAAACAATGTCCTTATTGACTCAAATTCTATTTGATTATAAAACAAGAGTTCTTTTTTCATGCTATTTTGTAGTATGTATATTCTGGATTATGGCTAACAAATCAATGTAATGGTATATAGAACTATCTCCTGAACTAGCAAACTCTTTATATGTCGGTTGCTCAATGGGATATTGACTTTCTTGTATTTCCTCAAATTCGGATGTCCTTTTAAATTGTGATTGTATGTTCCCTAATTCTGCAAAGTATTGAAAAGTATTGCCTAACTGATTTATCTTAATAGTACCTTTATATATTCCCAAAACACTAACTTTTCCAATAAATAAATCATCAACATTGTATGAGCTTTCAAATTCATTTTCAAAAGTAACAGGTATCTTTATGATAATCTTATCATTTCCATTTAATAGTACACCTTTAATTTTATATGCATAATCTTTAAACATTGAGTTGAATAAGTTTGTTATATCAAATCCATTAACCCCAGGAACAGAAAGATTTTTGAAAGCTCCACTTGTAAATAACTTTACCGTCCTTAGCTCAACTTCATTTTCTAATGATAATTGAACATTATCAATTAATACTAATTCACCTTCTTTGATAGTATTATCAAACTGAGCAATATTTTTACTTGCGTCCACGACATCACTTAATATAATAGATTTGGTAGTTTTAATCTCGATGGTCTCCAGTACTTTTTTCGAAGCACTTCCCCCTACATTAATATCAGCATTACCTTCACCACTAAATAGTTTTAGAAAGCCCAGTCCCATTTTTGCTCCTAAATGCGCAGAAGCGTTACCTTCTGTATTCTTCTGTACCTCTTTGGCTACAGTTATGAAATTATCAAACATCATCTTAATTTCATAAACCTTAGGGTAATTAATATAATAAATATTAAATGCCATAGACTGTGATATATGTGTATTCTTATTTTTCTTTAATATTATTAATCAGTAATTCTGTAATATTGTTTAGTTACCTTCATCTTGCAATAATTTATATAAGCCCGTGTTTATTACGGGAAATTTAAGATTCTTGCGAATTGTTGAAGGTAAATTAAAATTGTTATTCAATTGTTCTTTCATATCCTCAATTTGTTTAAGATAAATAATCTCTAATCCACAATTCCAATTGTTGGGGCAATGTCGTTTCAATCTTATCAGAATCATATTCCATGTACATTCTAGATATCAAATCGGATGGCAATTTAGGTAACTTACAATCTTTAAGCAGACAAACCTTATTTCCTTTTGCCAACATGTAACCAACTTCTAAAGCGACATTGGGATTATAACTGTCTTGATCATTTTTGTCAAATATTGCTACTGAAACTTTGCAACAATCAAGATACACTTTAACATTATTCCACAAATCATCCGTAAATAGCTTCTCGTTAGCTCGTATGGCAATATATCCATTCTTTGCAAATACACTTTTAATTATATCATAGACTATTTTGAGTTCCTCTCTAAATGGCATAATGACAAAAACTGCATGTTTTCCATAAGTCTTATAAAACTTTATTTCTTCATCTGAATATGAAGGAATGTAAGACATTTTAAAATCAATATCTCGTTGGACCTTAATTTCTTGGTATCTGCCCATTAGAGAACTCTCTCCTTTTTCTTTTGACCATAATAACTTAGCATCGAGAGTGGCCACGATATCGTCTCTTCTTATCCAACTATCATTTGCAAAACTTTCTGCTTCAATCTTATTTGTAGTTTTAAATATATCTAAAGCCTTCTCCATCTCTATTATTGGCATAATCTCATCTCGTCTAAGCCCATCAGGAGCATAAACTAAAATGTCAATATCGGATCTAAGGCTGCCCGTCTCATAAGCGCGTGATCCAAATATGTATATTTCTTTAACATTGTTAATCTTGGAAATTTTATATATTAAATCTCTGAGATTAATTAGTCTTACATCATCTCTAATTGCCATATTATATAGATTATTTATTATAAATTAAGTCTTTGGGATCCACATTCAATATCTTTGCAATCTCAAATAATACCTCTAAACTTGGTTGTCGACGGTTGCAGACATAAGAGTTGACAATACAAAAACTTTTTCCGAGCTTTTCTGCCAACCATGTTTGCTTGATGCCTTTTTCTTCAAGCACCTCTTTTATTCGGTTCATGGGTTTGTACATTGTTAAATCCTTGTTATTTTACAAAGATATAAAACATAATGCTATAAAAAGAGAAAAAGGAGAGAAAAGTCCTCTCCTTCATAAAGAAATCTACATTACACCTCCAACTCCTTCAACGGCAATCCATAATTATATTGTCTGAAAAATCCTCTGTGGATAAGTTTCAGACCAAGGGTCTGGTAATACTTGTAGTCATCATCCTCGGTGCAAAGGTATTTATAACCGTAACGTGGGGCGTACTCTTTGAAGAAGCGGGCAAGGTCTTTCAGGTTTTCCTGCTGGTTCCGTTTGAAGTTGCTGCGCACAATGATAATGCTCCAGTCGGGGATGCTGCCAACGCCGCAACTGTATTCCCAAAAACGGATGTATAAATCCATTTCGCCTACATGGACAGAAACACAAATACCGTTGGCGTTGTGCATGACGGAACAACAGTTTCTGTAACCGAATCTCTCACACAAATAGAGATTGAAATCGTAAATAAAATCGGAATAGTTCATAATAATTTGAATTTTGATGGTTAATAAAAAATTGATTATAGACTGAAACCTCGCTTGCGTTTCGGTTTCTTTTTCTTCTTTTTAAGCCGGTTGGCCTGTATCGCTTCCTCCGTATCATAATCCGTAGGAGAGGGCGTGAACAATCCCACACTGATGCTGGAATGATTCTCCTGCTGGTATTCATGCCGAGGTTCCTCGCGTATGGTTTCTGTCTGTGCCTGACGCTGGTTCATGGTAGCAGAAAGAGCGTTATATCTCAGCTCCTGGTCGATGTTCAGGAAACTGAACTGGCGGTCAATCTTGGAACCGCTAAAGGTCAGTTGGTCACATGTGAACTTGACACCTTGCATCTCTCCGGTCGTGCGACTTAGCTTCCATTGCGTATCAATTCCGTATCTTCGCAAGGCCAGTCGCAGCTCACTCCAGCTTCGGGCGTTCGGAACTTCTCGTTTCAAGGCATGATAGATAAAATACTTTACCTTGTCGTGATGGCGCAACCGCATGAAATTCACATGCTCTTTTCCTTCGGCAAAATGCAAGCGGTAACGAGCTGTCAACATCTTGCAAACTTTTTCATTTCGGTAGCGGTCGTTCTTGTCGCTGATGGTGCAGCCATCATTATCCACCCGGTTGTAAACGATGTGACAATGCGGATGGTCACGGTCGGTATGCCGGGCGATGATGAACTGCGTATTCTCAATTCCCATCAGTTTCATATAGTCGTGGGCGATCTTCAGCATCAGCCCATCATCGTCACGGAGGCGGTCTCTGTCCTCTGCGGAGAAGCTCAATGATATATGGCCGACCGTGTTCTTGACCTTGTCATTCAGTAAAGTCTGCAACTCGAATTGCTCCGCTATTTCTTCGGGTGAACCGTAGACACCAACTGCTTTCAGCAGTCGCGATTTATCTTCTTTCAGCACATAGTTTACGCACCCGGAAAACGATGTGCCCTTAACAATCTTACCTATCATCCTTGAGTTGTTTTATGAGTTGTGAAATCTGTTGAACGGCGGTACTGCACTCATCGGCCACACGATAAAAACCGTAAGCATTGGCTCGTCTGGCAAGCTGATTCAGGTTCGTGCTTTCGCCAATCAGTTTTCGGATAATGTCAAGATTTTCTCTCGTAATTCGTTCACGCACCGTACCGCGTTCGATGAGTGAACGCACAACTTCGCTTTGACTGCGTTTACTGCGTCGGCTGAGTGCTCTGAGCCAGCCGAATTGTTCGTCTGTAAGACGGATTGTAACTGTATTTTTCTTGTCCATAATATTTGCTTTTGAGATTAATAATTGTGACCATCGGGAGCCGTCTCACCTTCTTTTGAGGTGAGCAAGTGGCCGGGAAATGTAATACACCGGCATAAACTTGCTCCAGTGAAAAAGAAGTGAATCAGACATCTGAAAGTTATCATTTAAAAAGTCCTTTCCGGGTACGTTGAACCTTTGCTGAAAGCGGTGCTTTCTCCACATTGACGAGCTGCAAATTGAAAGTTTCGACCAGCGTTTTCAAGGCCGGATTCAACGTGATAAGACGATTGAAAATAGCCTCCTTTGTCTCTTCTCTCAGCAGGAAATCGGCGATGTCATAACCCGCATCCCGTTCTTCTTTTGTTGCGTTTCTTTCCATAAAATCGAAGAGAGAAACCTCTATTCCCAGGCTCCGGATCATCTCCATTTTGCTGTTCCAATAGTCGGTTGCCCCAAGGTCGGGGAAGAGCAGAACACGTCGGTTTCTCAATACGCTCATGGCATCCCGATTGAACGCTCCGTTCTTTCCGCCCGAAGCAATCCATAGATATTGTGGCAGATAGAAGCTGGAAATCAAAGCGCTTTTCTCACTCTCCACAAGGGCAACCGGACGCTGCTGGTCGGAGGACAAAAGATGTTCACCAAACAAACATTGCCGAAGGTTGAAATTCTCTTTCTTCAGAAGGGAATGTACCCACGTGATGTAGTTGTGCGGCTCTTTAATCCGTCTCCCGTTTTCGGGATTGTAGAGCATCACTTTTCCGGTGCGTACCCGTCCGGAAATATCCACCTGCCAGAAGACTGTAGCTCCCGGCCAATGCTTCGAGGTTCCTACATGGTAGCGCAACATCAGTTCTTTGGTAGCCTCCTGTCCGAAATGCAAACTCAGGAATTGAAACAGCTTGTTCGTGTGATACAGCTTCAGGGACTGCCTCATGATTTTCGGCTCAATGAATGAAGGTTCAGGAAGCAGACTGATGCCTGGCTTTGACACCGGTACAAACTTTTCGCTCAATCGTTCTTTGGCAATCGGGTTTTCGTCAAAGTACATTTTGGGCGTATAGTTGTAGCCACACTTCTGTTCATGGTTGCATCGCCCTACATAATTGGGAAAACTGATTTGCTTTTCCGTGTCGATGTATTTGGCGAAACAACTTTTGCGGTGGCAGTTCGGGCATGTATGCCGGGTGCTGACACCTTTGTATGGTTCTAATGTAAATCTGTAGTTCATTTTTCTTTCTGTTTGGATGTTACTATGCACATTTTCGCAACTTCACAAACCCCTCGGTTGCGAAAATGTGCATAGTAACAGGTTTATTTACTGTATTCTCCATGATTCTCTTTTCTGAATAATGTTCCGATGTGGCGTTTTAGAAACATCTTAAAAGCATGTTCCTTCATCCCGTAACTTTCAGCAATGCCGATACCTTCTGCCGTTGTAAATCTGTGAGGCAGATTCAGGTATATGTTGCGGTGCAATTCGCTCAACTGTTCCTGACTGACGGCAGTCTGCACTTTTACGGCTGTTGTCCGAAAATACTCTGCCAGCAGGATGGCACGGTTCACGCTTTCAAGGTCAATCGTATGCTTGTCGCACTCTCCGCAAGTCCATCGGGCAAGCTGTATAATCAGACAAAACCGGATAATGTAGATTTCCAGTTTGCAGTAAATACCTACCAAAGCATCATTGGTTTCCATATCACATTGACGGGCATTTTCATGCTGCCAACCGTAAAGCCGTTGCTTGGCATTTTCATCGAATGGCAGGCATTGAGGCTGCAACTCATTATTCTCGTCATGCGGACAATCCTGTGTGATCAGCTTGTCGATAATCTGTTGCCACTGGATTTCCAGTTCTTCAGGAGTTTCCCGGTCGTTCCATCTGCTTTTCAAGACAGATTCAGGCATCACGAAAAGAATACGGTCAATAAAACCGTTACTCGAACGCTCGCCCTTGACCAGTTCGCCCAGAATCTTCTTTTGAATGGTACCGATAACAGAGATGTAAGGACGTCTGATAAAAATGGAACTTTGCATACTCTTGCGGTCGGAAATCGTGGGCTTGGCATTGAACACCGAAAGCCAGAATTGTTCTTCCGAACCGTTATTGTAACGGTTGAAGTTCTTGAACCAGGCCGACAGCTCGTCCGACCAAAGGCAGAGTCCTCTGGGATTCTGGGCATGTATCAGGCTCAATCCTTCGGGAGTAATATCCGAAACAAGAAAGCGTTTGCGCACGGGAGCCTGCGGAAATTCATCCAAACCAGCTTCCATGCGTTCCTTTTTGCTCATGGACATAGTGCGTTCATACTCGGCATACAACTTCTGATACTCCTGATTCTGACAATAGTCGTGTTCAATAAACGGCTGGAAAGCGAAACTCAGCGGATGACTCTTATTCGCTCCGGGGCGTCCAATCAGTGCCATGTACAGAATAGGACTTTCCAGCCAGTTGCGCTTTACCTGCACCAGATGGGAGTTGCCAATCCCCACGGCAATGGCTGCAAGGATAGCCGCAGCAACATAATCTACGGGATAGCCCTGACAATCGTGTAAACTGCCAATGATACGCTGAATCCTGATAGGAAAGACTTCTATCGGGAACTCACCGCCGGACATCTTGGCCCCGATGCGCACAGCCTCGCCGATGATACCTTCTGCTGTTAATTTGGAGGTTTCCATAGCCGTGCAGATCAAAAGTTATAACCTCCCTTTGGTTTACGCTTTGCTCCATGTACTATTTGCGCGGCTTGTTCCTGGAGCGACATTGCCTGCATCTGCTTGCGCCCGGACTCAATCCATTGCAGTAACTCATCTTCATAGAAGTAGAGTTTCTTTCCTTTTTTATAGGCTGGAATTAGTCCTTTACGTGCAAGCGTGTAAATGGTAGGCTTCGCTTTTCGTGTGATTTTACAGGTTTCGTCAATTTCAACAAGACGATGCTTGTCAGAAGATGTCTGTGGTTGCAATGCCGCCACCATTTACCGGATTTGTTCCATCTGTTCTGTGAGATAACCTACCGCCTGCGGCAGCTTATCAAAAGTGATTTGTTCATTTGCCATACGTACTCGTTTTTAATTGTTCGCTGGCAAAGGAAATTGGTGTTTTGATGGTGGAAAACATCACCGGAATATAACTGTGAGATAACTTTTGGTGGTGATTGGTAGTGATTACAAGGAATTTAAGTATCTTTGTAAACGAATAGATAAGAATACTTTATTAGTTAAGCAAAATATGGCACTATATTTATCTGCAGAACAGAAAAACCTGAAATCATTGTTTTCCAATGACAACAGGTATATAATACCAAACTATCAGCGGCACTATTCATGGACTATGGAACAGTGTAGGCAACTATATGATGATATAATGGATGCATATAGCAGTGGTACCGATTCATATTTTTTGGGAAATATTGTATTGGCAGAAGACGAGCATGACGATCGTCCAGAAGTTGTTGACGGGCAACAACGTTTAATTACTCTATGGTTATTTCTTAAAGCTATTCATATTCTTCATCCGTTTAATAATCGTCTGAAAAGAATGATACAGGTGGAGTCTTATGAGGATGATAGCACTACTGATTTTGTAAGCACCATCTTCTCGGATGTTTTTGAAGTGAAAGATCAAGAACAAATAGATGCTATTCTCACAAAAACAAAAGAAGATTTTGAAAAAGACTATTTGGAATACTTAAAGAAGGGAGAGATGCTGTACTATAAGAATAGTACAGAACAAGTGAAGAATAATGCAATTGCCATCTATGCACTATTGAGAGAGTATTTCTCTCGTTTGGATGATGAAAAACAGAAAGTATTTGTTGATTTTTTTATTAGCAAGATATATCTGCTACCTATAGTATTGAAAGACGATGACTTGGATGAGGCTAGGTCAAATGCTTTATTAGTTTTTGAAACCATCAACAATAGAGGTATGGATTTACAAGACGCAGATATTTTTAAAGCAAAACTCTATTATATGTCTCTATCAGTGGGGAAGGGTGAGAAATTCAAAGAAGAATGGAAAAACCTCATATCTCGATGTGATGACTTAGAACTTAAAATTGATGATTTATTTCGCTATTACTACCATATAATTAGAGGTAAAGAGGGAATTGTGATAGCCGAAAAAAGACTAAGAGAGTTTTTCCAAAAAGATCCAAAATCTCCCTTTAAAACAGGTGGATACGAAATAGTGTTGGAAGATTTACAGAAGACACTAGATGCGATAGAAGTGTACTACTATAAGCGTACAGAGCCTACACGATTAGGAGCTTGGCTACAAGTGTTAGATGCATACACCAATCAGAATCCTGTATATGCGTTAATAGTGTTTCTATACTTTCACAAAGAGGCTAACGAAGATGACTTAATTGAATTCTTAAAAAAAGTTTTGCGTTATTGCTATTACAGAGGTTCAACAATGTCAGTGAAATTTGAGATTTATAATATTATATATAGAGTAGCTGCAAATTTGCCAGTTGATGACTATTTGACAAAGAATATTGATTCATGGATGTGGAATTATCCTGGACGATTGAGGAAAGGACTTTCCTTATTGGCTTTCTATCTAAAGTATCCCAATCAGGTGGCCGTAAAGAATTATAAAGTTGATAAGATTCTCAAGTCAATCGATTCCTGTCATATTGATTCAAACTGGCCAAAAGACAATCTTGATGACGATTTAAACAGTCTAGGGAACAATATTGTTCTTGACATGCCACAGCGTAACACTCCTATCTATCAACGTTATCAGTCTTATAAGATGTCTGAGCTAGAGGAGGTTAAGAATTTAATAAGCACCACTGCAGGTTATACTTATAGCCAATTTACTAAACGAATAAAAGATATATCTAAGCTATTAGAAAATTTCTTTGTAAATGGAAAAGAAGGGTTATGAAACAGCTAACATTAGAAAACTTTAAGGCTTTTGGTAGTGATAGAGCTGTTCTCGGAGATGCTACTGCTGAGGGGAAACCAATGAATATATTGTGTTATGGCGAAAATGGATCTGGAAAAAGTTCAATTTATGAAGCTATTAAATATGTTTTTCATAAGAAACGAATTGAAAATGAAAGAATCCCGGCACATCTAACAGGTGATGGGAGACTGAATGCCGAACGTCAGATCTTAATAGATTATAAGAATTGTATGTCGAGTAGTCCCGTTAATATTACCGTTAACGGGGAATCTTTTTTGACTTTCGACACCTCATGTTATCATGTATATATGATAGACGGGGCTGATTTAGCTGTTAATAAACAGATTGATGTCAAACAATTATTAAAATCAATGTATTTGGGGCATCATGATATTGATAATGAGGTTACACAAGATTTCGTTGATGTAATTGTTTGTGAGACAAACCGTGTTTTAAAAAAAATTTTCTTTGAAGAAGTGACAGTTGCAGTGTCTCAAAATGGGTCGTTCTTGCTAAAGATTAATGATGATAAGCAAAACCTTCATTATGATGATTTTTTAAAAATATATTTCAATGAGGCAAAACTTCACCTGATTGTATTAATTGTTGCTTTGTCATCAATTATGTTAATGGCACCTACACAGGCTGACCAAAAGAGGATTTTAGTTCTCGATGATTTTATTACAAGTTTAGACACTGCCAATCGGTCTTTTTTATATCAATATATTACAAGTTGTTTCAAGTCCTATCAAATAGTAATTTTTACGCACAATACTAGTTTTTACAACCTATGTGATCATTTCTTGAAGGAAGTTCCAGAAGAAAATCAAAAATGGTTACGTCAAGGAATCTACGAATATAATCACAAGCATTGTGTTTATGCCAAGAAGAATGTAGACAGAATAAAAGAAATCGAAAAAGAACTAGATGATCACCCAGAAAATACAATTAATATTGGTAATGACATTAGACAGTATTTTGAGGTACTACTGCATCAGTTAGCCATGTTGTTGATGTCTGGTGCAAAAGAAGAAACCACTTTCATAATAAAAGAAATTTGCCAGAAAAGTGATTTTAGATTTTTTCATATTGATGCCTCCGGCATTAGTGATTTAAGAACACTTTTCAAGGAAATTAATGATATTATGAGACATGCGCCAGAAGCCATGCAGTGGGAGAAGATTAAGAAGACTATCAATAAGTTCAATAATGCCGCAGAATCAGCTGATAAACTATCAGAAAATATACAGGCAATGTCTATATATCAAAAAGTAGTTCTTCATCAATCTTCTCATGGACATGCAGGTCTTCCTAATTTGTCAGGAAAAGAAATAAAAGCTTCAATTGAAGTGATGAAAAAAATAGAAGATACCATCAAAAAAATGAAGATAGAAAGAATATAATTGAGATTGGCCTTCCAGACATTATTGATGAGATACACTTTTCTCTATGTAGCCTCTATTATCCTGATAAATGGTCGTTAACACAATATATTTATGATTACGGCTACAAACTTCTTAAAGTTATGAAAATGGATTTAACTATTGGAATGCGATAATACCTAACGGTATTGCTGTTATACTTTTTTGTTCAGTTTTATCTTGCTCTCTGATTCTGTATGTGACATTTTACGTTCAATCGTTGAAATTTCCAAGTCACGGAGGGGATGGGCAAAGACATTCTTGATGAATGTGGCGGTATGAATACGCTTCCTGCCAAAAGCCTTGCCGATGTTCCAACCAAAGTGCATTATATCAATGCTTTTAAGTTGTGAGTCAACTTTTACAGGCGATATCTTTTGTAAGGTATCTCCTGTACTATATTCTGTAACGTATGTGCATAGACGGTTGAGATCTTCTTCACCCATATAGGCGACCATGGTTTGCTTAGTATAATTGAGCACCTTTTCTAATTTGGTTTGAATAGCACGATTATTTTCTGCGATAGCGTTGGTTCGCATGACTTCATATTCTGAAAGTTCAGAGATTGCTTCTTCAGTGGAAGGAGCAGGGTCAATGACATCAGGCGTAGCCTGGTTTGAATCTTTGATTGTAGGGGCTTCTGGAACAGAAACGGTATCATTGTGATTTTTCATCGTTTGAAAAGCAGTGAAACGCAATAGAAAAGCTTCTATGCGTGGCAGTAGAAACTGATTGAAAGTTGTCTGTAAACTGGCATAGATTGCCATCAAGACAATTACTGTTGCAAAAAATGCAACACTACTACTGAAATCGTCAACGCCTTTGGATAAAACAAACAGCCGAGCTAAAACGCCAACGACAAGCGTACCTACCAATACAAGGGAATAGAGTGCTATATGTTCTATACTTTTCTGATTCATAGTGATATTTGCTAATTGTTTGTGCGCAAATATATGTCATTTCATAGATACCATGTTATAAATCCAAGAAAGTGGCAGCATTTGTCCTCGATATGGTACTTATTTCTATGCCATCTATGCCACAATAGAATAAAAAAGAGTCCGACATGGGAGTAAAACATAGTCGGACTCTTCTTATGTTACAGTACTCAATGCTATTTCAGCGAAATCTTATTCGCTGTCTCTCGCTTCTTAGAGTTAACCAAATCAGCATAGATTTGAGTAGTGGTGACATTCTTGTGTGTCAGCATCTTTGATACTGTGTAAATGTCTGTACCTAAAGAGATTTGGATGACCGCATACGAGTGCCTAAAGCAGTGGAAGGTTATGTGCTTTTTGATTCCGGCTTCGGCAATCCATTGTTTCAGGGGATGATGAGTCATGGATCGGGTTAAGCCTTTGAAGACTTTTCCGGTGCCCCATTCGCCACACAACTCCAGTGCTTCCTGACTGATAGGGAGGGTGGCCTCGGTTTCTGTCTTTTCGGTGCAGATACGGATGTAATAGCCTTGATCCGGACCGACTTCAAAGTCACGCCAATCCAGCTTCAGAATATCACTGATACGGAGGCCGGTCATGCAAGCGAATAGGGAGGCCTGTTTCAAGACTGGAATCTTGCAGGGTGTAGCGGCCAGTTTCTTGACTTCATCAAGTGTCAGATACTCTTTCTTGACCTCTTTCCATTCTATCTTTTCCAGAAAGTCGTTCAAGTTCTCACGCAGCATCTTCTCTTTGTAGGCTATCTTCAACAAGGCTCGGAAAGTTGAATAATAGCCAGCGGCCGAATTGCGTGAGATATAAGCATTGGGATGATTGATTTGTTTGCATTTGAGCAGGTAATCCCTGAACTTCTCGCACAGTTCCACGGTGACATCACCAAAGGTGCATTTACCACCGACAAATTTCTCGAAGTGGTTGTAAACGCAATCCCATTTCTCATACTTTTCTCGTGCTTTAGTCCGGAAATAGGCGAGAAAATCTACCTTGTGTTTGTTCTTATCCAGGAACCCGAATTCTTCATTGATAAGCGACTGGACACGGATACAGCGGATAGCCTCTGCCTTGTTCAGCATATCCTGATTGAACATTCTTTGCTGCTCATTCTTGGGCTTGGCATAGATGTAAATGCCGAGGAATTCCCGGCGACTCATCTTCATCGTGTAAGGATTGCGGATGGCCGGATAATAATCCAGATAAAGAGATATACGGTCGTTACGCAATGGCTTTTGTCTCAGTGTTACGTTGGTACATGTAAGTGTCATAGCTATATTGTTTTTTGATTAATACTTGTTTTTGTTGCAAATAAAATAGGTGTTCTAATGGTGGTATTTATCACCGGAAAATAACTTTCGGCTCATTCTATCTTTGGAGGCGCAAAGAACTTGTCCAGCTCTGCCCGCAGGATCTTGGTATATTTACCGACCTTGATATGGGGAATATTATGGTATTTCACATAATGGTAAAGTTGATCCCGCGTCAAATTGAATCGCTCCATCGCTTCGGCAATGGTGTAGTATTTGGGCTCTTCTGGGGCAATGAGACCTTTGGCAATGTCCACATGCTTTTTGGAGTAGTACACCATGATGCCGACCTTCTTCTTGGGAATGGCATTCTTTGAAACAAAAGAATAGATGGCCGTCAGTGTCATACCGAACTTCTCCTGCATGTCTTGCGTGCTGTACCATTCCCTGATTTCAGGATCGGGAGCTTTCTTTGCAAAGTAGTCATCAATATGCTTTTTGCTCCAATAGGTTTTTCCACGGTGAAAGGTTCGTGGAATATTATGTTCCTTAGCGATATGAAATATCCAGGAATCCTTTACGCCATACTTCTCCTTGATTTCGGCGGTGGTGTAGAAATCATTAATGGAAGGTTTGTCTCTTACCGGAATCTTAAATTCTATAGACTTCTTGAATAAGTTATCAATATCCTCCTTTTTCAATAGAAACTTATATCCAAGTCGGATGGCTTTAAGTTCACCTCTTTTCAGATAGCCATAAAGAGTAGGTCGGGTTACGCCTATGTATGTGGCAGCTTCTGTGATAGTAAGAATAGGCTTGTCTCTGATTTTTGCAATCGGCTTCTCCTTGATGACTTTTTCTACAATTTGGTTGTTGGCCTTAATAGAAGCCTCACGTTTCTTCTGTTTATACAGAAGGTTTGCACATCTGTGCGAACAACAGGTTGTAGTCGTTTTATGCGCAATGAATTCTTGCTTGCACCACGCACAGATTCGTCTGATTTCAATGTTGCTACTCATGTTATTTCTCCTTATTTCTCCAATATTTTTGTATAACTCCGTAAAATCCCGTAAAATGGCGTAAAAGTTCTCCACGACCTTGCCAACGATAATCCTTAGATTTTCGTGGTGAGGTACACAGGAGGTACAAAAAATGGCGTAAAAAGGCTTAGCAACGATTATCAACGATACTTGAGCAACAAAAAAGGCGCCCCGTAAAGAGCGCCATATTAATCGATTATAATCAATTTAACTCATTGATAATCAGATAGTTATTTGCCGACGCAAAACCCTTTGAACACTTCGCCCAGGACCTCTTCCGTGGAGATTTCCCCGGTGATTTCGCCGAGGTGATGGATTGCCTCGCGGATGTCCTGGGAAACGAGGTCGGTCGGCAGGCCGTCGGAAAGCCCTTTTATGGTACGGTCGAGGGCTTCTGCGGTAGCTCGCAAGGCATCGGCATGACGTACATTGGTTACAAGTACGGAATCGGGGTCTCCGAGCATGGAACGCATATAATCGGCTAAAACACCGCGTAATTCGTCCGTTCCGAAAGACATTTTTGCTGACAAAGGTATGACCGGGACGTCCTTGACGATTCTGACCCCCTCGGGAAGCAAGGCCTGAAGCCGGTCGTAAATTCTTGCCAGCCTATCCATAAGTTCCGAAGAAAATCCTCCTTCGTCCCCGGATGCATAAAGGTCCGCCTTGTTCATAAGCAGCATGAGTTTTTGAGCCTTGAAATCCACGTGTCCGACTATCGCTTTAAAACTCTCCGACAAACGGCGGAAAGGGGAGGAGATATCCATAACGGCCAACACGACGGAAGCGGAGCCGATTTTCTCGAAAGTCCGTTCAATGCCTTTCTTCTCGATATTACCGGCACTTTCGCGAAGACCGGCGGTATCTATGAACCTGAAAAGCATCCCGTCGATATTGAGGCATTCTTCAATCGTGTCCCTTGTAGTGCCATGCTGTTCGGAAACAATCGCCCTTTCTTCGCCGAGCAACGTATTGAGCAGAGTGCTTTTCCCGGCATTCGTCGCTCCCGTGATGACTGTCGGCAGACCGTTTTTAACGGCATTTCCGGCACGAAAACTTTCCGCAAGCCTCCGTGCGTGGTCGCGAATCCTGACGGCAAGGGCCGTAAGCGCGGTGCGGTCGGCGAATTGTACGTCTTCTTCGGAAAAATCGAGTTCCAGTTCCATCAACGTCACCAATTGCAGAAGCTCATCCCGCATTTTCTTCAATTCGGATGAAAATCCGCCTCGCATCTGCATCATGGCAAGTCTGTGCGAGGCCTCGTTTCCGGCGGCTATGATGTCAGCAACCGACTCGGCCTGAGCCAAATCCATCTTTCCATTCACAAAAGCCCTTCTCGTAAACTCTCCCGGTTCCGCAAGCCGTGCCCCAGCAGCAACGAGAAGCATCAGAAACTGTTCCGCTATATATGGAGAAGCGTGGCACGAAATCTCAACAGAGTCTTCTCCGGTATACGAATGCGGTGCACGGAATACGGCGGCAAGCACATCATCAAGAGGTCTTCCCTCGGAATCGGCCGCCCGGGCGAATTTTACCGTATTGCCGGGTACTATGTTGCCGTCCGGACCCTTCAGTGTCCCTCCGAGCACCTTGTCGGCAATGCATATCGCATCCGGACCGCTCAGTCTTATCACTGAAATCGCACCAGTGCCCGGG
Organism: Muribaculum sp. An289; assembly: GCF_002159555.1. GTDB lineage: Bacteria > Bacteroidota > Bacteroidia > Bacteroidales > UBA932 > Merdivivens > Merdivivens faecigallinarum. The sequence continues at coordinate 16,362 of NZ_NFIV01000007.1, forward strand.
ACGGTAGCCGGTGCGCATATTGTATCATTCAATTTATTCTGCCTCATTTTTCCAACCGTTTATAGTCGTTTGTAATCGGATAATTACAAAAAACCGTTGCAAAAATAAGAAAATGGTTTATATTTTTGCGAAATACAACCATTTGTAATAATTATGAAACAAAAATTTGCCTTATTTGCAATAAAATAGAGCCGGATGCGGATACCGGCGGCAGGAGTGTCCGTCCGTATCCGGGATTTGTATAACAATCAGCACCGAAGAACCATGGTTAAGAAAAACGTTTCGCACCCTTATCTGGAAAGAGACATAAGTTGGATGTATTTCAACAGGAGAGTGCTCCAGGAAGCATCTAAAGACAACGTCCCGCTATTGGAACGCGTGTCATTTTTAGGCATATATTCCAACAATCTCGACGAATTTTTCCGTGTCAGGGTCGCATCTCTCAACAGGATAGCGGAGTACGATGAAAAAAGCGGAGCGAAGGAAGCGCATCTTGCAGCCAGGACCGTCCGCACCATCAACCGGATTAACGATGTGTATGTATCTGATTTCGAGAACGAATTCAGCCGGATTTTCATGGCTCTCAGACAGGAAGGCATAATGCTCATCTCCGACAGGGAAGCGGATGCGGAGCAACTGGAGTTCATACACCAATATTACAGGGACAAAATCGACGGCCTGATTGTGCCGATAAGGTTTTCCGCCATAGAATACCTCGACCATGAAACGGACGAAAGCATATACATGGCCGTAAAGGCTTCATACATAAACAAAAACGGCAAGACAAACTACGAATATGCCTATTTCGAGCTTCCGGTTCAGAGCTGCGGCCGTTTCGTCAGGCTTCCGGACAAAGAGGGCAAAAGCTATATAATGTTCATAGACGACATTGTGCGATGCTCGCTTCCGAAAATTTTCGAAGGCACAGAATACGAAAATTTTGAAGGATACACATTCAAATTTACCCGCGACGCCGAAATGGAGATAGACAACGATGGCCGCAACGGAATCCTTCAGAAAATATCCAAAGGTCTGAAAGATAGGAAGAAAGGTGAGCCGCTCCGTGTCGTTTACGACAAAGACATGCCATCCGATCTGCTGAAACGCATAATGAACCGCCTCGATATAGGAAAGACCGATACCGTTTCGAAAAGCGGACATTACCAGAACCATAAGGACTTCATCCGTTTTCCGGACTGCGGGCGCAAAGATCTGAAGTACGGCCCGATGCCTCCGATAGCTAAATCGGATTTGATGGGGCCGGAGAGCATACTCGAAAAAATAAGCAGGCGTGACCGTTTCCTCCATGTGCCGTATCACAGTTTCAACTCATTCATAAGGGTTTTGCGGGAGGCGGCCGTGGACAAGAACGTCCGAAGCATCAAGATAACGCTTTACAGGCTCGCCAAGGATTCAAAAGTGGTGCGTGCGCTGGTAGGGGCGGCCCGTAACGGAAAGAAAGTCACCGTAGTCATCGAACTGCTTGCCCGTTTCGACGAAGAATCCAACATCCAGTGGTCCCAGAAGCTCCAGGATGCCGGTGTCAAGGTGATTTACGGCCTCGAAGGCCTGAAGGTCCACTCCAAGGTCGTACATATCGGAATGAAACGCGGGAAGGACATAGCCTGCATCAGTACGGGCAATTTTCACGAAGGCAACGCTTCGTCATATACGGACTGTATCCTTATGACCGCGGCAAAATCCATAGTAAGCGATGCGGAAAAACTCTTCGAATTCATCGAGAAGCCGTACATTCCGGTACATTTCAAGGAATTGCTCGTTTCCCCGAATGAAATGAAAAACCGTTTCATGCGCCTCGTCAACGATGAAATACGCAACAAGGCCGCAGGAAAACCGGCCTACATCCATGTCAAAATCAATCATTTGACGGATACGGTGATGGTAGGAAAACTATACGAGGCCGCGGAAAACGGGGTAGAGGTGCGTGTTTCCGTCAGGGGAAACTGTTCCGTGGTTACGTCCAAGCTCCGCAAATATTGCGACATACGCCTTAACGGAATCATAGACCGTTATCTGGAGCATTCGCGTATTTATGTCTTCGCGGCAGGAGGCGAAGAAAAGGTATTTATCGGCTCTGCCGACTGGATGCCACGCAATCTTGACAACAGGATTGAAGTCGCAGCTCCGGTATATGACCCTGAAATCAAGCGTGAAATGATAAGAATAGTGGAATATGCGCTAAGGGATACCGTACAGGGGCGCCTCGTCGACGGCAGCGGCGGAAACGGCCCGTGGACGTGCAGCGACCCACTTCCCCATGGTTCCCAGACCGAACTTTACGAATACTACAAATCCGCAAACGGCGGTGGGGACACCGCTCCCGATAGTGGCATCACCACCAGCTGCACTGGCACCAATGGCTGCAATAACATCAATGCTTGCAGCAGCACCAATAACTGCAATGGCTAAAGGTTACAGGCGTAATAAATTATTGGAAAACGACAATGGCATCTAAATCAAAAAATATAACATTTGCGGCGATAGACATAGGCTCCAATGCCGTAAGGCTTCTGATCAAGCAGCTTGAAAATCCTGAAAGCAAGGTCCTTACGAAGGTCCAGCTCGTCAGGGTTCCGCTCAGGCTCGGTTTCGATGTATTCTCAAAAGGCTATATCTCCGATGAAAAGAAGAAAGACATGGTGAGACTGATGAAGGCGTTCAGGCAACTCATGAAGATATATCATGTCGACGTTTACCGCGCCTGTGCCACTTCTGCCATGCGCGATGCCGCGAACGGCAGGGAAATCATAGAAAGCATATACAAGGCCACAGGGATAAGCATAGACATCATAGACGGAAAGGAGGAGGCCGCAATCATTTACGGCAACCATATCGAAAAGAACAACGGCCTGAACGGAAACCTTCTTTATGTGGATGTCGGAGGAGGAAGTACGGAAACCAACCTGATAAGCGAGGGACGACTGATTTTTTCAGCCTCATACAATATCGGTACGGTCAGAATGCTCAACGGCTCGGTCTGTGACAGCGAGTGGGAGAGACTCGGCAGCGACTTGAAAGGGCTCGTCCCGGCATATCCCGGAATAGACCTTATCGGCTCCGGCGGGAACATCAACAAACTGTACAAGCTTTCCGGGGAAAGAGGGCTTGAATCCACCGGGATGAGCGTGACTTCGCTCAGGAAAATCCATGAATCATTGGCATCCCTTACGGTCGAAGAGAGGATTGAACGCTATGACCTCAAGCCGGACAGGGCAGATGTAATAGTGCCGGCCGCCAGGATTTTCCTCACGATAGCGGAAACTGTGGCGGCCGGATACATCTATATACCTATGATAGGGCTGTCGGACGGCATCATCGACGGCTTGTATTCCGCATCCCTGAACCGTACATGAAAGACTCGTCGATGAATTCCGGGAAGCCCGTCCATTCGGCGGTAATCATGTTTGCAGGAGTATCATCATCCCCGCAGGCCACATTTATCGTGTAGGACCCGTCGCTGTTAATGCTTATAATGATTTCTCCGGTCCTTAGCGGAGCGAGCGGCCCGATGATATTGCCTGCCTGGTCCTCATTGTAATACCAGCTTGCTGAGTACATCCCTTCTATGTAACCCCTTACAAATTCGCCTTCATATCCGGCATATTCTTCCGAAGAAGCGACAAATCTGCCGGCAGGCAGCCCGTCTTCGAAAGTATTGGATGGAGAAGTGCAGATATCGAGCTGCAATACCTCACCCGAAGGCGAGGCCATGATAATGAACCAGTCGGATGTATTGGTAAAATAAAAATCCCCGTAATATATCGCACTGACACCCATTTCCGAGCAGTCCACATCCACATCGCCTTCCAGTGACGATTCAATCAGGCCGTTTGAAATCAGTCCCTCGCCGGAATACATTAGTTTGTGCCTTTCTCCGGCATCATCCACAAGTTCCGCATTATAGACGGCTGTCCCGTCCTCATAGCTTACTTTCAGGACACCTTCGGTAAAATACCTGTAAGGGATTTCGTAGCCGGAACCGTCCCCGTTCACCTTGAACCAGTACGAATAGTCCGAAGTAAAGGTCATTTCCTCGGTCTCTCCGGCAGGGCCGAGCCTGTATTCACCCTCCGGAAGCAGGATGTTCCCGAGGTCGGAAGGTTCGGATGAAAATATGTCCAGCTGGTAATAGGTGCCGCCGGCGCTAAGATTCTGCCCGCTGCCCGGCGCATCCGAGAAAATTATGGCATAATTAGTCTCCCCGTCATTTCCGTACATGTCCCCGAAATATTCTCCGGAAAAATAGGTAGCCTCGAAAATACGGTCATAAGGGACTTCGACACCGCGCTGCAATACAGAGACCGTATCGGCGACAGCTCCACTGTTCCCCGCATTATCGTAAAGATAGGAAAGGACCACATCGGCCCTGCGTTCCGTATCATACATATTTTCATCGATTTTAATCACCGTTTCACCGGCATTCGGGTCAATTGAGACACATCTTATCCATTCTGCCCCGGTCTTGCAATCGACAGTTCCGCCTTCAACGGGATTGTCAACTGAGAAGTCCAACGTTACCGTTTCTCCCTGGGAGGAAACCTCTAAGGTCCCGTTTCCCGAAATTGTTATCTCCGGATTGACTACCGGCTCGTTTCCGCTTCCGTCGCATGAAACCGCGACTGCAAAAGGCACTGCGGCCAAGGCAATGCGCAACAAAAATTTTCCAAACATTTTCTTACCTCTTTTTCCTTATCAGTTCCTCGATATCGTTAATTGTACGGATATCATTATATTCTTCGTCCGATATCTCGACATCGAATTCGTCTTCAATCGACATAAAAACCTCGCTGATGTCCATGCCGTCCAGGCCTATGGCCTCCAACTGGGTGCTCGGCTCCAATGATTCAGGGGAAATCCCGGCATGGTCCGCTATAATATTCCTGACGATAGTAAAAATCTTAGACATATCTCGTAGAATTAGGATAATCTATTAAAATTTACGTGTCAGTGCAAAAATAGAAAAAATATCGGATTACGCAATAGTCCGGAGCATTTTATGAAAATCACCGCAGGACTTTCTGGAATGCCGTCCTCGGAGTCCCGTCTTCGACATATATCGTTCCGCAGCGCTCGAAACCGAGCCTTTCGAGAAGCGAAAGCATGGTGGCATTGTCTGCATGCGTGTCAACCCTGAGATTTCCGCACCTCTCCATACACCAGCCGAGAACGGTTTCCCCCACATTCCTTAGACTTCCGTCCGAAGCGAGACGGTGGACTACCCAATAAGGCCCGTCATCGAGCCATTGTCCGCCTTCAATTACTGAATAATTCGGTTCGGGCGAGGGTCTGAAGCAAAAACATCCGGCCACCTCCCCGTCCGGGCCGCGGCATACCAGATGAAAATGTCCTGCCAGTATATCCTCCATTATCACCTTTTCCGAGGGATAACCGCCTGTCCACTGTGTCATATTGCCGTTCTTCCTCATATACACCCTTGCTGCATCGAAAATGCCGATGAGGCGGGGCATCAGCAGGCCCGCCTCGTCGGCAGTGCATTTCCTTATGTGTATCGTTTCGCTATTTTCCCGTGGCATAGTCGAAAATCCCCTCCTTGCCGTCCTCGTCAGGATTTTTCCAGAATATATGCTATGGAGCATGTGTAGCCTTCAGGCGGAACCCGACGGAATCTTTTCATGATATTTTCCTGCTGCATGTTTTTATCGGCTTATAAGTGTCTGATAAAATTCATCGTACAACTCGAAGTCCATGGATTTCCCTTCCTCGGTATAAGTTACGTATTCGATATCCATTTTTCCGTAATTGCCTTCGGCGTCCACCGCTATGGAGCAGAGAGTGCTCGTAGCTCCTGGGGTCACGAAGATGAGGGTCGCCGGATTGTCGCCTTTGTAGGCCATCTGGGCGGCGTTTTTCGTGCTGAGGTAAAGGTCGTCATAGCTCATTTCGGAAAAATCCCCTTGCCAAAGACAGTAGGCGCAGGATTCGGCCAGTTCGTTGTATTCGATTTCCACAGCGGCCACCATTGTCTGCACGCTGTCCCTGAGCAGGCTGCCGCTATAGTCCGGATTGTGTTCTACTAAGTCGAATACCGACCAGTAATGATTGACATGTCCCAACACGTAAGGTTCGTCATCGGGCATCGTTTCCGCCGGCATTCCAGCCTGTACTACCTTCACTGAAAACGACTGTTCTTCCCCCTCGGGATAATTGTAGGTGACGGTTACCGTGGCTTCCCGGCTCTCTTCCGCTTCATTTGCGGCGACTTCGAATGAAATTTCCCCGTCAACGGAATAGTCGTAGCCGAAAATCCATTCCGTACCGTCTGCCTCCACCGCATCCGATGTTGCCTCTACGCCGCCGTTCTCGTCAGGATTTTCCAGAACGTATGCTATGATGCACGTGTCGCCTTCGGCCGAAGCCTCGACTGTGCCTTCGGTAGCGGATGAAAATACCGGATCCTGCCCGTCGTCCGGCTTCTCGTCCGGCGTACAACTTGAAAACAATGCCGCTGCGCCCATTGCTGCCGCGGCCAAAAGATAATTGTAAGCTCTCATGTCAATAAATTAAAAACGCGGCAAGTTATTAAAAAATCGCGATAATTCCGTTTTTTGCGGATAAAAACCGGCAAAAAAAAAGAGGGCGGACCGCAATGGCCGCCCTCAATATGGTTTTTATTGCCTTTCCGGCATCAGAAACCTTGTTATTTCATGGAAACGACTTTGGAAATTTTCTTTTCCGCTTTTGCCTTTATAACCGTAGGCATTTCTTTCGCGATGAAAGTCTGCGGTTTCATGATAGCCGGTGCAGAAGATTTCACAGAGTATGCCATGAGTGCGTTGTAGTAGTCATCGAACAATGCATAGTCGGTAGACTTGCCGCTTTCAGAGAAGGTTATGACTTCCATGTACATGTCTCCAAAGTTGCCGTTTGCATCCATACCGATTACGCAAAGGGTAGTCGGATCGCCGTCGAATGCCACGTAGAAGAGAGGAGCTGCGTCACCAGCGGCTGCAATGTCTCCCTGCTCGAGGGTTGCCGAGTAAATCTCATCTTCAGGAGAAGCAGTCTGGTCTCCAATCCAAAGGATGTATGTGCACTGTGTAGCCGTTTCGTTATATTCGAAGTCTACTGCCGCAAGGACAGGGTTGGTCGGATCCTGAAGGAGTCCGCCATAATCAGGATTGTATTCCGCCAAATCGTTTATGTCCCAGTAGTTGTCCATGCTTGCCGTTACGTATGCATCGGTAGGCTGGCTTTCCAGGGTAGTGAAAGGTTCGGTGAACATTTCAGTGGTGAAAGTAGCTGAGTTAACATCCACTCCGAATGCTATTGCATAATATTTGGTCTGAGGTAGCATGCCCGATATCTGGTAATCCACCATATCTCCTTGCAATGCGTAATAAGCCAGGAAGAAACCGTAAGTTGAAAGGATTTCATTCATGATATCCTCATCGGTATATCCGGCTGTATAGAATGAATCATCGATTACAGTCGCGAAATAATATTCTTCCTGGTCGGAAGGATAGAGATCCAATAATACGGACGTAGTCTGCGGAGTAGGAACGATTTCGATAGTCAGGTCTGACAGCTGCGGTTCCAGGGTAGTGAACTCAGGTCCGAAATAGAAATCGGTGGTCAGAGTCGCATCCATATCCATACCTACGGAATATGTGAGGTGTTTTGTCTGGGAATCTAATCCGCTGTAAACATAGTCATCCGTATAAGTTCCCGGGTAAAGGAAGTCAGGCAACATTTCCTGTATGCTGCCGTAGCCATAATAGTCGGCAGTATTCTGGAGCAATTGCATCAGATAGTTCTCCATATTGGCGATATCGCCCACGTATGTGTCAAACTCGCTCTGGGTCATTATCTGTGAAGTCCAGTAGAGAGAAGCATCACTGCAAGTAGCTATGACCCTTGCGCTGGTTGCGCCGACCTCGTCAGCAGGCACTTCAATCGTGAACGGAGTTTCAGTTTCACCGCCTTGTGTGCCTTTCTGGTTTACAGTCACCGTGAATGAAGGATTGTTTTCTTCCTGGTAAGGGTAGGTAACCGTGATGGTTCCGTTACGCTCGGCAGTATCGGCGTTCGGGTCTACCTTGACAGCTATGTTCCCGTCATTGATTGTAGTGGTAATCCAGCTTTCGTGCTCGGCTTTCAGATTTACGCCTTCAACCGGGTTATCGAGAGTGTAGGTGATTTCGAAGTCACCGCCGGCAGCTTCTGCTGAAATCTCGCCTTCGCTTGTCAGAGTGAGTTCAGGGGCTCCCGGAACAGGAGGCTCGGTGCCTTTGGCAGCCTGAAGCACATTTACTGTAAACGACTGAGGTGAACCTCCGCTGTAAGAATAAGTGACGGTTATTACGGCAGGACGATTTTCCTCGGTTTCATTGGCCTGGACGTTAAATGAAACCTTGCCGTCCGTATCGTAGTTCCAGCTATCTATCCAATCTACATCGGCCGTAGCCGCTACTTCACCGTTTTCTGCCGGATTTTCAATAGAATAGGTAAGCGAATATTCGCCACCCTCAGCAGCCGCAAGGATATCTCCTTCGGTTGTAGAGCTAAACACAGGATTCGGAAGTTTTTCCGTACAGCTGAACATGCCGAATACCGCAAAAACAGCTGCAACAATAAAAGTAAAACGTTTCATGATAATAAAAATTAAGTTTAGTTATACTTGTGTGCGTTTCATGAATTATTATGGGGACGAAATTATATTTTTTATTTTAAAATTACAAATGTTTTAAGTGAAAAATTAAGAAAATGTAATAAAAAAGTTAAAAATTCATTATAAAAAGCAACTGCCGCTCCATGAATAGGAGACACACACCACGGTTCAGGTAATCCCAAATCTCACAGGGGAATCTTCACATGTCCGTGAGATTTGTTTCGTCCCGGCACCATATTTTTTGCGGACCATCCTGGCAAGAAGCAAATTTTTTTGAATAAAACCTGCGGATTGACTAATTTCGCGGCGATATTAAAATTTTGTTAAAATGGACAGAAAGGCGGCTACCCTTTATCTTGAAAACGGGACTGAATTTAAAGGTTATATGTTCGGATACGATGGCGTTGCCGATGGAGAAGTCGTATTTTCCACGGCGATGGTCGGTTACCCCGAAAGCCTTACAGACCCGTCCTACAGCGGCCAGATACTTTGTGTGACCTATCCGCTCATAGGCAATTACGGCGTTCCGGAAAAGACTGTGGAGAACGGGATTTCAAGGTATTTCGAATCGGAGCACATACATGTGCGCGGTCTGGTCATATCGGATTACTCGTTCAATTACAGCCATTGGAACGCGGCTGAAAGCCTTGACAACTGGCTGAAGGAAGAAAAAATCCCGGGGATTTACGGAATCGATACGAGGGAACTCACGAAAATGTTGCGCGACAACGGTTCCATGCTCGGGACAATCCTTCCGGAAGGGGAGAAACCGCATTTTCCTTTATATGACCCGAACAAGGAAAACCAGGTGGCCCTTGTTTCGTGCAGGAAAGTTATCCGTTACGGGAACGGAAACAAGAAAGTGGTCCTTGTAGATTGCGGTGTCAAGCACAACATCCTGCGTTGCCTCATCAGAAGGGACGTGGAGATAATAAGAGTGCCGTGGGACTATGATTTCAACACCTTGGAATACGACGGGCTGTTCATCTCCAACGGGCCGGGCAATCCGGAGTTCTGCGAAAAGACTGTGGAGCATATCCGCAAGGCAATGGAAAAGGGAAAGCCGATCTTCGGCATCTGCATGGGCAACCAGCTTCTGTCCAGGGCAGCCGGCGCCTCTACCTTCAAGCTGAAGTACGGGCACCGCAGCCACAACCAGCCTGTCAGGATGGCCGGAACGGAAAGGTGCTTCATAACATCGCAGAACCATGGTTTTGCCGTGGATGACAGTTCGCTCGGCAAGGATTGGGAACCGCTGTTCACAAATATGAACGACGGCACTAACGAAGGCATAAGGCACAGGACCAAACCTTTCTTCTCGGCACAGTTCCACCCCGAAGCATCGAGCGGCCCTACCGACACGGAATTTCTTTTCGATGAATTTATAAGTTTGCTTTAAAACCGGAATGCTATGGAAAGCGGAATAGACAAGAGTATCAGGAAAGTAATAGTGCTCGGCTCCGGAGCATTGAAAATCGGAGAAGCCGGGGAGTTCGATTATTCCGGTTCGCAGGCGCTCAAGGCACTGAGGGAAGAAGGCATCGAAACAGTGCTCATAAACCCGAATATCGCGACTGTCCAGACATCGGAAGGCATAGCCGACAAGATATATTTTCTCCCGGTAACGCCGTTCTTCGTGGAAAAGGTGATAGCCAAGGAGAGACCGCAGGGAATCCTGCTGGCGTTCGGAGGCCAGACGGCATTGAATTGCGGAGTGAAACTGTACAAGGCGGGGATATTTGAAAAATACTCTCTGAAAGTGCTCGGAACCCCGGTTCAGGCAATCATCGACACGGAAGACAGGGAACTTTTCGTGGAAAAACTGGACCAGATAGGCGTAAAGACGATAAAAAGCATAGCTACGGAAGACACGGCAAGTGCTGTTGCAGCCGCCGAAGAGCTCGGCTATCCTGTGATTCTCCGGGCAGCCTACGCCCTCGGGGGCCTCGGAAGCGGTTTTTGCGACAACAGGGAAGAGCTTCTCGCCTTAGCGGAAAAGGCCTTTTCGTTCTCGCCGCAGGTCCTTGTTGAAAAATCCCTTAAAGGCTGGAAGGAAATCGAATACGAAGTGGTGCGCGACCGCTACGACAACTGCATTACGGTCTGCAACATGGAGAATTTCGACCCTCTCGGAATTCATACGGGAGAGAGCATAGTCGTAGCGCCTTCGCAGACACTGACCAACGAGGAGTATCACATGCTCCGCGAGCTTGCAATCAGGATTGTGCGCCATATCGGAATCGTAGGCGAGTGCAACGTACAGTATGCCTTCGACCCCGCTTCGACAGACTACAGGGTCATAGAAGTCAATGCCCGCCTGAGCCGTTCATCCGCCCTTGCATCCAAGGCGACGGGCTATCCTCTTGCCTTCGTGGCCGCCAAGCTCGGTCTCGGATACGGACTTTTCGATTTGAAAAATTCGGTAACGAAAACGACTCCGGCGTTTTTCGAGCCGGCCCTCGATTATATCGTCTGCAAAATTCCGCGCTGGGATCTTTCGAAGTTCCACGGCGTTTCGAGGAAAATCGGCAGCAGCATGAAAAGCGTGGGAGAGGTAATGGCCATAGGGCGCAGTTTCGAAGAGGCGATACAGAAAGGCCTCCGTATGATAGGCCAGGGAGCCCACGGTTTCGTTGCCAACAAGGAATTTACCGTTCCGGATATCGAGGAAGCCCTCAAAGAACCGATGGACAACCGTATTTTCGTAATATCCAAGGCGATGAATGCCGGCTATACCGTGGACAGGATTCATGAACTCACGAAAATCGACAAGTGGTTCCTCGACAAGCTCGAAAATATCGTGAAGACAGGAAAACTCCTCCGGGAAGAAGGGCGGCGGTTAGATGAAGGCACAAAGGAAATAACGGGTTCTTCCGACATTTGCTCCCGGGAATTGCTTCTTGACGCGAAAAAACAGGGATTTTCCGATTTCCAGATAGGGCGTCTCCTTTTCGACGACCGTTTCGATATGGACGAGGCTTCGGCGATTGTCAGAAAATACCGCAAGTCGCTCGGCATCGTGCCATGCGTGAAACAGATAGATACGCTTGCCGCGGAATTCCCGGCACAGACCAATTATCTATACCTTACATATAATGGTTCCTTCAACGATGTGGATTACGGCAACGACCGCCGGTCGGTAATCGTATTGGGGTCGGGGGCATACCGCATAGGCAGTTCGGTCGAATTCGACTGGTGCAGCGTGAATGCGCTCCAGACCATCCGGAATCTCGGCTGGCGCGGCGTGATGATAAACTACAATCCCGAGACGGTATCCACGGATTACGATATGTGCGACAGGCTGTATTTCGACGAGCTCACTTTCGAGAGGGTGATGGACATATACGACCTCGAAAACCCTCACGGAGTGGTTGTTTCTGTAGGCGGTCAGATACCTAACAACCTGGCCCTCAAGCTTGACAGGAACGGTGTGCCGATTCTCGGAACTTCGGCGGAAGACATAGACCGGGCCGAAGACAGGAACAAATTTTCCTCGATAGTCGACGAGCTCGGCATAGACCAGCCTAAATGGAAGGAACTTACCACTTTCGAAGATGTGGACAGATTCGTTGAAGAAGTCGGTTTCCCGGTGCTTGTCAGGCCTTCCTACGTGCTTTCGGGGGCGGCAATGAATGTCTGCTATAACCGTTCCGACCTCGAAGATTTCCTGAAACTCGCGGCCCAGGTGTCGAAAAAACACCCTGTCGTGATTAGCGAGTTTATCCAGGGCGCAAAGGAAATCGAATTCGATGCCGTTGCGGACGGGGGAGAGGTGCTGGCCTACGCCATTTCCGAACATGTGGAGTTTGCGGGTGTCCACTCCGGCGATGCGACAATCCAGTTCCCGCCACAGAAGCTTTATGTGGAAACCGTGCGCAGAATCAAGAAGATAGCCAAGAAAATTGCCGGCGCCCTTCACATATCGGGGCCTTTCAATATCCAGTTCCTTGCCAAGAACAACCAAATCAAGGTCATAGAATGCAATCTCCGTGCGTCGAGAAGTTTTCCTTTCGTGTCGAAAGTCCTGAAGATAAACCTCATTGAGCTTGCGACAAAGGTGATGATGGGAGAGAGGCCTCGTGCTCCGCACAAAAGCGCCTTCGACCTGGATTATGTCGGTGTAAAGGCTTCGCAGTTCTCGTTCTCGAGGCTCCAGCAGGCGGACCCGGTGCTCGGTGTGGACATGGCTTCCACCGGAGAGGTAGGCTGCATAGGCGACACCTTCGATGAGGCTCTTATAAAGTCCATACTTTCCGTAGGTTACGATATTCCGAAGAAAAATATCCTTATTTCTTCCGGCGATGCCAGGCAAAAGGCCGAAATGCTCAATGCCACAGAGCTGTTGGTAAAGCACGGGTATAGGATTTATGCCACGGGAGGCACCCACAAGTACCTTTCGGAAAACGGGATAGAGTCCGTGAGGGTGCTTTGGCCGTCAGAGGCCGAACATCCGTCCGAAGAGGCAAAAGGCCTCGAAAGTGCTCTCGACATGCTCCAGCACAGGAAAATAGATTTGGTAATCAATATTACCAAGAACTTCTCGCGTGCCGAGATAAGCAACGGGTACCTTATCCGCCGTGCTGCTACCGACCTTAACATCCCGCTGATAACGAATGCCCGCTTGGCCACGGCCTTCATCCGGGCCTTCTGCGAGCTGCCGTTGGATAAGATAGAAATCAAATCGTGGGATGAGTATTGAGAAAAGAAGCGTGGCTCGGGAGTTTCTGCTCCCAGCCACGCTTCCGATTTCACGCTTCGGGCAATTGCCACGCTTCGGATTTGATAGTATATTAAAATTTTTTCAATATTAAAATTGCTTCAATGGCTGTCTGCCACCTTAGAAACTGTTTAGGCTTCCTATTCGGCATACTTTATTTCGTATGTGGCCTCCAGTAAAGTGTCTCTGCGGATTTCCGCTTTGACTACCCGTTCCGAGTCATCAAAACTGTAACTGTAAATATAGGTCGTCCCGTCTATGTCTTCAGATTCTGTCAAATCTGCATTACGTTCACCTACAATCCCCAATAGCATGAAATAGCTTTGATCGGCAGGATTGGAGGATGTAATGACAGATGAAAGGTCTATGTTCGCATCATTGGGTATTTGCCCGTAGGTCCGTGAAGATACCGACATGACTTCATCCATAAGATTGCTCTCCATCAATGTAATATTGCCGTCATTCCAAGTGATGAAAGTATCTACTGTACCGAAATCGCTGTCGGCACTGCTATCTTTGTCAGATGGTTTTCTCCATCATAACTGAAGTCTATGGAACCGATTGCCATATCTTCGCCGGAAATATCATCGACGGTCGTGATATCGCAAGAAACTGCTCTTCCGTTGTTATCCATGGTATAGACGGATTCTGTATAAAAGTCACTGTCGTCCATGGATGATACGGTTCTTTCCGTTACTTTGCCATTGTCATATTCGACACTGGTCGTAACAGTCTGAGAAGGTAGCCCCAGGATTATTTTTACTATACGTCCTTGCGTATCGTACTCGAATGAAAGTTCATTCTTATAATCCGAGGTCGCCGATGTGTATGTCACCGAAGATACGGTTTTTCCTGCTTCCGGATCTGTAGTTTTGCCTTTTTCACAGGAGAATAAAACCAGAAGGGTCAAAATGCCCAAAACGGGGAATAGCTGGGATTTCATAAATCGATGTTTTATTATTAATTAACGTAAGTCATTATAACTTTATAATGCTGGATTACTATGGATTAAAACAATAATAACTATGCTCGCCGAGGACAGAATTACGGAATAATTTTGTATGGCAGATGATTTCTGCAAGTTTTTTATTCAATGATGGAAAAATATACTCTCTTAATATACTCTCTTCAATCCGGTTTTCCATGTAAAACAGGTTCCAATCCGTTTGTAGTTCCCTGAAAAAGGTTGACTCAGTTAATAAGGTTGACTCAAATATTTATAAAAAGGTTTTCCATGTACTTATGGAACAGTCGGTGCATAGTAAAATTTGAATGTATTGATAATCAAATGATTAGTAAAACAGATGCACATTTCGGCCGTTTAAAACTTTCGAAATGTGCACTTGCGTTTTCAGTGTACTGATATTCAACTTGTTATAAAATTGCCTGCACCCGGACTTCCGTCCCGCTACGTCACTTATCAGCCGAAGATATGAACTGCTTTCCCGTTTTTGGTACACTTTCCCGCCATTTTCGTTCTTTGTTCCGGAAAGTGAACCAATTTACCGAGAATCCACGGCACTTTCCCCCGATAAGTTTGCGCCTACCACTATCTATATGCATTCATAGTCCATTCCTGGTCTGCTTTTCCCGGGAAAGTGAACCAGTTTGCCGGGAATTCGAGGCACTTTCCCCCACGGTATACGCATTGTGCCTTTTCTTCCTTCGTTTCCATAGGGAAAGTGCACCAATTTGCCGCGAATCGGTGGCACTTTCCCCTCGAAAATTTGATTCCCGGGACTGAGTGGAGTGATAACGAAACATGCCTCGAAACATGTCACTGTACCAGTGCAAATAAATTTGCATTGCTCCTGGCTTCTGTGTATATTTGCACCGTTTTTTTGCAGAACCACAAATTGTTTTTTGCAGAATCGGCAAAATCAGCATTATCTGCAAAATCACAAACTGAAAAGAACAAAAAAGAACAAAAAAGGAACATAACGGGCATTATGAAAAAATGGTGGATCATCATACTTTCTTTATCCCTTTCCGTGCTGTTGTCTTATGCGGCCGGAGGGGCGGGAAGCATGCATGAAACCGATGATGCTCAAGAAACCGATAATGTTCCTCAAATCAGTACGGACACCCGTTGTGAAGGCATATTGTATGATGCCTTTGCCGGCAGGCATGTCGGGGCGAGGGAGTTTCTGAACGATGCCATGCAGAACGGGGGAAACGTTCTCTGTACTGCAAGACAGAACAATGTACAATCTGCCAAACAAAATACATTCAAAACCCAGGACTTCCTGTCAAGGCCTTCCTTCCACAGCAGGACGGAGGTCAACAGGTACAGGATAGCGATGAATATCGGCAGCGGTATAGTTTCGGGCCATCTGTCCGACTATGTGACCGCTACCTTGATGCGTATCAACATTTAACAGGCTGCAACAGTGACAGAAACGGGGGTGAATCATTCCTCCGTGAAGGAAAGGCGGTGTGCATACGGCATCCGCAGACATGAAACGTTTATTTTAATTGCAGCTGAAAATGATGGCAAAAACATTTAATATCGACAAATCATTAGATAAATATTCAAAAGATTTTTCAGTAAGGCATACTAAAAACAGGATTGCGCTGGCAGTGGCCGCCGTCTGCATTCTGCCTTACGTACTGTCCCTGCTCGTCCCTTCGTTGGACGGTGCCGGTTTCACAGGCTTCGCCAATTCGGCGCTCGCTTTCGGAATCGTCGTGCTGATCGTGGTCGTCGCGTATTATTTTATCGGCGACAGCAGGAAACCTTATTTCAGGCCGTCCCACGAATGGATGGAAAGGTGCGAGATTTTCATAGACGAAAGGAATCTTGCGGAAGTGTCCTCAATGCTTTCACAAGGCAACTTCGGCGCAATCGCCGCAATCCCGCGCAAGCATTCGCAACAGTACCTGATAATCATGTACAAGGCCCCGAAAAGCAATGTGGTGTGCGCACAGATCGCCCAGTCCATCGACGGGCATTACATGCCGCAGGGCGACATCTACATGTTCAGGAACGGGGAACACGACATTCCTCAGGGCAAGAAATTGCTCGACTTCTTTTACAAGGACAGCAACAACTGATGCAATAACGTGGCACTGCCCCTGTATTATACAGGAAAATTATGCAATCAGAAAAATTTTAAAAATTTTTAATTATTAACCCAACAATTCTAAATCGATTACAATCATGGATATGATAGAAAGCAGCCTTGCGTCAAGGCTGGAAGGCAAGATAGTTTTAAAACGCAAAAGCATAGTATTTTCATCATTAATGTTGGTGGCAGGCGTGGCCGTCATAGTCGCATCGGCCGTGATTCCTGCACTGGAAAACGGATTCCTCCATTCGTGCCTTATCTTCATCGGAGGAGTCGCCGCAATCATAGGGCTTCTGCTCCTGCTTTCATCGGCTTTTACGAAGCAGTATTATTATGTGCCTGAAAATTCGAGGCTTCACAAGAGAATCGAATACTTCGACCTCACCGAGGAGTTTTCATTGAAGAAAGCTTTGGAGGACAAAGATATGGCCGCTATCGAAAATTGCAAGAAATCTACGGCGCCTACCCTTCAGGTAGTCATATACAGGACGGGAAAAGGCACCGTTGTGGCCGCACAGTTGCAGAAATACGTGCCTTATACCTACCATCCGGAGACGGACATAATCGTTTTCGTTTAAAACGTGAACGTCATTTAATAATATCGCTATCAATCAATTCAAGTAACCTGTCTATGGCTTCTTCCTGCGGGATATGCCTGAGGACAGGTTCCTTGCTTTTATAGATGGTGACCTTGCCGCCGCCTTCGCCCACATAACCCCAGTCGGCATCGGCCATTTCGCCGGGCCCGTTCACTATGCAGCCCATTACGGCTATGCGCATTCCTTTAAGATGGGATGTACGGGCTTTCACTTCGTTGAAAGTCTTTTCCAGATCGTACATGGTCCTGCCGCATCCGGGGCAGGCGATGTATTCGGGTTTATAGAACTTTCTCCTTGCGGCCTGGAGGATTTCATCCCTGAGATACCCGGCTTTCTCCGGGGACAGGCCGGGATAATCGTCGGCAGGCGAGAAGTCGTCAATCTGCCTGTAAAGCAATTTCCGTCCGTAGGTGCATGACAGGTCAAGGATAGTGTTTTCCCATGCGGCATCTCCGGCTGGTACGGCCTTGTCCCATTGCGGGCATACGGATTTGCTGTAACGTCTTGCGAGGTAGGCCGCTACCGAAAGTTCGTTCTTAGGCGGTTCGGTCAGGGAAACCCTTATGGTATCGCCTATGCCTTCTTCGAGAAGGGCCGATATCCCGACGGCAGATTTTATGCGGCCGCTGTCCCCGTTTCCGGCTTCGGTAACTCCGAGATGCAGGGGGAAAACATAGCCTCTTTCGCGCATTGCTTCATATAGCAGGCGGTATGCTTCGGCCATAACAAATGTGTTACTTGCCTTCAGGGAGACTACCGTGTTGAAAAAAGACTTGTCCATGCACATTTCCAGCCATTCCATCACGGCTTCCTTCATGGCCTGGGGCGTATTGCCGTACATCCGGGTAATCCTTTCACCGAGCGAGCCGTGATTGAGACCTATGCGTATCGCCGTACCCTTTTCACGGCAGACATCGATGAGTTCCGAAAACTTCATGCAGGCCGTCCTGTGGTCTTTAGCGAAATTTCCGGGATTGATTCTAACCTTGTCGGCTATTCCGGCGACTGCCAGGGCTATGTCGGCCGAAAAATGTACGTCGGCTACCAAAGGAACGGTTATCCCGTCGGAGTACAGTTCTTCCTTTATGGCTGCCAGGGCCTCTACCTCCTTCATTCCCGGAACGGTAAGCCTTATGAGCTGTGCCCCGCAAGCCGCCAGCTCGCGGCATTGTGCCACAGAGGCCCGGATATCGGCCGTATGCGTATTGCACATCGTCTGTATGGCGATGGGATTCCCTTTTCCTATAGTGACCTTCGAGGGATTGTCCTCGCTTCCCACGGTCACGGACAAATATTTTATCTTATCTTCTGTCATCGATGAAAATTTTTCTTCCCAACTGGAAATGGAGGCCGACCGTCAGCAGAATCTGTGTCGGATATGTGTAGTTGAAGTAGTACTGGCTGTCCCTCGCCGGGTCGAAAAGAGGGGAAAACGAATGCTTGTATGAACATTCGATATGTATTTCCACCGGCGAAAGCACTATGGCGATACCTCCG
Organism: Muribaculum sp. An289; assembly: GCF_002159555.1. Lineage (GTDB taxonomy): Bacteria > Bacteroidota > Bacteroidia > Bacteroidales > UBA932 > Merdivivens > Merdivivens faecigallinarum. The sequence continues at coordinate 34,893 of NZ_NFIV01000007.1, forward strand.
CCTGCCTTTATCCCGTAATCGAACCTGTTGTCGCTTTCTTCCCAGTCCGTGGCGGCGAAGTCCTCTGTCTCAAGATAAGGCCGCTCGACTTTCAGCCTGTAGCCGAAATACGCCCCCGCGTTGACGAACAGGCGGACATAGCCTTTGAATATTTCATAATGCAGGAAAGTGTTGAAAGGAAGTTCCGCCACTTCATAAAAGGTGGTCATGTAAGGTTTGAGGTCGGTGTCTTCGTACGAAAATCCTTCGCGTGAATACCTGAGCCCCGTCTGAAGGCCGAACAGCGAGTACATTCCCCACAAGTCCTGCAAGTAAGTATATGTTATTCCTACCCCGAAAGGGGAGAATTCCCTTATTGCCGCCACTGTCGGCACGGTGTACAGGCTTCCCCAGCCTACACTGTAATTGACACCTATCAGGTGGCATCTCTCTACGGGTTTGGGAGGTTTGATGACATCGGTTGAGTCGTTGAAGGTCAGCCCCGGGGTCATACCTACCGTAAATTCCTGTGCCTTCGCCCCAACGGTCCAGAGGGCGGCGAAAAGGCAGATGGCTATGATGTGTTTTTTGATCATTTGAACATTTCCTTTATATTGACTTCCTGCTCAATTTCCATGGCAGGCGGTATGGTAATCAGCGAATTGCCGTCACTGAGCTCAAGGAATTTCACCTTCTCGGGCTGTTTCTTTTCAAGCAATATCCCTGTGTCCACTATTCCGTTGTTGTTAAGGTCTTCGGTAATCCTGACCGAATACATGCCTTCCTTGATGTACGGGAAAACCAAAGTCGTATCGGTCCTGATTTCATACCTTCTGATGGCCTTGTCGCGCTTTTCGTTCATAAGTTCGACGATATAGCGGCATTCCCCGCTCATCTCTTTCAAGGACAGATAGAGAGTACTCAGGTCTTCCGAAGTCGGAAGGGAAACCTTGGTCTTGGAACTGTCGTTAGGCATCCTGTTTATATCGAAAAACACCCCGTACGGAATCTTCAGCTGGCATTCGTAACCTTTTTGCAGAGGTTGTTCCGGGTAGATGCGGTACCGTCTCAAATCCATGGTATCGTGTACTACGGTATAGGCTGCCGGGCTTTCTTCCTGCCGCGGATTTATGAGTATCATTTGCAGCGAATCGAATTTTGCTTCAACCAACGGGAAAGTGAAATCTATGATGAAACCGTCCTGGTCGAAAGTTTCCCCGTTTGCGCTCACCTTGTATACCGTAGCAGTATCTTCGGCCTTCATCTCGTCCCTTCGCTTGTATCTTTTCGCATCCTGGATCATTGCGCGGCTCTTGTGCATGCCTATCCTTTCCGTAGTAGGGACACGGATTTTCAGGGAATCGTCCGTTTTCATGTAGTTTACGTTGAGCCACAGGGAGTCCGGCTGCACTTTCGAGCCGTCGTTAATCCAGATAAGCAGGCTGTCCTCCATGTCGTTGAACTGGGTTATTACCTTTTCCTGCGGGATTCCTTCGAACCACAGGGAGTCTATCTGGGTATAAGGGGCGGAAAATGTGATGTAGAATGTCTTTTCGCCCGTCCTTTCCTTATTGACAAGATATTGCCGTGCAGTGGCTTCCTTGAACATTGCAAGTTCATAGTCCGACTGCCTCGTCAGGCAGGCGAGCGTATCCTTCATGTCGAGTTTGAAAAGTTCGAGTATATTGTCGGCAACGACTTTTGTCGGCCTTACGAGTGAGTCTATGAAAGCCACTTCTTCCGATTCCGGATTGAAGACATTGTCGTTGTTCAGGTCGTTGAAGGCATACATCCTGTACAATGTGTCCTTGATGTTCCTTATGGTGAAGAAGCCCCAATCGTCGGCCTTGGCCGCCGCAACGGGACGTTCCTTGAAAACTACCGAATCGTCATCCGAGATGTAGAGGCCTACCGTGGCACCTTTGAAAGGGGCGAGTGTGTTGCAGTCCGAAACCGTTCCTGTCAGATACATCGAATCCACTGTATTGCCTGTGGAGAAGGCTATGACGAATCCCGGATAGATATTGCCCTCGTTGTTGTCCGCCACGGACTGCCCCATGTCCAGTACGTAGGTGCGGTTGGAATCGAGTTTTCCGTCGAAGGACACTATGATGCTTTTCCCGCGGATTTTGTGTACTGGTTTTTTCTCCATCGGAGGTGAAAGGAAAATATCGGAGGCGGTCTTGACCACGACGTACTCGTCGAAGGTCATTTTCACGTAACCCTTGTCCCTCGATACGTTTGTCGCGAGGTTCTGCGGTTCGACATACAGCAATACCGGCGGAATCGTGTCCTTTGCGCCGCCGGACGGGGGCGTGGTGGTATTGGCGCACGATTTCATGAATATCACCGAAAACAGCAGGGTGCAGAGCACCGCTACCGGATAATGCCTCATCAAATTTTTAAAAATCCTTAACATCTTTCCTCTAAGTAAATAGTCAAATTTCTACTATGTCTTCCCTTCGCACCTTCTCTATTCCGTCTATTTTCGTCAGTTTCTTGATTATCGTATCCAGATCCTTCTTGCTTGTCACCAACAGGTCTATGTCTCCCGTGAAAACGCCACCGTTGCTGTTGAAATCCAGATGCCTTATGTTTACGCCCATGACGAATGATATGTACTTCGTCACATCGCTGAGTATCCCCAACCTGTCCATTCCGTATACCGAGATGCGTGCAGGGTAGGAGTGGTTGCGGTTTTCCGTATTCCATACAGGGTCTTTCACTATCGTATATCCCTGTTTGGATTCCAGTTCCGTTGCCTTCTTGCAGCTTTTCTTGTGTATGTGTATTACATTGTCCGTATCCTTGAAGCCTATTATCGGGTCCCCGGGAATCGGATTGCAGCACGGGGATATAACGAAATTCATGCCTTTCGAAGCCTCGTCCACGAATATGTTGTCGTTCTTGAAGGGATTCCTGAACCAGCTGAACCATGACTGGTTGGATGACATGCGTTTCAGCACATATTCGATGTCGCTGAGGCTCAGCATGCCGGAACCTACATTGAAATACAGGTCTTCGGCGGTGTTCAGTTTGTAGCCGCGGTACAGGAGCTTGATGTTCTTTTCGGAAAATTTCAGGCCGCATTCATGCAGTTTCTGCTCGACGGTTTTCATCCCGGCATCGATATATTCCTGTTTTTCACCCTTCAGATAGGATTTTACGATATTGATGGCCTTGGCCGTCTTGAGGAATTCGAGCCATTCGGCCTTCGGGGCGGCATTGTCGGCGGTGATTATCTCCACCTGGTCGCCGCTGCGGAGCTCCTGCGAAAGAGGGTAGAGCTTCTGGTTGATTTTTGCGGCTATCGCGGTATTTCCTATCTGCGTATGTATCTGGTATGCGTAATCGAGGGCCGTAGCCCCCTTTATTAGCGTCCTCTGTTCGCCTTTCGGAGTGAAAACCGTAATGTTCGGACTGGTCATTTCCTTGTGGAATTCGTCCAGGAGCTCTATGGACGAAGCATCGGGATTATTGATTATCTCCCTGACCCTCTGGAGCATCGTGTCCATTTCGTTTTCCATGTCCGGAAGGATTACGCCGTCCTTCTTGTACAGCCAGTGGGCCGCGATGCCTTTTTCGGCGATGTCGTTCATCCTTTCGCTGCGGATTTGCACTTCGACCCAGAATCCTTTTGCCTCGTCCCGGCACATTATCGTACAGTGCAGGGCCTCGTAGCCGTTGCTCTTTGGGTTGCCTACCCAGTCGCGGTATCTGTCCTGCTTGAAACTGCGCGGAGGGAAAATCTTTTTCAGGATGGTGTAGATTTCGAAGCACTCGGATATTTCCTTTTCCGGCTTGTCCGGCCTGTAGATTATCCTTACGGCGAAAAGGTCGTATATCTGGTCGAATGACACGCCCTTCGTCTTTATCTTGTACCATATCGAATATGGGGATTTCAGCCTTTTCAATATCGTATAACTGATGCCGGCCTCTTTCAAAGCCTCCTCGATAGGGGCGACGAATTTGTCGAGCTTGTGGAAATTGCCCTGCTGGATGTCGGCGAGCTTCTCGGTAATGTCCCTGTATGCCTCGGGCTCCTTGTACCTCAGCCAGGTATCCTCCATTTCGGACTTGATGCCGTACAGTCCGAGCCGGTGGGCGAGAGGGATGAAGATATACATGGTTTCGCCGAGAATCTTGTCCCGCTTGTACTCCGGCATCGCGCCTATGGTCCTGATATTGTGCAGCCTGTCGGCGAGTTTGATGAGCACGACCCGGATATCGTCATTGAGGGTGTACAGTATGCGCTTGAAGTTTTCAGCCTGTAGGGATGTCTTCGTGGCCGTGTCTTCATTGTTCAGGGCTACCTTTATCTTTGTGAGGCCGTCCACCAGCGAAGCAATCTTCTCGTTGAACTGGGCCTTGATGTCATCGATTGTATAATCCGTGTCTTCCACTACGTCGTGGAGCAGTGCGGCGACTATTGACTTGTAGCCGAGCCCTATCTCGCTGACGACTATTTTGGCTACGGCCAAAGGATGCATGATATAAGGCTCTCCCGACCTCCGCCTCACACCCTTGTGGGCTTCGTTTGCGAACTCGAAGGCCTTCTTGATCATTTCGAGCTCATTCGGTCCCTGCACCCGTTTTTTCGCCGCTTCGAGCAAATCTTCATAAGCGGCCTGCACCATGCCGATGTCTTCCTTGGTAAATTCAGTCATATCTCAGTCGTCAAGATTATATTTGTCTACATTCTGGAACGCATACGAAATTTCCGCACCGAACAGAATTATGAACCAGCAGAAATTCATCCAAAACATGAAAAGCGGTATGGCCGCGACAGCCCCGTAAACCGCGCTCAGCCTTGCCACGAACAGCTGCGTTTCAATGTAAATATACTGCAAAATTACAAAAAACAGGGCGGAAACCAATGCCGCCTTGAAGGCCGGTCCGAAATATACCTTCTTGTTGGGTATGAATTTGTACATCGCCGTAAGCACGAGCACCGTAAGTACATATACGGCAATCCAGGCTATTCCGGATTTGAGGCTGTCTGTCACTTCGGCCCCGAAACCTATGGACTCGAAGGCGTCGGCATACATGAAAAATGCGGAAAACATCACTATCACGACAAAAGGGGAGATGGCGAGTATGGTCCCGTAAACGGCGAGCCTCCTGAGAAAATTCCTCGATTTCCTTACCTTCCATACATGATTGAAAGCGGCTTCCACATTAAGCATCATCCAGAATATGAGCCATACGAAAATCAGTGCGCTTATCAGTCCCAGGGCGCTTGACTGGGCGGTGTTTATGATATTGTCCGCATACTGTATGACCTGGTCTATGACCTCCTGGCTCGTGTCGAAATACTCGTATATCATCCGCTGGAGGTATTCGCGCAGGCCGAATCCGTCGGTTATGGCGAAAGTGACTGCAAGGAACGGGACTACGGCCATCGTACCGAAAAAACTCAGGCAGACGGCCTGGCTCCCAATCCTTTCGGAAGAAAATGTCTGTATCGTTATGAAAAGCACGCGGATATAGCGCACGGCCCTGGCTTTCGCACGGCTTATCGTACCCATGTCCAGATGCCAGATGTCGTGGGTGAAAAATTTCCTTATCCTCTCTACGGTGCCTTTCAGTCCCATGTTTTCCTCCGTATGGTATGCTTTTCCGTCAGAGTTTGCCCATGAAACGTTCAGGGTCTACTATGAACCTTTCGTGATATCCCTTTCCTATGACTCCCTTGTCATCGCAGGCCGTGACGTTGAAAGAGAGCTTCCTGCCTTCGATAGCCGTCAGTTCGGCCTCCGCCCATACCTTCGTCCCGACCTTGCAGGCCCTGAGGTGCTCTATGTTCACGAGGGTGCCGACCGTGTCCTGTCCGCTCACATTCTTCACCAAATGCCACGAGGCCCCTTCCATAAGGGCGAGCATGGCCGGGGTGGAAAATACCGGCAGCGCCCCGGAATCGTAGCGTATTGCCGTGGTTTCGTCCGTAACGGTCATTTCAGACCTGTTTTTCATTCCGATTTTCAATTCTTCCATTTTATCAAAAAAATATCAGGTTATAAAAATAAAATATCCGATTATAAAAATTACCCCTCCGTCCTTTCCGTCATCTCGTTGAAATCGCTCTCGCTTATTATCCTTATTCCGAGTTTTTCGGCCTTTTTCATCTTTTCAGGACCCGGTTTCTCCCCGGCGAGGAGGTAGGCCGTCTTCGCACTGACGGACCCCGTGTTCTTGCCCCCGAAAGCCTCTATTTTCTTCTTCATTTCCTCTCTCGGGATTGAAAAATTGCCTGTAATCACTATGGCGGCCCCTCCGAATATGTCGGAAATTTTCTCTCCGCCGTCGGGATCCAACTCCATTTTCAGTCCGGCGCTCCTTAGTTTCAAAAGGAATTCGAGATGTTTCAGGTCTGAAAAATACGCGGTTACCGAATCGGCGATGATATCTCCGACCTCATCCACATCGGCGAGTTCCTCCCTTGTGGCGGCTGCAAGACTGTCTATGCTCTTGAAATGCCTTGCCAGGGCCTTGGCCGTGGTTTCACCGACATACCTTATGCCTATGGCGAACAGAACTCTCGGGAAAGGCACCTGTTTCGAGGCTTCGATGCTTGCGAGGAATTTGGCGGCCGAGCGTTCTTTCCAGCCTTCGAGAGTCAGCAGTTGCTCCATGCCGAGACCGTACAGATCCGAGCTGTCTTTGATGAACCCGGCTTCGGTAAGCTGGTCTATCGTCGCCTCTCCGGCGTTGATGTTCATGGCTTTGCGGCTGACGAAATGCAGTATCCCGGCCTTTATCTGTGGAGGGCAGCCGTCCTTGTTGGGACAGAACGACTTGGCTTCGCCTTCGTTTTTTACGAGTTTCGTCCCGCAGACAGGGCAGTATGCGGGAAACTCCGGCGGAAGGATGCCTCCGGTACGCTTAGACAGCTCGACTCCGGTAATCTTCGGTATGATTTCCCCTCCCTTTTCGACATATACGTAATCGCCTATGTGGATGTCGAGCAGCTTCATCTGGTCGGCATTGTGGAGCGAGGCGCGCTTGACGACCGTACCCGACAGCTGTACGGGTTCGAGGTTGGCCACAGGGGTGACCGCACCTGTCCTCCCGACCTGGTAATCGATGGAAAGCAGCTTTGTCAGGGCCCGCTCGGCCTGGAACTTGAACGCCGTCGCCCATCTCGGCGACTTGGCCGTATATCCCAACCTTTTCTGTATTTCCAGTTCGTTCACCTTTATTACAATTCCGTCCGTGGCGAATGGAAGGAATTTCCTGCGCACATCCCAGTCAGTGATATATGTGTCGACTTCGTCCATGTCATGGCACAGCCTTATGTGCTCCGAAATAGGAAGACCCCATGAACGGGCGGCCTCAAGAGCCTCAATATGTGTGGAGAACGGGAGGTTTTCCCCGATAAGGTGGTAAAGCGTACACTCCAGTCCGCGCCGGCCCACTTCTTCTGGGTCGAGCAGTTTCAGCGACCCTGATGCCGCGTTTCTCGGATTGGCGAAAGGCGGTTCTTCATCAATTTCCCTTTCCGCATTGAGCCTGTCGAAGGCCTTGTAGGGCATGTAAATTTCCCCGCGGATTTCGAATTCGTCCGGAAAAGGCACGGACGACCGTTCCAGCCTGTGCGGTATATTGCTTATCTTCAGCACGTTTTCCGTCACATCGTCCCCCTCGGTGCCGTCTCCGCGGGTAAGCGCCATGGCAAGCTCCCCGTGCCTGTAGGTCAAGCAGATGGCGGTGCCGTCGAATTTGAGCTCCGCCGACATCGTGAAATCGGGTTCCACGTCACGCACCCTGCCGAAAAAGGCATTCACTTCCCCCATGTCGTATGTGTTTCCGAGGGAAAGCATCGGATAACGGTGCCTGCGCTGTACGAATTCCCGTTTTACCGGTTTCCCGGCGGTGTCTATGTCGCTTCCGACCTTCACCGTAGGGGAATCTGGGGAAGCGAATTCGGGATATTTCCTCTCCATTGCGGCAAGCTCCTGCATGAGCATGTCGTATTCGAAATCCGAGATTGTCGGAGAATTTTCGACATAATATCTCCTGTTGTGTTCTCCGATGGTCTCCCGGAGCTCCTCTATCCGTTTTTTAGCTTCCTTTTTGTCCATGTCCGAATCCATATCGCGGTAAAAAACCGAAACAAACTACAAAAATAGTCAATTTATCTCCATCTTTCTTATTATTTTTGCGGTATTAACGGATTTTAACAAGATTGAAAATGAAAGATTCTGTAATCATTCTTGCCGGCGGAGGCCCTGCACCCGGCATAAACACTGTAATCGGAAGTATTACCAAGACATTCATATCCAAAGGATTCCGCGTATTAGGACTCCACGGAGGGTATTCCGGGCTCTTTTCCGAAAAGGCTTCTTTCGAAGAACTCGATTTCAAGATAGCCGACAGATATTTCAACAGGGGAGGCTCTTATCTGCAAATGAGCCGTTTCAAGCCTACCGACAAGGATTTCGAGAACAATTTCAACCTTTCATTGTTCAGGGACAACAACATAAGGCTGCTCGTGACGATAGGTGGGGACGATACGGCTTCCACGGCCAACAGGGTGGCAAAATTCCTCGAAGGGCACAGTTATCCGATACGCAACATACATGTTCCCAAAACGATAGACAACGACCTGCCTCTGCCGGACAATGCTCCGACTTTCGGCTTCAATTCGGCCAAGGACGAGGGAGCGCGCATAGCCCGCACCATATATGAAGATGCGAGGACGTCCGGCAACTGGATGCTCGTTGCGGCGATGGGCCGTTCGGCTGGGCACCTTGCTCTCGGAATCGGGGCCTCCTGCCATTATCCGATGATTATCATACCGGAAATGTTCGACAGGACCGGAATAACTGTCGAGAAAATCATCGCCCTCTCCATATCTTCCATCATAAAGAGGAAGATTCTCGGTATAGATTACGGTGCCGTCATGATTTCCGAGGGTGTCTTCCATGAACTTGACAGCAAGGAACTTGAAGCACGTGGCGTAAGGTTCTCCTACGACGAGCACGGACATCCGGAGCTCGGCAAGGTCTCGAAGGCCGTGCTTTTCAACGATATCCTTGAAAAAGAACTTAAAGACATGGGCATAAAGGTCAAGACACGCCCGGTGGAGATAGGCTACGATGTGAGGTGCAACGACCCTGTAGCATACGACCTTACATATTGCTCGCAGCTCGGGATGGGGGTATTCGAACTGTACAATCGCGGAGAGACCGGCTGCATGGTCTATGTCGATGCTTCCGGCAAGGTTTTCCCGCTGTACCTGAAAGACTTGCAGGACGTTACCGGCAAGATACCGCCGCGCAAGGTGGACATAAACGGAGGCCTGGCAAGGAATTTCTATGACAACCTTGTCCAGTATCTGGGCCCTGAAGACTATGAAGCCGCGCGCAAATATCTTCCGGAACCGGAAAAATACGATTTCAGGAAAATACTCTGCTGGTAACCTGAAAATGGAGACAGGCGGAACCGGCCTATGGGCAAAAGGATAATATACCAGATGCTTCCGAGGTATTTCGGAAACATTTCCGCCGCCTGTATTCGCGGCGGGACATTGGAGGAAAACGGTTGCGGGAAATTTTCGGACATCACTTCCGAAGTCCTGTGCCGCCTCCGTGACGACTTGAAAATAACCGACATCTGGTATACAGGGGTATTGGATCATGCGACGACGGTTTCCTTCGAGGGCAAACCGTCGTCTTCATTTGCCGTAGTAAAAGGACTTGCCGGTTCTCCTTATGCCATACGGGACTACTCCGACATAGCTCCGTATCTTGCTGATAATCCTCATGACAGGATGACGGAGTTTGAGCAGTTGATTAAGCGCACGCACGATGCCGGGCTGAGGGTGATAATGGATTTCGTGCCCAATCACGTGGCCCGCGAATACCGTTCTTCCGCCATCCCTCTCGGCGAAAACGACGACAGTTCGGTCGCATGCCGCGAGGAAAACGATTTTCTGTACATCCCGGGAGAGTGCCTGCACCTTCCATGCGGCATTCCCGGCCACGAAGATTACCATGAATGTCCGGCAAAAGTAACCGGAAACGATTGTTACAGTGCATATCCTTCTGAAAATGATTGGTATGACACCGTCAAGCTCAATTATTGCTCCAGTCATACCGGGACATGGGACAAAATGGCGGAAACTGTAAGGTTCTGGGCTTTGAAAGGCGTGGACGGTTTCCGTTGCGACATGGCGGAAATGGTGCCTGCCGCCTTCTTTTCGTGGATGATACGTAGAGTTAAGGAAGAATTCGGCGGAAATGTCTGCTTTATCGCCGAGGTCTACGACATGTCCAGGTACAGGGAGTATTCCGAAGCCGGTTTCGACCTGCTTTACGACAAGTCCGGACTCTACGATACATTGAGGCACATAACCGTTTCGGGAGGCCCGGCCACAGGAATCACCCGCAACTGGCAGGCCTTGGGGGATTTGCAGCCCGCCATGCTGAATTTTCTCGAAAACCATGACGAACAGAGGATAGCATCCGACTTTTTCTGCGGCAGCGCCAGAAAGGCCTTTGCGGCCCTGCATGTTTCCCTGCTTTTCAACGATGCTCCCTTCATGATTTATTCCGGACAGGAATACGGGGAACGGGGAATGGACTCCGAAGGTTTCAGCGGTGTCGACGGACGGACAACGATATACGATTTCTGGAGCGTAGGGACTTTGAGGCGGGCCCTGACCGGACAGTTGTCGGAAAACGAAAAATACATCTATTCCCGTTACTGCCACCTGCTTTCGGCGGCCTCCGGAAGTCCGGCGTTCTCGGAAGGGAAGGTCTTCGATCTGTGTTATGCAAACATGCAGAATCCCGATTTCAATCCCGACAGGCATTTTGCGTTTTTAAGGTACGCACCGGGGGATCTGAGACTGGTCGCTGCCAATTTTTCCGACTGTCCCGCAAGGCTCCGCATCCGGATACCGCGGCACGCTTTCGAATATTTCGGGATAGGGGAAACGCCCGGATTCAATCATGAAAACCCTGTCGACATGGAAGTCGTGGCCTGGGACGGGGCGATAGCCGTTTTCAGTACCTGCGTCTGAATTCCGAGCAGGTTATGGCGGTCGCCGCCGCCACATTGAGGGACTCGCCTCCGCATTTTCCGAAAGGAGGGATGAAAAGCCTTCTGCCTATATTGGAGGCTGTCTGCCGGGAAATTCCGTCGGATTCCGAACCCATCACTATCATTTCCGGGCTCTCCGACATTAGGTCTGCCTTGTATATGTCCTCCCCGTCGAGGAAGGTACCGAATACCGGGATTCCGTTTTTGCCGAGAATCCCGCACAGCGAAGCGAGGTCGGTATATGCGAACCTTACCCTGAATATCGCACCCATAGTGGCCTGGACTACCTTGGGGTTGAATATGTCCACGCTTCCTTCGGAGGCGAATACGGCATTTATCCCGAACCAGTCGGCTATCCTTATTATCGTCCCGGCATTTCCTGGATCGCGTATGCCGTCGAGCCCGAGATACAGCGGGACAGTATTTCCGGACTTTCCGTTTCCGACACCGCTTGCGGAATCCAGGATGGAGGTAGCCGCTTCCCGGGCGGCAATCCGGCCGCGCCCTTCGGGCATCCTCACCACGGCAAGGGCCGGAGAAGGGGACGACAGGCATGATATGCGGGACATGGCTTCCTCCCCGATTTCATCAGCGCGGTAAACAGCTTCGATGCCGAAACCGGAAGCAAGCGCCTCGGCCACCAGTTTTTCACCTTCGCAGATGAAAAGCCCCGTTTCATCGCGGAATTTTTTCTGCGACAGTGAACGTATGGATTTTATTTCGTTTTTCGTCAGCGGCATACCCGGTTTTTTAGGATTATCTGCAAAAATAAGCTATTTTTGCATAATTTGTGACTTTCGGTTAAAGGATTCGCATGGACATGAAAAGCCTCCATAGGATAATGGCCGTTCTGCCGGCATTGCTGCTCGCCATATCTTGCAGTACCACAAGAGTATTGCCCGAAGGTACATACCGGTTGCAGAAGAATGTCGTGGAAATAATGGGAGACAAGGCCGAAAGGGGGGATGTGAGTGTTTCCGACATAGAGCAATACATAAAACAGGCCCCGAACAAGTATTTCGTTTTCGGCTGGAACCCTTTCCTTAACATTTACAACTGGAGCAACGGCAAGGGGAACGGTTGGGACAGGTTCGTCAAGAAGATAGGGGTGGCGCCGGTGCAGTTCGACCCGTCGCTTGTCGGGAGCAGCAAGGAGAACATCGAATCCCATCTTCGGTATCTTGGTTATTACGGCTCCTCTGTCAAGGATACGGTGACATACAAAAAGCGCAGGGCCAAAGTGAAATACGAGGTCTATCCGGGCAAGAGGTTCCCGATAAAGTCCATAAGCTATGACATCGGGGATTCGCTCATGCGCTCGATTGCGCTTGCCGATTCGTCCCGTTCCCTTGTCGGCAAAGGGGACTATCTGAGCGAATCCGTACTGGAAAGCGAGTCCCAGAGGCTCAATACGGTATACCGCCGGAACGGTTATTACGGTTTTTCCAAAAACTACATATTTTTCGAAGCTGACACTACCGCGGTGAAAGACAGCGCCTTGCTGGAAATACAGATAAGGAATTATCCGCGGGGAGGGCAGCCTTCAGATTCCATAGAGCATCGCCGGTATGCAATCGGAAATGTCAGGATAAAATATGACAAGGATATGAAAATCAGGGAAAACCTCCTGAAAAGGCTGAACCTTGTTAAGCCTGGAGACATCTATGACGAACAAGTCATAAACAACACCTATTCGCGTTTTTCCGGCGTGAGGCTCTTCGGAAGCGTGAATATAACTACCTCCGAGGCCCCCGGGAATCTGGTCGACTGCGACATCTCCCTTACGCAGTCGAAAATCCAGGGAATGAAACTGAATGTCGAGGCCTCCACCAATTCTTCCGGACTTTTCGGCATATCGCCCTCGCTTTCATATTACAACAAGAACATTTTCAGGGGAGGAGAGTGGCTGACCCTCAGTTTTATGGGAAATTTCCAGTTCAAGTTCAACGACCCTATCCGCTCGAATGAGCTCGGTATTTCCGCCGGGATAAGTTTTCCTAAATTCCTCTTCCTGCCCGACAGGCTTTTCCACGGGGCGATACCGAGGACGGACCTGAACATATCGTACAACTATCAGAGCAGGCCAGAATATACGAGGAACATCATATCCACTTCATTCGGGTACAGCTGGAATTCCGGAAACAGGCTTTATTACACCTTGTCGCCCATCCAGCTCAATATCATACGCCTGTTCAACCTCGACCAGGATTTTTACGATGACCTGAGCAACAATCCGTATTTGCAGAGCGCCTATCAGAACCACTTCGATTTGGGGCTGGGCGGCACGGTCTACTATACGACCGACAATTCCGTAAATCCGAAAAACACTTATTTCTATACAAGGCTGCAATTCGACCTTGCCGGAAACGTGCTTAGCCTTTTCAATCCCCTCATGCCGGTGGATGAAAACGGCAGCCATAGGATATGGAACACGCCTTATTCCCAGTTTGCCAGGGCAGAGCTTTCGCTTGTCAGGACATGGGTATTCGGCAAAAGGGGGACGCATTCCCTCGCCGTCAGGGCCATCGGAGGCATAGGCTATTCTTACGGCAACTCGGCGGCGATGCCGTTTGAAAAACAGTTCTACGCTGGCGGGGCGAGCAGCCTGCGCGGTTGGCAGTCGAGGGCCGTCGGTCCCGGCATGTCTGCCATGAACAGCAATTTTGTCATTCCTAACCAGACGGGAGACATAAAAATGGAAGCCAATATCGAATACAGGTTCAGGATTTTCTGGAAAATAGCCGGTGCGCTGTTCGTGGATGCCGGCAATGTATGGAACCTGCGTTCCTCCGTGGCCGACGACCCCGGAGTGCTGAGAGGACGGGACTTTTTCCGGAGCGTGGCGCTGAACTGGGGACTCGGTATAAGGTTCGACCTCGATTTCGTCCTTCTGAGGCTCGATATGGGCATAAGGCTGCATGACCCGTCGATGCAGTCTCTCTCGGACAAGGAGCTGGCAGCAGGTGCCGTACCTGCAAGGAGGGGATGGCTCGGCCCGGACGAATGGTTCAGGCATAATGGTTTTGCCATCCATTTCGGTGTCGGATACCCGTTCTAAGGCACGGATTTTGAGAGTGTCGGCGCGGTTTTTATTAAGGCAGTTTAATTTATTTATTGAGTTTAGTTATATGAAGATTAAAGAAATCGTTGCACGTGAAATACTTGATTCACGCGGAAATCCTACAGTGGAAGTTGATGTAAGACTTGAAAACGGGGTTCTCGGACGTGCTTCCGTTCCTTCGGGTGCGTCGACCGGCGAGCACGAGGCTCTGGAATTGAGGGACTGTGACAAAAAGCGTTACGGAGGCAAAGGTGTCCTGAAGGCAGTCGCCAATGTGAATGACAAAATCGCCCCTGCATTGTGCGGATGCTCCGTATTGGAACAGCGTGCTATCGATATGAAGATGATTGCTCTGGACGGTACCAAGACGAAATCGAATCTCGGGGCGAATGCCATACTCGGAGTTTCGCTTGCTGTTGCAAAGGCTGCGGCTAATTATCTGAATATTCCGCTTTACAGATATATCGGCGGTGTGAACACTTACGTTCTCCCTGTCCCGATGATGAACATCATCAACGGCGGCTCGCACAGCGATGCCCCTATAGCTTTCCAGGAATTCATGATACGCCCGGTAGGCGCGCCTTGTTTCAAGGAAGGGCTCCGTATGGGTGCGGAAGTATTCCATGCACTGAAGAAAGTGCTTCATGACCGCGGACTCAGCACGGCCGTAGGCGATGAAGGAGGTTTCGCTCCGGCATTGAAAGGCACGGAAGACGCCCTTGAATCCATCATGGCTGCAATCAAGGCGGCAGGATATGAACCGGGCAAGGACGTAATGATAGGCCTCGACTGCGCTTCATCGGAGTTCTACAAAGACGGCATTTACGATTATACCAAGTTCGAAGGCCCTAACGGAAAGAAACGTACCTCGGCGGAGCAGGTGGATTATCTTGAAGAACTTATCGGCAAATATCCTATCGATTCCATCGAAGACGGTATGAGCGAGAACGACTGGGAAGGCTGGAAGGCGCTTACCGACAGGATAGGTTCGAAATGCCAGCTCGTAGGTGACGACCTCTTCGTTACCAACGTCGATTTCCTTTCAAAGGGTATCGCAATGGGATGTGCAAACTCAATCCTTATAAAGGTCAATCAGATAGGTTCGCTCAGCGAAACTCTTGATGCAATTGAAATGGCCCACCGTCACGGATATACAACAGTTACTTCACACCGTTCAGGTGAAACTGAGGATGCAACCATAGCTGACATAGCCGTTGCCACAAACAGCGGCCAGATCAAGACCGGCTCACTCAGCCGTTCGGACAGGATGGCCAAATACAACCAGTTGCTCAGAATCGAAGAAGAACTCGGCGACAGAGCGGTATACGGGTACAAAAGGATAAAATAACAGCTTCCAAGAAGTTTTAAAGAGGGCGAGTCTGACTTTTGACCCGCCCTCTCTTTGATTTGGCTACTTCGAAGATATTTCAGGAAATGGCTCCTTTAAAATCCCAAAACGCAGCGCGCTCCAAAGTAATAATACTTGTAGTACCAAAATGAATGGATGAATGATGCATTGTCGAATATTATCACTCTTGCCTGATTTGATGATGCCTGAGACGAAGTCCACAATTGATTAGTCACAGGATCGAACATTGTCTTGTCATCGTCCGCCACTTTCTCAAAGTTAGCATTCATGAGTTCAGGAACGTCTCCTTTCCCCAACCAGAAAAAGTTTCCAGTTTCACCGTCGAAAAATGAAGAAGTGGTATTAAGTGTCGCACCTGCAAGGTTTCTCAGGATATCGAACCATTGTCCGGTTGCAGGGAGGTACCAGCCGGTACTCGTCTCAGGGGCGGCAACGGTTTCATTGAAGTCCACGGCATCCTTGAATATCGGATAGTATCCGGCTTCATAATCGGCGGCACGTTCTTCCTGAATCAGTTTTGTGTAGAGGTAACCGTCTATGTCGGCATCGGAAAGTTCGTAAGATGCGTAATAATCATCCACGACATAGGCATACGGGATTCCTATTTCCCTTTCATCACGGTCCCATCCTTGGGTCGCCGCATCATAAAACCACATATTGCTGTATGTGATATCTCCGACGTGCTTTGTGGCCATTACCGAACCGTGAGGCTCGATACCTTTATCAATGAGAGCCTGCTTCTCCGCCGCCCCCATGCGTGTCGTGTCTGTTGAATAGACTATGCCGATAACATCGTGGGAAGCTACAGTGGCCGCATCCGTCGATACATCAAGCAATGAGCCGTCTGACAGATAAAAATCTCCCACGGTTGCCTGCGACGGAAATTTGTTGCCGCCGTACACCTGCACGACACATGTATCTTTTACATTGGCAGATTCAACGAATATGGATGTCCTGCCGGAACCTGTCGCGGTAACTGTACCGTTTTCGTCCACAGTGGCAATTGAGGTGTCATCGCTGGTATATGATATATTTTCAACCTCCGCATTTTCAGGCAAGACTGTCACCGTCAGTGTAAGATTGTCTCCGATAAGCATCTCGGCCGAAGTCGGATCCACTGATATGGACTCGATCTCAACAGGTTCTTCTACCTCGGTAGTATCGCCTCCGGGAACTTCCGGTCCCGGTTTTTCCGTGTTATTCTTTTCGCAGGATATTGTCGACAATGAAACGGCAATGAATGCGATTGCAATGATAAATAATGACTTTTTCATATCAAAATAACTTTAATAATGTGAATTGATTTTAAACTGTTCTTGTTATTCGCGCCCGGCCTCGGCTTGGTTCAAACAAATTTGTCCTCTGCTCCCGGCTTGCGGTTTAAAAATAATGACTGACGCGGTCGTGCTTGTTGTCAAGTTGTGTTTGTTGTCAAAATGAGCCGAATGTCAGTATAGGCCTTACCAGATATGACTCGTTTTTATTTGCTTTCATGCATATTACACTCCATCCGTTATCAAGATATACATAACGGGCCTGGGTAGATGAAGATGTCGTGGAAGTCCAATACACCCCAGTATCATTAACAGGATCCTTCAGGTTATCGGAAACTTTATCCATGGAAGCATTTATCGCCTCCACTATGCCTGTTATGTTTTCCCACATAAAATCATCATCGTTGATCGGCAGCATATTGCTTTCGTCAAACCTGATATCGGCGAAATTGCGTATGATTTCAAAGAACTGGCCGCATGACGGGAGGTACCATGGCGTGGCATTTTCAGGTACTGGGACATAGTCATTGTACTCATCGGCCGCCAGCATGGCTGGATAATATCCCGCATTATATGCATCCGTCCGGAATTCTTTTACAAGGCATGTTTTTTCAAACCCGCTGAAATCCGCATCTGAAAGTTCGAAAGTCCCGTAAGAATCCCCTTCTACCAATGCATCGGTGAAGCCTATTTCCGTTTCATCCCTGAGGTAGGCCCCTGTATAAGGGTCCTTGTACCACATCTGCGAGGTTTCGGAAGCCTCTTTCAGGGCCATGACAAAACCCCTCGCCATGATTACGCCGTTATCCGACAGATAGCCGGCATCGTATTCGGGAATCTTCCTCAAATCCACACAGAACACGATTCCTATTACGTCAGCATTGCGGACGGTCTCAGCATCGGCATCTTTCGAAAGTATGGAACCGTCGGCCAGGAAGAAGTCTCCGGGCACGATACGTGAAGGAAGGGTACGGTCGGGCTGTACGGTTACATTGCAACTGTCCCTGACTCCTCCTGCTTCCGCTATGACCGTGGCTGAGCCTTCGGACACTGCCTTGACAAGCCCTGTCGCATCCACGGTGGCTACTTCAGAATCGGAGGAAGACCATGAAACGGCGGCACCGGAAGGTATCGTTTGGGCTTCAAGGCGCAACGAATCCCCGGTTTTCAACTGTATGTCGCTTTCACTGATTGTAACGGAAACCACATCGGAGCCGTTCCCTTCGCATGACAATACCATGAGGCAGGCCGCCGCGATGGCAGCCGGAAAAGAAAAATATTTTTTCATGTCAGCCATGTTTTAAAATCCCAGAACACACAGCACGTTCATGTATTCCATCTTATAATATCTGTAACAGCATGAGAATCCGTTGTCATCCAATGAAATGAAACGGGTTTCGCTTGGTGATGCCACGGATGAGGTCCAGAACATCATTCCGCTGCCGATGAATTCCGAATGTTCCTTTACCGGCTCAAGGATATTGTTGATATTCGTGGACAAAGGTCCGAGCTGCATCCAGTAAAAGTCTTCATTGCCTTCGGGAACAAGGTTGTTTTCCTCGACACTTCCCTTGGCGAGGCCCCTCAGTATATCGAACCACTGTCCGTTTGAAGGCAGGTACCAACCCGTGGATATTTCAGGCGAAGGGACACTTTCCTCGAACTCAGCCACATAAGTAAATACCTGGTAATATCCGGCAGCCAGTTCCTTTGCCCGGAGCTCCTTTATCTGGTTATAGTACATGTATCCGTTCAAATCCTCGTTGGCCATGCGGTAGGTAGCCACAGGGTCGTCATATACGATGATATTCGGCATCCCGATTTCTTCTTCGTTCAATGTAAAATCATAGGTATCGGTATAGTACCAGCGCAATGGCTCCGGAGCCTGTTTTGCCGACATTACCAGACCGTTGGGCTCTATGCCCTTTTCCCAAAGAGCCTTCTTTTCGAATCCGCTCATGCGGCTCGTATCCGTACAGAAGACCACACCTATGACATCCATGGCACCGATTTCGGCACGGGAAGAGTTCTGGGAAAGGATGGAGCCGTCGGAAAGATAATAATCCCCGATGTATGCCTTCTCAGGTTTCTTGTCTCCCATGAATACGGTCACCTTGCATTCGGCCGAATAATCCCCGGCCGCAAGCCTTATGACGGTTTTTCCCGGGGACACGGCGCTTACTTCGCCTTCAGGGCTTACCGTGGCGACGGATTCGTCATCGGAGGACCATACGGGAGCATCCGCAAGTTCCGGTGTTTCAGGTGAAAAAGACCAGGAAAGAGTTGTGCTTTCACTGCGCAAGAGGTACAGTAACGACGGTTCGACACCAAGAGCATAGACGATGGTAGTGTCCTTGCCCGGCTCTTCCGTTGAAGTCGTATCCGTGGTCGGATCATCATTTCCGCCCGGATCGATTGCAGGCTTTTCGCAGGATGCCGCAAGAAGGCCGCCTGCAAAAAGCAGTAGCATTAAAAACCGGTTTTTCGATTTCATTTTGAATTGTTTTTTCATCCCTTGTGCCCTTAGGGATACTCAATCTCATAAAAGAGGGGCACACCCAGGAAAAACACGCCTGGCACCTTTTATTACTACAAACTTAGGCAAAAAAAAGACAACGTCAAAAAAACCGATGCTGAAAATAAAGGGGGCTCACACTCTTTTTCCCGCCCATTTGCCTTTCCTGATGTAGGAATAGCTCAATATGCCTATGAGTATGTAATATACATGCTCGGTAGTCCAGCATAACGAGACGTCGAGATGCAGCTGCAATGTGACGAAGGCGCTGTAGGCGAGGTATACGGCAAGGGTGCCGATTTCAAGCGCAAAGGCTTTCCGTGTGTTGCCGGTACCTGAGACGGACTGGAAAAGTATATTGCCTGGTACGGTGAAGAGCAGCGAAGTGCAGAACACCCATACGGAAGGGGCGACGGCCTCATACAGTGACGGTATATTGGTGTAAATCCTGGCGAAAGTCTGCGGAAATGCAGAAAAAAGTATTGCAAGCGGGATGGCGAACATGTATGCCATCCCAATGATTCTCTTGATGGTAGGCATCACTTCCTCCTGTCTTGCGGCTCCGATGAGATTGCTTGTGATCGAACTGCATGTCGAAGAAAACGCGGTTATAATCATGAAAACTATGCTCGCGATGTTCCTGACGATGTTGGTTATGGCCAGCGGATGCTCGCCGAGATGTTCTACGAAGATGATGAAGGCGAACCAGGTGGAAAATGATATGAAATTCTGGATCATCGTCCAGAAGGATATTTTCAGGATGTTGCCCTGCATTGCCGCGGAAGGCTTGTAGACAGTGTCCAGACCGTATTTCCGGCAATTTATCCTGTATTTGGTATATATGATGAAAAATGCCAGCGACACGGCTTCGGCGAGTACGGAGCCGATTGCCGCCCCCGATATGCCCATTGCGGGCAGACCGAGTTTCCCGAATACGAGTATCCAGTTGAACAGCACATTCGACAGTACCATCACAATCGAGTTGAGCGTAAGTGTCTTCGTTTGTGTCGTACCGACAAAGAACGCCCTGAACATGGCGGCGGCGAATGAAAATATCAGGCCGAAAACCCTGTATTTGATATAATCCTTTGCGGCGGAGGCCACTTCCGGAGACGAAACCGCGATATCCAGCAATCTGCCCGAAAAGAGTAGGGACAGGCCCAGCATCGCCAGGGCAATCGCAAGTATGATGTACATGCCCTGGAAGAAAACATTCCCTATTTCCCCGTAATTGCCTTCGCCGTTCCTGCGGGCGATGATTATCTGCGAACCGATGCTGAAACCGAAGCCCATCATGAATATCATCATGTAGAATACAGAACCTATGGCCGAGGCTCCGAGCTCCACTTCTCCGACCCTTCCCATGAATGCCGTATCCGTCATGCCTATGAGCTGTTCCATAAGCAGACAGATCATGATAGGGTAGGCTATTTTCCAGATATCCTTTTTCTTATAGGTAATTTCAGCGGACATTGTTCATGATTGATAAAAAAACGGGGGAACAGCACATGCAAAAACTGTTCCCCCGCATCAAATACTGTTAGAAAAGCCGGAAAATTATTCCGCCTTTGCGGCTTCTATTTCCCTCAGCATCTCTTTGACGGCGGCTTCAATCTGAAGGTCGCGCCCGTCAACCATGCTTTCAGGGTCATTATTGACCATGATGTCCGGTTCGAGCTGTTTGTTTTCCTGATAGTTTCCGTCATTGTCCCTCATTCCTATCTGCGGGATTCCGAAGATAAGGGTAGGGTCTATCTGGCTTTCCCACCATACAGCGGTCATAGTACCAGGGACAGGCATGCCGATGATTTTTCCGATGCCGAGGGCCCTGTATGCGAATGGGAACCCGTGTGCGTCGGAATAGTTTCCTTCGCCTACAATCACGCATGATGGTTTGTACCACTTGTTAAGAGGCTCGGAACCTATGTACTGTCCTCTCGGAGTCATGTCCGCATAGTGTTTTCCGTTAAGGAAGGTAGCGAGGTCGTCATGCAACCATCCGCCGCCGTTGAAACGGGTATCCACTATGAGGGCGTCGCAATTGCGGTATTTGCCGAGCGCCTTGGAGAACACTTCCCTGAAGCTCGGGCTGTCCATACCCTGTACATGCACATAGCCTACACGTCCGCCTGAAAGCGAATCCACGAGATGTTCGCGCTGTTTTACCCAACGGTCATAGAGAAGGACGTTCTGCACACCGTAAGTAATAGGCTTCACGACTTCCTCCCATGTCTTGCCGCCCTTGCGGAGCGAAAGAACCACATTCTTGCCGGCCTTGTGGTTAAGGAACCTGAAATAATCCTCACCGGCCTTTATCGGATTGCCGTCGATTTTCTCTATTATCACTCCCGGTTTTATCTTCGAGTCGGAAGAAATCATAGGATTGTCTTCGATGACCTCGGCAACCATGAGCCCGTCACCTTCATAACCGTTATCGAAGAATATGCCGAATACGGCAGTTGCGTCGCCGCCGCCGTAAGCATAGTACCTTGAACCCGTGTGCGAAGCATTAAGCTCTCCGAGAAGTTCGCTGAGCATCTCTGAAAAATCGAAGTTGTTGTTGATGTACGGCAGGAACCTCGAATATGCCTCCTTGTACATCGCCCAGTCGATTCCATGTATTTCAGGGTCGTAGAACTTGTCAACCACCTGCTGCCATGCGTGGTTGAAGATATACTCCCTTTCCAGTGCCGGACGGTAATTGAACTCTGCGTTTATCCCGACAGGTTTCATCGAGCCGCTGTTCAAGTCGAGAGAACTTATGCGGCCCATCGAGAGTATGTATACCTTGTTTCCGGTCTCGTCGGTATCGAACATCCCGCTGTAGGCGTTCAGCTTGGCAACCAGACGGGTGTCGCCTTCCTTGAGGTCGCGGGTCCAGAGGTCGTATCCGCCTTCGAAAGCGGCAAGATAATACAGTTTCGAACCGTCGTTGTTAAGGTAGCAGTCGCCGTAAGTGGCCGAATTGACGGTAAGCCTTACCATCCTGTCCTCGATATTGTCGAATTCGTATTCGATTTCAGGAAGGGCGGCCTTGGTAGAGTCCTTGTCCTTCTTGTCTTCCTTCTTGTTTTTCTTGGAAGCCTCCTGCATCATTGCATATACTTCGCCTTCTTCCTTGTCCCTCATGAACGAGTCGTACGACTCTTTGTTGAAGAACATGATGTAGATGTCGGTATAGGCGCCCCAGCTTCCGTGGCTGCGGTAACCGTTCTTGTCGGTATACCAGAGGATTGCGTTGCCGTCCAGTACGAAATGCGCGCCGCTGTCGGAATAACCGCTTTCAGTGAGGTTGTGGAGTTCCCCGCTTCCGTCAGCCTTCACGAGGCCGAGGTCGACATAATTCCAGCCGCCCTTTTCGAAGAAATTGACAGCGAACCATTTTCCGTCAGGAGACCATTGATACCACTGGTCGCCGTCGGAATACGAATAATTGTAGTTTCCGTCGAGAATCGTACGCATCTTCCCGCTCTTGAGGTCGATTACGCGGAGAGTTGTCCTTGCTTCAAGGAAGGCCACTTCCTTGCCGTCAGGGGAGAAGGAAGGCTGGAAACGGGCCACGTTACCTTCAGTCACTGGTTTTTCCTTTATTTCTGTAGCGTATGTGAACATGGTTTCGTCCTTATTGACGATTTCGGACATGTATACGTTCCAGCAGCCGTTCCTCTCGGAAGAATATACTATGCTTCTTCCGTCAGGGGCGAAATCGATGTCGCGCTCCTGTTCCGGGGTATCGGTAATCCTTACGGTAGTCCCGTATTCGGTCGAAGCCACATATACATCGCCTCTCATGATGAAGGCCACTTCCTTGCCGCTCGGCGATACTGCCATTGACGACACGCCTGAAGAACGGTATTGTACTATATAATCCGGTTCGGTGCGGTCGGAGCGTATTTCGATGGCTACCTTTACAGGCTCCGAACCTTCTTTTACCGTGTATATTTCTCCGTCATAAAAATATGCCATCGTTCCGTCGGAGGCAACCGAAAGGAACCTTACCGGATGGTTGTCATGCCTTGTTATCTGGGTGTCCTTCCCTGTCGAAAGCGAATGTTTCCATATATTGAAAGAACCGCTCTTTTCCGTCAGGAAATAATATTCATCGTCATTTCCCGGAACGAATACGGCATCCATGTCCTCTCCGTTGAAGTCGGAAACCTTCGTGTGTTTTCCGGTCGCCGGCTCATACAGCCAGATGTCCCTGGTGACGGATGAAGTATGGTGCTTGCGCCAGTTGTCCTCATATCCTTTCAAATCCTGATAAAGGAGTTTGTCTCCAGTGGAGTTGAAGGATATGCTTTCCATGCAGACGGATGAAAACAGTTCCGGACGGCCCCCTGTGACAGGGATTGCGTAAACCTGCTGAAAACCGCCTTCGGGGCTTTGGGAGAAATCCTTGTCCACCATGATGGAAGTCTCTATGTAAAGTGTCTTTCCGTCATTGCTGAATGCGAGCGGTTCCTCGGCCCTCGACCAATATGTCAGCCTTGTCGGCTCTCCGCCGTCCGCCGGCATCGTGAAAATGTCGAAATTGCCGTACCTGTCCGAGGCGAATGCGATAGTCTTTCCGTCAGGAGACCAGACAGGGGCATAATCGTGGGCTTCATTGGTGGTGAGCTGCTGTGCCGTTCCGCCGTCTGCGGATACTTTGTAAATATCCCCCTTGTAGGAAAAGGCTATGCTCTTCCCGTCCGGGGAAATGGCAGGATAACGGGTCCAGAGGGGACTTTCCTGCGCCGTGGCGTTTAACGAGAACGCCGCAAGCATCGTTGCTAAAGTGATTTTTAAGAATCTCATAAAATATAAAAATTAAAAACACTAATATCCGTATTTTTCCCATTCTTCGGAAAGCCTCCTGCGGATTTCCTCTTCCTTCCGGTTCCTGCCGGGGTCGTAAAACCTTGTCCCGGACATTTTTTCCGGAAGGAATTCCTGCTGTACGAAATTGCCTTCGTAGTCATGGGCGTACTTGTAGCCGTCATGATACCCGAGTTCCTTCATGAGTTTTGTCGGAGCGTTTCTCAGATGGAGCGGGACAGGGGCATCCTTCGTCTCCTTGGCGGCCTGCATGGCTGCATCTATCGCCATATAGGCACTGTTGCTCTTCGGAGAAGTCGCAAGGTATATCGCGGTCTCGGACAAAGGAATTCTTGCTTCCGGCATGCCTATCCGGTGTACGGTATCGAAGCAGGCCGATGCGAGCAGCATCGCATTCGGATTGGCCAGACCTATGTCCTCGGAAGCGAGAATGGCAAGCCTGCGTGCGATGAACAGGGGGTCTTCGCCGCCGTCGAGCATACGGGCCATCCAGTAGACTGCCCCGTTGGGGTCGGAACCTCGCACGCTTTTTATGAACGCGGAAATGATGTCATAATGCATTTCCCCGTTTTTGTCATAGAGCGCGATGTTTTCCTGCAGGCTGTCCTGCACTACCTTGTTGTCGATTACGACAGGGCCGTCCGGAGGGAAGGTGCCGACAGTGATTTCGAGGATGTTGAGCAGTTTGCGTGCATCCCCTCCGGCAAAACGGAAAAGGGCCTCCTTCTCCTTGACGGTGATGTCGCGTGTCCTGAGGTATTCGTCCTTTTCCAGCGCCTTCGAGAGGAGGATGTCGAGATCCTCGGGGTCGAGCGATTTGAGGACGAAGACCTGGCACCTCGAAAGGAGAGGGGATATGACTTCGAAAGAAGGGTTTTCGGTCGTGGCTCCTATCAGGACAATCGTCCCGCTTTCGACAGCTCCGAGCAATGCGTCCTGCTGGGCCTTGTTGAAGCGGTGGATTTCGTCAATGAAAAGTATCGGAGAGCCTTTCGAGAACATCGCACCCGATTTCGCCCGCTCAATTACTTCCCTTACGTCCTTGACCCCCGAACTTATCGCCGACAGCGTATGGAACTCCCTTTCCAGGGACGAGGCTACTATGCGGGCGAGAGTGGTTTTCCCTACTCCGGGAGGGCCCCAGAGTATGAAAGAGGAAAGGTTTCCGCTCTCTATCATGTTTCTGAGCACGGAACCTTTGCCTACCAAATGTTTCTGGCCTACATAATCGTCCAATGACGACGGGCGCATCCTTTCCGGAAGAGGTATCAACATCCTGACTTCAGTATTACTAGTAAGTTTTACTCTTGGCTCGTAGTAACTACTGCTCGTAGCTCACAGTAAATCTTACAAAGATAATCAGAAGCCGAGAGCAATGCAAATTTATTTGCATTTCCTGTTTCCTGTTTCGGGAGGAGCCGAGAGCCTGGGAAGGCATGAACCGTATTTCTGCCGCGGGCAGTTCGAGGAAAATATACGCAGAAGTCCATGTCGTCTTATCAATCTTAGATGGTGATAGGCACAAACTTATCGGGGGAAAGTGCCCGGGATTCGTGAAAATTTGGTTCACTTTCCCGGTTAAGTGAACGTAGCGGAAGTACTGGTGCAGATAATTTTGTAACAAGTTGAATATCAATATATTAAAAATTCAAGTGCACATTTCGGCTATTTTAAACTTTCGAAATGTGCATCCGCCTTACTAATTACTTGATTATCAACATATTCAAAATCGTCGTACACTGACTGGGTGGGCAAACGGGATGACTGACGGGGAAGCCGTCAACGACATAAGGCAATTACAACCTTTCAAGACAGGTAAACTTTTTTCAGAACGGGACGAACCTGATAGCCAGCCTGTGTTTTTGTAAGTCATTGATAATTAATAATTTACTAAAAACCATCCTGCGCTTGGGTACTTTCTGAGGTACCCAAAGCCAGCCCATATTTTTACAACTCACTGACTATCAATACTATCAAACTTAACAAGATGGACATGGGGTGGAAAATATGCCGATAAAATACGGTTTTCCTTCTTTCATCATGACCTCTGTCATTTTTACCTCTGTCATTTTTCTCCCGAGATGTTGCTTTATCTGTCATGAAATGGAACTGCGAAGTATAGCCAACTTTATGAATGCGTTGACTATCGGTATTTAATAACCTCAGGGGAAAGTGCACCTGATTCGCGGCAAACTGGTTCACTTTCCCAGGAAAAACGGCGAAAATGGCGGTAGAATCAACATTTTCGGCGGGAAAGTGCCCGGGAGTCGTGGGAATTTGGTTCACTTTCCCGGCGCGTAAAACAGATAGGTGGCATGTGTGTCGCAACAAATGGGTTCACTTTCCCGGATTACTTACTCCCCAGATTGGCATGCCCCCCGGGATTGACTTCCTGGGGATTGTTACATGACTTCCCGAGTTGTCTCCTGGATTGTTGGATTGCCACATGGCTTCCCAAATTGACTTCCCGAATTGACTTCCCTGGATTACCACATGTGCTGCTACATGTAAAATTCCAGAATGCGGTACTTCAGGATGTAATCATACTTGCTGTGCGAAAGGGTGGCTTCGGCCTGGTCGAGGGCTGTCCGTGCATTTATATAGTCATAAACCCCGGATTTTCCCGACTCGTATTTTACAAGCTCGTTTTCATAGGCGGTCCTTGCCGCATCCAGGGCCTTTTTCGCCGCTACCATTGCATCGTATGCTGTCACCGCGCCCCAATAGGCCTGCTCGATTTCCTTTTTCAGGGCTTTCTGGGACTCGTTAAGGGCTATTTCATAACTGCGCACACTGATTCGCGACAGCTTTACGCTGTTCCTCACATTGTTCCTGCTGAAAATCGGAATCGACAGGGAGAGCCCTATGTATTCATTGCCGTTATTCGCAAGTTGGGTCCAGAAATCGCTGTTCAACGACCTGTCAGTAAGGTTCGAGAAGGCGCTGTTGCCATATCCGGCGGTAAAATAAAGGGTGGGGTAGTATGAGCTTTTCGCACTCTTCAGTGCCGCACGGCTGCTTTCAAGGTTCATTTCGGCGACCTTTACGGACGGATGCAGCAGGAGGGACGAAGCGTATATCTCCTGTAAGGACGGGAGCAGCCGGTATTCCGGCAATCCGCCCTCGCCCAATTCGATGTACGGTTCGAAATCCACAGAATCGGGAAGATTCATCGCCTGCCTCAAATCCAGTTCGGCAAGTATATAGTTGTTCTTGCTCTGTGTCAGCGAGGCCTTGTCGGAGGCTACGACCGACTCGTTGTCTATGACATCGCTCCTTGAAGCCTTTCCGCTTTCGTACCTTCCGCGGGCGAGTTCCAATTGGGACGTACTGGCCTCCAGACGGCTCTCCGCTATCCGGACAAGCTCCTTGGTGTAAAGCGCCTGCAGGAAATACGAGGCAATCTGGAGGGAAATATTTTCCCGGACCAAATCAAGCTGGTGGACCGCCGCCTCATAATCGAGTTTCGAGCGATCGACCTCGTGCTTGATTTTCAGACCCTGAAAAACAGGAATGGACGTGGATACCCCGAAAGAGCCCGACAACTGCGAATTGTCTATGTATGTCCCGTCCCTCGAAGGGCCGCGCCCGAAATACACATTGCCGCCAAGGGAGGCGGAAAGGTCGGGCAGGCGGGACATTTTCGCCGAGTTTACGTTGATTTTCCCGCTTTCGACCTGCAATTGCTGCTGCCTGACATCGTTGTTGTTCTCCAAGGCATATTCGATGCATCTGTCGAGGGTCCACATATCCTGCGCTACAGCCGGAACGGTCGCCGCAAAAAGGACGGCGGGGAATATCATTCGGAATAAAAACGGTTTCATGGCAAAAAAAAATCAATTGAGTTTCAACAATCCCTGTATCCTGTCTTCCGGTGACAGGCCGTCGATGACTTCGATATGGACCCCGTCCGACATGCCAATCCGTATGTCGCGCCTTTCAAAAAGCTGCTCCTTGCCGGACATGCCCTTGAAAATATTGACGTAGGCCGTATCCCCCGAAAATCTGACCGCGCTTTCCTCGATGGCCAGCACCCCGGTCTTCTGCTCCGTCACTATCTCGGCATTGGCACTGTATCCGGCCCGCACGAAAACCGAATCCGGAATGTCCATGACCGCCTCGATTTCGAACATAACAACATTGTTTTCTTCCGTGGATTTCGGAGAGATATATGTGAGTACGGCATCGAATTCATAGCCCTGGAGGGCGCCAATAGTGACTTTTACCGGCACCCCGGTACTTATTTTACCGACATCGGCTTCATCCACGTCCCCTTTAAAGAGCATGTTGCCCAGGTCCGCCACTTCGGCTATCGTCGTGCCGTCATTGAAGGTATTGGCCTGAATCACCGAATTGCCGACTTCCACCGGTATGTCGAGTATTTTTCCCGTAATCGTCGACCTCACCTGGGTATTGCTGAGGTGGGCGTATTTTTCCGAAACCCCCTCGGTCACGATTTTAAGGGCATCTTCCGCGTTTTCGACCTCCTCCTCGGCATTGTCCAGACTGGTCTGCGCGGTCTCGAACTCCTCATCCGAGATTATGCCTTTTTCATGCAGCTCCCTGCTGCGCTCGAAATCCCTCTGCGCTTTCTCCAGATTGATTCCTGCAACCCTAAGGCGGCCTTCTGCGCTGTTAAGGGAACTCATTTCCGGAACGACCTTTATCGTGGCTATGATATCGCCTTCCTTTATATCGTCCCCGGGCTTGCAGTGAATGGCCTCTATGATGCCTGAAATCTGGGGCTTTATAAGCACTTCGTTGCCCGGCTCTACCTTCCCTGTCGCTATTATCGAGTTCACGAGGTCCCGTGTCGAAGGGGAAACCAGCTCGTATTCTATGGTTTTCGGCCTCGACTTGATGTAAAGGAAGACCATTGTCCCTAAAAACAGGGCAATTAAGAGTACAATCCAGAAAATTTTAAAAAACTTTTTCATATTCCAATCTGTTTTATTCTTCTCTAAGTGCATCTACAGCACTGATTTTTATTGCTTTATATGCCGGAAGGGCGCCTGCCGCGAGACTTCCCGCAAAAATTATCCCGAATGCAAGCAGGGCTGTGCCGAAGGGCAGTTGCAGGCTGATTCCGAGATTGTAAGCCATTTCCACTTCGTCCTCGAAAATTATCGGCAGCAATATCCTGTCCAGGGCTCCCTGCGTTAACAGTGCCGCCGTCATCCCAAATATGCCAGCAAGGAGGGTCAACACTGAACTCTCGGCAAGTACCTGCCCGACAATCTCGACGGGTTTTGCCCCAAGGGCCCTGCGCACGCCTATTTCCTGCCGCCGCTCGCGCACGATGATTAGCATGATATTGGTTATGCCGATGATACCTGCCAGAAGAGTGCCCGCCCCGACAAACCATGTCAGGAAAATCACTCCCGAAAACAGCCCGTCGACCATTTGGCGGAGTTCCTCGGTATTGAATACCATCAATGCCTTGTCATCTTCGGGGGATATCGTATGTATATCCGAAAGTACTGACCTACAAGCGTTTTCGAGCATCTTCAAGTCGGCATTCCTTTCGGCGAGGATGCCTATCATGCTTATCTCGGAACTACCGTGGTTATGGAGATAGTCAATGGTAGAGTAGGGGGCTATTACTGTATTCGGCGAGCTGAACGTAAAACCGCTCTGCCCCTTTTCATAGACCCCGACAACTGTATAATATATGCCGTCTATCCCGACTTTTTTCCCGAGAACCTGCTGATAGTCGTTGTTCCCCAAAATGTTTTCAGCCGTCCATTTCGACAGCAGGCAGACCTTCCTCCGCATATCCATATCTATGTCGTTCAACAGTCTTCCGGCTATCATGCTTATCTTGTCTATTTCCTGGAAGGCGGCATCGTATCCGGTATATGAAATATTGTATGACGTACCGTCGCAGACCATCTTGCCGCCCCAGTTGCTGTATCCGATTGCCCCGGCCAGTCTTATTCCCGGTATTTTCTTTATTTCCTCCAAATCCCTGTATCGCATTTCCCACCACCTTCCGGCAGGCATGCCTTTGTATGATATGGATGTGGCATCGGTACTTATGAAAGATATTTTCTGGGAAGAATCGCCGAGCTGCTTTGTGACTATCCCCGATATGCCCATACCGGCACCGAGCAGGAGCACAAGCATGAAAGTGCCCCAGATTACGCCGAGCGAAGTAAAAATGCTCCGCTTTTTGTTCCTGCCGAGGCTCTGGAAGATTTCGCGCCACCATTCTATGTCGAATATCCTGATCATATCCCGTCCCTCAATGCATCAATAGTCTTGACCGCAGCCGCCCGCTTTGCGGGAATGTAGCCTGCAATTATTCCCGATATTATAAGTACCGCCGTAGCGCTGAGCACGATAGGAATCTCTACCGTAGGATTTACGAATATGTTTACCTGCTCGAAAATCGTTCCGGCATACACATTCCCTCTGTTTGTCAGATAGGCGTTTACGGCCTCCATAGTCCCGACACCGAGGCACATTCCGACATAACCGAACATGGCGGTGATTGTTATGGCTTCGGCTATGACAAGCGTGATGACCGAGCGGGGAGAGGCTCCCAATGCTTTCCTTATGCCTATCTCGGTAGTCCTTTCCCTTACCGACACGAGCATTATGTTGGAAACCCCGACTATTCCAGCGAACAATGTCCCGAAACCTATCATCCAGATAAATATGTCCAAAGCCCTGAAGACAGTCATCAGTTCTTTGTAAAACTGCATGTTGTTGCTGATATAGAATGCGTTCACATCGTCAGGGGAGAAGCCGTGCCTCCTTGAAAGCCTTGCGCGGAGTTTTTCTTCGAATTCCTCCGATTGCTTTTCCGTTATTTCGGGCCTGAATTCGAATGCGACGTTTGATACCGAATTATTACCACCGGCATATAAAAGCACGCCCGTATCATAAGGTATGAGTACGTCTGAATATGCTCCGTAACCGTCGTTTTTCACGACCCCCACGACGGTATAAGTGAATTTTCCTATGAAAATCCGTTTTCCTATCGGGTCTTCGCCTCCTTTGAACAGGACTTTTTCGAGATTTTCATCGATAACGCAGGATTTCCGCTTCAATCGTATGTCCAAATCATTGATATAACGGCCTTTGGTGAGTTCGGAACCTGAAATGCGCATATAACCTGGAACTACTCCCACTGTGCTGACGGTCATTGTCTGCTGCCTGAACGCCGCCGTATCGTAAGTAAATGATTTTATGGGACATACATTGTCCGTCACATAGTCCGAAAATTCGTTGCGGATGATTTCCAGGTCCTTGCCGTCCATCGTGACCCAACGGTATTTGTCGAAACCTCCGTAACCGACTGACGTATAGCCTCCCCAGATGCGGCCGCTGCTAACCATCCTTGTACCGAAATTGGCCAGCATGCCGTGCATCAGGCCGTTGCCGGCACCGAGCAGCACCACAAGCATGAAAATGCCCCATGCCACGGAAAATCCTGTCAGGAAAGTCCGCAGCCTGTTCTTACGCAAGGACTCGAATATCTCAGTCAGCAGCTCCCTCATCGATTATGCCGTCTTTTATGTGGATAATCCTCTGTGTCTGAAGCGCTATTCCTTTTTCATGGGTGACACAGACTATGGTCATGCCGTAATCCCTGTTCACTTTTTTCAGCAAATCCATCACTTCCTGCGAAGTAACGCTGTCCAATGCACCCGTAGGCTCATCCGCTAGTATCAGTTTCGGGTGGGTTATAAGCGCCCTCGCTATGGCCACGCGCTGTTTCTGGCCTCCGGACATCTCGTTAGGCTTGTGGTCCGCCCAGTCCCTGAGTCCGAGGCCCGCAAGAAAATCCAGGGCCATCGAATTGCGCTTCTTTCTTGAGACACCTTTATAATACAGAGGCAGGGCCACGTTTTCGAGGGCGGTCTTGTAGCTGATAAGATTGAATGACTGGAATATGAAACCTATCATGCTGTTTCTCATTGCGGCTGCTTCTGTCTCGCTGAGGCCCTTGACGAGTTTTCCGGAAAGCCAGTAATTCCCGCTGTCGTAATCGTCGAGGATTCCGAGGATATTGAGCAGGGTCGATTTTCCTGAACCGGATGCGCCCATTATTGAAACAAGTTCGCCTTCCTTGATTTCAAGGTCGATTCCTTTCAGCACATGGAGAGGGGAACCGTTGTTGTAGGTTTTGTGTATTTTTTCTAATACGACCATGGTCTATTTAACATAATGCCCGTTATGTGACAAAACCATTCTTTTTATTCAGCAACGTTCTCGACGACCGAAGCCCCCGTCTTGTCAAGAATGATCCGTGGAGGATTACCTTTATAATATAGCTTCGAGCCTCCGGAAACTTCTCCCTGGAGCAAGCCGGTAACCGTTATTTCGGTAAAGCTGCCTCCGGATGCGGAAATGTCCATCGTCCTGCAACTGAGCGGAAACCCCGAGAGCTTGCTGGAGCCGTTTGTCGAAAGTTCGAAATAACCTACGCTTCCTCCGATTGTAACCTCAGCATTTGCAGAAAGCCCTGCATAGAAATCCTCTGCGGTAACCGAGCCGTTGAATACAGACATTCCGTTAACGTTGAGAATCATGCTCGTACAATCGAAATCGGCATCTATCTGCGACTGTCCGTCCGCTGTCACCTCGACATTGCCGGCCCTCAGCGTATCCTTTGAGGATATGATAGCCCCGGTTCTGGCCGAAAAAGTATCAAAATTGTTGGAGGAAACATATATCGCGACTTCCAACTTGCTGAACGGCATCGACTTGCTGTCGACATACAGGTTCAGGGCACCTTGCCGCTGCTCGACGACCACATATTGCTGGGCGTCTTCGTTGGTAACGACCCTGACGGTCTTTTCCGGTATTTCCGGAGATACCACGAGCCTGATTCCGTCGCTCACCTCTATCTTGGAAAGCGAGCCGCTGACAGAATACTCTTCGGACATTACCCTGCCGGTAGGTACATTCGAGCGGTCCTTGCTGCATGCGGAAAAAGCCAAGGCAAAGACACACAATGACAGAAACATGCTGAAATCACGTATATTTTTCATGATATTTTATTTATTTAAACATTTCATCCAAAAAAAATCTTCATAATATCAAAATTTCTCAAAAAACATGTAAATATAACGATTTAGGAGAAAAAATCTTATTTTTGCGCACCAAAAATTCAAATATGGCAAGAAAGAAAAAAGAAAAGACCATATTGCACAATGTGCTTATTGAAGAAGTCGCCGCCGAAGGCAACGCAATAGCGCGTGTGGACGGAAAAGTCCTGTTCGTGCCGCAGGCCGTTCCGGGGGATGTGGCGGATATCTGTGTGACCAAAAGCAAGAAAAACTATATGGAGGGATATGTCGCCGATATCATACACCCCTCCCCTTACCGGCAAAAACCGTTCTGTATCCATTACGGCATCTGCGGAGGCTGCAAATGGCAGCCGCTTCCCTACCGCATGCAGCTGGAAGCCAAGGAAAAACAGGTCTACGACCAGTTGGTGAGGATAGGCCGTCTCGACGTGCCCGAGATAGAACCGATAATAGGGAGCGAAAAGCAGCGCTATTACCGCAACAAGCTCGAATTCACGTTCTCGAAACGCCGCTGGCTCCTCGACGGCGAAAATCCGGACGAAGTGACCGGAAACGACCGTCTCGGCCTCGGATTCCACGTGGGAAGGTTTTTCGACAAGGTGCTCGACATAAAGGAATGCCATCTCCAGCCCGATCCTTCGAATGACATACGCCTGTTCATCAAAAGGCATGCGCTCGAGAACGGAATCGAATTTTTCGACCTCAGGGAACATACCGGTGTCCTGCGCAACCTTACCATTAGGACGGCATCGTCCGGAGAAACCATGATTATCCTGTCAGTCACACGTTTCGACGAAAAAATCGCGGAACTCCTCAATGCCGTGGCCGACAATTTTCCTCAGATATCATCGGTATATTATTTCATCAATACGAAGGCCAACGATTCCACTTCCGACCTTACGGCCGTCCTGTACAGAGGCAAGGACACCATATACGAAGAGATGGAAGGCCTGCGTTTCAGAATCGGGCCGAAATCGTTTTTCCAGACAAATTCGCTACAGGCCTACAACCTGTACAAAGTGGCAAGGGAGTTTGCCGGACTGACCGGAAAAGAGACCGTATACGACCTGTACACCGGAACAGGCACGATAGCCCAGTTCGTGTCTTCCCGTGCGTCGAAAGTCATAGGTATCGAATATGTCAGGGAAGCCGTCGAAGATGCCGCTGCAAACTGCCGGGACAACGGCATTTCAAACTGTGAGTTTTTCGCCGGCGACATGAAGGACATACTTACCGGGGAATTCCTGCAGGAGCACGGCCGCCCGGATGTCATAATCCTCGACCCTCCGAGGGCCGGAATCCATCCCGACGTGGCGAAAACCATACTTGAGGCGGCCCCTGAACGTATCGTGTACGTCAGCTGCAATCCGGCAAGCCAGGCAAGGGACATCGCCCTGTTGTCGGAACGCTATTCCATCGGGCGCGTAAGGCCCGTGGACATGTTCCCGCAGACCCACCATGTCGAAAACATAGTCCTGTTGAACAGAAAATAGACCTGACGGCATCTGTTTTCGCATATTTTTTTTACCTTTGTATAATCGTGTGTATATAAACCTTAACCGATATGGGCAAATTATACGATGAGCTCGCACAGGATTATAGGGTCAAGGAAGGCCTGAAAGCATGCATAAATTGCGGTACCTGCACCGCAATTTGCCCTGCCGCGGAGTTCTACAGGTATGATCCGAGAAAGATAGTCGACATAGTACAGTCACAGGATGACGAAGCCATAGAAAAGCTCCTGAAGAGCGATGTAATCTGGTATTGCGGCGAATGCATGTCCTGTGTCACGAGATGCCCCCGCAAGAACGCTCCGGGGCTGATTATCATGGCCCTCAGAAACCTTTCGGCGAAAAAGGGCTATTTCATCTGTTCGGAAAAGGGACGGCAGCTGTATCCGCTGACGAAAATCCTTACGGGCAATATCCTGAACTTCGGCTATTGCGTATATCCCCAGACTTTCAAATGGGAAGACCACCCGGAATCCGGCCCGGTGTGGAAATGGCACTGCGAGCATCTGGAAGACAGCCTCGCGAGGAACGGGGCGAATTACAAGGGCGAAGGCCCGGGCGCATTGAGGAGGATACCACAGGAAAGCCTCGACGAGCTCAAGGCGATATTCGATGTGACCGGAGGCACCGAGCGCATCGAGACTGTAAACAAATATTCGAAAATCAAGGCCGAGCAGATGGGAATGGACATGGAAGAATATTTCCGCCATACTTTCAACGATACCGAAAAGGACCATCTCAACGAATGATTATTAATTGAAGGATAAAGAAAATGATATACCAGGGAAAACAGAAAATATGGTCTGATTACAATAAGGAAATTCCTGACGATCATTGGTATTATGTCAGAAGTTGCATACGGCAGAACTTTTTCCCGGCCTCGGAAAGGATGATGGTCGAAATCTGCAAGAACGTGTTGAAAAAGGATTTTTACGAAAATCCCAACCACACGACATGCGGAGGGATAGCCTATCATTGCGATACCCTGCCTCAGGAAACAGCCATGACGATAGTGGCCCGCCAGTTTGCACTGATGACGGAAAGCGGTTATGAAAACTACGCCGCCTCCTGCATAACTTCTTTCGGCAATTATTGCGAGGTCCTCGAAACATGGCATGAATTTCCGGAACTTGAAGCAAAAATCCGCGAGCTGCTGTGGAAATCCTGCCGCCGCGAGTTCAAGAAGCCGAAATACCTCTGCCACACGAGCGATCTTATTTTCAAATACCGCAACGAAATAGCCGCAAAGGCCAAATACAAACTCATCAATTGCCGGACTGGAGAACCTCTGAGAGTGGTCGAGCATATCGGCTGCCACTATTCCAAAATGTTCCCTTCAAAAGGTGTCGGAGGAGCCGAATACCCATACGTACTCGTCGGAATGATAGAATCCTGGGGAGGAAGCGTGATAGACTACCCGGAAAGGAGGCATTGCTGCGGATACGGTTTCAGACAGTACCACATAAGGGCCAACAGGGGCTATTCCCTGTCGAATACCCACAAGAAATTCGAATCGATGGAACCGTACAGACCGGACATGATCATAACCAATTGCCCTGGCTGTCCGTATTTCCTTGACAGATGGCAGTATGTAATCTCGGAGATGACAGGGAAGACATACGGTGAAAACGGTTACGGCATTCCTGTATTTACATACGAGGAGGTCGCCGGACTCGTCCTCGGGTACGACCCGTGGGATTTGGGGCTCCAGCTGCACCAGACTGCGGTGGAACCGTTGCTCGACAAAATCGGCATACCATACGATCCGAAAAGGAAATATCTGGGACTTAACGAGAAAGACCTTAAACGGCCCGAACTTCCCGGGACATTGAGGTGTTGCTGACAATAACATAATGAAGCTATGAACAAAAACATCGTTATCATAGGAGGCGGACCGGCCGGCATGGAGGCGGCTTCACAACTGATAGGATTGGGATACAGCCCCATCATAATCGAGAAGACTTCCGCCCTCGGAGGCCATCTCGCACGCTGGGACCGGCTTTTCCCGGACAGAGGCAAGGCGGACGGGCTCCTCGCCGAACTGTCGGAAAGGCTTAACGGGGCCAACGTGTTTTACGACAGCGACATTGTGTCCATAAACAGGCTCAACGACAGCTACAATGTAATCTTGTCGAGCGGGATTTCCATAATAGCACAGGCAGTACTGGTATCCACCGGTTTCAGGCTATTCGATGCAAGGAAAAAGGAAGAATATGGCTATGGTATTTACAATAAAGTAATTACAAATGCCGATTTAGAGTCCTACTTTAGGACAGGCCATGATGACAGGATTGACGAATCCGGCATTAAAAGAATCGGATTCGTACATTGCGTGGGCTCAAGGGACGAGAAGGCATGCAACCGCCAGTGCTCCAAAGTATGCTGCATCACGGCGCTGAAACAGGCCATAGAGCTCAAGGAAAAATTCCCTGACAGCACGATATACTGTTTTTACATGGATTTGAGGCTTTTCGGACGGAAATACGAGGACATCTATCTTTCCGCGCAAAAAGATTTCGGAATCAGGTTCATCCGCGGAAGGGTCTCGGAAGCGAGCGAAGACATAGACGGCAACGTCATCGTGAAGGCCGAAGACACCCTTACGGGAAAACCTTTGAAGGTGACTCTCGACCTGCTCGTACTGATGGCCGGAATGTCGGCGAACCCCGACGCCAACAGGATAGCGAACATGCTTTCGCTTGCCATCGATTCAGACGGTTTCCTGCAAAGCTACGACAACGTGGCCTATATACACCGCTCCAAAAAGAGGGGGATTTTCTACGCCGGCACCTGCACAGGGCCGAAGACATTGCCGGAAACACTGTCGGAAGCGAGGTCTGCGGCATTGGACATACACAATTATTTTAAAGGCATGGAATATGGCGACTGACTTCGGATTCAAGCTCTCCCCCAGCTCGACAATCAATATGGACAGGGTCGATACCACGGCTTTCGACACCCTTGTGTCCATGGAGCCGGATGTCATGAAATGCATCTCCTGCGGCTCATGCACGGCAACCTGCACCGCCGGGAGATTCTACGACATAGGGCTCCGCAAAGTGATATTATACCTACAGAGAGGGATGGAAAAAGAAGCCGTGGGAATGCTCAGGCACTGCATGCTTTGCGGAAAATGCACCATGGTCTGCCCGAGAGGCTTGAATACAAGGCATATCATATTAAGCATCAGTAAAATATATAAAGACATAGAGCAGTGAGGGAACGATTCATATCAGGGTATAACGATTTTGTGATACCATTCATGGCCGGGATGATTTTTATCCTCGTCTACCTGCTTGTCGCCCTCATAAGGCTGATTCTGCAACTGCCGGCCAGGGACAGGAGAAAGTTTTTCCTCTCCCTCCTCAATCCGAAAATACTGCTCAAAAACATCCGCGACATTATCTGCGATTGCCTCCTGCATGTGAAGATTTTCAAGAGGAATCCGCTCCTGGGCTACATGCACGCCAGCATCGCTTTCGGATGGTTCATGCTGATAGTCATAGGACACATAGAGGTCTTCCTCTTCACCCCGCACCGCGCGAAGCTCCTGTACTACCCTATATTTTTCCGTTTCTTCGTGGCGGAAACGAACGAAACCCTGCAAGGGGCGTTTTTCTTCTTCCTCATGGATTTCTTCCTGCTCATCGTGCTGAGCGGAATAGCGCTCGCGATGTTCAAAAGGATACGCTCGAAGGCTCTTGGAATGAGAAGGACGACAAAACTCAGCTTCATGGACCATATCGGCCTGTACGCATTGTGGTCGATTTTCCCTCTGCGGCTGCTTGCCGAAGGATTCACCGCCGGGATAAGCGGAGGAAGTTTTCTTACCGAATCGATAAACAAGTTACTCCCCGCATTCCTGAGCGACCCGAACAACATCATGCCGACATGGTGGGCCTATTCGATAGCCCTCGGAGTATTTTTCTTCGTAATGCCTTTCACGAGGTACATGCACATTCCGACGGAAATCATGATGATTCTGTTCCGGAATGCCGGGCTCAAAATAACCCACCCGCGCAAAGGTGTCGCGAAAACCCATGTCTATACCTGCGCCAGCTGCGGGCTCTGCATCGATGCCTGCCCTATGGGGGCCGAAAAGATAAATATCAAGGATGCGACAGTTTATCTGACACGTCAGATAAAGAGGGGTAATGAAAAACGTATCAGAGAGATAAGTGAAAAATGCCTGATGTGCGGCAAATGTACGGCGATATGCCCGGTCGGACTCGATGCCACCCTGCTCCGCCAGGCCCAGAGGAACCTGGCTGACTATCCTCTCAAACCGGATTTTTCTTCGCTTCCCGAGACCGTCGCCGAAAGCTCCGAAGGGAAAATCCTGTATTTTTCCGGCTGTATGACACATCTGACGCCCAAAATCCACCGCGCCATGGCCGGTATCCTCGATGCCTCGGGCCTGGAATGGGATTTCATGGACAAGGACGGGGGTATCTGCTGCGGAAGGCCGATGATGCTTACCGGCAGACAGGACGAAGCCATGAAGCTCGTTGAAAAAAACACTGCGCTGATAAAATCGTCGGGAGCGAAGACACTGCTGCTCTCCTGCCCGATTTGCTATAAGATTTTCAAAGAAGAATACAAACTTGAAGGAATAGAGATAATCCACCATACGCAATTGATTGAAAGACTGATAAGCGGAGGAAAAATCAAGACCGCTTTCAATCCTTCGCGCTCATTCGTATATCATGACCCTTGCGAACTCGGCCGGGGCTGCGGAGTATATGAAGAGCCGCGGAAAGTGATTTCGTCAGTAGGAACACTCAAAAAAGCGGCGAAAGAACGCAAGGAAAGCATCTGCTGCGGCGGGTCGCTCGGAAGCCTCACCCTGTCCTTCGAAAGGCGGAAGGCGATAACCGAACACTCGCTGCATAACCTCACGGCCGACAATCCGGACAGCATTGTTACGGCCTGCCCTCTGTGCCTTAACACTTTCGGACGGTATGCCGACCGTCCAGTAGAAGACATAGCGGAAATTGTAAATAAAACATTGATAAAGAATTAACGTTGTTTATTTTAACTAAAACTTATAAACCATGGTCAAATTCAAACCGACAAAATACGTGTTGCAATGTATGGCGACAGGTGAAAGATTCGAAGATTCGGGTTGGGTTCTGGCATCCTCGAAATGCAACATACCATCCCTTGTCCGCACTGTATATGAGAACCGGCAGTTCAACCTGCGTAAAGATCTCGACGGATTCTACCAATTCGCGGACTGGCTTCCCATAAAGAGGACCCTTTCGGATTCAGCATCCCCTGTAACCTACAAAAGCACAGGACTCGCATCGGTCCTCGGTTTGGAGAACCTATATATAACCTTCTCCGGGTACTGGCCGGAAAGGGGGGCCGGAATGAAGACCTGCTCGTTCAAGGAAACCGAAGCATATTCCGTATGCGCAAGGCTGGCGGAAGACAACGACAGGATTCTTGTAGTGGCTTCGGCCGGAAACACTGCGAGGGCTTTCGCCAATGTATGTTCCGAGAACAACATTCCGCTCCTTGTGGCCATACCGGAAGAAAACATAGACGCCCTGTGGTTTGAGAAACCTCTCAATGATTGCGTGAAAGTGGTCGCGACCCCGAAAGGGACGGACTATTACGACGCAATCGCTATCGGGGACATTATCTGCGGTTCCCCGCGTTTCCTTCCCGAAGGAGGTGCCAAAAACGTCGCAAGGCGGGACGGAATGGGCACAACCGTACTCTCCGCCACAACTTTCATAGGCAGGATTCCGGACTGCTATTTCCAGGCCATAGGAAGCGGTACAGGAACCATAGCGGCCTGGGAATGCAATCTCAGGCTCATAGAGGACGGACGTTACGGGACACACAAGATGCGCCTCTACCCGTCCCAGAACATACCTTTCACGCCCATGTATGACGCATGGAAGGCCGGCAGCCGCGAACTTTTCCCGTCGACAGCCGAGGAGGCAAGGCAGAAAGCATTGCAAATCACGGCGAAGGTGCTTTCCAACAGAAAACCCCCTTACTCGCTTTGCGGAGGCCTTTTCGATGCCCTGAAAGACAGCGGAGGGGATATGGAGACCGGTACCAACGAGGACATAATCCGCATTTCGGAGCTTTTCGAAAAGGCTGAAGGAATAGACATACATCCGGCAGCCGCAATAGCGATAGCCGGCCTTGAGCACGCCATAGCGGCGGGAAAAGTCTCGAAAGACGAAACAATCATGCTCAATATAACCGGAGGAGGGGAAAAACTCTTCAAGAAAACGCATGAAGTATTTTATAAGAAGCCGGATCTCATCCTGCATCCGGAAAAAGAAGACAAGAACGACATTATCAACACCGTAGAGCATCTGTTCAGACCATGAGAATCCTCCAGACACTTACCCCGAGCGCGGCCGACACTGCCGCCGCCGACTCATTGGAAAAATTTTCCTCAAAGATTTCCAGCGAAATAGACTCCCTGGCCCAGATGAAACCGGAAGAATTCATTTCAGCGATAACCGAGGACACCTCCAGGCTCTTTTCCCAGGAAACGCTCGACTACCTCATTGACGGGCTTGTCAGCTTCGGACTCAAAATACTTGCCGCCCTGGCGATATACGCCATAGGGGCATGGATAATCAAGAAATGCAAGCATATCGTAAGGAAGATTTTCGAAAAGAGGAAGACTGAAAAGAGCCTGGCCTCCTTCATTATGAGCGTTATCAGCATTACCATGACGATAATCCTCATAGTGATTACAATCAGCACTCTCGGTATCAACACCACCTCCGTGGCCGCCCTCCTCGCTTCCGGAGGTGTCGCAATAGGATTCGCAATGAGCGGAACGCTCCAGAACCTTGCCGGAGGAGTCATGATTCTCGCTTTCAAGCCATTCAAGAATGGAGACTATATCGAGGCCCAGGGCTATGCAGGCACCGTGGACAGCATCGACATCTTCAATACTAAAATCACCACTCCGGACAACAAGATGATTATGATACCGAACGGCATCCTGTCGAACGGGACAATCAACAACTACTCGAAGCAGGATTTCAGAAGAGTGGACTGGATTATAGGAATCGAGTACGGCAGCGATTTCGAAAAGGCTTCCGAAACCGTACAGTCGATACTTTCCGGCGACCCGAGGATACTCTCGGAACCGGCAAAACCCTTTGTCGGCATAGAAACCCTGAATGCAAGCAGCGTGGACGTGGTAGTGAAAGTATGGGTAAAAACCTCTGACTACTGGGACGTTTACTACGACTACAACGCCCTGTTTTACAAGAAACTGCCCGAGCACGGAATCAATTTCCCGTTCCCGCAGATGGACGTATGGTTCAGGAACAATCTTCCGAAAGCGTAGGCAAAAAAGCAGGCCCTACTGGCGCATTTCGCTGTTCTCCTCTATGAGGGAATTGAACTCGCTGCACGAATACCTGTGCTGGTTGAGTCCCTTGTTTATTACCGGGTTGGCATATATCCTGAGGAAGATATCCCTCAATTCGGCACGGTCAAGTTCCGGCTCGACTTTTCCGAGCTGGGCATCGACATAGGCCTTGAAACCGATAAGCTGGTCCGGCGTATATTCAGAAATGAAGCGGGCCTCATTGTTTACACCGTCTATAGCACCCTCGGAAGCCAGTATGTCGTAAGCCATATAATTGGTTTTCCACAGCTTGTATCCGCGGATGATTTTGTCCCCGAGCCTCTGCCTCATGAGAGGGAAACGTTCCGCACGGGGTATGTCGTTGAATTCGGCAATCTCCTCGATAGCGAGCGGTGTCGAAAACGAGATATGTATGCGCCCCTTGAACTGCTTGATACCCGTAAGGATACTGTTAAGGTCTTCATTCGGAGCTTTAACATATTTCTGTCTCTTCGATATATACAGTTCGCGGGCTTTCAGTATGTCGCATGGCTCGTATTCGTAAGATATGCTCATCGGCATTATGTTCAATTCGTCGAAATCCTCAGCGAAATTCCCTGAACCGCTCATGTCGAGCATCTTCAGAAGCCCCTGCTCGAATCTGTCGTTCCCGTCCTTTGTACGCCCCTGCCTCTGGGCGAGCCATACGGAACTGCGGTTGCAGGTAATGTTCTGACGTATGTATTTCGAAAGCTTCAGCGAAGAGTAGTAAAGTTCCTTTGCCGATATTCCTCTGGCGACCTTTATCATCCTGTTGGAACGAATCAGCGATTCTATTATCTTGTTGGATATCAGATTGTCGCCTACTGCAATCTCCGTAAACGGCAGCGAATGCTTGAAAAACAGGAGCTGGAGGAAAGCCGGATCGAGGATTATGTCGCGATGATTGGAAAGTATGAGATACCTTTTATATTCCTTGAAATATTCTATTCCGTCGTATGTAAGGCTCGTGGCCGTCCTTTCCAATATATAGTTGATAATGCGCGACATCACCTTGATCTGGAAATCGTCCACTCCTTTTACCGTCTTCAGTATGTTCGAAAGCACCTTGGGGTCTTCTTCCGGGAAACAGAACTTGGACACTTCCTCCACCATCGGATGGTCGGCTATCTTTGCCAGAGCTTCCCTCGCCTCTTCGTCAGTATATGGTATAATACTCTCGAAATCAGATAAATACATAACGTTTTCAGTTTTATTTCCCACAAAGATAGTAAAATATATCATATTTTTGGTTATTTTAAATAATAAGGCTATATTTGTGTATTGCCTGTAAGGCAATGGGAGGCCGTTTCTGACGGCTTCACGCTTTGAAAAAGGAAAGTGTCCCTTCACTTCATGGGAATCCATGGGGTGCGGATGGCGGCCCA
Source organism: Muribaculum sp. An289 (assembly GCF_002159555.1). Taxonomy (GTDB): domain Bacteria; phylum Bacteroidota; class Bacteroidia; order Bacteroidales; family UBA932; genus Merdivivens; species Merdivivens faecigallinarum. The sequence continues at coordinate 78,270 of NZ_NFIV01000007.1, forward strand.
CCTTTCTGCAATATGGTATTAATTTTCCTCCTGGCCTCCGGGGAATAAAAACAGTCTTTATGAAATTCTTAAAATTAACCGGCATTATGCTCGCCTCGGCCTGCATAGCATCGTTCTTGCACGGATGTACCACTTCTAACGAAGTCCCTCAATTGCAGGAAATCAGACTCGACAAGACGGAAATATCCCTGAAGGAGGGCGAAACCCAAATGCTGACGGCGGAGATAATCCCGGCGGATGCCGAGGCCGTCCTGTCATGGTCATCATCGGATATCGAAATAGCGACAGTGGACAATGAAGGCCTCGTAACGGCCGTTTCTGAGGGAGAGGCCACGATAACCGTTTCAGACGGAGGTGACATTTCCGCCGAATGTACTGTAACGGTAACCCCAGCCGGCGAGGAGCCAACCCCTGACCCAGAACCGGTGCCTGTCGAGTCGGTAACATTGAACGAAACCGACATCGAGCTTACACGCGGGGACACCTTCACCCTCGAAGCATCTGTATTACCGGAAAACGCCGATTATGAAAATATAGAGTGGTCTTCTTCCGATACCGGAATCGCTACAGTCAACCAGGATGACACCGTAACGGCAGTAGCTGTCGGCGAAGCCACAATCAAGGCCGAAGCGGGAGGAAAATCGGCCGAGTGCCATGTAACCGTAACGGGGATACCTGCCGAATCGGTGACTCTCGATATACATGAAATATCGTTGAATGCAGGTGAGACATGCGTACTGACTGCGACTGTCATGCCGGAAGATGCGGATGACAAGTCCGTTACGTGGAGTTCGTCCAACGAAAACGTTGCCACCGTAACAGATGGCACGGTAACTGCTATGGCAGCAGGAACAGCAGAGATAACGGCATCCTGCCATGGCCTCAGCGATGTCTGCACCGTGACGGTCATAGAAGAGCTCAAAGAACCCGAAGTCGGCGATTTCTATTATTCAGACGGGACCTGGTCAGCCTCGCTAAATACTTCCAAAACCGTAATCGGAATAATATTCTGGACCGGAAACCCAGCCGGAGACGACACCATACTCGGAAGCGACTATCCTGACTGTACTCACGGACTGGTAGTCTCAATCGAACAGCTGGAAGGAAAATGGCAGAGCGGAGCAAGCAAATACGGCCAGCTAATCGACACATGGGTGCAGTCAAACCTTTCCGGATATGAAAGCATGCTTGCAGTTTACGGATATCTTGATGGAGAAATGCTCAACTTCATGTTGGGATACCAGTATACAAAGGCCATCAAGGCGTTCAACGATGCTCCTGAAAATGCAGAATGGCCGGTAGACATAGTCGCAGGAATAGCCGCTTTCAATGAAAGCTGCCCTGCCCCGGAAGGCACGAGCGGCTGGTACCTCCCGTCCGCCAAAGAAGCATCCCTGATAATTTCAGGAGTGTATGACGGAAACATTTATGAGATATCCTATTCAACACCTATCTTAGACAACGTCAACCTGCTGAACGGAATTATAGCCCAGATTTCAGGTGCTCCGACCATAAGCGGTTACTTGTGGACAAGTTCCGAAGTCGAACAATACAGCGCGACGAGCGCATACTGCATAGGTGCCTCCGATGCCGCATTCTGGAGCAATCCTAAGAATTCTTCCTATAACTACAGGTACATACTTGCGTTTTAGAAACCTTTTTGTTTCTGAAAACCATTACAGGGGAGGCCGGTTGCGGTCTCCTCTGATTATATTATATGCCTGCATCATTGTTTTATGTGAATGTCAATTTATTAATAGTGGCTATACAAATAATGTACAAATGTTCCATAAGTATCTGTACGGGATAAAATTCACATAATTTTCATAATTTTGTCAAAACAATTCAATTTCTCCTTTAAAGAAAGAATACTGACTGGGCTTAAAATTACATTAAAAAAAATATTCCAGATGAAAAGATTTTTTATTTTATTGACCGCCATCGCGTTTGCCGTAAGCGCATGCAAGCCTGATGATCCCGAAAAGATTATGCTTCAAAGTCTGTCTGTAAGCCCTGATTCCGTGGGGATTGCCGTTGGGGAAACTGCACAGCTGACTGTGACCGCGACCCCTGAAAACGCAGAAGATTTCTCACCGGTATGGATTTCTTCCGATCCGGAAATAGCCACTGTGGACGACAAAGGCCTTGTTAGCGGAATTGCAGCCGGTTCTGTTACAATAACCGTATCCTCAGGCGAAATCAAGGACGAATGCAAAGTCACCGTTACAAATGATGATGAACCAGACCCGAATCCGGATGTTCCCGTGGAATCGGTAACTCTCGACCCCACCGAAGCAAGTCTCAATGTCGGGGAAACCTATCAGCTTATTGCAACGGTACAACCTGAAAACGCAACAGACAAAACCGTCGAATGGACATCATCCGATAACGAAGTGGCAACCGTATCCGAAGACGGTCTTGTAACAGCCGTAGCTGAGGGAAATGCGACTATTACCGCCGCTTGTTCCGGTTATGAAGCGACTTGCGACATAACGGTCACCTCCAATGGCGGCGATGAGCCAGATCCGGAGCCTACGAACCCTCCTGCCGTAGGCGATTTCTATTATTCAGACGGAACCTGGTCTACCGAACTCAATACCGGCAAAACCGTCATAGGCGTGGTTTTCTGGATAGGGGATCCTGCAGAAAACGACCCTATATTGAAAGCGGACCATCCTGAAGCCACAAATGGGCTCGTAATGTCGCTCGTAAATCAGAACGGTCCATGGCAAAGCAACTACGATGCGTACGGGGCACTTGTAAACCAATGGGTACAGGACAATCTGAGCGGATACCAGAATATTGGCGGAGGATTTGGATATGACCCGGAAGACAACCTCAACTACATGCTCGGATACCAGAACACGAAAGCCATAATGGCCTTCAACAATGCCTCCGAGAATGCAGGCTGGCCTGTAGAGGCCGTTTCCGGACTATCGGATTTCAATGCGACTACACCTGCACCGGAAAGCACGAGCGGATGGTATCTGCCATCGGTAAAAGAAGTTTCCCTGTTCGTCACCGGCGTATATGACGAAAATATCTACGATATATGGGACCCATTGACAGATAACAAAGAATTGCTCAACGGCATCCTTTCCCAGATTTCCGGCGCCGATCAGATTGAAGGTATCATAATGTCAAGTACCGAAGATCTCTATGTACAAGAACTTGTACATACTATAGATGCCCAAAATGGCAGGAACAGTGCACATGGCAATGAATTCAAGGCCTCATCGTGGAATTACCGTTATGTCCTCGCATTCTAAATAGAACCAGCAGACTGAAAATAATTAAGGCGGCAGGGATTTTCCTTCCGCCTTTTTTCGTATTGTACCGCATATCCGCCAGACAGCCCTATTCCCGGACCCACGGATAATTCCGGTCGGAATCTTCCGTGGCTTCATTTCTCGCCCGTGACCCGAACAAAATCAACTTTTCTACCCCATAGCCAGCCATTGTTCTTGTAAAGGATTGATAATAAGCAGTTTACAAAAACCACATCTGCGCTTGGGTACTTTCTGAGGTACCCATAGCCAGCCTGCGTTTTTGTAAGTTATTGATTATCAATCATTACAAAAGAAGCCGAATGGCTGTGGGGTGGAAAATTACACGACAAAATCCTATTTTTCCTCCTCATTCCGCTTCCATCCCACTTCCATCCCTTTTCCTATCATTCTTTCGGCGGAGATGTCGTTTCGCAGCCCACCGGAAACACATCAAAAATCCTTGTTCCCAGCGAAGTCCACGTGGATGCCGCTCTGCCAACCGGAATTATCCGCTGGTCCCTATTCCCCTTAATGGAGACAGCCCCTACCTCCTGTACAGCAGGGAACTGTCTCCGTAACTGAGGAAACGGAATCCGTTCCCGAGGGCATAATCGTATATCCTGCGCCAATCTCCGCCTACGAATGCCGATATGAGCAGCAACAGGGTGCTTCTCGGCTGGTGGAAATTGGTAATCAGCCTGTCTGTCATACGGAAATTGAATCCGGGAACGATGATTATTCCCGTTGAAGCGGTAATGCTGTCTGTTCCGAGTTTTTCGATATGGCCTATCAGCGCTTCCAGAGCCTCTTCGGCGGTATATCCGTATTCCCTCGTGTAAGGCGCCCACTGCTCCACGTAATCGGGTTCCTTGCCTTCAAGCACCTTTACACCCAAATAGTATAGGGATTCAAGGGTCCTTATTGAAGTCGTTCCCACAGCTATGACACGGCCCTTCTTTTCCAGAAGCCGGCACAAGGTATCCCTGGATACCCTGAAAGGCTCATTATGCATCTTGTGCCCGGATATGGACTCGCTCTTTACAGGGAGGAAGGTACCGGCCCCCACATGAAGGCAGATACGCTCCATCTCCACCCCTTTTGCCTTTATACCAGCCAAAACTTCATCGGTAAAATGCAAGCCGGCAGTAGGGGCGGCCACTGAACCCCGGTGCCTGGCATACAGAGTCTGGTATCTTACGTAATCGATTTCTTCGCTTTCCCTGTTCAGATACGGAGGTATCGGTATCTTTCCGCAATGCTCCAGCACGGATGAAAACGGAAGGCCTCCGCTCCATTTGAACCGCACTACTGCACCGGCTCCGTCGCGGGAGACCAATGCTGCTGTCAGTCCGATGGCATTCAATTCTCCGGCATCATCCGGGACCGAAAGCTGTAAAACCTCGCCATTTTTCCATTTTTTTATATTCCCGACGATACAGTTCCACTCGCATTCTCCCGTAGAAGCAAAAGAAAGATTGTAATCCTTGGGAAAATACGGTTCGAGGCAAAAGATTTCTATATGCGCCCCGGTCGATTTCCTGAAGAAAAGCCTTGCCGGCACGACCTTGGTGTCGTTGAAGACCATCATCTCGTTCCCTTCAAGATAATCGGGAAGATTGTGAAAAACATCTTCTTTTATCTCGCCGTCATTCCCGCATACAAGGAGTTTCGAAGTGTCCCGCCGCTCCAATGGAAATTTTGCTATCCTCTCATCGGGCAGCCTGTAATCATAATCGCTTATTCTTATTTCCGGTATCACTCTGTTTTTTTCCGTTTATTTTGATTTTAGATGCAAAATTATACAATAATACGTTTTTTGCGAAATCTTTGATTTTATTAATTTGTATACAAATATACACAACAAATGTAATCTTGTTTAATTACTTTTGTTATCATAGTTAGATACAAAAATCAATAACAAAACACAGCGCAATCGAAGGGCATATCTTTTGATTATATCCACATTTTGATGTATCATAAATATCTAATACCCAGATATTTAATTAATTTTATATAAAGAATAAAATAAGATAAAATCGAACGAAAGAACTGCGCTTATTCGATATTTATGAGGTCTAAGGGTTATTTATTAGTATTAAATCACTCAAAACCAATAAATTAAAATAATTAATATAGAGTAATAAAACATATAACCACCCAAGTATTATATCTGATTGATTTTACCTAATGTATGCAGTATCTCTGATATGCCCGCGGAATTTTTGTATACAATATTATCACTCGCGGTAGTTACAAATGTTATTAAAATAATTCTTACATTTGTACTTTGTAAATTTACAATTATGAACAGGCGTTTACAATATCTTTTGGAGCTCGAAGGGCTGACCCAAGCCCAGTTTGCGGACAGGATCGGTGTCGGCAGGGCCAGCATTTCGCATATACTCAACGGCAGGAACAATCCGGGATACGATATCATCAGCCGGATTCTTAAAAAATTCCCGTCTATCAGTCCCGACTGGCTGATTTTGGGGCAGGGAAAGCCTTATCGTGATAAAACGGCTGAATCCCCTACTCTTTTTTATAACAACGAAAGTACTGTACAAGAAGAAGTTATCGATGATTTACCGTCATTTTTGCCTTCTGAGAATCAAACAGAGCAGCAGAAACAGGCGGCTGTGCAGCGTAAAATCAAACGTGTGACGGTATATTATGATGACAATACCTTTGAAGAATTTACAAAATAAAAGAAGCCGTTCTCCAATCACGGAGCCGGCCCCTATGGCTTAAAGACTTTTGAAAAAAGTCCGGACAGCCTCTTAGTCTATAGGCTCGAAATCTTCCTTTCCTACTCCGCATACCGGGCATACCCAGTCGGCAGGTATATCTTCGAAAGCAGTTCCTGGAGCTATTCCGGAATCCGGATCCCCCACCTGAGGGTCATATTCCCAGTGACAAACCGAGCATCTGTATTTTTTCATAACAATAAAAATTAATTATATTAAACATTTTGCGAAAATAATATTCCGGCAGAGATTCTGCAAATTTATTTTACTAACTTCGCGCGGTAAACCCGTAAGAAAATGTACAGACTGTTAAGACCTTTATTCTTTGCATTCAATCCGGAAACGGCACACCGCATAGTGATGCTGGCACTTAAAGTATTGCGCTACATACCGTTCGGATGTGCCATACTGAGAGCCTTGTATTGCAGGCGCACGCCGAGACTTGAAAAGGAAATTTTCGGGATAAGGTTCAAGAATCCCGTCGGACTGGCCGGAGGGTTCGACAAGAACGGAGAATACTACAACGACATGGCCAATTTCGGTTTCGGTTTCATCGAAATCGGTTCGGTATCCCCTCTTCCGCAGGACGGGAACCCTAAGCCGAGGCTTTTCAGGCTGGTTGAAGACAAGGCACTTGTAAACCGCATGGGGCTCAATAACGTAGGTGTCAAGAAGGTAATCGACAATCTGAAGAAAAAGAAGCCGAAAACGATAATCGCGGTAAATATAACCAAGAACAATACCACCCCGATCGAGAAGGCTGATGCCGATTATGAAAAGGTATTCGCCCTCGCATACGATTTCGCCGATATGTTCGTGCTCAATATTTCATGCCCGAATGTCCAGGGATTGGGCAAATTGCAGGGAGTCGACCATCTGGCAGGGATAATAGACCGCGTGCTCGATATGAGGCGCTATTACGACGAATACAAGCCTATCCTGCTGAAACTTTCCCCGGACATATCGCAGGAGCAGCTTGACGATATCATAGACCTTTCCCTGCTGTCCGGCATAGACGGCATCGTGGCTACCAATACCACCACTTCGAGGGAGGGCCTCAAAACCGGCAGGGAACAGCTGGAATCCATAGGCAACGGAGGACTTAGCGGCGCCCCTCTTTTCAGAAAATCGGTGGAAATGGTCAGGCATATCCACACGAAAAGCAAAGGCCTGATACCGATTATAGGATGCGGAGGCATCATGACACCGCAGCAGGCCAAGGAAATGCTCGATGCCGGCGCTTCACTGATAGAGATTTATACAGGTTTCATATACAACGGACCATCCACGGTCCGCAATATCTTAAATTATCTGGAAAAAAATGCTTAAAGCGGCCATTTGCACAATCGGTGATGAAATCCTGATAGGCCAGGTGCTGGATACCAATTCGAGGGAAATCTCGAAATCACTCAACGAGATAGGCGTGAAGACGGAAACCATGGTTTCCGTCGGGGATGATTGCGGGAAAATCGTACAGAGCCTGGAAACATTGCTGGAATCGCATGACATAGTGCTTGTTACGGGAGGACTCGGACCTACCAGGGACGACATGACGAAAAAGGCGCTCGCAAAAATCAGCGGAGCCTCGCGATGGCGTACCGACAGGGAACAGGAGCGGCTCATCATATCCATGCTGGACAGGAGAGGCATTGCACACACTCCGGACAATCTCGCCCAGGCCCTTGTCCCCGACAGCTGCGAAGTCATCCTGAACAGGCGCGGTATGGCGCCGATAACGGTATACCGGCTTTCCGGAGGGCGCTTTACGGGCAATCACGTACTGTATTCCCTTCCAGGAGTCCCGCACGAAGCGGTTGGAGCCCTTCCCGACATAATGGACGATATCAGAAGGCATTTTTCCCTGAGCGACATATACCACAGGACACTGGTAACCTTCGGAATACCGGAATCAATCATGTCCGACATGTTATCCGGATGGGAGTCTTCCCTGCCGGAAGACATGAAACTCGCATATCTTCCGGACCAGGCCATAGGGCTGAGGCTCAGGCTTTCCATTTACGGAGGCCGACATGATGAAGAGGAAAGGAGGATTCGCAGGGAATTCGGCAAACTTGAGCCGATAATCGGCGATGCGGCATACGGCTGGGAAAACGATACTCTGGAAAGTGTCATTGGCAATATGCTGAAAGAAGCGGGGATGACGGTAAGCGCTGCCGAATCATGTACCGGAGGACGGATTTCGGAACTCATGACTTCCATTGCCGGATGCTCGGACTATTATTTAGGCTCCGTCACCTCGTATGCCAACAGCGTAAAGACCGGGGTCCTCGGAGTAAGGAAGGAAACTATCGACAGATTCGGGGCCGTCAGTGAAGAATGTGTCAGGGAAATGGCCGAAGGCATAAAAAGGATAACCGGCAGCGATTTTTCCGTGGCCACTTCAGGAATTGCCGGCCCAGGCGGAGGCACTGATGAAAAACCCGTAGGTACAGTCTGGATTGGAATAGCTTCGCCGGACAGGACCATTGCACGAAAACTGATGTTTTACGGTGACCGGAAAAGGAATATAGTAAACTTCGCATCGAATGCGCTCAATCTGCTACGTTTGGAAACAGCCAGATTCCTAAAAGTATCGCATATTTTATCAATTGATTGATTATCAAGGAATGTAACATAAATGTTTTAATCTATAACATAATTGTTACATCAGTTTACCATTGTAATTTTGTCGTTTTTGAGTCTTCGACGGCCTTCCAGACCCTCAGAAAATTGCCTCCGGCTATCATTGAAATCTCCTTATCGCCGTATCCCCTTGATGAGAGTTCTTCCCAAATGACAGGCAGCTTCGAAATATCTTCAAGCCCTGCCGGGGTATAGCCGATGCCATCAAAATCCGAACCTATTCCGACACTCCCGATACCGGCAATCTCCACGGCATGTTCTATGTGATCCACGACCTTCTTATATGATGGCATGGAAGAAGCAGGCATGGAAGAAGTGCCGCTTCCCACGCTTCTCAGGCTTCCCATGGTTGCCGCATCCAAAAAGAGAGGATAAAAATTGATCTGCACCACTCCCCCGTTCCCGGCAAGGGCCTTCAGCATCCTGTCGTCCAGATTCCGCGGATGTCCGGACAATGCCCTGCAACACGAATGCGAAGCAATCACTGGAGCCTTGGAAACCGACAGTACATCATAAAAGGTTTCATCCGAGACATGCGAAACGTCTACCATCATCCCTATGCGGTTCATTTCCGCCACGAATTCTCTGCCGAAAGGGCTCAGCCCGTTCCATTTCCTTTCACCGGCAAGGGCGGCGTCGCATATTTCATTATTCCCGTTGTGGGTAAGGGTGACATACCTCGCCCCCATCCTGTACATCTCCCTCAGAAGGGAAAGCGATTTTCCGAGAGGGGCGGCATTCTCGATTCCTATGGCTATGGACTTCAAGCCCCTGCGCTTATTTTCCATGACATCTTCGGCACTGTATGCCAACCTTGCCTTAGGATATGAAGCTACGGAGTCCTTTACGGCCGCCATCATTTCCATGAGCCTTCTCAGCGCGGCATCCGGAGGCATATCATTGGGCGTATAAAGGGCGAAAAATTCGCAGTCTACCCCTCCTTCGTCCATTCTCTCGAAATCGAAGTGACCATCATTTCCGCGCGAAACGATATCGGCACCGGAAATCAGACGTTCCGGAGTATCGCAATGCGTATCGATGACAATCATGGCGTTCCTGATTTATTATGGACAAAACTATTTATTATTGTAACGCTGGCGCACCATTTCGAACAGCACTACGGAGGCAGCGGCAGAGACATTCAACGAGGAAATCTCTCCTGCCATAGGGATGCAGGCTGTTTCATCAGCAAGGCCGAGGACCGACGGGGACACCCCCTTCTGCTCGGAACCCATTATTATGGCCACCGGCCCTGTCATGTCCACATCATATATGGGCGTGCTGCTTTTTTCAGTGGCCGCTACTATCTTGAAGCCGTTTTGCTGCAAATAGAAGATGGCAAGCCTGAGATTGGCAACGCGGCAGGTGTCGATTCTGAGCAGGGCACCGGCAGAGGCCTTTACAGCTTCGGCATTGATGGCCGCACCGCCTTTGGCCGGAACGATTATCCCGTTGGCCCCGGCGCATTCGACACTCCTCGCTATCGCCCCCAGGTTCCTCACGTCGCTTACTCCGTCCAGAAGCACGAATACCGGCGAATCGCCCAATGCGCAGGCCCTGTTCACGGATTCTTCCAAATCGCTGTATTCTATGGTGGCCAGGCAGGCCGCCACGCCCTGATGGGAACCGCCCTTTGCCAGCTTGTTCAGTTTTTCCACCGGCACGAACTGGCTCACAATCCCTTTTTTGTGCGCCTCTTCGAGCAATTCGCGGAACCCCGGCCCTTCGAGCCCCTTTTTGAAGTAAATCTTGTCTATTTCCTTACCGGTCCTGACAGCTTCCAAAACCGGATGAATCCCGAAAATATATTGAATCCTATTTTCCATATCTTATAGATTTTTATTTGTTTCGTCTTCCATCGATGCCCATAAATCCATGGCCCGGTTCAATTCATTTGTCAAATCCAAGTACTTTTGTGTCATGGACATAATATCGTCACCTTCATCCGGTGCTGCAAGTCTCTGCTCTATCTCCGCAACCTCCTGCTCCAAACGGGAAATATCCTTTTCCAGGGAGGCTATCTTGTTTTTCAGCCTGCGGTCTTCAGCCCTGCGCACATTCTGTATGCGGGCCGCTCCTCCCTTGGACTCCGTTTCCTTCCCGGATGCCTTCTTTTCCCCGATTTCAGGAATGCTCCTCTCCAGCTCATGAAGATTTTCCATCTTCATTTTTTCAAGGAACTCGGAAATGCCTCCCAGGTGCTCTTTCACACGTCCGTCGCGGAATTCATACACCTTGTCCACCAGGCCGTCAAGAAAATCCCTGTCGTGTGAAACGATGAGCAGGGTTCCGTTGTACTTCTGGAGTGCCGATTTCAGTATGTCCTTGGACCTGATATCCATGTGGTTGGTAGGCTCGTCGAGCGCAAGGAGATTGTAAGGGTGCAGCATCAGCTTTGCCATGGCGAGCCTCGCGCGTTCCCCTCCGCTGAGAACCGCCACTTTCTTGTCGATATCTTCCCCGCGGAACAGGAACGCCCCTAAAATATCGCGGAGCTTTGTCCTTATGTCTCCGACAGCTATCTTGTCGAGCGTTTCATAAACGGTATCGTTCTTGTCAAGGATATCCTCCTGGTTCTGGGCATAATAGCCGGTGTTGACATTGTGCCCGAGACGGAACTGTCCGGAAAACGGTTCGAGTTCGCCCGTGACCACCCTGACAAAGGTCGTCTTTCCCTCGCCGTTCCTGCCGACAAGGGCAACTTTCTCCCCTCTCTTGATTGTAATGCAGGCCTTGTCGAAAACGACCTTGCTCCCATAGCCGACTTCAAGGTCTTTCGCCTCGATTACGACGTCCCCCGAGCGCGGTGCAGGAGGGAACTTGACATAGATGGCGGAATTGTCCTCATCGTCAATCTCTATCCTTTCCAGACGTTCCAGGGCCTTGATCCGCGACTGGACCTGGTTGGATTTGGTAGGTTTGTACCTGAAACGCTCGATGAACTCCTCGTTCTTCTCTATCATCCTCTGCTGGTTCTCATAGGCAGCCTTCTGCTGGGCTATGCGTTCTTTGCGCAACTCTATGTATTTGCTGTACGGAACCTTGTAATCGTATATTTTCCCGAGCATTATCTCGACAGTCCTTTCAGTGGCATTGTCCAGAAATTTCTTGTCATGCGAGATAAGCACCAGAGCGCCCTTGTAAGTTTTAAGATAATCTTCCAGCCATTGTATGGACTCTATGTCAAGATGGTTGGTAGGCTCGTCAAGCAAAAGGACATCCGGCCTGCGCAGAAGGATTTTAGCAAGTTCTATGCGCATGTTCCATCCTTGGGAAAACGTTTCCGTCGGCCTTCCGAAATCTTCTTTCCTGAAACCGAGCCCCAACAGGGTCTTTTCGGCGGATACGACAGGAGACTCGTCCTTGTAGAGTGCAAGGGAGTCGTTTATGTCATTCATCCTTACAATCAGTTTCCCGTATTCCTTCGATTCGTAGTCGGTCCTTACGGCAAGCTCGGCCCCTATCCTGTCGAGTTCCGCCTCCATCTCATGGAGGTGTGAAAACGCCGTAAGTGTCTCGTCCAGGACGGTCTTTCCCTTAGCATGCTCCATAATCTGGGGAAGGTAGCCTATGGTACAGTCCGCCGGAACATCTATACGTCCCGATGTCGGTGCCTGCAATCTGCAAATCAGTTTCAGAACAGTGCTTTTACCGGCACCGTTCTTGCCGACAAGCCCTATCCTGTCCTTATCGCTTATATGAAAACTTATGTCGTTCAAAAGCGTAAAGCCGCCGTATGAAACCGTCAGATTGTTAATCGAAATCATTTGAAATGGGCTTCTAATGCTTCAATGACGGAACGCGGGGCCCTTACCGGCCGCCTGGTCTCCGAATCGATGAAGCCGAGAGTTACCTTCCCGGTATTCAGCAACTCCCCTTTCTGATTGTAAATCTCGTTCCTTATAAAAAGTTTGGCAGTCGGAATCGAATCCACCATAGTCACGACCTTCAGCCTGTCGCCCATCCTTGCCGGGCGCAGGTATTTCGACTCTACTGAAACTATAGGGGCCATGACCCCTTGCCTTTCAATCTCCCATATCGGGATACCGAATTGGACAAGCATATCGTGACGTCCGCATTCCATATACCGTATATAATTGGAATGGTGTACGATGCCCATAAGGTCGGTCTCGTAATATCTTACGTCCAAAAAAGTTTCGCACCTTACCATGACACTACTCGCCTTTCAGGGTTTTAAGGGCGGTGCGCAGCGTATCGAGCTTGCTGCAAGCGTCCGCCTCTTTTTTACGTTCCAGGGAAACCACCGCTTCCGGAGCATTGGCAACAAATCTTTCATTCGAAAGTTTTGCCCTTACCTGCTTGAGGAATTTCTCGTTATAAGCTATGGCCTCTTCCGTTTTACGGATTTCATCTTCCACATCGACAAGTCCGGAAAGCGGTACGAAAAACTCTGTAGTGCCGACCATAAATGACACGCCTTGAATGTTTTCCTGTATCTTGTCTATAGTTTCGATTGAAGATATGTTCGCCATCTTCATTATTACAGAAGCGAATTCTCCCGGGAAGTCGCCGCGTACCGAAAGGGACAACGTCTCCTTAGGAGAGATGCCCTTGGCCTGACGGACATTCCTCACGGATGCTATGGCTTCGCAAATCATTCCGAATTTCGAAATATAGCCGCCGTCGTATGCCCCAGGGGCCGGCATCGCGCTCAGCATTATGGTTTCACCCTCCTTGCGGTTCCCGAGATTCTGCCACAATTCTTCAGTAATGAACGGCATGAAAGGATGTATCAGCTTCAGAAGCGAGTCGAAGAAACCGACAGTGGCCGAATATGTCTGCCTGTCTATGCCGCATCCGTATCCCGGCTTGATGATTTCGAGATACCAGGCGCAGAAATCGTCCCAGAAAAATTTGTAAAGTGTCATCAGTGCGTCCGACAGCCTGAATTTGTCGAAATGATCGTTCACGGTCTCTATGACCATATTCAACTTCTGCTCGAACCAGGATACTGCAACTCTCGAACAATCAGGCTGCAATAACGTATCGTCAACCTGCCATCCCATGACAAGGCGGAAAGCATTCCAAATCTTATTGCAGAAATTCCTGCCCTGCTCGACCTGGGACTCGTCGAAAAGTATGTCGTTTCCTGCCGCGCTGCACAGGAGCATGCCGAGCCTTACACCGTCGGCGCCGTATTTTTCCATCAGAAGTATCGGATCCGGAGAATTCCCCAGCGATTTCGACATTTTCCTTCCCAGCTTGTCGCGTACCGTACCCGTGAGATACACGTTCCTGAAAGGAATCCTTCCCATGAACTCGTTGCCTGCCATTATCATCCTCGCCACCCAGAAAAACAGGATGTCCGGTGCCGTGATAAGGTCGTTTGTAGGATAATAATACCTGATATCGGCATTGGGCTCATGTCCCGGATTTCCAGGAAGTTCCGGATCGAATACGGAAATCGGCCACAGCCACGAGGAAAACCACGTATCGAGCACATCTTCATCCTGCCTCAAATCCTCCGGCCTGATATCCGGAATCAGTTTCCTTGCTGCCTCAAGCGCCTCTTCCGGAGTGTTTTCCACGACGAAACGTCCGTCCGGAAGATAATAGGCCGGTATCCTCTGTCCCCACCAGAGCTGACGGGAAATGCACCAGTCGCGCACCGTCTCCATCCAGTGCCTGTATGTATTGCGGTATTTGTCCGGAATCAGATGTATTTCCCCGTTCTCCACACGGTCGAGGGCCCCTTTTGCCAGTTCGCCCATCTTCAGGAACCACTGCATGGACAGCCTCGGCTCTATGACGGCATCCGTACGCTCCGAATAACCGACCTGGGACGAATAGTCCTCTTCCTTCTCCAGCAATCCTCCATCGGCCAGCAGCCCGCGTATGTGTTTCCTCGCTTCGAAACGGTCTTCCCCTATCAGTATCACTGCCTTTTCGTTCAGCCTGCCATGCTCGTCGATGATGTCAATCACCGGAAGATTGTGCCTTTGCCCTATCGCATAGTCGTTCACATCGTGGGCCGGAGTCACTTTCAGACAGCCGGTACCGAAGCCTATTTCGACATAATCGTCCTCAATAATAGGGATTTCCCTGTTTATCAGCGGAATCAGGACCTTCTTCCCTTTAAGCCAACCGTATCTTTCGTCCTGAGGGTGTATGCAAACTGCCGCATCGGCCATGATTGTTTCGGGCCTTGTGGTCGCAACCACTATATACTTGTCCGAAGGCCGCCCGTTCTCGGAAATATAATACCTTAAATAATACAGTTTCGACTTGGTCTCCTTCCTTATCACCTCCTCATCGCTTACGGCGGTAAGTCCGGCAGGATCCCAGTTTACCATACGTATTCCCCTGTATATGAGGCCTTTCTTATAGAAATGCACGAAGGTGCGGACTACGGCACGGCTCAAAGCCGGTTCCATGGTGAACCTTGTCCTGTCCCAGTCACACGAAGCTCCGAGCTTCTTCAGCTGCTCGAGTATGATTCCACCGTGCTTTTCCTTCCATTCCCAGGCATGTTCCATGAACTGCTCGCGGGTAAGGTCCTCCTTGGATATGCCTTCCGCCTTGAGTTTCGCCACGACTTTGGCCTCCGTAGCTATTGAAGCATGGTCGGTACCGGGCACCCAGCAGGCGTTCTTGCCGCACATCCTTGCCCTGCGGACGAGCACGTCCTGAATCGTATTATTCAGCATGTGTCCCATGTGGAGCACTCCCGTCACGTTAGGGGGCGGAATAATCATCGAATACGGTTCACGGCCGTCGGGTTCCGAATGGAAAAACTTATGTTTCAGCCAATAAGAATACCATTTGTCCTCAGTCATCGAGGGGTCATATTTTGCAGGCAATTCCATATATGATAATATTTTACTATACTTTATCTATACTATTACATTAAATCAAGAAAAATCCCGGAATCCCTCCGCAGGCGATTTCCGGCCGACAAAATTAATATTTTTAATCGGATATTTCGATGCGTTATCGAAAATTTGAGTATATTGCAGACTGTTTTTAAATTTTTAAGAAAATGGCAGAAGAAAGAAAATCTCTTAATCTTGAGATAAAACCGGAGATTGCGAAAGGGACTTATTCCAATCTCGCTATCATCTCGCATTCACACAGCGAATTCATCATCGATTTCGCACAGGTCCTGCCCGGCTTTGCAAAACCGGAAATCAGCCAGAGAATCATCCTGGCCCCGGAGCATGCCAAAAGGCTGCTTATGGCCCTTCAGGACAATATTGTCAAATATGAAAACCAGAACGGCCCTATTAAAGTAGAGCAGAAGATGACTGCTCAGTTCCCTCTGGATTTCAATTCAAAAGGCACTAAATCATAAAGCCGTGGATTTGAACGGACACAGAGTGATATTGGGATCCGCCTCGCCCCGAAGAAAGGAGTTGCTGGCGGGTCTCGATTTTGATTTTACTGTCGACACCGGGACCGATTGCGATGAAAGCTACGACCCGGCCACGCCTCATGAAGAGATACCGCTCCGGATAGCCGAGGCCAAGTCAGCGGGGTTCCACAGGCCGCTGGAAGACGATGAAATCCTCATTACGGCGGATACGATGGTCTTCTGCGACAACGACATCATGGGAAAGCCGAAGACAAGGGAAGCGGCCATAGACATGCTGCACAGGCTCTCGGGACGTGTACACACGGTCGTCACAGGTGTCTTCATCAGGTCCAACGCCAAAAGCAAGGGCTTCACCTGCACCTCGGAGGTTACATTCAAACAGTTGGCTGACAGTGAAATAGAATATTACGTAGACAAATACCGGCCATACGACAAAGCCGGAGCATACGGCATCCAGGAATGGATAGGTTATATCGGAATAACCTCCATAAGCGGTTCATACTACAACATCATGGGCCTTCCGGTGCAGAGGCTGTATTCGGCCATTAAGGATTTCTGATGTTTCCAAGCGCCCCAGAATCGAGCATCCTCCTCAGGACGGATATGTAATCTTTGTATCCGTCCCCGAAGGCTGCAATCATGTCTTTCAGGAATTCGTTGGTCGAAACTGCGGATATGAGCCATTCACCCCGGGTGTCGATGGAATATTTGCGGCATATACCGCTGAAATCGTACTTTAAAACGAATTCAGCGATTTCCACGGCCATTTCCTTCCTCCTCGATGATTTTCCGGCGGATTTTGCCAGGCAGACGTCGCATTTACCGCATTTTCGGGCCGCTTTTTCCCCGAAATATCCGAGCAGCAGAACGCTTCTGCATTCGTCAGTCCGGGAGACATAGGATATGATGGATTCGAGCCGTTCCGAGAATCTCCTGAGACGGTCGTCGTACCTGCTTTTCGGCAGATATACATCCTTGGGCATGAGGCGGTTTTCCTTAAAACGGATCAAGGGGGTCTTGTCCGAAGGTATGTATATGATTATTCCTTTTTTGTACAGGCCGTACAGGCATTTCTTGAACTCGTTTTCGGAACATTCCACAAGCCTTGCCGCGTATCCGGTGTCGATTGTGACGGTCTGCGAGAATATTCCCGGGTAGCGGCGCATAAGAAAGTCCACGACGTTTTCTTCAAGGGCGTTTCCGGGATTGAACGAATAAAGTTCTTCCCTCGATACCGAGAACCCTACCCTCGTTGGAATCTCGCCTTCCGCCTCCACCTCCCAATGATTTTCCATTTCGATGTATTTTACCGAACTGGCCACCTTGCTACGCGGCAGCTTGTACCGGGAGCAGAAATCGTTGATGTTGAATTTTCCGACATGCCCTTCCCCGTACCCGAAAGGAATCCCGAAATAATTATGCACTTTATGGTAAATGTCCTCGATATAATCCAGCGACGGGAAAGAATTTTCCTTGATTTGCCGCAACCTGCGCACATCGCTGTCATTCCATAACAGCACCGCATACGAACGTTTTCCGTCCCGTCCGCCACGTCCCGCTTCCTGGAAATAGGCCTCGATGCTGTCCGGCATGTCAAAATGGCATACGAAACGGACGTCCGGCTTGTCTATCCCCATTCCGAAAGCGTTTGTCGACACGATTATCCTCGTCTTTCCGCTTTTCCAGCGCTCCTGTATCCCCTCACGGGCCTCCTTGCC
The DNA here is from genome assembly GCF_002159555.1 of Muribaculum sp. An289. Lineage (GTDB taxonomy): Bacteria > Bacteroidota > Bacteroidia > Bacteroidales > UBA932 > Merdivivens > Merdivivens faecigallinarum. The sequence continues at coordinate 95,977 of NZ_NFIV01000007.1, forward strand.
CATGCCGGCATGGTAGGCCTCTGCGACATATCCGTTTGCGACAAGGAAAGCGGCTATCTCCTCGGCGCGGCTGCGCATCCTCACATAGACTATCCCTGTCCCGGGCACGCCCTTGCATACCGAGAGCAATTGCCCGAGCTTGTCCTCGCATTTGCGCACTACATAGGAAAGGTTTTCACGCTCGAAGCTCCCCTTAATCAGATTGGGCCTCCGGAATTCGAGCTTCTGCATTATGTCCGAAGCCACCTCCGGCGTGGCAGTGGCCGTAAGGGCGATTACCGGGACCTTCCTGCCAGTTATCTCCCTTATTTTAGAGATTTCAAGATAATCCGGCCTGAAGTCATACCCCCACTGGGATATGCAATGCGCCTCATCTACAACGATATATGCAATCTTCATATATTGCAGTCTCGTTATGAAAATCTCCGTTCTGAGCCTTTCGGGAGAGAGATACAGGAACTTGAAATCCCCGTACACGGCATTGTCCAGCGCCGTGTCTATTTCCTTGGCGGACATTCCAGAATATATGGCAAGCGACTTGATTCCGCGCGAATTGAGGTTGGCCACCTGGTCTTTCATCAAGGCTATCAGAGGAGTTATGACGATGCTTACACCCTCCTTCATCAGCGTAGGCACCTGGAAACACACCGATTTGCCGCCTCCTGTAGGCAGTATGGCCAATACATCGTTTCCGTTTACGGCTGAATCTATTATCTCCCTCTGCTTAGGCCTGAAATCCGGATATCCCCAATACATCCGGAGGATTTCCTGCGGCCTGTCCGGTACGGTTTCTACCATTATCCTCTTACCCTCACGATTTGATCCGACAACTTTCAATCAATATTGTCACAAATTTAACACATATTTTCGGAAGCTTATTGAGAAGCTGTTTAAAATTTTTTCAAAAGTTCTTTGCGGCACCATTCCGGCATCTTTACGCCATTTTTATCGTAAAATAGCGCTGCTATTCTCCTCAAAAAACGGCAAATATCTGCACGGAAGCATGTCGCAAATTTTCTGAGAAAAAATTTTAAACAGCTTCCGAAAATAAAAACTATTTTTGTGCTCCGTAACGGTCTGTTTTTTGCAGATGAGTTGCCGGATTGTCGGAAGGACAACCGTTCCGCTAATCAAGAATTTTTGTTAAAACTAAATATTTTTAAAATTATGGAAAAAATCGATTTGAGCCGGTACGGCATCACTGGGGTCAAGGAAGTAATCTACAACCCTGATTATGACAGTCTTTACAAAGCCGAACTCGATCCGTCCCTGACCGGATACGACAAAGGCCAGATTACCGAACTCGGTGCTGTCAATGTCATGACCGGCGTATATACCGGACGTTCCCCTAAGGACAAATTCTTCGTAATGGACGATGTCAGCAGGAATACCGTTTGGTGGACATCCGACGAGTACAAGAATGACAACAAGCCTGTCACTCCTCAGACATGGAAGACCCTCAGGGAACTCGCCGTCAAAGAACTTTCGGACAAAAAACTGTACGTGGTGGACGCATTCTGCGGAGCCAACCCTGCAACCCGCCTCAAAGTGCGCTTCATCATGGAAGTGGCATGGCAGGCACATTTCGTAAGGAACATGTTCATCCGCCCTACCGAGGAAGAACTCGCCGCATACGGGGAGCCGGATTTCGTAGTATTCAACGCTTCAAAAGCAAAAGTTGAGAACTATAAGGAATTGGGGCTCAATTCCGAAACAGCGGTTGTCTTCAATCTTACTTCAAAAGAGCAGGTAATCATCAACACCTGGTACGGCGGCGAGATGAAGAAAGGTATCTTCTCCATAATGAACTACTACAACCCTCTCCGCGGAATCGCTTCGATGCACTGCTCGGCCAATACCGACCTGAAAGGCGAAAACACAGCCATCTTCTTCGGCCTGTCCGGAACCGGCAAGACCACCCTTTCGACCGACCCTAAGAGGCTTCTCATTGGTGATGACGAACACGGTTGGGACGACAACGGAGTGTTCAACTATGAAGGCGGATGCTACGCCAAGGTCATCAACCTGAGCAAGGAAAACGAGCCTGACATCTACAATGCAATCAAGCGCGACGCCCTTCTTGAAAACGTCACCGTGGATGCAAACGGGAAAATCGATTTCGCAGACAAGAGCGTTACCGAAAACACCCGCGTTTCATACCCGATATACCATATTAAAAATATAGTAAAACCGGTATCGAAAGGCCCTCATGCAAAACAGGTTATTTTCCTTTCGGCAGATGCATTCGGAGTGCTTCCTCCAGTTTCGATACTTACTCCGGAACAGACACAGTATTACTTCCTGTCCGGCTTCACTGCAAAACTCGCGGGAACCGAGCGCGGAATCACCGAGCCTACCCCTACCTTCTCCGCATGCTTCGGAGCGGCTTTCCTTTCACTCCATCCGACAAAATACGGTGAAGAACTCGTTAAACGCATGAAAGCGGCAGGCGCAAGGGCATACCTTGTAAATACAGGCTGGAACGGTTCAGGAAAACGTATCTCCATCAAGGATACCCGTGGAATCATAGATGCCATCCTCGACGGTTCAATCGACAAGGCCCCTACGAAGACGATACCTTACTTCGGCTTCGAAGTCCCTACCGAGTTGCCGGGAGTCGACACACATATCCTCGACCCTCGCGACACATACGCAAACCCTGCGGAATGGGACACCAAGGCGAAGGACCTTGCCGGACGTTTCATCAAGAACTTCGAGAAATTCACGGGCAATGACCTCGGCAAATCCCTCGTAGAAGCAGGTCCGAAACTGTAATCCTGGCTTGCCTATAATAAGGACTCACATGACACTACCGACCGGCCCCGGAGGCAATCTGGAGCCGGTTTTGTTTTTGCACATTTTACTTACAATCCCGTCGCGCCAATCTTTCGCGCCAGCCCTAAAGCGCCAACGTTGAAGCATAAACCCATCGCGCCAATTTGAAGTGCCAATCTTTCGCGCAAACCTTAAAGCCCGGCCCTGAAGTGCAAACCCTGAAGCACAGCCTGACTTAACTCCTGTCGTTATAAAATACTGTAAATCAACAACAAGCGGAATACACAATCAAAAACAAGTGTGGATTTCGGCAGGTTGTGAACCCCTTGAAATCCACACTTAAAAATCTTCATCATAGCGCCAATCAACTGTATATCAGCATATAATAGCGCATCCGGGTTAAGCCGGGGTGTGCCCGCAAAATACAGAAAACTTTCTCAGAAGCTGTTTAAAACTTTCTCAGAACAACCGCCGTATATCCATCGAAAGGAAATCCTCCGCATTGATTCCTCCGTCTCCCACGATAAAGGCCGATTGAGGATGGAACAGATTGCGAAACCTGTCCAATCCTTCAGTCCGTTTCTCCGCATTGCTTTTTACCTCGATAGCGACCACCGAGCCTTTCTTGCGCAGGACGAAATCCACTTCATCATTCCGCTCACGCCAATAGAACACTTCAAAGCAATGTACAAAGGCCTGACTTACCAGATAGGCACCGATGCCCGATTCGAAGATACGCCCCCATGACTTACGGTCCAATATCGCCTGTTCAAAAGTAAAAGGGCTATACACCATCTTCAATGCATTGTTATACACCTGCAACTTGGGGATGCTGGCGCGCCTTCGGGCCATATCCACACTGAACCGATGGAGCCCGCATAGCAATCCGCTTTCATCCAACAGATTGATGTACCTTGCCAAGGTCACTGTGTTTCCGGCATCTTGAAGTGCCCCCAACATCTTATTCAACGAAAGCAATTCACCCGAATACGCTGCGCCCAACTCGAAGGTCTGGCGAAGCAAAGCAGGCTTGCCAATAGGCGTATCCATCAGAATATCCTTATTGATGGTAGCCTCGATAATAGCCGACTGGATGTATTGCCCGAACCGGTCTTCGTCACCAATCAAAACAGCCGCACCGGGATAGCCTCCGTAGAACAGGTATTGGTCAAGTGAGAAACCGAAACATTCCTGCATCTCACGAAAACTCCAATGGCTCATGCGTATCTCCTCAAACCGCCCTGCCAAAGATTCGGACAAGCCTTTCTCCAACAACACACGGCTGCTCCCCAAAAGCAATACCTTGATATTGCGGTCATGAAAAGTATCATCGTCCCATTCCTTCTTCACCACCTCGCTCCAGTTGGCAATCTTCTGTATCTCGTCAATCACAAGGATGACACTCTCCCAGCCCCGGCTCTCTTTCAAGCTGCGCACAGCCGCCCAGCAATCGGAAATCCAGGCACTGTTCGTAGCCGGGACATTGTCGGCAGAAAAGGACCGGTAAGGCATATCCAAATCCTGAAGCACTTGTTTGACAACAGTGGACTTGCCTGTCTGACGGGCACCCATCACCACTTGGATGAACTTCCTAGGCTCTTTCATCCTATCCGTAATCACCTGATATTCCGCTCGTTTATACATACTATTACATTTTACTCAATAGACCAAGTATTTTTACTCAATGCAAATGTAACAAAAATATCAGATACAATCCAATAATGTTCAAATTATGCCAATAGCCAATCTATCGAACAAATCCTGAATCACAAACCTTGATACACAAATCCTAAAACACAAACCCAGAAGCGCAAACCCTGAAGCACATCCCTACTTAACTCTCGCTATCATAAAATACTGTAAATCAACAATAAACGGAGCGAACAATCAAAAACAAGTGTGGATTTCGGCAGGTTGTGAACCCCTTGAAATCCACACTTAAAAACATCTACCAGAGCACTAATCAACTGTATATCAGCACATAATGGCGCATCCTGGTTAAGTTGGGGTGTGCCCGCAATCGCAAAACCTTACCGACAACCCGTCAGAATGCCAAAACCGGCCTTACCTTCATGTCCACATCCCAGGTTTTACCGCAGGCCTCGCATTCTATAGTACCTATGGAATAGATACCCCAAGCCCTTGCATTCGAATCGAATACTTCCGTTGAAGTCCACAGATGCTCCGCACTGCCGGACGGCATGAATATGTCCTTCATGTCATCAGGTATTTCAGACATCCATGCATTGAGCCTGTCTGCAAAATCCCGGTAACCGGTACCTTCCCATGAATAATTGTGGCCTGAACGTTCGGCATCTTCCAGTCCGGTCAGCTGCCCGAAATTTTTAAACAGGTCGTAAACCTGTCCGGACGAAGGCAGGAACCATCCCGAAGTATTTTCCGGAGCCTTGTAAGGACTGCCTTCCTCGTTCCATGCCGCTACGGCCGAAAATGCCTTGTAGTTCGTCGTACTGTAGTCCTCCCTGTTCCAGACCACATTGCAGTTGTACAGTCCGCTGAGATCGGTGTAAAACATATCCATATAGGTGTTTTCCAGTTCGGGTATATCTTCCCTGAACGTACTCCAGTTTACTGATATTGCCGCATTTTTAACGGATATGACCAGCCCGTTGACAAAACCGGCCTCCGTCTCGGCCACTCCCCATCTGTCGGAATCTCCCGTCATGAACACAAGGCCCAAAACGGTTTTTGCAGGATCGAATTCGGAAGACCATGTGCCGTCGGAATAAAAATAATCTCCGATTTCAGGTGCCGGAAGTCCCGGTTCCTCGCCGACCTTCACCTGCTGCTCGGCAAGGAAACTCTGGCCGTTGGAAGCGATAAGTATCACGCTTACGACACCTTCCGTCTCGGCATATACGTTCTCCGCAACAGGTGCAGTGATGGTGATTTCGCCGCCATCCATCGACACCCGCCAGCCATCCGGCTTAGATATGCTGTAATCACCGGCGCCGCTCATCGTATAAACGAAAGACTTGCTCTCGCCCGCAGCGAAATAAACCGTGTCCGCATCAGTGCCGAAGTCGAATACGAGTTCCTTCGTCTTGGGTATCATCAGCACCTCGCCGCCGCGGAGGGTGACGTATACATAATCCTCGTCATCGCTGACATCCTCGAACAACGAATCACCCACACCGCTCGAAGGCATGCCCGTGTCGGTCCACGTCTTGCCGCCGTCCGTGGAAATCTCCCAGTTCCCGCTCTCCGGATTTATCCTCACCTGAGGCGCGGTGCCGGTTACCGGGAACCTTTCGCCGTTTTCCCCGTAGATGTAGTCGGTCTTCCCGTCAGGATACTCGTAGCCCCAGTAGTAGATGCCGTCGCTGTCATCTAAGATTACTATTATAGTCGGAGGGGTAATGGCATCTTTACCCTCGGCACCGTCCTCCCCGTCACGGATGGTAACTTCCGTTCCGTCTGAAAAATAAATCGTCCAGCTCCCGTCGGTGTTCTGCTCCACCCTGTCCACGGTCACTGCCGACTGGATTTTTTCGATAAGCTCCTGCAAGGAGTTGATTTCCTCCTGGACCTCTTTCTGGAAGTCCTCCAAGGCTTCCACACGGCTCGTCAGGTCGTCGATGGACCCGCGAAGGGAGCTGTCATCGTAAGAACAGGAAGAAAAGGAAACAAGCATCAATGCAGATGCCAGGGCCGCAGCAAGCACGCGGCTTGATAAAATGTAACGTTTCATAAGTTTTTATTTAAATTGATTATAAGGTTGAATCATTCCGTTACAGGTTCAGTTTTAAACGTTGGTTTTTTCTTGAACGTTTTTGCACGTAAACGGAAATTACCCTTAATCGCAGAAAGAATCTGACAAACAAAAATTTATGAAAAACTTTGGATAATCGGGAAAAGACTTGTATATTTGTCGTTATAAACCAACGTTTTAACGGCAATCAATCCCTGTCGGGAATCACAGAAAAACGGTTACGGTACAATCAAGACAAACGGTTACAGTTCAATCAAGGCGGAAGCCTCCCTCCGCGGAAGTGGATAAAGCATGAGGTCCCTGCCGGGCACGACACCTATTCCCGCCAAAGCCGCCTTAGTGCATTCGTAGGCCGTTTTCGGCGTATTGTTCTGCTCGCTCAAATGACAGAGGAACACGTGTTTGAGCCCTTTGTGGTATACCCCTCTGATAAAATTGGCGCAATCATCATTGCTGAGATGCCCTTTCTCGCACATTATCCGGGCCTTCAGTTCATGCGTATAAGGCCCGGTAAGCAGCATGTCGAAATCGTAGTTCGATTCGATTATGATATGGGAACATTGCCGGGCAAGGCCGTAAGCCTCCGGCGGAATCCGGCCCAAGTCGGTAAGCAACAGGATTTTTTCCCCATAGAAATCCATAAAGTATCCGACAGTTTCAGTCGCATCATGGCCTACCGGAACGGGCATGAACGTAAAACCCTCGTAGCTGGTACAGGACATGCACTCGCAGGGTCTCAGGAAAGCATTGTCGACCTCCTTCACACGGCTGTCGAACACGAGCGCACGGCACAGTGTCGGAGTCGTATATATCGGCTTTCCATAATGGCCCGCGAATTTTCCCAAATGCCTTATGTGGTCGTAATGGTCATGCGTAATCAGGACAATGTCGATATCATCGGGAGCAATGCCCGCAGCACTCAACGAGTTTTTCATCCGCCGCAGACTCACTCCCGCATCAATCATGACGGCACACTGCTCATTGAAGATGACATAACAGTTGCCGCTGCTTCCGCTTGACAGACTCAGAAACCTGACAGGCATCTCAAAGCGCCTCGATAATACCGGTAAACAGTGCTGTCATCCTGTCTGCCGCAGCATCCGCCGCCGCCACTACATCGTCCCCGTCATTGACATAATCCTCGGCATAATCGTCATGTGCCTCGTTGGTTATCACGGATACTCCGAAAACAGGAATCGAAGAATGCCTTGCCACAATCACTTCCGGGATAGTGGACATGCCTACCGCATCCGCACCTATCATACGGAAATACTTGTATTCCGACGGTGTCTCGTATGAAGGGCCCGTACCTGCAAGGTATACGCCTTTTTTAAGCTCTATCCCGAGCGACTCCCCTATTTTCACGGCAAGGGAAATCAGGGCCGGCTCGTAAGGACGGGTCATATCCGGGAATCTCGGACCGAAATCATCGAGATTCTTGCCAATCAACGGATTAGGCAACAGATTGATATGATCCTTTATAATCATCAAATCACCGATTTTGAAATCGAAATTGACCCCGCCGGCCGCATTTGAAACGAAAAGGTATTTGATGCCGAGGACTTTCATCACCCTTATCGGAAGAGTGACGAGATCCATCGGATAACCCTCATAATAATGGAAACGGCCTTTCATTGCGATGATGAATTTTCCACCGAGAGTACCCGCTATGAGTTTTCCCGCGTGGCCTATCGCCGTAGACACCGGAAAACCGGGTATTTCCTTATAGTCTATGACTGTCTGTCCTTCTATCCTGTCGGCAAGTTTGCCAAGTCCGCTGCCGAGTACTATGCCGGCAAAAGGTTCGCGGCCTCCGAGCCTTTCCTTCACAAAGGCCGCCGCATTATAAATCCTTTCAGCTCTTTCGTCCATAACCATAATAATATCTAATTTTTAAATCAATTTCATCCCTGATTTCGACAACAATTTCCTGCCTGCTTCGGAGGCGGCGTCGAGCACTTCCTGCTCGCCTTCTACCACGCGGCCGCGCATCAGTATATCGCCACCGCAGATTACCGTATCGACGACATCGCTGTGAGCCGAATATACAAGGTTCGAAAGGAAATTGATGTCTGGCACGAAGGCCGGGCAACGCATGTCCACCAAAAGCAGATCCGCTTCCCTGCCGCATTCTATTGTGCCGGCATTCAGGCCCAAAGCCTTTGCCCCGTTTGCTGTTGCCATATCCATGACTTCTTTAAGAGGCATGGCCTTTGGGTCTTCGCGCCACGCCTTCTGCACTAAGGCGGCCGTCTTCATGGCTTCGAGCATGTCCAGATTGTTCGACGACGCGCAGCCGTCCGTACCGAGGGTCACATTGGCCCCCGCATCCTTCAGTTCGTTGTACAGGAACCTGTAGCCGGAAGCTATTTTCAGATTCGAATTGATGTTATGCACCACATTCACCCGGTTTTCGCCGAGCAGCCTTATGTCTTCGGCATCGAGCCACAACGTGTGTGCGGCAATCGTATCCGGACCAAGCATCCCCAACGAATCGAGGTATTTCACAGGAGACAGGCCGTGCCTTCGGATGCAGTTTTCCACCTCCGTCCTGGTTTCGGAAAGGTGGATATGCAGCTTGAGCCCGTTGGCCTTGGCAAAATCCCTGCACCAAACCAGCATGTCTTCGCTTACTTCGTATACGGAGTGGCAACCCACCGTGAAAACGGTTTTCCTTCCCCAACGCGACGAGTCTTCGAATGCCCTCTCCAGACCTTTCCTGTCAAGGGCCGCCTTGGGCATATCCCCATGATCCATGCAGACGTATGCGCTCCACGACCGCATTCCGCTGTCGGCCACGGCCCTGACCGCCGTTTCCGGCATCCAGTACAAATCATTGAAAGCCGTAGTGCCGCTGCGTATCATTTCAAGGCATGCGAGCCTCGTGCCCCAATATATCGTCTCCTCATCGATATTCTCTTCGAGGGTCCATATCTTCTTCAGCCAGGCTTCCAGCGGCAAATCCTCCTCCACTCCCCTCATCAGGGTCATGGCGGCATGGGTATGCATATTGACAAAACCGGGTATCGCACCGAGACCGGAAGCCTCTATCACCGTATCCGCTCCATCGTCCGGGCACGCCCCTATTTTCGTGATTATCCCGTTATCTATGTAAATATCAGTCCTTCCGTTATTCAGAAAAACGTTTTTAATTAAAATACTTCCCATTCCAAATCAAAATTTGCGGTTTCAAATTTAGGCATAATTTTTCAATGCCATTAACAATCGATACTTTTTTCTACATTTACTGTAAAATTCATAAATGAAACAGTACAAATACCATAAAAATTTATAATTTTGCACAGATTTTTTGTTTAATATATGATAAGGAAAGAATTAATATCACCACGGAGCATCGCCGTAATCGGAGCGTCGGAAGACGTACACAAGCCTGGCGGAGCGCTCCTTGCCAATCTTTTAAGGTCTTCCTTCAATGGGGACATCTACGTCGTAAACCCTAAAGCCGATACTGTCCAAGGCATCAAATCCTATCACAAGGCCGAGGATCTTCCGGATGTCGATCTCGGAATACTCGCCATACCTGCACACCTGTGCGAAGAGGCCGTAAGGATACTCTGCGAAGACAAGCATTGCGGAGCGATAATCATCATATCGGCAGGTTTCGGTGAAAATTCGGCAGAAGGCGCCCAGATTGAAAAGAATATCATAAAAATAGTACGCGACCACAACGCCTCGATGATCGGGCCGAACTGCGTGGGCGTAATGACACCTTATTATACGGGAATGTTCTCCCAGCCGGTGCCGAAGCTCGACAAGATGGGCATCGACTTCCTTTCCGGCTCAGGAGCCACCATCGTCTTCATACTCGAAGCCGCGATGCAGCTCGGACTCAAATTCGCTTCGGTATTCTCGGTGGGCAACAGCGCCGTTACCGATATCGAAGACATTCTCGAATATCTCGACGAGACATACGTCCACGGCCAGAGTTCCCCGGTAAAGATGCTGTATCTCGAAAGCATCAAGGATCCGCAGAAACTGCTGAAGCACGCACGCTCACTATATAATAAAGGTGCGCGCATCGTGGCCATCAAATCCGGACGCAGCGCCGAAGGAAGCCGCGCCGCATCATCGCACACGGGCGCCCTCGCATCCCCGGACGATGCCGTCGACGCATTGTTCGAAAAGGCAGGCATACTGAGATGCTTCGGAAGAGAGGAACTCGTGACGGCGGCCGCCGTGCTCATGTACCCGAAACCTGCCGGAAGGAACATCGCAATCGTGACACATGCGGGCGGACCGGCAGTCATGCTTACGGACACCCTTTCCGAGAACAAGCTCAGCATTCCGCACATCGAAGGACCGAAGGCTGAGGAACTGCTGTCCAAACTCTATCTCGGCTCATCAGTAGGAAACCCTATAGATTTCCTTGCGACAGGAACAGCAAAACAGCTCGATGACATACTCAACGCATGCGAAAACGATTTCGATTTCATTGATGCCATCTGTGTCATATTCGGATGCCCTGGCCTGAATACGGTACAGGATGTATATGAAGTGATTTACAAGCACATACAGACTTCCAAGAAACCTATCTACCCTCTTCTGACATCGATTCACAATGCAGAAAAGGAGATAAAATATTTCCAGTCCCTGGGCGGCATAAGCTTCTCCGAAGAAGTGGTTTTCGGAAAAGCCCTCGGCAAATACATGAACCAGCTCGGAGCGACTGCCGATTATCCGGAATACCGGATGGATACGAAGACCATAGACAGGATTATCGCCGAAAACGGCGACGGATACCTGGCCCCTGCCGACGTCAAGGCGCTTCTCGAAGCTGCCGGAGTGGAATGCGTGAAAGAATACGTAATCCACAGTGAAGACGAGCTCAAGGCGAAAGCGGAGAAAGTCGGCTTCCCTATGGTAATGAAAGTCGTAGGCCCTGTACACAAGAGCGATGTAGGAGGCGTAATCCTCAATATCAAGGACCTCGCACAGGCGTATGAAAGCTTCGGCAGGATAATGAAAATCCAGGATGCCACAGGGGCGTTGATACAGCCTATGCTCAAAGGTTTCGAACTTTATATCGGAGCACACAACGAGGGTGCATTCGGTACGATGGTACTCTGCGGAATGGGCGGAACGATGGTGGAAATGATAGCCGACACTAGCCACGCACTTGCTCCGATAAGCAGAGAAGAAGCGGACAGGATGGTTTCATCGCTCAAGTGCAGCAAACTGTTCAAGGGCTTCCGCGGGGCGAAACCTGTCAATGAAGACATATTCAAGGAAAGAATCATGAGGATAGGCGCCCTTTGCGCCGCTTATCCGCAAATCGCCGAAATGGATTTGAACCCGCTGCTGTGCGACGGGGACAGGATACTCCCTATCGATGCGAGAATACGCATAAAGAAATAACGTACTTACAAACTTTATAATAACATTTAATTATGGCAATAAAAGGAGCTATTGTAGTGGATACCGAAAAATGCAAAGGCTGCGGCCTCTGCGTTGCTGCGTGTCCGACTAAGACCATTGCGCTTGCTAAAAAAGTGAATGGCAAAGGTTACAATTACGCCGAAATGGCGACTGACGGCTGCATAGGATGCGCAAGTTGCGCGCTCGTATGCCCTGACGCGGTTATCACCGTTTATAAAGTAAAGATTTAAAACAGTATAATTATGGCAGAGAAAATTTTGATGAAAGGTAATGAAGCTATCGCCTGTTCCGCTATAAGGAACGGAGTGGACGGTTACTTCGGTTACCCTATCACCCCGCAGTCCGAGGTGATGGAAACATTGATGGCTGAAAAGCCTTGGGAAACGACCGGAATGGTAGTCCTCCAGGCTGAAAGCGAGACAGCATCGATCAATATGGTTTATGGCGGTGCCTGCTGCGGTAAGAAAGTGATGACCTCGTCGAGCAGCCCTGGAATAAGCCTCATGTGCGAAGGCCTCAGCTACATGGCCGGAGCCGAACTCCCTTGCCTTGTGGTCAACGTAGTCCGTGGTGGCCCAGGACTCGGAACCATCCAGCCGGGACAGGGTGACTATTATCAGATAGTAAAAGGCGGCGGACACGGAGACTACAGATGCGTGGTTCTTTCGCCGGCTTCAGCACAGGACATGTACGATTTCGTGGACAAGGCATTCGACCTGGCATTCAAATACAGGTGTCCGGCAGTGATTCTTGCAGACGGTGTAATCGGCCAGATGATGGAGAAAGTGGAAATACACGCCACCAAACCTCGCCGCACCAATGAAGAAATCGAAAAGACCTGTCCTTGGGCGACAGTAGGAAAAAGGGCTGACAGGCCTCGCAACATCATCACTTCGCTCGCACTCGAATCCGATGTACAGGAAGCTACCAACCTCCGTCTCCAGGCCAAGTACCGCAAGATGGAGGAGGAAGACGTGCTTTACTCTACATACATGACTGAAGATGCGGAATATCTGTTCGTTGCATACGGCTGTATGTCACGTATCGTAGAAACCACCGTAGACATGCTCAGGGAAAACGGAATCAAGGCCGGACTTCTCCGTCCTATCACCCTCTTCCCGTTCCCTACCAAGCAGATACAGGCACTCGTGCCTCAGATTAAGAGCGCAATGTCCATCGAACTTTCTGCCGGCCAGATGGTAGACGATGTAAGACTTGCAGTGAACGGCGCCGTACCTGTAGGATTCTACGGACGACTCGGAGGCAACATCTGCACTCCTCAGGAAATCTTCGATGCATTCAAGAAGTTCAACAACCTTCAGTAAGCCTACAAACCTTTTAAATTGAATTGAGATGGATATAAAAGATATAATCAAACCTGAAAACAAGGTTTACGGCAAAACCCCTGTCCTTACGGATAATGTGATGCATTACTGTCCGGGATGCTCGCATGGAGTGGTTCACAAAATCATAGCCGAAGTCATTGAAGAAATGGGCATTCAGGACAAAACCATCGGTATCTCCCCTGTAGGATGCTCCGTCTTCGCATACAACTATCTGGACATTGACTGGCAGCAGGCCGCACACGGAAGGGCACCTGCACTCGCTACGGCGACAAAGAGGCTTTATCCGGATAAATACGTATTCACCTACCAGGGCGACGGCGACCTTGCTTCCATCGGTACGGCTGAAATCATGCACGCATGCAACCGCGGAGAGAACATCGTTGTCATCTTCATCAACAACGCCATTTACGGTATGACCGGAGGACAGATGGCCCCTACCACCCTGCTCGGCATGAAGACCGCGACTACCCCTTACGGACGTGACGCCAAACTCAACGGTTTCCCTTTGAAGATAACCGAGCTCATCGCACAGCTCGAAGGAACCTGCTACGTTACCCGCCAGTCCGTACACACTGCGGCAGCCGTAAGAAAAGCCAAGGCGGCCATCAGGAAAGCCTTTGAGAACTCGGCAAAGGACAAAGGCACCTCATTCGTTGAAATCGTCAGCACTTGCAACTCCGGATGGAAACTTTCACCGGTCAAGGCAAACGAATGGATGGTTGAACACATGTTCCCGTTCTATCAGCTCGGCGACTTGAAAGACAGGTAGGAGATTAAACATTAAAATTTTGATACAATGAAAGAAGAAATAATCATAGCAGGTTTCGGCGGACAGGGTGTCCTGTCCATGGGTAAGATTCTCGCATACTCGGGAATCATGCAGAACCTCGAAGTTACCTGGATGCCTTCCTACGGCCCTGAAATGAGGGGCGGTACGGCGAACGTCACCGTCATCCTCAGCGACAAGAAGATCAGTTCACCTATCCTCACGACTTACGATACCGTCATCGCTCTCAACCAGCAGTCATTGGACAAATTCGAAAGCCGTGTAAAACCAGGCGGGCTGCTCATTTACGACCCTAACGGCATAACCCACCTTCCTACACGCAAAGACATCACCGTATGCTCGATAGCTGCCGTTGACGTTGCTGCCGAACTCGGAAGCGCCAAGGTTTACAACATGGTCGTTCTGGGCGCGTTGCTCCAGATGAAACCTATCGTAGAGATGGAAAATGTGACAAAAGGACTCATGAAATCGATTCCTGAACGTTACCACAACCTCATCCCTATGAACGAGGCGGCCATCGAAAAAGGAAAGCAGTCCATTCAGATACTGAACAGAATCTAGGATAGCTACGGAGATATAAAAACATATCCCATATTTGAAGCGGGCGCGGGAAACCGTGCCCGTTTTCATGTCCGCTTCCATGGCAAACCCTGGCCTAACCGCCCTATTCCTCCCTATTCATCAAAAACATTTTTCCAGTTCGCATTTTTTTATTAATTTTGCACGACAGGTTGAGAGTTTGCCATTATGCTGGAAGATTTAACACAATCTATCGAAACCCTTTTGGCCAGATACGAAAAGGTCAAAAGCGACAACGTAGTATTGCAGGAACGTCTCGAAGCATGCAAGGCAAAGCTCGATGCCAATAAAAGTACAATTGAAATATTGGAGAAGAAGATAAGCGACTTGCAATTGTCACACGCCTTCGCCGTTTCCTCCGAAAAGGACGGCAAGGATGCGAAGAAAAGGGTCGGAAAACTTATCCGTGAGATAGATAACTGCATAGAACTGCTGGGCGGATGAATGACGATGGACAAAAGATAAAAATCAAGATTGCCGACAGGGAGCTTTCATTGAAAGTGAAGAGCCCCGATGATGAGGCCAATTTCCGTCGAGGCGCCAAGGATGTCAACGAGCTTCTCTCCCAATACAAGGAGAGATATCCCGGAAACTCTTTGAGCGATTTCCTGTCCATGATTGCCCTTATAATGGCAAAGAAGGTTCATGAGTTGAAAAACAGGATGGACAACGACCCGCTCCGCGAAGACGTTGAAGATTTATCCTCCAGGCTTAAAAAATACTTGGAAAAAGATAACATTGATGATCATTGAAATATAGCCGTCAGAGTTCCTTTCGCTGAAATCAACACTGAAACTTTAACGGGTCTACTCGACAGGCAATGACAGGCCTCTCAGTTACCCCTTGCAGGGGAATTCCGTACCATACGGGACGTAGGAAGTCAAAACCAATAAGTCGGAGCCCAAATCTTATTTTATTAAGATTTTTTTGTAAAACGATCTCTGGCGGTTTTTTTCTTTCATCCTTATCACATTCTCTCCACTATTTCCTAAAAAAACTATATAGCTGTATTATTTATGAGCACTGTATTTACCGTCATCCTGACTGCCGTAATCTCCGCAGCCCTTGCGCTGTCCGTCTATTTATTGATTAAGAATATCGTTCTCAAGAACAAGAAAGAACGTATCCTTATGGAAGCCGAAAAAGAAGGCGAAAACATCAAAAAGGAAAAAATCTTCCAGGCAAAAGAAAAATTCCTCCAGCTGAAGACCGAACACGAGCACTTCATAAATGAGAAGAACGCACAGATCCAGCAAATCGAGAACAAGCTCAAGCAAAGGGAACTGGCTCTGAACCAGCAGTCTTCCGAACTCGGCAAGAAGAACAAGGAAATCGAGGCGCTGAAAGAGAACCTGAGGACACAGACCGAACTGGTAAACAGGAAATCGGAAGAATACGACAAACTTCGCAATGATGTCATAGTACAGATAGAGACCCTCGCTGGAATGTCGGCGGCAGAAGCCAAGAACCAGTTGATGGAAAGCATGAAGGCCGAAGCCAGGACAGAGGCCCTTTCCTACATCAACGATGTGATGGACGAAGCAAGGCTGACAGCTTCCAAGGAAGCGAAAAGGATAGTCATAAACACAATCCAGAGGACGGCTTCCGAAACGGCAATCGAAAACGCCGTTACTGTTTTCCATATTGACAGCGATGAAATCAAAGGCCGTATCATCGGACGTGAAGGTAGGAACATCAGGGCCCTGGAAGCGGCTACAGGAGTAGAAATAGTGGTTGACGATACTCCTGAGGCCATACTGCTCTCCGCTTTCGACCCTGTAAGGAGGGAGGTCGCCCGTCTTGCCCTGCACCAGCTCGTAACTGACGGACGCATCCACCCGGCCCGCATCGAAGAAGTCGTCGCAAAGGTATCGAAACAGCTTGAAGACGAAATAATGGAGACCGGAAAAAGGACATGCATAGACCTCGGCATCCACGGACTCCACATCGAGCTTGTAAAACTGATAGGAAGGATGAAATACCGTTCTTCATACGGACAGAACCTGTTGCAGCACTCCCGCGAGGTAGCCAACATCTGCGCTACAATGGCCTCGGAGCTCGGACTCAATCCGAAAGCGGCTAAAAGGGCCGGTCTGCTTCATGATATAGGAAAAGTATCCGACGAAGACCCTGAATTGCCTCATGCCATCCTCGGAATGAAACTGGCGGAAAAATACAAGGAAAAACCTGAAATCTGCAACGCAATCGGAGCCCATCACGAAGAAGTCGAAATGACTTCCCTCATTGCGCCTCTCGTACTTGTCGGCGACGCCATTTCAGGGGCAAGGCCTGGAGCACGCCGTGAAGTAATCGAGTCGTACATCAAGAGGCTCAAAGACATGGAGAACATCGCACAATCGTTCAACGGGGTTACGAAGAGCTACGCAATCCAGGCAGGACGCGAACTCCGTGTCATCGTCGGCGCAGACCATGTATCCGACAAGGAGGCAGAAAACATCTCGATTGAAATCGCGAAGAAAATACAGGACGAAATGGTTTATCCTGGACAGGTAAAGATTACCGTCATCCGTGAAACCAGATCGGTAGCTTTTGCAAAATAATCGCCTTTTCCTGATTAAAAGGCCTGATTAAAAGATAAATATTTACGGGGCTGTGTCAATTTTGGCGCAGCCCCTTTGCAATTCTTACACACCGATTTTTTCTTTCCTCCTGCCACCCATGATGATAATCACAACGGCTGCAAGAATGACAAGCATGCCGATAGCGGATTTCCATGTCAACGATTCATTGAAAACGAGCAGACCCACTATCACGGCCGTAACCGGCTCCATCGCACCGAGCACCGAAGCCCTCACGGAACCGATGTTCTTTATGGAGACTATCAATGTCTGATTGGAAAGTATGGTACATACGAAAGCGAGCAGCAAGAGATTCAGTATATCGTAACCGCTGTTTAGTGGCTCTATGCCCGTACCGAACGCATAGGAATTTATTATAAGGAACAGGTCCCCTATCAGAAACACATAGAATGTAAGTTTCAGGCCCTTGAGCTTCTGTAGCTTTGCCGAAACATTTATCGACACCATATAGGAAGCGTATCCCAAACCGGAAAAGACGGCCACCGCCACACCGGCAATGCTGATATCTCCCCCGCCCTTCTGGATGGACAGAAGGACAACTCCGGCGACGGCCATGAGTATGGCGAGGATTTTCGGAAAGGATGCTTTTTCCTTGAAAAACGCCATCATTATGATGGTCGTAAGAATCGGATAGGTAAAATGCAGTATCGTTGCAAGGCCGCTTCCGAGAAAGTCGTATGCCCATAACAGGAACATGGACGAAATGTCATAGAATATCGCGACAAGAACCAGCAGCGGGATGTCCGATTTGGAGACCTTGAACGACTCTTTCCTTATAATCATCAGAATCGCTATGAAGAGCGCCGCCAGCGAAAAACGATAGCAAATCAAGGAATCCATCGACATCCCTCCGGCAAGTACCGGCAAAGTGAAAAGCGGTATAAGTCCGAAACTTATCGAAGAAGCAAGGCCGTTGGCCACACCTTTGAACATTGACATATTGGCTGAACCTTTCATATAATCATCCTTCCCTTTATCAGTCGATACGATTAGTCAATATAATTACCTATGCCCTTGTAGGAAGCATATACTTCGGCCTTGTCCTTCGTAGAAGAGTTCAAATCGAAAATATATGTCCCGTTATCGAACTCGTTGTCAGGCAAAGTATTGATATACATAAAGAACTCACCTCCGTAAAGATGTATCCCGGACATCAGCTCATAGTATTCCACATAAAACGGAGCCGGGGTATACGGGTCGTCGAACACCTTGTATGTCAGATTCACAGGACTCTTTATCCTGATATCGATAACGCCTATGCCGTCTTCCAGCTCCCTGTGGTCACGATACGAGCCCTCGGCATATTCTACAGTGAAATCCTG
This sequence comes from Muribaculum sp. An289, assembly GCF_002159555.1. GTDB lineage: Bacteria > Bacteroidota > Bacteroidia > Bacteroidales > UBA932 > Merdivivens > Merdivivens faecigallinarum. Next base: position 114,516 of record NZ_NFIV01000007.1, read on the forward strand.
GGACATCATGCCACCCTGCCCGGACACATACCTCAGCAGATATTCTCCTTCGGCTTCTATCTCGTTATCGTATTCCCGCAATTTCATCAATGCCTTGAAAGAAACGGTCCACGCCATTTCTCCGGAATATTCCATAACATATTCGAAATCATCGATATAATCATTGGTCACCGTCCATACGGCCCCGGTCTCGAAGAGGGATTTTCCTCCCCTTACATAGTTCAGGGCCCCGATTTCAAGCGTATCCCCCTTTTCGAAAACCCTCATCCCGTCCAGGAGATAGGCATGCGCGGCTTCCTTGTCGCCGGGCACGGAAACCGTATCCACTATGCTCCACCTGATAGCCCTCGACAAGGCCTCAACTCCGTTATAGAAAAACACATCGCGCGCCTCCCCGTAAAAATGCCTTTCCATGAAATGGTCGGGGCAATACGGTTCATACGAGCACGAAGGCAGCAAAACCGCAGCCGCCAGTATCATAAAAATTTTCTTACCCATAATCCTAAAACCTGACACTTAATCCGATATTTCCTCCATAATACATTGTTCCGATACTCAGTTCAAGGAACCCACTAACTTTCTTACCTATGGATATTCCGAAAGGCGAGGTCTGGAAAGCCAGTTCCGAGTATACCGCGGATACGTTCTTGCCGTACAACATATTGATTCCGATATTTACGTCCGAATAAAGCCTCACCCATTTCTTGTTCAGGAAATGAAAGCGCACTCCGGCCATGAGCGATACATAGCCGTGTGTCATGGAAGAAGAAAATTCGGTATGTGAATAATTGTCCTCGAAATCCGTATACAGAAACGCCGTCCCGACAGTTCCGCCGACCGAAAGCCAGTCCTCAAGAAAATAATTGTAGGACAGTGACAGGATTCCGCTGCTTCTCACATTCTTCGGATCGCTGAGATTGGAGACGAGGAAAGAATATATCGAATTGTCATGACTGTCCGAGTACGAGAGAACGTGAGGGGTATAGACCACACCTCCGTATGAAAAACGTATCTCGCTGTCCCCTGTCCTTGTCTGGGCATACGCAGCATTAAACGAAAACAGCAGCAACGAGATTACGGCCGCCGTTCTGACAAACTTACCACACATAACTTTTCCAAACTCCGTTAAAATAAATCCTTACTATATTTTCATTCATGCTTGCGAGGCTGAGATCCACGTAATAGAGCACGTCTGTGAAACCCTCATCACCTTCCACATCGCCGGTAATGGTCATAGCCCCGCCGAAAACGGTTACCGGAAGACGGGGTGCGTAATTACTGTTCTCGCTACCGATTTCCCTTACGCAGTTTTCATAATAATCATAACCGTTTTCATCGATTACGGCAGACACCGGTTCCTCTATGTACACGGACACCCCCCCTCTCTTTCCTTCACTGTCGGCGGCCTCATCCTCTATTTTTCCGCTTCCTGCTGTAAAAACGAACACCATCCCGTCATACGAAGGCGAGTCCGATGCCGCAATCACGAAATCTCCGGATACGACTGAAGGGGCGGCAAAAACGGAATTAAGGTTTTGCGAGCTCATTGTGACACGCCATTCATCATTGCCGAGGCACTCAATCCTGTAGTCATAACCATAATCGAAAACTGTCTTCACCGTCCATACCGAACCCTGTTCCAGAATATCACTGCCACCCGTTGAATACAGGAGATTGCCGATACGCAGGACATCGGCATCCAATGTGTCCGTATCGTATTCAAGAAAAACGAGATTCATGAAATAGGCTTTCAGGGCATCGTCTTCTATGGCGTTGATTTTCTGCCATTTCACTGCACGTGAAAGCGCTTCGAGCGAATGATAGAAAACCCCTCCCTTGCATTCGCCGTATATGTTCATCACCTTTATGTCCAACGGCTCGGAAAACTCCAATTTCGAGCAAGAAACGGCAGACATGGCAGCAAGCACGGCCGCAAACACAGACAATATGGCGGATATCCTTCTCATTTTCAAAACCTGTAACTTATGCCCCCGCTCGCACCTATGATAGATGTGCCGAGTTCGAGCTGCAAAAAACAACCGAGCCTCTTCCCTACTGAAACGCCTATCGGGACGGACTGGAATACGAAACGGCCGTGGACGGTCTTCCCCGCATCCATGTACCTTTTACTGTCATCGACAAGGGCCCCGCCGCCGGCAAAGACTTCCGAATAGAGGCGCACCCACGGACGTCTGAAATATACGAACTTCACTCCGATACTTATGTCATAGGCCCGGAATATGCTCATATACCGGCTCAATTCATACGTATTGGCATTCATTATCTTTCCGTAATCCGAAGTGACCGACGTCCTTGCGCCTACGGCCAGCCAGTCCAAAGGATGGTAGTAACACGCCAGTGAAAAGACACCTATGTTCTTCATCCTGTGTACAAAATCGGTTTCACCGAGGTAATGCCCGATAGAAGCATGGCCGAAATCGAGATTGAAATAATTCGAATAGGCAAATGCCGCCGGAGCTATGCCTCCGTATGAAAATGCGACTTCGTGCCGGTCGTCTCCATTATCGGCAAATGACCGGAGCGACAGGCACAGACACAGCATAATCAACAATAATCTCCTCACCTTACTATCTATTATTTCCTACAACGTATCTAAGATGCACCATATTGCGGATATGTTGCAGCAAACAGTAAAAAAATCTATTCAAAAACGAGGTCGAAATCCCGGTTCACCGCCTTTTCTATACCTTCGGGGATGAAATGCCAGTCACCCAACCTCGGGTCACGGGACAACGAAGCGGATATGCAGCCGTTCTCCACAAGATAGTCATACAGTATATTCCGTATCTCGGGATAACGGCCCGTCACCCTGTCGTCGATATTGTCCGTATCCACTCCTGCCGCAGCGAGGATTCCTCCGCCGCCGCTCGCCCTGTACGATGTCATTGCGACATTATAAACCGAATCCATATCGAAACGGCTTCCGTCCGACATGGAAATGATATTTATCCTGTTCCCGTATGGCTCTGTCACATCGACGGTATAATCAATCCCGGCCGCCGAATCGAAATTGTACGTCCTGCCGGTAAAGGAAAACCTTTCGGCCCCGGTCCTCTTGTCAGGCCTTTCGGAAATCGCGAGCAGATGGGTTCCCGGAAGGTCTGCGCCAGCCGCCAAGGCATATGCCTGTGAATCCGTAACGGTGTTTACCCATTTGTCATAGGAAAACTCCAGCGCATCCTTTATTTCCCGTCCGGTCATGCTTACGACGAACAACTGGTTTTCGAAAGGATATATTGTAAACAGGTCCTTATACCTCAGAACACCGGCAGGGATATGGCCGTCGTAGGTAAGCGGCGCCGCAAAGGATATGTCCGCCCCTGTGGACGAAAGTTGCAGCAGATGGAGCAAATCCGTATAAAGTGCCCTTCCCTTGAAAGCCTCCCTCGTATTGAGTTCTTCTTCGAGTGTGCCGACTTCGCGGACGGTAAAGGCCTCCACGGCCTCGAATTCCGGACGGAGATATTCGATATAGCCTTCATCCGGCGTAACGCCGGACATTGGCACGAGTTCCGCCGAAAGTTTTTTTGAAACTATCTTCCCGTCCCTGACAGTGACTTCGGCCACGGCATGCCCGACTTCCCGGCAATGGCTTCCAGCATTCACCAGAATGGAAACGAGCGAGTCGCGGCCTTCCGTTTTCCTGTAGCCTTCCTCGATTCTGGAACTGTGATCATGGGCACAGAAGACGAAGTCCACACCCTCCAACGTATTCAGACAGGCCAAAGCCTGATTTTCCCCATTCGCTGGATTGCCGTCCCCGGTACCGGTATGCATCGCCGCTATGACTATGTCCGGATGTTCCCTGCCGATTACCCTGTCCACGATTTTCTGGGCGTAAGGGAGGATAGGTTCGAAACGGAGTCCGCTCCACAACGAAGGGGCCAGCCATTGTTTGATATTCGGATTGGTAAAGCCTATGACGGCAATCCTCAGGCCTCCGCGCTCGAAAATGGCATACTCCTGAAAATAGGCCTTCCCTGTCCTTGTGTCCAAAGCATTTGCCGCCAAGAAAGGCATCGGAAATTCGTCCACCATCCTGTCATATACCGCGTGGCCGGTTTCGATATCGTGATTGCCGACTACTGCGGCATCGTATTTCATGTACCGTGCGGCTTTGGCATAGATATGTTCGGATACCGTATCGACATAGTTATAATAATAGGCCGCATTGTCGCCTTGCAGGATGTCCCCGACATCTATCAGCAGCACGTTGTCCTCCCCGAGAGCTTCCCTTTCGGAGCCGATGTAGGAAGATACCTTTGCCAGATCATAATATTTGCCGTGGACGTCATTTGTCGAAAATATGTCCACCCTGTATGTACCGTCTTCAAGCCTGCCGCATGAGGACACGGCAAGCAATACGGACAGTGACAATAACCAAAACGAATTTTTCATACCGCCATTATCTACAATCAGTGTAAAATCCTTTATTTTTCCAAAACGAATCCGTCGCCGTCTTCAAGAACGGGAAAATATTCCCTGAAGCTGTCGAGCCACAGGCGGTCCAGCCCTGCCACTATGCAGCCGGTACCGTCCAAGTCAATCCTCTTGCCTATGGACCTTCCCTTGGCGTCTACGGCCGCCGAGCCTCCGCTGTACACGGTAAGCGGGTCCGCCCCGACCCTGTTGCAAAAAAACAGGTAGGACTGGTTTTCGAGCGCCCTTGCCTTCGTCAGGAGGTCGGAAACATCCAAACGCGATGTAGGCCAGTTGGATACATTGAGGATGACGTCATAATATTTTCCATCCTTGTCCTTTATGTTCCTGCTCCATACCGGAAAACGCAGGTCATAGCATATATTAAGGCAAAACCTCCAGCCGCAATAGTCCACAAGACTTATCCCGTCCCCGGCAGTATAGAAACCGGCCTCATCCCCCATGAAAAGATGGCGCTTGTCATAAACCGCAGCCACCCTTCCTTCAGGAAGTACGAAATACCCGCGGTTATAATATTTTCCATCCTTTTCAACCGCCAAGGAAGTGAAAAGCGCAATCTTGTTGTCCGCAGCGGTCTTCAGCAGCCATTCCAGCGCAGCGCTGCCTTCTTCCGGTTCGACAAGTTCCGGAGTCATGGCATAACCCGTTGAAAAACATTCGGGCAGAAGTACCAAATCATTTTCGGCGACCGCCCTTTTGTCAAGCAGGCATGAAATAGCGGAAGCGTTCCTCGCGAGGTTCGCCTTCGGGTCTCCCCAAAGAATATCGGATTCAATCAGAGCTATATTCATAAAATTCACAGTTTTCCGGCATAAATTCATTGTCTCCCGACAGGAACAAGCCTCATGACGAAGCCGCCTCCCGGGGCCATCCTTATTTTTATCTTATCAAACGCATTGACCTTGAATTCCCGTACGACATAACCGCCCTTCTCGCCTGTCCCCTCGGTATCCGAAAACATCGTGACCTTATAATTTTCACCCGGGGCGATTATCTTGTCCATGTACAACACGTATTCGGCCGCCTCATCGGAATTCATTCCCGCCACATAGCGTAATTTTCCTTTTTTACGTGAATTAACAACCATTTTCCCCGGAACGACTTCCAATGGCAGGGTCCTGTCGAAGGCGGTCGGAATGGACGAAACGAAATCCATGTACAATGAATCCCTGTCGCTGTCCGTGCCGCAACGGAACTCGGCCAGAGGGGAATCCAGTATCACGAACTCGGCAAGCCGGCGTGATTCGGTACCGCAATCCCAATGCCTTGCGGCTTCTGCCCACATTGCGGCAAGATTGTCTCCTCCGAGTTGCCTCCGGGCGGCATGGCTCTTAGAAGCATTCCCGTCCGGAACATCCGGAAGATTTCCGCAATTCAGCACATTAGGGTATTTCCTGTTCAGGCCTGGTGAAACCACTCCCTGCAAATCCAGGACAAGTCCGGCATCCGCGGCGGCGGAACAGATTGCCTCCAACTTCTGCGAAGAAAGAAAATCAGCAGCACCTCTAAAATCGAGTTTTACCCCTTTTATGCCCATTGAAGCATATTTTCGGAAAATCCTTTCCGGGTTGCGGCCCTCGTAGTCCGCCTTACGGTGCAAGTGCAGGATAATGCCTACCCCTGCACTGTCCGCACGGGCTATCGCACAGTCGAGATTACCGGCCGCGGCATCTGCCGTAACATATTCGAAACCGTATTTGGCAGCCAGGTCTATGGTTTGCAGCAAAACCGTATCCGATGACGGCACAAGGGATTTTCCTGGCCTTATCCAATCCGTCCTGCGTATTTTGGATTTTCCGCCCAGCAAATAGTTCAGGTCGCTTGACAACAGAGACCTGTCGTCGGCATAACCGATTATCCTCCAAGGCAATTCGCAGGCTTTCACACTATATGCCATCACTTTGCCGCTACCGGCCAGTATCGACTGGAAAACACCTTTGAAATCCTTTCCGTCACATACGAACGACATACGCGGATATGAGCCTATGTCACCGTCGCCTATCAGGATGTTCCTGTTTCCGGCCCTGACAAACAGAGGAGAACCCATCGAAGAATCCGCCTTCGGCTCCGAGGACATGCCGCACGGCAGTTCCGCTCCTGGCACAGCAAAGACCGCATTTTCCGAAATAATTCCGAAACGGGATTTCTTTGTAAAGAACCTGTAAGCGACACCGTCATTGAATACCCTGAGCCTCAGCCCGTAACCCTTGAAAACGAAATCAGCTCCGTTATATTTCATCAAAGCCGTGGAATTCCTATGGAAAGGGGCCTTGACAACCCTGTCCACCGATACGGAATTGACATCCTTCAAAGGGAGCATTCCAGACCCGCCCTCGTCAGGCAGTCCGAAAGCCCTACCGTCACGCAGCCTGACATATATGTCCGGGATATCGGCAACTGTCCCGGAAGTATCGTTGATTTGCAGGGATATCGTCGAATCTATCGTGATTTCAACTTTCAGCACGCCATCCGGAGACTGTATCTCATAATAAAGCGGCTCGGTCGGTTCCGGCACGCATGCCGCCAGCATCGAGACCGGCAACAACAGACATATCAGATTTTTCAAACGGCTTCCCATACCTGTTTTCATATCGGCACCTCCACTCAGAATGACATTTTTATCGTTACCATTTGCTGCCAACCGCAGTATTTATTATAAAAATGGGCTATCGCCGACACTTTTACGGAAAGAAAATCGGTAATCCTCGGCTCGTAAGAAAGTTCGAGCCTGTCATAAAAACCGCTGCCTACAGAATAATACCTGTCCCCGAAATAAAGGCTGTTCCCATACTGCACCCCAATGTCATCCGTCATATCGTAAAAAGGCATGAGGTCCCCGCCTGCATATACCTTGTTTTCCAATCTGACATTCCAGTGCCTTACGACAAAGGAAAACTCCCCGCCTCCCGGGAAAAGATAGCCGTTCCCGTGTTTGCGGTCATTCTGCATGGACTGGAGCCACCCCCCCCGGAGCGAAAATTCCTGGATTCCGAGCATCTGTCCGAAATCAGCCTTGAAATAAGGGTACACGAGGATGTTATCCATAACGCCATGGACTGCTTCGCTGCTTGCAAAATGATAAACGTATGCATTGTATCCTATCGTGAAAATCTTCGTCGAAAATTCGCCTGACGAAAAAATCATGAAGCGCTCCCTTTCCGTATCAGAATACTGTCCCATCCAGTCGATTCCAGCCTCCACATTTACATTCCAGCCCGTCTTTGTATTCCCGTCATAGCTGTACAGCAGGCCCTGGATTACCTGACGGAAGAAATTGAGGGAATCTGAAAAAAAGGCCTCCGAATACTCTCCGGCCATCTTTTCGCGTGGGAAAACACCTGCATACAGCCTGTGGTGGCCGTCGTCATAATTATAATAGAGCGATATTCCGTCCAATATGTTTGAAAATTTTCCTCCGAACTGTTTCTGGATTTCGGCTCCAGCCATCACCGAATGCTTCCTGTTGACCGAAAAACCGATTCTCGGAGCTACGGAAGCCCCGAAAATGGTTTTTGAAAGATACGGAGAATTGGTATTGTATTCCCTGTTGTCGAAATACATCTCAAAATCAGCCTCATACCTGAATGCCACCTTTCTCCCGCCGTCACGGCTCTTGCTCAAGTCATCACGGATATCATCTTGCCTGCCCGGGACCATCATTTTGCGGTCGTTGGCTTCTGCCGGCCGTGCATCTGTCAAAGACAGAGACAGGCCTGCAAACAGAGTCAGCAAGGGCAATAATCTGTATATTTTAACGGACATATTCCATATTACTTTCTAAAAACTATCAAAATTCGGGATTTTTATCAGGAAAAACAAGAAGCTGTCTGAAAAATTTTAAAAAGCTTGAAGTACCTATTATATTTGCATGCCGCCAGCATTGCATATTACCATATATTTTTTGCAGATATATCCTATAATTGCGAATTATCATATATTTGCGGATTATCATATAATTTATAGTCCTTGCACCGGCCGATTATCCATAGCGGATAGCGGTGACACCGGATGGCTACAAGTGGTTGTGCTACTATACTGGTTGGCTATATGTTGCGCACTATACATCGGCTGCGATATATATTGGCCGGCGGCGCTTGGACGGCAAATACATAAATGATTTGTACAAATGGAATGGCTTTTAGACCTGGGGTATTTCGGACTTTTCATCGGAACGTTTTTAGCTGGTACAATCCTGCCTTTCAGTTCCGACGTACTGATGGTAGGCCTGCTGGCTGCCGGGGGAAATCCATGGCTATGCCTGTTGGTCGCCACCATAGGAAATTGGTTAGGCACAATACTCAATTACGTGCTTGGCTGGCTCGCACGGTGGGACTGGCTTGAAAAACTCTGCAAGGTAAAAGAGGAAACGCTTGTAAAACAGAAGAAAAACATCGACAGGTTCGGCCTCTGGCTCGCATTTTTCTCATGGCTTCCTGTCGTAGGCGCGATAGGTGTCATTGCCCTCGGTTTCTACAAAGTAAAACCTGTATGGTCCAACATCATGACTCTCATCGGCTGCTTCGTCCGCTTCTTCTTCTGGGTCCTTCTCAAAGGCCTGCTGTTCTGACTTTCCATATTGCTAATTCTTCACATTGCTAATTCTTCACATTGCTAATTCTTCACATTGATAACGTTTCGGATTTCATATCCGGGCTTCACGCTTCTGGTTCCCGGCCTTGCTTCCTCGCCCCCCTTCACGTTTCTGTTACTACTTGCATCACGCTCGGTTGCCTGCCATGTCCTTGCTCTACTTCTCCATCTCTCCATCTCCCGGTCCTCTGCCCCTCGGTCTCCGTGACTCCGTCTCTCGGTCTTCCGTCCCTTCGTTTCCGTGGCTCGGTCTCGGTCTCCGTGGCCGAGGCCTGGAAATTTCCACCCCACAGCCAGCCTTCCTTTCCGGAGCCGCTGGCAATCAACGACTTGCAAAAACAGAGATGGATTTGGGTGTCTTGGGAAGTACCCAAAAGCAGGGGACCTTTTCATAACTTGCTGATTATCAAAGAATCCATAAAGGAGGTGCTTGCCGTGGGGTGGAAAACCTGGACCAACGGATAATTCCGGTTGGAATCTTCCGTGTCCTTATTTCTCTTCCATGACCCGAACAAAATCAACTGCCATCCTTTCGGGAGAACAG
>NZ_NFIV01000008.1 GCF_002159555.1 Muribaculum sp. An289
CGCGTCCTTCATCGCCTCCGGAAGCCCAGGCATCCACCGTGCGCCCTTTTCCGTTTCGCTCCGGTCTCCCGCGCGGGCGTCGCCGCCGGCGCGGGACCCCGGCGGGGACGGACATCCGTCCCCGCGGTGATTCCTTCAACCTATTATCTTAATTACATAATCTGTTTTGCCTCTCGTGTTCTTTCCTGGTAAGTCAATGAACTGCCGTTTTTCTCAAACGGGCTGCAAAGATACGGCTAATTTTTAATTGTGCAAATTTTTTTAAAGCATTTTTCTAAAAAAACATCCATTTTTTCGAGTATCCCGAAGAAAAGTCAAAACCCGCCTCATGTATTCCGATTTTTTCGTAGGTTTGCACATTATTATTAATCCTGACATACAATTTAATATATGGAAGAACAAGAAAAAATCCCTACGAAGCTCCCGGAAAACGCGGCGAGAGAGTTGAAAAAGGGGGAAACCTACAAACCCCTGCTTTCGCCAGACAGGACATATCCGGAAGTGAACGCATGGTCAGTATCCTGGGGTCTGGTCATGACGATAATCTTCTCGGCCGCAGCGGCTTTCCTCGGACTGAAGGTCGGACAGGTGTTCGAAGCGGCCATACCTATAGCAATCATTGCAGTAGGACTGTCAAGTTCATTCAAAAGGAAAAACGCCCTCGGTGAAAACGTCATAATACAGTCCATAGGCTCCTGTTCGGGAGCAATTGTGGCAGGTGCTATTTTCACTCTTCCGGCACTTTATATCCTTCAGGACAAATATCCGGAGCTGACGGTGGATTTCACGAAAATATTTTTCAGCTCCCTCCTCGGAGGAATCCTCGGAATACTTTTCCTCATTCCTTTCAGAAAATATTTCGTAAAGGAAATGCACGGGAAATACCCGTTCCCGGAAGCCACGGCGACTACACAGGTGCTTGTCAGCGGACAAGGCAACAGCAAAAACGCCAAACTGCTGCTTGTCAGCGGACTCATCGGAGGACTTTATGATTTTGCCGTATCGACTTTCGCGGCATGGAGCGACACCGTCACTACACGTATAATACCGTTCATGGAGACAGTGGCCGACAAAGCCAAGGTCGTATTCAAGATAAACACCAGCGCGGCGGTTCTCGGACTGGGCTACATAATCGGATTCAAATATTCGCTCATAATCTGCTGCGGAAGTTTTCTAGTATGGCTGGTAATCATACCTCTTATAAATATAATCTGGGGAGGGAACGTCATTGACCTGATGGGGTCCGGGATTACCCAGACCATCGGCCAGATGACACCGGAACAGATATTCGAAACGTATGCAAGGCACATCGGCATAGGAGGCATAGCTACGGCCGGAATCATAGGAATCATCAAATCGGCCGGAATCATCAAATCGGCGGTAGGCCTGGCCGCAAGCGAATTCAAGGGCAAGAAAAATGCGGCGGACAAGGAAGTGATGCGCACCCAGAGGGACATTTCGATGAAATTCATCGTCATAGGAATCGCCTTAGCCCTCGCTGCAATATTCGTATTCTTCTGTTTCGGAGTCGTTGAAAACCCATGGCATGCGGTCGTGGGCCTGCTGATTGTGGGAATCATAGCATTCCTGTTCACGACAGTTGCCGCGAATGCCATAGCGATAGTGGGTTCGAATCCGGTGAGCGGAATGACATTGATGACCCTGATACTCGCTTCGATTATCCTCGTGGCCGCCGGCCTTAAAGGAGTAGCCGGAATGACCGCATCATTAATAATAGGAGGAGTGGTCTGCACGGCCCTTTCAGTTGCAGGGGCATTCGTCACGGACCTTAAAATAGGTTACTGGATAGGTACGACCCCTAAAAAACAGGAAAGCTGGAAATTCCTCGGTGTACTTGTCGCGGCAGCAACCGTAGGAGGTGTCATGCTCGTCCTCAACAAGGCATACGGCTTCACAGGAGAGGGAGCCCTGATCGCCCCTCAGGCAAACGCGATGGTTGCGGTGATAGAGCCGTTGATGAACGGAGGAAGCGCACCATGGCTTCTCTACGGGATAGGCGCCGCCATAGCGATACTGCTCACAGTCTTCAAGGTACCGGCACTGCCGTTCGCCCTCGGAATGTTCATTCCTTTACAACTCAACCTCCCGCTGCTCGTCGGAGGAGCCATCGCATGGTTCGTCTCTTCACGCAGCAAGAACAAGGAAATCAACGAGGCACGGAGCGAAAAAGGCACACTGATTGCTTCGGGATTCATCGCCGGCGGAGCACTCATGGGCGTTGTCAGCGCAATCCTGAAATTCGCGAATGTGGATTTGGCGATAAAGAGCGAAGTTTGGAGCAGCACATTCGCCGAGCCCGTATCACTGGTCCCTTACATCGGACTGATGGCTTTCATGATTTGGATGATACTGAAAAAGAAAGGAAAACAAGTTTCGGAATAACAATTACTCGATAAAAATGGAAAAATTACTGGACAGATTCCTGCGCTATATAGCAGTGGACACGCAATCGGATCCCGGAAGTGAAACCCAGCCAAGCTCGAAGAAAGAGCTCGACCTGCTGAGGATTCTCAGGGACGAATTGGAAGCCATGGGCGTAAAGGCCGAACTGGACGAATACGGTTACGTCATGGGGACAATACCTTCCAACATCGGGGAGGACATACCTGCAATAGGGTTCATCGCCCACGTGGACACGTCTCCCGATGCCTCGGGCACAAACATCAAACCGCAGATTATCAGGAATTATGACGGGAAGGATATCCCATTGAAAGGAGTTGAAGGGCTCGCTTTAAAGACGGAGGAGTTCCCGGAATTGCTCAAATACAAGGGACAGACGATAATAACCACCGACGGCACGACCCTTCTCGGAGCTGACGACAAGGCCGGAGTCGCCGAAATAATGGATGCCGTGCAATATATCATGGCACATCCCGAGTTCAGGCATGGTGAAATCAAAATCGGCTTCACCCCTGACGAGGAAATCGGTCGCGGAGTGGTAAAATTCGATGTAAAACGCTTCGGGGCCCGCTACGCATATACGATGGACGGCGGAGAAATCGGCGAACTCGAATATGAAAATTTCAATGCCGCGGCAGCGGAAATCCACATACAGGGAAGAAACATCCATCCGGGATACGCCAAAGGGAAAATGATTAATTCGATGCTCGTCGCCATGGAGCTTAACGCACTCCTTCCGGTCGAGCAAAGGCCTGAATATACGGAAGGATATGAAGGGTTTTTCCATCTTACCGGGATAAACGGTACCGTAGAGGAAACGACCCTCAGCTATATCATCCGCGACCATGATATGGAGTTATATGAAAGCAAAAAGAGGCTCATGCAGGATGCCGTGGACTTCATAAACAGGAAATTCGGGAATGTCGCGACATTGAAACTGAAGCACCAGTATTACAACATGCGCAAAGAGGTGGAGCCTCATTATTTCATAGTAGAGAAAGCCTTCAAGGCCATGCAGATGGAGGGCATAGAACCGAATGTCAAGCCTATCAGGGGAGGCACGGACGGGGCAAACCTGTCATTCATGGGCCTTCCTTGCCCGAACATTTTTGCCGGAGGCCACAATTTCCATGGAAAAATGGAATTCGTGCCACTCGAAAGCATGGAAAAGGCCAGCAGGGTAATACTGAACATCATTTCGCTGTTCACGGAAAAATAGGATATCCCGTCCACCGCGATGATTAAACGAATCAGGCATTTTTACAAAATCAGCGGAATGTCCCAGACAAGGGTTCCGCCTGAAAAGGAAAACAGGAAATACAGACATCTACGGCTACAGACACTGATTGCGGCAATTATAGGCTACAGCCTGTATTATATCTGCCGCATCAGTCTGAGCGTAGTGAAACAGCCGCTGATAGACAGCGGCACATTGACGGCTGCCCAGCTCGGCGGAATAGGCGCCGCCCTGTTGTTCACATACGCGGTCGGAAAATTCGTCAACGGCTTCATGGCCGATTACTGCAACATCAAGAGGTTCATGGCTACGGGACTCGTCGTATCGGCGTTCATCAACCTCGTCATGGGCCTTACGGGACTGTGGGAATCGGCTGCCGGGATATCCAACATCGCGCTTTTCCTGTTTTTCGCAATAATCTGGGGCATGAACGGCTGGGCACAGTCCATGGGCTCCGCTCCGGCCGTGATTACACTGTCGAGATGGTTTCCGCTCAACAAGAGAGGTACCTATTACGGCTTCATCTGCGCGACCCCGAGCCTGGGCGAATTTCTGTCCTTCCTTTACATAGGAGCGCTTGTCACGGCTTTCGGCTGGCAATGGGGCTTCATCGGAGCGGCCGCCGCGGGCATTGCCGGTGCCGTAATAATCGCCGTTTTCATGCACGACAACCCTGAAAGCAAGGGTCTTCCTCCTGTAGAGGTCATCAATAAGGAAAAATTCGACCCACTCAGAAGGAAAAGCATCAAGCAATCTCAGAAACAGGTCCTGCTCACGTCGGGAATCTGGATTATAGCCATCTCGTCGGCATTCCTTTATATATGCCGGTACGCCATAAACGGATGGGGAGTGCTTTTTCTTCAGAAAGTAAAGGAATATCCGCTTGAGACGGCCACACAGCTGATAGCAGTGTATTCCCTCCTCGGAGTAGTCGGCACGGTGTTTTCGGGATGGATTTCCGATACGCTGTTCCGCGGGAAGAGGATGGTTCCGGCCATTCTTTTCGGAATCCTCGGGACCGGAGGGCTCCTGCTGTTCCTCTACGGAGACAATACAATGTTCACTAATATCACGGCCTTGGTTGCCTGCGGCCTGTCCATAGGCATACTTATGAGCCTGATAGGAGGGATAATGGCCATAGACATCGTTCCGCGCCGGGGCACAGGGGCCGCCTTGGGAATCGTCGGCATCGCAAACTACATATCGGCCGGCATACAGGACATTTCTACAGGCCTGCTCATCGATGCGAACATCACGGAAGTCACTACGGCAGCCGGGAAAATAGTCAAAGAATACGATTTCAGCCAGGTATCTGTCTTCTGGATAGCGGCATCGGCACTGTCTTTCCTGATTCCCGTGATATTCTGGAAGAAACTCAAGGCCAAGGGGGACGAAGATTTGTCATGACCGTTTTGTATACAAGAGTTTTTTTGATTAATTTTGGACTTTAATTCTAATACATCCATACATGAATCCGGTAGACATAGTACTTATCCTGTGCTTCATCCCGGCCGTAATCAGCGGGTTGCGGAAGGGCTTCATAACCCAGATAGCGGGGATAATCATCATCATAGCAGGCATCTGGCTGTCCTTTGAGTTTTCAGAAACAGTCTCCGCCTGGATTTCAGGCTGGTGGGAAGCCGCAAACCCTGAAGTGCTGAAGATAGTATCGTTCGCCGTCATCTTCATCGTCGTGGCCTTGCTGCTCACATTGGTGACACGGCTGATAGAAAAGCTGCTGAATGCCATACTGCTCGGCTGGCTTAACAAATTGCTCGGCTTCCTGTTCGCCATACTCAAATATTCAATCATACTCGGGATTCTTGCATATTTTTTCAACATCATAAACGGCTCCGGGAAAATCGTTCCGGTACATTTGCTGGACAATTCGGTAATATACGGGCTGTTGTGCAAGCTCAACGAGCTGATTTTCCCTTATCTTCAAGGATTCATAAACTCATTCTAACATAATGGGGAAATATAAAAACGGAAAACCGGTGCTGATATTGATTGAAACAAGCACCGTGGCCTGCTCGGCCGCCATAAGCTGCGGAAACAGAATCATAGGATACAAAGAATCCGACGAGCCGAAAGCCCACGCCTCGAAACTTGCCGTATTCATAGACGATTTGTTACGCGAAAACGGGATTACTGCGAAGGACTGCGACGGGGTAGCCGTAAGTAAGGGGCCGGGGTCATACACAGGACTGAGGGTCGGGGTATCCACGGCAAAGGGCATAAGTTTCGGAGGCGGCATACCCCTCATTTCCGTAGGTACGCTCGACACGCTGGCATTTCAGGCTATTACCGAAAAACTCCTGCCGGAAGGCTGCCGCCGCATCGTTCCGATGATAGATGCGCGGAGGATGGAAGTGTATTGCTCCGAATTCGATGAAAAGGGAAACGAGACAGGGGAAACGGCAGCCGTGGTTCTTGATGAAAATTCGTTCCGTGAGAACCTGGCGGCCGGAAAAACATTGTTCATCGGAGATGGCGTTGAAAAATTTTCAGAAATAATGGCCGGAAACGCCAACGCATATTTCGTGCAATGCTGCCCGAAAGCCTCGGCGATGCTGCTGCCGGCACTCAGAAATCTTGAAGAAGGCATCATCGAGGATACCGCCTATTTCGAGCCTTTCTATCTGAAGGAATTCGTAGCGACGAAAAGCCGCAAGAAAATACTGTAACCTATATTTCGGCCCTTATTATCCTTTCGAGCTGCACCTTGTTGAAGGAGCCGCTGTCCACCACGGTAGAGCCTGCAATCACATAAGTACGCGGAAGTTCGGTCACATTATAAATCCCGGCGGAGGACGAGGTGAAATCGTTCACGTTAATCCACCCGGTATTCTGTTCCTTTACTATTCCAGCCCACAAGGCCTTGTCCGTGTCGAATGACACTGCATAAATCTCAAGCCCTTGTCCTTTGTACTTGTCATACAAAGGTTTCAGCACCTGCGTATTGTAGATATTATGGGAAGCCTCGGAGGCTGTCCAGAAATGCAGGAGCACCAATGGTTTTCCAACGGATGAAAGCTGGACATAGTTTCCATTTATATCCGGAAGAATCAAATCCGGGAAGCCTGTTTCACCGGAATTCTCGAGTTTGATGCGAAGCGCAAGGGCGTCTTCGCGGGAAGATATTTCCTCATCGAGGGACGGGAGGTATTTCGAGTGGGGATAAACCGCCGCAATCGAATCGCGCACCCTCTTGAAATGGGCGACATCGGTATCGGTGGCAAAAACGCCGAGATTGTCGCCTACCCTCTGGAAGAGCACGCTCACCGAAGCCATGGACGAAGGATGTTCCATGACGAAGGCCACACATTCACGGTAGTGCGACACGAAGAGTTTTCCCATTTCCCGCCTGAACCCGTCGGCCTTGTCCACATCCTTGTAATTGGCGACAAGCCTGTCCGACAGAATCTCGAACTGCTCGGTCACCTCGCGGTACTTCGCTTCGGCTTCCTGCAACAGGGAACAGTCACTGGAACCCGTCACACTGAAATTGCCGGAACCGTCGGCCTTGACTTCCACCTTGTCACCGCCGGCAAGGACGAGCGATGCAATCTTGTTTCCGTCCTCATACAGATAGAAGAAATCAGGATTGTCCTCCGGCACTTTCACGGCATACCTCAAATGCCCCGACTCATCACAGACAAGTGTGTCCACGACACTGTTCTTGTTTACATCCAGCCTGGTAAGCACGACCTTCTTTCCTCCGCCATCTTCGATGTCGAGGTTTATGACCGCCTTGCCGCCCGGCTGGCAGGAAAACAGGAAAAGGGCCGCGGCTACAAGCGCAGCCGCCCTTCCGAGATTGCCGATGAGATTTCCCATAACTGTGTATCAGCGATTATTGTTTGTGTTGCGATTCGTAGACTTCCGATATCCTGCGGGCGGTCTCCGCAAAAGTCTTTTCGTCAAGTTTCAGTTTTTCCTTCCGGAAATCCATATCCGCCTCGCTCTGCAACGGGACAAGATGGATATGGGTGTGGGGGACTTCCATGCCGAGTACGGCCACGCCTATCCTTTTGCAAGGCACGGCCTGCCTCAAGGCCCTTGCGACTTCTGCCGCAAACTTCATGAGGCCGGAATATGTCCTCTCGTCAAGATCGAAGATATAATCCTTTTCGGTATGCTTCGGTATTACGAGCGTATGCCCTACGGCCATGGGATTTATATCGAGGAATGCGTAGAAATCGTCATTCTCCGCAACCTTGTAGGAAGGAATCTCCCCTTTCGCTATCTTCGTGAAAACAGTTGCCATCTTTTACTATATCGAATTATTATATCGAAATATCCAACACTTCAAGCCTCAGCATGCCGGCAGGCACCTGCACGTCAACGATATCCCCTTTGCGGTGGCCTATCAAGGCCTTGCCTATCGGAGTGGTCACGGCAAGTTTTCCGGCCGCAAAATCGGCCTCGCTCTCCCCTACGAGAGTATATTCCACAACCATCTTGTTGTTGAGATTGCGGAGTTTCACCTTGTTCAGCATCTGAATCTGGTCCGTAGTTATCTTCGACTCGTCGATTACCCTCGCATTGGCGATAAGGTCCTGAAGCTTGGATATCTTCAGTTCCAGAAGGCCCTGGGCCTCCCTTGCCGCATCGTATTCGGCATTTTCCGAGAGGTCGCCCTTATCCCTCGCCTCCGCTATCTGTCTCGAAATCACAGGCCTGTTGGCCAAAGCTTCCGCCAATTCCTTTTTCAGGCTGTCCAGACCTTCCGCTGTAACATAGTGTAAATTAGCCATAATCGTTATTAATCCTTCTTACTGTTTTTATTATAAAAACTGTTCAAACATCCTAGAAGCTGTTTTAAACAACTTCAATAAAATTATTAAAAAAAGGAATTCCGTCTGCGGACGGAATCCACTCCTGTTTTCATAAACCTCTGCAAATATAATTATTTTTTCTTTTCTTTGTCAAAGGATGTTAAAAATTTTCCTACCGGCCGGACACCACTTCACTCACGGAATTTCGGAGACATTATCTCTGAAAATATGATGAGTTTTTTGGGGTCATCGACAAGCCGTGTCTTTTCGGCTTCCTGCTCCGCTCCGGACGGCCTGTCCGCCGGTTCGTCCAATCCGTCAAAAAAAACGTCCGTTTCCATTATCGTATTTTTATATTTTCTTTACAATTTCCTAACATTCAATAAGTTCCTCCACAACCGCCCTGTCCACGGCAAGCTGCTTCCTCAGCTCCTCCATGGAACCGAAGCGTATCTCACCCCGTATCCTGGACAGGAATTCCAAAGTGATGTCGAGCCCGTAAATGTCGGAAGAAAAACCGAAAATGTTCGTTTCTATCGTCCATTTGAGGACCGGAGCCTGTAAAACGTCAGACGATACGGCGGAAACCGTAGGGCGGCAACCGATATTCGTCATGCCGGCATATTTCTTCCCGAGCACATCCGTATAAACGGCATAAACGCCGTCTCCCGGAATGAGTTTCAGAGGTTCGTAAAGTTCCATGTTGGCTGTCGGGAAACCGAGTTCGCGTCCGATTCTGTTTCCGGAAACCACTACTCCATGAAGGCTGTAACGGTAACCGAGCATGGTATTGGCCCGTTCCACATCCCCAGCCGACAGGGATTTCCTTATTGCCGTGGAACTTACCGCCATACCGTCGAAATCCTCCTCGGCAAGCCTGAAGGTTTCGAGCCCCAGACGGCGGGCAAGGCATTCGAGCTCCTCCCGGGACATGGGCGGACCGCCGCCGAGACGATGGTCGTAGCCGAGAACCAGCGTCGTCGCCCCGAATTTCCCGATAAGGTAATCGCGGATAAATTCTTCTGCGGTAAGACGGCTGAACCCGTGCGTAAATCCGATTACTTCAATCCTGTCGACACCAAGGCCGTACAGCATCCGCTTCTTTTCCTCCAGGGAAGTCAGCAGCCTGAGTTCGGCGGCATCCTGTTGCAATACGGTCCGTGGATGAGGCCAGAATGTGACGACCATGCTCTGCTCGCCACGTTCCCGCGCAATACGGCACAAGGTGGAAATCACCGCCCTGTGCCCGATGTGTACGCCATCGAAAAATCCCGTAGCTATAACCATCTCACCAAATCAAAATCCTGTCTGTGCGGCAATTCCGGGCTCTTGGCATAAAACCTCCCGGCGACTGAGAACTGACCTGAGCGGTCCGGAACGATTTCGACACTGTATTTCGCTATGCCGTCCTTGTACTCCACCGGAGTCATTTCATATTTATCCTCAATCCGGATATTCCCGTTTCTGTCGGTAGTGGCCACGATTATTTCAACGCCTATTTCTTCAGGGGAAATGTCACCTATGCTGAGTTCCACCTCCGAATGTATTTTCTCCCCGAGGAAGACCGAATGGTGCGAAGAATCGAAACGCACGAATGACAATGCCTCAACGTTCTTCCAGTCGCGCTTCATGCGGCGCTTCCACTCCGCAATGTCTTTGGCCGCCCTGAAATCATCCTTTATCAGGTGCGCCCCTCTCACGGACAACGGAATATAATATTTTTCGAGATAATCGTTCAACATCCTGTTGGTGGTAAAATTGCAAGCCACCATCGCCACAGTATTCTTGATATATCTTATCCAGCCTGAAGAAAGCCCGGACCTGTCTTTGGCATAATACAAAGGCACGATTTCCGACTCCAGCATATTGTATATGGTAGCGGCATCCAGTTCGTCCTGATAGCTCTGGTCTTCATAGGTCCGCTCCATCGGAAGGGCCCAGCCGGCACCCTCCTTGTAACCTTCTATCCACCAGCCGTCAAGCACGGAAAAATGCATGACCCCGTTCATGGCCGCCTTCTCGCCACTGGTGCCAGAAGCCTCCAAAGGACGGGTAGGATTGTTCATCCACACGTCCACTCCCTGGACCATGAGCTTGGCAAGGGAGATGTCATAATCCGGAACAAAGACAATCTTTCCTATGAACTGGGGCATCTTGGATATGTTCGCTATCTTCTTTATCAGATCCTGGCCTGCCTTGTCGGCCGGATGCGCCTTTCCGGCAAAAATGAACTGAACCGGCCTTTCCGGGTTGTTCACTATGGCACTCAGGCGGTCGAGGTTGCTGAACAGCAGGTGCGCCCTCTTGTAAGTGGCAAATCTGCGTGCGAAACCGATTGTAAGTATGTCCGGCCTCAACGTATTCTGTATCGTGACAATCTGCCGCGGGGAATAATGGCTCGAAGCCTTCGGGTCGGACAACTTGTCCTTGATATAATCCATAAGCCTGCGGCGGAGGACGTTACGCACGTCCCAGACGGTCCTGTCGTCCACTTCGTATATGCCGTTGAAGCAGCTCTTGTCATAATGATGGCTCATAAACTGGCTGCCGAATACCTTGGCATGGATGTTCTTCCATTCGGGTGCCGTCCAGGTGGCATAATGGACTCCGTTGGTCACATAACTGATATGCAGTTCTTCCGGAAGATATCCGGGCCACATGCCTGCAAAAATCTGCCGGCTCACCTTGCCGTGCATCCAGCTGACACCGTTTATCTCCTGCGAAAGATTGGCGGCAAGTACACTCATGGAAAATTTTTCATTCCCGTCCGAAGGATTGAAACGCCCGAGCCCCATAAGGGTCGGCCAGTCGATTCTCAGACGAGAAGCATAATGGGCAAGATACGTCCGGAGCATATCCTCCGAGAAGGAATCATGGCCTGCCGGGACAGGGGTATGGGTCGTAAAAAGCGATGTGGCCCTGACTACCTCCAGGGCTTCCGTGAAAATCAGTTCCGACTGCTCCACATATTCCCTGAGCCTCTCTATGCCGGTAAAGGCCGCATGTCCTTCGTTGCAATGATATACATCGGCATTTATGCCGAGCCTGCGGAGGGCGGCGATACCGCCTATTCCGAGAAGTATCTCCTGTTTCAGCCTGTTTTCCCAGTCCCCTCCGTAAAGCTGGTGGGTAATGGCCCTGTCGTCCTTGCGGTTATCCTCGAAATCGGTATCGAGAAGATAAAGGTCCGTCCTGCCCACTTCCACCTTCCAGAGACGGGCATAAAGGTTCCTTCCCGGGAAAGCCACGCTGATTATCACCCAATTGCCATCGGAATCCCTTACCGGGGATGCAGGAATACGCATGAAATCCTGGGCATCGTAGGTGGACACCTGGTCTCCCGAAGCCGAAAGTTTCTGGGTAAAATATCCGTAGCGGTACAGAAGGCCCACGGCAACCATGTCCACATTCATGTCGCTGCTTTCCTTGAGATAGTCGCCGGCAAGGATTCCGAGACCTCCCGAATATATCTTCAGGGAAGTATCGAGGCCGTATTCCATGCAGAAATAGGCAATCGAAGGGCCCTTCCTGTCCTTTTTTTCCTCCATATACGCGGAAAAGGCGGCATACACTTCGTCCATCCTTGCGAGGAACCCCTTGTCCTCCGACAATTCGACATAACGTCCCATCCTCACCATATCCAACATCGCGATAGGATTATGGTCCGACAAATCCCACAGATCCGGGTCTATGCTCGCAAAAAGTTCCTTTGCAGGCTCGTTCCAGCACCACCACAGATTGCGCGAAAGCTTTTCCAGGGCGGAAAGCCTGTCCGGAAGGTGGCTGTTTATCATTATCGAGCTCCATACGGGCTTATTGACTTCGGCTTTCGCGAAAGTGTCAGGAACGTCCGGTACCATGTCTGGATACTCTCCCCTGGCCTTTACCAGATTGTCTATGGACGTGGAATAAGCTTTCCAATAGAACTCCATATTGTTCTTCCACAAAGCTATTTTCGAAACCTCCACGGCATTCTCCCTCCATGAAGCCAGCTCCTCATCGGAAAGCCCCGCCGCTTCAAGCATGCGGGCCACCGTGCAGTCCACGACATGCTCATAACCGGCATCATCCCTGTCGACGACGGCAAGCCCGGGATGTTCCCCTTCGTAATGTTCGCTTACCCAAAGCCCGAAACCGGCAAGTGTGGTCGTAAGCGAAGGCACATGGAAAGCCAGGCTTTCGAGCGGGGTATAGCCCCAAGGCTCATAATATGACGGGAAAACGGTCAGATCCATTCCGGCAAGGAGTTCGTAATAAGGCATGTCGAAGACCCCGTCGTTCCCGTTCAGATATGACGGAACGAAAAACACCCTTACCTTGTTTGAGGACGAATTGACAAGGCCGCGCGCACACAACGTCTTGGTAATTATATCGTTTTCCTGATCTACGAGATAATGTGTCGTAAGTGTCGAATAGCCGCTCTGCTTGCCCGACAGCACGGAAAGAAGGTTTCTGTCCGCCCCCTTGTTTCCCGAAGGTATCATGAAAAAAGCGCAAATCCGTTTTCCGGAATATGCCGACGAATCTATCTTCGACAAAGCATCGATGAACACGTCTATGCCTTTGTTCTTGAATTCGTAACGTCCCCCTATGCCTACTATCAGGCTGTCATCCGGCATCACTTCGGAACACATAGCCGAAGCCACCTTCAGCAGCCGCGCCCGGGAGGCCGCCCTTATTCCGTCCAGACGCCCGTCGGAAGGGACCAGCTCTTCGGAAAATCCGTTAGGCGTAATGATGTCAGGTTCTTTTCCGAGAAAACGGGCGCACTCCCTTGCGGTTATCCCGCTGACCGTGGTAAAGACATCGGCATTGGCGGCCGATTGTTTTTCAAGGGAATGACGTGCCTGCACACCGAGCTCCCTCGCCTTCTCGTCGGGGACATAATTGTCCAGACCGCTGTAAAGAGGCAGATTGTTCCCTGCGAGGCAGCGGCCGAGCACAGTGGCATGCGTGGTAAAGACGGTAGCCACCGGAAGGTTCCTTTCCTTTATATAAAGAAGCCCGGCTCCCGTCATCCATTCATGAAAATGGGCCACGACCTTATTGTGGGGGCTCAGATTGAATTTTACGAAACTCTCGATTACCATCCCCGAAGCATAACCGAAGAGGGCCGCCTCAATGTAATCCCAGTTGCCGGTAAGCGAATCCACCCCGAATTTTTTCCACATCGACGTGAGTATCTCGTCCTTGCGTGAAATGTACGGGGTAAAATCCACAAGAAAGGCCACGGGATTCCCCGGGATGTTCCACCTTCCGATACGGACATTGAGCCCTTCCTGCGAAAGTTTCTGCTTCCACGGACGGAAAAGCGACTTGTCTTCCGTAAACTCGGGATTCTGCTCCGTATCCATCCACACGTCCGGCCCTACCGTAATATAATTTTTCTTCAGTTCTCCTTCGACAAGAGCGGATTTTGTCGACAATACAGTATGTATGCCTCCGATCTTGTTGCAAACTTCCCAGCTTACCTCGAAAAGGCAATCCGGAAAAGACTTTTTGATTTGCTCCATCTGACTCGATAATTGTATATATTAAAAACCAACCTTCAGGCCAGCCGCCTCTTTGTTTTCACGGGAGTTGGCCCGGCCTCGGACGATGCCGTGGAAACAGCCTCGTCCACACGTGCGATAAAATCGCTCAAAACATTCATGTAATTGATAAAAGCCTCATACGGGGTATCGTAAGGGTTGAAGTACTTATGCACGGCCCCGTCCGAGAAAAATTTGGTACACATATAATAAAAATGGTCGCTCTCCTGGAGTTTTCCGAAATCGGAACGTATCGACATATCCTTTATATCGGCCATTTTTTCTTCCAGGGCGTACAATTTCGAAAACGCCTCGTTCTGGAGCTCGTTTCCGAGCCACGCCGAAGTATCCCTTTCCTCATCGGCCCAGGATATCGGATGCCTGACCTCAAGGCTCCCGACGGACTCATGCTTCGCGACAGCCTGGGAAGGAGTGAGGAATTCGAAATTCCCCGAAGAAACCACCGTCTGCGGAAGCCATGAAAGAAAATCGAAAATGCCCGTCTGGGCTTGCTGATGCTCGCCGAAGGTCTCATAGTCCATGAACAGATTGACTATCTCGCCGTTACCGGCATCATCTCCCAGCCATGACACGAATTTGTCCGCCGTGACCGGCCACCCCTGCCAGGACGTGTCAGAAAACCTGAAAGCGATGTCATCGCTCAGGGCGAAATTGCGCAACAGGAGCTTCTGGTCGGGATGTTTCGGACTGTTATAAACGAAATCCGGGCTCTTCCAGCCGAGTATGTGCTTGGCGCCTTCAGTCAGAACGGTCTTGAATCCCAGGTCGTACAGCATCGAGGCTATGTCGTCCGAATAAATCAGCTCCGTGTTCCTGAATGCCGACGGTTCCTTGCCGAAATATTCCCTGACGGTCCGCCTGTGCTTCTCGACCTGCGAAGCGAATTCCTTTCCGGAAACGAGGCTCGCAAGGGAATGATAATAAGTCTCGCAAAGGAACTCCACGCATCCGGTATCGGCAAGAGCCTTGAAACTGTCTATCACCTCGGGAACATAACGCTCGAACTGTTCCAGTACGGAACCTGAAATGGAAAAGGACACACGGAAAGCCCCCTTGTGCCTTTCAATCAAATCGAGCAACAGCCTGTTTGCCGGGAGATAACATCTCTCCGCCACCCTTTTCAGGATAGTCCTGTTTGCGAAATCGTCATAATAATGGGAATCGCGGCATATATCGAAAAAGCGGTACAGCCTCAACCTGTCCGGCTGATGTACCTGAAAATACAAACAGAGAGTCTTTTTCATAATATTTTATCTTTTATTGTTTTCCAGTAACCGATTCATATACTTTTTTTATACGGGCGGCAGCGGCGGTCCACTTGAGGGCGTTGACCTCGTCCATCCCGCACCTTGCCGCCATTGCAGCCATGGCCGGATAATTTATCAGGGCATATATGGCATCGGCCATCGCGTTTATATCCCAGAAATCCACCTTGATGGCATATTTCAGCACCTCAGCCACTCCCGACTGTTTGGAGATTATCGAAGGGACATTGGTCCTCATGGCTTCGAGAGGCGATATGCCGAACGGCTCGGAAACCGAAGGCATCACGTATACGTCCGAAAGGGCGAACATCCTCTGCACATCGGCCCCGCGCAGGAATCCGGTAAAATGGAACCTGTCGGCAATCCCGAGCTTGGCTACATGCCTGACACATCTGGCGAGCATGTCGCCGCTGCCGGCCATCACGAAACGCACGTTGTCGCACCTTTTAAGTACTTTGGCCGCCGCTTCGATGAAATACTCGGGTCCTTTCTGGAAAGTTATCCTTCCCAGGAAGGTAACTACCTTTTCCTTCACGCTTCTGGACACTTCCATGTCGTCGCGGCCCCCGAAATCCACGGCATTATGGACCGTAACCACCTTGGCCGGGTCTATGCCGTACTTGTTTATGACGATGTTCCGGGTGAGGTCGCTGACAGTTATGACCCGGTCCGCCTCCTCCATCCCCCGTTTTTCGATACCGTAGACTTCCGTATTTATGTTTTCCCCGCTCCTGTCAAATTCCGTTGCATGGACATGGATTACGAGCGGCTTTCCGGAAACCCTTTTTGCGGCAATCCCGGCAAAATACGTAAGCCAGTCGTGCGCATGAATCACATCGAAATCGTTTTCCATGGCAATTTCGGCACCCACGGCGGCATAACGGGCGACCTCTTCCATGAGATTCTTGCCGTATTTTCCCGAAAACCTGTATTTGGAACCGAACTGTATGCGGAACTCGTTTTTCTGCCTGAGCCTCTCCTCCTCAACGACGTATGGGAATTCTTCCGGAGAGACGTACGGAACCATATTCGAGCCTATATGCAGGAAACTTACTTTTCCGAGGAACTCGTCTATGTCATCCGACACCATGCGGCAACTTACATCGCTGGCATTGATAATCCTTACGCTGCTCTGGTCTTCATCGCCGGAAGCCGACGGCATGACGAACAGGACCTCCACGCCGTTTTCCGCAAGGCCCTTTGTCATTCCGTAACATGCCGTACCGAGACCGCCGGCTATATGAGGCGGAAATTCCCAACCGAACATAAGCACTTTCATAACTATTCCCCCCTGTTTTTATCGATTAAGGACTTTACTCTTATGATTTCGGCCACCGTCAGCGCCGAAGATATGGCTCCGTGAGGGGAATGAGGGGGATCGCCGTCGTATATTTCGGAAAACGTCCCTATGCCGTGGACATTCAGGTCTTCGCCGAAGCCCTCTATAAGGCTTTCTGCCTGAGATTCAGTGGATTTTCCGAAAAGCCTGTATGCCGCCTTGACATAGATGCCGAGAAGGAAAGGCCGTGTACATCCGTTGTATGAAGCCTCGTCCCTCATGTTCTGATTGCCCTCGTAGACCCCTTTGTACCTCCTGTCCTTAGGGGAAAGTGTCCTTATGCCCCGGGAGGTTAACAGTTCCCGTCTGACCACACGCATGACCGCCGCCTGGACGAATTCATCGACAGGGGAATAATCCAAGGCCACGGCATAGAGCTGGTTCGGCCTTGTCTCCTGGCTCATGCCGTCCGGCCCGACATAATCAGCAAGATGCCCCAGGGAATCCGACCAGAAGGTTTTGGTGAAGTTGTCCTTTATGCTGTTCCTGACGGAAGTCCAGAAAGACACGGCACCTTCGTCCGTACCGTACCTGGACTCCATGTCCACGACGAAGCATACCGCATTGTACCACATCGCATTGACCTCTACCTGATAACCTGGACGTTCATTGACGGGACGCCCGTCTATATACGTATTCATCCATGTCAGTGCGACATTGTCCTTCTGCGCCCATATCAGGCCGTTCGGATGCATTGCGGCCTCGGCGCGTTTTCCCGGAAGATAACTTTCCAGTATACCTTTCAGGGTGCTTCCGTATTTGGCCCACAGCTTGCGCGGGTCCGCCCCGTAATGCATGTACTGCTGGATGGTATCCGTAAGCAGAAGAGGCGCCTCTATCTGGGTAGTCCTGAAGAAAAGCCGCTCCTGATTGTCCGCTATCAGGCTGTCGAGTATCTCCTCGAAAAGTTTTCTGTCCTTCAGCCCGTACAGGGCTATGCCCGGAAGCGCAATGACCGTTTCCCTCAACAGCCCCGGCTTCAGCCACGAGTAGCCTGCATATATCTGCCTGCTTCCGCGAGGAGTCTTCCATACCATCATTCTTGCGGAGGCGAGGAGAAGGTTTTCGTATGAATCGGCAGGAATCATACCGGACAGGACCCGTGTAAAACGGCTTTTGATACCTTTCGGATTCACCATGTCGGTAGAAGCCGAGACCACCACCGTTGTGCCCCTTTTGACCTGGAACGTAAAACTGCCGGGAACCAGCAGATCTTCCTTGCAATCGAAACCCCTGCGGTATTCGTCGCTATAGGTGATTCCCATATACCATAACGGATTATGGCTGTATTCGAATTTTTCGCTGAACTGTAGGTTCAAATCCGGAAAACCTCCGTACATGTTATAGGCGACCCCGTTGTCAATCTCCCTGTAGGAAGTGTTGGCCTCCCCGTTTTTATGCGTAAGGGCATGTGTCCTTCTGAAAGCGAGGAAAGGCGAAAGCGACATCGTCGTGTCGGCCGGAGCGTCCACAAAGGTATATTTGATCATTATCTGGTTGCTGTCAGGGGAAAACAGGAGTGATTTGCGCAGCACCATCCCGCCCACCTCGTAAGTGATTACCGGATTCGGATCCATCTCGAAGTCCCTGATGTACTTATGCCCGCGGGGTTCGTAAATGTCCCCGTAGGCATGTATGCCGAGATGGAACTCCTTGCCTCCGTGCCTCAGGGTCTCGTCCAGCGAGGACAGGAGCACGTAACGCCCGCCGTCGAAATTGTACACCGGGACGGCCAGCAGGGCATGGTACTTACGGGTATTGCACATGCAAATCGTGGTATTTCCGTAAGACCCGGTGCTGCTCCCGGCGATAAGTTCGCGCCTGAGAGCATACTCCAGATTGACCAGTTCGGATTTGTTAAACTTGATATATGCCATAAAACAAAATTTTGAAGCCGATTACATTTTTTTCAAAACCAACGCGCTCCGGCAAGGGAGGTACAGCGAAACCCGGTCCTTTCCGTCCTTCGGGAACGTAAAATGCTCCACCTCCGGATTGTTTCTCCCGAAACCGCCGTACCGGGGCGAATCGCTGTCCAGCACTATCCTGTAACTGCCTGGAGCCGCATCCAGCCAATAATCGCCGAATGACTCTTTTACATTGAAGTTCAATGCAAATATACAATTTCCGCGCTGGAATGCCAATATCTTTTTCCCTTCATCGCAGCAAAGCATCACTACAGGTTCCGACAATATCCGCTCCGACAAAAGCAGGTGAATCATGTCCCTGTCGAATTCCCACAGAAAACGGTATCTGAGATTGCCGTCATCCACAAGATGCCACTGGCGGCGCGCATATTTGTAGGACCAGCCGTTCCCCTCCCTCGGAAAATCTATCCATTCGGGATGGCCGAACTCGTTACCCATGAAGTTGAGATAACCGCCCCCGGCAGTAGCCGCCGTTACGAGGCGTATCATCTTGTGCAAAGCCATTCCCCTATCGATGACCGGACTTTGATAGGATTTCTCCATACCGGTATACATCTCCTTGTCCATAAGGCGGAAGGCTATAGTCTTGTCCCCCACCAGGGCCTGGTCGTGACACTCGGCATAACTGACGGTCCTTTCATCCGCGCGCCTGTCGGTAAGGGCCCAGTAAATGTCCCCCATGCTCCAGTCCTCATCCGGAACCTCTTTCAGGAGCTTTATCCAATAGTCGGCTATGCCCATGGCCATCCGGTAATCGAACCCCAGTCCGCCGCGTTCTACCGGAGAAGCGAGTCCGGGCATGCCGCTCACATCCTCCGCAACCGTTATGGAAGCGGGATTGATTTCCTTAACCAATATGTTTGCAAGGGCAAGATATGTTTCAGCGTCCCTGTCGGTATTTTCACCGAAATAATCAGCATAACCGCCGAATACACGCCCGAGACCGTGGTCGCGGTAGAGCATACTCGTCACGCCGT
The DNA here is from genome assembly GCF_002159555.1 of Muribaculum sp. An289. GTDB lineage: Bacteria > Bacteroidota > Bacteroidia > Bacteroidales > UBA932 > Merdivivens > Merdivivens faecigallinarum. The sequence continues at coordinate 19,501 of NZ_NFIV01000008.1, forward strand.
CGAAACGGAAACCGTCCAGATGATATTCTTCCATCCAATATTTGCAATTGGACAAAAGAAAATGCCTCACCGGCCATTTGCCGTAATCGAAACAAAGCGACCCCCATGCGGGATGCAGCCCCCTTTCACCGGAATGGAAATAAAGGGAGCGGGTACCGTCAAGCAGGCCTATGCCCTCCTCCGTATTGGCCACGGAATGCGAATGGACAATGTCCATTATCACGGCTATGCCCATCGAATGCGCCTCGTCGACAAGCCGCTTGAACTCTTCCGGAGTGCCGAAACGGGAACTCAGGGCGAAAAAACTCGAAACCTGATAACCGAAAGAGCCGTAATACGGATGCTCCTGCAAGGCCATGAGCTGCAATGTATTGTATCCGAGCTGCGAAATACGCGGGAGCACGTTGGTGCGGAATTCATCGAAACAGGCCACCTTCCCTTCCTCCGAGCTCATGCCCACATGGGCCTCGTATATCAGCGGCGAGGAGATTTCGACCCTCGGATTTTTCCATTCATAGGGCCTTTCCGGCTCCCACACCTGGGCACAGAACACCTTGGTCTGGGGGTCCTGCACGCATCTCGTGGCGTATGCGGGAATCCTCTCCCCTCCGCCCGAAGGCCATTCCACATAAAGTTTGTACAGCATCCCGTGCGAAAGGAAGAAAGGCCCGAGACGGATTTCCCAGTCTCCGTTCCCGAGAGGCGACAACTGATAGGCCGGGACCCTTTTCCAATTGTTGAACTCGCCTATCAGATATATTCTTACGGCATTCGGCGCCCATTCGCGGAACACCCAGCCATCCTTGTCACGGTGCAGCCCGTAATAAAGATGGTTGTTCACCGCTCCGGATATTTTCCCGTCACGGGACAGTACGGAAACGGCGGCGGCAATGTCATCGCGGCGCCCGTCTATCGCCCCGCGATAAGGCATAAGCCATTCATCGCCTTCATATATCATTGTCCTATCCATCCAGACCGCAGGAGTCCTTTGCCTCCCTCAAATATGCACGACATCTGCCAATCAGCCCCGCGGCCTCTTTCAGCAGGGCCGCCGAAGACGAAATCCGGAAATCGGCAGACTCGATTATGGATATTATCTCCTCGACCCGTTTTACCGCCGCATCATAATCGAATCCGTTCCCTTCCTTTTCAAAATCCTTTATTTTTTCCATTTTCCTGATTTTTTCCGTTCTTTTCAACCGACTCGACCTTGCATCCGAGCACTCCGTCCGACATCATCACCGAAATCCTCTCTCCCTCGCTGCGCCCTTCCACCGAACTGAACCTCCGGCCGGAATCGTCGAGAAGAAGCACATACCCCTTTTTCAGGATATTTTCAGGAGCCGAAGACTGCAAACGCTGTTCCAGCATATCGAGTTTCGCTTCCATCGACATGAATTTCATTCCTACGACCTGCCTCAGGGACACGGCCAACGATTCCAGCCTCGCGTCCTCGGAAATGAAACAGTCCAGAATCAGGTCGGCTATCGCCGTAGGTGTCTTGACACTGTAGGCAGCCACCATGTCGCATATATGGTTGTCATGGTCATGGCCGATTCCCGTAATGACAGGCAAAGGGAACTGGGCGACGTTCACGGACAGCCAGTAATCGTCGAAGCAGGACAGGTCGGCTCCCGAACCTCCGCCACGAAGAAGGACGAGGGCATCGAATTCGTTTTCGCGCAAAGCCGCCCTTTCCATTGCGGAAACGATGGAAACCGGAGCCTCACGGCCCTGCATCACGGCAGGGAAAAGCTCGGTGTAAAACCTGAACCCATATTGGTTTTCATGCAGATGTTTCATGAAATCCCTGTATCCTGCCGCTGTTTCCGAAGAAACGACGGCGAAACGGCGGGGCAGACGTGGCAGCCGCAAGGTGCCGTTCATTCCGAACATGCCTTCCTCTTCGAGCCTCCTGACGGTCCTGCGCCTTTCAAGCTCGGCCTCGCCCACGGAAAACGAGGGTTCTATGTCGGTCACCGACAGCGTAAGGGAATAAAGCTCGCTGTACGAAACCTGGATTTTTACCAGTATTTTCATTCCCGGTCCGAGGGAACGCCCCGTCTCGTTTTCGAAATACGGAGCGATGACACGGTAATTGGAGTTCCATATCACGGCCTGGGCGCGCGCCCCTGCACCCGAATCATCTATCAATTCCATGTAACAATGCCCGGAAGAACGTTGTTTGATTTCGGCGATCTCCGCTGATACCCAGACGGGAAAGGGCATCGCACCCTCCACCCCCTTCTTGACTGTCAGGAGAAGTTCCTTTAGCGTAAGAGCATTTTTTATATCCATATTCTTTCCCGTATACGGATGCATATCGGTGCAAATTTACAAAAAATTACAAACATTTGATTACCTTTGCGGATAATTAGAATTGAGACCGAAATGCCACAATTGAAAATCAAGACCGCCGTCTACACGGACAGCAGCACGGGTGTTCCGGCACGGCAGGAGCGCAATTTGCCCGAATTCGCCTTCATCGGACGGTCGAATGTCGGAAAGTCGTCGCTTATAAACATGCTGAGCGGCAACAGGAAACTCGCCCACATATCGTCCACGCCGGGAAAGACCCAGACCGTGAACCGGTTCCTGATAAACGAATCGTGGTACCTGGTGGACCTTCCGGGTTACGGTTTCGCCAAAGTGTCCAAGAGCCAGCTTGCCAAACTTGACAAGATGATATGGGACTATATAGACAGGTCAGAAAACATGATACTGCTTTTCGTCCTCATCGACAGCCGCCACGAACTGATGAAGACGGATCTGGAGTTCCTCATAAGACTGGGTGAAAAAGGAATCCCGTTCTCGATAATCTTCACAAAAGCCGACAAAAGCGGGCCTGTGGCGCTCGCCGCGAAAATAGACTCGATAAAACGGAAAATATCGGAATACTGGGAAGAACTCCCGCCGTGTTTCGTGACCTCGGCGGAAACGAGGGCCGGAAGGGAGGAAGTCCTGGAATACATAGCGCAGACAATAAAATCAACGGCAAACACAAGTAAAACTGAATAATCACATTACAAACCATGGAGCACGAACACACATTGAAAATCTTTGCTTGCAGCGGTTCCGAAGAACTCGGGGCCAAGATTGCGGCAAAACTCGGACTGTCCCTCGGAAACTCGCAGCTGATGAAATTCAGCGACGGCGAATTCGAACCTTGCTACCTTGAAAGTGTCAGGGGAGCCACTGTCTGCATAATACAGTCCACCTACCCGCCTGCCGACAATCTGATGGAGCTGCTTCTGATGATTGACGCGGCGAAAAGGGCATCGGCGCACAGGGTAATCGCCGTCATGCCTTACTTCGGCTGGGCACGCCAGGACAGGAAAGACCGTCCGAGGGTTTCCATCGGAGCGAAACTCGTAGCCAATCTCCTTGAGGCGGCAGGCTGCGACAGGGTCATGACTATGGACCTGCACGCTGAACAGATACAGGGATTCTTCGACCTTCCTGTGGACCATATATACGGAAGCATGATACTTCTGCCTTACATCAGGGAGATGAAACTTCCGAATCTTGCCATAGCCGCGCCTGACATGGGAGGAGCAAAACGCGCCAACGCATATTCGAGAACCCTCGCCTGCCCTATGATAATATGCCACAAGTCAAGGGAAAAGGCCAATGTGGTAGGTTCCATAACCGCCATCGGCGACGTTGAAGGGAAAGACATCGTGATAGTGGACGACATGATAGACACCGCCGGCACCATCTGCAAGGCAGCCAACGTACTCATGGACATGGGCGCATCGAGTGTCAGGGCCATAGCCACGCATCCGGTATTCTCCGGGCCAGCATACGAAAGGCTCGCCGAAAGCAAGCTGGAGGAAATCATCGTGACCGACACCATCCCTCTCCTGCGCAGCCAGGACAAGGACATTTCGAAGATAACAGTGCTCTCTGTCGCCGATATTTTCGCGACAGCAATAAATAAAGTATACAATTACGAATCCATAAGCGAAGACTTCGTATATTAATGACGGCGACAATACTCATAGCTGCTGTAATATTGACGGGATTCGCTGTTTTCGCCCTGTGTTTCAACATCATTTTCCGCAAGAACGGACAATTCCCCGACACGGAAATCAGCCATAACAAGGAGCTGAGGAAAATGGGGATAATCTGCGCCAAGGAAGAGGAACTGAGACTTTGGGGAAAGAAAAACGGAAAGAAGGCCGACGGTTCCTGCACCCCCGACGGGTGCGGGGACTGCCATGCCTGCTCAATCGGTAACATAGAAAAAAATTAAATCTTCATGAGTTTAGTAGCCATAGTCGGACGCCCGAACGTAGGGAAATCCACACTTTTCAACCGCCTCGTAGGAATGAGGCAAGCCATCGTAGACGAGACTGCCGGAGTGACACGGGACAGGCATTACGGAAAATGCGAATGGTGCGGCCATGAATTTTCAGTGGTCGACACGGGAGGATATACTTCCAATACGGACGATATTTTCGAAGACGAAATCCGCAAGCAGGTTGAAATCGCCGTGGAAGAGGCCGACCTGGTACTGTTCATGACGGATGCCGATACGGGTATAACGGACTATGACGATGAAATCGCCGCCATGCTCAGGAAAAGCCGGAAACCGGTAGTCGTGGCGGCAAACAAGGTAGATACGGGGCGGGACCTGTCCGACTCGTATCAGTTCTATTCATTGGGACTCGGCGAAGTATGGCCGATAGCGGCAGCCACCGGAAGCGGAACGGGAGACCTGCTCGACGACATAGTTTCGAAACTTCCCGAAGAAAAACCGGCCGAAGACGGACATGAAAACCTTCCGCGGATAGCCATAGTAGGACGCCCGAACGTAGGAAAATCCTCCCTGACGAACGCCCTCCTCGGCAACGACAGGAATATCGTCACGCCGATAGCCGGGACTACGAGGGACTCGATAGAAACATATTACAACAAATTCGGGCACCAGTTCATGCTCATCGACACCGCCGGGATGAGGAAGAAAGGGAAAGTAAAGGAAGATCTGGAATTCTACTCCACACTCCGCTCCATCAGGGCCATAGAAAACTCCGACATCTGCGTGCTGATGATTGACGCACAATGCGGAATGGAAGCCCAGGACATGAACATCTTCAACCTCATCCAACGGAACAAGAAGGGCTGCATCCTCGTAGTGAACAAATGGGATCTCGTGGAAAAGGAATCCAACACGATGAAGGTCTATACCGAAGGGATACGCAAGCGCATGGCGCCGTTCAACGACGTGCCGATAATATTCACCTCGGTCATAACCAAACAGAGGGTGTTCAACATACTTGACGAAATAGACAAGGTATACGGCAATTATTCCCAGAAAATACCTACGGCCAGGCTGAACGAAGCCATCCTGCCGGAGATTGAAAACTTCCCTCCGCCGGCATGGAAGGGAAAATACATCAGAATCAAATACCTGACCCAGCTTCCGACCAAGAGCCCGTCATTCGCATTTTTCTGCAATCTCCCGCAATACATCAAAGAGCCGTACAAACGGTTCCTCGAAAACAAAATCAGGGAAAAATTCGATTTCTGCGGCTGCCCTATCCAAATATATATCAGGCAGAAATAGATTCAGGGACAATGACACGGAAATCAGCGCCTCCGAGTTCTTCAGAGGTGCTGTATATTATCGTACCCCCTATCTGCTCCACTACGCTCTTGCAGATGGCGAGTCCGAGTCCCGAACCGCTGTTCTTCGTCGTGAACTTAGGGGTGAACAGCTTGCTCCTGTTCTCCAGGGACACGCCAGGGCCGTTGTCCTCGACATCCACCCTCACGTACCTTACTCCCGGGATGCCCCATGCGGAGTCCTGGTCGGCCGTATATTTCGTCAGAGTCACATAAATCCGTCCCCGCGCGGAAGAAGTGAGCACTGACGGCTCCAAAGCCTGCACCGCATTGGTGAGTAGATTCACGAACACCCTGATCATCTGGGATTTCGGCGCAAAAATATGATAGGTCTCCCCTACCATCTCCCCGGCACGGCGGTATTCTATATCGATACCCTCATAGCTTCCGAACAGCACTATCTGCTCACGCAGGGTAACATCGAGGTCCACATCCACGCTCTCCTCGACATTGAACTTGGCGAATGAAGAAAACTCGGTGGCGGTATCGGCCAGGACGTCAATCTGTTCAAGCAGGGAATTGCATATCTTTTCGAGCTTGTCCCCCAAATCCGGGACTCCGTTCTGCTTCATCCTGAGCAAATGCTGTATATTCAGGCGCATAGGCGTAAGCGGATTCTTTATTTCGTGGGCAATCTGGCGGGCCATATCCCTCCACGCCTGCTCCCTCTCGGTAATCGCGAACCTCCGGGTACTGTCGGTCATATTGTCAATCATCCTGTTGTACGCCTTGACAATATAGGAGACTTCGTCATTGTTGTCATAATCGATTTTTTCCGGAGACGAGAACAAATCCGTCTTCTCCATACGCTCGTACAGCTTCAGCAAAGGCCGGAAAAGCGAAGTCGTCAATGCTGCCCCTATTATCACCACCACTATGATCATGATGACGAATATGTTTATTATCGCCGCCGTCGTCGAAATCAGCTCTTTCCGGAAACTTTCGGTCTGCTCGAAATACGGGATATTGATTATCGCTATCAGGTTTCCGGCATCGTTTATCACCGGGGCATACAGCGAATAAAAACTTTTTCCAGCTATCTCTTCCTTGTTGAAGAAACTCTTCCTGTGTTCATGGACGATGTTGTAAAACGCATCCGGATCTATCTTCGAGCCGGCCAAAGAAAGGTAATAGAGTTCATTCCTCGTAGAACGCATCAGATGCCCGTGTATGTCGTAAAGATTTATATCCGTATGGGTATAGGCCGCTATCCTGTCCATGGCAGTTTTCACGTCGCCGTTCATCAAAGCCTCGATGGAAGAAGCGTTCCTGCTCACATCCATGAACATGGACTGGACGGTATGCAGCTTCTCCCCCATCTGTTCCGAGCGCACCCTCGCGTTCCTGCCGGCATAGAAAAGCACCATTGAAACGGTAAGCAGAAGCACCGTACCGGATATGGTTCCAAGCAGCAGAACCATTATCTTTGTCCTGAACGAATTGAATTTCAATGGTATATTGGCCCTTTTGGGTTTCCACAGCAAAAGCAGCATCATCAGCGGAATCGTAAACAGGGATATGTATGAAAACGACACGAAATACGGGAATACCGACCTGCGCTCCCGCGTTATGATGATAATGTCGCCTGACGAAAGCTTGTTCACGAATACGACATCCCGTCCTTTGACCCTGTGCGAGAACCCCTCAGGAAAACTGCCGGAAAATTCGCTGTCGGCAGATACCGGAAAATTGTAAACTCCCCTGTAGAATACCAGCGAGCCGGAAATATATTTCGCATAGGAATAATCCGACGGAATATTGAAGCCCATCCCTCCCGTTTCCGGAAAAATGTCAGAATAACCCCTCTGCTCCTTCATCAGCCTCGAATCTATTTCGATATACAGGCGCATCAGCCCGACATCGCGCACCCGGTACATGAACAGCCCGAGATACCTGATACGGCCCGACTGGTCATTGATATAGAAAAAATGCGAATCGTTATTCAAAGGTATGCCCTGCGAAAGTATGTTGTTGAAATACGCAAAGCAATCCCTGTCGTGACTCCCGTCCCCGAGAAGCAGGCGGTCCTTTTCGCCGCATACCGTAACTGTAATGTCGTATCCTGTGGAAAGGCTTGAAAAATAGCTCTCTCCGAGATGTTCGGCTATAATCATGCTGCCGTTCGGAATGGCCATGTACAGATGGATGAACCTGTCCTGTTCGATTCTCTCCTCCACCATGCGGAGCAGGAGCTCTGTGCTCAGATCCCTTTCCACCGACAGCCTGTTAGTCCAGGCCCTGACCATCTTTATTTCCTTGTTATGGCTGAAAAAACTGACGGTCGCGACAAGGTAGAGGGCCACGCACAACGAATACCTCAGCAGGAAACGCCCCGAAAACACGGTAAATTTCTTCCCGGCGACAAGCGGCAAGGCGAGCTGGATGATGAACAGCAGGCCCATGAAAAGTATCATGTAAGAGCCGTAAACGAGGAACGAATATATCGAAAGTTCATCCAGACGGAAGACCTCAAGCACTATGTTCGAGTTGAAAATCAGAGATTTCAGAGAAAAATGGATATACACCATCAAGGCCGCCGCGAAAAACGATACGGCAACGGCGTAAACCGTCTTCAACGGTCTCGAATGCTTCGAATACCACAGCATCAGGCGCTTCCTCGAAATGAAGACGGCCAAAAGGACAATGAAAATATAGAGATTGCTCAGAAGAAAGGCTCCCAAAGAGGCATGCAGCGACGAATCGGCATAAACCACAGGGGAAAACAGTCCCGAATAATCCCTCATGCGGGCGGCCCAGCCGAAAGTGAAAAATGTGCTTGCCCCGGCCGCCACGACAAACGCCAGGAAGGAAAGAGGATTGCGTTTTTTTACATAATAGGAGAAAAACGCGCCTAAAACGAGGAAAAGCGCCGTCCATTTGAACCATGAATAGGCCGGGCTCCAGTCAGGAAGCCCTCCTTTTTTGAAAACAAGGTTGAATACGGGGACATCCCCGTCCTTTATCGTGCATCCGTCGGAATAGGCCACCGGACAGACGGTCATGTTTTCCGGAACCTTCAATTTATTGTTTATCCCGCCGAAAGAAGCAATCATCGGCTCGGCATCTTCCTTTATGAGGATTCCGCAAATCAGTTTCACCCTGCCCTTCTGATATGAGCGCATTACAAACCACTGCGACCCTATGTTCATATAGGACGGTGTCTCCGTAACCCCGGAAAGAAGAGGCATGAAAAGCGTCTGCACACGGCTCAGACGGTTGTATCTCACCCCGAAATGCTCCCCGTCTATGATTTCATCGTTCCTCAACGGGAAATGGTTTATCCAGGAATGCAGGGTGTCGTTCACATATTTGTATATGACGATATAGTCCGGCACCTTTCCGGCATCGGCCCATTGGGAAGCCGGCAACTCCAGCACTCTGGAAGCATATTTTTCCATCTTGCCGTCAAGACGTCCGAGCCTCCGCTCCACAGACCGCGCCGCTTTGCCAATATCGGCGGTCTCGCCTTTTTCCAGAATGGAAAGGCAGAAGAATACGGCCGCCGCAAGCAGGAATACGACATGGATGTTCCTGCCTGTCCAATGGAAAAATTTGTTCAGTTTCTCTTTCATAACCGTCCTAATGCCTGTCCGCACCATTCTTCATTCATTCGTGATGGTACGGTTCGCCCTTCATGATTGTGAAGGCCCTGTAAAGCTGTTCAAGGAACACCAACCGCACCAACTGGTGCGAAAAAGTCATCCTCGACAAGGAAATCATGGAACCCGCCCTGTCATACAGCCGGGAGGAAAAGCCATACGGCCCGCCTATCACGAAAACCATGTCCCGGGTATCATGCAAAAACCTTTCCTCCAGCTTCGAGGCCCATCCCAAAGAATCGTATTCCTTTCCATGCTCGTCCAAAAGCACTACCTCGTCGGCCGGTTTTATGTATTTGAAGACATTGTCGGCCTCCTTTTCCTTAATCTGTGCCCTGGACAGCGACGAAGCCCCCTTCACATCCGGTATCTCTATCATGCGGAAAGCGGCATAGTGCCCTATGCGCCCGCAATACATATCGATACCTTCCTTCAGATATCCCCTGTCCGTCTTTCCTACCGTCAATAACGTAATCTTCATGTAATCCAGTTTAATGCAAAATTAATCATCTGGCTTGGTATTTGCAAGATTGGATTGTCGAAAAATTGCCACGGGATGAAGATTGCAAACATCATACTTGCGATGACCGCCCTTTTTGCGGGCGTGTCTTTTTCCGCAAAAGCGCAAAGCCTCGCCACCATACAGGGTAACGAGGCCGATGTTTTCGTCCCTATCGGCAAATACATCCAGCAGGGAAACGCCGACAGGCTTTCCGCATGGTTCGCCGACAACCTCGAAGTCACCATCCTCGGCAATTCCAACGACTGTTGCAGCAAGAACCAGGCAAAGGAAATCATGCAGGCGTTCTTCGATGCCAACAGGCCGTACCGCTTCAACATCATCCACAAAAGCGGGGAAAGCATAATGAAGCACGCCATCGGCAGGCTGTACTGCAGTCAGAGCAATTATTCCGTCACAATTTCCGTAATGATCGGCGAAAACGGAAACCATATCCAGATTCTGAGAATAGACAACGAATAATAGGACAGGGGCCGCCTCCATCGGGCAGCCCCTGTGATTTTTTTTGCAAAACGGCTCAGGAAAACGGCATCCGTTTTCCTTTTACGCCTTATTTTACCCTTTCACCGTAAGACCTGTCGGTCGTATTGATACGGATTTTGTCGCCTATGTTCACAAACAGCGGAACCATGATTTCCGCACCGGTCTCCACGGTCGCAGCCTTCATCGCGTTGGTGGAAGCGGTATCGCCCTTTACGGCCGGCTCGGTGTAGGTCACTTCGAGTTCCACGTATGTTGGAAGCTCGCAGGTAAGGCAACGCTCCTCATCGGCAACGAACATCATTTCCACCTTCTGGCCCTCTTTCATAAGGTCCGCATTCTCAATCATTTCAGGCTCAAGGCAAATCTGCTCGAATGTCTCGCAATGCATGAAGTTGTAACCGTTCTCATCCTTGTAAAGATACTGGTAAGGCCTCCTCTCGACATTTATCACATCGATTTTCGCACCGGCCGTGAAAGTGTTCTCGAGTATGCGGCCGTTTTCAAGATTGCGGAGCTTGGTTTTCACGAATGCAGGGCCCTTGCCCGGTTTTACATGCTGGAACCATACGATAGAACATGGTTTTCCGTTGTAATTAAGATAAAGTCCGTTTTTAAAATCAGCTGTAGTTGCCATAAAATATTTCTGTTTTTATTGAAGTTGCAAAATTACAAATATTTTCGCATATAATCAGCAATTTTTTCGAGCAGCCATTTCGGAGTCGAGGTCGCTCCGCAGATACCCACATTGTCCCCATCCGAAAACCATTCTTCCCTTATGTCGCCTTCGTCCCCGATGAAATGGGTACGAGGATTGACATCGAGGCAAAGGCGGTAAAGCACTTTCCCGTTGGAACTTTCCTTTCCCGAGACGAAAAGCACGACATCGTGGTTTCCGGCAAATTCGGCGAGCTTCCTGTGCCTCGAAGCCACCTGCCCGCAGATGGTATCGTTGGCCTTGGCGGACGGGACGGCAGCAATGAGCTCCCTGCATATTTCCCGGTACTCCGCAGGGTCCTTTGTCGTCTGGGAAAATATTTCAATGCCGCTGAACCGGGCAAGTTCCCCGCCGGCAATCAGGGAACGGAGCATGCCGGAATTTTCCACCACATATACCGGGCAACCCTCCGCTTCGGCCTGGCCCACGAGGCCGTTCACTTCCGCATGGCCGGTTTTCCCGAATATCATTATGCAGCCGCCGCTTCCCATGCGTTTTGCGGCCGCTCGTATTTTTTCCTGGAGCCTGAGCACCACGGGACAGGTGCAGTCGATGATACGGTACCCTTTTTCCGCGGCTATGGCGTATGTCTCAGGAGGCTCGCCATGGGCACGTATCAGTATGTCGGTACCCTGTCCTGCCTCCCCCGACAGAAAATCCGCGTAAGATATCGTTTCGAGCCCTTTCCGGGCAAGCCTCTCCATCTCGGTCTCGTTATGGACGATTGCCCCGAGCGAATACAGCCTTCCGTGCGCGGAAAGGAACTCCTCCGCCTTGCCTATGGCCCTTACCACACCGTAGCAAAAGCCCGAATCCCCGTCTATGTCGATTTTCAGATGCATATTCCGAATTTTGAAAACAGAATCCCGCGCAGCCAGTCCATCTCCCCTTCCAATGTCATATCGCTGTTATCCAGTTCAATGGCATCCGCGGCCTTGGTCAGCGGGGATGTTTTCCTGTGCGTATCTATATAGTCCCTTTCGTCTATGTTGGCAAGGACTTCCTCAAAACCGATTTTCTTTCCGGCCTCTTCCATTTCATTCATCCTCCTTTCCGCCCTCACTTTCCTGTCCGCGGTCATGAATATCTTCAGCTCAGCATCCGGAAAGACAGTCGTTCCGATATCCCGGCCGTCCATGACAATGCCCTTTTCCCTGCCGTACTGCTGCAAAATGCCGTCCACGAAGTCCCTTACGAACGGAAGTTCCGCAACCGGGCTCACCAGCGACGACACCTCTATCGAACGTATCCTGTCTTCGACATCCGTCCCGTCCATAAAGGTGCGCAACCTCCCCTGCCCGTCTCTTCCGAAGGATATGTCCAACCCGTGCAGACATTCTTCGAGCCGTGCGGCATCGATTCCGTCCCTGCCTACGCAACCCGTTTCTATGCCTTTAAGGGTCACGCCCCTGTAAAGCGCCCCCGAGTCGAGATAAACATAGCCGAGCCTTTCCGCGGCGGTCCTCGCGAAAGTGCTTTTCCCTGTAGAAGAATATCCGTCTACGGCAATGATGATTTTCCTTGCATCCATGTCGCATTCATTATGAAACCGAAATACAAAAATAACAATTTTCCCATAGTGATAAAAATTCCGTATATTTGCCTTTCCTGTTCCGGAAGGTTCAGATTAAAAACCATATAAAATGAAATTGCTCGTAATAGATGACGAGAGGAGCATCAGGAACACTCTCAAGGAAATACTGGAATTCGAAGGCCATACGGTCGATGTGGCCGAAGACGGCCGTGCTGGCCTGGAAATGGCCATGCAGAAAAAATACGACGCCGTATTCTGCGACATAAAGATGCCCAACATGGACGGCATCGAATTTCTTGAAAAATTTTCAGACGCCTCCCTCGAAGAACCCGTTATAATGATTTCGGGACATGGCACGATAGACGCCGCCGTGGAGTGCATAAAGAAAGGCGCTTACGACTTCATACAGAAACCCCTGGATCTCAACAGGATACTCATCACGCTCAAGAACGCCACCGAAAAATCGGATCTGGTAAAAGAAAAAAACCTGCTGAAAAAGAAAGTCAAAGGCGTGCCGGAGATGGTCGGAGAGTCGCCTGCAATGATGAAAGTCAAGGAGATGATAGACCGTGTCGCCCCGACAGACGCCCGGGTGCTCATAACCGGCGCCAACGGAACGGGAAAGGAACTGGTGGCCAAATGGCTCCACGAGAAAAGCGAAAGGTCGGGAATGCCTTACGTGGAGGTCAATTGCGCCGCCATACCATCGGAACTTATCGAAAGCGAGCTCTTCGGGCACGAGAAAGGGGCGTTCACTTCAGCAATCAAGCAGCATAAGGGCAAATTCGAGCAGGCCGACGGAGGCACCCTCTTCCTGGATGAAATCGGGGACATGTCCCTTGCGGCCCAGGCCAAGGTGCTGAGGGTGCTTCAGGAGCACAAACTGTCGAGGGTAGGCAGCGACAAGGACATAGAAGTCAACGTACGTGTCATTGCCGCCACCAACAAGGACCTGAAGAAGGAGATAGAGAAAGGGAACTTCAGGGAAGACCTTTATCACCGCCTCAGCGTGATAGTAATCCAGGTACCTTCCCTGTCCGAGCGCAGGGAAGACATACCTCTGCTCGTGGAATACTTCATAGCCGACATCTCGGCCGAAGCCGGCAAGCCTGTCAAGAAAATAGACGAGGATGCCGTAAAAGCCCTGATGTCCAAGCCTTGGACCGGAAACATAAGGGAACTCCGCAATGTCGTGGAGCGCCTCCTCATACTGTCGGGGAACGTCATCACGCTGAAAGATGTCGAAATGTACGTTTAAGGTTTGCACTGCGGACGGCGCCGCGAATCGCATAATATCCGCTGCAAATCACATAGGGAAACGGAAAAAATTTTGATAAAAATATTGTTATGAGAAAATTGTTCATTCTGGCATTATTGGCTCTTGCCCTTGCCTCCTGTGAAAAATTCGGGGATGTGAATACAGCTTTAAAGGGAAGGACTTTCGAATATTGGAACGGAGAAACAGGTTCCATGGAGATAAGCAAGACCTACACATTCGGGAATGACGGGAACGTATTCTATGAAAGCAGAGTAGGATTGATGTCCCCGTTCAATACCTCAGGGTGCGATTTGTATTACAAGATGGACGGTAATTCGTTTACGATATACCATGGTGTCAAAGGATGGAAAAAAGAGGTAAGGCACACCGTATTTTCTTCCGGAGAATATTTTGGCGACTACATAACCGTGGACGGCGACCGCTATGACGAAATTTAATTTCAAATAATCCCAAATAATCCCAAATAATCCAGATACGATGAAACGACTGATAACGGCACTTGCACTCCTCGTACCGGCAATATTGTCTTACGGGCAGAATGTCCCGGCTCCCGTGGCTGCGGAAAAGGGCCTGGTACTCGAATACAAGACTACGACCGCGGAGGGCGCGGAAATGCTTTCCAAGCGGGAAGTGGTCTACGTAAAAGACGAAGGAAACCGGAAAATAGTAGGCATCAAAGACATAGGGACTCCTTTAGAAGGAATGTCGCAGGAACAGTTCGACAGGCTGTCCACCACTGAATACGTAATTACTGACGACAGCTGGTACATAGATGTCATCGGCAAGACGGGAAATATGATGAAAGAGATGATGGAGGCCGCCGGAGAAATGGAAGAGGCGGAACTGTTTAAAAACATCGATATAAGAGTCGATGCCGGTGAATCACGGAATCCCGTTTTCCCGAATGTCATGTCTCCTGGCGAGAGCTGCGAATTCGACCCCGTGAAAATCAAAGTCAAAATCGCCTTCTTCTCCGTCACTTGCGAGATCAGATACGAAATGTACGAATGCATAGGGACCGAATCCCTGACAGTCCCGGCCGGCACATTCGAAACCTATATAGTGGAACAGCAGGTATTCGTCAAACAAAAGTCTTTGCTCGGCGGCGACAAGCAGAGGGAATACGAAAGGACATGGTACGCTCCGGGAATAGGGGAAGTAAAGACCCAGTCCCTCGACAAAAACGGAATCATGGTGGAGGAAACGGTCCTGAATGCCATTACCCGAGGAGTAGAACGTCGGCAATAATACTGCGGCATGGACATTATCGGCAGTTCCATAGAAAGGGCAAGGGGATTTTTCGCCTCGGGAACGACACGCGACCCGAGCTTCCGGAAAGAGGCCCTGAAAAGACTTCGTGACAATATCCGCTCGATGGAAGACGAAATCTTCGCCGCACTTGACGAGGATCTCGGGAAATCCGCCACCGAATCATACATGACAGAGACCGGGATGGTGCTCGAAAGCATCGGTTACATGCTCCGCCACCTCGGAAACCTGAGCCGCCCGCGCCGCACGGCCCCATCCATAGGACAGGCCCCCGGAAAAGCGACAATATATCCTGAACCATACGGAACGGCACTTATAATCAGCCCCTGGAATTATCCGCTGCTTCTTGCGCTCGACCCTCTTGTCGCGGCGATAGCGGCCGGCAATTGCTGCATATTAAAGCCGAGCGAATATGCCCCTGCCACAAGCCTCCTTTTGCACAGACTCATTTCCCGCACCTTCGACCCGGGACACGTATGCATCATCGAAGGAGGCAGCGATGTCGGGGAAGCGCTCCTCGAGTGCAGATTCGATTACATTTTCTATACCGGAGGAAAAACAGTAGGGCGCATCGTAATGGAAAAGGCCTCCCGCCATCTTACCCCGGTAACCCTCGAACTGGGAGGGAAAAGCCCCGTAGTAGTTCTGGACGATGCCGACGTAGATGTCGCCGCAAGGCGCATAGCCTTCGGCAAACTGCTCAACTGCGGGCAGACCTGCGTGGCTCCGGACTACCTGCTTGTCGGGAAAGGAATCAAGGAAAGGTTCATCCGGGCATTCATACGTGAAACCGAAAAAATGTACGGAAGCCAGCCGATGGAAAGCCCGGACTACGGCAAGATAATCAACCGGCGGCATTTCGACAGACTGTCGCGCTTCATAAGCATGGCCGACAGGAACGGAAGTACGGGCAGTACTGGCGAAGGGCATGTAGTATACGGAGGCATGTGCGACCCTGAAAGGTCAAAGATAGCGCCCACCCTGCTTACAGAGGTGACATGGAACTCGGCAATCATGCAGGAAGAGATTTTCGGACCGATCCTGCCGATACTGGAAACAGAATCACTCGAAGATGCCATTGCACATATCTCATCAGGGGAAAGGCCGCTTGCCGCATACATCTTTACCGGAAACAGAAAACTCGCAGAGAAATTCATACGCACCGTCCCGTTCGGAGGAGGATGCATCAACGACACCATAATGCAACTCGCTTCCCCCAGGCTGCCTTTCGGCGGCACTGGAGAAAGCGGAATCGGGACTTACCATGGGAAATGGGGCTTCCGTACCTTCACACACTATAAAAGCATATTGTCGAAAGGGACCTCGATAGACCCTCCGTTCAGGTACGCCCCATATAACCGGGTCATTTCACGCCTGATACACAGGCTTATAGGATAAACTACAAATAGAATACGCAAGTAAGGGCGAAGTTGGCAAGCGCAAGGCCGTTGTAACCGGCTTCCGTATGCCCTCCTCCATACACCATAGATACGCTGATGGCAGGCGACCAATCGAATGAAAGGGCAATAGGCGCGCCGTTGAACCTGATTCCGAAACGTGCCATACCCTGAGGGCCTACATAAGCATAATTCTCACCTCCGCCGACATTGAGCCCGACACCGGCATCCAAGAACCACTCACCTGCCGAAGGAGTCCAGTTCCAGTTTGCAAGCTTGAAGTTGTACAGTACGGAGAAGTCCGCACTGGCACCGTAAGGGAAACGGCCGTCAAATCCGTCTCTCATGAAATTGTTGGCAAAGCCGGCACCGAAACGGGCTTCGATATAATTCGCGCCCATATCGTACTGGCCTACAACCTGGGCAGTCGCACCCAAACGGGCTCCCACCGCCCAATCCTGAGCACTCAGACCCAATGATATGAGGCTGAATGCGATCGCTACAAACAATTTTTTCATATCGCAAAAAATTTAAACAATTCACAAATATAGCAAGAAGACGGGAGCAAAACAAGCAAATCCGTCCAATTTGCACCTAAACAAGAGCGAACAGAACCAGCAATTGCGCCACGAGAACCCTCATGAACATGGATATCGGATAGACAGTGGCGTATGCCGTCGACGGGTATGCCGAGCCGTAAGCCTCATTCGTGAATGCCAGTCCAGGAGGGCTGGTGTAACTTCCGGCCATGAGTCCCATTATCTGGTAAAAATTGAGCTTCATCACTCCCCTGCCGATAAAACCGACTATCAGCAAAGGGATTACGGTAATGATGAAGCCGTAGATGACCCACATGTAACCGCCGTTCACTATCGTATCCACGAAACTCTCGCCGGCGGACAGCCCTACGGAAGCGAGGAAGAGCGCTATGCCTATCTCGCGAAGCATCTTGTTGGCACTCACGGTAGTATAGGTAGGAAGCTTGAAATGGGGACCGAAACGGCTGAAAAGTATGGCCACAATCAGAGGACCGCCTGCAAGGCCGAGTTTGACTGGCTGGGGGATTCCCGGAAAGATGAAAGGAAGCGAGCCGACTATGACACCGACTGCGATTCCGAAAAATATAGGGACGATATTCGGCTCACGGAGTTCGTCCATCGAATTGCCGAAAAGTTCTTCCGCCTTGTTTATCGCCTCTTCGGTACCGACAACCGTAAGCCTGTCGCCGAGCTGAAGTTCAAGGCTCGGGGAAGGGACTATGTCCACATCGGCCCTGTTCACGCGGGTGATGCTTATACCGTATGAAGACCGCACCTTGAGCGAGCCGAGGGTACGTCCCGTAAGCTCGCGGCGCGTAATTATCAGGTGTTTGTATATGTGCGAAGAATCTATTTTCTCCCACTCCGCGAAAGGCATGTCTATCTGCGCCCCGAAAAACGCCGCCACCGCATCGGCCGAAGATTTGGAGGTGATTACCAGTGCCTTGTCGCCTTCATCCACGACCGAATCGGAAGAAGGCATTATGGCCGTCCCCGTAGAGGCCTTGAAAAGACGGGACACCACATATTTTTTCCCGATATAACCGTCTATTTCCGAAAGGGTCTTCCCGAAAATGGCAGGGTTCTTTATTTCAACGGCCAGCCTCCTCGCCGTATCGAGATTGACACTGACGGCATCCATTTTTTCCTTCTCGTCCTTGACCTTGATATGGAAAACGCCCTTAATCAGCAGAATGGAGGCTATCACACCGAGCACGCCGAGCGGATAGGCCACGGCATAACCGGTAGCAATGTTGTCGGCCATCGCCGCCGCCACATTCGAATCCACCCCCAAGGCCGCCTGGGTATCGATATAGGTCTGCTGCGCAGCACCGAGGCCCGGGGTATTCGTAACCGCACCGGACATGATGCCCACCATGGTAACGAGGTCCGTTCCCGTCACAAGATGGATGATGTAGGCGGTAAGGGCCGCAAGCAATACTATCACAATCGCAAGCAGGTTCAGTTTTATGCCGCCCTTCTTCAATGACGAGAAAAATCCGGGGCCTACCTGCAAGCCTATGGAATAGATGAAAAGAATAAGGCCGAATTCCTTCACGAAATGGGATGTCGTGGAATCTATGCGCATGCCGAAATGGCTTGCAAGGATGCCCACGAAAAGCACCCAGGTTATGCCCAAGGACACTCCCTTGACCTTAAAGCGCCCGAGAACGATTCCTATGGCAATCACCAATGATATGAGAAAAAGCGAATGGGCCACGCCGTTTCCGATGAAAAGCTCCTCTAACCAATTCATATCGTATTACTTAAACCTGATCAAAGTTGTAAAGACCGCCTTGTCGGCAATCCTGCCTTCTATATAATGATCGTTTCCGCAGCAGGCGCGGTAAATCGAAACGCGCTCCCCGGCCTTGGACTCATGATTGAAGTTTATGGTAAAATCCAGGACCTCCCTTTCCAGAGAGACATCCAGCCCCACGGCATCCATTGCCCAGCCCATGTAGGAGGCGTTGTTCGTATGCCCGTTCATGTCGATATCGGAATAGGCCACGACATGTTCCGCGACAAGCTCTACCCCTTCGCGCGGCATGACCACCTTCTCGGCGGAATGCTCCACGGCATTTTCCTTACATACCGACCCGTCCCTGTCCACGGCAAAATGCTCCCTTGTGAACTGGCGGGTCTCGATATTGACGATTACCCATGAGCTCGTGGCCGCAACGGCGACATTCCCGTCCTTGTCCAGAATCTGGAAATCCCTGATGGACATTATCCTTTCCAGCCCTTTGTGCCAGGTCCGCAGGGTAACTGCATCCTTCCATTTGGGAGGATTGATGAAACGGGCGTAAAAACGGGTCACGACCCAGGCGAGCTTGCGGGATATGAAGTCGTCATAACCGAAATGCAGGCGCTCGGCATGAAGCTGGGCCATTTCCTGGGCCCAGTCCATAAAGGCCTCCGGCCGCAGAATCTTGTTCGCATCCGTCTCGAAACAGGCCACCGTATGGGCCCTTTCCAAAATCTTGTTTTCCATTTCTTCCATAAGGCAAATGAATGCGGCCGCAAAGGTACAAAAAGAAATTATGACTATTTTTGTTTTTCAAAAAACAGTTTTGAAATTTTAGGATTTAAAATATCGGTAAAATGTCGAATGTCGCTGTCGTGATTTTGAATTGGAACGGGGTGGATTTTATGAAAAAATTCATTCCCGGAGTTGTCGCCTCCTGCAACCGGCTGAGTGAAAGGCTTCCCGGATGGACCGCCCGCACGGTCGTGGCGGACAATGGCTCTACGGACGGTTCCGTGGAATGGATGAAAGGACTCGGAGAGTGTGCGGACACCTTATTTTTCGACAGGAACTACGGGTTCACCGGAGGTTACAACAAAGCGTTCCGGGAGCTCGGAGGGAAAGGCTTCGACTATTTCCTGCTGCTCAATTCCGACATAGAAGTCACGGAAGACTGGCTGGTCCCGCTTGCGCAGTGGATGGACTCGCATCCGTCATGCGGAGTGGCCGCTCCGAAACTTCACGGCTACACGGCACGGGACAGCTTCGAATATGCCGGAGCCGCAGGCGGCTTCATAGACAGATGGGGCTTCCCGTTCTGCCGCGGAAGGGTAAGGTCGGCGATAGAGACAGACAAGGGGCAGTACGACAAGGCATGCCGGACATTCTGGGCCACAGGGGCGGCAATGATGGTACGCCGGAGCGTTTTCGAACAGTGCGGAGGGCTCGACGAGGCATTTTTCGCCCACATGGAGGAGATAGATTTCTGCTGGAGGGCGCAACTGCTCGGATGGCAGGTCTGGAATGTGCCGCAATCCGTCATTTACCATGTAGGCGGAGGGGCCCTGCCGAATGAATCGCCGAGGAAACTGTACCTCAACTTCAGGAACAACCTGCTGATGCTCCACAAGAATCTTCCACGGCGCGGCCACGGCCCGTTCATCTTCTTCAGAATGGTTCTCGACGGGGCGGCGGGCGCCGTGTATCTGCTTACGGGAAAACCTGCCTACTGCAAATCCGTAATGGAGGCGCACCGCGATTTCAGAAAGATGAAACGCGAAATGAAGATTTCCCCGCGGCTGTCGCCTGAAATGCTGCATGAAGCCGGAATCACGGACAGCAAAGGCCGCATCATGACGATATGGCGGAGAAGCATACTCCTTCCTTTCAGCCGCAAGGCTTCCGGCAACATGGCTTCGTTTTTCCGGAAACTGGAAGAATGACAAAACCGCTTTCAGCGGATATCAAACATAACCGGCATTATAAAGGACATGCTTACAGGTTCGCCGTCCTTCATTGCCGGAGTCCATTTCGGTGAGGATTTCACCACCTTCAAAGTCTCGTTGTCCAATTCCGCCGAGAGCCCTCTTATCAGGGATATGTCGGTCAGATATCCGTCCTTGCCTACGAGGAAACCCACCATGATGACACCCTTGTGTTTCTGTTTCAGGGCTTCCTCTGGATAATCCATATTCTCGCTTACCCATACGGCGAAAGAGTTCTTGTCGCCGCCCATGAACTTCGGCATCTCATCGACATAATCTACCTCGTATGCTGCCAGGGGATTTCTCTTTGTACAGGAAACCTCAATCGATTTCGGCGCGTAACCGTCTTTTGAAATAACTATGTCGCATCGCACATTACGGCGCCTGCCGGCATCCATGGATAGTACGTATTTTTCTCCGTCATAAGGCTGGACCTCCTTAATCCGGGTCCTCTGATTTTCGTCCGCCATTTCGAATTCAAGCCCTTCCAGATCCGAGTACACAACCAGCGTAGGGGTTTCCGGGGCAAGCAGGTTTTCAGGAAGATTTTCCTCAGCCAGCTCCTTGTCGCCCAAAGGACGGCTTGCAATATGCCTTTCCTGATTGTCCATTGCACTGTCCATTGCGCTGTTCATTGCGCCCGAAACGGCCGGTGCGCATAACGACATGGCTGTCAGAACGTATACGGCAGCCATAAAACGATTGTGAGAAAACGGTTTCATAATTTTATCGCTATATTTGGTTTAAATGTTTCCGCCATAAAATTATAAAAATTTCCGTCATGATGTTCCGAGAATCCGGGAAATTTTCAAATTTTCTTGATGGCGAGTACTGTTGACTCGAGCAGGTGGCGGGAGCGGGACCTACCTTTTGACCGACTGGACATCCATCCCGGAAGGTTTCTGGAAGACTCTCAGACCGAACCGCGGCAATGAAGCGATTACATGCTCGATTACATCGGAGGCCATGCGCTCGTAAGGCACCCAGTCTTTTTCTTCCGTGAAGAAATAAAGCTGGAGAGGCAGGCCCTCGGAGGTAGGCTCCAGTTGCCGCACCATCAGCATCAGGCCACTGTTGATTCCGGAAAGCGTGCGAAGGTAGTATTCCACCGCCGTCCTGAAAAGTTTGAGATTGACGATGTCTCCGGCCAGAACCATTCCCTCCGCCCATTTTTCCGAAGAAAAACCTTTCAGTTCTTCTTCCGTACAGAACCTTATGGAATTCATATCGATACGCAGGGAACGGGCTACACGGCGGCCGCCGCTCTCGCGCATGCCGCGCCAGTTTTTAAAAGAATCGCTCACGAGCACGTACGGGGGCACGGTGGTTATGGTTTTGTCCCAATTCCTCACCTTGACGGTATTCAAAGTGACTTCTTCTACTATGCCGTCCACGTCGTATTTTTCAAGCATTATCCAGTCGCCGGGCCGCAGCATGTCATGGGCGGACAGCTGGACTCCGGCCACGAGACCGAGTATGGTGTCCTTGAAAACCAGCATGAGTACGGCAGCGGAAGCGCCGAGCCCGGCTATCAGGGTGGTAAAGTCTTTCTCTATCAGAACCCCTACCGTAAGGATGACACAGATGCCTATTACGATGACTTTCAGCATCTGGTAAACACCTTTCATCGGCTTGTTTTTCAAAACCTTGGATTCGTTGGAAATCCCGTACAGGGAGGTTATGAATTCGCAGACCAGCCGGCACGAAACGACTATGATATAAACCGTAAAGGCCTTCGAAAGCAAATCCGTCCACTGGGACTGCCCGGGGAAGAGCAGAGGAAGCGCGACCTGGAATGTCACCGGAGGGATAAGGTGGAAAACATTGTGGAGGACATTGCCGTTGGTGAGGTAATTGTCCCAATTGTAACTCGTCCTGAGGGCAATCCTGCGCATGAGGGGAACGAGCAACCGACAGCAAAGAAAATCAATCAGATAAGCCGCAATGATTATTGCGCATGCCACAATAATGCGGACGTGCCCGCTCATTCCCGAAATTACTGAAGTATCCTCAAACATTTTGTTTCCGTTTATGCAATGTTCGTTATGCCAATTCGCTATGCTTATTCGTTATGCTAATTCGTTATGCCAGCTGATGTGCAACTATTGGAGCGCGACGATTTTAGGGCGACCATTTGAGTACTGCCATTTGAGTACTGCCATTTGAAGTACGACTATTTAAGCGCGGCAACAATAAATGCAACTGCAAAATTACGAAAAATCCGTGTTCCTAGCGAGGTCGAGGTGGATTCCGCTCGGAACATCAACATTTCTCAAAGGATTAAGAAGCTGTTGAAAATTTTTACTCAGAAAATTTGAGACATGCTTCTAAAATTTCCTGCCCGAATCTACATTTGCGAAGGAATACAATCCAGGCGCACGGTCCGATTTAGTCATTTTTCGCATAACTTATTGTAAATCAAGAAATAATAAGACACACACCTCAAAACAGCTGTGGATTCTGAAGGGTTTGGAACACCCCGAAATCCACAGTCATAAATTTTTACAACAGTATCAACCAACTGATTATCAGTACATATCAATACATTTAGGTTAAGTCGGGGTGTGCTCTGAACTTTTCCGTTTTGCGGCTTCGCCAACTTATCTTAGAAGTCCTCGTGTTCCCGGCTTTGCAATCCTGACCAAGGACGGTCGCGGAAACATTTTCAGAAATCACAGTTCATGGGTATCTTGCTATTCGGAAAAACTGTCATTCATGACACTTTTTTCGAGTAGCCACTTCCACGCCGGTACTACTATGATCCGCTTGCCGTCACGAAGAATGGTTTTTTCTTCATCGTCCGTTATTATCAGCATATTATCGCATCCCGTGGCCGATGAAGCCTCCAACAGACCTCTGATCTCACGCTCAACGGTTTGTTCATCAGCAATGTTCCATGCAACCTGAATAAGTCGGATTACCTTATCCTCCCTCTGAAGGACAAAATCGCATTCCGAGTTATCTTGATAATACGAAATCTTGTCCGACGGAAGCCTGTTACGGTTCAATTGCATGAAAACCGTATTTTCAAGATACTTCCCGTTATCATTGCTTTGAGACATCAGTACGGCGGCGCGCAGTCCGTTGTCTATGCAATAATACTTATCAAACGACCTCCGTTCTTTCCGCAATGAACGACTGTATTTGGGAATACGTATAAACATGAAAACATAACATACATAATCGGCCCACAGGTACAAGTCGTCCTTACTTACTTTCAGGCCCTGTGACCTGATGTCATTGTAAATAGCATTGACCGACGTAGGTTTTGTAAGGTTCGACATGATGCGTTTTACAAAATAACGCAGCACCCCGATATTCGCAATGCGATAATGTTCTGCAAGATCGCGTAAAATCATTGTGTCGAAGTATCCGTGAAGCAACTTCAGCTGTTCCGATTGTGATCGTGCAAGCACGATTTCGGGGAAAGCACTGGATTGGTTGTATAGCTCGAATGCGTTTTTCAAGCGTGCCCTGTCCTGTTCTAAAAAAGCATCCGTTTTAATACCTTTAAAGCGACAGAATTCTTTAAAAGAAAGGGGATATGTTTCATATTCCAAAGGATAACCGCGTAAAGCGGAGCCGAGTTCCTTGGAAAGCATAGTCGCACTGCTTCCGCATATATAAATGTTCTTGCAGTATGACTTATATACGCGCAAAACAAAATATTCCCACCCCTTTATCAACTGAATCTCATCAAAAAACATGTGTGCTTCCTTTATCGGGACATCAGGGAACATTTCCATATAAGATACTATTATCGTATCCAATTCATCGGAAGACATTCCCACAAGACGTTCATCATCAAAGCCTATCCACAAGATGTTCCGTTTTGGCACCCCGCCTTGGACAAGGTCATTGACCGCTATTTCCATCATTGTGGATTTTCCGCACCTCCTCACTCCCGGAACCGTTATTATTTTTTTCCGATTTACAGGCAATTTCATATCCCTTTCTATAACGCTAAAGGGAATTTCATTCTGCCTTATGGCTATCAAAGACTTAATAACATCTTTATTCATAATATTTCCTAAATTACATGACAAAAATAAGGATTTTTTCCTAAAATAAAGGAAAGATTTTAAAAATTTTTCCTCTTTCTAAGGAAAAATACATCCGGAGGCCGCCTCTAAAGAACTGTTCCTTATCCCAGCCATTTTTTACGGTAGAGGCGGAACAGGAATATAGCGCCACGGAAACAGAGTTCTATGCACATGGCAATCCATACGCCTTCAAGCCCGTATCGCGGAGCAAGGACGGCGGCAAGCGAAAGCCTTACGCCCCAGATGCTTGCGAGATTCATGATGCTTGAGGCCAATGTGCTTCCCGCACCGACAAAGACACCGTAAACTACTATCGCGGCCGCATACATCGGCTCGGCAAAGGCCTCGATGCGCAGTATCCTTGCGCCGAGGTCCACAACCTCGTCCACGGGAGTCATTATCCCCATGATGAACGGGGCGGTGACATACATGACCACGCCCATTATGGCCATGACCGCAATGCCCATCCACACTGATATGTTGGCAAACCTCCACGTAAGTTCTTTCCTGCCGGCACCGATGCTCTGCCCGACAAGCGTAGTGGCGGCATTGGATATACCGTAACCCGGCATGTAACAGATGCTTTCAGCTGTTATCGCGAAAGAGTTGGCGGCAATCGCTATCGTTCCTAACGGGGCTACAATGACTGTGGACATTATCTGGGCACCGCACATGACTACCCTTTCGCATCCCATGGGCAGGGCTATCTTCATGGCATTCACAAAACATTTCTTAGTGGGGCGGAAACTGCCTTTCTCCTGTGTCAGCCGGAGCTCAGGAGACTTGATGCAAAGCGAACGCATCAGCAAGGCCGCGACCACCATATACGCAAGAGCGGTTCCGATTGCAGCTCCGGGGACTCCGAGACCGGCACCGGGGACAGTCAGGGACACGCCGGCGATGTCTATCATCCTCGTAGGGAAAATCAGGAAAAAATTGAAGACTACATCCAGCAGGCACATCAGTATGTTGAGCGCCGTAGGGGTATACATGTTGCCGCAACTTCTGAGCATCCCGCTCGCAAGCATGTTCAGCTGAAGGAATGGCAACGAAAGTATGAAAATCATGAAATACACCGACGCATCGCCGCAGATGGCCTCCTCCCCTCCAAGCCACCGCGGGAGCGGACCGCAGACCGCAAGCCCGGCCGCCATCAGTATAAAACTGAAGATCAACGTCATTGTTATGGACTGCCTCAGAACGCTTCTCGCATTTGCCGTATCTTTAGCCCCGAGAAAATGCGAGACCATCACATAAAATCCAGTAGCACAGGCGGTCGCAAGACCTCCGAAAAGCCATGTCGTAGTGGAAACAAGGCCTATGGATGCAGAGGCTTCCGCGCCAAGACTTCCGACCATGGAAGCATCGATGAACTGCATCAGTATTGAAGAAAGCTGGGAGATGATGGCGGGAATGCTCAACTGGACAGTCAGCATCAGCTGCTGCCCGAACGTCATCCGATGACCGTCCTGCACCATTTTCAGAAACCTGTATGACTGTTTGCCGTTCATAGGGCGCAAAGATACTCAAAAGCCATTTAAAAATTTTCGTAATTTTGCACTCCGATGAAAAACAGGGACAATTTCGGGCGCATGACTTCCACGCCGGTACCGCGGCTGATACTCGGGCTGGCGGTGCCGACAATCATCAGCATGCTGGTGACCGCCCTTTACAATGTGGCAGACACTTATTTCGTGGGAAGGATAGACACGCAAAGCACCGCGGCGGTGGGCATATCGTTCTCGGCAATGTCCGTCATACAGGCGATAGGGTTTTTCTTCGGGCACGGGTCGGGGAACTACATCTCAAGGATGCTCGGGGCGAAAGAAACCGGAAATGCCGAAACGATGGCATCGACAGGCCTGTTTTCGTCATTCGCAATAGGACTCCTGATAGCAATCGCCGGCATCACATTCATCACCCCGCTCTGCTACGCGCTCGGTTCCACGCACACCATACTTCCATACGCAAAAGACTACCTCGGAATAGTGCTGATAGGCACGCCTTTCATGACGGCCTCGCTCACGCTGAACAACCAGATACGTTTCAAGGGGAATGCCCGGTATGCGATGTTAGGCATCATTTCGGGAGCGGTATTGAACGTGATACTCGACCCGATTCTGATTTTCGGTTTCGGAATGGGAGTGAAAGGGGCGGCGATAGCGACCGTGATAAGCCAGATTACCGGATTCTTCATACTGCTTGCCATCGACCGCCGCACCGGGACTTTCTCGGTGTCGTTCAAGGCTTTCAGGCCTACGGCAAGGCTGTATGCCGAGATTGTGAAAGGAGGGCTGCCTTCGCTGCTCAGGCAGGGGCTCATGTCGATATCGACGATATTGCTGAACCTGGCAGCGAAAAATTACGGGGACAGCGCGATTGCGGGCATGGCCATCGCCACAAGGGTGATGTACATACTGAACGCCATAGTGATAGGCCTCGGACAGGGCTACCAGCCGGTCTGCGGTTTCAACTACGGTGCGAAACTGTACGGCCGTGTACGGCAGGGATTCTGGTTCTGCGTGAAAACCGGCACCCTGTTTTTCCTGATAAGTTCGATTGTCGGCTATATCTTCGCGCCCGAAGTCGTCGCGCTTTTCCGTAAAGGGGATGCCGCGGTGGCGCAAGTCGGAGCGGCGGCTTTGAGATGGCAGTTACTGGCCCTGCCTTTCGGGGCCTTCACACTGATAAGCAACATGATGCTCCAGACCATAAGGAAAGCCGGGAAAGCCGCTTTCCTCGCTTCGGCACGCCAGGGACTGTTCTTCATTCCCTGCATACTGACTCTGCCCCATCTGCTCGGCATGACCGGAGTCGAGATAAGCCAGGCAATAGCGGATACGCTTTCATTCATAGTGGCATTGCCGCTCACTCTCGGAACCTTGAAAGAAATGCGCTTCCTTGAACGGAAAGCCCCGGCAGGCACTCATGCAGAATGATATCTCACTCGCACTGAATGATATAGTTCCCGTTTCGGATACATTCGGCCAGGTCTATTCTGTATTCCATGGCCCCATAGCCGGCCCAATATCCCTGTCCACCGTCGATATTGCTCCTGATTTTCGAATCCACAAAGAAAAACGGATTGCGGGAAAACGAAGCGAGCTCCTCGAAATCATTCCAGTAATTGTATGAAACCTCATCGATATGGGCGAATTTTATATTCACCACCTCGTCGGGATAGTAAAACGACTCGAACTCGTCCCATGGTATTTTCACGCCCTTGTACACAGGCACTTCCGTATCGTCGCCCAAAACACTTCCGTTAATCAGGCCGAGAAATGAAGACAGATAGAATTTGTCCTTTCCTTCGATTTTAACGAAAAATTTATAATAATTCCCTTCCGCCTTGTCGTCTTCGAAGAACGCGTTTATGCCATAGAGGCTGTCGGCCCCGTCCTTGGGTTTTATCTTGAAAAACGATATCCCGACCGGAGCGGGTACCGTAGTCACGGCTACGGCATGATGGCCGTCGTAGTCCACCGTAAGGGTATATTCCTTCCCGGCCTCGCCCGTCAGTTCCTCGCTGGTATAGACAAAATCCGGAAGATAATTGTCGTCCTGCCGGCCTGTCAGCACATAATCCCTCTGCCCGTCATTCACGACGACCCTCGCATCCCTTACGGCGTAATCGTTAAGCACCGACATGTCCTGATATTCCATCGAAGGCTGTATCGTCTTGGACAACAACACTATGGGGTGGCCGCCGGCATCTATCCAGCCTTCCACTACGAGCTGGGGCTCGGCATAAATCACGTTGTCCCCGTCGCAACTTCCGCAAAACACGGCTGCAACAGCGAGCAAAGGCGATATCAGCAGGGCTGACTTTATGCGGCAAATGGTATTTTTATCCGTTTTCATAACATCCATTCTTTTTTTACCTGTTTTCCTGTCAAATGAAAATCAGAATTTATGATAATAACTGATGGACGGCACGAGGTTCAGGAAAAACGACATCGGTGCGTATGCGAACCTGTCGCCCTCTATTTTAAGACGGTACATTACATCATTTTTCCTGGCAAGCACGTTGTACAGCGAGAAATTGACACCGCACTCCTGGCGCTCGTCCTTGATTATGTTATAATTGACCGACAAATCCAATCTGATATACGGCCTCATCCTGTTGGCATTGTGCTCCCCGTATTCCGGGACAAGGAACCCTGATGTGATGTAAAACGATTTGGGAGCGGTGAACGGATTTCCGGAAGCGTATACGAAATTGGCCCCGAAGTCCCATTTTTTCAAATGATAAGTGGCGGTTACCGTAAGCTTGTGCGGACGGTCGTGATTGGCTGGGTACACGGACGGATATTCTGGATAGTCGAAACGGCGCAAAGCCCTGGAATAAGAATAGCTGATCCATCCGGTCAGTTTTCCCGACTGCTTGTGGAGCATGATGCTTGCCCCGTAATTGGTACCGCGGCCTTTGAGCAAAGCGTCTTCGAGGCTGTAGGACGAATTGAGGAAATCGAAAAGGTCTCCTTTGTACTCTACCTGATTGTACAATTTTTTATAATAGAGTTCCGCCGAAAGGGCAAGCCCTCCGTTCAGGAACACCGCCTCATAGCCGAGTGAGACGTATTGCGAAATCTGAGGACGGCTCAGTTCCCCACTCAGGAACCAGAATTCGGTCGGCAGGCCTATCCCTGTCAGCCCTGTCTGGAAAAGGTACTGGTGCTGCCAGCCGTAACCGAGGGTAATGGCTCCGTAAGGCGGCATCAGATACGAAAGCGAGACGGACGGGGAAAGGCCCCAGAAAAATTTCCGTTCCGGTGTCATGAATGCCGAGCCTGTCAGCCCGGCCTCCACCTTCCATTTGTAATTGAAGGTCCGGCTATAATTCGTATAGAGTGAAAGTTCGAGACCCGTCTGGCTCTCCTGGCTATAGTCCGACTCATTGTACGTACCTGTCAGCTGCGGATTCTGAGGCAGGACATGGTACCATGTCGCATTCAGTCCGGAATGGAAATCCCCGTGCGCCACTTCGGCCTTATATCCGATGCTTTCGATATGCGACGGCATTTTGAGGTCGAGCTCGTCCTGAATGAGCGACATGTTGAAACGGAAACCGGAATTGAACCATGTCTGGACAAGTTTCACCTTATCGCTGAAAACATGTTCCCAATGCACCGCCTCAAGATGGTTTCCCCACCGCATACCGGCCTTTGCATCGTAGTGTATCTCGGTCAGCGAAGCATAATCACGCCCGAAATAGAAGTCGGCCCATACCTTGTCGTTGTCTCCCGGGGCAAAGAACCATGTCATATTGTAGTCCCCGAAATCATACCTTATCGGAGAGCCGTCGAGTTTGAGCCAGCGTTTGTAAAGAAGGTTCAGATAAGACTGCCTCGCCGATATGAACAGCCCTCCCTTCTTGCCGAGAGGAATCTTCAGGGTACCCTGCGCGGACATGATTCCCACATTCACTTCCCCGCCGACCTTGGCAGGCACCTCGGACGGCAATTCCATACGTATCATGCCGCCTATCATATTGGCATTCTTCGGGCCGGTCGCCCCGGTAAAGGTCATTTTGGGAAAATGCGAGGGGTTGAACACGGAGAAGAAGCCGAAAAGGTGGCTTACCCCGTAAAGGGGCACACCGGCTATGGACACGTCGTTGTGGGCGTTGTCGCAACCCTGGATATAGATGCCCGTATCGAATTCCGAATTGGTCTGCACTCCGGGAAGCGACTGGAGATACCTCAACGGGTCCGAGTTCCCGAGAACCTTCGGAAAAGCGTTTATCATGTCGAGGTCGACATCTATTTTCGACAACATCGTCCCCCTCATCGAGGAGGTAGGCCTTTCGTAAACGACTGTGGCCCTATCGATTTTGAACACTACGGTATCACCGTCCAAAATATAGCTCTCCGTACCGTAGCTTTCGGTACTGTCGGCAACAACCTGAACGCCATGCGGCACCTGAGCCGCCGAACAATAAAACATTCCCCATAGCGATACTATGGGGAAGATTACGGCAAATGCCATTACTGAACGATGGCTTCTTTTGCTCATCATAGGTATCGCTGATTGTTTTCAAGGCGCTAAGATAGTAAATATTTCCCATATTCACCCGCCACCCGAATTTTTCGTAACTTCCGTAATTTTCCGGAAGAAACTCTACAGCTCGGCCTTGTCAACAATCTTACCGTCGAAGAGGTTGATTACCCTGTGGGCATAGCCTGCATCACGCTGGGAGTGTGTAACCATGACGATGGTAGTGCCCTCGGCGTTGAGTTCGCTCAACAGTTTCATTACTTCAATACCGTTCTTGGAGTCGAGGTTACCTGTAGGCTCGTCGG
The DNA here is from genome assembly GCF_002159555.1 of Muribaculum sp. An289. Lineage (GTDB taxonomy): Bacteria > Bacteroidota > Bacteroidia > Bacteroidales > UBA932 > Merdivivens > Merdivivens faecigallinarum. Next base: position 50,541 of record NZ_NFIV01000008.1, read on the forward strand.
CAAGAATCAGCTTAGGGTTGCTTACTACCGCACGGGCGATGGCGACACGCTGCTGCTGACCTCCGGACAGCTGCTGGGGGAAGTGCTTTGCACGGTGCTGGATGTCCATGCGCACAAGCATGTCGTTGACAAGGCGTTTGCGCTCGGATGCCTTCACTTTCATGTAAATCAGAGGAAGTTCTACGTTTTCATAGACTGTCAGTTCGTCAATCAGGTTAAAACTCTGGAAAACGAAGCCTATGTTGCCTTTGCGGTACATCGTACGCTCGCGCTCGCGGAGTTTTCCCACTTCCTTGCCGAGCAACTCGTATGAGCCGGATGTCGGGTTGTCAAGGAGGCCGAGAATGTTGAGGAGGGTCGATTTGCCGCAACCCGAAGGTCCCATGACGGCCACGAATTCGCCCTGTTTGATTTCGAATGAAACATTGTCCAATGCGACTGTCTCGATTTCTTCCGTACGGAAGACTTTGCACAAATCAGTAACTTTAATCATAATCCAAATATTTTAAATGTGTTTGTTATTCTGTTTTAAGGGCTTCTGTAGCGTTTTCCGAAACCGCCTTCATTGTCTGCCACAATACCGTGAGGACGGCCATCACCGCCGTAAAGATTCCCGCCGCGGCGAATATCCACCAGTGCAGACCTATCCTGTAACTGAACTGTTCCAGCCAGCGCGACAGGAGCCAGTACGACACAGGCACGGCCGCTACAAATGCCACGCCGACTATGGCAAGGAACGACGACAGGATTCGCCAGAGCATCTGCCTGCGGCTGCTGCCCATTATCTTGCGCAATGCTATACTCTTGCGTTCCTGCCGCACATAATAGGTCGATATGGCCAGAAGTCCGAGCGAGGAAACTATTATCGCCAGGACGGTAAAGACCGAAACTACAATCAGCACCCTTTGCTGGTCCTTCATGAACATCCTGATTTCATCCTCGATATACGAGGCTTCAAGCTCCCTTTCAGGCAACACCCTGTTGTAAGCCTCGGAAATCTGTCTGTACGCATCATCCGGGTCTCCGGTAATCTTCACAAGGACATTCCAAGGAAAATTTCCTTCCGGAAGGTCGCCGTAATTCATTATCATCGCGGCAGACTGGTCGTAAAGCACCGGCCTGATTTTAAAATCATAATATATTCCGCCTATGTCATACCTGCGCGACCAGGTATCATCACCCACTGTAAAGTAGACAGTGTCTTCCCCTATGCCGAGTTCCTTGAAAGCATATTCGTTCAGCCACCATGCTTCAGTAGCAAGATGATTGTCCTGCTTGATTTGCAGGCCGAGGATATTGAAATAAGCGCTGTCGCCCTGGATCATCTGGAATGACACCATGCCTCCGTTATAGGACATGGTATTGTTATTTGAGCCGTAAAGCGGCGTACCGTAACCGAAGCCGACAGACTCGACACAGGAAAGTTTCAACAACTCGTCCCTGAAATTGTATATGGAACGGCTGTCGGAAAAATTGATTTCAGACCGCACATTGAGTATGTTTTCGGTATTGTATCCCAACGGAGCGTTAACCACGGCGCTGTACTGCAACTGCATTGTCAGCGCGACGGCCACCATCGCGATTGTAACGAAATTCTGCACGCCTATCATTATTTTTCCATAGACGGATTTCGTCTTTTTGCGGAAAGTGCCGCGCACTATGTCGATTGCCCTGACATTCGAAATTGTCATCGCCGGAATGAAACCGGCAAGGAAACCGAGAACGAGTGTCATGGCCACGACAAGGGCTACCGATGAAAACGAAACCGAGTCCCACACGGAAAAATCATATTCAATCAGCCTCGATGCGGCCGGCGAAAGCCATTGCGCGATGAACACCGCCAGCAGCATGGAAACGGCGCACAAGAACGTCGATTCCCGTATCATCGACAGGAACAGCACCCCGCGCCTGTCCCCGAGCAGGCTCCGCATCGCCATCTCCTTGGCCCTGAAACCGCTCTGGGCCGTAGTAAGATTGACATAGTTCAGCACCGCAAACAGCAGCAGGCAGGCGCACACGGCTATAAGCAGCATCACAAGAGAGCGGTTGCCGTTCTCAAGACCGCTCCATTCCGTCTGGTTTTCATAGAAATACAACTCATCAAGCGGTATCAGTTCCACCTTCGTCGCCAGTCCGTTTTCGTATGTCCAGTATATCTCCTTGAAATATTCAAGCATGTCGTCTTTCTTGGAAAGTATGTCCATGCCCGGATAAACCATGATGAACGAAACGCATGAGCCCGCATTCTGCATGTCGGGATTGTTGGCACCGTTGAAACGCTCCATCCATTCTCCCCTCATGAAGACATCCTTGTAAGGTATGACGGAACCGGAAATATCCTCCACGACCGCCACCACCGTAAATGCAAAATCCTCCCCGTATTTACGCAATGTGACAGTCCTTCCGACAGGATCGAGGCCCGGGAAGACCTTGCGGGCGAAACTCTCGCTGACGACGATGTTGTCTATTGAAAATTTGAAAGCCTCCTTGTCGCCTTGGGTAAATCCGAAAGAAAACATGTCGAAAAACGACGAATCCGCACAAGCCACGGAAGCCACGAATTTGTTCCCGCCAACCATAAACTCCTCGTTCTCGCCGGAAGCGAACGCCGCAGAAGCCTCTATCTCGGGATAACGCTCCGCGACATACCTGTTCAGATAGTATGCGCTTATGATATCCTCCCCATCCCCTATGGCATAAATCCGCGAGGCGTTTTCCTGAAAGGAATCCACCGAAAACTGGTGTGCGGCATACGAAGCGAGCAGCAGCACGAAAGCCATCGAGACCGCCAGCCCGACTATGTTTATCGTGCTGTACAGTTTGTTTCGCCACAAAAATCTGAAAAAAGTCTTCATATTATCAATATTTAACATTATTCAGCCTTCAACACATCCGCCGGATTGGCCCGGGCCGCCCTCGTCACTTGCCACAGCACGGACAGCACCGTGATTGCGAGCGACAGAAGCACCGCGACAACGAATATCCACGCTATGGAATCTATCCTGTACGCAAACTCTTGCAGGTATCTTCCTGCAAGAAAGACCGCCACGGGCACGGCTACGATGTCCGCAATCAGTGTCATGACTATGTACAGCCGGATGTTCCTCATGATTTCGCCGCCGACCGTACTGCCGAACACCTTGTGCAGGGCGATGCCCTTCATGTTGCTGTCCGCATAGAAGATGCTTATCGCCACAAGGCCGGAGAGGGACAGGAGGATTGCTACCACCATGAACATCTCGACGAGCCTCATGTTGCGTTTCGTCCCTTCAAGGCTGTCCTCTAAATAATCAGTCATATAATCATTGCAATACGGCTCCAATACAAGTCCGCGGCACTCCCCGCAGAAATCGTTGTATGCCTCGGTTATCATGGCCCTGGCATCTTCATGATCGCCTACCGTCTTTATCGCGAAATCGAAATAATACATGCCCTCCGGTCCTGTTATGTGGATCCTGGCATACTCGAATTTTTCCGAACGGCTGGCATCCGATATTATGAAATCCTCCACCACTCCGCCAAGATTCTCTACATCGTCGGCCATCACCTTGGCCGCGCTGCTGTTAAGCCAGACTGTTCCGGGAAGGGCATTCACATACTGTTCGACAATATTGAAGTCCAGCATGTTGAAAGTCGTGCTGTCGCATTGCATAAAACTCACCATCACCACATTGCCGTCTTTGTCCTCGGCACCTATCATAGAGCCTATCATCCCCGGGAGCCCTGTGGTACGCCCTACGCTTTCCACACAAGGCAAAGCCTTCAGTCTTTCCTCGAAAACCCGGCCTTCATCTATCGAGAAATCAGTGGAAAGCCAGTAAACGTCCTCAAGATTGCAGCCGGCAGGACGGCCGAGCAGGTGGTTCATCTGCACTTCCATAGTCAGCGCCACGGCTATAAGGATTACCGAAAGTGCATTCTGCACCACGATGAACACTTTCGAAAACACCATCTTGCTCTTCATCCTCAACGCCCCGCGCACTATGTCTATCGGAGCGAAACGCGAGGCTATCACCGCCGGGATGATACCTGCCAGCACTGAAACAAAAGCGATTGCAAAAACATACGAAACTATGGCGGCCGGAGCGAACAGGTCTCCGACACCCAGCCCTGAAGTAACCGAATCAAGCGCCGGGTCGGATATCAGCCAACCCACGACAGGCACAAGGGCATAGGCCAGCACTAAGGCAAGCACGAAACACAAGGAAGTGAAAACGAATGACTCGGATATGTACTTGAACATTATATCCCGCGAAGTGGAGCCGAGAAGCCGGCGCGTAGCCATTTCCTTGGCGCGTTTTCCCGTCAGGGCGGTATTCAGGTTGATATAATTGAAAAGCGCGGACAATATCAGGGCAAGTCCCGCCAAAGCAAGAATCCGGATGATTTTCAGTTTTCCCGTATTCAGGAACTGGGCGCCCGGCCAGAAATAGAGTTTGTCTAAACGGACAAGGCACGGACGGTAACTTTCCCACACATCCTCGGAAGGCAGCCGCTCTTTGAAGGTATCCTTGAAAATCTCTTCCACCTTGCTTTCCAAGGACTGATAATCGGTATCGGGATAAACCTCTATGAAAGTCACGATATCTCCGAAAGACAGGAAAGGATTGGAGATGTATTGCCCGTTGAAATCCGTATTGGCGACATTGGCGATAACATCCGCATACGGGACAATGTCCTTGCCGAAATCCTCGGTCACGCCGGCTATCACATACTGATTGCCATCAATGACGATCTGCCGGCCTATAAGGTCGCCGTACCCTCCTCCCAGTTTTCCGGCAAAACTTTCGGAGACAATCACCGACGAAAGGTCTTTGAAATCATCCTTGCCGCCTGCAAGGAACCTGACATGGAACATGTCGAAGAAGCCGCTGTCGGTTTCCATGACTGCCGTGTTGTATTTCATCCCGTCCCACTCTGTGATGAAGCCGTCCACGGAAGTGGACAATTGCACGACAGAGACGGCATCGGGCAGAGAACTTCTGAGCACATCCGCCATCCCGTAACACATGAGAGTGCTGCCATGGACTCCCACGGCATAAATCCGCTCATGGTCGGGATTGGAACGGGCTATCCTGAACTGCCCCGCCGCGTATGTGAAGATGATTATCGAAAAGGCAAGCGAGACCGCCAGCCCGACTATGTTTATCGTGCTGTACAGTTTGTTTCGCCACAAAAATCTGAAAAACGTCCTCATGACCTATTCGTTTTTAACATAACCTACTCGTTTTTGATGGAGTCCACTGGATTTTTCGACACCGCCCTGTAACTCTGCAAAGTAACTACTCCTGCCGTGATTGCAAGCAGTGCAGCATACGCGACTATGAATATCCATACATGCACAGTGCTCTGGTATGTGAAACCTTCGACCCATTTGCGTGCTATGAACCAAGCCGAAGGGGCTGCCACGATGAAACATACCGTACAGATTATCAGATAATACCTGTTTATCATCCTCAGCACTTCGCCGACCGTCGCCCCGTGTACGCGCCTGAGTGCAATCTCCTTGCGGCGGAACTGGGTCTCGAAATATACAAGGCCGAGGATGCCTATGACACAGATAAGCAACGAAAGCACCGATGCTATGGTAATCAGTTTGTTCAGATTGGTTTCCTTCTGATACAGATTGCCAATCGCCTCATCGAGAAAACGCACGTTCACATTATCCGCCGTCATCTGAGGATTGAACTCGCTGACGGACTGCCGGATATAATCCATAGTCCCGGCCACGTCTTCGGGAGAGATTCTCGCATACGCCCATGTCAGAGGCCACCACGGCTCGCTTCCGAAAACATAGAGGGCTATAGGCGACACCCCGTACTGCAAAGGCTTGAAATTGAAATCCTTGACCACGCCCACTATGTCAGCCGGCTCTGCCGCGTGTCCCGACAGTTTTGTGTCTAATTTCAAGAAAGGATAAACCTCCATTGTAGCCTCGTTCATTATGAAAGTCCCGTTGGATTTCATCTCGTCCGACGGCATGAAATCCCTGCCCTGCACCACTTCCATGCCGAAGAAGTCTATGAAGTCGGCATCCACCGGAAGGCAGTCTATATTCACGCTTTCGCCGTCATACATCCTGCCCCAGCCCATTTTTCCATTGGAAACCAGTTCATTTCCTGCAAAAGTAACATCGAGGACATGAGGGTTTTCCTTCAGATGCGCCTCGAAAGCCTGCCTGCGCTCCCCGACAGAGTTCCCGACATAGAAAGTCACTATCTGCTCACGGTCGAAGCCCATGTCGAAACTGTTCATGTAACGCCTCTGGCAGTAAATGAACAGAGTCATGATTATCAGGATGAAAGAGACTACATACTGGAAACCGACTATGATGCTCCTGAGCGAACGCCCCTTGGCCGAAAGTGAAAACGAACCTTTAAGCACCATTGCAGGAGGGAACGATGTACTGTAACTTGCGGAAAATATGCCGGCAAGCGCGACCATGACCAATGAGACAGCCGCGCCCGCACCTGTCAGGGCGAGGTTGTCGGCAGGATCGAGAGAGCCGCTTATCATCGAAGCCACCAAAGTTCCCGACAAAGCCCTCATCACTATCACACTGAGAATGAAGGCCGCAACCGCTATCAGCAGGGACTCGCCCACCTGACGGCCTATCAGACGGCCGCGGGTAGCACCCAACACCCTGCGCGTATTGATGCCCTTTATCATGAACGGCACCGAAGCCATCGAGAAATTGATGAAATTGATGATGGCCACTATGATGATGAGCAGCGAAACGGTAAAACAGGTTATCGTGGTAAAACGGTTGCCCTTTCCCATGTTGTCGTACTCGACATCGGTCGAATAATAGGCATCGTGCAGATTGACAAGCCTCAAGGACGACATGTATTCAGACATCTCTTCCTCCGTCCAGCTTTCAGCATCATAGTAGGACATCAAAGTCTGAAGCATGGCGGCGGCAACATCGTCAGCCGCCTGCGGAGTGCGCAACTTTACATAAAATGACTGGTTCCATTCACTCCAGTCGTCAAGCTGACTGCCGCCTATATTTCCGAAAATCCCGCAATCTACGCTCGAATTTTCAGGAAAATCCTTATAAACCGCCGCCACCGTATATGGCTCGGGCCCATTATCAAGATATAAGGTCTTGCCGATGGCGTTCTCATCGCCGAACAACAATTTTGCCGTGGACTCGGATATTATGACCGTAAACGGCTCGAATTTCGAGGTATCTCCAACGACGAAATCGAAAGGGAAAACATTCAACAGGGATTTTTCAATTATCCCGTATCCGACCTTGTATTCGCTTTGCCTCCCGTCATCCTCAAGGGCCACCGCCACATTCCATCCTTTTGTGTAATTGTAACAGCCCCCGGCCTCTATCTCCGGCGAAGCCGACTTCATTGCTTCTATCATCGGGCGGGACAACACAGTAGAGTAACCGACTCTGCTCATGAACTTGTTTTCCACCCTGAAAATCCGCTCCGCATCCTCATAATTCCTGTCGTAGCCATAATCATACACGACCTGCACCATGATTACAAGGAAGGCCGAAAAAGCCAGCGCAAGGCCGACAAAATTCAGTATCGCCGAAAACAGCCTGTGATTGAAAAACCTGAAATTCATATCCTTATTATATTTTTATTTTCCTTAAAACTATTCTTTCCTCAGGGCATCCACCGGATTGGCGGTCACCGCCCTGTAAGTCTGCAACCAGCAGACGGCAGCGACAATCAGCAAGACGGCAATCATCGGATATATCACGTGCTGCACACCGAGCCTTATAGGGTTCATCACCATGGTTAGCAACATCTTTTCCAACGGGAACACCACACAGGCCCCCACAAGCACCGCCGGCCCTGCGAGTTTCATGATTTTCACGATGAACAGCGATTGCAGGCTGCCTTCCGAAGCCCCATAAACCTTGCGTATTGCCAGTTCCCCACGGCGGCGGTTGCTCTCATCGCTCACATAGCCTATAAGCCCGGCAAGGGTTATCAGAAGCAGTATCAGCACACCGGCCAAAGCGGTATTGCGATACCTCAACACCGGCATATAAGAGTCCCGGACCGCCATCGGAAGCACATGGACGGCATTGTCCTTGTCCGGATATACCCCGTCGACAACATCCTTGATTGCGGCAAGGTTTTCAGGCGTGATTTCCGTAACCTTGATATTGATGATTTCCGTAGGGTTGGGATAATAAGTCACAATCTGCCCGCGTCTGTCCTGCCAGAGTCCGTTGCCCACGGTGATGTGCCTGAAGACCCCGGTTATCCTGCAAGTCCCGTGTTCCGAAATATTTACGGTACGGCCGAGTATGTCCTCCCATCCGGTAATCCGCCTTATCTGTTCCGCAAGGTTTTCATCCACCATCACATCTTCCGGGACGGATGCCGATGCGGAAAAATCCTCACCCTCCAATATGTCCACGCCCATTATCCCGAACCAGCCGGAAGTGGCATAATACAAATCCGAAATGTTGATTATAGCATCCTCATGTCCCGGTATGGTTATATTGTTCCCGTAGCCCATGTTCAAAGGTACAGGCCCTCCGGCTACAGCCTCCACACAGGTAAGACTGCCGAGTTCCGACATCAGGACGGCCGAACGCCCCTGTCCGTAACTGTCCCCGAAAGGCATCTGCACATATACTATGTCCTCGGTATCGTAACCTAAATCCTCTTTGTTGAGATGCCTGTATTGCAAGGTTATAACTATCAGCAGCGACATCACGGCAGCCATCAGCACGAACTCGAAGAAAAGTATCGCCTGCTTCCACACCGCCTTCTGCTCCTTCACCATGCGGAAAGCCATGTTGAGCGGCACATTGGCATACATCATCCCCGGTATCACGCTGCAAAGCAGTATCACCCCCAACACTACCGCCACCAGGACCGCGATGGTCGAAGGCTCCGCCATGGAGCTTACCGGCAGCGACATCAGTGCCTCTATCTGCGGCATGAAGGAAAACACGAGCAGGGCGCCGAGCAGCAGGGACACGATTATGTCCGCCGACACCTCTTTCATCATCAGCGATACTATGTTGCCTTTCCCGGCACCGAAACATTTGCGCATCGCCATGCCCTTGGAACGGTCTATATAGGAGGAAATCATCACGAGGATGTAGTTCAGAGTACCGACAAGCACCAAAACTATCCCCAAAAGCAATATCACGAGCCTTGTGGAACGAAGCGAACTGTCTGAAAGGTGCAGGTCCTTCAAAGGGGTCACGGCGTATGTAAAGTCGATGCCTGCATCAAGCAGTTCCTGATATTCCGGAATCCTTTTCTCCAAAGACAATATCAACTCGTTCAGCTCATCGGGAGAAGCCCCGTCACGGAGCTTCACGACACCCATGTAACGGTCATTGCCAAGAAGGTTCATGGAGCCGTCCCACATTATCAATGAAATTGACGGCAGGGAAATCATGATATCGAAACGCGCCGAAGTGGTAAGAGGAAAATCCTCATATATTCCCTTGACAGTAAATTTCAAGTCGGGCATTTCGTCCCACCAGATCTGTTTTCCCACCAAATCTCCTCCCGCCCTTTCGTTGAAGGAGCGACTGACCATCGCGCTGCCGATCTCGGTCAGAATCTGCTTCGGGTCGCCGGCCAATATGTCCGTATCGAAAACATCGAACCAGTATTCATCCGACAAGGCCGCCTCGGAAACCTCTATCGGCTCTTCCCGCCCTTCCGCAAAGACCTTGATGCCGCTTCCCCAGCCTGTCAGGGTCAGGCGCGAAGCCACCTCCACATCGGGAGAATAGGACTTGAGCATCGGGGCGACACCTCCGGACACATTTGAGACAAGGCTCGGTTCCTCGCCCTCGCCTTCCGTGTATTTGGATACGATGGCATATACCCTGTCCGAATCGGTCATCCATCTGTCGTACCGACCGTCCAGCCAGAACTTTGCAAGCAGTACCAGCCCGGCAGTGAGCCCGATTGTCAGGGATACGATTTTGACGGTCTTTTTGAATATTTTATTGCCTGTAATCATAGGTTTTCAGTCAATTTTTCAATTTGGAAAATTTTCATTCTTAAAAAATCAGCCTCTCGGCATCGCCGAAGGAGTCATAACCCGAAACCACCACCTTTTCACCAGGTTCAAGCCCTTCGAGCACCTCATAATACTGAGGGTTCTGACGGCCTATCCTGATTTCGCGGCGTACCGCCTGGGTGCCGTCCTCGGTCAGGACATAAATCCACGCACCGCCGGTTTTCTGGAAAAACGTGCCTTTGGAAATGATTATGGCCTCCTCGGGCTGGCCGAGTTCGAGATTGAGATAATAGGTCTGGCCTGTACGGATGTTGTCGGGCCGCTCGCCAACCAATTTGAAGTCCGCCTGGAATTTTCCTTCACGTACCTCGGGATATACCTTGCGCACCTGCGCGTTATAAGTCACTCCCTGACGCTCGAATGTAGCGCTCAGGCCGTTTATCACGCGGTCGATATAGTGTTCGTCTATCTGGGCGACTATCTTGTAATTCGAAAGGTCGTTTATCTGGCCTATCTTCTCGCCCGTGCCCACTGACTGGCCGAGCACAAGGTCGAGAAGCCCGAGTTCGCCGTCGATGTTGGCCTTGATGTTGAGGTTGTCTATCCTCTGGCGGATGAGTTCCATGTTACGCCGCATGCTTTCAAGGGAGTTTTCCAACTGTTCTATTTCGACAGAACGGTAAAGCGAATCCTGCACCTGCCTTTCCTCTATAAGGGTCTTCTGTGAAAGCGAGAGTTCGTAGTCCTCTTTGGATTTAAGCCATTCTTCATGGGATATCAGACCTTCCTTGTAAAGTTTGTCGTTCTGCTCGAAAAGCCTCCTGTTGCGGTTCACCTGCATAGAGAACTCGTTGCGCTCGCGCTGGAGTTCGAGTTTCTGCTGTTCCATGGAAATCATGGTGTTGCGGAGTATGTTTTCTTTCTCGGCCAACTGTGCTTCGCTGTCAAGTATCGAAAGCGTGAGGTTGTTGTTGCTCAGGACTGCTATCACATCCCCGCGTTTCACTTGACTGCCTTCCTCAAGCCTTATTTCCTCCACTATGCCACCTTCGAGCGGTGTAACCTGGATAGTAGTAATAGGCTGGACCTGCCCGTTCAGGCGGATATAGTCGTGGAACTGGTCCTGCCTGACCTCGACTATGTTAAGCATGTCCTTGTCCGCCCTGTACGCTGAACTGTTGTCCCTGAATATCAGCCACAGTACGAATACAAGGAACAGTGCCCCTGCGAAGTAAGGTATGTTTTTCTTCCTGAAAACGGCCTTCAGGCCTTTCTTTTTCTCTAACTCGCGATCCATATTATTTTTTACTTTAATATTATTCCTGATTCAACTGGTCGGCATAAGGGATGCCGCTGTAATATTTCACCACCATGCTTTTTATGTTGTATTGGTAAAGCGCATTCAGAAGCGTGGCCTGAGCTTCAAGAAGCAGATTGGTGTTTGTTTGCAGCTCTATGGCGGAAATCATCCCGTTGGCAAAACGTTTTTCGCTCTGACGGTGTGAAATCTCCCGCGCGTCCAGACGTTTCTGCGCCGACAGCCATTCTTCCGCGGCACCTTCCATGTCCGCAATCGCCCTCGTCACCTCGGATTCGATTTCGAGCATCTTTGACTCGTACTCCCACTTGGCCTTGCGGTAGGCATTGCGCTTGCGCCCTATCTCGGACTGCTGGTAAAGTCCGTTGAACACCGGAATCGAGATGGAAAGCCCTACATACTGTCCCTGAAGGTTTTTCATCTGTGTCCAGAACGGGGAGTTGGCCGAGCCGGCCCCTGCCAAGGCGTTATAACCGGTAGAATACCCGCCGCTAAGGCTTATGGACGGAAGCAACGACCATTTTGCCGAATTGAACGATGCCTTGGCCGTCCTGATATTGTACTCGGCTATCCTCGCCGCCGGAAGCCTGTCCTTTGCCGTCGAAACTATGCTTTCCTTGTCGGCGATGAGTTTCAGAGAGGCATCGTCTTCCGTTTCCGTATCGATTGCCAAAGGCTCGGAATACGGGTACTGCATCGATTCGCGGAGGGTTATATAACTGCTTTCAAGGGCATTGCGCTGTCTGATAAGATTGAAGGAATATTCGGCCACCTCGGCTTCAATGTCCGACTTGTCAGCAAGGCTTTTGCGGCCGAGTTCGTATTCCCTCGTCACGAGTTCCAGATTGGCCTGCGAGGCTTCGAGCTGCGACCGGGTAAGGGCAAGCATCTTCTCGTTGTAAAGCACATTGTAGTATGCCTGGATTACCGCCAGGGCTATCTCGTCCTTGAGTTGCTGCGTTTCCTCGTAACCGAGGGCCCGCGCGGTCTTGGCTATCTTGTAGTTGTTCACTGTCTTGAATCCGTTGAAGACATACATGCCGCCGCTTACGCCATACGAATTGCTGAAACTCGTGGTAGTAGTATAGATGTTTGTTTCAGGGTCGATGTTTCGTCCGAAACTTGCCTGCCCTCCTATGGAAGCGGAAATCGACGGCAGAAAACTAAGGTATGCATCCCTTTCGTCGAGCCGCCTGTCATCGTTGGCAAGCTGCTGTATCATCATCTTATAGGAATGCTCCATCGCATAATCCACGCATTCCTTCAAATCCATCTTCACCGTCATTTCCGGCTGGCCGGCACAAGATACGGAATCGGCGCCCTTCCCTGCTACGGAAAAGGCACCGCCCAATATCATTATCAACAGTATGAAAAAAGTTTTCTTAACAGTATCCATAATATTCAAATCTCCGGCCAAAAAAGAAACACAGTACGTGCCAAACTATATAATGCTCTGATTCTGTGAGAAATGAATGGGGGGGGCAGATTTTATGTAAAAAAATTTGACAGTAGTGTAAAGAAAATTGACGGTTCGGGAGGCCGTTATTCCAAAATTTATTGCGAATATTGCAATCCGATTCAAAAATGACGAAAATGCACGCAACAATAATAAAGGCACAGGATTTATTCGATGCCGGCACAGCAAAGCGCGCCGGGCAGATGTGGGGGGAAGCCATCAACCTGTACATGGACTGCATCCACACCCTTGACGGCTTCATCTCCGAGATTGAAGAAGAACAGGACGAAGCATTCAGGCTTAGGGAGAAAGCCTCTGCGGCCATCGAGTTCATCGATGACATCAGGAGCTTCGTAAACACCGACCTGATGAATCCGTAACAACCACCGCGCACATGAACCCTTGTCAGAGGCACTTCTGAGGGCGATGTGTGTGCTCGGTGGTACCGACAACACGTAACAACTGCTTCACGTTAGAAATATTATAACGATATTTCAACTCATTTATCACATTTTCCCTCCGACCGGCAGGCAACTCCATGAAATCCTTGACACCTTCTTTGGCCAAAATAGCCGACAGACCTTCTGCTATGATATGGTCAGGCAATACTGGCTTGGGAACAAGTGTTTCACCACCTTCCACCACATTTTCAACCCTACGCATAAGATAATGGTAATAACTGCCCTCATTGCAGTAAAGCCGTTCCACATCGATTTTTGAGATATAATTAGCTGGAATAATTATCCCATCCTTATCAAACAAATATCCTGGAGGCAACTTTTGCCTTGTCTTGAATAATTCCCTATACTGTCTTGTCCCCAATTCACCGACATTGCGTAAATCGCACGGAAGACTGCTAAAATAGCACCCTGAAGAACTCCATGGATATTTCATCGGATGTGGGACAATTCCTGCCATGAAAGGATTGCGCAGACAATAGGCAATCGTTACTTTAAGATGATAATAATCACCGATTTCCTTAAAACCGGATTTGGCATAATGCAATGGCTTGGCTTTCTTATACTTGTTAGCCAGATGGATTGAAACCAATTTTTTAAAACATATTGCAAAATCCTCCACATCACCAAGAATCCCCTTCAAGACGAAATGCACATGATTGTCCATCAGACAGAACGCCATAATTGAAACCGACCGACATGCCTGAGCGGAAAAGGCGATGGCGTTCATCCCCCTCATAAAATCTTCGGCATCCCTGAAAATCAACGATTGATACCGCCCGTCAGTAAAAAAATGATAATAACCCATAAATTTCCTCCTCGACCGTCCCTGCACTGCAAAGGTATTGAAAAAATCGATACCACCGCGCACATGAACCCTTGTCAGAGGCACTTCTAAGGGCGATGTGTGTGCTCGGTGGTCCTACCCGAACACCAAGGCAAATACCGTCGACGAGGCATTCGACCTGACGAGCCTGATGGAGCCGTTGTGGCGGAGCATTATCTGGCGGGCAAGGCTGAGACCGATGCCCGTTCCTTTCTTCTTGGTGGTAAAGAACGGGACGAATATCTGCTCGACACTTTCAGGGGGTATGGGTTTGCCGTTGTCGGCTATCTCGATGATGACATTTTCGGATTTGTCCATACGGCAACGGATATCAATCTTCTTGTCAGCAGGCGGCTCCTCCATGTCGAAAGACTGTACGGCATTGCGTAGCAGATTGACAATCACCTGTGAAATCATATTCTCATCGGCATGGATCAATATGTCCCTGTCCTCACTGACGAATGAACATTTCACTCCGGCGGCCGAAATTTCCGGGGAGACGAGGGTAATATCCCTCTCAATCAATTCCGTGACATTGCAGATTTTCTTTACGGGCTCCGGAATCCTCGTAACCTTGCGGTAGGCCTCGACAAAGGACATGAGGCCCTTCGATGTCGCATTGATTGTACGCAGGCCGTCCGATATCTCCTTGTCATGGTTTCCGGGCTCGGAAGACAGGGCGTAAAGGGTCTCGCTAATCGACGAAATCGGACTGAGATTGTTCATTATTTCATGGGTGAGCACCCTGATAAGCCTGTCCCAGGATTCTGTTTCGCGCACCTCCATCTCCCGCTCTATATCATTGAAGGTAAATATGCGCAGCCTTTCCTGCCGCCCGGAATGAGTTCCGGTCACCGTCGTCTCGCTTTCCATGACACGGAGCACGACTTCGCGGCTCTCGTTGAAAAACGAAATTCTCGCACTGTCATCCCTGCCTATCGACAGGAATTCGCCGCACAGGCCGGGCCTGATATTGTCCAGCTGCCTGAGGTTCATCACTTCCTTGCCGAAAAGCGAAGTAGCTTCCGGATTTGAAAACACGACCGTCCCGTACTCGTCGACGGCAATCACTCCTGATGTGACATTGTCGAGCATCTTCCCGTAAAACATCTCCTTTTCGCGGATACTTGCCTTTTCGCTGTCGAGCTTGTGCTTTATCCTGTTGAGAAGCCTGATGAAAAGTTTGTCCCTGCCGCTCCCGGTTTCCTGCAACCTTACCATGAAATCGTTGGCCTCGAAAGCGTCCAGCATAAAGATAAGCTTGCGCAGATTGCGGAAATACTCGGCATAACAGACGGCCGAAATGACGGCGAGAAATACGACCGCGACACCGCCGAGGGTATAATGGCCGTTGCAGAACAGCAGGACCGATATGGCGGAAAAAGCTATTACAAGGATTATCAACAGGACGGTACGCAGCCTCATCGCACTTACAGATTATAGCGTTTCATTTTGTTGTAAAGTGTCTGGCGCGTGATTCCGAGGGACTTCGCAACCAATGACATATTGCCCTCATACTCTTTCAGGGCATGGGTTATCATTTTGATTTCCATATCCTCCAGAGTCCCCGCAGTAAAATCCTCCCCCTCTTTCACGCCGGTGTTGCGCGGAGCATATTTTTCCGAAAGCTGGAGGTCGTCCGGTGAAATACAGTTGCCGGAAGTGAGTATCACCGCTTTTTCTATGCAGTTCTGCAACTCCCTGATATTGCCGCTCCAATCATGCCGGACAAGGGCTTCGCGGGATTCGGTGCTCAAAAAGAGGCCGTCCCTGGAATATTTTTCCGAAAAGATTTTCACGAACATTTCGGAAAGCGGGAGAATCTCGTCACGCCTCTCCCTTAACGGAGGGAGGTGGAGGTGTATGGTATTGATACGGTAATACAGGTCTTCGCGGAACCGTCCTCCGGCCACAAGCGCGGGGATGTCGCTGTTGGTAGCGCAAATCAGCCTTATGTCTATCGGGATTGGCTTGTTGCTGCCGACCCTCACGACTGCCCTCTCCTGCAATGCCCTGAGCAGCTTTGCCTGAAGATGCAGCGGGATATTTCCTATCTCGTCAAGAAACAGGGTTCCTCCGCCGGCTTCCTCGAATTTGCCGGTCCTGTCGGAGCGTGCATCGGTAAAGGCCCCCTTTACATGCCCGAACAGCTCGCTTTCAAAAAGGGTTTCGGGGATGGCCCCCATATCGACGGACACCATAGGCCTGTCCCTCCGGCCCGAAAGCCTGTGTATCTCCTTGGCCAGCATATCCTTCCCAGTACCGTTCTCCCCGGTAATCAGCACGGAGGCATCCGTCGCCGCTATGCGTGAAACCTGTTCCTTCAGCAGCCGCATTTTTTCGGAATCCCCCCAATACATTGCCTCGTTTTTCCCTGCGTGCGAAGACTGCCGCTTCTCAGTTTTCCCGGAAGACAGCATACATGCCGCCTGCAAGGTTGCCGTCAGCTTTTCATTGTCCCAGGGCTTGACAATGAAATCAAAGGCCCCGCGCTTCATCCCTTCGATTGCAAGGTCGATGTCGGCGTACGCGGTAAAAAGCACGACTTCGGTTTTAGGATAATGTTTCTTTATCTCCGAAAGCCAGAAAAGCCCTTCGTTCCCGTTATTGACTTCGGAAGTAAAATTCATGTCGAGCAGGACCACGTTGAACGCATCCTCTCCCAAAGAGGACATAATCCCTTTGGGAGAGCCGATGCATTTTACCTTGGAAAAATATTGCGGCAACAACAGCCTGAGGGCGCTTATTATACCCTCATTGTCATCAACGACAAGTATGGAACCGGATGATTTTTTCATTATTTCTTTGAAATGCTTGATGCTCCGGATACGGACTGTTTGGCTATCACTCCCGGCCCGTAGATATCGATTTTCGAAGCCCCGGAACAGTCGAGGACGATTTCCTTGCCGCACCATACGGATATCTTGGAAGCGCCGCTGCACTCTACGTCGCAATAATCCGCCTTCAACGACTGAGCATCCGTCTTGCTCGCCCCGGAAACCTTGATACCGAGCTCTTTGCAACTGCCTTCAAGCACGGCACCGGATGCTCCGGAAGTCCTTATATACAGTTTGTCCGCCATCAGGGCCAGTTCAATGCCGCTTGCCCCGGAAACTTCTATTTCAAGGTCCTCCAGCCTCAGCGTATCCTCCGACGATACCTTTGTCGCACCGGTCATGTCGATACTGCTGAATTTTTCTGCCGAAGAAAGCCTCAGAACCGGATTGGCGATTCCCGAGCCCAATCTTACATTGCGGATGTATTCGACATTGAGACAGCCGTCATCGTCGACTTCACTGCCTATGCAGTCGAAAAGGTTCACCGGTGCAGTCAGCTCGGCCGTCCCCTCGGCCACTTGCGGAGAGAAAACTATTTCGAAAGCATGGGAAACATCCATGGACTCGAAATCCCCTATTTCCAAAACCTTCGTAGCGGAAGAATCCGAAGCCCTGACATACGTACTGTCGGCAGGTTCGACCGTGACGAGCCTGTCCCCGTTCAGACTGAAAGACATGTTAAAGCATGAAGTCAGCGAAAAAAACAGCGGGGACAATACCAGCAAAATGATTGTTATCCTGTTACGTATCATAATAAAATAATATTTCAAAATCCTTTTAATACACTGTCTGCAAAATTAATGAAAATACCGTAAAGTAACTAAAAACGGATGCCGAAGACAAAACCGCTCATGAATTCGAACATGCCGCTTTTGCCATATTCGATCACTACTCCCATGAGTTTGCTCTGGAAGCCGAAATAACACCGGTTTATTTCATATTTCAACATAAGTCCGGCTTCCGCTGCCAACCGGTAAGACCTTTGGGGTGTACCGAAGCCGCCCGTGGCGAATCCGACACCCAGCCTCGGTTCCATGCTGAAACTGGAATTCTTGAATCTCTGTATGTCATAACCCAATGCCACCATTCCTGTATGCATCTCTGGATATCCCGAGATGGTTTCCTTGTTCGTAAAACCCCATTCGAGGTAAATCACCGAAAATGATTTCGGAATCCTGTAGCCTATGGAAACATTTTCGAAGACTCCGTTCCCGGTATGGCTGCCCATCGAATAGAACATGCCGGCTTCCACGTAAATATTCCCCCAATCCTTTCCGTCCTTGAACTCGTTCTCAATTTCAGAATAGGTCAGAATCCTTTTGTCCTCGGGAGCGGCACACCCGACCGTATCCTGTCCCATGGCGGTTTTTCCGCCGAAGGCGAGCATGAGCAATGTAAAAAATGTAATTATCCGTTTCATATCAATTACTTTTAACAAGTTCTTCTTCCTGTACTTCATCGAATCCTTTTTCAACGGCTTCTATCGCATTTTCTCGGGTAAAGCCGAGAAGGAACATTTTCTTAATCAACTGCGGGAGGTCATTGTCGATAAGTTTTTTCTTCTGATTCTCGAGTATCAGCGAGATGCTTCCCGAAGATACGAAATAACCTATTCCGCGCTTGTTGTAGATAATGTTTTTCTGTTGCAGATAATCGTAGCTGCGCATCATCGTATTCGGGTTTACCTGATACTCGGCGCCCATCTCCCTGACAGAGGGGATACGGCAGTCCGGGCCCCATTTTCCCGACAGTATGTTTTCACAGATACGGTCGGCTATCTGAAGATATATCGGCATATTGTCATCGAATTGCATGGTAAAACCTCCTTACGATTTGACGGTCCTGAGTCTGTAATATATGGCTATGCTCAGTGCGATGAAGGCCACGATGCTGAAAATCAGACCGTATTGCAAAAGCTTATCTGCCGTATCAAATATCTGCATCGGAATATATTCGGCCTGCTCTGCCGATTGGGTTTCGATTCCCTCCATAAGAAACAGGACCTTCTTCCCGAAAAAAATAGTCTGCAAATTCCCGAGCACGAGGCTCAAACCAAGATAAACGGCTATGGTTTTCAACACTTTGTAAGACTTGAACAGAATTGCGCAGAGAAGAACGAATGCCGCAACCATGAAATAGCCGGCTATCCAGCTCCACAATGCATGATTGAGCACAGACGCCATTCCGGGCACGAATACTTCGCCGTAAAATTTATCGATGCTGTGAGCCATATCCGCCGGATTCATGTATCCGGTAAAACCTCCGAGCCCCGTAAGGGCAATCAGGGTATCGCCAGCCCATCCGGCAAGGAAAATTACTATCGGAGTGAAAATATAATATATGATGGTAATGCTCAGGAATTTTTCCAATGTCGAGGCCGGCAGCATCAATTGCGTGATATTGTTACGCCTGTCGGTCAGATGTCCGAAACTCGATGTTGCCATGAAAAGCATAAGTATGATATGCGTTATGCAAAGTATGACAAACCTCGCCACAGGATATACGGGAATCTCCTCCCCGAAACGGTACATGAATATCAGATCATACAGCTGCATGACCAGCGCAACCGCCAAAAGCACTATCGCCGGAGTGAGGAGCATCGAAAGCCCCGCCCTGTTTGCCGTCCCTATGATATCGTGCCGGAGTGTACGGCCGAATCTTTTAAAACTGAATATGTCGTTCATGGCTGTCATTGTTTTTCAAAAAATGATTGTATTGTTTCCTTGTTTCTGTAAACCGCGTTGAAGAGCGCCTCGATGTTGACCTTGCTGTCCGCCCCGGTCACATTCGGGAGCACCTGGATCATGCCGGCGGCATTGGCCTCACGGTAAAGGGCCGTTTCGTCCACCGTTCCGCTGTAGTCAAAATACAGCCTGTCGGTAATCTGCTGTATGGTAGCGTTCAGCAGCACCCTCTCCTTGTCGAGGATGATTATCGGATCTATCACGTTCTCGACGTCCTTTACCTGATGCGTTGAAATGATGATTATCCTGTTTTCCGTGCTGAGACGGACAATCAGGGAACGGAACGTGGCCTTGGACGGTATGTCGAGACCGTTGGTAGGCTCGTCCATAAGAAGATACTTGGTCCCGAGCGACAGTGCAAAGGCAAGGTGGGCCTTTTTCTGCTGCCCGAAAGACATTTTACGGAAAGACATCCGCGGGTCTATTTCCAATTCCTTTGCAAAGTCCAGGAAAACGTCCATGCTGAAATTTGGATAAAACCTTCCATTTTCCTTAACGAAAGTCATTACCGTCCCTTTCGGAACAGGTATTTCATCCGGCACGTAAAAAATATTTTCAAGGAAAGACGGCTTCCTGCTTTCCGGTTTCATACCGTCTACCTTGATTGTACCGTTGGAGTGGCGGCTTTGCTGCAAAGAGCAAATCAGCTTCAACAGGGTGGTCTTTCCCACCCCGTTTTCACCGAGCAGTCCGTAAATCGAACCTTCCTTGAAGTTTACGGACAGGTTCCGGAACACGGGCCTTTGCCCGTAACCGAAAGTAAGATTGCTGATTTCGATCATATCGTAGTAGTATTATTGTTTTGGTGTATTAGAAAACTAATACACTGCAAATGTAATGGGATTTTTTTAATCTGCAAAAATTTTTTTCAGGATTTTTTCACTTTTTGCCGTTTCGGGCACGACTTTTTGCTGCTTCGAGCCAAACCTATGCAGCTTCGAGCCAAACCTATGCAGCTTCGAGCACACCCCGACTTAACCCTTATTCATGTAACATATTGACAATCAATAAAATAGCCATTAGGTATAAAAAATCGCTGTGGATTTCAAGGGGTTCGGAACACCTCAGAATCCACAGTGAAAAATTTTTCATCTTAGTACTAACGTGCTGTATATCAGCACGCAACCACACTCTTTAATTAAGTCGGGGCGTGCTTCAGAGCGAGTAAAAATTGACCGGCTTGAAGGATTTTGCTACATTTGCTCCAAACAAGAGGGGACGATATGGAGAGTGAGGAATATTTTCATGTATGTACTGACGGATTGTCCCGCAGTATGATTTTCAGGACAGACGAGGATTTTATCAACGGAATGAACGATGTGGCCGTATGCGCATTGCTACGTCCGGTAAAGCTGTACTGCTTCTGCCTGATGAGCAACCATGTACATTTTGTCATGAAGGGGCATTACGAAACATGCAATGGCTTCATCCGCCTGCTTAAAAGGAAGATAAGCTCAAGGATTACCGCCTTCAGCGGGGACACAGCAATTATCAGGATAGATTCGCAAGACTATATGAAAAAGGTAATCGCATACGTGTTGAGAAACCCGATGGCCGCCCAGGCAAATCTCACGCCATGGAATTACAGGTGGAGTTCCATCGGGTCGTACTTTTCCCAGACAAAGGAGTATGCTTACGGCTGCATACAGGCATCCGGAATGTCCGTCAGGCAAAAGCGTGCCCTCTTTGGGACGAGGGTGGCACTTCCGGATGAATATGAACTGTCTACCGACGGGATGATATATCCGCACAATTATATAGAGTATGAATTTGTTGAACGACTCTACCGCACTCCGGAAGAATTCATCTACCATCTGTCGGTAAACAATGACCGGATACTGGAAATGGAGACAGGAATTCTCAGGCATGGGCGATACAATGACCAGGAACTGTACAATTCTGCCATGGAGATTTGCCGAAAAAAATTCGACAAGCCCGGCATCGATTATCTTGCCATAGAAGAAAAACTACATCTCGCGGAGATGTTGCGGAAACACTATGGTGCAGGCACGAAGCAGATTTCACGGGTAACTGGCATCGACCCGACACTACTTGCCGGACACCGCATACAATAACGGCTTACGCCAATGCACTTTTTGCCGCTTTGGGCACGCCCCGACTTAACCTCCACCTATACAATACATTAATAATCAACAAGATAAACATTAGACGTAAAAAATCACTGTGGATTTCAAGGGGTTCGGAACCCCTCAGAATCCACAGTGAGAAATTTTTATTACAACACTAACATGCTGTATATCAATACATAACTACGCTTCTTAATTAAGTCGGGGCGTGCTTCAAGCCCCAAATCACGGCATCACTACCAGCAGGAGCCAGAAGGCACTGAGCCAACCAGGAGGCATTAAACCAGCCCGGCGAAGCCCATGAAGGCCATCGCAAGGATACCCGCGGTCAAAAGCGCTACAGGAATGCCCTTGAACGACTTCGGAACGGACGCAAGTTCGAGCTGCTCCCTGATTCCCGAGAAAATTATCATGGCGACACCGTATCCCAAAGCGCTTGCGAAAGCGTAGAATACGGATTCCCCGAGATTGAGCATGGCAGGTTCGCCTCCTCCGAAAGCGAATTCCTTTGTCACTACGACCAAAGCGATACCAAGCACCGTACAGTTCGTGGTAATCAACGGCAGGAAAATTCCAAGGGCAGAGTACAGCGAAGGGGAAATCTTCTTCAGTATGATTTCGACCATCTGCACAAGGGCGGCAATGACGAGTATGAAACTTATCGTCTGCAAGAACTCCAGGCCAAGTGGAACCAGCACGTATATCTGCAACAGGTAAGTGACAAGGGTCGCAAGAGTCATGACGAAACATACCGCGCCAGACATTCCCACAGCCGTGGAAACCTTATTGGATACGCCAAGGAAAGGACAGACCCCGAGGAACTGTGCAAGCAGGATATTGTTTACAAAAACCGCGGAAATTATTATTATCAGAAATTCCATAACCAGTTCTCCTACAATTTAATCTTGGCCGTAAGCCTTCTAAAAACGACTATAAGGTAACCGAGCACGATGAACGCTCCCGGAGCAAGTATGAAAGCAAGCATGCCGTCGCCCGAAATGAATTTCATTCCGAAAACGGAACCGCTTCCGAGTATTTCCCTGACGAGCCCGAGGATGGTAAGGGCGAAAGTGAAACCGAGTCCGATGCCTATGCCGTCGCAGGCCGAATCAATCACCCCGTGTTTGTTTGCGTATGCCTCCGCCCTGCCGAGCACTATGCAGTTCACCACGATAAGAGGGATGAACAGTCCGAGGGTCTCGTACAGCGAAGGCAGGAAAGCCTGCATCAGAAGCTGGACAATCGTCACGAAAGTGGCAATCACCACTATATAACAAGGTATCCTGACTTTGTCGGGAATGAACCGCGCTATTGCCGAAATGGCCATATTGGAAAGAATCAGCACGCACATCGTGGCGAGCCCCATGCCCATTCCGTTTATTGCCGAAGTCGTGGTACCGAGAGTAGGGCACATTCCGAGCAGAAGCACGAAAGTAGGGTTCTCCTTTATAAGCCCGTTGAGTATTACCTTCATTTTTCCCATGACTACATCTCCTTTATCTTGTTAAACACCTTCCAGGCCGTTTCCACGGCAGCCGTGTAGGCCCTCGAAGTTATCGTCGAAGCAGTGATTGCATCGATATCGCCTCCGTCCTTCTTTACCTTAAGCACTACGGAGGAAGGGTCCAGCCCGCGGAATTGCTCTACGAAGGCATTGCCCTCTTCCGAAATCTTGGCTCCGAGCCCGGGGGTTTCAGCATGCGAAACCGGGACGGTATTGAAAATCATCCCATCGGCCGTAATGCCTACCATGATTACTACGGAACCGCTGAAACCGGTTGCCGAAGTATTGATGGCATAACCTACTGTCTCGCCGGAAAGCGAAGCCGGATATACCGTATAGTTCTTGCCGTCGAGTTCCACTTCGAACATTTCCTGCGAAGGGACATTGTCGAATTCCGGCACTACGCGGGCGATGGCCTCGTTCTGCTTATTCACATCGGCCTGGGCTATGGCATCCTTCGTAATGGCGTATGCACCTCCGAGCAGCGCCGAGCACACCAGGCAAATGACAGTCAAGCTGACAAACATATTTTTAACTGTGGATTCCAAAGCCATTTTGCTACCTCCCGAATTTTCTTGGTTTTACATATTTGTTCAACAAAGGAACTACCGAATTCATTATGAGTATCGCGAATGAAATTCCTTCCGGATATGAACCGAAATATCTGATAATTACAGTGATGAGACCTATTCCCACGCCATAAATAACCATTGCGGTCTTGCCCATCGGGGACGTCGCATAATCCGTTGCCATGAAAAACGAGCCCAGGAGCACACCGCCGGTAAGGATATTGAAAACAGGGTCGGTATAATACTGAGGGTCTATCAGCCAGAAAATCCCGCTGAAAATGAAAATCGTACAGATGATGGCGAGCGGTATGTGCGGCTTTACGACCTTGCGCGCGAGCAGGTATATGAAGCCTATGATGAGGGCCACGGCCGATACCTCGCCTACGGAACCACCTATCCTCGCAAACAGCATCTCGGAATAAGTAAAACCGTTTGCGGCGAAAATCTCGTCCATTGTCATCCCGCCAGCAAGCCCTTCCTTGACTATGGCCAAAGGAGTGGCCCCTGAAACCGCATCCACTCCTGCCCCGGAAGCGCGGAGCCAGAAATCCGGAAGGGACCAGTCGGTCATCAGCGTAGGGAAGGATATCAGAAGGAAAACGCGGCCCGCTATGGCCGGATTGAAAATATTCTGACCGAGGCCTCCGAAAGACATCTTGACGACACCTATCGAAAATACCGCGCCAACGGCTATGAGCCACCATGGGGAGTTCGGCGGAAGGTTCAACGCCAACAGCACGCCGGTCACGGCAGCCGACAAATCAGAAACCGTACTTTTGCGTTTCATCAGAAACTTCGTGATAAGCCACTCGGTCAAAACGCAGGCAAGCACTCCCACAAGTGCAAGCATTATTACAGACATTCCGAAAAACCACACGGAAACCAGGAATGCGGGAGCCATCGCTATGAGCACGTCCCTCATAATCTTCCGTGTCGAGTCCGCCGAATGTATGTGCGGTGATGGTGAAACTATTAACTTTTTCATTTAAATACTTTTTCTTAACGGTTTATTTGGCCGCGGCCGCACGGCTCTTCATTATGCCGAGCACTTCGCGTTTATATACTCTTATGGTATCCAGAAGCGGGATATGGGCAGGACAGCTGTAAAGGCAGCATCCGCATTCGATGCAGTCGTAAACCGCATTCTGCTCCAGCTCGTCCAGCTTCCTTGCACGGGCGAGCCTGTTGAGAAGATAAGGCTCCAGACCCATCGGACAGGCATCAACGCATTTGCCGCAACGTATGCAGTTGCCTTCCTCCTTCCTCATTGTCTGCTCTGCCGTCAGACAAAGCAGGGAAGAAGTGCTCTTTACCGTCGTAGCTTCGATATTTGAAACGGCCCACCCCATCATAGGGCCTCCGCTTATGATTTTTACCGCATTCTCGGGAATCCCGCCGGACTGCTCAAGGATGAAAGACAACGGGGTTCCGACCCTCACGCGGAGGTTCCTCTGTCTCGGGCAGCATTCTCCGGTAACAGTCAGCACATTGTCTATCAACGGCTTGTTTTTCTGCACGGCCTCATATACGGCAAGGGAAGTACCCACATTCTGCACTACGGCTCCGGCATCTATCGGAAGCGCCATGGAAGGCACCTGACGGCCCGTAACCGCATTGATGAGCTGCTTCTCCCCGCCCTGCGGATAACGCTTTTTCAATGCCATGACCTCGATTCCCTCATGGGAACGGACGATTTTTCCGAGATTTTCAATTGCCTCCGGCTTGTTTTCTTCAATGCCTATCACTACGCGCGGGACACCGAGAACAAGCTTCATTATCTCAGCACCTATAACTATCTCCTCCCCGCGTTCGAGCATTATCCTGTAATCCGAAGTAAGGTACGGTTCGCATTCGGCCCCGTTGAGAATCAGTATGTCGGCTTTCTTTCCCGGAGGAGGGGAAAGCTTGACATGGGTCGGGAACGTAGCGCCTCCGAGTCCCACGACACCGCATTTCCTGATGCGTTCAAGTATCTGTTCCCTGTCAAGGGTTATCTCCCTAACGATATCGCCGGTCCTGTCGATGTCCTCCATCCATTCGTCCCCCTCGACTTCTATATCGACATGTACCACCATGTTTCCGAGCAGGTTGGCTTTCGGAGCCACCGCCTTTACGGTACCGGAAACGGGAGAATGCACATACGCCGAAATGAAACCGGACGGTTCACCTATGACCTGCCCTACCTTCACCTTGTCACCGACAGCTACTGCCGGAGTGGCCGGAGCACCGAGATGCTGCGCCATGGAAACGCTGAAAAGCGGTGCGAGAGGCAAGTCTTCAATCGCGCAATCCCGGGCTATCTTATGGTCATCGGGATGGACACCGCCTATTGAAAATGTTCTCTTTCTCATATCGAATCAATTTAAGGATTGGGCCGGCCTGTCTTCGTTTGCCGGAACCGCAACCGCGGACGGTTGGCCGGCTTCAGGAGCGACAGGCGGTTTTACAGGAAAATTAACCGCATGTATGGCACCAGTCGGACATTCCGCAACGCATTTGCGGCACAGTTTGCACTTGTTGAAATCTATGTAAGCCAGATTGTTCTCTACGGTAATGGCACCGAAAGGACAGGCTTTTGCGCATTTTCCGCAACCGATGCAGGCAACCTTGCAGGCCTTCTTCGCCACTCCGCCCTTGTCCTGGTTGGCGCAGGCGACATAAACCCTGCGGCCCTCCTTAGGACCTTTGAGACGAAGCTCAAGTATGTGCTTGGGACATTCGCGGACACAGGCGCCGCAGGCGGTACACAATTCCTGGTCCACCTCCGGAAGACCTGTTTCGGGATTCATTCTGATGGCCCCGAACTGGCAGACCCTTTCGCAATCGCCGCCGCCGAGACAGCCGAAACGGCATGCCGTCTCCCCGGCATAAAGGGTGCTGATAACCTTGCACGAAACATAACCGTCATAAGAAGTGGTCTTTTCGCGGTTGCCGCAACTGCCGTTGCATCTGAGCACGGCAACCATCGGAGCCTGTTCGCCGGCCTCGAAACCAAGTACTCCGGCCACGGCCTTCATTACCTTGTTCCCGCCTACAGGACAGAAATGACCGTCCAGGCTCGAAGCCCCTACGCAGGCCTGCGCAAACGCATGGCAGCCGGCATGCCCGCAACCTCCGCAGTTCGCTCCCGGAAGAAGCGCCTCTACCTCATCCACGCGAGGGTCTTCCTCAACCTTGAACTTGGAAGCCACGAGATACAGGACCAAAGCCAAAACGGCTCCTAATACAGTCAAGACTGCTACAGTCCAAATGATTATTGTAAGCATAATAAAAATACAAATATTTCCTGTCAACCAATATGTCCGGCCCCGTCAGGAGGCTTTGCGCAAGCTGAAACAGAACTGTCGGGCCAACTTGCCCCTCAACAAGTATATTACGAGATAATACAACCCCACCCCCGCTATGGAAATGGCCCCTACATACAGTTCCTTCATCCCCGCCGAGGACAAAGATAATATTAATATCATTAAAATCGCCAACGGAATCACATACGAAATCCAGACAGCCTTCAGCCCCATCGAACTTTTAAGCTCGACAAAAACCTTTTCCCCTGGCTCGAAAAGCCCGAAAGGAGGGACAGGCACGGTTATCAGCCTGACCGATTCGTCAGAAACCCCGCAGGCGCCTTTCGCATGGCAGCCCGCACAGGCGGTCTTGCATACCATTTCGACTGTCACGCTGTCCTTATGCACCTCGCGCACGATTCCGTCATGAATTATTTTCCCTTTACCCATAACAATCAGTCTATCTTGGAGTCCAACGGATGTTTCAGCCCGGAAAAACCGGTTATCCTTCCCGACACCGAACCTACCTTTATAGGACTTTCGAAATATACCGGAACCTTGTTCTTGTCATCGGTGACCCAGATATACATGTCCGTATCCCCGTTGAACACCTCGCCGGCCACCATCCTTGCGGCGAATTTGATGGTCCGGAATTTTCCCACGCCCCTTATTCTTATCGTTTCCCGACCCAAAATTATAAAATAAAGATTATAAATGCCATCATCTATCGCGAACGATATCGGATATTTTACATTTTCTTCATAATTTGAAAAATCCAGGTTCCTCGCGAAATAAAACAGCGATACAAGATCGAAGGTGCATTCGGTCCCCGGAAGTACCATGGAAGTATCCCCGAGCCTCGTCGTATAGACGTCCGCCTCTATTTGCTCCCCGGGGCGTATCCATCTATAATTGTTCCGCGCCTCGTATCCGCCCTCGTAAGTATCCCTCGATGAAGCGAGGGGCCTCATGTCGCTTTGCCGGAACCAGGACTCGAAACGCTCGCGCACCTTGAAAAACATGTCGAAAAATCTGGAAGTGCGTCCTTCGGCAATACAATGGTACAAAGGGACACCGCTTCCTCCCTCGGCTTCTGCCACCGTAGCGGAAGCCTTGCCGACTTCAGAATCCAAAATGCCCCATACATACCTGACAGAAAATTCAAGCCTTTCCCCTTCGTCGAAGGCACAGTCCTCAGGGGGTATCTCCCTTACGGGAAGGCACTCCCGGGGAGGTTCCTGCAAAAGCTCCTCCAATGATTTCTGCCGTTCTTGCGGCAAAACATCCTGTGCATGTATGGAAAACATGGGGAAAAACAGGCAACACGAACATGCGAGCGCAAAAAGGAACGCCCTGCATGCATCCTGACGGGATCCGGCATCAGAAACCTGCTCCGGCAGGCATATCATCGTATGACTGTCTGTCCTCATTCATTCTGGAATTTGTACGGGAAACCGTGTAACTGCTTCCGCCGAGAAGGGCGCTTTGCGAAATATCGTCCACGAAACGGAGCTCCGAAGACCTGAAACGCATCGGGATGTCGCAGGTCTCTCCGTTACGGTGCTTTGCTATGATAATGTCTGTACGTCCTTCATCATTAGGGTCTTCAGGTGTGATTCCATAGTCGTAACGGTGGACGAACATAACGATATCGGCATCCTGCTCTATGGAACCGGATTCGCGCAAGTCGCTCAGCTGCGGACGGCTGTTGGCGCCAGGACGGGTAACCACACTGCGGTTCAGCTGGGAGAGTGCAATTATAGGGATATTCAGCTCCTTTGCCGTGGCCTTAAGGGACCTCGAAATCGCAGCCACCTCCTGTTCCCTCATCCCTCGCAATTCGGCAGGGCCGTTCATAAGTTGCAGATAATCTATGATTATAAGCCTGACCCCATGCTTCTGCACCAGTCTCCGCGCCTTGGTCCTGAATTCCCCTATAGGCAGTGAAGACGTATCGTCGATATACAGCGGAGCCTTGGCAAGCCCCTTTATCCTTTCATTCAGCTGCACCCATTCATAATCCTCCAACGGGGAGCCTCCCTTGATTTTATCGGCGGAAAGCCCCGTTTCAGAAATCATCAGCCTCTTGACAAGCTGTATGGAAGGCATTTCCAACGAGAAAAACGCTACCGGGATATTGTAATCTACAGTCATGTTCCTCGCGATGTTGAGCACGAATGCCGTCTTACCCATCGAAGGGCGGGCCGCCACTATGATGAGGTCGGAAGGCTGCCAGCCGAGGGTCTTCCGGTCGAGCCCCTCCATTCCTGACGGAAGCCCGCTGAGGCCGTCGCCCCTTTCCTGGCTCTTTTCTATGTCCTCTATCGCATCGTTGATGATGGACTGTATGGTCCTCGTGTCCCTCTTGATATTGCTTTCGACTATGGAAAATATGGATTGCTGGGCGCCGTCGAGCAAATCGTCCACGTTCACGCTGTCGTCGAAGGCGTCCTTCAGAATCTTGTACGAACTCGTTATCAGGGACCTCTGGATATATTTCTGCCTCAGGATACGGCAATGCTGCTCTATATGGGCCGCCGCCCCTATCTTCAGACTGAGCTGTGTAAGGAAATAGACACCTCCGGCAGACTCAAGGGTGCCGGATTTCTGCATCTGCTGGGATACGGTATAGATATCTATCGGGGAATGCTCCGCCGCAAGGGAACTGATGGCCTCGAACACCTTTCTGTCGGACTCCTTGTAAAAACATTCGGAATCCAAATCGTCCAGCACTCCGGAAACCACTTCAGGCTCGACAAGCAAGGCGCCCAGCACAGCCTCCTCGACATCTATCGCCTGCGGAGGCTTTACCCCCATCTCAAGGCTTATGCCGTCCAGATTGACCGTGCCGCGCTTGTTGTTGTCGTTTTTACGCCTGACAGCCATTTTCCCTGATTGCAACTATTCTATTTCCTCATCGAAGCTCGGGCTCACTATGATACGTCCGCAATATTCGCAGACAATCAGCTTTTTGTTGGAATTGATATCCAACTGTCTTTGAGGAGGTATCTTGTTGAAGCAACCGCCGCATGCATCCCTTTGGATGGTAACAACGGCCAGGTGGTTGCGCGCATTGGAACGCACCTTGTCGTATGCCGAAAGTGTCCTCTTGTCTATCTTGGCAGCCAGCGCCTCGCGTTTCTCGCGGAGAACGGCTTCCTCCTTAGTCGTCTCCTCGACTATGCTTTCAAGCTCGGCCTTTTTGCATTTCAGGTCCTCCTGCCTGCCGGCAAGAAGTTTTTTCGTCTCTTCTATTTCGTTCTTCACGCCTGTTATCTGGGCGGTAAGCATGGAAATCTTCTTTTCCTGCGCCTGACGTTCGAGATCCTGGTATTCTATCTGCTTGTTAAGCGATTCGTACTCACGGTTATTGGTAAAATTGTCGAGCTGGCCTTTGTATTTTTCCATAAGGGCCTGGGCCTCGACGATGAGGTGCTTGTGCTCGGATATCTCCTGCTTGGCAGCATCGACTTCGGCATTGAAACGTGAAATCCTCGTCTTCAGGCCTTCTATCTCGCTTTCCAGCTGCTCGACTTCAAGAGGCAGCTCCCCGCGCAGAAGTATTATACGGTCTATTTTGGAATCCGTCTTCTGAAGTGCATAAAGGGTACGGAGCTTTTCCTCCATGCTTATGTCCGAATCGGCCATGTTCGCCTGCACCGAAACGAAAGTCTCCCTGTCGCTTATCGGGGGAATTATTTTTTTTGTCTTCTTAACAACCATAACGTTATAGATAATATACAGGATTATGTTTTGTTTTCGCAATATGGATTGCAAAGGTAGGAAAATTTTTCTTTAATACGGAAAATAATATCTCCGTTATGGCTTCTTCGCCTTCATAATGCCCTATGTCCGCAACCATGAAACCTTCGGGCGTATAAAAATCGTGATAGGACAGATCGCCGGTGACATATATCTGCGCACCCGAAGCCATGGCCGCACCTATCAGGGAAGAGCCCGAGCCGCCGCAAAGCGCGATGCGCGAAACCGGCGACGGGAGTTTTTTCGAACAGCGCAATACCTTGCATCCGAAGGCAGTTTTCAGAAGCGGAATGAGCGAATCGACAGGAAGAGGTTCCGGCAAATTCCCGACAACCCCGAGGCCCGAAACTCCGTCCCCTTCGAGGAAAGTCATGTTTTCCAGGCCGATCGCCCTCCCCATGGCCCCGCTTACTCCCGCCATCACCTTGTCGGCGCTCGTATGAGCCGCATATACGGCAACGTCGTTTTTTATAGCGGCCACCAAAGCATCCGAAACGGGATCCCCGGAAACCACTTTCCTTATACCTTTAAATATTAGCGGGTGATGGGTTATCACAAGATTGGCTCCCATTGAAACGGCTTCCCTTATCAGTTCTTCCGTACAGTCGAAACCTATCAGGACTCCCTTTATTTCCATTTCCGGATTCCCGTAAAGCAGCCCCGAATTGTCCCAGTCCTCCTGATAGGAAAGCGGGGCGAAACCATTCAGCGCATCCAGTATCAAAGACAGTTCCATTGCATCGTTCATAAAGATTTGTATACTTCGACAAGCTGTTCCCTTATGCTTGCCAGCTTTTCCTTGACCATGACATCCGAGCCGAGCCCGCCGCCCTGCTTGTCAGCAAGAAGCCTTTTATAGGCCCCGTCGAGAGTCATTCCCTTGGTTTTGACGAGATAATGTATCTTCTTGAACATCACGAAGTCATCTTCGGTAAACACACGGTCTCCCTTGCCGTCCCTCGAAGGTTTCAGCAGTTTGGGGAACTTGTTCGCCCAGAACCTGACAAGCGAAGGGCTTTCCCCCAACCCGTCGGCTATGTCCCCGACCTTATAAAACAATCTTCCCATAATACAGAACCGGAATAAAAATCAATCCAACGACTGGCCGGTACCGGCCGAAAGCCTTATCATCCCTATATAGTCGGACGGGGATTCCGAAGCGAAAAAATAATGCACCGGATTCATCGTCTTGCCGTCCTTGTGTACCTCATAATGAAGATGGGCCGCGAAAGTCAGCCCGCTGACCCCGACTACACCTACCTGCTCCCCACGGGCGATACGCCTGCCCTTCCTGACATTTATTTCGGAAAGATGGGCATATATGCTTTCGTACCCGTGCCCGTGGTCTATTACCACATAGTTGCCCATGCCCGTCTTGGACCTGACTACCTGTTTTACCGTCCCCGGGGCCGAAGCGACTACCTTGTCTCCTGCATAAGCAAGTATGTCGAGCCCTGTATGGTTATAGACTATCTTATAGAAAGGATTCATTTTCCTGCCTATCGAAGCGCCGGTCTGCGTTATCGTAAAATCCGGAACAGGCGAAGACAGTGGAATCAAGAATATGCTGTCCGCCGCCTTGTCCGAAACGATCCGGGCTATCTCCGACAGCCGCCCGCCGATGGACGACGACATGGCCACCGAGGCTTCTACGGCTTCGTTGGTCCTGTGGACAATCTCGCTTTCGGGAAGCGAATCCAGGGCATTGAGGAATATGAAACGTTTTTCCCAGTCGGAAAAAATCGGTTCCGAATCGAAGATTTTCGAATAAATGTCCCTGTCGCGCACTTCCAGACCGGCAACTATATCGTCCAAAAGCGCCACCTTCTCTTCAATCGTACCGTATTTTTCCTCTATCAGACGGTTTTCGGCACGCAGCCTCCTCTCCTCCGACGTACTGAAAAAAACGGCTATTATTATATAGTACAGGGCTGCCAGGGCGATACTGGCGAGAAAATATTTCATCACCGTCCGGAAAATATGTCCGGCCGAACGCTTCTGCCGCTCGAATCTGAGCCCGTCCTTATTGTAAACGTATTTTTCCATACGCTAATCGCCGACCATGGCTGCATAATCCTCAGGCGGCATGTCCAAATCGAAGTAACTCATCGGATTCACGCAACGGTCCCTGTAAATGACCTCGTAATGCACATGGCTGCCGAAAGACCTGCCTGTATTGCCTACATCACCGATGTACTGCCCGCGCTTGATTTCCTGGCCGTTGGTGACAATGATTTTGCTCATGTGGCCGTAACGGGTCTTGTATCCGAAACCGTGGTCTATCATCACATAATGGCCGTAGCCGTAATAGTCGAAGCCTATCCGGCACACGGTCCCGTCCCCGGTAGCATGTATCGGAGTACCCGTAGGGGCCGCAAGGTCTACGCCGCTATGCATCCTTATCTGTTTGTTCCCCGGATCGGAACGGTAACCGAAGCTGCTCGAATAACGCGTAATTTCAGGGTCGGTCGTAATCGGGGGTATGGCAGGAATGCAGGAGGCCATGTCGCCGGCCCGGCGGGACACCTTGTAGACATCGTCGAACGACAGGGACTGCACATACGCCTTTTTGTTGAGCCTGTCAATCCGCGACATCGTCCTTTCCAGAATCCCCGGACGGCCGCCCATCGCCCTTAACGAGGAATACCTGTCCACGCCGCCGTAGCCCGCCTCCCTTATGTCGGAAGATATCTCCTCCATTCCGAAAATGGAGCGGTAGACGATATTGTCCCTCTCTTCGAGCACGCCCAACCTCTCCTCGTAGATGTCGAGACGGCTGTTCATGACATCGAGCTTCGACGAAAGCACCACATTCGAATGCCTCAGCACCGCCTGTTTGGGAGTTTCGCCCACGACAGAGACATACGCATAAAAATACACAGCCGCAGCCGCAAGACTTGCGACGAACAGGGAGGCTCCCTTCACGAACTTGCGAAAAGAGGAAACCCTGGCGGCCTCGAAAGAAAGCGTTTTGTAATTGAAAAAATATCTTTTGTCTTTCCCCATAACAATATAATCTTGCAAATATAGGGATTTTTTTCCGGAAAAATATTAATTTTGCAACCTATTTTGAAAACTGATAGCTATGACATCTAAAGAGATACGCAGGACTTTCCTCGATTTTTTCAAGTCCAAGGGACATACAATCGTACCGTCGGCAAGCATGGTCGTGAAAAACGACCCCACACTCATGTTCACCAATGCCGGAATGAACCAGTTCAAGGAATGGTTCCTCGGGAATACCCCGGCGAAGTACAAAAGGGTGGCCGACACACAGAAATGCCTCCGCGTAAGCGGCAAGCACAACGACCTTGAAGAAGTCGGCAGGGATTCATACCACCACACCATGTTCGAAATGCTGGGGAACTGGAGTTTCGGGGACTATTTCAAGAACGAGGCGATAGACTGGGCATGGGAACTCCTCACCGAAGTCTACGGCATAGACAAGGAAAGGCTTTACGCCACCGTATTCGAAGGCGACACCTCCGACGGGACGGAGATGGACAGGGAAGCGTACGAGAGATGGAAGAAGCACCTTCCGGAAGACAGGATACTGACCGGAAACAAAAAGGACAATTTCTGGGAAATGGGCGATACCGGCCCATGCGGCCCGTGCAGCGAGATACACATAGACCTCAGAAGCGACGAAGAACGCGCCGCGGTTCCCGGCCGCGAACTCGTAAACAAGGGGAACCACCTCGTCATTGAAATCTGGAATCTCGTTTTCATGCAGTACAACCGCAAGGCGGACGGGCATCTCGAACCTCTTCCGAACACGAACGTGGATACGGGAATGGGATTCGAAAGGCTCTGCATGGTACTCCAGGGAAAACAGAGCAGCTACGATACCGACGTTTTTTCCGGAATGATAGCCAAGATATCGGAACTCTGCGGGCTCCCTTATTCCGAAAATGAAAAAAGCGGAATGGCAATGAGGGTGATTGCCGACCATATAAGGGCGATAAGCTTCTCGATAGCGGACGGACAGCTGCCTTCCAACAACAAGGCAGGCTATGTCATCAGAAGGATACTCCGCAGGGCGGTACGCTACGGATACACCTTCCTCGGATTCAACGCACCGTTCCTTTGCAGGCTCGTGGCACAGCTCGTAGCCGACATGGGAGAGCAGTTCCCGGAAATAGCCTCGCAGCAGGCCCTCATTGAAAAGGTAATCAAGGAGGAGGAGGAAGCCTTCCTCAGAACCCTCGACAGGGGAATAAAGCTGATGGACAGCCTGATAGAGAAACATGCCGGCACCAAGGTCATTTCGGGGACGGATGCCTTCACCCTGTACGACACCTTCGGCTTCCCTATAGACCTGAGCGAACTCATCGCGGCAGAACACGGCTACACCATAGACCTGTCAGGCTTTGAAAAAGAACTCGGGAAACAGAAGGAACGCGCCAGGAACGCCACCGCAATCGAATCGGGAGACTGGGTTGAGATACACGGCTTCGACGGAGTGGAATTCGTCGGGTACGATACCCTTGAAGTCCCGGAGGCCAGACTTGTCAAATACAGACAGGTAAAGGCAAAGAACAAAGTCCTGTACCAGATAGTTTTCGACCGCACCCCTTTCTATGCCGAAAGTGGCGGACAGGCGGGAGATACGGGAGAATGCATCTCTGAAAAAGGCAACATCATCAGAATCACGAATACCATCAAGGAGAATAACCTTACCGTACACATATCGGAAACGGAACCCGTGGACTGTACCGGGACGTTCGTCCTGAAAGTGGACGCAAGGCGCAGGCAGGAGACCGCCAACAACCATTCGGCAACCCACCTTCTGCACAAGGCCCTCAGGAACATCCTCGGCACGCACGTGGAGCAGAAAGGCTCATACGTTACCGCGGAATATTTCCGTTTCGACTTCTCGCATTTCGAAAAACTCACGCCGGAGCAGATTACGCAGGTCGAAAAGGCCGTCAATTCATACATAAGGGAGAATTCGCCGCTCGAAGAGAGTAGGAACGTGCCTATCGATGAAGCCCGCGCCATGGGGGCGATGGCCCTGTTCGGCGAAAAATACGGCGACACCGTAAGGGTAATCAGATTCGGGGATTCGGTAGAACTTTGCGGAGGCACCCACACAAGCTCCACAGGAAACATCGGTTTCTTCAAAATCGTGTCCGAATCGGCGATAGCGGCCGGCATAAGACGAATCGAAGCGGTAACCGGAGCCTACGCCGAAAATGCCGTATACCTGATGCAGGACATAATAAAGACCATCCGCGAAATCATGTCCAACACCCCTAACCTCACCGCCGCCGTCAAAAAACTCGTGGAAGACAATTCCGCCCTTAAAAAAGAACTTGAAGAGGCTGCGAAGAAAAGGGCCGAGGCAAAGACCAGGGAACTCATGGACAATGCCGAGGAATACAACGGCATAAAAATAATGACACTCAAGGGAAGCTACAACGCCAATGTCGTCAAGAACATCGGCTTCGCCCTGCTGAAAGAGGCTTCCGACAGCGCACTGATTGCCGCCTACGAGCATGAAGGGAAACCACAGCTCCTACTCATGTACTCTCCTCAACTCGTTGAGAGAGGGGCAAATGCGGTCAATGACATAAGGAATGCCGCCAAAGCCATCCAGGGAGGCGGAGGAGGACAGGCCACGCTTGCGACTGCGGGCGGCAAGAAAATTGAAGGGCTCAACGAAGCTTTCGAAACGATGCTTGCAGCGGTGAAAAGCCTTTAAAGACTACTGCCCCGGATGAAAATATTAGACAGGTTCATAATAAAATCTTTCATAGGCCCCTTCATAATGGTGCTGCTCATCGTCGTATTCATACTGATGATGCAGTTCCTCTGGCTGTATATAGACGAACTTGTCGGCAAAGGGCTTTCATTGGGGGTAATACTCGAATTTCTCGGCTGGGGAGGCGCAACGATGCTGCCGCTGGCACTTCCGCTCGCCACCCTGCTTGCCTCCATGATGACTCTCGGCACCATGGGGGAAAACAATGAGCTGCTGGCCATAAAGGCTGCCGGAATCTCGCTGCAAAGGGTGCTCGTCCCCCTCACCTGCGTTTCCCTGCTCATAAGCATCGGGGCTTTTTTCGCATCCAACAACCTTACCCCGGTAGCATACAACAAGATTTTCACGTTGCGCGACGACATCGGACGGAAAAAGGACGAAATAAAAATCCCGATAGGTGTGTTTTACGACGGGGTCGAGGGCTACACGCTCAGGATTGACGGCCGCGACGACAAGTCCGG
The DNA here is from genome assembly GCF_002159555.1 of Muribaculum sp. An289. Taxonomy (GTDB): domain Bacteria; phylum Bacteroidota; class Bacteroidia; order Bacteroidales; family UBA932; genus Merdivivens; species Merdivivens faecigallinarum. The sequence goes on from NZ_NFIV01000008.1 coordinate 87,580, forward strand.
AATGATGTACGGCGTAATGGTCTACAACCATTCGGGAAGCCGCGGAAACCTGAGCCTTACCATAGCGGATTCAGGCTCCATGAAAATGTCCCCGCAAAAGGATTACCTGATTTTCAATCTCTACAGCGGGATAAGCTACGATGAAACCAACACGAGAAAGTACCGGGACACGACTTACCAGCTCCAGCAGATAGACTTCACCGAACAGGAACTCGTCATCCCGCTGGAAAACTATACTTTCCAGAAATCCTCCGAAGGAAAATACTCCGACCAGGTAAAGGCGATGAACCTCAAAGGCCTTACGCAGGACCGGGATTCAATCGGAAGGCATTTCGACAGCACGGTAGTCAGCCAGAGGGGCCGGCTGCTGACAAACAGCAACCTGCGCTATCTGAAGCAATACGATACCGCATTCGGGAAAAACATATCCGTCCCGTTGCCTTACGACTCGCTGAAAGTCTGCCAATGGGATGAACTTTCCAAAGAAAGGGACGCCCTCAAGGAAGCGATATCGGCGAGCAACAAATACATCTCCACAATGGAGTCATACTCAAGGGAAACGTTCAGCGACATATACCTGCTGCGGAGAATAGACATCGAGATATTGAAAAAATATTCGCAGGCGCTCGCATGTTTCGTGCTCTTCTTCATAGGAGCCCCTCTCGGCGCCATTATCCGCAAGGGAGGCCTCGGCACCCCTGCAATAATATCCATACTGTTTTTCGTCCTGTATTGGGTCGTGGACATTTCGAGCACCAAGTTACAGAACGACGGAGCCGTAAACGCATGGATAGGAGCCTTCCTCTCCACATTCGTCCTCGCACCGATAGGCGGTTTCATAACGTGGAAAGCCATAAACGATTCGGACATCCTCGATACCGATGCATTCAAGATATGGTTCAAGCGCATAAAGAACAAGATTACAGGAAAACTCAGAAAAGTGAAGATAGTATATATGGGAACTCCCGAATTCGCCGTACAGCCTCTGGACGAATTAAGGAAAACGGGATACAGGATAGCCGCCGTGGTCACAGCCACCGACAAGGCGAGCGGAAGGGGGCTTAAGATAAATGAAAGCGCGGTAAAAAAATATGCCGTGGAGCACAAGATACCGGTGTTGCAGCCGCAATCCCTGAAAGGCCCGGAATTCATCAGCGAACTCGAAAAGATAAAGGCGGACATTTTCATCGTGGTCGCTTTCAGAATGCTGCCTGAGGCCGTATGGAAAATGCCTTCCCTCGGCACCGTGAACCTGCACGCCTCCCTCCTGCCGCAATACCGCGGGGCAGCCCCGATCAACTGGGCAATCATCAACGGGGAGAAAGTCACCGGAGTCACCACCTTCCTCATCGACAAGGAGATAGACACCGGAAAGGTCATTCTTCAGGAACAGATAAAAATCCAGCCTGAAGACAATGCCGGCACAATGCACGACAAGTTGAAGGAAGTCGGGTCGAAACTGCTTCTGCGCACCGTGGAGGCCATGATTGACGGAAAGACCGAGCTCCGCAGGCAGGACATGCTGATGTCCCCGGACGAAGTGCTCAAACCGGCCCCTAAGCTCACCAAGGAGCTTTGCCATATAGATTTCAGGAATTCCGACGGAAAGAAGGCGGTGAACCTCATACGCGGCCTTAGTCCGTATCCGGGAGCATTTTTCGAAATAAGGAAAAACGGTGAAGACAAGGCCGTCACCGTAAAGGTATTCAGTGCCGAATTCATCCCGCAGGATAATGGGAAACCGGCCGGCAGCATCGTTTCGGACGGAAAGCATTATCTCGGAATAACCGTCACGGACGGGACCGTACTTCTCAAGGACATCCAGATGTCCGGCAAGAAGCGCATGGATATCGAAGCCTTCCTTCTCGGGTTCAGGGAGCCTGAAAATCATGTCATAGTGTAAGTTAGGGCTGTCATAACGTAAGTCAGAGCTGCCATAGTGCAAGTCAAGGCTGTCATAACACAAATCAAGGCATAGTTGTAATCTCAATGGACCGCACTGCCAACATAGGCGACATTGCCATCATAGGAAACGGAGGATTCCCCCGCAAGAAAGCCATTTACGGATTCATCTGCAAATGCCGTCTTGTCATATTCTGCGACGGTGCCTTCTCGCGTTTCACCGCCGCCAAAGACACTTACGGTCTGAAAGACCGGATACTCTCACTGCCTTGCATCGTAACCGGAGACATGGATTCCATAAAGCCCGAAATGAAAGGCTTTCTTTCCGCGAAAGGGGTCCTGAAACCGAATCCCGACCAGGAGACCAACGACCAGACCAAGGCTTTCGAAACGGCAATGGACTGGATTTCCGAGGACATCCGCCGCAGGCCGCACACCGCCGCAGCATCGGCTCCGGACAACGCACAGGACATTCCGGACAACGCGCCAGACGTTCCTAATAACGCACTGGGCGTTCCCGACAACGCGCCGGCTTCATACCGCTACAGGATAAATTTTATCGGCGCCACAGGACTGAGGGAAGACCACACGATAGGGAACATGGGCCTGCTCATGGAATACGCCGGACACAAGGCGGTAAAGGACGGACAGGTGTCACTCCGCATGATTTCCGACTACTGCATCGCCTTCCCGATGACCGGAAGCGGGAGTTTCGAATGCGGTACAGGCAGGGCCGTATCGGTTTTCTCTCCGGACTCCTCGCTCAGGCTCGTCTCCGACGGGTTGCAATGGCAGACAGAAAACGTAAGGTTCACGAACTGGTGGCAGGCGACACTGAACCGTTCCTCAAAAGAACGGGTGGCCCTTGAATTCAGCCACCCGTCAAAAGTCCTTGTCACCCTCGACTTCCGTCCTTCAGACCTTTGAAGGATGTTTTTTCTCCCTGAACACCAAAGCGAAAGTAACGGCAACCACCAATGCGTAGGCAGCAAATATGTACCAGGCGGCCGACCAGTCCGGCACCTCCGCCCTGTACACAAAATGGTTTACCACGGCCTGTGCTCCGAGCGTGCCAATAGTGGCACCGAAACCGTTAGTCATCAGCATGAACAGTCCTTGGGCCGATGAACGGATTTCCGGCTCGGTCTCCTTGTCCACGAACAACGAACCGGATATATTGTAAAAATCGAAGGCCACTCCGTAGACAATCATCGAAAGGATGAACATCCAGACCCCACTGCCAGGATTTCCTGCTCCGAAAAGGGCGAACCTGAGCACCCACGCGAACATGGCTATAAGCATCACTGTCTTGATACCGAATTTTTTCAAAAAGAACGGTATCATCAGTATGCACAGGGTCTCTGAAAGCTGCGACAACGAAATAAGCGCATTGGCATTGCGGGCCCCCCACGAACCTGCAATCACCGGGTCTGCACTTCCCTGAAAACTCGAAATGAATGCATTCCCGTAACCGTTGGTTATCTGCAAGGAGACTCCGAGCAGCATCGAGAACACGAAGAATATCGCCATCCGGCGTTCTTTGAAAAGAGTGAAGGCCTTAAGCCCGAACACATCGACAAAAGACAGCGACCCCTTGTTTTTCGAAACCGGACAGGCCGGCATCGTAAAGGCATAGATAGCGAGCACCAGTCCGAAAGCCGCGGAAACGAAGAACTGCATATAACTGTCCTGGAATGAAATCCCTTCCGATTTTGAAAAATTGACAAGGAGCATCGCACAGATGAAACCTATGGTTCCGAAAGTCCTTATCGGAGGAAAATCCTTCACGGTATCATAACCGTATTTCGTCAGTGCCGAGTAGGATACCGAGTTGGACAGGGCAATCGTCGGCATGTAGAATGCCACTGATACGGAATAAAATGCGAACATCACTCCGAATTCCGGGACACCTCCTGCCTGCGCGGCAGCCAGCCCGGTATAACCCGTAAGGAACATCGCGACGGCCGCTATGAAATGCGATATGCCCAAAAGCCTCTCGGCCCTGACATACCTGTCGGCAATGACACCCATTATCGCCGGCATGAATATGGACACTATGCCCTGCATGGCATAAAAGATACCTATTTTCTCTCCGAGGCCTATCCTGCTCAGATAGCTCCCCATGGAAGTCAGATACGCCCCCCACACGGCGAACTGAAGAAAACTCATCACAATGAGTCTTGGCTTAATCGTCTTCATATATTTTGTCTTATCATTTTCGATTTTCCTAACGCCTTTAATTGTCCCGTCGCTGCAAACCGGTATCGGGTTGTAAAGATAAGAAAAAAATAAATTCATTTGCTCTGCTCTCAGCTTCTGCGATATTCGGCTACGCCGGAAATACGGTTCACGCCTCGGCAATGCAAGCCCGACGGCTTGCATTACATGTTCCGCCCGTTGTATCCGTGAGTCCAAGGCCTCCCGTCTCCTCCGGACGAAACATGCCAATGCAAATGAATTTGCATTGCTCTCGGCTTCTGCGTATATTTGCCAAATATTTAATTCACATTGGAATGAGATTCGAGAAAATAGCCTGCTGCAAGGATTCGGCGGCAAGGGCCGGAAAGATATACACTGCGCACGGAGAGATAGAGACACCCATTTTCATGCCTGTAGGTACTGTAGGGTCCGTAAAAGGCATTTATCACCGGGATCTCAAAGATGACATAGGCGCGCAAATCATACTCGGAAACACATACCACCTGTATCTGAGACCCGGCCTGGACATTCTGAAGGCGGCAGGAGGACTCCATAAATTCATTTCATGGGACAGGCCAATACTTACGGACAGCGGTGGCTTCCAGATATTCTCGCTTTCCCCAATAAGGAAACTTACACCGGAGGGCTGCACGTTTTCGTCCCACATAGACGGGTCGAGGCATGTTTTCACACCTGAAAACAACATGGATACCCAAAGGATTATCGGGGCCGACATAGTGATGGCCCTCGACGAATGCACTCCGGGCAACGCCGATTTCAAGTATGCAAAAAACTCCCTCGCCCTCACAAAGGCGTGGCTGGAAAGATGCATAAAAAGATTCGACGGGACCGAACCGCTTTATGAATATCCTCAGGCGCTGTTCCCGATAGTGCAGGGATGCGTGTATCCCGAATTGCGCCGCGAGGCCGCGGAACATGCCGCCTCTTTGGACAGGGAGGGATACGCCATCGGAGGCCTTTCCGTCGGCGAGCCCACGGAGGTGATGTACGAAATGCTCGAAACCGTATGCCCCATATTGCCGGACGACCGCCCGAGATACCTTATGGGAGTAGGAACACCGGCAAACATACTCGAAGGGATAGACAGGGGCGTGGACATGTTCGATTGCGTGATGCCTACCCGCAACGGAAGGAATGGCATGCTTTTTACATGGAACGGCATCATGAACATGCGCAACCAGAAATGGGCGGACGATTTTTCCCCGATAGACCCGGACGGAGACTCTTTCGTAGACAGATATTACAGCAAAGCATACCTGAGGCACCTGTTCATTGCCAAAGAGATTTTTGCCGGACAAATCGCATCCGAGCACAACCTGGCGTTCTACCTCGCCCTTGTACGGGAGGCCCGCAGGCACATAATGGCCGGAGACTTCAAAACGTGGAAGGAAGAAACCGTAAAACGGATATCAACAAGACTGTAACCGAATGAGACTGAAACCGAAAATACTCGACATCTATATTTCAAAGAAATTCATCGGGACTTTCTTTGTGGCCCTGTTATTAATAATAGGTATCGTCATAATCTTCGATATCAGCGAGAAGATAGACGACTTCGTGGAAAACGAAGCGCCGCTGAAGGCCATCATATTCGATTATTACTGCAATTTCATCCCGTACTTCATGAATATGTTCAGCCCGCTGTTCGTATTCCTGACAGTGATTTTCTTCACCTCGAAACTCGCCGGCAATTCGGAAATCATAGCCATACTGGCAGGAGGCATCAGTTTCAACCGCCTCATGGTGCCGTACATGTTTTCCGCCGCCATAATAGCCCTGTTTTCACTCGGGCTCAATCTGTTTATCATACCGCACGCAAACGAGGAAAGGATTGCCTTCGAGACACAGTATATCAAAGGGAAAAAATACCACAACAGCGGAAGGGATATCCACTACCAGATAGCTCCGGGAGAGTTCGCATACGTCGAATCCTTCAGCACCTGGAACAATACGGCCTTCCGGTTCACCCTCGAAAAAATAAAGGACAACAGACTGGTTTCCAAGGTTTCCGCAGAATCGGCCACCTGGGATTCGACAAAGGGATGCTGGACCTTGAAAAAATATTTCATCCGCGAGTATGACGAGACCAAAAACGACAGGATTGTCAGAAGCGGCAAGCAGATGGACACGACGATAGCACTTACGATAGAGGATTTCTACCGGAGGGAAAATACCGTGGAGACCCTCTCGTACCGGGAACTCAACGACCTGATACGCACACAGAAAATGCGCGGGGACAAGAATGTCCAATACGCCCAGATCGAAAAACACGAAAGACTGTCCCTCCCGTTCTCCGCCTTCATCCTTACGGTAATGGGGGTTTCGCTTTCTTCAAAGAAACGGCGCGGGGGAATAGGGCTGAACCTCGGAGTGGGAATAGCCCTGAGTTTTTCCTACATACTGTTTATGAAATTCAGCGAAATGTTCGTATACACCGGGACATTGCCGCCAGGACTCGCAATGTGGGTGCCTAACATACTCTATGCATTCGTCGCGGCCTTCCTTTACAGGATAGCGCCGAAATAGGATAGCATCGAAATAAAGCCCGATAGCGCCGAAATAAAGCCCGCAGTACGAAGCCTACGACTGTTTCTTGTAACTTGCCACGGCCCACGCGCCGAGGGCTGCCGCGAAGGCCAGCAAAGCCCAGAACTGAGGCAAAAGGTCCCCGAATGCCGCGCCTTTCAGGTATACTCCGCGCATCATCTCGATATAGTACCTCAACGGATTGACGTATGTAATCACCTGGGTCCATTCCGGCATGGACTCTATAGGGGTAAGCAGCCCGCTCATCAGCAGGAAGACGAGGATGAAGAAAAACATCACGAACATCGCCTGCTGCGTAGTATTGGAATAATTCGACACCACAAGGCCGAAAGAGGATACGGAAAATACGAAAATGACGGAAAACGCGGCTATCACCCAGATGCTGCCCTGAGGGGCGAGACCGTAGATAACGTATGCAAGAACCATCGCCACCGAAAGCACGCCTACGCCCATTATCCAATACGGAATCATCTTGGAAAGGATGAACACAGGTTTGGTGACAGGGGTTATGTTGATTTGCTCGATTGTACCTTTCTCCTTCTCGCCGACTATGTTCAAAGCCGGAAGGAAGCCGCACAGCATCACGAGGATGATGACGAAAAGCCCCGGAATCATGAACCATTTGTAATCCATCATCGGATTGTAACGGTTCTGTACGGAAACCTCGATATTCGGAACCGGCCCGGCAGCCTGCATGGAAGGATTACCGGCGACAAAGGCATGGGAAGCAAAAAAATCAGCGGAAAAACCGGCGCAAACTGCACCGAGATAGCTCGCACCGAGGGTACCGCGGGTTTCGTTGACAGCATTAATGGAAACCTGTACCGGCGCCCCACCCTCAAAAAGCAGGTCACGCTCAAACCCGTCCGGAATCACTATGACCGCATCCGTCTCCGAGAGTTCCACATGTTGCAGCGCCTCATCATAATCGGCGGCAAGCCCCTCCATTATGAAATAGCCCGAGGCCCCTATCGCACCTATGAAATCCGCAGAGGCCCCGCTCCGGTCGTTATCCACCACCATTACGCTGATATTCTTGATATCCATGCTGACTATCCACGGAATCACCAGCATTATGGCAGCAGGAAAGACAAGGGTCAGCCCGATGAAAATCGGGGTGCGGATGAACTGTTTGAATTCCTTAGCCAATAAAAATCCGAGAGCCATCACATCCTGTTTTTATATCTCATTAAACTTACCCCCAATATCACGGCCGCCATTACCGAAAGTATTATGAATTCCCTTGCGGCATAGAACATAGGCAGGCCCTCTATCATTATCTTCTTCACCCCTATCACATACCACCTTGCAGGAATCAGGTCGGAAAACCACCTGAAAACGAGAGGCATGCTGTCCACTGGGAAGAGAAGCTCGGAGAAAAACAGCACAGGCACCAGCAGCATGAAGCCGGACATCAGCATGGCCGACACCTGGGTCTTCGCAATGGTCGAAATCAGCTGTCCCAATGCAAGGGAAAGAACGATATAGATTACGGACAACAATGTCAGCGCCCAGAAACTTCCCGATATCGGAATATGCAGCAGCCACACCGACAAAGCGAGTATGGTAAGATAATTCACCATGGAGACTACGAAATAAGGCACCATCTTGGCCATAATCACCACTATCGGTTTGGTCGGGGAAACAAGAAGCAGCTCCATGGTACCTGTCTCCTTTTCACGGACAATCGAAACGGAGGTCATCATCGCACATATTAGGATGATTATCAGCCCCATCACACCCGGAACAAAGGTATAGGCGCTCCGCATCTGCGGATTGTAAAGCATCCTGATGTTGGGTTGTACGCCGGAAACCCCGTACATTCCCGAAGAAGCCGCGATGCCGGAGACATAATCCCCGATGATGTTCGAAGCGTACATGGTCATGGCCGAAGCCGCATTCGTATTGGTCGCGTCCGCAATCAGACGGATGGAACTTCCTTCGGAGGTATACATGTTTTCGTCGAAATCAGGGGAAAACGCTATCACCAGATCGGCATCCCCCCTTTGGAAAAGCCCGTCTATGTCCGCTTCGTCGGATATGACGGTAACGATTGAAAAATAATCGCTGGCATCGAATTTTTCAGACAGTTTCCTGACATTCTCCCCCATATCAGGGACGAGCAAAGCCGTATCGATGTTCCTTATTTCGGTAGAAATGGCGAAACCGAAGAGGATGATTTGCGCGACGGGCATTCCGAGCAGTATCAGCATCGTCCTCTTGTCACGCAGCACATGGCGGAACTCCTTTCTTACGAATGCGAAAAACTGTTTCATCGTCATTCACTCCGTTTTGCCCCGCGGGCGAGTTGATAAAATACCGAATCCATCGAATCTGTCCCGAATTTCCTTTTCAGGGCGGCAGGTGTGTCCAATGCCTCTATCCTCCCGTCCACCATTATGGAAATCCTGTTGCAGTATTCGGCTTCATCCATGTAGTGCGTGGTGACGAAAACCGTTATGCCCCTCTCCGCGGCCTCGTATATCATGAACCAGAACTGCCGCCTCGCAACCGGGTCCACTCCCCCCGTAGGTTCATCGAGGAAAACTACCTTCGGTCCGTGGAAAATCGCGACCGAAAATGCAAGTTTCTGCTTCCACCCGAGCGGAAGCGACTTCACGAGGGTCTTCCTTTCCGAATAAAAACCGAGTTTTTTCAGAATCGTCACGGCCTTACGGGAAATGTCCTTGCGCTTCATGCCGTATATGCCGGCAAAAAGTTCGATGTTTTCATAAACGGTAAGGTCTTCGTAAAGGGAAAATTTCTGGCTCATATAGCCGATGTTCCGCTTTACTTCCTCGGCTTCCGTATTTATGTCATAACCCGCAACCGTCGCATGGCCCGATGTAGGACGGCTGAGCCCGCAAAGCATCTTCATGGCAGTGGTCTTCCCCGCCCCGTTCGCCCCGAGGAAACCGAATATCTCCCCCTTGGCCACGGAAAACGAGATGTGGTCCACCGCGGTAAAATCCCCGAATACCTTTGTCAGCCCTTCGACCTCTATGACATTTCCGCCCATGACTCTTTCTGCGTGTTATTTTTATTTTTCCGCCAATTCCAAAAAACAATCCTCGACCGTAGGCCTGATTCTTTCGATATGGACCTCGCTCTCCGACACCAGCCTCGACCGAAGGGAGGATATGTCAAAATCCTTTCCCGCCACCGCATGCAACGACTCGCCGAACGGATAACAGCCCTTGATATCGGGCATGCCGCGCAACTGCCTGAGCAGGGAGGCATTGTCGCCGGAGCGCACCGAAAACAGGGTGTTGTCGTATTGCCTTATCATGTTTTCAGGTGTCTCTATCTTCAGGAAACGCCCGTTCATCATAAGGGCTATGCGGTCGCACATGCCTGCCTCGTCCATATACGGAGTGCTCACTATTATCGTGACTCCCTGGCGCCTGAGATTGTCGAGCATCTGCCAGAACTCCTTTCTGCTTACGGGGTCCACTCCCGTAGTCGGCTCGTCGAGGAAGAGCACCCGGGGCTTGTGTATCAGCGCACAACAAAGGGCGAGCTTCTGCTTCATCCCTCCCGACAAGGCATCCGCACGGCGTTTCCTGAAAGGTTCGAGCTGCCGGTAAATGCCTTCCACCAAATGATAGTTCTCCTCTACCGTAGTTCCGAAAACTGAAGCGAAAAACGAAAGGTTTTCCTCAACCGAAAGGTCTTTGTAAAGGGAAAAACGCCCCGGCATGTAGCCTATGATACGGCGTATCTCCGCAAAATCCTTCACAACATCGTAACCGGCCACTGTGACAGTGCCGGAATCGGCAAGGACCAAAGTAGTCATAATCCTGAAAAGGGTCGTCTTGCCGGCCCCGTCAGGCCCGATTATACCGAAAATCTCACCTCTTTCCGTCTCGAAGGAGATGCTGTCGAGTGCCTTCGTCCTGCCGTATGATTTACTGACACCGTATGCGGCCAACTCTGCCATAAACCGGAACTACCGTGATATAACCTTTCCGAACATGCCTATCTTGATGTAGCCGTCATTCTCGACCGCCACCTTTACCGCATAGACGAGGTTTTCCCTGTCGTCATCGGTCTGTATGCTCTTTGGAGTAAATTCGCTTTTTGCCGAAATCCACACTATTTTCCCGGGATATTCCCTGACCTTGCCGCCACCGAAATCGGCGGTGACTTTCACGTCCTGCCCCAACGAGATGTCTTTCAGCTGCCCCGAAGTAAAATAGGCCCTCAGGAACACATGCTCCAGGTCGGCGACCTTGAAAAGCGGCTTTCCGGCAGAAGCCAGTTCCCCTTCATGGGCATATTTCGAAAGCACCGTACCGTCCACAGGCGAGACTATCCTGCACTTGGACAGCATGTCTTCCGCCTGCGCTATCTGTATCTTCAGACCTGCTATCTGCGCATCTATGCTTGCAATGTTGCTGTTGAGCGATGACTCGGTGGCCTCGATCTGCTTTTCCAGAACACTGACGGAAGCCTCCGCATCGTCATACTGCTTGCGGGTAGCGGCATCCGACTCCAAAAGACGGGAAAGCCTGTCCAGCTCATGCCTGCCGTTTTCCAGCCGGGCCTTCATCACCCCGATCTGCGCCTCCACATCAGGCTTGCCGGTTTCCAGAGCGGCTATGTTCTGCTCCAGAAGTTCCTTGTTAAGGTAAAGGCTGAGCGAATCAATCTGCCCGAGCACCTGCCCTTCCGAGACCTCCTGCCCTTCACGCACCGTGAAGGAGACAAGTTTTCCTGAAGCCTCGGCAGAAACCGTTATCTCCTCGGCCTCGAAAGTACCGGAGGCCGTCGCCGCACCGTTCCCGTCCTTGCACGAAGCCGCCATCACGGCAAGGCCGGCATAAAGCAGATATTTTGTTAAAACATTTATTTTCATGACCATTTTATCTAATCGTTCACTATATATTTCATTTCATATATTTTTTGCAGGTATTCCAGTTCATGGAGAGACCTGTCAAGCCGCGCCTTGGTTTCCGCAGCAATGTCCCTTACAAGGTCGTTGGCAGTAATCGTCCCGTTGGCAAGCCTGGCCTCTGAAGCCTCCCGGACGGAACGGCGCAACCCGATAATCCTCTCGTCCTGCTCCATTATGGAACGCATCTGCTCTATCTCCGCACTCTTCCCGGCCTGTTCCAGGCGGTTGTTGAAAAGGAAGGTCTCACGCTGCAATTCAATCGTCCGGAGGGACTGATCCAGCTGCCCCAGATGGTTCTTCTTAGTGAAGAAGCCGGAAATGTTCCATCTGAACCTGATGCCTACCACGCCGTTGAACCCCCATTTGTAATTCAGCATGTCGTCGAACATATTCATTCCGGGATAACCGTAATATCCCTGCGCGAAAAGGCTGAAGGACGGCATGACCGACGAATTGACCATCTTCCTGCGTGCCGCCACGGAGGCCTCCTGAGCATCGAAAAGCGCAAGCTCATAACGTTTTACCTCGTTTTCCCCGTATTCCTGCCGGTAAAGGGCTTCCTCGGGGACGAGAAACTCCGTATCGGTATCCATCGGCCTGCCCGTAATCAGGGACATAAGGCGTATGTAGGTATCCCTTGAACCGACGAGCCGGATACGGTTCTGCCCATTGGCCAGGATTTCCGCATCGATGGCATCAAGGTCGCTTTCCATCGCCACCCCGTTCTCCACGCAGGCTTGCAGTATGTTTCTGTTGTCTTTCAGAATCCCGGCGGCTACATCGTTCTGCTCGATCATCGCCCCGGTGGCAAGTATGCCGAAATACACCTCGGTCACACGGCTTTTAAGCCCGTACAGCTCGGTGGCCGTCTTCATCGCCGAAACCTCCGCCTCGGCAATGGCAGCTGCTTTCTTCGCTCCGGAATAGCCTCCGTCCCAAAGGTTCTGGTTGATATCCAGCAGCACCTTGTACTGGTCATTCCTCAGCCCTTCGAAGTCCATTCCCGCAAACTGGCTGAACAGGGCTTCTATTTTTTCGGGAAAAGCCACCACGTCGCTGTAATAGGCGGCCTCCCCGCCGAGAGTAATCTGCGGAATATAGGAGGAGAGCGCATCCCTGACCGACAATTCCCCGAGTTTCTGTATGATGCCATACTGCTTCATCATAGGATAATTGTCCCTTGCAAGCACATAGCAGCTGTCCAGGGTATATTGTCTCGATGCAGTCTGCGCGGAAACCGGAAACGCCCCGACAAGGGAAGCGGAAAGACATATAGAAGTCAGAAAAAATATTTTCAGAACAAATTTCATAACAGGCAACAATATTTTACAAATTTACGGAAAAATTCAAAAGCCGCCATCCATATAGTCCGAAAAAATATGATAATGACATTTTAGAATAAAAATAACGACAAAAAGGACAGGACCGCTCAGGCAGCAGCCCCGCCATTCATGGAACCGGCCTTTTCATGCCTCCCGCACACACGGTAATATACGATGCCCACAATGTCGGCCAGGGCCCAGCCTATAGGGATGGACCACCAGATTCCGGTCTCGGCGATTGACGGAATAGAAGCGAGCCAGTATGAAAGTCCGACCCGCGTACCGAGGGAGAGGACCGTAAGCACTACCGACATGCCCGGCTTCCTTATTGCGCGATAATAACCGTAAAGAAGGAAAAGAATCCCTATGCCGACATAAAACGCCCCCTCGATGCGGAGGTATTCCATGCCGGTACGGATGATTTCCGTCTCTTCGGGCCTTACGAAAATCAGCATCAGGGCACGGGCGAAGATGAACACCGCCACCGACACCAATACGGAAAAAACAGCCACGGTCGCCACTGCGCTGCGCACGCCGCGCCGGATACGGTCTTTCCTGCCGGCGCCGAAATTCTGCGCAATGAAGGTCGAAAAGGCGTTCCCGAATTCCTGCACCGGAGTATAGGCGAATGAATCTATTTTCACGGCGGCGGCAAAAGCGGCCATCACCACGGTACCGAAACTGTTCACGAGCCCCTGGACGAGCAGGATGCCGAAATTCATCACCGACTGCTGGATACAGGTGAGGGAGGAAAACGAAAGTATTTCCATGAAACCCGTCCTGTCGAAACGCATGTCCTCCTTCCTCGGGCGCAACTCGGGACGTTTCCTGTACGTATGCCGGACTATCAGCGCCGCACCTGTGCCCTGCGAAATCACCGTCGCAAGCGCCGCGCCCTCTATGCCCATGTCCAGGACAAGGATGCAGAACAGGTCGAGACCGATATTCAGAACCGCCGATACGGCGAAAAATATCAAAGGTGTCATGGAATCCCCTACGGCACGGAGCAGGGAAGAGTAAAAATTACTCAGAAAAGTGAACACAATGCCGGCGAAAATGATTACAAGGTAGCTGCGCATCATCCCGTAAACGTCTTCGGGCACGCTCAGCCACCCCAATATGGGGTCTATCCACACGAATACGGCTATGTTCAAAACAACGGTGATGGCGCCCGTCAGCACGAAAGACATGAAAATGCTCCGCCTCATGCCGGAAAAATTCCCGGCCCCGAACTGCTGCGAAAACACCGTGCCGCTTCCCATCGAAAGCCCCAGCAATATCGACGTCAGAAACACCATAAGTGTATAGGCCGAACCTACCGCCGCAAGGGCCCGGGAACCGACGAACTGCCCGACAATGAGGGTGTCCGTTATATTGTAGCACTGCTGCAACAGGGACCCGGCCATCATCGGAAGCGTGAAGGCCAGAAGGGTCCTTGTTATCCCTCCCTGTGTCAGGTCGCCCTTGTTTTTCGTCAGCCGCATTTACCCGTAATTTTTGAAAACGGGGCAAATTTAATACACGTTTTACTGATATCAGTACACAATTTACGGTTTGCGCATCCGAAGGGATACTCTTTTTATGGAAAACAGGTATTTTTGTACCGGAAACATCGGAGCCACGGCAGGTTCCGGAAAAATTCAGGAATATGGAAGAAATAATAAGACTCGACAACGTGGATACCTACAACCGGCTCTTCGGACTGGAAACCCAGCATCCGCTCGTAGCTGTCATAGACCTCGCGAAAGCGACGAAATTCCCGAAACACTTCACCATGAATTACGGAGTTTACGCCCTCTACCTGAAACAGGTAAAGTGCGGCGACCTCAGATACGGAAGGCAGACCTACGACTATCAGGAAGGGACGGTGACAAGCTTCGCCCCGGGGCAGGTTGTCGAAGTCACGATGGATGAAAACGTAAAACCGCTCGCCCGCGGAATCATCTTCCATCCGGACCTGATAAGGGGGACCTCGCTCGGGCGGGAAATCAGGCATTACTCGTTTTTCTCCTATTCCTCGAACGAAGCCCTGCACCTTTCGGATGACGAGAAAATGATTTTCAACGACTGCCTTGACAAGATTTCGATGGAACTCGCCCACCCAATAGACAAGCACAGCAAACTGCTTATCTCCAAAAACATAGAACTGCTATTGGACTATTGCATGCGGTTCTATGAACGGCAGTTCATAACGAGGTCCGCCGTCAACAAGAGTGTCGTTATAAAATTCGACGAACTGCTCGACGATTATTTTCATTCCGGGAAAACGCAGTCCGAGGGATTGCCGACGGTAAAATATTTTGCTGACAGAATCTGCCTCTCCCCCAACTATTTCGGAGACCTCATAAAGAAAGAGACGGGACGTACCGCCCAGGAATACATACAGGGCAGGATAATGGATGCGGCCAAGGACATGATCATCGGGACGGACAAGAGCGTGAGCGAAATAGCCTACAGTCTCGGCTTCCAGTACCCTCAGCATTTCAGCCGGGTCTTCAAGAAACACACCGGCAATACACCTAACGAGTACAGACATGCTGGATATAAAGACAGTGCATCAATGTAACTGCCGCCTCGGAGGCAGGACCGTCTATCCGCAGGCCTGCATCATCCGGCTCGGCGAAAACCGCGGGCTGCCCTGCACCGGCAAAGTACGCTTCGGATTCTACGCCGTACTGCTGATCGAGCATGAAAACGGGAAAGGGAAGTGCTGCGGGTGCGGGAACTGCGATTTTTCGGATGCCACGATGATATTCCTTTCCCCCGAAAGGCCATTCGGCATGGAGGAGGGATGCACGCTTCAGGAAAAGGGATGGATGCTGGCCTTCCACCCGGAACTGTTCTGCGACACCAGCACTTCCGGGGATTTGGAAAAATATTCGTTCTTCAATTACAGCCGCGAAGAGGCGCTGCACCTTTCCCTGCGCGAGAAAAACAAGATAACCGAATGTCTGGCTCTGATGGACGAGGAGCTGCATTATCCGGAAGACACCCACAGCAAAATCCTGCTGGCAAGGCATATCGAGCTTATTCTGGACTATTGCACACGGTTTTACGAACGGCAGTTCATAACACGCGAAGAAACAAACAAGGGCCTGCTCGCAAAGATGGATTCTTTTCTGGACAGCTTCATCTGTTCAGGAAAACTGGAAAGGCGCATCTTTCCATCGGCCGCGACATGTGCGGCCGAACTCGGGCTTTCGGAAGATTATTTTGCCGACATGCTTAAATTCCAGACAGGGAAAACCCTTCGGGAATATTTTGACTTGAAACTGATAGCCCTTTCCAGAAAAATGCTCCTCGAACCTACCGCATCCCCGGCATACGTCGCACGCCGTCTCGGCTTCCGCAACCTCGACTGTTTCAACCTCGTCTTTAAAAAAATCACCGGGGTGGCCCCCGGCGAATATCTCCTGTCGCGGAATTAACGGAGGTCCGGCCCCGTATCAATAATTTTCAAGGCACTTGTCGAGTTCTTCCTTTATCTTCGCCTCGTCCATGTCCCTGCCTATAAACACTATCTTCTGCATACGGTCGCCGTACTGTTCATCCCAGTCCCGCATGAATCCCGGATCCTGCTGCATGAGCCGTATCAGGTCTTCGGCCGGCGCCGTTGCATACCATTGGCCCGCCTCCCTCAACTGTTTCTGCCTTCCGGCCTGCTCGAACATATAGGACATGTCCCTGTTATCCGTAAAATAGCATATCCCTTTCGTCCGTATCACGCCGGCCGGCCAATGCTTTGCGATGAAATTGTCGAACTTGTTGATATCGAATGCCGGCCGGCGGTAATAGACAAAAGTGCCTATCCCGTATTCTTCCGCCTCGCCCTCGTCGTGATGGTGGTGATGCCCGTGCCCGCCATGGGCGTGCTCGTGGCCATGTTCATGCTCGTGCGTGTCATGCACGTGGCCATCACTGCCATGATGGCCTCTGCGCGCCTCAGCCTCTTCTTCTTCCGAAACCTCGCTCTCTATGCCCCTTATCCAGCCGGCAGAGATTGCTGCCCTGTCGAAATCGAAAAGCCCGGTATCCAAAAGCCTTTCAATATCCACACCGGCATAATCGCATTCCATGATTTCCGCCCCTGGCTGAAGTGTCCTCAGGATTTGTTTCATTACCGCAAGCTCCTGCTCCGAAACCTCAGAAACCTTGTTCAGAAGTATGATGTTGCAGAATTCTATCTGGCTGATTATCAGATTTTCTATATCCTCCTCTCCATAATCCTTGCGTATCAGGGCATTTCCGCCCGAAAACTCGTCCCGCATCCTCAGCGCATCCACTACCGTGACTATGCAATCGAGACGGCAGGTGCCGTTTTCGGTATAAATCCCGCCAAGCGTGGGAATCGTACAAATAGTCTGGGCAATCGGTTCCGGCTCGCAGATTCCGCTCGCCTCTATTACTATATAATCGAATCTGTCCATCCTCACAAGCTCGGTAATCTGCTCGATAAGGTCGGTCCGGAGTGTACAGCAGATGCAGCCGTTCTGCAACGCCACAAGGCTGTCGTCCTTTGAACCTACCACACCGCCCTGCTGGATAAGCTCCGCATCTATGTTCACCTCTCCTATATCATTGACTATGACAGCAAACCTGATTCCCTTCGCATTGGAAAGTATCCTGTTTACCAAAGTAGTCTTACCGCTTCCGAGATAACCCGTCAGAAGCAGAACCGGGATTTCTTTTCCATTCATAATATATCTCCCAAATAATTTTACTTCAAACTAAAAATTTTACTTCAGGCCCAGGTGCAGGATTGGATACGGCTTCCCATCCGGGTCCGTCTCCGACCGGCCGACAATGGAAAAACCCAAATGCATGTAAAAGCCGACAGCCTGTGTATTCTGTTCATTTACATCGACTTTACAAGCCCAGAGCCCGGACACGGCGTATTGCAGCAAAGACTTCCCTATCCCCCTGCCTCTGAAATCGTCATGTACAAACAGCATTTCGACATTGCCTTCCGCCACACCAACAAAACCGGCAAGGACACCGTCTTGTTCAAAGCCATACAGGGACACGCATTCAAAATATCCCGGAAGATGCTCCCTGTAATAGAGAAAATCTTTCCTGTCCAGAAAATCATGCGTAGCCGACACTGCACTTTCCCAGATGTCGATGAGACAAGGATAATCCGATTCCGTAATTTTCCTGATCATGACACAGCACCTATTAACATCGATGCAAAATTATGATTTTTTTGTCTTTGCTTTCCCGGAAAGTGAACCAATTTGCCGGTTTTCTTGGGCACTTTCCCCTCGATAATATTGATTCCACCCCCATTCTCGCCGTTTTTCCCCGGGAAAGTGAACCATATTCCCACGAATTCACGGCACTTTCCCCTATGGCCCACGCACTACCCCGGCTACATTCCAGTACAATGCACTTTCCGGAACAGCTTAAGAAGCTGTTTGAAATTTTTTCAAAAGTTCTTTATGACACCATTCCGGCATCTTTCCGCCATTTTTATCGTAAAATAGCGCTGCTATTCTCCTCAAAAAACGGCAAAAAACCTGCACGGAAGCATGTCTCAAATTTCTGAGAAAAATTTTTAAACTGCTTCTAAAAAATTATTTTGTTTATAGAATAAACTTGTTTATATTTGCACCATCAAAGACAGACAAGCGCGCACAAGTCCTGTTTTTTCAAAATTATTTGGTTTGTTTTTTAAAGTAATTAAAATTGTAAGCATTATGGAAGACAAGAAAATCAACGAAAAAGAAAGTCTCGAACTCATTTCGGAAATGATTCGCAAGACCAAGGAAGGAGCCGCAATGAAACAGGACTACAACGCATTCCTGTTCTACGGCTACACGGCCGCCGCCGTCTCACTGATTGCATGGCTGCTGATACATTTTACCGGGAAAATGGAATTCATGTTCGTATGGTTCGCGATGTTCCTGCCGTACCTGTGGACTACATTTTCGGGAAAACGCAAAAAACCTGAAGTCACGACCTACATCGACGGAATGCTTGGCAATATATGGAAGGTGATAGGCAGCATGTTTGGCCTGACACTGATAGCGATGCTCCTGATAGGCATAGTAGCGACAAAAGAAATAAACTTCTCGTTAATGATGCCGCTCGCGATTATCTACGGAGGAATCGGGACCTCGATGACAGGACTCGTCATTAAGGAAAAATGGTTTGTATGGCCGCCGCTTACCGGTCTTGTTGCAGCAGTTTACATGCTGATGGACGGCAGTTGCGACAATCTGTGGAATTTCCTCTTCGGCCTGTCGTTCCTGACATTCATGGCAATCCCGGCCCACATAGTAAGAAGTAAAATAAAATAACCATGAAAGAACTCGACCCCCTGCTGCATTCGCAACTGCGGCTCGCGATAATCTCCCTGCTGCTTTCTGTCGAAGAAGCCGACTTCAATTATCTGAAGGAAAATACACAGGCCACTTCCGGCAACCTGAGCGTACAGATAGACAAACTGTCCGAAGCCGGCTACATCGAAGTACGCAAGGAAATAGTCGGAAAGAAACCGCGTACCTCCTGCCGCCTTACGGAAACAGGGCGTGAGGCCCTGGAAAAATATGTTTCCGCCCTGAAGGAATATCTCGGGAAAATGTTCTGAGCATACCCCCTCTGACGCTTCAAGGGGATGGACCGCACTTCAAGAAGATGCCCCACCCTTCAAGGGGATGAACCCCAAAGGTGCTTTCTGCATTACGCTTGAAATTACTCCTTTGGGGTCATTTTTTCACCGCATGGGCATAATGCGTAGGCTCCTTTGGCTTGCGCGGAGTCTCGACTTTATCGACCGTAGCCGGCTTGCCGTATATGAGGCTCCACACGAGCAGTCCTATGCCTATGATAATGAACGGAATGCTCAACTGCTGGCCATAATTCAGCGAAAGCCCTACTTCGGACTCGACCTGAGGCTCTTTTATGAATTCTATAAGGAACCTCACGCCGAAGAGCACGATGAAGAATATCCCGAGAATGGTTCCGCGTTTCAGTTTCGGCAGCATGTACCTGTACATTGCAAGCAAAGCGAAGCCGAGTAACGTATACGCCAGAGCCTCGTATATCTGGGTAGGATGCTGCGGTACGGTGCCGCCCGCCCTCTCGAAAATGAAGCCCCACGGAAGGTCCGTAGGATTGCCGCAAATCTCCGAGTTCATGAGGTTGCCTATCCTTATCAGGGCGCCGACGAAGCAGACCGCTATGCAAAGCCTGTCTAAAATCCACAACGTATCGAAGCCGTTTTTCCTGCCGTATTTATGCGCATACCACCACATCGCGAGGACAATGGCAATCGCCCCTCCATGGCTCGCCAGCCCGCCTTTCCATATCATCAGTATTTCCAGCGGATGCGCAAGATAGTAGGCCCGGTCATAGAAAAGGCAGTGCCCCAGGCGCGCCCCGATTATCGAAGCCACAATCAGAGTTATCAGCAAAGGGTCCAAAAGGGACAGCGGCAGCCCTTCCCTCTTGAAATACCATTTGAAAATATACCAGCCGAGAACGAAACCGACCACCCACAAAAGGGAATACCACCTTACGGCAAAAGAGCCTATGTGGAAAATCTCAGGACTCACATTCCAGTGAATGGCAAGAAAATCTATCATAATTATTGTCTAAGTTTTTTTAAAATTCCATCAAATCACGACTCTTGAAAATACGCTAAGCGGCAGATTCTTACCGAAATCGTCCGTCAGGACAAGTTCTCCGTAATCAACCGCCGCACTCCCGTTTCCGAGATGCAGGGCCTCCCTCACTATGGTATCCGCAAGCACGGCGGAATAACCGTTCGAATACAGGTTAAGCAGCAGGAAAGACCGATCCCTGTCCAGAATCGAGGAAACATTTTCCATCATTTCGAAAAGGAGGTCGTCCAACTTCCATTTTTCACCGTCGGGACCGTGGCCGTAAGCCGGGGGATCGAGGATTATACCCTGATATTTATTCCCCCTTTTCGCCTCCCGCCTGGCAAATTTCAGCGCGTCCTCAATCACCCAGCGGATATTGTCGAGGCCGCTGCGGTACATATTGTCCTTGGCCCATGTAACCACCTGCCGCACGGAATCGAGGTGGGTAACATCGGCTCCCGCGCATTTGGCGGCAAGCGATGCTGCACCCGTATAGGCAAACAGGTTCAAAACCTTGACAGGAGAACTGTCTCCCGCATTTCTGTGTCCTGCAACAATATCGGAAGTCTGCCGGAAAATGAATTCCCAATTCGGAGCCTGTTCAGGGAAAACCCCGACATGCTTGAAAGAGGTCAGGCCGAGCCGCAACGAGAACCTAAGTTTTTCGGAATCCGGGGAAGAATACGATATCTCCCACTGCTCGGGCATCCTGCCCTTGTTGTGCCATGTACCGCTATCCTCTTTCCCTGCCTTTCCGAATCCGGCCCCTGTCTCGAAGCGCGTATCCTGGAGACGTGTCCATTCCTGCTCGGACATACTCCTGTTCCACAAGGCTTTAGGCTCGGGACGCCTTACAACGTACTTCCCGAACCTTTCCAATTTTTCAAAATTACCGGAATCAATCAGACGGTAATCTTTCCACTGGGATGAAACGGATTCAAGTATCATAACCTCGCTCTTTGCTCCGGCAAAGATACGTTTTTCTCCGCAATTGGAAAGCCCCGCCTACTCCTTTTTCTTCAGGCGGATTTCCACATCATCGGATTTGAACGCCCCTTTATACCAGTGGCTGCCATCTTCTATCTGATAAACGTCCAGTTCAAGACTGTCAAGGGCGAATTCCCCTCCGTTTTCAGGCCCGTCCTCATCCTGGAAAAACACTTTCATCTTGTCACCAGGAGGGAAAATGACCACCCTGTTGAATTCAAATTCTCCCGAAACATCGGTCGTATCCGCCTCATAAATAGAACTCGGGTGCTCCAAAGACACTTTGATGCCCGGTATAGGATTCGAATCCTCGTCCGTCACCCTGCCCTTCAGTTCATATTCGGCATACGGGCTTCCGTATTCCACCGCACCTATGCACGATGACAGGCCGAAAACGGAGACAAGCAGAAACTTCGAGACCGTAGAGAAAATTTTCCTTAATGTCATAATATGCTGTTTTATGGTTAATACCTATTCTATTAATCGCCTGCTACCGGCCAAGTCTGTCCATGTGGCAGAAAAGCAGTTTTCCGTCATCCGTCCGAAGATGCATCCCGCCTCCGAGGCAATATTTGAAAAACCGGCAGTCGCCGCACTTGTCTTTCCGCATCCACGACCTGTCGCGGTACGGCTGGAAACGGTTTTCCCACACGTCCACGAAATCGTCCTTGTAGATATTGCCCTGATGATAATCGCTCCTGATGCTCGCACACGCCGAAATAGAGCCGTCGGCAAGTACCGAAGCGACTGAAATCCCGGCATTGCAGGAATAGAGATTGTCCCTGACCCTGCCCTCATACGGGCCGAGAAAGCCCTCACACGCATAGTTTGCCTTTATCCTGCCTTCCTTGCGGGTTTCCACTATGAAATCCAGCAGCTGCCTGAACTCGTCGTTGTCCAGCTGAAGCTCCGGGTCGTCGGCCGCGCGGCCTACAGGGAAAACGGTAAAGAGCCGCCACCGCCTCAGCCCTACCGATATAAGATAATCGCGGAATTCGCGGAGTGTATGAAAATTGCGTTTGTTGACACAGGTCACGACATCGAATACGACAGACGGTTCGTTTGCAAGCATTTTCACGGCCTGCGAAGCATAGGCGAAGCTCCCTTTGACCCCGCGCATCCAATCGTGCTCTTCCTGAAAACCGTCAAGGCTTATCGTCGCCGAATGGAGCCCGGCCGCCAGCAGGGCATCGAATCTTTTGGGGGACATGAGCCTTCCGTTCGAAACCAGTCCCCATGAAAATCCCAGCTTGTATATCTCAAGCCCGCATTTTTCCAAATCCTTCCTCATAAGAGGCTCGCCGCCGGTTATCACTACCATGATTTTATGAGGGTCGTATGCGCCGGCCACCCTTTCCAGAACCTTCCTGAAATCCGCGAAAGGCATGTCGGGTACTGTCGATGAAACCTTGCAGTCGCTTCCGCAATGACGGCACTGCATATTGCATTTCAGGGTACACTCCCAAAACAGCTGCCTCAGGACATGTGTCCTGGCATCTTCCGCAACTACAGGACGGTAAAGGTCCAGCATCAGTTTGTTTTTCAGTCCGAGCCTCATATATTTTTCTTTCTGAGATTGATTTCCACATCATCCGACCGGAAGCCGCCCTTGTACCATCCGTCGGCTTTCCGTCAAATAAAACATCCTATAGATGCATCGGGAAATCCAAATGTTGCAAAATAATAGTATTTTTACGGGAAAATTCGGAAGAAATGGCTGAAAATCTTTTTATTGCCTCCGGAGGCAAACAAGAAAAATACGAAGCCCTGCTGCCACAGCTTAGGGCACTGTTCGATGGGGAAAACGACATCGTAGCCAACACCGCCAACTGTGCGGCGGCCCTGCACGCCACATTCGGGCATCTGTGGACAGGGTTCTACTTCGTGAAAAATGCAACGGCTGCCGAAGACGGCAACGCGGACAAACATGAGAAGACCCTCGTGCTGGGTCCATTCCAAGGCCCCATAGCCTGCACAAGGATAGCCTGCGGCCGCGGAGTCTGCGGAACGGCATGGAAAGAAAGACGCACCCTGGTTG
The DNA here is from genome assembly GCF_002159555.1 of Muribaculum sp. An289. GTDB lineage: Bacteria > Bacteroidota > Bacteroidia > Bacteroidales > UBA932 > Merdivivens > Merdivivens faecigallinarum. Next base: position 111,100 of record NZ_NFIV01000008.1, read on the forward strand.
TACCGGATGTAGATGAATTTCCGGGGCATATCGCATGCAGCAGCCGGTCCCGCTCGGAAATAGTAGTTCCGGTTTTCAGGAAAACGGCCGGCGACAGTGAAATAATAGGGGTACTGGACATCGACAGCGCCTTTATCGGGGCATTCGACGACACAGACCGGAAATATCTGGAAGAAATCTGCCTGCTGCTGTCACGAACGATATAGGACAAGCGGCCAAAATTTCGGACCAGCGGATAATATCGGTAAAACCGGAAACAGGTCAATTTTGACCATATCTACGCAATCCATTAATTTGTAGCATTTTATAAAACCGCAACAAATTATCCTTGTTCCGAGCGACATCCACGTGGACTTCGCTGGGAATAAGGATTTTTGGATTTTTGATAATATATTGACATACAGTTATTTACAAGCGATATAGTTAAGTCGGGGCGTTCTCGGTTTGACACTATTCTTGCACGCCACGGTTTCGTTTACGGTGGGCTGGGAAACAACATCTCCGCTGAAAGAATGACGGGAAAAGGAATGGAAAAGTAGTTGAAGTGGAATGAGGAGGAAAAATAGGAATTTGTCGTATCATTTTCCACCCCACAGCCATCCGGCCGCTTACGGAATAATTGATAATCAATAACTTACAAAAAATCCAGGCTGTCTTTGGGTGCCTCAGAAAGTACCCAAGCGCAGAGGTTATTTTTATAAATTGCTTATTATCAACCTTTTACAAAAACAATAGCTGGCTATGGGGTGGAAAAAGTTGATTTTGTTCGGGTCACGGGCGAGAAATGAAGCCACGGAAGATTCCGACCGGTATTATCCGCTGGTCCAAAATTTCTGCTGTAACAAACGATATAGCGGGGCCGGTTAAGCAGCGTATGACAACGAAGCAGCGTATTAAACCGAAAACAGGCAGCTACGCTTCCGCGCAACCGCCTGAAATCATCTGTGGAGATAGTCGGAGTCGAACCGACGACCCTCTGCTTGCAAGGCAGATGCTCTAGCCAACTGAGCTATACCCCCGAAAAAAACTTATCAAACCTGTAGTCCCGAGCAGACTTGAACTGCTGACCCCTACATTATCAGTGTAGTGCTCTAACCAACTGAGCTACGGGACTGTTATTGCATCCACAGGGATGCATGATATAAATTAAAGACTATTTCGAGTGAGCTTGTATCCAAAGCTCCAAAAAGGAGGTGTTCCAGCCACACCTTCCGGTACGGCTACCTTGTTACGACTTAGCCCCAGTCACCGGTTTCGCCCTTGGCCGCTCCTCGCGGGCACGGGCTTCAGGCGCCCCCGGCTCCCATGGCTTGACGGGCGGTGTGTACAAGGCCCGGGAACGTATTCACCGCGCCATGGCTGATGCGCGATTACTAGCGAATCCAGCTTCACGGAGTCGGGTTGCAGACTCCGATCCGAACTGGGACGGCTTTTCGGGATCCGCTCCGCGTCGCCGCGTCGCTCCCCGCTGTGGCCGCCATTGTAACACGTGTGTCGCCCCGGACGTAAGGGCCGTGCTGATTTGACGTCGTCCCCACCTTCCTCGCACCTTGCGGCGGCAGTCCCGCCAGAGTGCCCGCCACTACGCGATGGCAACTGGCGGCAGGGGTTGCGCTCGTTATGGCACTTGAGCCGACACCTCACGGCACGAGCTGACGACAACCATGCAGCACCTCGGCGGCCGTCCGTAGACTGGGACGTCTCCGTCCCATCCGGCCGCCGTTCGAGCCCGGGTAAGGTTCCTCGCGTATCATCGAATTAAACCACATGTTCCTCCGCTTGTGCGGGCCCCCGTCAATTCCTTTGAGTTTCAGCCTTGCGGCCGTACTCCCCAGGTGGATGGCTTAACGCTTTCGCTTCGCCACCGAAGCCTCCGCCCCGGCGGCTGGCCATCATCGTTTACGGCGTGGACTACCAGGGTATCTAATCCTGTTCGATCCCCACGCTTTCGTGCATCAGCGTCGATCACGGCGTCGCGACGTGCCTCCGCAATCGGCGTTCTGCGTGATATCTATGCATTTCACCGCTACACCACGCATTCCCGCCGCGGCCACCGTATCCCAGAACCGCAGTCCGG
>NZ_NFIV01000009.1 GCF_002159555.1 Muribaculum sp. An289
AGTGGACGTTGCCGTTAAGATGCTCCATCAACTTCGGGCTGCTCAGACCTGTGTACATCTTCAGGAACATCAGCGCAACCTTGCCCTCCGGGGTGAAGTATGTTTTTCGTCCTTTCTTCGCTCTCATGCTCTTGCTTATCAGTCCAAAGTTCTCTGCCATCTCACCAAGCGGCAGCCTCTTCCTGATTTTTCCCAGCTCGCTAGTCGCGAATGTCCGCCTATACAATTCATAAAAATCGAACTCCGTGAAAGGGAGATCGGGTGATATTCCAGAGAAATTTTGTACCTTAGCCATGCAGATTAATTTTTTGCGATACCTCCAAATTTGGCTTTTCTAGGGCAATTGGAGGTATTCTTTTTATCTTTAGCTAAGATATAAATTTTATATTACATTGGCAATCAATTCGTTATAAAGTTTTTATTCTTTTTACGACAGTCCCTATTCTATCCTTCCCCATTTTTCAAACAAGAGAAAAATATAGCGTAACGAAATCTTTTTCAGTCTGTTCGCTACGCTTTACATTTTTATGCTACTTCGTTACGTGTTTATTTTAGATTTTCAACGTTTCGCTATGTTCGACTGTCAAATAACCCAACCTTATCTTATTTATCAATTATTATCCATTTTCCTGTTTTACCTCCTTTTCTGGTTAGTCTTTCATCTGCTCGTAACTGATCCATCATCTTACGCACTTGTCGTTCACTCAAAGCAAGTTGTCTTGCAAGTTCCGCTCTTGATATCGAAGGATTATTTTTTATCAATCTTATAAGGTCTTCTACTTCTTTTGGATCGCTTTGGATCGCCTTTGGATCATCTTTGGATCGCTTTGGATCGCTTTGCTCTTCTTCTGCTGCTCTCCAGATGACTACTCTGAAATCTTCCTCTTGATAAAACTCCGGAGTCTTCAATCCATAATCACGACATTTCTCAATAATATCCTCCGTACCGGTACCAACCTTCTCGATATACCCCTTCCAATACATCGGATCAGCTATCAGAGGATTAGTCGGCAACGACTTATGAGGGCCTTGAAGTTTCTGTACCGTAAGTCCATACGGCAATTGTCCCGGATTCCATATCTCCAGCCTATTTCGGAACAGCATCACCTGAACACTTGCATTGCTTGTGTAATCTCTATGGCAAACGGCATTGACAATCGCCTCTTTAACTGCATCAATAGGCAATTCCGGACGCGTTGGAACAGATGCTGTTTCTCCTTCGTCACGAGTTCCTACCCAATTATCCACACGACTCATCACAAAACTTGTTGCCTGATCCACCAATTCAAACACATCACCGCGATATATTTGATATGCAGGCATCGGTTTTCTCACGACATTACCATAGAACTGTACACACTTCACTTCCGAAGTGATAAAATATTTCTGAGGTTTCTTTCCGAAAAGCAGAATTGCAGCATTGGCAATCCTATCATTCTCATCGATTAAATCTAAATGAGTAAGCAACTCTTTAATTGGCGTATCCACTGAAAGTGGAAAATTTCGTTTTGAACGGGCAACCTGAATGAAACTGCGAATCTTATCTTCATCCAAATCATCTATCGTCGCCCCATTGTCGTAAGAGGCATCGAATGGCCTCCACCTGATATACTCCTTTTCTTCCAAATAACGAATCAAGGAGGCATACACAGAAGTCCGCAATCCATCCATATCTACAAAGGTCTTACGGACTATATCTCGCTCAACCTTTCTTATGAAAGCTGTCTCTTTCGGATGCCTGTTACTCTCATTAATGCTCTTGATATAAATCAAACGGCTCTTATGTAATTCAGCAGCTAAATCATACTCCCGTTCTGTAGGTGAAATGCCCTCCGCATCTTCATATCCGTACAAATTACCATACAATCCCAAATATATATCGCACAGTTCCACCTCCTTTAAATACACATGGCTTGTAGGATACTCATTTGCCGGAACTTCTTCAAATATAAATGGCTCAAAGAACTTTCCCAATAGCGCATCTGTTCGGATATAATGGCAAAGCATAGCCCGCTCTTCCGCAAACTCACTCTGCACACTGCTTATGAATATTTTGATTCGTTTCATTGTTACAATATATCATAAAAATTAAAAAACATATAAAAATCAATAATTTACAATATCAATAGCCCTCCAATATGGGTCTGTAGACACCTGCGGAGCAGCTAAAACAAAAGGCTGAAAAAAGTGTTAAAAAAGTGTGGAAACTCCGGAAATTTGCAGGCAAGGTTGACCTGTCAATGTCGCCAGGGCTTATGCACGAAAAGAAGGGTACTGTCTTTCCGTCGGCGCAACTAAAACCCTATTGCACAATGCTGCGATGCTGAATAGATTTAATTCCATGTCCGCAAAACATGCGGACAGACGATTAAATAACACTGATTTCAAAGAACTTCTATTCTATGGCGTTAGAAACGCTGGATGATTTTTATAAAATTAACGAACTATTGACTCTTGAGGTTTAAATAATTATTGAGCATATTTTTCACAAATTTAATTACATTTTCCGACTTCTTCATATATCATCAGATATCAAGCGGTCCGGCTTTCCGGTACGAAACGGCTTCGGCTATGTGTTCCCGGGATACTTTTTCCTCCCCCGCAAGGTCGGCTATCGTGCGTGCCGTGCGCATTATGCGTACATATCCACGGGCGGAAAGGCCGAAACTCTCGACAATCCTTTTGCAGAAGGCCTCTTCCCCTGGCCCGGCGATGCAATATTTCCGTATTTCTTCCATGCCCATCATGCTGTTCAGGGCGATGCCCTGTCCCGAGAAACGTTTTTTCTGGATTTCGCGGGCCTTCAGTACCCTTTGCGCCACTTTCACGGTGCAGTCGTCCTTGCTTCCGCCGACAAGGACGTCGGCATCTACGGGCGGCATGTATATGCGCAGGTCTATCCTGTCCAGCAATGTGCCAGATATCTTTCCCAGATGCCTCTCTATGGAGGTCTGGCTGCATTTGCACCGTCCTTTCTCTCCGTAATATCCGCAGGGACATGGATTTGCGGCAAGAATCAGCAGGAACGAGGCCGGGTAACGGATTCTGTGGTAAAGCCGCGAGATGATTATCTCCCTGTTTTCCATAGGCTCTTTCAGTGAGTCGAGAATTCCTCCGCGTATTTCTGTCGCCTCATCTATGAACAGCACGCCGTTGTGTGCCAGGGAAATTTCCCCCGGAAGCGCATTCCTGCCTCCGCCTATCAGCGATGCTACGGTAATGTTCCTGTTCGGGGAACGGAACGGCCTTTCCCTGCCGGGCGGCATCGGGATTCCCGAAATGGAATAAATCTTGCCGGTTTCTATGGCCTCGTCCTTCTCTAATGGCGGCATAATGCCTCTGACAGCCCTTGCCAATGTGCTTTTCCCGCTGCCCGGAGTCCCTATCATCAGTATATTGTGTCCCCCTGAAACCGCTATCTCCACAGCTCTTTTCGCCGCATGCTGTCCTATGATTTCTGCCATGTCCGGAATGTCCTGCCTTGTACCATTGCCTTCTCCGTCCTGCGGCCTGTCAGGCAGTATGCCGTGGGCGTCATGCAGGACTCTCAGACCGCTTTCCGAAACAATATGCAGTATGTCGGAGAGCCTTTCCGCGTATAATATCTCGATGTTCTCTATCGCCGTGGCCTCTATGGCGGAATCCTTTGGAAGTATGACCCCTTTAAGCCCCGAGGTCGCTGCCAGTTGCGCTACGGGCAATCCTCCCGGCACGCTTCTCAGACTTCCATCGAGGCCGAGCTCTCCCATTACGATATATTCGGATATCTTCCCCGTGGGCGCCTGCTCCGATGAGAAAATCATTCCCAGGGCGATGGCCGCATCATAGCCGGTACCGCTTTTCCGCATGTCTCCCGGGGCCAGATTTATCACTATCCTGTGCCCGGGTATCCTGAACCCTTCCGCCCTCATGGCCGTCGTTATCCTCATTACGCTTTCCTTTATGGCGGTATCCGGCAGGCCGGTAAGGTGTATCCCGATACCGGGCGATATGTCCACTTCGACCGTTACCGGTACGGCTTCAGTGCCGATGCATTTTGCACAATTGATTTTCGTAAGCATGGAAAATTCCTTTTTTTTGTTCAGGCCGTTTTTTCGGCTCTTCCCGCGAAAATAGACCGCCGTTCCGTGAAAAATTCCCAAAAATCGAAAAATGTGGCAGCCGTGGCGGAAAATTATCTTTTTTTGACAGTTACGGGGCGAATTTTCTAAACAGTTTCTTAACTTTGAATCCGAAATGAGAAAATATTTTGAGATCATAGGAAAATACTGTCTTTTTCTGAAACGGGTTTTTGCCCGTCCGGAAAAATGGCGTTTGTTTTTCAGGCAATTTTTAATCGAGTCCGACAAGCTGGTGGTTTCTTCCGTCCTTTTAGTCGCGTTCATATCCGTCTTCATCGGCGGGGTTATCGTGATTCAGACGGCTGCCAATCTCGAAAATCCTTTCGTGGCCAAGCTTTATGTGGGTTATATGACACGTGAAAGCCTCATACTGGAGTTCTGTTCCACGATGATAGCATTGGTGCTGGCCGGGAAAATAGGCTCGAATGTCTCTTCCGAGTTAGGCAGCATGCGGATTACCGAGCAGATAGATGCCATGGAAATGATGGGGGTGAATTCGGCGAATTATCTTGTGCTTCCGAAAATCGCTTCGGCGACCCTCCTCAGTCCTCTGCTTACGCTGATAAGCTTCATAGTCGGTCTGGCGGGAGGGGCATTGGTCGCCTATACGTCCGACATGGTGACGATTACCGATTATATGGAAGGCATAACGTTCAGCTTCAACGGCTCATACGTAGTATACAGCTGTGTCAAGACCGCTGTATTTTCATTCCTGATTACCTCCATATCGGCCTTTAACGGCTATTATGCTTCGGGTGGCTCGCTCGGGGTGGGCCGGTCGAGTACCAAGGCGATCGTATATTCGAGCATGCTGATACTCGTTTTTGATTTGTTGTTGACACAAACCATGTTGTACTGATTATGATTGAAGTTAAAAATCTTACCAAGAGTTTCGGGGACAATAAGGTTCTTGACGATATTTCGATGTCTTTCGAAGCCGGAAAATGCAATATGGTAATAGGTGCCAGCGGTTCCGGCAAGACCGTGCTGCTCAAGAATATCATGGGGCTCCTGACCCCCGATAGCGGAGAGATACTGTATTCCGGAAAGGATTTGGCCAAGATGCCGCCGAAGGAGAGAAAACTGCTTTATCGCGAAATGGGTGTCCTTTTTCAAAGCAATGCTTTGTTCGATTTCGCTACGGTAGAGGAAAATATCGGCTTTCCGATGGAGTTTTTCACCAGGCTCTCGAAGGCAGAAAAAAAGGAGAAGACGGACATGCTTCTTGAAAGGGTGGGGCTGCCGGGTGTAAACGGAAAATATCCTTCCGAGCTGAGCGGCGGGATGCAGAAACGTGTGGGCATAGCCAGGGCCCTTGCGCTCAATCCAAAGTACCTTTTCTGCGACGAGCCCAATTCCGGCCTCGACCCCATGACTTCCGTGAGGATAGACGAACTGATTGCCGGAATCACCGAAGAATACGGCACGACTACTATCATCAACACGCACGACATGAACTCGATTATGGGAATCGGCGACAGGATATCATTTATCTATGAAGGAAAACTGAAATGGAAGGGGGACAGGGACTCTTTCCTGCGCCCCGATTGCAGTGAACTTGAGGCTTTCGTGCATTCCAACGCACTTGCAAGCAAGCTGATAGGTTAGAATCTGAATCGTACGCCAATTTCGAAACCGGTCTGCAAAGGCTGGTCGGTGCGGATGCTCTTGGCCTGGTAGTTATCGAAATAATATCTTATCGTAGGGTCGAAGTACACTCCCGCAACCGAACTGAACCAATATTCGATGCCTATGCCGGCGGAAACGGAAAACTGCACTCCCTTGACCGGTTCATGATGCGTAATTACGCTGTTGTCTGCCCCGGTCATCCTGTAAAGGTCGGAAATTCCACGCTCAACGGCCCCTCCGGCCTGAATGTACAATGATATCTTGTCGTTTCCTATGATATTGTAATACAGGTTCACCGGGATGCCGATATATTGCTGTATGTTCCGTATTTCGCTATAGTATTCCCCGTTGAATTCCCCTGCGAGTTTTCTCGACATTATTGTATAATTGAGCCCGATGCCGAGGTCGAATCTTTTGGACAGTCTGATTTTCGCACCGATGCCGACGGATACTGGAATGGAATATGAGCCGGAGTTCCTTTCGATGACCGTGTCTTTCTTGTTGAGGCCGGGGTCGACCTTGTAGGCGTTCATTTTACGAATATGCCGGATTTCGGCCGGCGACACTATCCCGTTTGCAAAAGTCCCGGCTTCGGCCGTCGTGCTCAGGTCGAGGACTGCGGCAAGGTAATCCTTTTTATTTTTCCGGACTTTTCCCTCTTTCCACGTCCATGTTCCGGATTCATCGAAGTCGTCGATGCTCATCCTGTCAAGTTCTTCCTGGCTGTACCTCGTCTCAGGCTCATCGTCCGCTCCCGAAGTAGCCTTGGCCGGTGTCCCTGAGGATTGGACAGTGACATCTTCTGTAGCTTTCGTAACTTCCGTAGCATGGACGGCAGAGGTGACCGTCCCGATTGCATCAACAGCCGCTGCTCCTGTGGCTTCAACAGTCGCAGTTTCTGTGGCACCGAAGGTTTCCCGACGGTCCCCGGCAGGATTTTCAGCAAGGTCCCCGACAGGATTTCCGGCAGGATTTCCGACACCGTCCTCCGATGCTTCCGGCTCTGTGGATGCTTCCGCCAGCCGCTCCGTTCCTTCTATTACCCTGACCGCCGTTTCATGGCCCGCCTCCGGTTTCAGCAGTAGGGCGGCGATGACTATTGCGGCAGCGGCGCTTATCATTCCGGCACGTCTGAGAAGTACAAGCCTCCTCCGGCGGGCCATCCTGCGCTCGATGCCTTCCCATATACCGTCTCCCGGCGTTTCGGTAACGTCGTTCAGGGATTTGAATATGTCATCGAATTCTTTCTCGGTCATTTTCGTTTTCCTTAATCTTTTGCTGCAACCAGAACCTTGCCCTGCTAAGCTGGCTGCGTGATGTGGCTTCGCTGATTCCCAGCATGTCGCTGATTTCCTTGTGCGAATACCCCTCTATGACATAGAGGTTGAATACGACCCTGAATCCGGCAGGAAGTCCCGCTACGAGACGGAGCAGTTCCTTGTGCTCCAGCCTTTGTATTGCAGAACTTTCCATGTCGCCGAGAGTCCGCACTTCGGTTATATCGTCGCTGATTTTCAGCGGGTCCTTTTTTCTTAAATGCATCAGTGCCGTGGTAACGAAGATTCTCCTCACCCATCCTTCGAACGAACCCCGCCCTTCATATCTGTCAATCTGGTTGAAAAGAGTTATGAATCCGTCCTGCAACACATCTTCGGCATCTTCACGGTTTCTCATATATCTTATGCAGAGCGGGAGCATCTTGGGGGCAAACTCCTCAAAAAGCTCCTTGTATGCTCTCCTGTCGCGCACGAGGCATCTTTCAATAAGTTCCTGTATGTCCGGCCTCGGCACGCTCAGTTCCATAATACCGTTTTATAGATGCAAAGCATCGGTTCAATGTTGCATTGAAATTCAAATTAATTTTCAAAAATAGTAAAATAAACGACTTTCTGTCCCGGTGGAGCGATTATTGTATGATTAAATTGCTATTTTTGTATGATGATAAAAATTTTCTTATGAAAAGGAAAACCGTGTTCGTGATTATAACCGTTTGCCTTGCCTTCGGAGCGGTCTTCGGGGCCGCCGGTCAGGAAAAGGGCTATAATGACGAGTCGATGTTGGCGGAGGCTGTAAATAAATTCAACAATAAAGATTTTGCCGGGGCGCACAGGATATTGGGCCGGCTTATGGAAAAGGACCCGGAAAACGACGCTGCATTCTATTATATGGGTCTGGTGCGTTTCGCTCTCGGCAATGAAAGCGGCGCGGAGGCTGCCTTGAAAAAGGCTGTGTCAATCGACCCGGGAAATTTCTGGTACAAATACAGGCTTGCCGTCCTTTATGCCAGGACAGGGAGGCCTGAACTGACGATATCCATGTATGAGCGGCTCCTCGAAGACTTTCCGAAAAAGACGGAACTGTACTATACGCTGATAGACCTGTACATGCAGGAAAACCGTTATGACGATGCCCTTTCGACCCTTTCGCAGATTGAAACGGTATTCGGCGAGACGGACATGACCGCCTATGCCCGCTTCGATTTGCTGAGGATTACCGGTAAGACCGATGAGGGATACCGCCACCTGAAGCGCTACAATGCCTCACATGCGTCCCCGCAGATATCTTCGCTGCTGGGGGATTATTATCTGAGCCGTTACGACAAGGATTCGGCCATGATTATGTACGAAGAGGCGCTGTCGCTCGAATCGGATTATGCGCCGGCGCTGCTTAACATTGCCGGCATTTACCGCATGGACAGCAATTACGACGATTATTTCGACTGTATAGAAAGGTTCATTTCGGACCCTTATATCGATTCGCAGATGAAGGGGAGGTATCTGAACGACGCCTTTTCCCCGAAGGACCCCTATTTTCTCGAAGCCTTCAGGCCGCAGATAGATTCGTTGATGGAGACGGCCCTGGCTGTCAATGCCAATGATACGCTCATGAACATGTCCGTGGGTTACTATTATTTCTTTACCGGAAGGCCGGACAGGGCTATGGGGCTTTTCAAGGAAAACGTTTCGATGTTCCCTGACAGCAAGGGGGCGTGGGGAAATTACCTGTCGGCCCTGTATTCATTGCAGAAATGGCCCGAATACTATGCGGCTTCGGACAAGGCGGCGGAACGCTTTGCCGGGGAGCCGTATTTTGTGGAACAGCGCGGTATAGCATGTATCATGGTAAAGGATTATGACGGTGCGCTGGCCCAGTTCGACCGGCTTCTGTCGTTGGTGCCGGACGATACGTCGGCGGTTTCCGGCTGTTATGCCATAATCGGGGACATCTACCATGAGAGGGGCAACCCGAAACAGGGGAACCGTTATTATGAGAAGGTACTCAAACTGGATCCCGACAATCTGCCGGTGCTCAACAATTACGCCTATTATCTCAGCCTTCAGGGGAAGAATCTCAAACGGGCTTCCGAAATGGGGAAGAAATGCGTTGATGCCGAACCGGACAATCCTACATATCTGGATACTTACGGATGGATATTGCATCTTCTCGGCCGCTCATACGAGGCCAGGGACCTTTTCCGCCACGCCATGCTTTACGGCGGCCGTGAAAGCGCGGTAATCCTCGACCATTATGCGGAAATCCTGTATTCGCTCGGGGACAAGGATCTCGCCTTCCTGTATTGGAACCAGGCCATAGAGAAGAATGCGGCCGCGGCCCCTTCCGAGAAGATAGAAGGGCTGGAAGAAAAAGTATCGCGCTATAAATCCGGAGCTTCCCGCAAAGACTCCAAGTGAAAGCCTGTCAGACCTGCCGGATGAGAATCTTCAGAAACATAGTCCTGTCCCTTTTCCTTACCTTGTCCTGCATGGCCGGTATTTCCCATGCACAGGACATAGAGTCCCACAAGGCCGAGAAGGCAAGGCTGGAACAGGAAATAGCCATGATAAACCGCCAGCTTTCTGCCAATACCGACCGCCAGCGGGACAATACCCAGCAATTGCAGCTTATCCGCAGGAAAATCAGCAATAGGCAGTCCATTGTGAATGAAATCGAAGCCCAAATCAAGTCTTACGACAGATCGATAGCCGAGACATCCAGGAACATCCGCAAGATGGAGGACGAGATGGACACGCTTATGGTGCATTATGAGCATCTGGTACGTGTGGCTTACAGGAACAGGGACTCCCGCCTCTGGTTCGCCTACATCCTTTCGGGTGACAACATCGTCCAGACTTACAGGAGGTACATGTATTTCAAGAACCTGTCTGCAAGCCTTGATTCAAGGGCTGAGGAAATCAGGAATCTGAAAGAAGAACTGTCCGGGGAGAGGATGAATCTCCAGCGCCTGAGGAATGAATCGGTGGCGGCCAAGGACGACAGGATAAAGGAAATCAATTCATTAAAATCGGAGGAGGCCAATGCGCGGAAAGTGGAGGACCGTCTGAAAAAAGACCGGAAGTCTTTCGAAAAACAGTTGAAGCAGAAAAACAAGCAGGTGGCTGCCCTGAATGCGGAGATAAAGCGCCTGGTAGAGCAGGCCATGAGGGAAAAACAGAAGGCCCGGGATGCGGCTTCCGGTTCAGCTGAAATAGATTACGCCCTTTCGGGAGAATTTTCCAAGAACAAGGGGAAAATACCGTGGCCTACGGAGTCCCATGCGGTGATAGAGACTTTCGGGCAGCATTACCATCCTGTCTTCAAAGGTGTCAAGATGCCGTACAACTACGGCGTGAACATAGTGACCGATCCGTCCGCCACCGTGCGCTGTGTCTTCGACGGGGTGGTAAAACAGATTGTCGTGATGCCGGGTTATAACCAGTGCGTTCTCGTGCAGCACGGGGATTATTTTACATTTTACTGCAAACTGGGTTCGGTTTCCGTAAAATCCGGGCAGGCTGTAAGTGCCGGTGAAACCATCGGTACGGTAGATACCATAAACGGAGATACGGTCTTCCATTTCCAGATATGGAAAGGGCAGACCCCTCAGAATCCAGAACATTGGTTGAGATAGGAAGTTACAGGCTTCCACCTCCGATGAATTCCCTCATAATCGATGTAGGAGGTATCGCCGCCATTTCTTCAGGCGAGAGGGTCACGACATAATCCAGAAACTTCAGCAGCCTCACGGCTTCCGTATAGGCTTCCGACCGTGGTGAAATCCGTCTCAGCAGCGGTGCCACATGGAACTTCAATGCCGGAAGTTCGAATATTAGCGCCGAATTGAACATGGCATCCGCATTTTCCTGGAACGGGAAAATGTTTTTCGTTTCGCCGGAACGCACGCTCGGCCAGCGCAATATTGTGCTTTCAGGGCTCGTCCCCCTCGTCCTGTTGTCCCTTACGATTCTTCTCAGCAGGCGGTTGTCCGAGGTGGAGATATTGTTGTTTTCATCCAGCGAGAGGGAGGTGAGGGCGGAAGCATAGACTTTGAAAATCCTTTCGTTGTCTATCTCCGAGGTCATTTCGGGATTCAGCGCATGTATGCCCTCCATTATCAGGATGTCGTCTTCGGACATTTTCAGACGGTCCCCGCGATATTCGCGTTTTCCTTCCGCAAAATTGAACCTCGGCATCTCTATTTCCTTCCCGTCCAAAAGGTCGTTAAGGTTGGAATTCAGGAGTTTGAGGTCCATTGTCTTCAACGATTCGAAATCGTATTCCCCGTTTTCGTCCCTCGGGGTGAATTCCCTGTTGACGAAATAATTGTCGAGTTCGATTACTACCGGATTGAGCCCTAATACCTTGCATTGCATGGCAATCCGCTTTGACGTAGTGGTCTTTGCGCTGCTCGAAGGCCCGGCTATCGCGACTATCCGTGTCTTGTCCCTGCGGGAATAAATCATGTCCGCTATGCGGGCGTATTTTCTTTCATGAAGGGCCTCGGATATGTTTATCAGGTCTTTGGCCTTCCCTTCGATTATGCACTTGTTCAAAGTCCCGACTCCGGACACTCCCATGATATGGCACCAGTCGGAGTGCTCTTTCAGTACCGAATAGAGTTTGTCCTGCATTTTGAAAGACGTAAGCCTTTCAGGGTCGTTGATTGATGGCCATCTGATGCAGAAGCCTTCCCCGAAGCGATAGATGTCGTATGTGTCCGCGATTCCGGATGACGGGGCGAGCGGGCCGTAAAACGTGTCCTGCCATCCGTCAAAGGAATACAGGGAGGTCGTGAACCTTCCGAGGCTCTCTATGAGTTCGGCTTTCTGCGGCTGGAAATTTTTCCGGAATATTCCGGCGGCCTCTTCGGCTTCCGCCTTTTTTTTGATGAACGGGATGTCGGCCTGTATGAGTTCACTGACACGTCCGCGGATGCGCTCCATGTCTTTGTCCGTAATGTTTACGGTCACCGGTTTTTCTCCCTGGTTGCCGTTGTCAGGTTCGCGTATTTCGGCATAAAGTCCGTTGGGCAGAGAGTAATCGTAGGTGAGGCATCTGTCCGGGAAAATTTCCGAAACGGCTTTCTGGACAATGAAGCACAGGGAACGCATGTAAGTGCGCCTTCCGTCCGGGTGGGAACGGTCGATGAATCTTATTTTGCATGGGGCGTAAAGCCTTCTGCCGAGTTCTTTCAGCAGGTTGTTTTCGAGTGCGGCTATGACAGGAAAACGGCATTTGCAGCCGGATATGGCGAGAAGTTCCGAGATTTTCGTTCCTTCTTCTATGCTATAGGTTTTTCCGTCGTTTTCGCAGAAGATGTCCAGTTTCATGATATCAGATGTTTAATGCCTCCTTCAGGTAGGGTCCGGTTACGGACTCGGGATTCCCGGCTATCTCTTCCGGGGTCCCTTCGGCCACGATCCGCCCTCCCTTTTCTCCTCCTTCCGGTCCTAAGTCGAATATGTAATCCACGGACTTGAGGATGTCGAGGTTGTGTTCGATTATGATGACGGTATTGCCTTGGTCTACAAGTTTCTGCAATACGTTCAGAAGTATTTTTATATCATCGAAATGCAGGCCGGTGGTAGGTTCGTCTAAGATGTACAGAGTGTTCCCGGTCGCCTTTCGGGAAAATTCGGCCGCGAGTTTGATTCTCTGGCTTTCTCCTCCGCTGAGCGTTACGGACGACTGCCCGAGGCGTATGTAACCGAGCCCGACATCGCACAGGGCCTGCAATTTATAAGCGATTGAAGGGATGTTCCTGAAAAAGCCGTATGCTTCGCTGACAGGCATTTCAAGCACATCGCTGATGTTTTTCCCCTTGTATTTTACGGCGAGGGTGTCCGGATTGTATCTTTTCCCTCCGCATTGCGGGCATGTTACGTTCACCGACGGGAGGAAATTCATTTCGATTACCTTGATTCCCGCCCCTTTGCATTCCTCGCACCGGCCTCCGCTTACATTGAATGAAAACCGTCCGGATTTGAAGCCGCGTATCTTGGCATCCGGAGTCTCTTCGAAGAGTTTGCGTATGTCGGTGAATACGTCCGTATACGTCGCCGGGTTGCTCCGCGCGGTTTTCCCTATCGGACTTTGGTCTATCTCGACGAGTTTGTCGATGTTTTCCACTCCCGTTATTTCATCGTATGGCTGTGCTGTGAGGCTGGAGCGGTAAAATATGTTGCTGAGTACCGGCATCAGCGTTTCGGTTATGAGGGTCGATTTTCCGCTGCCGCTCACGCCGCTTATCCCGACAAAACAGCCTAAAGGTATCGATATGTCTACGTTTTTGAGGTTGTTCCCTCTTGCGCCCCTGAGGTTCAGGAAAGTACCGTTGCCTTTCCTTCTTGCCGGAGGAATGTCTATGTTTTTGAGGCCGTTGAGGTAGTCAAGGGTCGGTGTGGATATACCTTTGATTCCCGAAACGGGGCCGTTGTAAAGGACTTCCCCTCCGAGTTCTCCGGCTCCGGGGCCCATGTCGATGAGCCAGTCGGCGTTTTCCATCATTTCCCTGTCGTGCTCCACGACCATGACCGAGTTGCCCTCGTCGCGCAGTTTTTTCAGCGAATCAATCAGTTTGCGGTTGTCCCTGTAATGGAGCCCTATGCTCGGTTCGTCCAATATATACAGTACGTTCACTAATTTCGAGCCTATCTGGGTTGCGAGCCTGATTCTCTGGCTTTCACCTCCGGACAACGACGATGCCGGGCGCGAGAGTGTCAGGTATTCGAGGCCCACGTCCATGAGGAAACCTACCCTGTCGTTCAGTTCCTTCAGTATGTCACGTGCTATGGTGGACTGCCTGGCGGAGAGTTTTTCAGGGAGTGATCGGAGCCATTTCTGCAATTCGGAAATCTCCATTTGGGAGACCTCGTAGATGTTTTTCCCGTCTATCCTGAACAGCAGGCTCTCTTCATTGAGCCTCTTTCCGTGGCATACCGGGCATTCGACGGTTTCCGTAACATCGTCCATCACCCCTTTGAATGTCACCATTTCGGAATTGGCCCCGCTTCCTATCCTGAACAGTTCATCGGACCCGTATATCAGCAGCGACAGGGCATCCTGTGGTATCTCGTCAATCGGGTCGAACAGGGAAAAGCCGTATTTCTGGGCGATGGCCCGGACGACATCGAATTTTTTGTTTTCCCGGGATTTTCCGAGCGGGATTATCCCTCCGTCGGCAATTGATTTGCTTTTATCCGGAATAATGCTGTCTATCTGTATGTTCCGTATCCTTCCGAGGCCTTTGCAGTTGGGGCAGTAGCCTCTCGGGGAGTTGAATGAAAATGTGTGCGGAGCCGGTTCGGGAAGCGAAATCCCGCTGTCCGGACAAACGAGGTGTTTGGAAAAATATTGCATTTTCCCGTCCTCCGGATTCATTACGGCCAGTTCTCCCTTTCCTTGGGCAAGGGCGGTGGTGACCGACTCCCTTATGCGCTTTTCGTCTTCGTCCTTGGGCTTCAGTTTGTCTATGACGAGTTCTATGAAATGCGGTTTGTAGCGGTCCAACGGCTGGACTTCTTCCAGCAGGACTATCTCGCCGTCTATCCGGGCCTCGTTGAAGCCTTTCTTGCGAAGTGACGAGATGAGTTCACGGTAATGGCCTTTCCTTCCTTTGACCAATGGGGAGAGCAGGACACATTTCTTTCCCTTGTAGCGTTCGATTATGAGCGAGACAATCTGCGAGTCGGAATATTTCACCATCTTTTTCCCTGTCACAGGAGAATATGCTTCCGAAGCCTTTGCGTAAAGAAGCCTCAGGAAATCATAGATTTCCGTTGTAGTCCCGACGGTGGAGCGCGGGTTGTTGCCGGTCGTCTTCTGCTCGATTGCGATTATGGGGCTGAGGCCCTCGATTTCTTCCACGTCAGGTTTTTCGAGGATGCCCATGAACTGTTTGGCATAGACCGAGAGTGTGTCCATGTACCTTCTCTGGCCTTCTGCAAAAATGGTGTCGAATGCGAGGGAGGATTTTCCGCTCCCGCTGAGCCCTGTGACTACGACAAGGCGGTCCCTCGGTATTTCAAGGGAAACGTTTTTAAGGTTATGGGCCTTTGCCCCGGTTATTTTTATCGAATTGTCCAATCTCTGTTCTGTTTTAGTATGGCTGGAGGAACGGGTTCTTTAGCCTTTCTTCACCTATCGTCGTAGGATATCCGTGTCCCGGAATCACCTCTATGTCATCGCCTAAAGGGATGATTTTCGTCATGATGCTCTTCATCAGGGCGTCATAGTCTCCCGAAGGGTGGTCTGTCCGTCCGATGCTTCCTGCAAAAAGCGTGTCCCCCGAAATCAGAAAATTGTTTTCTTTGCTGAAAAAGCAAACGCCGCCGCGGGTGTGGCCCGGTGTCGCTATGACTTCAAGCTGCGAATGTCCGAATGTTATCCTGTCCCCGTCATGTATGTCGAGCGTTTTTTCCGGAAGTTCCGGTGTGGCATAGCCCATCATTTCGCAGAATCTCGGGACGTATGCCCTCTGTTCCTTGTCTTCCGGGGCCATATATGTGTCCGCTTTCCATTTGTCCGTGACGAAACCGAGTCCCAGAACATGGTCGAAGTGCATGTGTGTCAGCAGTATCTTGACCGGTTTCAACGAATTGTCCGTTATGAACTGCTCCAGCCTTTTCTTTTCCGTATCGGTATAGCATCCAGGGTCGATTATCACCGCCTCTTTCGTTTCGTCCCACAGCACCATGGTGCATTCGCGCAGGTCGTTGAAGTAAAATCTTTTTATTTCAATCATAAGTCGCCGGTAAAATTTTATTCTGCAAGTTATATAAAATTGCTTAAAAATGCGCTCCGATGCGGATATTTTTGTGATTCGGCACCGTTCCGAAAGCCGCTTGTCAGTAAAGCCGCTAGTAAAGCCACTTGTCGCGGTTTTGCCTCCACGGGCCACCGTATTTCCCACCCCATAGCCATTCCTCTTTTTCGAGGGTGTTTGATAATCAATAAGTTGCAAAAATGCAGGCTGGCTTTGGGTACTTTCCAAGGTACCCAAGCGCAGGGGCGGTTTTGGTAAAACATTGGATATCAATAAGTTGTGAAAGTAGAGGCTGGCTGTGAGGTTGAAAAATATGCCGGCAAAATATACCGGTAAAATATACCGACAAAATCCGATTCCTACCCGCCTCCTCGGTTTTTCTTCCTTCATGCTTTGTCCCGCAGTTCTTTCACCGGCGCTGATTCTTTGGCCTCCCGAAAAAGTTTGGAGCGAGTTATGTTTTGCTAAATTATTAATAATCAATGGTTTACCAAAATTCAGCTCGCTTTTGAGGGGTATACGGACATGATTAAAAGCGAGTTGTATTTTCTTAAATAATTGGCAATCAACTATTTGCAAATATTTTACTCGCTCCAGACTTTTGGAAAACTGTCATGGGACATGGCGGTGCAATTACAGTTGACGTGGCGGTGCAATTACAGTAGTTCATTTGCTATGCTCTCGGCTTCTTTTTTTTTGCTTTCGGCAATTGTGACGGATTTCAATGGACGGATTTAACTGTAGACACGATATGATTAACAGGCAATGGCATGGTCCAGCCTGATGAGGGAAAGTGAACCAAATTACCGGTCATTCGGTGCACTTTCCCCTCGAAAATATTGATTTTACCGCCATTTTCGCCGTTTTTCCCGGGAAAGTGAACCATTTTGCCGCGAATTGGTGGCACTTTCCCCTAATACGAGGCTCTCGGCTTCTGCGTATAGTTGCCGCTATCGCGCCAGAAATACTGTTGCGCCTCGGCATAGCAATTTGAATAAATTCATTTGCTCTGCTCTCTGCTTCTGCGTATATTTGCCCAATAAAAACAGTTTGTCATGCATATAGCCGTAGCAGGAAACATAGGAAGCGGGAAGACTACGCTTACCCGCATGCTTTCACAGCATTATGGTTGGAAAGCGAAGTTCGAGAGTGTCGAATACAATCCGTATCTGGCGGATTTTTATGAAGATATGGAAAGGTGGTCCTTCAACCTCCAGATATATTTTCTCAATAAGCGTTTCAAGGATGTCGTAGAGATTCTTTCGAGCAACGAATGTGTCATCCAGGACAGGACGATATACGAGGATGCGAAGATTTTCGCCCCGAATCTGCATGCGATGGGGCTGATGTCCACGAGGGATTTTGAAAATTATACCGACCTGTTCAATCTTATGATGTCTCTCGTGCGCAGGCCTGATCTTCTGATATATCTGAAATCCTCCATCCCGAATCTCGTTGCCAACATACAGAAGCGGGGAAGGGAATACGAAAACAGCATCCGTATCGATTATCTTAAAGGCTTGAACGACCGTTACGAAGAGTGGATTTCCGGTTATGACAAGGATAAACTGCTTATTGTCGATACGGACAATTTGAAGTTCGAGTCTTCGCCGAAGGATTTTGAAAATATCATCGACCGGATCGACGCGCGTTTGAACGGGCTATTCTGACAAGGGAGATTACCCCGCACAGTATCATGGTAAGTGCTTGTGCTTCATGGGAAAGAGTGGCAAAGGCGAGGCCTTCGTTGTATTCGACCCCGTAAACCATAGTCAGGGCCAGGGACACGAGTATATGGAAGGAGCCGAAGCCTCCGGGCACCGGAATCGCCCATGCTATGCTGCCTACCAGCATCAGGAACATGGCATCGGATGCATTGAGGGCATCGAGTTTCGGGAGGGAGAGCATGGTAAGGTAGCTCATGAGCCAGTAAATCACCCAGATTGCTATCGTATAAAGGAGGAAGCGCCATTTTTTCTCCATCCTGAACGCCGAAGTGAAACCTTGCAGGGCCCCTTTTACGATTGCGCTCAATTTTCCTGAGATTTTATTGGTTTTGCGTGTGCGATATATCAGCACGGCTATCGCTGCGAGCGCCACTGCTACGGCCGCCACTATCCACCAGAGGCTGAATGAAAGCGATTCGCTCAAAGGCTTCCACATCTGCTCGCTGACAAAATTCCCGAAATTCTTCCATTTTATGAGCAGGAAGGCGGCGAGGAGTACCAGGAGTGTCAGCATGTCCCAGCTTCTCTCAAGGACGACCGTCCCGAGCACGCGGTCATAGCGGAGTTTCCCGGTGGACGAGATTACCCCGCATCTTACGAATTCGCCGGCACGGGGGAATGCGAAATTGGATATGTTCCCTATGTTTATGCCGTCGAATGTCTCTCCGAAACGGATGTTCCTGTTGAGGGGTTTCATGATTTCGCGCCATCTTGCGGCACGCAGGAAGAAGGCTGAAATGCTGGCGGCCATCGAAAGGAGCACGAGCCAGAAACGGCATTCCTTAAGCCCGCCGAAAAAATCCTCCCATTTGACCGAGCGGAAAGACAGGTACAGCAGCAGGGCGGCGATGGCCAATGAAATCAGCCATTTGAGTGCTTTCGTGATTTTCTTCCTCCGCTCCGGTGTCATCGTCGTCCTTACAGATTTTTCTAATCCGATAAAATTTTTAAACGCGGCAAAGTTATGCGTAAACAATCATCCGAGCAAATTATTCGGAGCCAAATCGGAAAATTTCCCGAAAAAGACTTACTTTTGAATATGAAAAAGATTTTGGGAATGGGCAACGCCCTTACGGACATTCTGGCAGTGTTGCCTGATGATGGATTGTTGAAGAAGTTCCATTTGCCTAAGGGCAGCATGCAGCATGTGGATCAGGCTACGGGGGACAAGATATGGCAGACCCTGAGGACAATGGGGGTGCAGTATGTGGCAGGGGGCTCGGCCGCCAATACGATTACGGGTACGGCCATATTCGGCATGCCGTCCGGGTTCATAGGAAAGGTGGGGGATGACGAACTGGGGCATCTTTTCAAGTCCGATCAGGAGCAGTACGGCATTTCTTCCCGTCTTCTCATAGGAAAACATGCTTCGGGACGGGCGATGGTCTTCATCACGGCCCCGAATGCCGAGCGTACTTTTGCCGTTTATCTCGGCGCCGCCCTGGAGCTGGTTCCGGAAGAACTCAGTCCCGATATGTTCCGGGGGTACGATTATTTTCATGTCGAAGGCTATCTCGTACAGAACCAGTTCCTGATTCGCCGTGCGGTAGAACTGGCGAAAGAGGCGGGGCTTACCGTTTCGATAGACATGGCCTCCTACAACGTAGTGGAATCCAACAAGGCGTTCCTTCATGACATAGTCGACAATTATGTTGATATTATTTTTGCCAACGAGACAGAGGCCAAGGCCTTTACCGGGCTTGAACCTCGGGAAGCCCTCGATGAAATGGCCCGTTTCAGCGACATAGCCGTGGTAAAGGTCGGCAAGGACGGCTCGATGGTAAAGAGCGGCGATGAATACCATTTTATCGAAGCATGGCCGGCAAACACTATCGATGCCACCGGGGCGGGGGATACGTATGCCGCCGGTTTCCTCTATGCCCATTCTCTCGGGCTTCCGTTGAAGGCCTGCGGGGAGATAGGCTCCATCATTGCCGCAAAGGTAGTTGAGGTAGTAGGTACCAAGATAGACATACCCCGCTGGAAGGCCGCCAAGCAGGAAATCAGGGAGAAAATATCCGATTACCGGCGGTAGATTTCAATCCCCCTTCTGTCGATGTGGTCAATCAGGTCCGGGTTCTTCAGGCTGTGGTACAACGAAATGTCGAACCTGTAAGGCAACAGGAGGTCATCTATTTCCTGAAGTATGAGATGATAATCTTCGCGGGACAGTGAAGGCCCGACGAGTGTAATGTCTACGTCGGAAAACGGTTTGAAGTTCCCTTTTGCGCGCGAGCCGTAAAGAATGACTTTTTCGATGCGCCCATTCGCGGCAAAAACTTCGTTCAGCTTTTGTAATTCTATGTCTGTAAGTCCGTATGGCATTGATAATGGGAATTTAAATACATGTGTATCTTCCAAATGTCCCAGGCTATTATCTGCCTGTGCCCGAAATCTGCTGCATCTTTTTTTCGAATTCGATGAATAGCGGATGGTACACATCGACTATTGCCCAATAAATTTCCTCGGCAACGTCATCATCATAATTGTGAGAAGTCAGATTCCGGTCTTCTATCGAGTCCATCCATCTTTTATCCGAAATCAGTCCCATTTCGAAAGCTTTGCGTATGGCGTCGCGTGAGCCTCTGATATCCGTGTAGCCCTGGTATTCGGCATAGTCTTTCATTACCTTCCATGCAAGTTCATGTGTGTACTCGAAGCGTTGTATCAGGCCTTCCTTCAACAGGTCGTCCACTTCTTCCAAGTCTATGGATTCCGTATCTTTGGCAACAATTTCCACTGCCTGTGTCAGTCTTAGCAGGGCATTGCGATAATTGCTGAAGCGCTGTATCCAGCGTATGTCTTTTTCTTCCGGCATTGTAATATTGTAATGGACTATTAATCTTTACAAAGATATTGATTTTTGACTTATGGCCTCTTGTTTATTGTAAAATAATTTTAAGGAGGATTTCTCGGCCGTTATTATCAGCTGCTTGCTTCCTTCCCGGGATTTGGCTGTCAGCCATTTGTGCTGAACCGTAATCATCCCGTCGGTCTTTTCGGAAGAGTGTTCTTCCGTCCCCTCCGCGATTATGAGATAGGAAAAAGTCCGTTTTCCGGTAAAGACCTGTTCTCCTCCGTCTTTCGGGAATATGATTTTGTGCGGATATCCCATCTGGTTTTCCTCGAATTCGCAGGAAACTGCACATAGCAGTGCCAGTCCCGCAATCAGAATGTGTGTCAATGTCTTGATCATGGCCTGTTGTATGTGATTATTTTAGTAAAAGTATTATAATTCGTAGACTGTCCGGAGTCTCCGTAATAATCGTGTTCGATATTCGGGTCGTTCAGTTTGAACACTCCGGAAACATAGTATCCGTTGCATTGCCCTCCCCATCCGAAATCGCAGTGTACCATATTGCAGACTTCCTTTTTCACGGTTATCGTCTCTACGCGGTCGCCTGTGTACCGTTTGATTGTAATCGTACGCTCCTTGATTTTGTAGCCGTCGATATTCCAGCAATGGCTTTTGAAAATGTTTGCATTCGGGAGCGAATAAATGATGAGTGGACAGCCTCTGTCTATCATGCCGGTGACCCTCTCGAAACTGTATTTCTGTTTCTGTACGTTGTACAATCCCATGGCTTCCATGAACGAGATTGCGTTGCACGGGAATGTAAAAGTCCCTTCATAAAAATACAGGCTCTTGCATCCGGAGCTTATCCCTTTGAGCAGGTATGCCGCGGAACGTCTTCCGACAGGAGTGGTATATGAGTGAGTTCTGGTGCCAGCCGGCAAATTTTGCGAGAAGCGGGCTGACGATTTTCCTGACGGCTCAGATATCCATCCATTGTTTCAGGCTCGTAAGTCCTCCTTCCGAGTAAATGTAGCTGACCGTTCCGACATCTATGGCGAGATAGCCGTCTTTTTTGGACACGAGGAATCTCTGGCGGTGGCGGAGCCCGTTCTTCATGCCTGTGTTGTCGGGTTTTACGGACTCTTCCGGTTGAAGGTGCGGATTGCGGACTTTCCTTATGGCCTCGGCCAGTTCTTCCCGTATAACCGGTTTCAACAGATAGTCTATGCCGTTGTATTTGAACGCCTTTATGGCATATTCATCGTACCTGGTGGTAAAAATGACCGGACATTTCGCCGGGGAGTCATCGAGGGCCTCGAAAACAAGTCCGTCGGCGAGCCGTATGTCCGCTATGATTAAATCATAACTGTCCTTTCGGAGCAGTGTCCTGGCAGAGGCTACTGTGCTGGCCGGCCCGATGATTTCGTAATCCCCGGACAATGACTCCAAATGACCTTGCAGGAGCGCGAAGTCCTGCATCCCGTCTTCAAGTACGAGTATCTTCATCTTCCATGAACCGGACAAATCCGGGTATGAAACGTCCCATGTGCATGTATTAAAGTAAGCAAGGCGGCCAGAGGCCGCCTTGCTTTAAATCATGATAAGCAAACTGATTGTAGCTTATATTGTTTCCAATTCTGCATACTCGTATGGAGTAGAACCGTTTAACGCGCACTTGACTACGTTGTTCACGATATATCCGTCAACTCCTTCTTCTTTGGATATTACGACATATACATGGACATTTTCAAGGTCGTTGTTGATCAGATTCAAGTCTGAAGATTCAAAAGTCCAGGTGAAGGATTCTATTCCGTTTGCTCCTACGGTTACAGGATCTCCGAATACATCATTAGTATTTGCCAATGTCCTTATCACGTTCATGTGATTGTTTACATCATAGTCAGGAACCGCACTTGCATTGGCCTGATTTTGCCTGATGTTGTCTTCAAGAATGTAGCAGTTTACTTTGTAATTGCCGTCTTCAGCAATTGCTACATTTGCAGAAACATTCAGTTTACCGTTGCTTTCGCTACAGATGACACTTGCTCCGGATGTACATTCATAGGCCTCATTTGCCGTGTCCGTTTTCTGGCTAAGCTGGCTTGCAATATAAGATACGTTACTCCCCGCACCTTCCGCAACGATATCACTGAAATTCCATCCCAAATAAGGGACTCCAAAGCTTGAAGCCTGTACTACTGCCTGTCCTACCAGGTTGAAAATAAGCGCATCGTACATTGGGTCTTTGACACCATTTACTCCGGTCGTATGTAATTCCGCTGCGTATCCCTCATCCCATCCGCTTTGTTCGAGATGTTTTACTGCGGCTTTCATGTAAGCGCATGGAGGGCATCCGGTTGTGGTAATTTCAACCAAAAATGCTCTTTTCCTGAATGACCAAGATTCTGGTGCATCCCCGAATGCGTTGATTGTAACTGTGTTGGATGAAGCGCTGCCCTTAGTAGCGTAGAATTTATAGCTACCCTCTTCCGTAGTAGAGAATGTGAAGCCGTCCTGAGCTATAGGTTCACCGCCGTCCTCAGGTATCAGGTACAATGTACTTTCGGAGGTAACATCGATACCGTCCTGCATTACGGTGAATGTAACTACGTCGCTGCCGTCAGGAGTAATGGTAGTCTTGTCGGCGATAAGTTCCAGATTACCTAATGCCGTTACCGTAACTTCCACAGATGCCATATCATTGTAGATGGCGTAAAAATTATAGTTCCCTGGAATTGAAGACGAGAACTTTTTGTCTGTAAGCTCTGCATTGTCTGTTGTAAATACCTGTGCATCGGCTGTTACGTCTTCTTCACCGTATTGTACGGTAAAGCTGATAGTGTCGATACCGGCGTTGAAACTGTTGCTGCTCGGAAGCAGTGTGACGTTTTTCACGCCCGGTGCCGTTTCACATGAAGCAATCATCGTTATTGCGAGAACTGCCGTGAGAATGTAATTGAAAATTTTCATATCGTTTAATGTTTAAATAAGTTTCTAAAATGCTGATGTTAATGAAAGGTTGAAACCGGTATATGCAGGGTTGTAACGGCAGGCTCCGCCGGAACAGATATAGCCTGCGCGGTTGCGGCCGTAACTGAGCTGTACCCTTGTACGGCCTTTGGAATAACTGAAGCCGACATTATAGTAATGCGGATGTGGCATGATTTGATCTATATTGTACATGTCGCTTGCGTAAAAACTCCAGTTAGGGGCGAAGTTGTATTCGAACAGTGCTGCGACCCAATCGCCCTCGTTGTGATTCGCATTATAATATTGTTCTCCCTTTAACGGGGCATACAGATATTGGAGCTCAAATCTGAATGAATTGTATGTGTTTATCTTATATGTCATGTCATAGACGAAGATATGGGACTGTGCCGCTTTGCCGGTCGTGGCAATCATTATATCTTCGGTGTTGTCTGTCTGCCATGAATACAGGAATGAGGTTTTGAGTTTTTTGTTCCATTGTCTTTCGACATCGAAATTCAAATCCCTCCAAAGTATGTTTTTGTTCTGGCTTGTGTAATATGTTGAAAAATTAAGGTGGAATGACCATTTCTTACGCCTGTCGTTCTTGTCTCTCATGGTATAAAAGGCATCGAACTGTCCTCCGATTTCATCATCGGCATTTACCTGATATGGATGGAGGTTGGTAAGGAGGTAGGTGTATTGTCTTGTCAAAGCCGGTATGAAGTTCAACGTATTTTCCGGCTGTCCAAGGTTTCCGCCCATTCCCAAAGCGTATGTCAGAGGAGTGCTCATGTGTTTGAGTTTCCTGAATGTCGCCACGACTGCAAAACCTTTGCCTGTGTATCCTGCCTCCGCAAGGATTGCATTGCCGGGGAGGTCTGCGATGTCCTTGCTTTTATCAACATATTCTCCGGACAGATAGAACCCTGAATATTCGAAATTCAGCCTTCCGGAAACAAGGTTTGTATTCGTATTGCTGAGTGTAGGATAGTCGGCCTTGTTTTCATGCCTGTTGATATAGCTTCCTTCCAGGGACAGCACCCAGTCCCAGGTGTTGAACATGTCGTTTATGGAAACCGAAAGGTCGGCGCCCCTTACCCATGAGTCGGCGTAGTAGTCGTACAGTCTCGGACGGCCGTAGAGACCTTTGATTTGTACGTAGTTGTTGAAGTTGTATGAAGCGAATACGCCTTCAATCGAGTTGTTAATGCCGAGGGTACGGTCTTCGAAGCTTCTGAAAACGAGTCCGCTGCCGAACTGTTCATAGATGTCTCCTACATGGACCGTGAAGTTTTCGTCCTGCCATCTTACATATTTGTTGGCGAGGAAAAATTTCTTGCCTTCTCCGTAGGTACCTATGTTATATCCCAAAAGCGAAGGAAAATATCCCTCGAACTGTACGCCTATCGACAGACGGCCTCTCGTATAGTCCAGTTTCAGATAGTTGTTGGAACCGAAACGTCCGTCAGGCGACTCGGCATTCGAGGCTTTGTCCACCATATAATATATGGTATTGGTTTCGAAACTTCCCGAGAGGTTGCCCTTTGGCTTGTCCTTCTTTTCGTCGTCCTGTGCAAATGCAGGAGCCGTCGCCATGGCTGCCGCCAATACGAATAGTAAAAACCTTTTCATTATTCGTTAGCTATTTCTTTGATTTTTTCAAAAAGCTCGACTTCGCTTCCCGGCGTGTATCCGGAGTGCGAGTAAACGATATTGCCTTCCGCATCAACGATGAATGTCTGAGGGGTAAGCGATACGTTCATTGCCCTTTTCATGTCCTGGTTGACATCGTACAGGCAGGTGAATTCCCATTCGCTCGACATGGCCTTTGCCCTTGATGAGCTACGCGCATCGTCGATGGATACTGCAACTATCTCGAAGTCGGCTTCATCCAGCCAGTCGTAATACATGTCGTTCATGGCGTTGAGTTCCATGATGCATGGCTTGCAGGTTATCGCCCAGAATGAAACTATCATCGGCTTGCCGAGAAGTTCTTTCGTCATTATTTCCTTGCCGCTCCTGTCCTCCACGCTTACGTTAGGGAAATCCTGTGCGGAAGCGACTGTTATGAATGCCATTACGGCTGCGAGTGTCAATAAAATCTTTTTCATATCACAAATTGTTTTTTTTCGTTAGACAAAGTCCTATTGTTTCTCGTAAAACGCCTTTTTGCCGTTTTCGAGGAACTGTATGAATGCTTCGATATCGAGGTCATAGCTTCTGTTCGGTACGAGCTGGTTGCCCTCATGGTCTACTATCAGGTAATATGGTTGTGCGTTTATGTTGTATCTTTCATTGGCGATATGGGTATTTATCTTGCCCAGTGTCTTGAATACCCTTCCGCTTTCGGTTGTCACCCATTCGCTTTCATCGACTTCGGTCTTGTCATCCATGTACAGCGCAACCATCACGAAGTCGTTGCGGAACATGTCGAGGATGCGCGGGTCTGAAAACACCCTTTCTTCCATCTCGCGGCAGTTCACGCATGCATGTCCGGTAAAATCCACGAATACCGGTTTGTTGACCTCCCTGGCGTATGCGAGGGCTTCGTCATAGTCGAAGAACCCTTCGAGGTGATGAGGCAGGTGCAGGAAGTCTGCATATTTCCTCCCTTCTACGTTGCCCGACGTTACTGTCGTCTGGGCGACGGCTCCACCGGCGGTTACCACATAGTCCTGGGTAGCCATAGGAGGCATGTATCCGGAAAGCGCCTTGAGAGGGGCGCCCCACATTCCAGGGATCATATATACTACGAAAGTGAATACGACAATCGACAGTATGAGCCTTGTTATGCTCACGTGTTCGACCGGAGAATCGTTCTTGAAACGCAATTTCCCGAGCAGGTAGAACCCGAGGAGGGTGAATATGACAATCCACAAGGCGAGGTAAATCTCCCTGTCGAGTATCCCCCAGTGGTATGCCTGATCGGCGGTGCTGAGGAATTTAAGTCCCAATGCAAGCTCTATGAAACCGAGGACGACTTTGACGGAATTCAGCCAGCCTCCGCTCTTCGGCAGTTTCTTCAGTACGGACGGGAAGAAGGCGAAGAATGTAAATGGAAGTGCGAATGCTATCGAGAATGCCAGCATCGTGATGATAGGATCCCAGAACTTGCCGCCCTGTACGGATTCTATGAGCACGCTTCCGACAATAGGTCCGGTGCAGGAGAACGAGATGAGCACGAGGGTCAGTGCCATGAAGAATACTCCTCCGAGGCCTTTCTTGTTGGAACTCTGGTCGCTCTTGTTCACCCATTTGCTCGGCATCGTGATTTCGAAAGCTCCGAAGAACGAAGCCGCAAAAATCATGAATACCAGGAAGAAAATGATATTAGGCAGCCAGTGCGTAGCCAGCCAGTTGAAGATATCCGCCGTTACCGCATCGCCTCCGACAATCCTCGTTATAACGATTATTGCGGCGATAGGGACGGTATACAGGAGTATTATGAACAGTCCGTACATGAATGCGCGGAATCTGCCAATCCTTTTGTTTTCAGAGCCTTTGATGAAGAACGAAACCGTCATCGGCACCATCGGGAATACGCAAGGCGTGAACAGCATTACGAGTCCCCACATTATTGCGGACAGTATGTTGCTCCACAGGTTCGAAGGTGTTTCGGAAATGACGGATGCGCTGTCGGCTGCCTTTAATTCACGATGTTCTTCTGCCGAAACGGCCACCGGGACTGCCGCTGACTCCGCTCCCAGAGTGAATGTAATTGTAGTATCGGCAGGAGGCAGGCAGTTCATGTCGTTGCATGCCATATATTCAAGGAACATTTCGACGGTCGCGCCCTGAGTCGAGAGTCTCACATCCTGGGTGAATACCGCCTTGCCCTCGAAGTAGCCTATTTCCTCACCGTATATTTCATCGAACACTCTTGTAGGTTCCTGATGTTGTTTGAGTGAGCCTTCCGGCTGTGCCCCTTCACCGTAGGAAAATGTAAACGATGTCGGCATTGCCGGACATGCCGGATCAAGATCATAGATATGCCATCCCTTTTCAATGGTGGCTTCTATTTCAATCCGGTAAAGGTCTTCGCCGATATTCTTGGCATCCGCTTTCCACGAAACCACTTTGTCTTGCGCGGAAGCTGCCGAAAACATACCTGGCAGCAGCAATATTGATACTGCTATGGCTTTTATCGTTCTGAATATTTTCATTACTGTGCTTTTATATTATGATTCAAAAATATCCGTTATTTTTCACGTACCGCAACAAGGTTTCTGTCACCGTAACCGTTATCCACGCGGGCGCAGGCAGGCCAGAACTTGTTTTCCCTTATCCATTCCAGCGGATAAGCGGCCTGTTCCCTCCCGTAAGGATGGTTCCAGGTGTCGGCGCAGGTCTCTTCCGCCGTATGAGGGGCCATTTTCAGGAGGTTGTCTTCCTGGTCCGTGATGGCTTCGCATTCGGCCTTTATTGATTTCATCGCTTCGATGAACCTGTCGAGCTCGTCTTTCGATTCGCTTTCGGTCGGCTCTACCATAAGTGTCTCATGCACAGGGAATGAAAGGGTAGGGGCATGGAAACCGTAATCCATAAGCCTCTTGGCCACGTCCGTTGCATCCACTCCGTAATCGGCCTTGAAATTCTGCAAATCAATAATGCACTCGTGTGCGACCCTGCCTGTCTCTCCCGTATAGTAGGTCCTGAATTCCGGGGCGAGCCTTACTGAAACGTAGTTTGCATTGAGTATGGCTATCTCGCTTGCACGGCGCAGTCCGTCCGGGCCGAGCATCTTGATGTAGGCGTGTGTGATAGGAAGAAGCAGCGGGCTTCCGTAAGGGCTTGCGCCGACAGCCGTCTGGGAAGTGCCCCTGAGGCTTTCGGACAGGCCGCAATCCGTTCCGATTTCCTTCAAAGGATACCCCGGAAGGTAAGGAAGCAGTTTCTCCGTTACGCAGATAGGGCCTACTCCAGGGCCGCCGCCGCCGTGAGGCATGGCGAAGGTCTTGTGCAGATTGAGGTGGCAGACATCCGCTCCGATGAATCCCGGATTCGTTATGCCGACCTGGGCATTCATGTTGGCGCCGTCCATATATACGAGACCGCCGTTTTCATGGATGGTGTCCACTATTTTCCTTATATGCACCTCGAATACTCCGTGGGTGGACGGATATGTAATCATTATGCCTGCAAGGCTGTCCTTGTTCTCGCGCGCTTTTTCGCAGAGTTCTTCCACGTTGATGTTTCCGTTTTCATCGCATCCTACAAGCACTATCCTGAAACCTGCCATTGCGGCGGAAGCCGGGTTCGTGCCGTGGGCTGAAGTAGGGATAATCATTACGTCCCTGTTTTCCTGACCCGTGCCTCTCAGGTATGCCCTGATGGTGGTGAGGCCTGCATATTCGCCGCCGGCCCCCGAAGTTGCCTGGAGCGAGCATCCTGCCATTCCGGTTATGACCGAAAGGTCGTGTTCTACTTCGCGTACTATCTGCATCGACCCTTCCGTCTGCCATGCCGGTGCGAAAGGATGCACGTCGGCAAATTCGCTCCATGTCACGGCTGCCATTTCCGCTGCCGCATTGAGCTTCATCGTGCATGAGCCGAGAGGAATCATCGAATGAGTCAGCGAGATGTCCTTGCGCTCGAGTTTCTTGATGTAGCGCATCATCTCGGTCTCGGAATGGTACTTGTTGAATATTTCCTGGGTAAGGGCTTCGTTTTCCCTTGCAAGCATCCTTGTTTTGGTTTCGCAGCATTCGCCTTTGCCGTGTCCCGCATCGGTCCCGCATTCGCAGGCCGCTCCGAAGATGTCGAGTATGGCGCGTTTCTCCTTGCAGTCGGTGAGTTCGTCGAATGATATCCTGATGGTCCCTGCCGGAGTGTAGTAGAAGTTGATTTTCGCTTCTTCGGCCTTCTTGCGGATATCGGCAGTATCAAGAGCCTTGCCTTTGAAATCCATTATTTCTATGGTGTCGAAGAACTCCTCCGTTCCGCAGGCTCCGTCCACGCCCCTTACGGTGTATCCGGCCGCGCTGAGTTTTTCGGCCACCTTATGCGCCGACTTGTAGCAGCCGAATGCTATTTTCCTGATGCCGTCGGCTCCGTGGTATGCCGCATACATGCCTGACATTACCGCCATCAATGCGGTGGCCGTGCAGATGTTCGAAGTCGCCTTTTCTCTCTTTATGTGCTGCTCGCGTGTCTGGAGGGCAAGCCTGTATGCCGGTTTGCCGAGCCTGTCCACCGAGATGCCTATGATTCGTCCCGGAATGAATCTCTTGTATTCGTCCTTGGTGGCCATCCATCCGGCAACCGGGCCTCCGAAACCCATCGGAAGTCCGAAGCGCTGTGCCGAGCCTACCGCTATGTCGGCTCCCCATGCCGCCGGTTCCTTGAAGATTGCGAGTGAAAGCAGGTCGCAGATGGCGGTTACCATCGCTCCGGCTTCGTGGGCCCTGCGGGCAAAATCGCCATAGTCCCTTACGGAGCCGTCCGCTGCCGGGAACTGCACGATAGCCCCGTAGCATTTCGGATCGAATGTATAGTCCTTATATGAGCCGGTGACCACTTCTATGCCGAGGCCTTTTGCACGGGTCATTATTACGGACAGGTTCTGAGGGAAGATGTTTTCATCCACGAAAACAATGTTCCTGCCCTCTTTTACCGCCGCCCTCGGCCTGAGTTCGTACATCATCCTCATCGCTTCTGCCGCTGCCGTCGAATCGTCGAGCATGGAGCAGTTCGCAAGGTTGAAGCCGGTCAGGCTCGCTATCATTGTCTGGAAATTCAGAAGGGCTTCGAGACGTCCCTGGGAGATTTCCGCCTGATACGGAGTATATGAAGTATACCAGCTCGGGTTTTCGAGAATGTTTCTTGTAATAACCGAAGGTGTCGCGGTCCCGTAGAAACCGCAGCCTATCATCGACCTGAAAGGAATGTTCTTCCGGGCCGTGTTCTTGAGTTTTCCGAGATATTCATGCTCACTCAAAGCCTTGTCCAATGCAAGGGGCTCTTTCAACAATATGTCGGAAGGTACGGTCTGTGCGACAAGCTCGCTCAAATCTTTAAGTCCAAGAACGGCCAGCATTTCGCCGACCTGCCTTTCGTCCGGACCGTTGTGTCTGTCAACAAATCTCATTTTAAAAAGATATTAATTTTCTGAATTAATGTAAAAAATTCAAACTACAAAAGTATGAATTTTTTTGAAAAAACAAATAATTTTTCAGTTATTATGTCAGCGTTTGTATCTTGCATCAAGAGAGATGAAGACGGAAAGCATCAGCGTAAAACAGAGCAGGGAGGAGCCGCCGTAACTCAGGAACGGGAGCGGAATGCCGATAACCGGCATTATGCCTATGGTCATGCCTATGTTTATGAAAAAGTGCATGAAAAAACAGCAGGCTATGCAGTAGCCGTATATGCGCGTGAAGGAATCCGTGCTTTTTTCCGCCCGGGAAATGATTCTGCAAATCAGCAGCACGTAAAGCGCGATGACCGCGGTGCTTCCGAGGAAGCCCCATTCTTCCCCGACCGTACAGAAAATGAAGTCCGTACTCTGCTCCGGAACGAAGCCGTATGCGGTCTGCGTGCCTTTCAGGAAGCCTTTTCCGCTGAAACCGCCCGAACCTATGGCTATCATTGACTGGGTGACGTTGTATCCTATCCCGGTAGGGTCCTCTTCCATCCCGAGCAGGACTTCTATTCTTTTCCGCTGATGTTCCTGAAGTACTTCGTTGAAAATGAAATCGACTGAAAATATCAGTATCGCGCCGGCTATGAATGTTCCGGCCATTATCGCAGCCAGGTCGTCCCTTTTCCTGAAAATCCTGTATGCGGCGAGTCCGATTCCTATCGATGACAAGCCTAAAAGGATGTATTCGGGGGCCGGAAGCTGCATTTCCTGGAACATTCCGGAGCGTGTAAGGGCGGGGAGGAACGCGAGCAGTGCCGTGCAGGGCAGGACTGCCAGTGCGGTTTTCAGGGTTTTCCCGGCAAATGCCCCGTAGGCGAGGCCGATTATGCAGGCGAGGGAGAGCAGGCTCACGAAAGGGGATATCGTCAGTGTGATGATGAACAGCGTTATGAACAGCCCTGCGAGCACTATTATCCAGCCGGAGAGGCCTTCCCTGTACAGCATGAAGACGAAACCTAAGTATACTAAGGCGGAACCGGTTTCCTTTTCGGCTATTATCAGCAGCATCGGGATAAGTATTATCGCAACGGTCCTTGCCAGGTTGCGCGGAGTGTTTATCCTGAAACCGAACTGGCTCATCATCGAGGCCAGCATCATGGATGTCGTTATTTTGGACAGCTCGGCAGGCTGGAATGAAACCGGACCTATGCTCAGCCACGAGTGGGAGCCGTTGATGTCTTTTCCCAAAAATATTGTGACGAAAAGCAGCAGGGCCGTTCCGAGGTAGGCCCAGAATGCCACTACTTCATAAATCCTCGAATTGATGGCCAGAACGACGGCGCCTGCGGCGATGGACACCATTATCCACAGGAACTGTTTCCCCGCCCTGTTCCCGATGTCGAATATCGAAGCCGCCGTGTCCGCATGTATGGACGCGTAGATGTTGACCCACCCTATGATTACAAGGGCGATATAGCAGAACAGCAGCCACGGGTCGGTTTTCTTATATATGGTTTTCAAGTTGCTCATCCGTTCTTCAATAGGCTATTTCTTTTCCTGTTACCATTTTCTCGACACTTTCCCTTTCCGGGGAAATGGCCCCGTTCAGGTATTTTTCAACCACGAGCGAGGCTATCGGGGCGGCCCATGCCCCTCCCCATCCTCCGTTCTCCACGTAAACGGCAACTGCTATCTTAGGGTCGTCCTTAGGGGCGAAACAGATGAAAACCGAATGGTCTTCCCCGTGCGGGTTCTCGGCGGTTCCGGTTTTTCCGCAGATGTCGAGCCCCTTGACGGCGGCGGTCTGTGCGGTGGCTCCCTTGCCTCCGTTGACGGCCTGGTACATGCCTTCGACGACAAGAGGGAACAGGGACGTGTCTATGAGGGTATAATTCCGTTGCCTGTATTTGTCGTCGATATTATAGCCCGGGGAGTCCTTGATGAGGTGCGGGGTCAGGTAGTAGCCCCTGTTGGCTACAGTGGCGCACAGATTGGCCATGTGCAGCGGAGTAAGGCCGAGTTCCCCCTGGCCGATGGCCAGCGACAGTACGGTTGTGGCCCTCCACCTGTTTTTGCCGTAAAGCCTGTCGTAATATTGTACCGTAGGAACATTGCCGGAGGTTTCCGAAGGGATGTCGCTTCCCAGGGCGGCGCCGAGGCCGAAGCTCCTTGTGTATTTTTCCCATTGTCCGAAGGCCGCTTGTACCGACGGGTAGGACGGGTTCTCCAGTATGGCCCTGAAAACATAGCAGAAATATGAGTTGCAGGACATTTTTATGGCTTCGGTAAAATTTATGGGCGATTCATGGCTGTGGCAGCCTACAGTATTGTTCCCGAAATGGTATCCTTCGGTGCAGGGGTATTTCGTGGCAGGGGTAAAAACCCCTTCCTGCAGGCCGATGAGGCCGTTGATCAGCTTGAATATGGAGCCCGGAGGGTAAAAAGACTGGACTGCACGGTTGAACATGGGCTTGGACGGGTCGGTTATCATTTCATTGTAATGGCTTCCGATGTCCGCCAGCTGTCCTACTTTTATGCAGGGGCTCGAAACGAGGGCGAGTATCTCGCCCGAAGAAGGCTCTATGGCCACGATACTGCCCCTTTTGCCGTCCATCAGTTTTTCGCTGTATTGTTGCAGATAACCGTCGATGGTGGTTTTGATGTCGTTTCCCGGAATTGCGGGCCTGTCGTATTCCCCGTCCTTGTAGGAAGATTCGATTTTGTTGTGTGCGTTTCGCAGGTATACTTTGTATCCCTTCTGCCCCCGGAGGATGTTTTCATACCTGCCTTCTATCCCTGTCTTCCCCGCATAATCCCCCGATTTGTATTCGCCTTCATGTCTTTTTATATAGTCAGCGTCCACTTCGGAAACATAGCCGAAAAGGCTTCCCCCGGCTTCGAAAGGGTATTTCCTGATTGTGCGTGCCTGCCCGTGGAATCCCGGGAACCTGTATTCCTGTTCTGCAAACAGGGCGTATTTTTCCGGTGTCAGTTTTTTCATGAAGACAACGGAACGGAATCCTATGCTTCTGCGGTTTTCCCTGTATTCCTTCATCCTTTCCCTGATGAATCCCGGTTCCACGTCCAGGATTCCGGCCAGGGCCAGAGTGTCGAAAGCCCCGGTCTCGCTCGGCGTTACCATCAGGTCGTATGCCATGTCGTTGCTGACCAGTACTTTATCGTTGCGGTCGTAGATGAGGCCTCTCGTAGGGTAGACTACCGAATATACGAGGGCGTTGTTGTCGGCATTGATTTTATATTTGTCGTTTACTATCTGTATCCCGAAAAGTTTGCCGAGAAGTATGGCTGCGGCCACGATTACGCCTATCGTAAGCCTGGCATGGCGGCTCATGCCTGTGCGGTAGTCCTTCATTTTGTCTTTGACGGTTTTAGGACGGCCTGCCAAAGCAACATGTAGATGGCCATATTTACGGCGTACGATACGGCTGTCTTGGACAGGATGAAGACGGCGCTCCTTGTGCCCGAGCATTCTATGATTACATACAGGGCAAGGAATACGATGAGTATGACCGATATGAAAATAATCATCCTTCCGCGGCCCAGCCAATCGGACGATACGGTCCCTTCCCTTTCCCTTTGCCCTCCTGCCGTAAAAATCCGGATCATCCACTCCCTGACGAGTGCGGCAGGCAGCAGGGAGGCCATGTTCAGTCCTATTACCCCTTCGGCGAAAACATCCACGGGCAGCGAAACCAGGACGGAGATTACGAGTACCCTGGCCGTAGACCACTGCATGGGCAGCATCAGCAATATGAACGGGAGCAGGCTTATGGTGATGTACGCACCGGCGTATATGAAATTGGCTATGATTGTCTGTATGATGACAATCAGTATGATATAAATGGAGTTAT
Source organism: Muribaculum sp. An289 (assembly GCF_002159555.1). GTDB lineage: Bacteria > Bacteroidota > Bacteroidia > Bacteroidales > UBA932 > Merdivivens > Merdivivens faecigallinarum. Next base: position 34,240 of record NZ_NFIV01000009.1, read on the forward strand.
GCTGTACCGTCTTCATAGTGCCAGTGAATCTATTTCCGCCTTGGACGGATTCCTTACTATGTTTACGTACCTGAGGCTGCGGAATTCCTGGAGCAGTCTGATTTTCACGTTGAGCGATACTCCGTCAACTATTTCCGTTTCCTCGGCAATCCCTATCGGGATGTCGGCAGGGTACAGGTTTGAAAACCCGCTCGTGTACACGGTGTCGCCCCTGATTATTTCAGTGTGCAGCGGTATCTGGCTCAGAAGGGCGCTTCTGGAGCCCTTCCCGTCCCAGACGAGGCTGCCGGTGATTCCGGAATGGCCCAGCCTTGCGCTGATGTTCATCTCGGGGCTCATGAAGGAAATCACGTATGAATAATGCGCCGAAACCGCGTCCACGATTCCGACTACGGCCTTGTCGGTAATCACTCCCATGTCCGTGGTTATCCCGTCGTTTTCGCCCTTGTCGAGGATAAAATAATTGTCCTGCCGGTTTACCGAGCCTTTGACGATTTTTGCCGGAATGAGTTCGAATCCCGGGAAGGCTGTGTGGCTGGTATCCGTTTCCTGTGCCGGAAGCAGGCTCATGTACTGGTAGAGCCGTTCCATAAGGGCGGCGTTGGTTTCAGCCAGCGAATCGTTGGTTTTCCTGAGCCTGAAATAATCGTTTATGCTCTCGGCGGTTCCGAATAATGCGGCCCTCGAAGCGATTATTCCGCGCATGGCCCATTGGCGGTGGATGATGTCGCTGTTTCCGACCATAAACAATGCCGCCGCTTCCAATACGATGAAAAGAAGGGCGGTCAATGCTTTTCCCCGGATATTACCATGCCTGCCCATGATGCCTTATCTCATCAGGAAGGCGAAATTGTCCGTATTCTTCAATGCTATGCACGTGCCGCGCGCCACGGCCCTGAGCGGATCCTCGGATACGTGGAAAGGTATGTTCATCTTGTCTTCGAGCCTCTTGTCGAGCCCTCTCAGCAATGCCCCTCCTCCGGTAAGGAAGACTCCGTTGTTCACTATGTCCGCATAAAGCTCTGGCGGTGTCCTTTCGAGAACCTGGAGTATGGCATGCTCGATTCTTGCAAGCTGTTTGTCGAGGCAATGGGCTATTTCCTGTGTCGTTATGGTGGCGTCCACCGGATGCCCGGTCATTATGTTAGGTCCTTTGACAGTGTACGGCTCCGGCGGATTTTCGAGGTCCTGTATGGCGGAGCCTATGTGCAGTTTTATGTCCTCGGCCGTTATTTCGCCGATTTTTATGTTGTGCTGCTGCCTCAGGTACTGCTGTATCTCGCTTGTGAAAACGTCTCCCGCCACGCGGATGGATTCCTGGGCCACGATGCCGCCGAGCGAGATTACGGCTATCTCCGTAGTGCCTCCTCCGATGTCCACTACCATGTTGCCGTGTGGGGCTTCCACATCAAGCCCGATTCCGAGGGCTGCGGCCATAGGCTCGAAAATCAGGTATACGTCCCTTCCTCCCGCATGTTCGGAAGAGTCCCTGACCGCCCTTATCTCCACTTCGGTGCTGCCCGAAGGTATGCAGACTACCATTTTCAGGTTAGGGGTGAACAGTGTCCTCCGCTTGTTTATCATCCGGATGAAGCCCCTTATCATCATTTCGGCCGCATCGAAGTCGGCAATCACTCCGTCGCGCAGCGGCCTTACGGTTTTCAGGCCCGGATGTACCCTTTCGTGCATCATCTTCGCTTTCTTGCCGTATGCAATCGGTTTGCCCGTAGTCTTGTCTATCGCCACTACGCTCGGTTCGTCCACGACGATTTCGTCATTCATGAAAATGACCGTATTGGCCGTTCCGAGGTCTATCGCCAGTTCCTGAGTCAAAAAAGAAAATGCCATATATGTGTGAAATTTACCGTTTAAAATTTTCAAAACGTAAAATTAAATCAAATCCATGAATTATTATCATAACACTTTCATAATTTTGCAGTCGCAAGTAAAAAAATTACCGATGGACAGACGGAACGTCAGATATTTGATAATAGTCGCCGGCGGCAGCGGCACAAGGATGGGCGGCCCCGTGCCGAAGCAGTTCATGGAACTCGGCGGGATTCCTGTGCTCAGGCGCGTAATAGACAGGTTCATTGCGTTTTATGCCGATTTCAGGATTATCATTGTCCTGCCCGAAGGAAAAAAAAGGATTTGGATGGATTATTGCGACAGCCATGAATACGATATAGGCCCCCATATCATAGCGGACGGGGGCTTTACCCGTTTCCATTCGGTACGTTCGGCCTTGAGATATGTGGAGCCGGGAACGGTGGCCGCCGTGCATGACGGTGTAAGGCCGTTCCCTTCCTTCAAGATGCTGGATGAGATGTTTTCCCTTTCATCGGCAGAGCCTGCCCTTTGTCCTGCAATCAGGTCGGCTGATACGCTCCGCAGGCTTTCCCTGTCCGGAGACTGCCTGTATGCGGAAGAGGATATAGACCGTTCGGGCGTATACAGAATCCAGACACCCCAGATTTTCCATTCGGAGGTTCTGATTGACGCATATTCGCAGCCTTATTCCGAGATGTTCACTGACGATGCCTCGGTCGTGGAGAGTGCAGGATACAGGGTGCGTTATGTTCCGGGGAGCCCGTACAATCTTAAACTGACGACTCCCGAAGACATGGTTCTTGCGCAGCGGCTGCTTGAAGCCGGAATATGAAACGCTACCGGAGATTTTCCCTTATTTCCTGTTGGGATTGTTGGCTGAAAAGCTCGTGCTCGGGTATTCCCTCACCCATACCTGCCTTTCAATGGCCTGATCCAGAGAAATCTGGGTCTCGGTATATTCGACGTAAGGGATTTTCTGGATTGTGTTGACGAGCACTTCCATCAGGTGGTCATGGTTCAGGCAGTACAGTTTGAGCAGCAGTGCGTGCCTCCCTGTCACGAAGTGGCATTCCACGATTTCGGAAATCTTCCTGAGGGATTCCACCACTTCGGGGTATTTGTTGGCCTGCGACAGGGATACCCCTACGAAGGCGCATACGTTGAGCCCCAAAGCCTGCGGTTTGACGAGGAGCCTCGATCCGGTGATGACTCCCATGGTTTCCATCTTCTTCACTCTCTGATGGATGGCCGCTCCCGAAATCCCGCATTCGCGCGCGATTTCAAGGAAAGGCATCCTGGCGTTTTTCACCAGGAACGACAGGATTTTCTGGTCGATTTGGTCGATGTGATAGTTTTGCATACACAAAATTTTTTATTTCTTTCTGGTCTTTTTCTTCGACGGCTGGGTGTTGTTTATGATTTCCCTGCATTTTTCTACGGTAATCGAGGATACGTCGACGTCTTTCGGGATTTTGTAGTTGCCGCCCTTGTGCCTTATGTACGGCCCGAATCTTCCTTCGATGACGGTTATGTCCTCCTCCGGAACCGAAAGTATCGGCTCAGTTGTTTTTTCGAGCTTGTTCCTGATTATTCCAACGGCCTCTTCGAGAGTCGTTGCGGACGGATCGCTGCCTTTTGGAAGCGGATAGTTTTTCCCCGCACATTTTATATAAGGTCCGTAAGGCCCTTTGTGTATGGATACCGTCCCGTATTGCGATTCTCCGAGCTCTATCGGGAAGGCGAAAAGGCGAAGCGCATCTTCGAGAGTGATGTCCTCTATGAGCATATTGCCCGGGAGGCTCGCATATTCGCTCTGTCCGTCTTTTATGCGTTCTGCGTATGCCCCGTATTTTCCGAATTTTGCATAGATTTCCGCTCCTGTCGACGGATCTTCCCCGAGTTTTTTCGATACCGGATCCGGCATCGGGGAATTTTCGACACTTTTGTGGAAGGAGCCGTAGAAATCCGCAATCAGCGAATTCCATATCATTTTGCCTTCGGCGATTTTGTCGAAATATTTTTCCACATCGGCGGTAAAACCGTAGTCCATGATTCTTTCGAATCCCTTTACCAGATAGTCGCATACCACCATGCCGACATTGTGCGGGATGAGCTTGTTCTTTTCCGCTCCGACGAGGATTGTCCCTGTCTTGCGGGTCGTCCTGCCTTTCTCCCAGATGATGTCCGTGGTTTCTTCCTTCCTGCCTTCGATGTTACCTATATATATATAACCTCTTTCCGTGGTAAGGGTGGATATGGTAGGCGAATAGGTGGACGGCCTTCCGATGCCGAGTTCTTCCAGCCTCTTTACAAGGGTGCCTTCCGAGTAACGCGGAGGTGCCTGTGTGAACTTGTTTTCCGCATGGAGGCGGTCCAGTTCCATAGGCTGGCCCTTGTGTACCTTTGGCAGGACAGGCATGGTATCGTCTTCCGTCCTGTTTTCATCGGGACTTTCGGTGTAAAGTTTCATGAAACCGTCGAAGATTATCCTGACGGCCTGGAGCCCGAATGTCTCTTCCATGCTGCCCGAGCCTATGGTGACATCCGTCTTTTCCACGGATGCGTCCGACATCTGCGAGGCCAGTGTCCTTTCGCGTATGAGCTTGTAGAGCTTCTTCTCCTGTGCGGTCCCTTCTATGTCCTCCCTGTCTATGTAGGTAGGGCGGATGGCTTCATGCGCTTCCTGTGCTCCCTTGCTTTTGGTCTTGTACTGGCGCGGATGCGAATATTCGGGGCCGAAGTTGCGGGTGATGTATTCTTTCGCCGTATTGATTGCAAGGGAAGAAAGGTTCGTAGAGTCGGTCCTCATGTATGTGATAAGACCTTCCTCGTAAAGTTTCTGGGCTATCCCCATGGTCTGCCTTACCGGGAAACGGAGTTTTTTTGCCGCTTCCTGTTGCAGGGTGGATGTGGTGAAAGGTGCTCCAGGGCTTCTCGTCCCGGCCTTTGTCTCTATTCCTGTCACTTCCCACCTTGACACGGCCGCCTTTTCCACAAATGAGGAAGCCTCGTCGATGTCATTGAATCTTTTATTCAGGATGCCTTTCACCTGTATCCCTTCCGGGGTATGGAAAAATCCTTCCGTCTTGTAGTAGGGCGCCCGTTTGAAGCCGATGATTTCACGCTCCCTGTCCACAACCAGTCTGAGTGCGACGGACTGTACCCTTCCGGCTGAAAGTTTCGGCTGTATCCTTTTCCAGAGTATCGGCGACAGTTCGAAGCCGACGAGCCTGTCCAGCACGCGCCTTGCTTGCTGTGCGTTGACGAGATTCATGTCTACGTCCCTCGGCGAGTCGATGGCTGCAAGTATCGCCTTCTGGGTTATTTCATGGAAAGCTATGCGTTTCGTCTTCGAGTCATCGAGCCCGAGTGTCTCTTTCAGATGCCATGCAATCGCCTCTCCTTCACGGTCTTCATCGGATGCGAGCCATACCGTTTCGGACGATTTTGCCGCATTTGTCAGTTCGGCTACTACCTTCTTCTTGTCTTCAGGAATCACATATTCCGGCTTGAATCCGTGCTCTACGTCCACGCTCAGCGTATTCGTTTGCAGGTCCCTGATGTGGCCGAAACTCGATTTTACCGAAAAATCCTTTCCTAAAAACTTCTGAATGGTCTTGGCTTTTGCCGGAGACTCGACTATGACTAAATTTTTTCCCATTGGCTTTTTACAAATCAAACTGCAAAGTAAGGAATAAAGACTGTAAAAATCCAAATTTTATATCTATTTTTGTGACTCGTGAAAAAAGGATGATATGAAAGAAAAAACGAGAAAGAGGATAATAAAGTGGTGGTGGATAGTGGTTTGTTCCTGCATTGCGGCAGTGCTGCTCCTTGTGGTCGGAACGGGGCTGTTTGCGGAAATCCCGTCCTTCGAGGAACTGGAAAACCCTGAAAGCAAGGAGGCGACCCTTCTGTTGGCCGACGGCGGGGAGGTGCTGAGCACATATCATATAGAAAACAGGTCATACGTGGATTACGACGAGCTTTCCCCGTATCTTGTCGAAGCGGCCGTCGCCACCGAGGATGTGCGTTTCTACAAGCATAGCGGAATAGATTTCAGAAGCCTTGCGAGGGTGGGCGTAAAGACATTGCTTCTCGGCCAGAGCAGCCAGGGAGGCGGAAGTACCATTACCCAGCAGCTTGCCAAGACACTGTATCCGAGGGAGGAACTCGGAAGGCGCATCCCTGTCGTATGGCAGGTGAAGATGGTCATTACCAAGATGAAGGAGTGGATAACCGCCGTAAAACTGGAGCGGAATTATACGAAGGAAGAAATCATGGACATGTACATGAATGCCGTTTTCTTCGGGAGCAATGCATACGGTATAAAATCGGCTTCGCAGACGTTTTTCGGCAAGGAGCCTTCGGAGCTTACGGTGGAAGAGGCTGCCACGCTTGTGGGAATGGTGAACAAGCCGACAAGGTACAATCCCGCCCTCAATCCGGAGTCTTCCCTGAAAAGGCGCAATTTCGTCCTTTCACAGATGGAAAAGGCAGGTTATCTGACTGCTGCCGAGAGGGATTCGATATCCCTGATTCCTATCGAGCTGTCATATCAAGTGCTTGACCACAATTCTGGAATCGCTCCATATTTCAGGGATATGCTGAGGAGGGTGATGAATGCCAAGGAGCCGAAAAGGAGTTCCTACTCCACATACGAGGATTATGTCGCGGATTCCTTGCTTTGGGCGGATGACGGCCTTTACGGGTGGCTGAACAAAAACTTCAAGCCGGACGGTTCCAGGTACGATCTGGACAGGGACGGGCTGAGGATTCATACCACTATCAATTACAAGATGCAGCAATATGCCGAGGAGGCCGTGGCCGAACATCTCGGCCTCGATTTGCAGAAAGCATTTTTCCGCGACCTCTCAAAAAAACGCAATGCCCCGTTTTCCAATGACATAGATGCGAAGACACGGGACAGGGTGATGAAACAGGCGAGGCGTTGGAGCGACAGGTACCGTAACATGAAGGCCTCCGGCGCTTCCGAGCAGGAGATTCTGAAGAGTTTCGGCGAGCCTGTGAAAATGAGGGTGTTCTCATGGAACGCCAAGGGACATATAGACACGGTAATGACCCCTGACGATTCCATCAGATATTATAAGTCCATATTGCGTGCGGCCTTCATCGCAATGGAACCGAATACCGGTGAGATAAAGGCCTATGTAGGCGGACCGAACTACCGTTATTTCAAGTATGACAATGCCCGTCAGGGAAAGAGGCAGGTCGGCTCTACAATAAAGCCGTTCCTGTATACGCTTGCCATGCAGGAAGGCATGTCTCCGTGCGACAAGGTCGTGAACGTGCCTCAGACTTTCATCATAGGCGATACTACCTGGACTCCGAAGAGTACCGACAGGGACGAATGGATAGGCCGTACCGTTACGCTGAAGTGGGGCCTTACCAAGAGCAGCAACAATATATCGGCGTATCTGATGAAGCGTTTCGGGCCTGAAGCCATAGTCGAGATGTGCCATAAGATGGGTGTCCAGAGTTTTCTGGACCCTGTGCCTTCGCTTTGCGCCGGTCCGGCGGATTTGAGCCTGTATGAAATGGTGGGTGCCTACAATACTTATCCGAGCAGGGGCGTGCATGTGGATCCGATTTTCGTGACACGTATAGAAGATAATATGGGGAATGTCCTCAGTGAGTTCAATGCGAGGAAAAGGGAGGCTATAAGCGAGCAGACGGCATATCTGATGGTCAATCTGATGCAGGGTGTCGTCAATGACGGTACGGCGATGAGGCTGAGATGGAAATACGGGATAAAGGGAGAGCTTGCCGGCAAGACAGGTACCACCAATGACCAGGCCGACGGCTGGTTCATAGGCTATACCCCGAAACTGACTGGCGGAGTGTGGGTCGGTGCCGAAGACAGGCAGGTGCATTTCGAATCCCTGGCCTTGGGAGGAGGTTCCAACATGGCCCTCCCCGTATGGGGCATTTTCATGAATAAGGTATTGAAGGACGGGACTCTCGGCATTTCCGAGCAGGACAAGTTCATTGCTCCCGTGGGAATGACCCTGAATCTTGATTGCGACGGGAGCGATGCGGATGCGGAAACCTCGTCGGGCTATGATGAAGAATCTTTTTTCGATTGATATGAGACCGGTCATTGCTGTGATTTACGGAGGCAATTCCTCCGAATATGAAATATCCGTGCAGAGCGGCAGGTTTGTGGCCGCCAATATAGACACTTCCCGTTATGAAGTCCTGGAAATGGATTTCAAGGGCCTTTCATGGCGGATAGTCAGTGTCGACGGCGAAGTTTTGCCGTCAGGCGGAGTCGAAGTGGACAAGAATGACTTCTCGGTAGTTCTCAACGGCAGGAAAGTGCTGATAGACTATGCGTTCATTATGATTCACGGAACTCCCGGGGAAAACGGGCTTTTGCAGGCCTACCTTGAAATGCTCGGAATCCCTTCGAGCGGCTGTTCGTCTTTCGTATCCGCTGTCACCTTCGATAAATTTTCGGCCAAAAGTTATCTAAGGGATACCGGAATCTGTCATCTGGCGGATGATATTCTGTTGCACCCGGGAGATTCGTGCAGTCCTCAGGAGGCCGTTTCGAAACTCGGTCTTCCCATGTTCGTAAAGCCTACGGACAGCGGCAGCAGCTTCGGGGTGACGAAGGTGAAATCCCCTGAAGAATTCCTTCCCGCCGTGGATTATGCTTTCGCGGAAGGTAAAACCGTTATTGCGGAAAAATTCATTTCCGGGAGGGAGATCGACGATGCCGTCTATTTTGACGGGAAACAGGTGATAGCCCTGCCTCCGGTGCAGATTGTGCCGCAAAAGGAGTATTTCGATTTCGAAGCGAAATATGAAGGCTGGAGTAAGGAAATCTGTCCTGCTCCCATCACGGAGGCGGAAGACCGGATGATACGCGAATGTTCCGTCCGGATATATGAGCGTTTCGGCTGCCGCGGTTTTGTGAGGGTGGATTATTTCCTTACCGATTCGGGAGAACTCTTCTTTTTGGAAATGAATACCGTTCCGGGTATGACGGCCGAGAGTCTCGTGCCGAAGGAAATAAGGGCTGCCGGAATGGACGTCCGTGATTTTCTTTCCGTTATAATCGAAACCACTTTCGATGGAGGACGCAGACACTGATGCCTTTGACCCTTTCCCGTTTTGTCCGCGATGCCGTTTCGCGCCTGGAAAAATGTTATTCCGGCGATGAAGCGCGTTCCATCGTGCTCGGACTGTGCGGGGATTTTCTCGGGACGGAGCGTTTCGAGCATGTGATAAACCCGGATTATCCCATATCTGTGGAGAATGAGGCCCGTCTGGAGGAGGCCATGCGGCGTTTGGAAAATATGGAACCGCTCCAGTATGTTACGGGCAAGGCTTATTTTTACGGAATGGAACTGTATGTGGACAAGGCGGTACTTATTCCAAGGCAGGAAACGGAGGAGCTGTGCCGGCTTGCGCTGGATTCATTCCGGACTTCCGGAAACCGTTCCCATGGGGCGGGGAATCTGCCGGGAAGCGGCCTGCGGATTCTGGATGTCTGTACCGGTTCCGGATGCATCGCCTGGGCCATGTCCGCCAATCTTCCCGGGGCTGCCGTTTTCGGATGCGACATATCGTATCCCGCCCTTGAGATTGCCTCTTCCCAGAAAACCGGTGCCCGTTGTCCTGTGTTTTTCCAAAACGATATCCTTTCCGGCGATTTTCCCGTAACCGATGATTTCGATGCGATATTGTCCAATCCGCCCTATGTGACATCTTCGGAAAAACGGCTGATGTCCCGGAACGTCCTCGATTATGAGCCTCATTCGGCCTTGTTCGTCACAGACGAGGACCCGTTGGTGTTTTACCGTGCCTTGGCCGGCCTGGCCTCTGCGCATTTGAAACCGGAAGGGTTCGGTATCGTTGAAATCAACGAAGCCTTCGGTGACGGCTGTCGCGGACTCTTTATGGACTACGGATTTTCAAATAGTGTCATAATCAAGGATTTGAACGGGAAAGACCGGTTCTGCCGCTTTTCAAGATGAGAGGCGTAACCGCATATTGATTTCCAAGATTATATAATTTCTTTCACCCCAGGTTTCTTTTTCTTTTTTTGAGTTTTTTTCTCTCCCCGTTGTGATAATTTTGTCCGCAGAAGCCTGAATTTTTGGAAAATTTTTAAACAGCTTCTTAATATTTATGGACAAATTTAGAGTGGAGGGTGTTATGAAGAAGAGAAGAATTTTTGTCTTGCCGGCCTTGCTTTTGTCAGCCGCGGCTGTTGCCAATGTTTCGTGCGAGAAGTCGCCGGATGGTCCGTCGGACAACCGTTATGAGGATATCCAGTACAGTGCCGAAGCCGAAAGGCTGGAGCGGATTGCGGCGTTCCTGTCCGATGCAGTTTCGGATCCGGCAGTGCTCGATGAAGTCCATTCGGCCGTTGGCGAGTCCTATGACGACGGTTACGATGAGGAGTATCTTTTTACCAATGTGGTGGCAAATCCCGGGAAAGGTACCGGAAGCAGGGTTGTCAAATCGTCGGAATACGGGCAGGGAGCTTTGTTCAGGCAGATGGTGGCCACTGTGAGCGGCGATACCGGCTTCCCGGGGATTTCCGTCAAGTCCGACGGATATGCTTCCGCTTTCATGGATTCTCTGGCGGCTTCGGATATCCAGATTTACTGGCCTTATTATGATAGGTGGGACGGAAAGTCGGAGCCGGTAGTCACTTTCGACCATGGCCGGGACGATGAATGGAATTACGGTTTCATATTGCGCAAGGACGCTTCCGGAAAGAAGGTTGTGTCGCGGGTGCTCGTCGACGAGGCATACGCAAAAGAGCATCCGGTATGGGTCGTAAACCTTAACAGGGACAGAAACTATGTGCCGTTGAAAGCTGCGGAAGGTCCTTCGGATTGGGAAAATGGCATTCAGGGCATTCCGACCAAGACGGGTGAAACCATATATTCCCTGATGCTGAGGAGTTTCACTGCATTGAAGAACTATGACTGCTGGCTTGCGGGCGCATCTGAATATTTTATAAAGGCCGGGGCGATAGAGAGTTTTACGGCGGCGACCGAGGCGGAGATGGAACTGTTTTCCCCTACGATTACGGATTTTTATCTTGTAGTAAGGAGGAGCGAGGTAGGTGTTCCCAAGGAGGTAAATACCATAATGGTTTCAGACTGGACCTTGCAAATGAGCAGTATCGCCCTTATGATAGTGGAGGACGACGGGGGGAAGAAAACGAGCTGGGATACCGAGCTTATGGTAAAGATAAATTCGAAAAGCTACGGGATTACGGTATCCATTCCTCTCAATTCCCGTGATGACATCGTGTGGAGGGGCTCGTTAAGCAGCCGGTACCTGTTTGCCACGGATGCTTCCCATACCAAGTTCAACGATGTCCTGCTGGATATAGAGATAGTGGAAACATACAATAATTCCGATTGGTAATATTTATTATGGAAATTTACAAAGAAGTGGCATTGAGGATTCAATGGATTTTGCGCTCGAAAGGTATGACACAGAGCGACCTTGCCCGCATGCTCGGGAAAAACGATTCGGAAATATCCGTCTGGCTCGGAGGGAACCACAATTTTACCATTTCGACATTGAGGAAGGTGGAAATGGCTCTGGGGAAAAACATAATAAGGGTGGTCGGCTCCCGGAATGAGGATGGCAATTGACGGGCATCGGAAAGCATTGACAGGTATAGGAAGGCATCGTTGGTTTGTCGGAACTGCTTGCTGGATTTGCAGTGCCGTTTTCAAAACTGTTTGTTAATTTTGCAGTCGTTAAGAGTTTTGTGCCATGGCGAAAAATAAAACTGTATGGTACTGCAAATCCTGCGGTGCCGAAAGTCTCAAATGGATGGGAATGTGCCCGGTTTGCGGGGAATGGAATACGATGGTGGAGGCGCCGGCGCCGTCCAGGAAGCATGATTCCAACAGGGAACTTCCCGGAAGCGGAATGCCCCCGAAACTGATTTCGGAAGTGGATTTGTCGTCCGAGCAGAGGTTTTCGCTCGATTCTCCCGAATTCGACAGATTGTTGGGCGGAGGCATGGTAAAGGGCTCTCTGATTCTTCTTGGCGGGGAACCGGGAATAGGCAAGTCCACGCTTTCTTTGCAGATACCACTGCATTGCCCTTCCCTGAAGACCCTGTATGTTTCCGGGGAGGAGAGCGTAAATCAGGTCAGGATGCGGGCGCAACGGCTCGGAGGCAGTGGGGAGTCCTGTTATGTCTACAGTGAAACCCTTGTCGAGAACATTCTTTCGGAAGTCCGTAAGATTGAGCCAGATTTGCTGATTGTGGATTCGATTCAGACTGTTTATTCGGAAAATGTGGAGTCTTCGCCGGGTACGGTGGGCCAGGTGCGCGAGTGTGCGGCGAAATTCCTGAGGTATGCCAAGGAAAGCGGTGTCCCTGTGATATTGATAGGCCATATAACGAAGGACGGGATGATAGCAGGGCCTAAGATATTGGAGCATATTGTGGATGTGGTCCTTCAATTCGAGGGTGACAACAGCGGGGCCTACCGTCTGTTGCGGAGCATCAAGAACCGTTTCGGCTCGACTTCCGAGATTGCCGTATATGAAATGACGTCCAGTGGTTTGCAGGAGGTGGCGAATCCTTCGGACATGCTTATCCCGATGCACGGGGAGCCCTTGAGCGGCATAGCCGTTTCGGCCATGATGGACGGGACGAGGCCTTTCCTCATAGAGACACAGGCCCTGGTGAGCAGTGCCGCATACGGTACTCCGCAGCGGTCGGCTACGGGATTCGATGTGCGCAGGATGAATATGCTGCTTGCGGTTCTGGAAAAGCGTGCCGGTTTCCGTATCGGGGTCAAGGATGTGTTTCTGAATATGGCCGGAGGTCTGAGGGTAAATGATCCCGCATGCGACCTTGCCGTAATAAGTGCGGTGCTTTCTTCCAACTTCGATTTGCCGATTTCCGCCAAAACATGTTTTTGCGGGGAAGTGGGGCTGAGCGGAGAAATCAGGCCTGTTTCGCAGACAGACAGGATGATAATGGAGGCGTCTAAAATAGGTTTCGACCGGATATTCATATCCTCTTTCACTTCTTTGCCGGATGTTTTCGAGCATAAGGGTATCGAAATCGTGAAAATTCCGGACGTTCCACAGCTGTGCCGCATATTGTTTAAGGAGTGACTGTTTAAGAAGTGAGGACGGTTATAGGACGATGCTTTTCCCGGGCATCAGTTCGGCAAGCAGGGCTTTGAGGATTTCTTCGATTGCTTTCTGCATGTCGGAACCTTTTCCCGCATGGTTGTTGGACATGAGGGCGAAGGATACAGGTTTTTTTCGGTTGTCCGGGAATATGTAGCCTGCATAGCATCTTACTCCGGACATGGAGCCGCTTTTTGCCCTTATCCTCGATGAATATTCCGGCTTCACGTCCTTTAGGACATGTTTGAGCGTGCCTTCATGACCTGGAACGGGCAGGGACTCGATGAAGGCATCTCCCTCCGGCCCGGCTGCTGCCTTTGACAGGAAGGTGGAAAGGAAACGGGCTGAAACCAGGTTCTGCCTCGAAAGTCCGCTCCCGTCCGTCTGGCGGTAGCCTTTCGTGTCGATTCCCATCTCATCGAGAAGTTTTCCGGCCGTTTTTATTGCGGTCTCGTAAGATGCGGAGCCTCCTGTTTGCAGGCCGGTCATTTTGAACAGTGTCTCGGCGTACATGTTGTTACTTTCCATGTTCGTCTTGGCGACAATCGAGGAAAGGGACTCGGAATACGTGGTGATTATATAATGCAGGGAGTCCCGGTCGGCGAATTCCGAAGGGTCCCTTGTCGTGAACCGTCCGGTGTCCATCGGCCCGGAGAGGGAATTGATGCCGTTGGCCGCAAGGTACCGGTCGAAATGGTATGCACAGGTCATTGCCGGATATTTGTTGCAGCATTCTTCGATGTTTATGCCTCCGTTTATGGGATAGCTTCCGCGGATTTCCGCGACAGGGCAGAGCTCGGAAGTATAGAGAAGGATGGTGTTGGGACTCCACCTCGGGCCTGTGGTGGAGAGATTGTCGATGTGCATCCATGGGGTTTCTGGGTAAATCTGCTCGGCGTACGGGCGCTGTCCTGTTTTTTCGGCGGGGATTATTCTGATTGAAATGGAGTTTTCATGGAACGAGAGGCCTGATGCCCCCGCTCCGTAATAAGTCCCCAAATCGCCCCATTCCCAGGAGCCCGGAGCCATTTCGTCGGGAAAGAATCCGGCATCCCCGATTATGGAACCGGCAATCGAATCTATCCCGGCCGATTTTACCGCATTGCCCCAAATGTTGAAAAGGGAATCCTGCTTCTTGCGGGTGCTGGCCAATGTAGGATCCGCGCCTCCGATGATATAGAGGTCCCCGTGCAGCGTGCCGAGGCTGTCCGTGTAACCGCTGTAAGCTATCGACGTCCTGAAACGGAAACCGCTTCCGAGTTCCTGCAGGGCGAGTCCGGTGGTGACTGTTTTCATCGTCGATGCCGGAACCATGGGATAGTCCGCGTTCCATTCGGCCAGTGTGTTTCCGCCGGCATCCGCTACGGCCAGCGATATTATGCAGCCCTCGCGTATTTCCGTGTCTTTTATCAGGTCGGTCAGGGTCTGTCCGTGTACGTTGGCCGTGATTGCAGACAGTGCCAGTAATGCGGAAAACGCGTGTGAAAATATTTTATTTGCCATTATCTTCTTTTTGCCTTTTTTTAAAAATCAAAACAGCTTTTAATTGCAAAAGTAGTCCATATTTTTATTATCTTCGTGGCGAAGTATTATGTATCATTAAAAATGCTGATATGTCCCATACAGTTTTAGTGACCGGAGGCGCCGGTTATATCGGTAGCCACGTGGCTGTCGAACTCATCGAGGCAGGATACGAAGTGGTTGTTGCGGACAATATGTCCAATTGCGATATGACTTGTTTCGAAGGCGTTAAAAAAGTTACCGGCCGGTCCGACATTCCTTTTTACAAGATAGACTGCTGTGATGCGGAATCCGTGGCACGGATTTTTAAAGAGTACCGAATCGATGCGCTGATACATTTCGCGGCTTTCAAGGCGGTGGGCGAATCAGTGGCGGAACCTTTGAAATATTTCAGGAATAATCTGGATTCGTTCATGACCGTGCTCGGTGCCGCGGCCGGAAACGGAGGGTGCAATGTGCTGTTTTCCTCTTCGGCTACGGTTTACGGCGAGGCGGACAGCCTGCCTGTTACGGAAAATTCTCCGCGCAAGCCGGCGACATCGCCTTACGGTGCGACCAAGCAGATGTGCGAAGATATCCTGGAACATACGGTGAAGGCGGGCATAGGCATAAAGGGTACGGCTTTGAGGTATTTCAATCCGGTAGGGGCCCATCCGTCGGCGCTTTTGGGCGAATTGCCGCGCGGGGTTCCCAACAACCTGATTCCTTATGTTACCCAGACGGCTATCGGGAAACGGGAGTGCCTGAGCATTTTCGGCGATGATTATCCGACTCCCGACGGGACATGCCTGAGGGACTACATAGATGTGACCGACCTGGCGAAAGCCCATGTCGCGGCAGTGGGGAGAATGATAGGCGGCAAGATGAAGCGGGACTATGAAATATTCAATATCGGTACCGGTACGCCGGTTTCCGTACTTGAAATAGTGCGCACATTCGAGCAGGCCAATGGAGTAAAATTGAATTACAGGATGGCGCCGAGAAGGCCCGGGGACGTTACCGCCATTTGGGCCGACCCGTCTTTGGCTAACAGGGAGCTGGGCTGGAAGGCGGAACGCAGGCTTTCGGATACATTGGAGTCCGCGTGGGCATGGGAAAGGCACCTTGCAGGCAAAGACGATTGACAGGAAACAGACAAAGAACTTTTTATAAACTTAAAGTCATAAGATATGAACGGAAAGTATAAAATCGGAGACTTATATTGCGAAAACGGCTTGAAAGGTGTCGTTTTCGCGATTGAACAGGACGGACAGCATGGTAAAATCCTTTCTTTGGATGAGGCCGAACTCTCCTGGTGCCGCTCGCACGAATGGGTGAAAAAAATCGAAGTCGGGTGTTTTAATCAAAACGACGGCATGGAAAATATGAAAAAAGTGGTTTCCTTTTTCGGGTGGGAAGAAAATTATCCCGCTTTCAAATGGTGCCGCGACAAGGGCGATGCATGGTACCTTCCCGCAAAGGAGGAGCTGTCGGCCTTTGCCTTGAAAGAACGCGATGCGGTGAATGCCGGGCTTGCAGAGGCGGGCGGAACACTTATACCGAATGTCGGCGAAGCCGGCCGTTACTGGTCCTCGACTGAATACGATGCGGCTTCGGCATGGCATGCATATATGCGTTACGGTCTTGAATATTATACTGTAAAATATCTGACATACCGCGTAAGGGCGGTGGCCAGGTTCTAATATCGGATTCCGGTTCGTGACAGGAACATATCAGGATGTGATGCTCCGTATCGTCTTCTCTTTAGACATTTTTGCCTATTATCTTCTTTTGCCGGCCGTACTTCAGTAATGTCCGGCAGAGTCATTTGCAAGTTTTCTTTCCTGTATGGGGATTTTGGGAGCCTCGCCGTATCTGCGTTGCCGAGCCTGGCCCACTTCCTGATGTTTTATAAGAAACTAAAACGGGCGGCTGTGTTTCCATAGCCCGCCCGTTTTTATTTAGGTTGTTCTGTCGTTTGTTTCCTGTTCATTACATGTTCATTCCGCCGCAGCAGTGGATGACCTGTCCGCTGACGTATGACGAAAGGTCGCTTGCCAGGAATGTGGCTACATTGGCTACGTCTTCAGGCGTACCGCCCCTGCGGAGAGGAATCTTGCTTTCCCAGTCTTTCCTTACAGGCTCAGGAAGGGCTGCCGTCATGTCCGTGATGATGAAGCCCGGTGCGATAGCGTTCGCGCGGATGCCCCTTGAACCCATTTCCTTTGCAATAGATTTTGCAAGGCCGATAAGTCCGGCTTTGGAAGCGGAGTAGTTGCACTGTCCGGCATTGCCCGATACGCCGACTACAGATGACATGTTTATGATGCTGCCTCCTTTCTGGCGTGCCATGATAGGGGTTATGGCATGTATGAAGTTGAAGGCGGATTTGAGGTTCACGTTGATTACCGCATCCCACTGCGCCTCGCTCATACGGAGCATAAGGCCGTCCTTGGTTATGCCGGCATTGTTCACCAGGATGTCTATTTTTCCGAATTCCTTATGGATTTCCTCCACTACCTTGTGCGTTTCTTCGAAAGATGCCGCATTGGAAGCGTAGGCCTTCGCCTTTACCCCGAATGCTTCGATTTCCTTTACCGTCTGTTCGGCTGCTTCGTTTATTACAAGGTCTGTGAATGCGATGTCTGCACCTTCCGATGCATATTTGAGCGCGATTGCTTTTCCGATTCCGCGTGCCGCTCCTGTGATAAGCGCGACTTTACCAGATAATAATCCCATGGTTCTGAATTTTAAATGTTCATTATTTTGCGGCAAAGTTATATAATTTTCCGTGAAAATCTCCGTATTTTTGCCCGAGGTCATTTTATGTAGCGGTATGAAGGCTTTTCCTGCATGTATTAAAATTTTTCTGAAAACCGTATTATGGGCCGCTGTGGTTTCGGTCGTGCTCGTGCTTGTTTTCCTGGCGGTCGGGGCCATGACGGATTTCCGTCCCGGAGACAGGGAGCCGGTGTGTGAGTATGCCGGAGCGGGGCTTTGCGGTTCCTCCGGGGGTTATTCCGGCGTTGCGGTTCCGGAATCCGGGAAAATCATTCCGGATACGCTGAAAATAGTCACATGGAACATCGGTTACGGCGGCCTGGGTGACGATATGGATTTTTTCTATGATGGAGGGACGAGGATGAGATGCAGCGAGGAACGTACCCGTGAAAACCTTGCCGCCATTGTCTGTGAACTGAAGTCGATGGATGCGGACATATATCTGTTGCAGGAAGTGGACGAGGCTTCCCGCAGGTCGTACATGATAAATGAATTGGAGCTGTTGCGCGAGGCTTTTCCGGACTACTGTCTGTATTTCGCGTACAATTACAAAAGTTTTTTTGTCCCCATACCTCTTTCCAATCCGTTGGGCAAGGTGTCGAGCGGTGTCGCGATACTGAGCAGATACCGTCCAGAGAAGGTGGAACGGCTTTCCTATCCTTCACGTTTTCCCTTTCCTGTCAGCATGTTCAATCTGAAACGTTGCCTGCTGGCCGCCGGGTATCGCCTTCCTGACGGAAGCAGGCTCGTGATAGGGAATACGCACAATACGGCCTACGATACGGGAGGCATGCGTTTGCAGGAAACGGATTTCCTTGCCGGCTGGGCCGATTCGCTGTGCAGGGAAGGGGCCGTAGTGCTTGTGGGAGGGGACTGGAACCAGTATCCGCCGGGTTATGTCCCGTCTGAAGAAGAGACATCCAATCCGCATTTTGCCGTAGCCCCGTTGGATTTGTCCGGACTGGGCTCCTGCGGCCGTGTGGTTTATGATACGGATGAAAAGACGTTGAGGTATCTGGACAGGCCTTTCAGCGAAGGCCCGGTGCAGAGCGTTACGGATTATTTCTTCATATCCGGCGGTCTTCATGCGGGGCAGGCGGAAGTCTGCGGCAATTCCGGTTTCAGGCATGGCGACCACAGGCCCGTTGAAGTCAATATCGTTTTGTGAGCGGTCCTTTTTTGTGCGGTCCATTTTGTGAGCGGCCCCGTTTTTCATCCCATGTCCATCTTACTAATTTTAAACGTATTGATAATCAGTGATTTGTAAAAAAAATATGGGCTGGCTTTGGGTGCTTTCTGAGGTACCCAAAAGCAGCGACTGTTTTAGTAAAATGTTGGTTATCAATATGTTGTAAAAACGATAGTTGGCTGTGGGGTTGAAAAATATACCGACAAAGTTTGGAGCGAGTCGAATTTTGTTAAATTATTTAAAATCAGCGACTTATAAAAATTTAACTCGCTTTTGAGGGGTGTGCGGACATGGTCGAAAGCGAGTTGTATTTTCTTAAATAATTGATAATTAGGCATTTGTGAATATTTTACTCGCTTCGAAGTCTGACGGAGGGAAAGTGAACCGTTTGTCGCGAATTTTCATCCGCCATTTGGGGAAAGTTTTCCATGTAATTTGGAACAGTCGGTGCATGATAATTTTGAATACATTGATAATCAAGTGATTAGTAAAACGAATGCACATTTCGAAAGTTTTAAACGGCCGAAATGTGTACTTGAATTTTTAGTGTATTGATATTCAGTTTGTTATAAAATTGTCTGCACCCGGACTTCCGTTATGTTCACTTATTTGTATCCGGAGAGTGCATTCCCAGTCCGTTCTTCCCGGAAAGTGGACCATTGCCGCGAATAAGTGACACTTTCCCTTAATACGAGGCTCTCGGCTTCTGCGATATTTGCCTGACGGCAGAAATACTGTTGCGCCTCGGCGTAACAAATAAATTTGTTATGCTCTCGGCTTCTGCGATATTTGCCTGACGGCAGAAATACTGTTGCGCCTCGGCGTAACAAATAAATTTGTTATGCTCTCGGCTTCTGCGATATTCGGCTACGCCGGAAATACGGTTCACGCCTCGGCAATGCAAGCCCGGCGGCTTGCATTGCATGTTCCGCCCGTTGTATCCGTGAGTCCAAGGCCTTCCGTCTCCTCCGGACGAAACATGCCAATGCAAATTCATTTGCATTGCTCTCGGCTTCTGCGTATATTTGCAAATTGAATTTTAATACTATAACATATAATGGCAAGTGAGATAAGAAATGCCGCGCTTTGGGAAAGCGGCGAGATGAAAATACAGTGGGTAAAGCAGAATATGCCCCTCCTGAGAGCTTTGGAAGAAGAGTTTTCCGCGGATAAGCCTTTTAAGGGCTTGCGCGTGGCCTTGTCGGTGCATTTGGAGGCGAAGACGGCCTACCTTTGCAAGGTACTTGCTGCCGGCGGGGCTGAAATGTATGTTACCGGAAGCAACCCTCTTTCGACACAGGACGATGTAGCCGCAGCCCTTGTCCATGCCGGGCTTAACGTGTTTGCATGGCACGGTGCTACCGAAGAGGAATACGGCAGGCATATTTCCCGTGTAATCGAGGCCGCTCCAAATATCATTATCGATGACGGAGGGGATTTGGTGCACACCATCCATATGAAATATCCGGAACTTGTTCCCGGTGTCATAGGCGGTTGCGAAGAAACCACGACCGGGATACTGAGGCTGATTGCGATGAACCGCGAGCAGATGCTCAAATTCCCTATGGTACTTGTCAACAATGCGGACTGCAAGCACCTTTTCGACAACCGTTACGGCACGGGGCAGTCTGTGTGGGACGGCATAAACCGTACAACCAATCTTATAGTGGCCGGCAAGAAGGTCGTGGTGGCAGGTTATGGCTGGTGCGGCAAGGGAGTGGCGATGAGGGCTAAAGGCCTTGGTGCGGAAGTCATTGTTACGGAGATAGATCCGGTCAAGGCTCTTGAAGCTATGATGGACGGTTTCGAGGTCATGAAAATGAACAAGGCGGCAGAAGTCGGGGACTTCTTCGTCACGGTGACAGGTTGCAATGATGTCATAACCGAAAAGGACTTCATGAAGATGAAAGACGGTGCAATCTGCTGTAATGCAGGCCATTTCGATTGCGAAGTGGATGTCGCAGGGTTGCGTAAGATATCCGTGCGCAGCTGGCAGGCAAGGAACAATATCATGGGATATGAGCTTCCGAACGGCCGCAGCGTGTATGTGATTGCGGAAGGCAGGCTTGTGAACCTTGCCGCCGGGGACGGACATCCGGCGGAAATCATGGACATGAGTTTCGCTATCCAGGCTTTGAGCGCACTTTGGCTTGTCAAGCACGGAACGAAAGGCAGGATGCTCGGAAACATGGTCGTGTCTGTCCCTGAAGAGATAGACAAGAGAGTGGCCGTCATGGAACTGAAGTCCCGCGGACTTGAAATAGATACGCTGACTGTAGATCAGGAGAGGTATCTTAACGGCTGGCGGGAATAGGGTTCCGTATCCGACTCGGCTTCGGCACCGCTGTGCCGGGAGGGTTAAGTAATCCAGTTCATGTCCGGCCGCCGGTATGTAGCCGGTATGTAAGAAGGAAAATATAATTGTTATAGAACATAGAGGATTTTATGAAACAGAAACTTTTGTTGTTGGGAGACGAAGCTATAGCCCTCGCTGCCATAAATTCAGGTATAGCCGGTGTTTATGCTTATCCGGGCACGCCTTCCACTGAGATTACCGAATTTATCCAGGGCAATAAAAAGGCCAGGGAAAACGGAGTGCACAGCAAATGGTGTACTAATGAAAAGACTGCCATGGAAGCCGCTCTCGGAGTGTCTTACGTGGGAAGGAGGGCGATTGTCTGCATGAAACATGTGGGAATGAACGTCGCTGCCGACGCCTTTGTCAATTCCGGCATTACCGGAGCTAACGGAGGCGTGCTCGTGATAGCGGCCGACGACCCTTCGATGCACTCGTCGCAGAATGAACAGGATTCGAGATTTTATGGAAAATTCGCGTTCATACCTGTTCTGGAGCCTTCCAATCAGCAGGAGGCATACGATATGACACGCTTCGGCCTTGAACTTTCCGAGAAAATGCGCACTCCAGTGCTTATGAGGATAACGACGAGGATGGCGCATTCGAGGGCTGTCGTGGAAGTGGACGACGAAATTGAAAAACATGTGACAATCAAGTTTCCGGATACCCAGTGGGTGCTTCTTCCTGCAATATCTAAAAAGAGGTATGTCGAAGTGCTTGCCAACTATGACAAACTGGAAGAGATGGCGGATTCGAGCATTTACAACAAATTCATCGACGGTCCGGATCATTCGATGGGTATCATAACCTGCGGAATTGCCTACAACTATCTCATGGAAAACATGAAGGACGGTTGCAGGTATCCTGTCCTGAAGATTTCGCAGTATCCTTTCCCTAAGGCACTTATCAAAAAGATAGTTGACGAGTGCGAGAAAGTACTTGTTCTTGAAGAAGGCCAGCCTTTCCTTGAGGAATACCTGCGCGGCATCCTCGATGAGGGCAAGAAGGTAATGGGGCGCATTACCGGCGAAGTTCCACGGACCGGCGAATTGAATGCCGACTACATCAAACCTGCACTCGGGCTCGGCGAAGTCCCTTCCGAGGCAATACCTCAGGTAGTTGTGAACCGTCCTCCTGCATTATGCCAGGGTTGCGGCCACAGGGATGTATACACTGCCCTTAACAAAGTTCTTGAAGAGTATCCTAACCATAGGGTATTCAGCGATATAGGCTGTTATACGCTCGGAGCCCTTCCACCGTTCCGCGCAATCCATTCCTGCGTTGACATGGGAGCTTCCATTACAATGGCCAAAGGAGCGGCAGATGCCGGCCTCTTCCCTTCCGTTGCAGTCATTGGAGACTCAACATTCACCCATTCGGGCATAACCGGACTTCTTGATGCTGCAAACTCCAATGCGAATGTAACCATAGTCATATCCGACAACCTTACCACCGGCATGACAGGCGGTCAGGACTCGGCAGGCACCGGGAAACTCGAACAGATTTGCGAGGCCGTAGGAGTGGCCAAAGAGCATATCCGTGTAGTCGTCCCTCTTGCGAAGAACCTTCCTGAAATAGAGAATGTAATCCGCGAAGAGATTGAATACAAGGGAGTTTCGGTTATTATCCCTCGCCGCGAATGCATACAGACTTATAGCAGGAAAGCCCGTCTCAAAAAAGCCGAGGCTTCAAAATAATGCTGCGGACGGTTTTTAATTTTTCAACGAAGTAAAATTTATAGATATGAAAAAAGATATAATTTTGGCAGGCGTAGGCGGTCAGGGTATCCTGTCGATTGCCACAATCATAGGCGAGGCCGCACTTCACGAAGGTCTGAAAATCAAGCAGGCCGAAGTCCACGGTATGAGCCAGAGGGGAGGAGATGTCCAGTCGAACCTGAGGATTTCCTCTGAACCTATTTTGTCCGACCTTATTCCGCTTAAAGGTGCCGATATAATCATTTCCCTGGAGCCGATGGAGGCATTGAGGTACATGCCGTATCTTGCTTCGGACGGGTGGATTGTCACCAACTCGGTTCCGTTTGTCAATATTCCGAATTATCCGGAACTTGACAACGTCATGGCCGAGCTTTCCAAGGTGAAGAACCTCGTCATGCTCGATGTCGATACCATAGCAAAGGACTGCGGGAACTCCCGTGCGGCAAACATGGTGCTCCTCGGAGCGGCTTCTCCGTTCCTCGGCATGGAAGCCAAGAATATCGAAGACGGCATAGAGCGCATCTTCGGCCGTAAGGGCGCAGACATCGTAGAACTGAACATCAAGGCTCTGCGTGCCGGAAGGGCGGTCGCGGAACAGAAATAAACAGGAAACATTGTCCAAGGTACATGGGAGGGATTATTCCCTCCTATGTTTTTTGACTTTTATGATAGCGAGATTGTGCATTCTGATATTGTTGCTGTCGGTTTCATGTTCGTCCGGAAACGGCCGGAAAGAAGCCGAGAGGGCGGAATATGCCCTGCAACATACGCAGGAACTGTACGACCGGAACGCTCTTCCGGATAATGATTCATTGATAATGGTAGCCGTGGATTGGTATGAAAAGAACGGTCCTGAGCGGGAACTGGCTTTGTCTTACTATTATTGCGGATATATCCATTATGTGTGCGGAATGGGCGATAGGGCGGCCGAATTTTACTCGAAGGCCCTGGTCCATGCCGAAAAATGCGGCGACGGGGCGGCGCTTTCAATGATATGCAATGCCATCGGCTATATGTACAAGCATCAGAACGACAATGAAGAAGCACTTGCGATGTTTTCCAGGTCGGCGGATTTGCTGGACAGCATGGGAAGATACAGGTCTTCATTCGTGCCGCGATACAACGAGATAGAGATGCTTAATCTTCTGGAACGTTATGATGAAGCACTGGAACAGGTGAACAAGGCCTCGGAAATTGCAGAAGCGGTCGGCGATACTTCCGCTATACTGGAACTTGCGGGCATGAAGGCCGCGATTATAGTCAATGACACGGCAAAACAGGCATCTGTCCATGAAGTGATTGAGGATTTGTCAGGCATATATGCCGAATACAATGCAGGAAAGATACCGGAATCACACTATGGCACAGTAGGAATACTCTCGTTCCTCGATGGGGATTCCCGGTCTGCGAGAAGATACATGACGGAAGGCGCGGCATATTCTCCGGACTATCTTAAAGTGGTGTTGGAGCATTATCTTTCGTTGTTGGAAGAGAGGGCGGGCAACCCCTACGAAGCCTTGGCGCATGAGCGGAAGGCCTCGGAACTGAAGGATACGTTATACGAGGAAAACAAGACATCCCTTATCCAGGCAGCGGAGAGAAAATACGAGCATGAGTATTTGCAGAAGTCATACGACCTGCTCCAGTCGAAACATCTCTATCAGGTTTCGGCCCTCGTAATGATTATATTGCTGTCGGCCGGCATATTTATGGCGATATTCATATTTTACCGTCATAAGCTGAAGCAACAGAAAAAACATACGGAAGAAGTAATGGCGTATATCGACACCATCCGCTCCGAATATGACGAGGTCAATGAAAAATATGAATCTCTCCGGGAAAAATTTTCAAAACAGAGCGGTGTGGGAGAAAAAATGTCGAAGCTTTTGGGTAAACGCATGGATTCTTTAAGGGGATTGCTCGAAATAGCTTCGCGTTACGAAAGCCGTCCTGCGCTTTTTTATGCAAAATTCAAAGAGTCTGTCAAGGTAAACTCGCAATATAACCGCCAATGGGAGGACGAAATCATTTCCATCACCAATCTTTCTTACGGAAATGTCATCGAGGAACTCAGGTCGGCGCATCCTGATCTGACCGTCCACGAACTGTGCTACTGCTGTTTCGTATGTCTGGGCTTTTCTCCGCAATCCATAAGGGTGCTTTATGACCATACGAACCTTAACAGTATCTATACCGTGAGGTCGAAAATACGCTCCAAACTCGGGCTTGTAAACAGCAACAAAAGTCTGGACAGTTATTTCGAAGACCTTCTTTCGTCCAAAGGCGGCTCTTTTGTCGATATGATGTAATTTATTGATAATCACATTGTTGGTCGTATTGCCAAAAGGCTATGTCCCGGGTATATGATTATTTTTTCATAATAAACTGACAATCAGTTTGTTGTAAATTTAGCTATATGATAAAAAAAGGCCGAAAAGGCTTTTTTTTGTTATTGGCAGGAAATATCTTTGCAGCACTTGCATTTGCGGAAATCCTTTAATAATTTTTTTAATACAAGAAGCGTTATGAAAAAGGCACTATTGTTTGCGGCGGTTTGTTTGCTCGCTGCCGCCTGTACTAAACAGACTCCGTCCGTTCAGGATTTGCGATTGTCCGTCTCGGAAGAATCGGGCAGCGACCTGACCGGCAGGGATTTTTCTGTTTATGTAGTTGCAAAGAAATCTTCTTCTGCGGAAAATCTTTATCAAGGCAGACTTTATGACGGGGTTTATGCCGGATATAATGACGGTCTCCTGCAATTTTCCGAAAATCCGGTCTATGATGGCAAAAGACCGTATTGCGATTTTTATGTGTTCTCGCCCTACCGTGAAAATATCATTCCTTCCGGGGGCCCGTTGGCAGATGTGGCGGTGGAGGCTGACCAGTCTGCCGGTCTGGCCGGCAGCGATGTGCTGTTCGGAAAGACCGTCAATTTCATCCGCGAGGATGAAGACCCTCATGTGGAACTCTCGCACCTGTTCTCAAGGCTCGATTTTGTAGTGGAAACTTCGAATCCGGTCGGGGCTTTCGATTGGGTAACCGTGAAAGATGTTTCCCTGGGCGGAACTTATGATACTGAAAAATGCACCTTCCTGCTTTCTTCGTCAAAGGGGGATGTGAAATCATACGGGAACTTCGTTCTGGCGGATGACGGACTGCTGAAAGGAGTTTCCGTGATAGTCCCTCCCCAGGAGATAGCGGCCGGGAATTTTGCAACCATAATGATAGGGGGCGAGGAACACAGCCTGCAATTGGACAAGCCCCTTGACCTTGAGGCCGGAAAAATAGCCGAAGTCAGTTTTTCAGTTACGGCCGAGCTTAATCCTGAACTCAGAGTGGATGTGACCGTCCGCGATTGGGAAAACGAAACGTTGGATTTCTCATTGGACAAACTGCTCCCTCCAGGGAATACTGTCACGGATATCGAGGGAAATCAGTATCCTGTGGTTAAAATAGGAAACCAGTATTGGATGGGGACAAATTTAAGGACGACGAAACTGAATGACGGTACCGATATATACAAGGTCGAAAGTCTGGACGAATGGCCGGTGACGGACAGGGAGGCCTATGCTGTTTACAACATGGATTATGAAGGCAATCCAGACCGTTGGGGGCTGCTCTATAACAGGATGTGTGTGGAATACGAGAAGTTGTGTCCCGAGGGTTGGCACGTTCCTACCACTACCGACTGGGATATGTTGGGCATGTCGCAGGGCGGCGTGCCGGATGAAGCCTCATGTTTTGCGAATGTGACCGAAGGATTGAAATCCACGGACGGATGGAAGGATTTTCCGGGAACCAATGCTACCGGTTTCGACGGTTATCCTGTAGGTTACCTGTTTTCATACATTCAAAGCTATGATGGCGATACCCCTGTTTATTTCTCCGGTTTCGCATACGATGGCGATACCGCCGGCTGGTGGTCGACAAGCGGATATTGGGCTGAAAGTGTGTTTTTCAGGGCGTTCGTTTCCTATAGTCATGATATGCAGAGACTTGCATCTCCTTCGTTCAATGCTTTTCCGGTAAGGTGCGTGGCCGATTATACGGATTGAACGTTTCGTTAGTTTTTTATGTTTGTTATCAGATTAAAATTCAGAAAAATGAAAAAATATTTTTATTCGCTATTAATTCTTGCTGCTGTTTCATGTACGGCGATGCCTGATGCCTCGGAAACCAATGGGAACGGGAGTCTGTTGATAACCAAGGTTTCCGGAGGGGATTTTTCCGTCGGGGATAAAATAGGCCTGTTCATGTTTGAGGAGTCGGACACTCCTTATGGGGGCAGTGTCATCGCGGATAACCTGCTTGTCGAGATTACAGGGTCCGGAGCTTCTCTTGATGGTACCGTTTTCTTCCCGGATTCCCGAGTCGATATGTTTGCTTATTATCCGTATTGGGATGACAGCTATATATTGGATAATTTTCTTTCCGTATATACATACGAAGACCAAAGGCCGTTGGAGCAATATCGCGAATCGGAACATAAATTCGTTAAGTTTCTTGGTTATGAAAATACTGGAAAACCGGTAGAACTGGCTTTTGAGCGGTTGGTAGGGCGCCTGTCTTTCGAACTCATACCCGGGGACGGATTTTCATCGGCCGATGAACTCATGGATTGTGAAATCGTAATCCCGAATATAAAATACAACAGCGGCATTTTCATAGAGACGGGAGAATTGAAAGAACCCGAGGGCAACAGGGATTTCTTCCCTTATGTCGATGAGATGGCCGTAGCGGACGGCAAGGTCTCGGGTATCTATGCGATGATAGTCCCGCAGAGACTGCCGAAAGGTGCTTCCATAGCAAATATCCGTATCGGCGATGATGTGTTCCGCTGCATCCTCGATAATGACTTTACGATATGCAAAGGTGTGAATTACACTGTTTCGCTTACATTGGAAAAGTCGGCGACCAAAGGCCCGGATGCAGTATGCGGCGTATCCCGGCTGTCGATATCCGAAAGTCCATGGGAATAACTGTTTATAACCTGTAAACGGGTGCGTTTTTTGTGGGGGTTGTGCCGTGATACCTGACGGCGCAGCCCCTTTGTTATATATTTTTAATATTATATTTTGGCTATTTATCGGGGAATGGTTATTTTTGCGCCAAAGAATTGGGATAGTAGTATTTTTTTATATTTTAATGTTATGAAAATCAAGAATTTGTTTTATGCCCTCATGGTGCCATTCGCATTTATGGCATTCTGGGCTTGCCAGGACGAACCGGTATTGCCTCCGGCTGTCAATCTGGCAGAAGATCAGGCTACGATAAATGCAGGCGGTGAAGAGACTTCGGTGCTCATCAAACCTACCCGCGACTGGACGGCTACTATTGCCGAGGGTGGCAAATGGCTTACAGTCACTCCTTCCAGCGGAGCTGCTTCCAGCGAAGCTGTCGTTGAGGTAAAACTGAGTGCGGAACCTAACGAAGGCGAGAAAAGGTCTGTAGAAGTTACTTTTACTGCCGGCAATATCAATGAGGTTCTTACTGTCACCCAGGAAGGGTCTGGCGGTCAGGGAGGCGACGACCCTGATATCGAGGAAGGCGTGATAACGATTGCCGAATTCCTCTCAAAACCGGTGGACAATAGTGTCTATTACAAGCTTAAAGGTACGATGAACGATTTGTTCAATACCGAATATGGTAATTTCCACTTGGTGGACGCTACCGGCGATGTGCTCGTTTACGGCCTTACCGCTGAAAAACAGTCTTCCAACGACAAGAGTTTCTCGACTCTCGGACTCCAGGAAGGAGATGTGATAGTGATAGAAGGCTACCGCGATGAACATAACGGTGAAGCCCAGGTCGGCGGCGCATATTATATAGGCAAGGGAAGCGATGAAGGCGGTGACACCCCGGATCCTGAACCTGGCGACTATGTTTCAATCGCGGATATCCGTGCGAAGGCTCCTGCTACACAGAAGGATTCCGTATGGATGGATGACGGAGTCGCAATCAAAGCATTCGTTGTCAGCAGCATAGAGGCCAATACCCTCACATCCAAGAAAAATGTTTATGTACAGGACGAGACAGGCGGTCTTCAGATTCGTTTCACAAGCGACGTTACCTGGAATTTCGGAGATGAACTTTCCATCGACATTTCCGGTGCCAAAATGAAATATTTTGGCGGTGCGCTTCAGATTGAAAATCTTTCCAACTCAAAGGCGGAAGTGCTTTCTACCGGCAATACAGTTGAGGCAAAGCAGGTTTCCGTGGCTGATTTCATGGAAGGAAAATATGAAAGCCAGTATGTCGCTCTTCCTGACGTGCAGGTAGTAGAGGCGGACCTCGGCAAGACTTTCGTTATGGGCAGTTCCCATACTTCGATTAATGTCGAGGATATTACTGGACATTCGTTTGTAATCTTCTCTTCGAAATACACTGTTTTCGGTACCGAGCAGGTTCCTCAGGGAGCAGGTACGCTGAAAGGCGTTTCCATGGTTTACAATGGTACCATGCAGATAGGCCTTACTTCTAAGGACGATTATGCCGGAATGACCGGAGCCCGTTTCGACGGACAGGGCGGTGACACTCCGGATCCAGGCGAAATCGAGGAAGTGACTATTGCAGAATTCCTTGCAAAGGAAGAAGGCGAGACCTATTACAAACTCACCGGTACTGTGACCAGTATCAAGGACGGTTCATGGGGCAACCTTACTATCGAGGATGAAAGCGGCAACGTTTATGTTTACGGAGTGGCCAAAGACAAGGCTTCTGTCGGCAGCGGTCCTTCATTCTCCGGCCTCGGGGTTGAAGTAGGAGACATCCTTACCATAGCTGGCAAACGCGCTTCATTCCAAGGCGACCCTCAGGTAGGTGATGCGTATTACATCAGCCATGAAAAAGGACAGGGGGGCGGCGACACTCCGGATCCAGGTGAAATCGAAGAAGTGACGGTTTCGGAATTCTTGTCAAAACCGGTGGACGGCAGTGTGTATTACAGGCTGACAGGTACGATTACGGATCTGTACAATACTACATACGGCAATTTTACCTTGGTAGATGAGACCGGAAGTGTGCTCGTCTACGGCCTTACCGCTGAAAAACAGACTTCCAACGACAAGAGTTTCTCGACTCTCGGTCTTAAGGAGGGAGATATAGTTACTCTCGAAGGGACCCGTGATGAGTATGAGGGCGAGATTCAGGTAGGCGGCCCTGCATATTATATCAGCCACATCGAAGGCGAAACTCCGGAATTGCCGGAATCAGACCCTAAAGCGCTCATAATTTCTGAATATTCCGAAGGTAAAAGTTTTAACAAATTCCTGGAAATTACCAATATCTCGGATAAAGAGGTGGATCTTTCCGGATACATGCTGAGAATCTATACCAACGGGAGCGAGAGCAATTATAAGGAAAAGCAGTTGAGCGGTACTCTTGCTGCCGGGGCTTCGAAGGTATATTGCCATAGCGATGCGGATTTGTCCCTTCTTCCTGAAGGCGTTGAGGCCGAGTCCATAGAAGGTGACAATGTGATTAATTTCAATGGAGATGACCCTATGGCCATAATATGCGGCGATACCCTAACCGATATTTGCGGAGAATTCGGAGATGTCGATTTCGGCAAGGATTGTACCCTGAGACGTAACTCTACGGTAAAAGAGCCTTCCGCTACCTACGATCCGGCAGAATGGGAAGTATTTGGCATCAGCAAAGAAGACCTCAGCGGTTTCGGTTCCCATACCATGGAATAATGCAGTCGGTCTATGACAGACAAAAATCGACAGCCCCGGGATTTCGGTCCCGGGGCTGTTTTATGTTCCGGGACAAAGTGTACCTGATTCTTGGCGTTAGGAACAATGTATGTCCGTTGTACTGGAATGTAGCCCGGCCCGGGAAAGTGCCGCCGATTCGTGGAAATTTGGTTCACTTTCCCGGGGAAAAATGGCAAAATGGCGCTGAAATCAATATTTTCGAGGGGAAAGTGCACCAAATGACGGGCAAACTGGTTCACTTTCCGGATACGGACGAAATGATCCTAACGTAGCGAAATGTCTTGTCCTGAAAAGTGGAAGTTCGGGTGCAGGCAATTTTGTAACAGAATGAATATCAATGTGTTAAAAATCCAAGTGCACATTTCGAAAGTTTTAAACTGCCGAAATGTGCACTCATTTTACTAATCGTCTGATTATCAATACACTCAAAATTACCATGCGCCGACTGTTCCAAAAATTACATGGAAACTTCCCCCAAGGTGCTGTGGAGTAACTTTCCTCGAAGTGCGGATGTGGAGTAACTTTTCTCAAAGTGCGGATGTGGAATAGCGTTCCTCGAAGTGCGAATGAGCTTTTCCCTTCCGTCTATTCGTGCATCCTGGCGTAGGACTCGTCCATCTTGTCGAGTTCCGTATTGAGCTGCTTGCGGCCTGCAACCTTGTCGTTATAGGTGCAAGGGCCTGAGATGCAGCCTTCCGGGCAGGCCATCATTTCGAGGAATCTCGCAGGGGCCTTCTTTGTCTTGGCATAACTCTTTATTAAAGGTATGAGTTTCTTGTCGAAGCCGGAAATCAGTTGGGCATCCACGTCTTCTCCGAGGAAGGCCTTGACCGCTCCGGAAACACCGCCTGTCTGTGCGAAGCCATGGGCTTCCTTGACAGAAAGGTACTCGACCGTATAAGGCTCGACAGTCTCTATGTCTATGTCGTATCCTGAAATCAGGCTGCCGAGTTCTTCGAAAGTGAGAACGTAATCCACATTGGGGTTGTTCTTAGCTTCCTTGCGTTTGGCAATGCACGGGCCGATGAATACCTGTTTTGCTTCAGGGTATTTTTCCTTTATGATTTCCGCGGTGTAATACATCGGCGAGCCGGTAGTGGAAATGAACGGGATTATTTCCGGAATATGCTTCTTCGCGAGTTCGATGTATGACGGGCAGCAGCTCGTGGTCATGAACGGCTGGCCTTCGGCGAGACGTTCTTTCAGTTCCGCGGCTTCGTTGGATGTCGTCATCATCGCACCTTCGGCCACTTCGACTACGGCATGGAAGCCGAGGGCCTTGATGGCTCCGTAGACTTTTTCCTTAGGGTATTTGAATTGTCCGAGTATCGACGGGGCAACCATGGCCACCACCTGTTTTCCGTCCCAGATATTGTTCAGTATGTCGAAGACCTGGGAAATTTCGAAGATGGCGCCGAAAGGGCAGGCGTTCAGACAACGCCCGCAGTAGATGCATTTGCTCTCGTCAATATGCTCAACACCGTATTCGTCTTTTGATATCGCCTTTACCGGGCAGGCCTCTTCGCAAGGTACCGGAATGTATACGATTGCATGGTAAGGGCAGCTCTGGTAGCACTTGCCGCAATTGATGCAGAGCGAATGGTCGATTACGGCCATCCCGTGTTCCTTCGTATGGCTGATTGCGCCTTTCGGGCAGTTCATCGAACAGCTTCTTGCAACGCAGCCGCGGCAAAGGTTGGTGATTTCATAATTGGTCTTGACACAGGAAGAACAAGCTTCGTCAATGACACACATGATGTTTTCCTTCGGATTCACGGACCTCGTTATGGCCTTGCGGGCATATTCCGACAGCGGCATGAGCTCGTCCTTTTCGTCGCTCATGTCGTAGCCGAGAAGAGGGAACATCTTGTATTTCCATACGGCCCTTTCCTTATGCACGCAACAGCGGCCGAGCACCTTCGAACGGCGCGGGCTCAACTGTATCGGCAGCCTGTCTATATCAGTACACAGGCGGTCTTCCTTCCACATCCTTACCATTGTCGCCAGCAACTTGTGGCGGACAATCATAACATTATTCATGAATGCCATGACAAACCAATATTTTCTTACATTTTAAAATCGAGCCGCAAAGATATGCACAAAAATGGATATATTTGTAACTGTTTTTTGAAAAAATAATATAAGCCGTTTGGAATTGAAAGGTTTAATCGGGAAAATATCCCCCGGTATTCTTCCTCCGTCCCAGCAACTGGAGGAGCTTTTGTGCGGATTGTCCGAGAGCGATTCCGTGTGCGGGGAGCTTATGCGGAGGGCGGCGGGAATATCGGAAGGAATTTTCGGCAACAGGATATACCTGAGGGGGCTGGTCGAAATCGGGAACGTCTGCCGGAACGATTGTTATTATTGCGGAATCAGGAAATCCAACCGCAACATACACAGGTATGTGCTTTCAGCGGAAGAGATTTTTTCCTGCTGCCTCAGGGGATACCGGGCCGGGCTCCGGACTTTTGTCCTGCAGGGCGGGGAAAATCCCGGATTGGATGACGGTTTCCTCTGCCGGCTGATATCCCGGATTAAAGACAGACTTCCCGGAAGTGCCGTGACCCTTTCGCTCGGAGAACGTGGCTATGGCTCGTACAAGGCGTTGCGCGAGGCCGGGGCGGACAGGTATCTGCTGAGGCACGAAGCCGCCGACGAGGACTATTTTTATGTCCTTCATCCGAGGCCGGCCGCTGAAAACCCCGACGATACGGGTGCCGTGACGAATTATTCCCGGAGAATGGCTTCGCTGTCGATGCTGAAAAGTCTCGGATACCAGACCGGGGCCGGCTTCATGGTCGGCGCTCCCGGGCAGACGGCAGGGCATCATGTCAGGGATTTGGAATTCATCGCCTCTTTCAGGCCGCAGATGGTCGGAATCGGGCCTTACATGCCTCATCCGGACACGCCTTTCGGAAGCCTGCACGATTCCTTCTGGACTCCCGAGCGCAAACGAAGGATGACACTCGGCCTTATAGCCGTCCTGAGAATGTTCGACCCGTACCTGCTGCTGCCTTCGACGACGGCGCTGAACACCCTCGTGCCGGGCGGACGTTATGAAGGGATAATGGCGGGCGCAAACGTTATCATGCCGAATATTTCACCCGAAAATGCCCGTAAGTCCTATGACCTTTACAGCGGAAAGGTTTCGGACGGAGGGGAGACGGAAGACGCGTTGAAAAAATTGGAAGAGAACCTCGGAGACATGGGCTATGCGGTAGACTGGTCCCGGGGAGATTATAAAAAACAGGAAAATTATGTCTGAACATGCTTACAATCCGGCATCGGCGAGGGCCGAGGAGTTCATCAACGATGCCGAGGTGCGCAGTACGATAAAATACGCACTTGACAATAAGGGCAATAGGGCTCTTGTCGAAGAAATACTTTCGAAGCCCGGACTGATGAAGGACGGGCTTACCCACCGCGAAGCCGCGGTCATCCTCGTACAGGAGGACGAAGAGGTCTGGGAAAGGGTTTACTCCCTTGCAAGGGAGGTCAAAAGAAAATATTACGGTAACAGGATAGTGATGTTCGCCCCGCTTTATCTGTCCAATTATTGTGTAAACGGTTGCGTGTATTGTCCTTACCACATGCAGAACAAGGCCATTCCGCGGATGAAACTTTCACAGGAAGACATTGCCCGGGAGGTGACGGCGTTGCAGGACATGGGGCACAAACGGCTTGCAATCGAGGCCGGGGAGCATCCGGTGATGAATCCTATCGGGTATATCCTCGAATCGATTGACACCATCTATTCAATAAAACATAAAAACGGGGCAATACGCCGTGTCAATGTGAATATCGCCGCTACAACGGTGGAAAATTACCGCAAGCTCCACGAAGCCGGAATCGGTACCTACATCCTGTTTCAGGAGACTTATGACAAGGCCCGTTATGAAATGCTTCATCCCCGCGGCCCGAAATCCGATTATGCCTACCATACGGAAGCAATGGACAGGGCGCAGGAAGGCGGAATCGACGATGTGGGAGTAGGAGTGCTTTTCGGCCTTACCGATTACAGGTATGACTTTACCGCCCTTATCATGCATGCCGAGCATCTTGTCGCGAGATTCGGTGTCGGGCCCCATACAATAAGCCTGCCGCGTATCTGCGATGCCGACGACATAGATTCCAAATCCTTCGAAAACGGGATACCGGACCTGCTTTTCGAAAGGATTACCGCCCTGCTGAGGATATCCGTGCCTTACACCGGAATGATAATCTCCACGAGGGAGAGGCCGTCCATGCGCCGCCGTCTGCTGGAACTCGGAGTTTCGCAAATCAGCGGTGGGTCGCGTACTTCTGTCGGAGGTTATGCCGACGAGGCGGATCGGGGCGAGATGACGGATGACGAAAAACATTCGGTCCAATTCGACATAAACGACAACAGGACTCTCGACGAGGTGGTGAGGTGGCTTCTCGAATTGGGATACATCCCGAGTTTCTGTACGGCATGTTACAAGAGCGGCCGTACCGGGGACAGGTTCATGTCCCTCCTCAAGAGCGGCCAGATAGCCAACTGCTGCGGTCCGAACGCCATAATGACTTTAAAGGAATATCTCATAGACTATGCTTCCGAAGCTACCAGGAAGGCGGCCGTTCCTGTGATAGAGAGGGAGCTCGGGCTCATACCGAACGAGACCGCAAGGGAAAAATGCGAATCCATGCTTGAAAGGATTGAACATGGTGAAAGGGATTTCAGGTTCTGACATCGCCGTCCCGGGCGAACGTCTGACAATAGGCATATTCGGGAAAAGGAATGCCGGGAAGTCGAGTCTTTTCAATCTGCTTCTCGGTCAGGATTATGCCGTAGTGTCTTCTCAAAAAGGCACGACAACCGACCCTGTGCGAAAGGCCATGGAGCTCGAAGGCATAGGGGCCGTCACTCTGATAGATACTCCCGGTTACGACGATGACGGGACGGTAGGTTCCCTGAGGGTGGAGCAGACCCTTAAATCGGCGGCAGGCTGCGATGTCGCGCTGATGATTACGGACGGCCGTGAAGACGTTCTCGACAGAAGGTGGGCCGAATATCTCGAAGCCCGCGGCGCCACGGTGGTAACTGTGTCGAAAGAGGAGATATCTGAAGGCGGAGGGTTTTCTTCATCCGCGAGGGAAACCGTATTTTCAAAAATAAAGGTGGCCATAGATGCAAGGAATACGGCGGAAGCCCCCGTGACGATACTCGGCGGGCTTGTCGGGCAGGGAGATACCGTGGTATTGGTGATGCCTCAGGACAAGGCGGCTCCGAAAGGCCGGCTTATCATGCCGCAGATGCAGACCATAAGGGAACTGCTCGACAGGAAGTGCATTCCGGTATGCGTGGTTCCTGAAAATCTTCCGGCGGCCTTGGGCATGTTCCCGTCCGGGCCGGCGCTCGTGATAACCGATTCGCAGGCTTTTGCGGCTGTCCGCAGGGCCATGTCCGATGTTTTCGGAAAGCGGGTGGAGGCGGAAGCAGGCTCATCAGACACTAATACAGGCACGTCAGCCCGGGAGAGCATGGCCTGGAACACCGATGCGGAAGTGATATCGGATGTAATAGGAGGGGTCCCGCTCACTTCGTTTTCCATCCTGTTTTCAAGATATAAGGGAGACATAAGGATTTTCAAGGAAGGGGCTCTGGCGATAGACTCTCTCAGGCCCGGTTCGAGAGTCCTGATAGCCGAGGCCTGCTCCCACAGGCCGCTTTCTGAGGACATAGGCCGGGTGAAATTGCCGGCGATGCTGGGGAAAAAGGCAGGGGACGGCATCATCGTGGATGTAGTTGCAGGAGCCGACTGGCCTTCCAATCTGGGAGGGTACGACCTTATAATCCATTGCGGGGCGTGCATGTTCAACCGCAGGCTGGTGCTTTCGCGGATAGCGGAGGCGCAGGCGGCGGGAGTCCCTATAACCAATTACGGCCTGGCGATATCCCGTCTTGCAACTGTCGGGAAATGAGTATGTCCGGAAGTCGTGTAATATTATTTTCATTAATATTTTCACCATATTGTTTACAGTTCAGTTTTAATAAATTATCTTTGCAATTGTTTTAGTATAAAAGATAACGGAATGAAAGGATATATTTTTAAAAGGTTTGTGGCGGCCGCCATTGCGGCAATGCCCGTTTTCTTCGTGTCTTCATGCAAGGAAAATCCCGTACCGCCCCTTCCTGAAATCGAGTTGGGAAGGGAAAACATGGAGTTCGGCTTCGAGGGCGGATCCGATACTGTCACGCTTTATGTGAACAGGGACTGGCAGGCGGTAACGGATGCGGACTGGATTGCAATCGACCCTCCTCAGGGAAGCAACGACGGGCGCGTGACGGTCACGGTGCTTGAAAATGCCGCCGGAGATTCGAGAAGCACTTCCGTGATGTTCAGAACACTTGCCGTATATACTACGTTGTCGGTGTCGCAGGCGGCGAATCCGGACGGGATACCGTCGCTGTTCTACGGCAATGATTTCGATGCCGAACTGGCGGTGGAGACCGATGACAGGTGGCCTTATCTTGATCAGACCGAATGCTGGAAGAACGAAACCGGTGCCGGGGCGGATTCTGTCGAATACTATTTTTCCGGCATGAGCGCCCGTTCCAACACTTCTTCGAACGGCAATTATTCGGATTACGACGGTTCCGGAAACAATAACCTGTTTTTCAGTACAAACCCTTATTTTGTCGTAGGAAACATCAAACTGCACCCTCGCCAGCAGGCATATACCCTCAGTTTCGGAACGGAGAGATATGTTTACAGCGAGAAAGACAATACCTTCAGGCCTGAAGAATTCCCTGTCATGATAAGTCCGGACGGTGAAAACTGGGTGGAAGTCGAGTACACGTTCGCAAGCGGCACCTATCTTAACGGAAGATGGGATTTGGCTTCGGCTCCGTTCACCTTACCGGAAGGGACTGAAACCCTGTGGATACGCTTTGCTCCGACCATAAGCTCCGCGCACCGTCTCGATGACCTGTCCCTGAAGGCCGGTGGAGACGGTCCTGTGATAGACTGGAGCAAGGGTACGAGCATCACTATCCCGGGAAGGACCGAGTAGTGCGGGCAAGTCAATCAATCTTGATTTTTAACTGGATGCAGATGAAAAACATATATCATATATTGACTGGGACGGTCGCTTATGCTGCCGTAGTGTCCTTAGCTTTCATAGCCTTTTCATGCGAGCCCAAGGAATACGGGGAGATGGGACTTTCCAAGCAGGAGGTTTCCGCCGATGCGGGCAGCATGTTCGTTACCGTGAAAAGCGACGTGAAGTGGGAGTTTTCGGTCCTTTATCACGGAGAAGATACTGATTGGATTGAGATAGAGCCTGTTTCGGGGAGCGGAGACAAGGCGAATATCGTTTTGAAATATCAGGAAAATACGGGCGAGGATGAACGCAGTGCGGAAATAGTGTGCGTTTTCGGAGATTTTGGAAAACATTCAAGCAAGGCAAATCTTTTACAGGCCGGGAAAACCGCCCAGCAGCCTG
Source organism: Muribaculum sp. An289 (assembly GCF_002159555.1). Lineage (GTDB taxonomy): Bacteria > Bacteroidota > Bacteroidia > Bacteroidales > UBA932 > Merdivivens > Merdivivens faecigallinarum. Next base: position 71,956 of record NZ_NFIV01000009.1, read on the forward strand.
ACCCGGATCCCGATCCAGACCCTGATCCAGATCCCGACCCCGATCCCGACCCTGACCCAGATCCGGACAATCCGTATCCGGACCTGGTTTCCGACAAAGTGAGAGGCTGGCTCGAACTGCCTGCCATAGAGGAAGAATACGGTTTCGCGTGGGTGTTCCACAATATGGAGTCCACGGGCAACCAGAGAAGCTATTCGTTGTATTACGATGTGGCCAACAAGGTATCTCTGTGGGTGGCCTATCCGCTGAACAAGGGGCTTAGAGGCGAAGGGAAGCGCAATAACGGCTGGGGAGTAAAGGATCCGAAAATACCGGTAAAATACCAGTCCAATGTGGATAAAGGCTGGGGCGTAAGCGGTTACGACAGGGGACACCAGCTGCCTGCCGCCGACCGTTACCGCACGTATGCGCACAGAGCGACCTATTATCCTACGAATGTCACTCCTCAGAATTCCCGGATGAACCAGGGAATCTGGAGCAATCTGGAAAACACCGTCAGGAGCTGGTCGGACAAGTGCGATACCCTTTACGTGGTGACCGGCTGCGTGCCGAGTGAAAACGACTTTATCACCGACAAGGGCGGAAACAGAGTGAATGTTCCGGAGGCTTATTTCAAGGCCCTTCTGAAATACGACCCTTCGAGCTCGATTTCAGAATATATGGGTATAGGAATTTATGTCGAGAACAGGCCATATGAAGAAACCCATATCAATTCCTCGATGGTGATGACGATAGACGAACTTGAGGAAAAACTCGGCATCGACTTCTTCTGCAACCTTCCCGATGATGTGGAGGCAAGGGTAGAGTCGGCCAAGGTCTCTTCATGGTGGGGTATTTAGTTTGAAACAAATATTGCGATAAAATATGAAAAAAACGATTATTTCGGTTTTGGTCCTGTTCCTGCTGGGAGTCACGCTCCATGCGCAGGACGTGGAGGAAAAGTACGTGGTGGGTTTTTATAATCTTGAAAACCTTTTCGATACTTATGACGATCCTGAGAAAAACGATGAGGAGTTCCTTCCTGACGGAGCAAATAAATGGACGGAAAGGAAGTATGGGAAGAAGCTGCACAATATCGCGCGTGTCATTTCGGCAATGGCGGAACGCAACGGCACCTTCCATACCATCCTCGGCGTTTCGGAGATAGAGAACAGACGGGTGCTCGAAGACCTTGTTTCACAGCCTGAACTGATCCCTGCCGGTTACAATATCGTGCACTATGACAGTCCGGACATGCGCGGGGTCGATGTTGCCATGCTTTACCGTCCGGAGAATTTCGAGTACATATCTAGCGAGTCGATTCCTTTCACCCTCGAAGGGTATGAGGATTTCAAGACAAGGGACATACTGATGGTCTACGGTAAGATTGCCGGAGAGGAATTCGCCGTTTACGTGGCCCATCTTCCTTCCCGTGTCGGCGGCAAAGGCGGCAATCTGAGAAGCCGCGGCGCGGAAATCATCCGTGAACATTCGCTCGCGATGATGGACGAACATCCGGGGATAAAGGTGATAGTCATGGGCGACATGAACGACGATCCTTTCGATGAAAGCATGTGCGAAGTCCTCGGAGGAAAACTCGACCCGGACGATGTGGAAGAGGCGGAGGACATGTTCAATCCGTTCTGGCGCATGCTGAACGACGGATTCGGTTCCAATGCCTATCAGAATGTGTGGAGCGTATTCGACCAGATACTTGTCAACGGGTCTCTTCTGAATGCTCCGGACGGAACCCTGAGGCTCTGCAAGAGCGGGCCTAACGGGTATTACGGGGTGATTTTCAGAAAACCTTTCATGGTTACGAAGACCGGGCAGTACAAGAACAATCCTCACAGGACATTTTCTTACGGGGCTTTCATGAACGGTTACAGCGACCACTTCCCGACATTCATCATTATCGGAAAATAATTACTGACGAATAGAAAAACATTAATTATATGAAACGTATTTTGCTTGTCCTTTTCCTGATTGCCGTTTCGTTCCCGGCCTATTCCCAGACCGGCACCGGCGGGATAAAGGGACGTGTTGTCAATAGGTCTGACAAGTCCGCGATAGCGGGAGCGGCTCTGGAGATGGTATCTTCCGGCAGAACGGCTTCCGGAAATTATACTGCGACTTCCGATGCGGACGGGGATTTCGTTTTCGAGGGAATCGTCCCGGGAGATTACGCCGTTACGGTCAGTGCGGCCGGTTTTTCGGAACAGAGGCTGACGGTGACTGTCGAGGACGGAGTCATGAAGAATGTCTTTTACGTATCGCTCCTGCCGGACGATTTCGAGGTACAGGAGCCTGTTTTCATGTCTTATGATGACGGAGGATACGGTTTCGAGGATGTCCCTCTGGTTTTCGGGGCTTCTGCCGACGTATTCGAGAGCGTGACCGGCTATGATTTCAGCTCGGTAAGGTTCCGTCCGAGAGGATATGACAACAGCACGAGGGACGTGTATCTTGCAGGCATCAAGATGAATGACGCAGTTACCGGCTATTCGCCTTATTCGCTGTGGAGCGGCCTTAACGAGGCGGTACGTGCCGAGGACAATACGATAGGACTCGATCCTGCGTATTTCGGAGTGGGCGGTTACAACGGCCAGACAAATATTTTCGGTACGGCTTCCCAGATGCGCAAAGGCTTCCGTTTCAGCCTGCTTTCGAACAGCGCCCTTTACCGTTTGAGGCTCATGGCTTCATACGCCACCGGGGAGATGGACAACGGCTGGTCGTTTGCGGCGAACATATCGACGAGACTTGGCGGAAATGACTGGGTGGAAGGCGTTTATTATAAATCCTTCTCATATTATTTCGGGGCGGAGAAGAACCTTCGCGACCGTCACCGTTTCAGCTTTTCCGTATTCGGCGCCCCTGTACAGCGCGGTGCGCAGAATGCCTCTACCCAGGAAGTCTACGACCTGGTAGGCAGCAATTATTACAACTCCAACTGGGGTTATCAGAACGGTGTCATAAGGAATGCGCGCGTGAGAAACAATCATGAGCCTGTCCTCATGTTCAAGTACCGTTATACCCCAAAAGAGGATTTCGAGTTGTCGGCAACGGTTCTTTACCGTACAGGAAGGAACGGGTATTCGGCCCTCGACTGGTATGATACCCCGGATCCGAGGCCGGATTATTACAGAAACCTTCCGAGTTATTTCTACAATCCCGACCCTAACTACAAGAACAGGGATTCCGAGTTTCTCGCGGGATGGGCTGCCGAAGCATGGATGAACAATTACGGCGGAACCCAGCATATCAATTGGGACCGTATGTACAATATCAATTATGACAATGTGGATGAGAATGGGCTGAAACGTTCCAAATACGTGCTTGAGGAAAGGCGTACCGACCAGAACGATGTCAATATATCGGTGAATGCGGACTGGCGTGCAAACGATTTCTTCACCCTCGATGCAGGTGCCAATTTCAGATGGAACAGGACGGAGTTCTACAAGACCATAAAGGATTTGCTCGGCGGAGACTATTATGTTAACATCGACCAGTTTGCGGAGAGGGATTTCGCGACTGACCCTATCAAAATCCAGAACGATGTGGAATACTACTTCCTGCACGGCGAGGCCCAGAAAGTGAAGGTCGGTGACAAGTACGGCTACGACTACTACGCACAGATAAGGAATGCGAAGGTATGGGCGAACGGCAATTTCGAATACGGCCCTTGGAGGGCTTATCTGGCGGCAGAAGCCGGATATTCGACTTTCTGGCGCGAAGGTCTGGTGCAGAAAGGTCTCTTCCTCGATAATTCCAAAGGCAAGTCGGAGGCTCCTCAGTTTTTCACATATTCGGCGAAGGCCGGGCTTGCTTATGCGTACAAGGCCCACAGGTTCTATGCCAATATAGGATATTTCAACGAAGCGCCTTATTTTAACGAATCATTCGTTTCCCCGAGGACAAGGAACACCCTTACTCCGAACCTGACTACGCAGAAGACCTTCTCGGTGGATGTCAATTATGCTTTCTCGAAGAGGGGCTATGACATAAGGTTCACCGCTTATTATACTACAATCAAGGACCAGAGCGACCTGACGAGCTTCTACGATGACGCCCAGAACTCTTTCACCAACTTCGCGATGAGCGGAATCGACCAGAGGAACGTGGGTATCGAGCTCGGTTTCAAGGTGCCTCTGCCTGTTACCGGCCTTTCCCTTTCCGGTGCGGCAAGCATAGGCGACTATGTATATACTTCGATACCACGTGTCACCCAGACAATCGATAACAGCGGAGACCTGATTATGGATAACCGCGAAGTGGCATACTGGATGTCCCACAACATTTACAAGAAGGATGCTTCCGGAAATTACGTGTACGGTGAGGACGGGTCGCCTGTCGTGGAGAAAGTCCAGAAGCACTATGTCGGGAACACTCCTCAGATAGCCGCCACCCTCGGACTCAATTACAGGACCCGCGACTACCTTTTCATAGGGCTGGATTTGCAGTACTTCGACAAGATGTATCTGGAAATGAATCCTCTGTACCGCACGGACATAGCCGTATGCGGACCGGACAATATATGGACTCCTGCGGAAGAGGAGTATATGGCCGCACAGGAAACATTCGCTCCCCAGTTCATCCTTAATGCAAGTATCGGGAAATCCTGGTATATCGACAGAAAATACAATATCGGATTTTCTTTGGAAATCAAGAATATCCTGAACAACAAGTGGCTGAAGACCGGAGGTTACGAGCAAAGCCGCCTTATCGATTCGGAAAACGATGAGCGTTATTACAGATTCGATTCCAAGTATTTCTACATGCAGGGAATCAATTATATGTTGAATATTTATTTCAGATTTTAATTCGGAGGATTTGATATATGAAACGCTATATATTTTTATTCGCGGCTTTTCTCGTGACGGTCGTTTCCTGCGAGGAATTCGGTCCGGTGGTTACCGACCAGTACGATGACCCCGTGCCGTCAAAGATTTATACGGATGCGGATTTCGAAGGCTCGACCTTTATTACCATCGAGGAGCTGAAGGCGATGTATACGCCCGGGAATCCTTTTGTAATCGAGGAGGATCTGGTGATAAAGGGCCAGGTGACCACTTCCGATGAAGAGGGAAACTTCTACAGGTCGATGTATATCCAGGACAGCACTTCCGGAATCGAGCTCAAAATCGGAAAAACAGGTCTGTACAATGTGTACAAGCCGGGGCAGTGGATTTATGTAAAATGCAAGGACCTCTCCCTCGGCGCCTACGGGCGGATGGTGCAGCTCGGCTATGAAGACCTTACCGGAAAGTACGAGACTTCGTACATAGACGTGCAGCTGCTTGTGGATTTGCATATATTCAAGGGCAAGCAGGATACGCTGAAAGATCCGATTGTAATCACTTCGGGTGACGATATCCTTTCCGAAGAATATGTCGGCAGATATGTCACCGTGAAGGGGCTTTCCTACGGGAACAGGGTCTTTGTGATTCTGTATGACAAGAATGACAACAGCCTTTATCTGTCCAACGAGACACATGGAGTCGATACCTGGGCTTTCTCCGAAGAAGGTTTTGCAAAATATTTGGCAAATCAGGCGGCAATGGACAAAGGCGACAGGGATGTGCCGAATCCGGAAGATTATGAGCCGGCGTTTTACAGTGTCAGCCAGTATTTCACGCTCGGCAATGCCGATTTGCAGGTGAGGACGAGCGGGTATGCGAAATTCGCCGATTACAAGCTTGTGTCGAGCGGAATTACCGCCGAGAATGCCGGAAAGATTTCACTTACGGGCATTATGACCGTTTACAATGAAAACTATCAGTTCGTACTGGTCGATTTGGATGGTGTAAAGATTGAGGAATAGGATTCATGGTTTTAGTCTTTGTAATATCCTCGATTCTACTTTCCATACTCACAGACTGGTACATATTCAACGTTTATTGTCGTCCGCTTCCGAGGAAGCGGACACATTTTTTGTGCTGGACTCCGAGTTTTCTTACGGCGGTTTCATGCCTGTCGATTCTGGCTTTTCCGGATTTTATGCCGGCTTCCATAGTGCTGTTGTGCGTGACTGTCCCGAAACTGATGTTCGTGCTTGTCCTGTTTGTCCTGAGGAGGTTCCGGTTTTTCAGAAAACGCCCTGCCGTTTCCGGGACCGTGGCCGGGCTTGCCGGCCTGTTTCTGTTGGGGACTGCGGTGTACGGGGCTACGGAGGGCATCAGGCATTTTGAGGTCAATGACGTCGTTCTGTATTTCGATACCCTTCCCGATTCTTTCGACGGCTACAGGTTAGTGCAGATTTCGGACATACATTCCGGGAGCTGGCCTGAAAACAGCAGCGCCCTTGCCGAAGCGGTGTCGATTGTGAATGCGCAGAAGGCCGATTTGGTGCTGTTTACGGGCGACATAGTGAATGCTACGGCGTCCGAGTTGCTCAAGACCATGGGGATTCTCGGTAAAATAAAGGCCGCGGACGGTGTGTTTTCGGTCCTCGGCAACCATGATTACGGCACATACGCCGAGTGGGACAGCGCCGAAGCTGAGGCGGCGAATTTCGACAGCCTTCTTGTCCGTGAGAAGGCAATGGGTTGGAGGTTGCTCGACAATGAGCATGTGTTTGTCCGCAGGGGCAATGACAGCATCGCCATCATAGGTGTCCAGAACAGCGGCGAGCCGCCTTTTCCCGATTATGCGGAGCTCGACAGTGCCCTGCACGGCACGGACGGCGTGTTTAAAGTGCTTATGAGCCACGACCCTACGCACTGGAGACGTGAGGTGCTTCCCGATACGGACATAGAGCTTACCCTTTCCGGGCATACACATGACATGCAGTTCAGTCTGCCGGGATTTTCTCCGGCCAGGTATTTTTATCCGGAACACAGCGGCCTGTATGAAGAAGGGGGGCGGATGCTTTACGTGAATGCCGGTTTGGGATATCTGCTTCCGATAAGGCTCGGGGCGTGGCCGGAAATAACGGTGATAACGTTGAGGTGCGGGCCTCGGCCCTGATTACTGTTTTCCTGATTACAGTTTTCCTTCTCCCATCCGTTCCTGCAATTCGAGATTGCTCTGCATCCTCTCCTTTGCACGTCTGTCCCTTTCCTTTTTGGCTTTCCGGGCCCCGGAAGACATATATTTTTTCCACTGTTCTTCATTGAACAGTTTCATGAACGCGCTGTCCGTTTTTTCCGCCCACCTGTCCTGGACTTCGAAGTAGATGCTTTCCATCGACACCCGGCTTTCACCGAGCCTTTTGATGTCTTCCTCCATCCCTTTGAAATTGGCTGTCAGTATGGAGTCCACATAGAATACCTGCCAGTATTCGAGCCCTAATCTTTCACCGAGCAGGTCTGCCTGTTCGGCAGCCATCTCTTCCACGCTCTTCGGTTTTTCCTGTTGCTGGTTCTGCGCGGAAAGTCCCGTATGTGCCAGGCATGCGACCGTTATCGAAACGGCAAGAACTGCTGCAATTTTCATATAGTTCAAATTTTTGCGTATATTTGACGTTGTATTTGCAAAAATATGTAAAAATATAATATGATAAGATTTATGAGAAAATTCTTTTTGTCCGCGGCCATTGTCGCCGCTACCGCTCTTTCAGCTGTCGAAACGGATGCATGCACTAATGTCCTTGTGACCCCGGGCGCTTCGGCCGACGGCTCGTCGTTGGTTTCCTATGCTGCTGACTCGCATGCACTTTACGGTGAGCTTTACTACAGGCCGGCCGCTGTTTATCCTAACGGTACCATGCTCGATATCTATGAGTGGGATACGGGAAAATTCCTCGGTTCGATACCTCAGGTTGCGGTAACGTATCAGACCGTCGGCAATATGAATGAACATCAGCTTATCATTACCGAAACGACATACGGGGGACGTCCGGAGCTTTCAGGGGCAAACGGCATAATGGATTACGGTTCCCTCATTTACATAGCCCTCCAGCGGGCAAAGACCGCCCGTGAGGCCATAGATGTCATTGTCGAGCTTGCCAATACCTACGGCTACTGCTCTTCCGGCGAATCATTTTCCATAGCGGACCCTAACGAAGTGTGGATAATGGAGCTGATAGGCAAGGGCGAAGGCGAGAAAGGCATAGTATGGGTGGCGCGCCGCGTTCCTGACGGATATATCTGCGCGCATGCCAACCAGGCCCGCATAGACCGTTTCCCTCTCGATGACCCGGAGAACTGCATCTATTCCGAGGATGTGATTTCATTCGCGCGTGAAAAAGGCTTTTTCAAGGGAGAGGACAGCGAATTCAGTTTCTGCAGGACATACGCACCTTACAATTTTTCCGGACTTCGCGGCTGCGAGGCGAGGGTATGGTCGGCTTTCAACATACTTACCGGTGGTAAATTCGTCTTCGAGGACGGGAACGGCAATCTTGTGGAAAAGGACGCATACGATTATATAGACTTCGCGATGGGGTACAATCCGGACAACCAGATGCCTCTTTTCGTAAAGGCCGAGGGTGTGACGGTGAAGAATGTAGCAGATGTCATGAGGGATCATTTCGAGGGGACTCCAATGGACATGACGACTGACATAGGCGCCGGCGGCAATGCCCTTCCTTACAGGTGGAGGCCTATGGATTTCGAATACGAAGGCAAGACTTACGTGAATGAAAGGGCGATTGCTACCCAACAGACCGGTTTCTGGCTCGTAGGCCAGTCGAGGGGCTGGCTTCCGGACGTAATCGGAGGCATACTCTGGTTCGGTACCGACGATGCCGCCACTTCGTACCTCACGCCTGTATATACTTCCATACTCGATGTCCCTGAGTCCTTCAGAGAGGGCAACGGTTCTATTCTGGAATATTCCCCGACTTCCGCGTTCTGGATGACCAACAGGGTGGCAAATGCCTGCTACAAGATGTACAATATAATGGCGGCGGATGTGCGTTCGAGGATTGACGAATTTGAAAACGCCACACTTGCGGAGATTCCGTCAATAGACGAGAAGGCCATGGAACTCTATGAGATATATGAAAAGAACGGACCTAAGAAATATGCCCGCAATTCCGACAACAAGGTTTCGGTTCCGTTTGAAGAAGTCAGAAAATACCTTACAGAATATACGATAACCACAGCGCAGGACATTTTCTCGGACTGGTGCGAGCTTGAAGTGTATTTGCTTTTGAAATACATGGACGGCAATGTCAAAGGCCAGAATCCTGACGGAAGCTGGATAACCAACGGCCATTCGGACCGTATTCCGGGTTCCATAACCAATCCGGGCTATACCGAAAAATGGAAACAGGCCGTAGTCGAAGACCATGGGGATGTCCTCGAAGTAAAAGAGCCATTGCCATGAAAAGATTTACAGTCATTATGCTGTTTATGGCCGTGGCGGCGGTAAATGCTGCTGCCGACGGCGGAATGTGGATGGTAAATCTCATAGACAAGTCCCTTGCCCTGAAAATGAGGGATGCCGGCATGAAGATAGACCCTTCCATGATTTATAACGAAACAACTGCATCGTTTTCCGATGCGGTTGTCTTTTTTGAGCAGGGTTGTACGGGCAGTGTCATTTCGGACGAGGGCCTTGTCATGACCACCCATCATTGCGCTTATCCGGACATAGTGGGTGTAAGCTCTGAAGACAACAATTATCTTGAAGACGGTTTCTGGGCCATGACCCTCGAAGAGGAGCGCCCGATTCCGGGAAAGAACGCCATGTTCCTGAAATACATCATAGATGTGACGGACGATGTCGGGGAATACATCGCGGAGACCGAGCGTGAAGGCAAGCAGATTAACATGCGCCGGATGAGGTTCCTGATGGAAAAGGCAGTAAGGGACGAGACCGGTTACAAGGCCGTGCTTTCTTCGATGTGGTGCGGGGAAAAATATTATATGTCTCTGTACGAGGTTTACCCCGACGTGAGGCTGGTGGCGGCTCCCGGTGTATCCATCGCATCTTTCGGAGGCGATGTGGACAATTGGGAATGGCCTCAGCACAAGGGCGATTTTGCCATGTACAGGATTTATGCCGCTCCGGACGGAAGCCCGGCTGAATATTCTCCTGAAAATGTGCCTCTGTCACCGCGATATTCGTTCGCCATATCGACGGACGGGTATTCCGAAGGCGATTTCACCCTCATAATGGGTTATCCTGACGCTACGGGCAGATATAGTTCTTCTTTCGCGGTCAAGGACGATATTTACCGTATAAACCCGATAACCGTCGGAATGAAGGAAGACAGGATACGGATTATCCGCGGGCACATGGCCGAAAATCCTGCAGTGCGTCTGAAATATTACAATACGTTTTTCAGTCTGAGCAATGCCAGAGAGTACGATGCCGGCGAAACCGACAATATATTGCGGCACCATATTCTCGATTCCATCGCTTCCCGCGAGGCGGTTTTGCAGGCGTGGGTCTCGGAGGATCCCGTAAGGATTGAAAGATGGGGAAGCCTCATGGGCGATTTGGAAAGAAAATATGCGGATGTGGCAGGCATTTCCGACCAGATACTGTATTTTACCGGAACCATGATAGAGGGTACGGGCCTTTATCCGTACGTCCGCAATATGGCCGTGAGGAAGAACAGGCACGGCGACAGCCCTAAGACGGTGCAGCGGTTTGCCGACGCTTTCCGTGCCGTAGGCGGGATGTGGAAGCAGCTTGACCCGAAAGTGGAAAAGGAATTGTTGGAATATGCGGTTTCGGTCTTCTTCACCCATATCGATGAGGAGTTCCGTAGTCCGTTCCATGTTTATCTGGAGGAGATCTTCGGCAACGATTATTCCGCGATGACGGATTATGTGTGGGAAAATTCGTTTTTTACCGATAAGGCCAGATACGATTCCCTGAGTGCCCTGGTGGTGCCTGTGCTTGAAGATGCCAGGTCCTATGAAATCGGCTCCTGCGGTGAAGCCTGTGACATTCTGCGGGAAAGGATAGCCCTGTATTACGATCCTTTGTACCAATTGCTGCGGAGTTCCAGGATGTATGAGTTCTATACCGCCCTTAGCAGGGTTGAGGACGGAGTGTCGGTTGAGATGCTTGAGGACAAATATGCACGGATGCTGTATTCGATGCGCGAGAGTTCCGGTATTCCGCAGTATCCGGATGCCAATTCGACCATGAGGTTCACTTTCGGGAATGTTTCCCCTCTGTCTCCTCGCGATGCGGTATATTATTCATGGAGAAGCACTTCGGACGGGATTGTGCAGAAATACTCTCCGGAAAAGGAGGATTTCGCCCCTGACGGAAGGTTCATGCAGCTGCTTTGTTCCGGAGACTGGGGGCGTTGGGCCGCGGATGACGGGAAAATGTATGTGGATTTTCTTACGGATAACGATGTGACGAGGGGCAACTCGGGAAGTCCGGTGCTCGACTGCAATGGAAAACTGATTGGCATGGCTTTCGATGCCAATTACGAATCTCTGGCCGGCGGCCTGTATTATCTGGAAGATTACAACAAAGCCGTATGCGCCGATATAAGATACATTCTCTGGATACTCGACAAGTATGCGGGAATGTCACGTATAATAGAAGAATTAGGATTATAGGATATGTATAAAAATGTTGCGCTTACCGGGGCGACCGGTACGATGGGAGGTGAAACGCTGAGGGCTTTTCTGAAGGAAACCGGATTCAATCTGAAAGTGTTGGCGAGGCGTTCCGAAAAAAATATCAAGATGCTTTCTCCGTTGGAACGTGAGGGCAGGATTGAGGTAGTCTGGGGCGACCTTGCCGACTATGAGTCGGTGAAAAGGCTCGCGCAAGGGAGCGATATATTGTTGCACATCGGAGGCATGGTGTCTCCTAAGGCCGACTGGTATCCCGAGGAGACAATGCGGGTGAATACGTCCGCCATGCGCAATATCATAGATGCGCTGGAAGAACTTTCGCTTACGGACATGCCCGTAATAAGCATAGGTTCGGTGTCTCAGACAGGGAACAGGGAGGTTTCAAACCGCTTCGGAAGGACCGGGGACCCCATAGCCCCGGCGAGATTCGACAGTTATGCCATGTCCAAATGCATCGCGGAAAGGATGCTTTCGGAATCGTCCCTTGCCAGATGGGCGAGTCTCAGGCAGTCGGGGATACTTTACTCGAAATTGCTCGGGAAAGCCAACGACCCCATAACCTTCCATGTCCCTCTCAACGGGATGCTTGAATGGGCGACGGTAGAGGATTCGGCAAGGCTCATGGTGAATATATGCAAGTCGGATATTCCTGACAGTTTCTGGAAGAAATTTTACAATATCAGCAGCGGCAAGATGTACCGGCTTACCAATTATCAGTTCGAAACACTGATATTGAAAGCCATAGGTGCGTCTTCCCCGGAAAAGATATTCGATACCAAATGGTTCGCCCTGAAAAATTTTCACGGACAGTGGTATTCAGATGCCGATGTGCTGGAAGGATTGTTTTCCTTCAGGGAAAATCTTCCTGTCAGGGAATACTTCCGACGTCTGGCCTCGAAGGCCCCCTCATATCTGAAACTCGCTTTCCTGTGTCCGGCATTCGTGATGAAAATGTTCATGGGACATGTGGCCATGAACAGGACTCTTGGCACTCGCTATTGGATAAAGAGCGGAAACGAAGCGAGGATAGATGCGTTTTACGGAGGTATGGCCGCATATTATGCCATTGCTCCGTGGAAGGGTTTCTCCCTTGCCTCGCCTGACCCTGACCCGGATGAGGAGGAGGTCGCTTCCCTGAGTCTCGACCACGGCTATGACGAGTCGGCGCCGGCAGCTTCGCTGGATGCTGCAATGCTGGAGAAAGCAGCCGCCTTCCGTGGCGGAAGGGCGGTTTCCGTTCCTGATGTGACTGGAGATGCGCTCTGGGATTCCCCTCTAGAGTGGGAGTGCCATGACGGCCACCGTTTCGTATTGACTCCGCGTACTGTGCTGTTGGGCGGCTACTGGTGTCCGCAGTGCATGGAGAAGCCGGACGATTATCCTCGCCAGGCCCGCTACAATGGATTTCTTGCACAGGTTGTGGCTCCCCTCCACGACTGAATATGCATGGGAAAAGGAATGTATTGACAGATTTGCTCGATTGTGTGCTTCCCCGGTATTGTGTAGTGTGCGGGAAGCGGTTGTTGGCTCCGGAGCGGGATTTGTGCCTCGGTTGCCTTGCCGATATTCCGTATACCTATATGTGGACCGAGCGGGGGCAATGGGTGTTCTCACTATTTTATTACAATGATGTCTCCCCATATAAGAGGCTGGCACTGTCGGTCAAATATATGGGGAATTCCAGTCTCGGTGTAAGGCTCGGGCGGCTCCTTGGTTCGTATGCGGCCCTTGCGGGGAACGGTCTCGGCGGCATAGACATAGTCGCCCCTGTCCCTCTGCACTGGACGAGAAAATGGAAGCGAGGGTATAACCAGTCCGAGATGATAGCCGAAGGTTTCGTCTCCGGTTACGGCTCCGTATGCGGAAAATATCCGTTGTTGCTCCCTTCCCTTTTCAAAAGGCGAAGGCGCACGGCTTCACAGACTTATGTGAATGTGGCCGATAAGGTTTCCAATGTAAGGAACGCCTTTGTCCTTGGCGGGGATTCCGCCGTCGTCGATGCTCTGGTAAAGGAAAACGGCAGGGTAAGGATATTGATTGTGGATGATACCTGTACGACAGGGGCTACCTTGCTTTCATGTTCATCGGCCCTGAAAACTTATGGGATTTCCGTGGAAGTGCTTTTCGCTTCGGTGGCAAAGGTACGGGAGGACTGAGCCCTGCTCCTGTTTTTGTTTTTCCGTGTCTTTACGAGGCGGCCTTGAAGGATTTGCCGATTGCGTCCCTCAGTTCGCCGCTGTTGTTGATTGTCACGGCTTTCCCGTCGTTTATGAATGAAATGCGCCCTGTTTCCTCGGAAACCACTATCGCATCGGCATCCGTTTCTTCCGTAATCCCGATGGCGGCCTTGTGCCTCATGCCGAAATGGCTCGGCAGGTTGGGGTTTTCGCTGATGGGAAGCGTGCATCTTGCAGCCACTATCCGGTCTCCGGATACAATCATCGCCCCGTCGTGCAGAGGGGAATTTTTGAAGAAAATGTTCATTATCAGGCGGTGGCTTATACGTGCGTCTATCAGGTCCCCGGTTTCTATTATCGTGTCCAGGCGGGACAGGTGCGGGATTATTATAAGGGCCCCGGTCCTGTCATCCGACATCCTCACGCAGGCTTCTACAATTTCATTCACCGACCTGGAATTGAGTTCCGTCTTCCGGCTCTGGCCGAAGAAAAACCTGAAAAGCCCTGTCCTTTTCCCTGTTTTCATGTATCTCATTCCCAAATGGAGCAGGAAACGTCTTATTTCCTGTTGGAAAAGTATGATTATGGCTATTGCGCCGACACCGATTACCTGGCTTATGATTGCGGAAGTGAGTTTCATGTTCAGGGCGTCCACGATTATCCATGCGAACAGGATGACCAGGATGCCTAAAAATATACCCATGGCCGCAGTTCCACGTATCAGTTTGAAAATCTGATATATAAGCAGGCCTACGAGCAGGATGTCCAGTATGTCTACGAAAGATATGTTCAAAAAATCCAGCATAATCAGATGTACCTTTGGGATTTCCAATCTGCAAATATAGCAAAATCAGACGATTTCTCGCTATATTTGCCTGCGGCAGAAATACTGCTCACGCCTCGGAAAGAATGTGGTATAACTTATCTTTCATTTTGAAAATGCGCCAAAAAAGTGCATAAATAATCATTTTTTGATTACCTTTGCACTAAAATTACCCAATATGACAATCAGAGAATGGATTCGGTATAGAGAAATAAGTGGTTTTCCGACTTTTTCTGTCGAGGAGATAAGGCTGACATTTCCCAATTATTCGGAACAGGTTATCAGGAATGAACTTTTCCGATTATCGTCCCGTGGCATTCTGTATTCTGCGTATAAGGGATTTTATATTATTGTTCCTCCGCAATATGCAGCGAAAAGGATTGTACCTCCAATTTATTACATTGACCAGTTGATGTCATATCTGAAAAAGCCATATTACATAAGCCTGTTGAGTGCTGCGGAAATCTTAGGTGCTGCGCACCAGCGCCCGCAAAGGTTTTCCGTAATGACAATATTCCCGAAGTCGTCCGTTTCGCCATCAAAAAACAATACGCTTGTCTGGACATACCGTAAGGAGATTCCATCGGACCTTTTACTGTCAAAGAATTCTGAAACCGGAGTAATCCATTACTCGAATGTGGAATTGACCTCCATTGATATTGTGCAGTATGAACAGTATATCGGCGGTCTTTCAAGAGCTGCCACTATTTTGGAAGAGTTGGCAGAGAAGATGGATTTTCGGGATGCCTCCAAAAATTTGTTCGTTCATACCTCAATTGCCACTGTACAACGTTTGGGATATATTCTGGAGGAGGTTCTTGAACAGAAAGAGGTTGCGGAAGTGCTTCATACGGAACTGTTGTCATACGCCAAGCGTTTCAGGTATGTCCCGTTAAGTACCAATCGGCCGGAAAAGGATGTGGAAAAGAATACCCGTTGGAAAGTTAATGTAAATTCGATAATAGAAACAGACGAAATATGATAAACAGGGCAGCTATTACCCAATGGAATAAAATTGTTCCTTGGAATGACAATGCACAAGTGGAACAGGACCTTATTATATCCCGTGCGCTTGTCGCCATTTTCAGTGATGGGTTCCTTGCCTCGCAGTTGGCTTTCAGGGGAGGTACGGCACTTCATAAGCTGTATTTGTCGCCACAGCCCAGGTATAGTGAAGATATTGACTTGGTACAAATCACACCGGGACCGATAAAGCCAATCATGTTCAGACTGGGCGAAGTCCTGAGCTTCTTGCCTGACAGGGTTACAAAACAAAAGCGATACAATAATACAATGTTGTTCCGTATGGAATCTGAGGTACCTCCTGTCATTCCGCTTCGATTGAAAATCGAGATAAATTGTTTTGAACATTTTAATGAACTCGGATTGGTCAAAATTCCGTTCGAGATGGAAAACAGCTGGTTCTCGGGTAAATGCGAGATAACGACATATTGTCTGAATGAACTGTTGGGGACAAAACTAAGGGCTTTGTATCAACGAAAAAAAGGAAGGGACCTTTTTGATTTATATGTAGCTTTGTCGCAAGCCTCCGTAAATATTGATGAAATACTCCGTTGTTACAGGCGTTACATGTCCTTTGTCGTAAAACAGCCGCCAACATACAAGCAATTCATCAACAACATGGAGGGAAAAATGTCAGATCCGGATTTCTTGGGAGATACTCAAAATCTGATTCGTCCTGACATAGAATTCAATCCGCAGTCAGGTTATGAACTTGTCCGCTCGTTATTGATAGATAAATTATAGTAAAGCCTTGCAGCCTCCGCCTCTCGGCAATGCAGTTTGAATAAATTCATTTGCTCTGCTCTCGGCTTCTCACTATATTTGCATCTTATGAAGTGTAGGAATGGAGATGGAAAACTTTTTGACGTACATATTGAAAACTGAACAGAAACTCGGCTTCGACAAGGTAAGGGAGTCGGTCAGTGCGAAGTGTTCCATGGCATATTCGAAGGAAAGGGCCGGCAGTGAAGGTTTCTCCACTTCCGTCGCGGAGATTTCCCGCAGGCTGGAACTCACTGACGAGATGAGGATGATTCTGATGTTCGAAGACTCGTTCCCGTCCCAGGGTTTTGAAGACTGCATGGATTTTCTTATCCCCCTCAAGGCCGAATCTTCATATATAGATGTCGTTTCCATGGGCAAACTGCGCAAGGCAATGGATGCCGTAAGGCGCATCGTCTTCTTTTTCGATTCGGTCAAGGACGGACTGTATCCGAGACTGAAGGAAATGGCTTCTCCCGTGCTGTGTTTTCCTGCTGTGCTCGACAGGATAGATTCGATACTCGACCGTTACGGGGCCGTAAAAGACAATGCTTCTGAGCAGCTTGCCACAATACGCCGTTCCCTGAGGGATGCCGAGTCTTCGATATCGCGCAAGGCCGAAGCCGTCCTGAGGCGGGGCCAGGAAGAGGGAATCGTGGACAAGGACGCTTCCGTATCCGTGCGCGACGGCAAGATACTCATACCGGTATCGTCCGCTAACAAACGCAAGCTGAAAGGCTTTATCATCGACGAGTCCGCTACCGGTAAAACCACTTTCATCGAGCCGGAAGAAATAGTCGAACTCGACAACCGTATAAGCGAGCTGCGTTTTGCCGAGAGGAGGGAAATCATAAGGATTCTGGCCGAGTTCACCGCTTTTCTCCGCCCTTATATCGATGACATAGCGGATTCTTTCCGTTTTTTGGGAGAGATAGATTTCATAATGGCCAAGGCCCAGGTCTCATTGGACTTCATAGCCGGCAAACCGATTATCTCGGATAACGGGGAACTCAATCTGCGCAAGGCCAGGCATCCGATTTTGGAGAAAAACCTGAAAAAAGAACACAAGGAAATAGTCCCGCTGACCATTTCGCTCACCCCTCAGAGGCATATCATGCTCATATCCGGCCCGAATGCCGGCGGAAAATCGGTCTGCCTGAAGACGGTGGGGCTGATTCAGTATATGTTCCAGTGGGGGATGCTCGTCCCTTCATCGGAAATATCCGAGCTTCCCGTATTCAACTCCATAATGGTGGACATCGGTGATGATCAGTCTATTGAAAACGATTTGAGTACATACAGTTCCCATCTCGCCAATATGAGGGACATGCTGTCGTATGCCGACGGGAAAACCCTCGTGCTGATAGACGAATTCGGCTCGGGAACAGAGCCTGCCGCTGGAGGTGCAATAGCGGAGGCCATCCTTGCGGAACTCGACAGGAGAGGGGTCTTCGGCGTGATAACCACCCATTATACCAACCTGAAACTCTATGCATCGGGTGACAACGGAGTGGTAAACGGTGCCATGCAGTTCGATGTGAAGAACATAACGCCTTTATTCAGGCTCGAAACCGGCCTTCCCGGGAATTCTTTCGCTTTCGAGCTGGCGAGGAAAATGGGGTTGCCCGAAAGCATCATAAAGGATGCGGAGTCACGTGCCGGGGAGGAATTCGTAGGCATCGAGCGCAATCTCCGCCGTATCGCCCGCAGCCGGCGCGCCATAGATGAAAAACTGTCGCATATCAAAAGTACGGACAAGACCCTTGACAGTCTGACGGAAAGGTATCAGAATGAGCTGGAAGCCATAAGGAAAACCAAGAAAGAGATTATAGACGAGGCCAAACGCGAGGCCAAGGAAATAATATCCGGGGCCAACAGGCTCATAGAAAATACCGTGAGGACGATAAGGGAATCGCAGGCGGATGCGGTCGAGACAAAGAAGGCGAGGAGTGCGGTTTCCGCTTTCTCGGCTTCGCTGGACAAGCCGGCCCCCGAAGATGACGGTATCGAGCGCAAAATCGGGCAGATTAAGGCCCGGCGCGAGAGGGAGGCCCGGAAAAAGCTGATGCGTGCGGGTGAGAAAGAGAGGGCCGAAATGGAGCGTAAAGCCCGTGAAGAAGCCGCCGAAAAGGCTTTCCGCGAAAGTCCTCTGGGCGTAGGGGACAAAGTCCGGTTAAAGGACAGCGGCCTTGTCGGGGAAGTTGTCCGTGTAAGTCCGAAGCAGGTCTTTGTTTCCGTAGGCAATATTTCCACGAGGGTGGCTCCTGACAAGGTCGAGAAAATATCCTCCGGAGAATTCAGGAAGTCCGCCGTGCAGCCCGTACAGACTGTAAGGAGGGAAGATCCCGCCTTGCGCGAACGCAGGCTGAATTTCAAGAGCGAAATAGATTTGCGCGGGGAGCGGGTGGCCGAGGCCCTGTCGGCCGTGGTCAATTATATAGATGATGCGATAATGCTCGGAGTCCCTTCTGTCAGAATCCTTCACGGCAAGGGGACCGGGGCGTTGCGGGAAGAAATACAGAAATATTTGAAGACCGTTCCGGGCGTATCTTCCGTAAAGGACGAAGACATCCGCTTCGGAGGGTCGGGGATAACCGTAGTGACATTTGACTGATTATGCGTTTTGCCAATTATTTGCTTGTGACGGTGGCTTTGGCCGTTTTGCCACTTGCCTCCTGTTCCCGGAAAGGCGGGACGGATGCGGAAGAAACGGTGAGGAAATTCGTGGAGTACTGGCTTGCGGCAGACATGGATTCCGTCAGGGCGTATTGCTCGGACGGGGTTTTCGAGAGCGTATCAGGCGTATTCGAAGAAAATGCGGGAGACAGTGCCGTCATTTCCAAATTCAGGCAGATGCTGTCCTCTACGAAGATAGTCTCTTCGGAGCTGCAACCTGCCGGGGATGATTCTGTGGCGGTCGCACTTGTCATGGAAGGCCCGGATGGAGCCGGGAATACGTATCGGGGAAATTTTCTTGCCGTTAAAAATGACGGAAAATGGACGGTCGCCGGCATTCTGTAGGAAAGGCCGGAGAGGATGCGGCAGCAGCCTACCTCGAATCATTGGGGCATGAAATCCTGGCCAGAGGCTGGAGAAACGGCCATCTGGAAGTGGATATCATTTCGGAAACCGGAAAATACCTGCATTTCGTGGAGGTGAAGACAAGGTTTTTTCCGGAAGTCACCCCCGCTTCGGCCGTAAACAGGGCCAAGATGCTGAACATGTGCCGTGCCGCCAGGGCATACCTCGCCATGCATCCTGCATCCAAGGAAGTGCGTTTCGATGTGGTTGCGGTCTCCGCAAATGACCGGGGTGGTGCGATTATTGAATATATTGAGGATGCTTTTCTTCCATTTTTTTAGAAGATTGCAGCTTTTTTGGTAATTTTGCAATTTGGAACCTCAAAATTCATGTAAGATATGAAGAATCGTTACTGTGTCATAATGGCGGGCGGTGTCGGAAGCCGCTTCTGGCCGATAAGCCGCAGCAGTATGCCGAAACAGTTTCTTGACATAACCGGTTCGGGCAAGACCTTTTTGCGGGAGACATTCGACCGTTTTGCCAAAATCCTGCCGGTGGAGAATATTTTTGTGGTTACGGGGCGGATTTATGAGGACATAGTGGCCGGGCAATTGCCCGAAATGCCTTCTGAAAATATCTTTTTGGAGCCTTTCGGCCGGAATACGGCACCATGTATAGCATATTCATTATATAAGCTTTTGGCAAAGGATCCCGACTCCACGATGGTTGTGGCTCCGTCGGACCATTGGATAAAGGAGGAGGACATCTTCGTCAGGAATATCCTTGAGGCCTTCGACCATGCGGAAAAGCATGATTCTTTGGTAACTCTCGGCATCAAGCCGACGAGGCCGGAAACGAACTATGGTTACATCCAGGTTTCGGCCGCCTCGCAAAGCAAATTCAGAGGAGGGGCCATGCCTGTAAAGACCTTTACGGAAAAACCGGATCTGGAAATGGCCCAGGTGTTCATGAACAGCGGGGAGTTTTACTGGAATTCGGGAATCTTCGTTTGGAGCCTTGCTTCCATCCGCGGGGAACTCGAAAAATATATGCCGGAACTCGCTTCGCAATTCGACGGCTGGAAGGATGTGATGTGGACGGATGCGGAAGAGGATTTTGTCGAAAAGGCATACGGGGACAGTCCGAAGATATCGATTGACTATGCCGTAATGGAGAAAACCGACAAGGCCTGGCTGATTCCGGCGGATTTTTCGTGGTCGGATCTCGGGACATGGGAGTCGCTCTACAGGTGTCTCGGCAATAAGGATGAAAACGGGAATCTCGTCCTTGCGAAGGATAGCCTCGTTTCCGGCGTGACGGATTCGATATTGCTTTCGAAAGAGAAGGGCAAGCTGATTGCGGTCAGGGGGCTCGAAAACTTCATTGTGGTTAATACCGATGACGTGCTGCTTATATGCCCGAAGGTCGAGGCGGATATCAAGCAGGTGATTACGGATTTGTCCATGAGCGATTTCAACAAGTATAAATAGACATAAATACATAATTTATGAGTAACAATAAGATAGGATTGAATATAACGTCCGAAACAGCCGGATTGAATGCCGTAATCCTCCATACACCGGGCAAGGAGGTGGAAAACATGACTCCGGCGAATGCGCACAAGGCCCTTTACAGCGATATCCTCAGCCTGGGCATTGCCGTCCAGGAGTACAGGCAGTTGAGCGGAGTGCTCTCAAAGGTGGCGGATACGTACGAGGTATCCGACCTGCTCAGGTCCGTGCTCGATAACCCGATAGGAAAGGATTGGCTTATCGGGGAGGTATGCAACACCGAATCCGCCATGGATTTGGCTAAGGAGCTGTCCGATCTGCCTTCGGATGTGCTTGCCCGCTACCTGATAGAAGGCATGCCGTTGAAATACAGTTCTCTTACGGCCTTTCTCAGCGGAGAGAAATTCGCATTGTCTCCTTTATACAATTTTTATTTTACAAGGGATTCGGCAGTCGTCATAGGCGGCAACGCCGTCATTTGCAAGATGGCAAACAAGGTGCGCGACCGCGAATCCATAATAATGAAGGCGATATATACGTACAGCGGACTTTTCGGCTGCAATGTCATAGAGCCCGGAAAGGATGCCAGATACGGCTCCCGTGTGAAGATTGAAGGAGGCGATGTCCTGGTAGCCCGCAATGATTTGCTTATCATAGGCAACGGGCTGCGCACGTCCACTGAAGGCATAGATGCCCTGATAGCCGGTCTCTCAACTTCGACTTCCCTGTCCACTTTCGGAAGGGACGGCAGTTTCGATGTCCTGGTGCAGCAGCTTCCTTCCTCCCCAGAGTCGTTCATCCATCTCGATATGGTGTTTACCTTGCTCGGAAACGGCAAATGCATGGTGTACAAGCCTTTGATTATGGAACCGGGTATATACCGCACCATACGCATGCATGTGGAGAACGGCAATGTGACGGAGATTGTTCCGGAGCACAACCTGCTTTCCGCCCTGGCCAAGGTAGGCATGGAACTGGAGCCGATAATTTGCGGCGGGACCGAAAATGCCTGGACACAGGACAGGGAGCAGTGGCACAGCGGCGCGAACTTCTTCGCTTTCGCTCCTGGCAAGGTGATAGGTTACAGACGGAACGAGGCAACCATTGCAGAGCTGGCGAAAAACGGTTTCGAACCGGTAAGGGCCTGGGACATATTGGACGGAGTCCGTTCCCTGGATGACATGGGCGACTGTGTTGTTACCATCGAAGGCTCGGAACTCCCTCGCGGCGGCGGTGGCGGAAGATGTATGACACAGCCTGTTTCGCGGGCATAGCCTGGCCGGCTTCCGTACGCGTGCGGCTGGCTTGGTACGTGTGCTGTGCTTGCGGTTTTTAATTTTATTCGATGGCGCAGTTTTTAATGACACAGTTTTATTGGTGCAGTTTTAATGATGCGGTTTTAATGGTGCAATTTTAGTGTAGAAGCATTTTATATGGAAAACAAGATAAAGGATTTGATGCAGCGTATCGAGGCCATGAAGGCTTCGAATGAGCAGGAGATAGAGGAACTGAGGGTGAGGCTTCTCGGAAAGAAAGGCGAAGTGACGGCGCTTTTCGAGGAGTTCAGGACCGTGCCGCCTGAAATGAAAAAACTTTTCGGTCAGAAGCTGAACGGTCTGAAAACGGCGGCCCAGGCGAAGATTGAAGAATTGAAAAATTCCGTAGGAAAACAGGTTTCTTCCTCTTCGAAGACGGACCTTACAATGCCGGGCGTTCCTTACCTGACAGGCTCCCGCCATCCGATATCGATAACGCGTAATGAAATCATATCCATTTTTTCGAAATCCGGCTACAGTGTCGTAGAGGGCCCGGAAATAGAAGACGACTGGCATGTCTTCGGCGCCTTGAATTTCCCTCCCGAACATCCGGCGAGGGATATGCAGGATACGTTTTTCGTAACTTCCGGTGACAATCCCGTCCTGTTGAGGACCCATACGAGTTCCGTGCAGGTTAGGGCGATGGAAAAACTTCCGCTTCCTATAAGGATTATATGCCCGGGGAGGGTTTTCCGTAATGAGGCCATTTCCGCCCGGGCCCATTGCATCTTCCATCAGGTCGAAGGACTTTACATAGACGAAGGTGTCTCTTTTGCCGACATGAAGCAGGCGATATTGCTTTTCGCGCAGGAGATGTTCGGAAAGGATGCCAAAATAAGGATGAGGCCGTCATATTTTCCATTCACGGAACCGAGTGCGGAAGTCGATGTAAGTTGCAATATATGCAAAGGCAAGGGCTGCAATATATGCAAGGGTACCGGCTGGCTTGAGATTATGGGATGCGGGATGGTAGACCCTAACGTGCTCGAAGCTTCCGGCATAGACAGCAGAAAATATTCCGGTTTCGCTTTCGGTATGGGCGTGGAGCGCATCGCCATGTTGAAGTGGCAGGTAAAGGATTTGAGAGAATATTTTGAAAACGATTTGAGGTTTCTTTCGGAATTTGAAACCGCAATTTAACTGCAATCTGAGAAGCTGTTTGAAATTTTTTCTTGGAAATTTTTAAACAGCTTCTGACAATTTTTTTTAAAAAACTCTTGGAGTTTTGAAATTTATTCGTACCTTTGCAATCCCGAAACCGAAAGAGGTGTCCTTGCAGTTGAGGGCGTGTCGCCTCAAAGGTATCGGATGTATGCGGAAATAGCTCAGTTGGTAGAGCACGACCTTGCCAAGGTCGGGGTCGCGAGTTCGAGTCTCGTTTTCCGCTCGATGATGTTTAGTTTTTTTCATAATATGAAATTTTTTGCCTCGCTGTGCGTTCTGTATAGCGAGGTTTTTTTATGATTCCGGCGCCCGTTGGAAAAACGGACCAGCGGATAATGGACCAGCGGATAATTCCGGTTGGCGGCTCCACCGGTCACGCATAAATTTCGGCCTAGTCGACAAAATTCATGATGGCACACGAATAAATATTTCTTAGTCGACAAAATTCATGATAATAGTGTCAATAATGGCGTGATATATATTCGTCAATGAGTTTT